>NZ_JBICZD010000004.1:452900-812836 GCF_043201555.1 Streptomyces sp. NPDC048288
CCGGAAGCGCGGCAGCGGCCCCCGCCCCTGGCCCAACACCGCCGTCCAACTGCCCCCCCCCCCCCCCGGGCCCCCCCCCCCCCCCCCCCCCCCCCCCCCCCCCCCCGCCCTGTGCCGTGTCACCGGAATACCGGGAGCCCGTCCGGCCTTTTTTCGGGTGTCTCTGTGTTCGCCCCTTGTGGATTGCCAGGCATCACTACCATGATGCTTTGAATGTCTTGTGAGCCGGGTGCGGAAAGGATTTGTCCCGCGATGTCGATCCGAGCGACCGTGAAGTCTGTATTGGGTGAGAAGAATGTGCGAGTCCTGCGACGGGTGAAGCGGCGCTTCTCCGGCCGGCCGCCCGTGAAGCCGCCCAAGCCGACCGGACTCGACGCGATCTCCGGTGACCTGAACAAACTCGCCCAGCACTTCAAGACGGACAAGTGGGGAATACACCGCTACACCCAGCACTACCAGCGCCATCTCGGGCACCTGAAGAACGAGTCGTTCAACCTGCTGGAAATCGGCATCGGCGGCTACAACAGGCCAGGCCAGGGCGGTGCTTCGCTGCGCATGTGGAAGCAGTTCTTCCCGCGGGCGCGGATTTTCGGAATGGACATCCAGGACAAGTCATTTGTCGACGAGGAACGCATCACGACGTTCATCGGCGACCAGTCCGACCCGACGTCGCTGAACACCGTCGCGGACAAGATCGGTGATCTGGACGTCATCATCGACGACGGCAGTCACCGCAGTCCGCATGTGCTCACCACGTTCGCCACGCTCTTCCCGCGACTCAAGGACGGTGGCATCTACATCGTCGAGGACACCCAGTCCTCCTACTGGCCCGAATGGCAGGGCAGTGAGGACCTCGAAGCCGCGCACACCAGTATGGGGATGCTCAAGCGGCTGGTGGACGGGCTGAATTACGAGGAATTCGTCACGGAGAACTATCAGCCGACGTACACCGACCTCAATATCGTCGGCATGCACTTCTACCACAATCTCGTGATCATCGAGAAGGGCAGGAATGCCGAGGGCACGAACAAGCGGAGCGCGCTGAAGCAGCGCTACGCGAAGTCCTGACGCGGATGTGATGAGGAGCCGGACCCGGGCCGGGTCCGGCTCCTCGGCCGTGGTCTCAGCCGCGCAGCCGCTCGTAGTACGCCACGCAGTCCGCGTACGTCGGCAGCAGCCCGGAAGCGGCGGCCTCCGCGAGGGACGGCGCCTCGGCGTCCTTCTCCGACAGCACCGGCGCGAGGCCCTCGGGCCACTCGATGCCCAGCTCCGGGTCGAGCGGGTTGATGCCGTGCTCGCGGCCCGGCGCGTATCCGGCCGAGCACAGGTACACCACGGTGGCGTCGTCGGTGAGCGCCATGAAGGCGTGGCCGAGGCCTTCCGAGAGGAACACGGCGTGCCGGTTGTCGTCGTCGAGCCGGACCGCCTCCCAGTTGCCGAACGTGGGGGAGCCGACCCGGATGTCCACGATGACGTCCAGCACGGCACCGCGCACGCACTTGACGTACTTGGACTGGCTCGGCGGCACGTCGGCGAAGTGGATGCCGCGCAGCACGCCCCGCCGGGAGACCGAGCAGTTCGCCTGGGCGAGGTCCAGGTCGTAGCCGAGGGCCTCGCGGAACTCACCGGCCCGGAACCACTCGTGGAAGCTGCCCCGGTCGTCGGGGAAGACCTTGGGCTCCTGGATCCAGGCGCCTTCGATGCTCAGCGGTCGCACGGTGTCACTTGCCTTCCTGTCGTGCGGTGGGTGCGGTCCTGCCTCGGCCCAGGGCCCTGGCCAGGGCCCGGCGCACCGGCAGCGGCAGCTTACGGGCCAGCCTGCGGGCGGCGCTCGGCTTCGGCTTCGGAGCCGGCTTGGGCGTGGCCGCCTTGGGCTTCTTCGGGGCCGGCCCCGCGACCTTCAGGCCCTCGGGGGAGTTGCGCACGACGAGCGGCAGCGTGAAGAAGCGCGGCTCGGCGGCGTCCGCGACCAGGCACAGGGCCGGCCGCCAGCCGCCCTGCTGCAGCGACCGCACCGGCAGCGGGGCGTCCAGCACGGCTCCGCCGCCCTCGGCGGGCGACAGCGTGGCCGGCACCTCCAGCACCTCGGCGGCGGGCTTCGGGCCGGTCAGCCGGAGCGCCGCCTTGACGTCACCGGCGACATGGAACGGCAGCACCGCGCGCAGCCGGTCACCGGCGACCGTGAAGTCCGCGGGCTTGAACTCGCCGAAGCCGAGCCGCTTGCCGGCCATGTCGACGTCGAGGGCGAAGTTGTTCTTGACCGTCCAGTACGGCAGCACGCGCAGGCCGCCGACGACACCCGGGACCGGCATTGCCGGCAACTGCTCCGTGGCCGCCGGGAACAGCCGGTACTCGCGGGTCCAGCCGCCGATCGTCAGCCGGACGAACGCGTCGTACAGCCCGGCCGGCAGCGGGATGCCGGCGGCGGCGGTGGCCGGGTCCACGGTCGCCGTCGCCTTCACGACCAGGCGGACCCGGTCCGGCTCGCCCTCGACGGGAACGGTCTCGCGGGTGAACTCGATCGGCTGGAAGAACTGCGCGTGGGTCTCCCGCTCGCGCATCATCAGGTCGACGTTGGCCCGGTCGAAGCGGGCGGCGGTGCCGCGCTCCAGCAAGGCGATGGCCTCGGCGGCGGTCGCCGGCGGGCCGTCGAGCGGGACGGGCGTGGTGTCGGCCGGGTAGGTCTTGGGCGCCCCGCCGGCGCTGTACTCGGCGCTGAAGCCGATCTTCAGGGCGCCGCCGTCCCAGGCGACGCTCTCCAGCGCCGTCGAGGGGCCGATGGACGCCTCCCACTCGGCGACGGCGAGCACGTCCTCGTAGCGGCCCGCGCCGGCCAGCTCGGTGACCACCCGGTGGGCCGGTTCGAGCAGGGCGAACACGGCCGGGCCCATGCGCTCGGCGATCACCTTGTGGATCTCGTCGAAGAGCTCCCTGCGGTAGTCGTCCGGCAGCTTGAGGAACCGGTTGCCGCGCAGCCGCTCGCCCATCTCGCTGCGCAGCCAGCGGCGGAACATCCGGTCGCGGGTGGGGCCGGGCTCGGTGTAGCGCTCGACGACGTCGAGGGCCTCGCGCAGGTTGGCGAAGTAGCCGACCGGGTCGAAGCGCTGGAAACCTGCGTTCGAGGCGTCGTCCCGCTTGATGTGGTAGTAGCAGACGTAGTCGCCGAGCACCGAGATGTTCGACGCGCGCAGGTAGGCCTCGGCGACGAAGACGTGGTCCTCCAGCCGCCTGCGGCCCTCGGGGAAGCGCAGCCCGATGCGGTCCAGGAAGGACCGGCGCAGCATCTTGTGCGGGGTCAGGCTGTCCATCAGCGGGGCGTTGTCGACGGTGGCCCGCGGGTGGTTGCGGCGGAACAGCTCCACCGGCACCGGGCGGCCCTTGCCCGCCATCTTGCCGATGATCAGGTCGGCCTCGTTCGCGACGCCGTAGTCGTACATCCGCTCCAGGGCCTCGTCGCCCAGGAAGTCGTCGTTGTCGACGAACATCACGAACTCGCCCTGGGAGGCGGCGATGCCCACGTTGCGGGGCTTGCCGGACCAGCCGGACGGCTCCTGGTGGATGACGTGGATGTGCGGGTGCTCGGCGGCGAGCGCGTCCAGCCGGGCCGGGGTCTCGTCACTGGAGCCGTCGTCCACGAAGATCACTTCGTACTCGTCGCGAGGCAGCGACTGCCGGAGCAGCGAGGCGATGCAGTCCTCGATATAGGGCCCCGGGTTGTAGACAGGGACGACAACACTGACCTTGACCGGCATCCGGCTTCCTAGCCCCCTGGATAAAGCCGCCGGTTTCCCTGGACGGCACGTGCTTGTGGCCGAATGCTAACCCGGTCGTGGCCCAGGACTCGCCTCGGCCCGGGCCAAGACCGGGTCATGAGT
The DNA here is from genome assembly GCF_043201555.1 of Streptomyces sp. NPDC048288. Taxonomy (NCBI): domain Bacteria; kingdom Bacillati; phylum Actinomycetota; class Actinomycetes; order Kitasatosporales; family Streptomycetaceae; genus Streptomyces; species Streptomyces sp. NPDC048288. Next base: position 456,776 of record NZ_JBICZD010000004.1, read on the forward strand.
CAGCTGTGCGTCTTGGCCAGCAGCTCCAGCACCTCCGCCGTGCTACCGGACTCGCCGAGGCGCGGGAAGATCCGCTCCACGGAGCCGCGGTGCGCCTCCGGGTCGGCGTCGGCCATCGCGTCCGTGGCGAGCGTCACGTGGTAGCCGTGCGCGTAGCCGTCCCGGGCGGTGGACTCCACGCCGATGCTGGTGGCGATGCCGGTCAGCACGATCTGGGTGATGCCCCGGCGGCGCAGCTGGACGTCCAGGTCGGTGCCGTGGAAGGCGCTCCAGTTGTGCTTGGTGACACGGATGTCGCCGTCGTGGCCGGACAGTTCGCCGACGACGGTGTCCCAGCCCTCCGGGAAGGCGAGGCCGCGCGCCTGGCGCTCGGTGCGGCCCGGCACGGCGTCGGCGAAGTCGGCGGCGAAGGAGACCCGGACCAGGACCACGGGCAGCTCCTTGGCGCGGAAGGCGTCGGCGAGCTCGGCCGTGCGGGCCACCACCTCGGCGCCGGAGTACGGCTGGGTGGGCATGCCCACGATGCCCTGCTGGAGGTCGATGACGACGAGCGCGGTGCGGGGGTCGAGGGTGCTCAGAGACATGGGGTGGATCAGGCCTTTCGGGGGGTGGGTGTGAGCCGGGCCAGGGAGCGGTCCGGCAGCGTGATCGCCAGCAGCAGTGCCGAGCCGGCGAGCATGAACAGGGCCAGGCCGTGCAGCCCGCCCGTGTCGGCGCGGTGCGGGAAGAACGCCGCCGTCGCGGCGGAGGCCCCCAGCGCGCCGAGGTACATGAAGGTCCGCAGCAGCCCGGCCGCGGAGCCGATCCGCTCCGGGTCGGCCTGCCGGTACAGCGCGGTCTGCGCGGCGAGCCCGAGCAGCCCCTGCGGGACGCCGAGCAGCGCGCCGGCCGCGAGCAGCGCCCAGACCGGGCTGCCGGCGTCGACCAGCAGCAGCGCCGCGCAGCCGGCGATCTGCAGTACCGAGCCGACCAGCAGCTTGCCGCGGACGGCCTCCCGGCGGCCGGTGACCGTGGCGGTGACGAGCGCGGCGGCCGACAGCGGCAGCAGGACGAGTCCGGCGGCGGAGGCGCTGAGCCCGCGGCCCTGCTCCAGCCACTGCGTGTAGCCGTACAGGAAGGCGTACGAGGTGGTGTACGCGAGGAGTTGGCGCACATAGGTGACGACGAGCGGGACGTTGCCGGCGAGGACCCGCAGGTCGACGAACGGGTCGGGCACCCGCAGCTCGCGGGCCGCGAAGACGGCGGCCGCCACGAGGGTCAGCGCCGGCAGGTACCAGCGGTCGGGCCGCGGGCCCATCAGGAACAGCATCAGCGAGACCAGCAGGACGGCGAACAGGGCCATCCCGGGCAGGTCCATGCGCTGTCCCCGCTGGGGCGCCCCGGACCTGGGCAGCCACTTGACGCCGAGGACCAGGCAGGCAGCGGAGAGCGGCACGTTGACGGTGAACACCATGTGCCAGCCGCCGGCGCCGATCAGCACCCCGCCCAGTGTCGGACCGACCACGGCCACGGTCTGCGCGGACACGGCGAGCGCGGTCAGCACCCCGGCCGGGCTGTCCTGCCCGGTGCGCTCGGCCTCGCTCCGGGTCAGCCGCATCGCCGCCGGATACGCCGCCGAGGTGCCGAAGCCGAGCAGCACCCGCGCCGCGATCAGCACGCCCAGCGTGGGAGCCAGCGCGCCCAGCAGCCCGGCGACGCCCACCAGCCCCGTACCCACGAGGTAGAGGCGGCGCGGTCCGTACATGTCCACGAGCCGCCCGATCACCGGCTGCCCCACGGCGGTCGCCAGGTAGAGCGCGGTGACCAGCCACACCGTCTCGGCGGGCGGCGCCCCGAAGGCGATGCCGATCGGCACCAGGGCCACCGCGATCATCGAGGAGTTGATCGGGTTCAGTACGGAACCCAGCACCATCGGCGCGATCAGCCGCCGGTCGAAGCCGGCGGGGGCGGGGCGGGTGCTCTTGCCCGATATCGCGGCGGCCGGTCGCGGTATCACGGTCGCGACAGCCGTTCGAGCAGCTCGATGGCGGTGAGGAGAGTGCGCCGCTCGTCCTCGGTGTACCGCTCCTGGAAGGCGCGGGCCAGCCACTCGTCGCGCGCCTGCCGGTTGCCCTCGACCCGGGCCTGGCCGGCCTCGGTCAGGGTGACCAGCTGGCGGCGGCCGTCGGTCGGGTCGGGGCTGCGGCGGATCAGCCCCTGCTGGTCGAGCGCGGCCAGCGTGGCCGCCATCGACTGCGGCCGCACCCCCTCGGCGGAGGCCAGCGCGCTGGCCGTGGCCGCGCCGTGCTTCGACACCAGGGTGAGCGCCGACTCCTGCGACGGGGTGAGGTCCGCGTCCTGGGCGACCTCCCGGATACGGCGGCGCAGCCTGCTGAACATCACGCGCAGATCGCGCGCCGCGCGGGTCGCGGAATCGGTGATCTCTGCCATGCGGCCCACCCTAGAACCGACAGCTGAAACTGTCCAGCTGAAACTGTTAAGTCTGGACTGAAGATCATCGGGCGGGGGCATTGGCTACGCTGGCCGGGTGCGCCTGCGTCTGCTCCTGACCTCCGACACGCACCTCCCGCTGCGCGCCAAGCGGCTCCCGGACCAGCTGCTGGCCGAACTCCCGCGCGCCGACGTCGTGTTCCACGCCGGCGACTGGGTCGACGAGGCCACCCTCGACCTGCTGGAGAGTCACAGCCGCCGGCTGATCGGCGTGTACGGCAACAACGACGGCCCCGGACTGCGCGCCCGGCTCCCCGAGGTGGCCTACGCCGACCTGGGCGGCCTGCGGTTCGGGACGATGCACGAGACCGGTCCCGCCCAGGGCCGCGAGACCCGCTGCGCCGCCCGCTTCCCCGACCTGGACGTCCTGGTCTTCGGGCACAGCCACATCCCCTGGGACAGCACGGCACCGGGCGGCCTGCGGCTGCTCAACCCCGGCTCGCCCACCGACCGGCGCCGCCAGCCGCACCGCACCTACCTCACCGCGACCGTCGCCGACGGCGCGCTCACGGACGTCACCCTGCACCGGCTGCCGCCGCGCTGAGGTGAACCGTCATCAGGGGGCGATCCCGACCCCGGCGATCCCGCTCCACCGCTTCTCCTGCGCCGCCGTCATGGCGGGCCAGCGCAGGCCGCCCGGCCGCGGGCGGACCCGGGAGGCGTAGGAGGCGGGACGGAAGGCCGGGTCGTAGAAACAGCCCGTGGCGTAGATACGGTCGAACGCTGCGCAGGAGTCCGCGATCGCCCGGGGCGTGGGTTTCCGGCCCGTGCGCACCCAACCGTCCAGGGCCGCGATCGAGTCGGCGTACTCCGCGTCGCTCAGCGCACTGTGCTCGGACTCGTGGGTGAACGTCTGCACGAGGTGGCCGTCCCGGTGGGCGCCGCGCAGGGTGGCCCGGTAGGCCGCCTCGTGCTCCACGAACGCCGTCGGATCGTCGATGGCGTGCAGCGTGAGCACCGGGATCGACACCCTGCCGGTGAGATCGCTGTCGTACGACAGGTCGCGTACCGCGGTCGGATCGGCGGCGAACCGCTCGACCCCGGCGTTGAGCGCCTGGTCGTCGTGCGAGCCCGAGTACCGAACGCCCTTGTTCGAGAACGGATTACGGCCGCCCAGCCGGTCGTGCACGATGTCCCGGAAGGTGAAGACGGCGAAGCGCAGATGCGACTCCAGGGTGCGCTCGGGGACACCGGTGACCGCGAGGATGTCGTCGAGGTTGCGCTGCTGGAGGGCGGTGCGCTCCTGCGGGGCCGAGGCGTGGCCCGTGCACTCCTGGAGCCGGGCGCGCAGTCCGGCCGTCGTCAGCGTCGAGTCCGCGCGCAGCCCCTGCCACAGCGGGTACGGGGGTTCGGTCGGCCGGGGCAGGTTGCGGCAGTAGTACTGGTAGACGACGCGGAGGTCGACGCGGTAGTCGTACCCCCGGGACCCGCCGCCGAGGACACCGCTGGTGAGCAGCGCCCCGTCGTACGGTCCGCCCCGCCCGCCGTACACCTCGACGACCTTGGCGGCGACGTCCCCGCCCCAGGACTGACCGTGCACATAGGTGCGCTTCGGCTTGCCGAAGTGCTCGACGAACAGCCGGCGCACGTTCTCGGTGTCCTCGGCGGCCATCCGGGTGCCGTAGCCGCCCCTGCGGTAGGACGAGCCCGCCCAGGCGTACCCCTCCTTCACCATCACCGACCAGCGGGCCAGGTCGTCGGCGCTGCGCGCCGGGTCCGAGCCGGTGCCGAGGTCCGGGCCGCCGTGCGCGTGCACGACCAGGGAGCCGTTCCAGTGCGCGGGGACGGCGATGGCGTAGGCGGCGCCGTGGGCGTCCCGACCGGTGTAACAGGTGGCCCTGCCGTCGAGTGGGGCCGGGCAGGAGACGGTGGTCGGCGGCGGTGTCCCGGCCTGTGCGGGCGGGGCGCCGACGAAGGCGGTGGCGAGGGCCGCCGCCACGGAGGCGAGCAGTCCGGTGCGTCGGCGGCGGCCGGTCCGGCGGGCCCGTACGGGGGTTCTCGACCTGTTCAAGGCGCGGCTCCCTGTCGTCGTCGGCGCTTCTTCGCGCCGTCCGCGGCGATGCTAGGGAGCGGTCCGGGACCGGAACCATGGTCCGGACGTTGTGTTCATAGTGTTCGACGGGCGGAACAGGTCAGCGCGACCTGGTGTGTTGCCGCCGACGCCGGCGCAGCCGTGCCGCCGCCACCGTGAGCACGGCCAGTACGGCGGCCACCGCCGCGGCCCGCTTCGCCACCGGCACCCCGGCCGTCCGCAGCAGGTCGAGCGGCTGTGGCGCCTCGTCGTCCTCCGCCAGGTGCTGCGGCCGCTCGGTCAGCCGTTCCGCGAGGCAGACCGCGAACTGGCCCACCAGACGGTCGCCGACCTCCGCGAGGACGCCGCGGCCGAACTGGGCCGGACGGCCGGTCACCGTGAGGTCGGTGCGGACGGAGACCGCCGTGGCGCCGTCGCGTTCGGTGAGGGCGGCGGTGACCGTCGCCCGGGCCGTGCCCTGCCCACGGGTCTCCCGGCCGGCGGCCAGCAGCACCATCCGGTGGGCCGACGCGTCCTGTTCCTCGAAGACCGCGGTGCCCCGGTAGGCCACGGTGACCGGGCCGACCTTGACCTTGACCGAGCCGGTCACGGTCTTGCCGTCGTAGTCCTCCACGACCGCGCCCGGCAGACAGGGCGCGACCCGTTCGATGTCGAGGAGGGCGCGCCAGGCCTCGTCGGCCGGGACCGGGACGGTGAACTCGTGGTGCAGCTCCATGACTTCCTCCTCGGCTCAGGGCGCGACCGGATGGTGGATGGCCCCCGCGGTCGTGGTCAGGGGCGCGCCGCTGCCGCCCCAGCGCAGCGCGACGATCTCGGCGGCGACGGACACCGCGACCTCCTCGGGGGTACGGGCGCCCAGGTCCAGGCCGAGCGGTGAGCGCAGCCGGTCCAGTTCGGCCCCGGTGAGACCCGCCTCGGCGAGCCGGGCCCGCCGTTCGTCGTGGGTACGGCGGCTGCCCATCGCCCCGACGTAGGCGGCGGGCCGGCGCAGCGCCTCCTCCAGCAGCGGCACGTCGAACTTCGGGTCGTGGGTGAGGACGCAGACGACGGTGCGGTCGTCGGTGTCCGTGCCCCTGAGGTAGCGGTGCGGCCAGTCGACGACGACCTCGACGCCCGCCGGGAAGCGTTTCGGGGTGGCGAAGACCGGGCGGGCGTCGCACACGGTGACCCGGTAGCCGAGGAAGTCACCGATCCGGGCCACCGCCGCCGCGTAGTCGATCGCGCCGAACACCAGCATGCGCGGCGGCGGCGCGAACGACTGGAGGAAGACGGTGACCGCGTCCTCGCGCCGCTCCCCGCGCGGGCCGTAGTGCCGCAACACCGAGGCGCCGAGCGCGAGTTCGCCGCGCGCGTCCGCGGCGACGGCGACGTCCAGGCCCTCCGTGCCGAGCGTGCCGGCCACCCGGTCCGGCCAGACCGCGAGGGTGGCGCCGCGCGGCGCGGGCCCGTCCACCACCGTGGCCACGGTCACCGGCTCGCCGCCGGCGACCGACGCGGCGACCGCCCCGAACGCCGGATCCGACGCGGCGGTCACCGGCCGGACCAGCAGGGTGATCTCGCCGCCGCAGGTCAGCCCCACCGCGAAGGCGTCCTCGTCGCTGTAGCCGAAGGTCTCCAGGCGGGGTTCGCCGCTGGCCACGACCTCCTGCGCCAGTTCGAACACGGCGCCCTCGACACAGCCCCCGGAGACACTGCCCAGGACCTCGTCGTCCGGGCCCACCGCCATCGCGGCGCCGGGTCCGCGCGGCGCGCTGCGGCTGACCGCGACCACCGTGGCCAGACCGAAGGGGATCCCGGCCGCGTGCCAGTCGGCCAGCGTCGGCAGAATCTCACGCACGCTCGGCTCCTTTCCCGGCAGACGCCGCGGACGTCGCGGACGCCCCGCGCACCACCGCCGCGAGCCGCTCCAGCGCCGCCAGGCTGTGCCCCTCGACGAAGGCGTCGACGCTGGGCAGCGCCGCCGCCATCCCGGCCGCCAGCGGCGCGTAACCGGGCCGCGCCTTGCGCGGGTTCGCCCAGACCACCTGGTGCGCCAGACGGTGCAGCCGGCGCATCTGCCGTCCGAGCAGCTCCGGGTCGCCGCGTTCCCAGCCGTCCGAGAGCAGCACGACGATCGCGCCGCGCGCCATGCCGCGCTGTCCCCACCGGTTCAGGAACTCGCGCAGCAGCTCGCCGAGCCGGGTGCCGCCGCGCCAGTCGGGCACGGCCGCCGCGACGGACTCCATCGCCAGATCGGGGTCCCGGTGCGACAGTTCGCGGGTCACCCGGGTGAGCCGGGTGCCGATGGTGAACACCTCCGTGCGGCCCGCGCGCACCGCCGCGTGCGCGAACCGCAGCAGCGCGTCGGCGTACGGCGCCATCGAGCCGCTCACATCGACGAGCAGCACCACCCGGCGCGGCCGGGCCACCCGCGCGTGCCGCCGCAGCAGCGCCGGTTCGCCGCCGCGTCGCAGCAACTCCCGTACCGTACGGCGCGGATCGACGTCCCCGCGCCGGGCGGGCCGCCGCCGGGCCGACCGCCGCACCTGCCCCTCCAGGGCGAACGCGGCCAGCAGACGGCGCAGTTGGGCCCGTTCGGCGGCGTCGAGCTCGGTGACGTCGCGGTGCCGCAGCACCTCGGCGGAACTGGCGAACGTGGGCGTGGGCGGAGCGGACGGCTCGCCCTCGCCGGGGGGCCGGGGGGCCGCTGCCGTCTCCCGGGCGACGAGCCGCAGCCGGGGCGGGGGAGCGGTGCGCGAGGGCGGCGGGGGAGGGGCCCCGGTCCGGCCGAAGTACGCGGCGAACACCCGGTCGTAGCGTTCCAGGTCGTCGTGGCCGCCGCACAGCGTCGCCCGCCCCGCCCAGTACACGTCCGCACGCAGGCCCGGCCGCAGGGCGGCCACGGCGCGCAGGAACGCGTATCCGCGTTCGGCGCTCGCGTCCACGCCCGCGGCCCGCAACGCCCGTACGAAACCGAGCAGTACGGCATCCGCCGGCACCCCGGCCGCCACCGGTACCGCCGCGTCCACGGCCGGTCACCCGCCCCGGGCCGACAGGATCGCGGCGAGATCGATCCCCCGGGCCCGGTCCGCGTCCTCCCGGTACTTGAGCACCGACCCCAGCGTGGCCACGGCCAGCTCCGTGTCCACCTCGCTCGCGCCCAGCGCGTCCAGGGCCTCCGCCCAGTCGATCGTCTCCGCCACGCCCGGCGGCTTGAGCAGGTCCGCGCCGCGCAGCGCCTGCACCAGCGCGGTCACCTGCTCGGCCAGCCGCGCCGACACCTTCGGCAACCGGGTGCGCACGATGGCCAGTTCACGAGCGAAGGAGGGATGGTCGAACCAGTGGTAGAGGCAGCGCCGCTTCAGGGCGTCGTGCACCTCGCGGGTCCGGTTCGAGGTGAGCACGACCACCGGCGGCACCTCCGCCCGCAGCGTGCCGAGCTCGGGGATCGTGACCGAGTACTCGGAGAGCAGCTCCAGCAGGAACGCCTCGAACTCGTCGTCCGCGCGGTCGATCTCGTCGACCAGCAGGACCGCCGGATGCTGCTGCAGGGCCAGCAGCAGGGGGCGGGCGATCAGGAAACGGCGGTCGTACAGCTCGCTCTCCAGCCGGTCCGCGTCCGTGACCCCGGCCGCCTCGGCGGCCCGCAGATGCAGCAGCTGGCGCGGGAAGTCCCAGTCGTACAGGGCCTGGGAGGCGTCGATGCCCTCATGGCACTGCAGCCGGATCAGCGGTGCGCCGAGGGCCTCGGCGAGGGCGGAGGCGAGCGCGGTCTTGCCCACGCCCGCGTCGCCCTCGCAGAACAGCGGCCGGTGCAGTCTCAGGGCCAGGAAGCAGGTGACGGCCAGCCCTTCGTCGACGAGGTACCCCGTCTCCTCCAGGCGGGCCCGCACCTGCTCCGGGTCGTCCATGCGGGTGATCGGCGCTCACCCCATTCCGGCGGCCGTCAGCACCGCCCGCCGGGTCAGCACCCGCGCGAGGTGCTCCCGGTACTCGGGCGAGCCCGACAGGTCCTGGGACGGCCGGGTCCCCTCGGCCGCCGTCTCGGCGGCCCGGGCCACCGCCCCGGGGCCGTCGGCACCCGCGAGCGCCTCCTCGGCGGCCGTGGCCCGCAGCGGGGTCGACCCCATGTTGGTGAGCCCGATCCGCGCCTCGGCGATGTGCCCGTCGTCGCGCCGCACCAGCGCCGCCACGCCGACGATCGCCCAGGCCTGCGCGACCCGCTGGAACTTCTCGTAGTGGAAGCCCCAGCCGTCCCGCTTCGGCACCCGCACCTCCACCAGCAGCTCGTCGGGGGCGAGCGCGGTGGTGAGGTAGTCGAGGAAGAAGTCGCGGGCCGGGATCGTGCGCCGGCCGCCCGGTCCGGCGGCGACCAGCTCGGCGTCCAGGGCCAGTGCCACGGCGGGCAGGTCCCCGGCCGGGTCGGCGTGCGCGAGCGAGCCGCCGAGGGTGCCCCGGTGCCGTACGGCGGGGTCGGCGACCGTGGCCGTCGCCGCCGCCAGCAGGCCCGCGTGGCGGCGGACCAGCGGATCGCGGACGACGTCGTGATGCGTGGTCAGCGCGCCGATGACGAGCGCGTCGCCGTCCTCGCGGACCCCGCGCAGCTCCGGGATCCGCCCGACGTCCACGACCAGCTCGGGGAAGGCCAGCCGCAGCCGCAGCAACGGCAGCAGGCTCTGCCCGCCGGCCAGCACCTTCGCCTCCTCGCCCGCGTCGGCGAGCGCACGCACCGCCTCGTCGACGCTCGCCGGACGGGCGTACTCGAATGCCGGGGGAATCATGCCGACGCCTCCTTCACCGCGCGCCACACCCGCTCCGGGGTGCAGGGCATCCGCACATCCGTCACACCCAGCGGCCGCAGCGCGTCCACCACGGCGTTGACCACGGCCGGCGTCGACGCGATCGTGCCGGCCTCGCCGACCCCCTTGACGCCCAGGGCGTTCGAGGACGCCGGGGTCTCCGTCCGGTCGGTCACGAAGTCCGGCAGATCCGCCGCCGACGGCACCAGGTAGTCGGCCATGGTCCCGGAGACGAGGTTGCCCTCGTCGTCGTACACGGCCTCCTCGTACAGCGCCTGCGCGATGCCCTGCGCGAGACCGCCGTGCACCTGGCCCTCCACGATCATCGGGTTGACGACATGGCCGACGTCGTCGACGCAGACGTACGACCGGATCCGGGTCCGTCCGGTCTCCGTGTCCACCTCGACCGCGCACAGGTGGGTGCCGTGCGGGTAGGAGAAGTTCTCCGGGTCGACCACGGTCTCGGCGTTGATGGACGGTTCGACGCCGTCCGGCAGGTCGTGGCCGGTGAACGTCTCGAAGGCGATCTCCTGGATGGTCTTGCGGGCCTCCGGGGAGCCCTTCACGGAGAACACGCCGTCCGTGAACTCCAGGTCCTGCTCGCTCGCCTCCAGCAGATGCGCGGCGACCTTGCGGGCCTTGGCGACCACCTTCGTCGCTGCCCGGTGCACGGCCTCGCCGCCGACCGCCAGCGACCGCGAACCGTAGGTGTCCATGCCCTGCGGAGCGGCCAGGGTGTCGCCGTGCACCACCTCGACGTCGTCGAACGGCACCCCGAGCACGTCGGCCGCGATCTGGCTCCAGCAGGTCACATGCCCCTGCCCGTGCGGACTGGTGCCGGTGACCACCTCGACTTTGCCGGTGGGCAGCATGCGGATGCTCGCCGCCTCCCAGCCGCCGGCCGCGTACCGCAGGTCGCGCAGGACCCGGCTGGGGGCCAGCCCGCACATCTCCGTGAACGTGGACACGCCGATGCCGAGGCGTACGGTGTCGCCGCGTTCGTTGCGCTTCTGCTGCTCGGCGCGCAGGTCGTCGTACCCGAACAGGGCGAGGGCCTTGTCGGTGGCCGCCTCGTAGTTGCCGCTGTCGTAGGTCAGCCCGGCGATGGTGGTGTACGGGAACTCCTCGTGCCGGATCCAGTTCCGGCGCCGCAACTCCACGGGGTCCAGGCCGAGGTCGGCGGCCAGTTCGTCCATGATCCGCTCGATGGCGAAGGTCGCCTCGGGGCGTCCGGCGCCGCGGTAGGCGTCGGTGGGCGTGCGGGTGGTGAAGACGCCGGTGCAGGTGAAGTCGTAGGCGTCCATCTTGTAGATCGCCGGGTACATGAAGGCGCCGAGGATCGGGATGCCCGGGGTGACGAGCATCAGGTAGGCGCCCATGTCGGCGAGCAGGTCGACCTTCAGGCCGAGCAGCTTCCCCTCGCGGGTGGCGGCGATCTCGATGTCCTGGATCATGCCGCGGCCGTGGTGGGTGGCGAGGTAGCCCTCGGAGCGGGACTCGGTCCACTTCACCGGGCGGCCCAGCCTGCGGGCGACCGCGAGGGCCAGGGCCTCCTCGCCGTAGACCTGGAGCTTGGAGCCGAAGCCGCCGCCCACGTCCGGGGCGATCACCCGGAGCTTCTGCTCGGGGATCCCGGTGACCGTGGCCAGCATGATCCGCAGGATGTGCGGGATCTGGGTCGCCGAGTAGACCGTGTACTCGCCGGAGGCGGCGATCGGCGTGACCACGACGGCACGGGGTTCCATGGCGTTGGGGATCAGCCGCTGCTGGTGGTAGCGGCGCTTGACGGTCACCTCGGCGCGCCGCCGTACCGAGTCGAAGTCCTCGCCGGTGGCGAGCGGCCAGGTGTAGCAGCGGTTGGTGCCCTTGTCGGCGTGGACCAGCGGGGCGTCGTCGGCGAGCGCGGCCTCCAGGTCGAGGACCGGGGGCAGCGGGTCGTAGTCGACCTCGATCGCCTCCAGCGCGTCGGCGGCCGCGTACCGGTCGCGGGCCACGACGACGGCCACCGGGTCGCCGGCGTGGCGGACCTCGTCCACGGCGATCGGCGGGTGGTCCGGCAGCACGATGTCCTCGGTCACCGGCCAGGCGCAGGGCAGGGAGCCCAGGCCCTCGGCGAGGTCGGCGCCGCTGAACGCGGCGACGACGCCGGGGCGTTCGAGGGCGGGGGAGACGTCGACGCGGGTGACGCGGGCGTGCGCCATGGGGCTGCGCAGCACGGCCAGGTGGAGCAGTCCGGCGACCTGGATGTTGTCGGTCCAGTTGGTCTGGCCGGTGATCAGCCGGGCGTCCTCCTTGCGCAGCCGGGCCCGCCCGACCTCGTGTTCGACGGCCTGATCGGTCATGCCGTGGCCTCCTCGGGTACGGACTGCCCGGAGGCGGCGAGCACCGCGCGGACGATGTTCTGGTAGCCGGTGCACCGGCACAGGTTGCCCTCCAGGGCCTCCCGGACCTCGTCCGAGGTGGGGTGCGGGTTCTCGCGCAGCAGATCCCGGGCCGCCATGATCATCCCCGGGGTGCAGTAGCCGCACTGCAGACCGTGCCGCTCGTGGAAGGCGTGCTGCAGCGCCGTCCACTCCCCGTCCTTCGCCAGCCCCTGCACGGTGGTCACCGCGCCGCCGTCCGCCTGGACGGCGAGGACCGAGCAGCTCTTGACGGTCTCCCCGTCCAGGTCGACCGTGCACGCGCCGCAGTTCGAGGTGTCGCAGCCGATCGGGGTGCCGGTCAGGCCGAGGCGGTCGCGCAGGTAGTGGGCCAGCAGCAGACGGGGTTCCACCTCGTCCTCGTAGGGCGTGCCGTCCACGTTCAGCTTGATGTGGGTCATGTGCCCTCCAGGCCGTGCGGGCAGGAGTGAGGGAAACGGCAGGAAACGCAGCAAAGGCGTCACGGTGGCGTGATGTAGGTCACTCTATGACTGGGCCCTGGAGGCGGCGAGTGCTGCGGCAGGGGTTTCGTTGAGCATTAATCCATTGCTGTCGAGCGGACGGTCCTGCTGCACTGCTCCCGACCCGACGTCACCGAGAGAGGACCACCGATGCGCGCTGCGTGCATGTCCACCCAGGAAGGCCAGGAAGGAATCCCCCTCATGCCGAAGGACATCACGCTCAGTGCACCTGCTCAATCTCGGAATTCTCGCGCATGTCGACGCCGGTAAGACCAGCCTGACCGAACGGCTGCTGTACACGGCCGGGGTCATCGACGAGCTCGGCAGCGTCGACGACGGAAACACCAGCACCGACACCCTCGCCCTGGAGCGGCGGCGCGGCATCACCATCAAGTCCGCCGTGGTGTCCTTCCCGCTCGACGGGGTGACCGTCAACCTCATCGACACCCCGGGACACCCGGACTTCATCGCCGAGGTGGAACGCGTCCTCGGCGTGCTGGACGGCGCCGTGCTCGTCGTCTCGGCCGTGGAAGGCGTCCAGGCGCAGACCCGGGTGCTGATGCGGACCCTGCGGCGGCTGCGCATCCCCACGCTGATCTTCGTCAACAAGATCGACCGGCGGGGCGCCCGCGACGCGGCCGTCCTCGACGGGCCGGCCCGCGGGCTCGCCGTCCCGCACGTCCCGATGGGGCGCGCCGCCGCGCTCGGCACGCGCGCCGCCCGCTTCGTCCCCGGCCTCGGCCCGGCCGCGCTGGACGCGCTCGCCGACCACGACGACGACCTGCTCGCCGCCTACCTGGACGGCGGGGTCCCCGACGCCCGGCTGCGCGCCGCCCTCGCCGACCAGACCCGGCGGGCCCTGGTCCATCCGGTCTACCTCGGCTCCGCCGTCACGGGCGCCGGGGTGCCCGAGCTGATCGCGGGCCTCGAACGGCTGCTGCCCGCGGCCGACGGCGATCCGGCGGGACCGCTGTCGGCCACCGTCTTCAAGGTGGAACGGGGCCCAGCGGGCGAGAAGATCGCCTACGCCCGGATCCACTCGGGCACGCTGCGGGTACGTGACCGGGTCCCGTTCGGGGGCGGCCGCGAGGAAGGCGGCGGCACCGGGGCCCGAGAGACCCGCGGGGAGGTCCGGGTGGCCGGGGCCTACGGGGAGGTCAGGGCGGCCGAGACCCGCTTGGATGCCCCGGCGGCCGAGACTCGCCGGGACGACGGGATCGCCGAGGGGCAGGACGAAGGCGAGGCGCATCGGGTCGTGGGTCGGGGCGAGGAGCTTCGGGTCGTGGGTCGGGGCGAGGCGGGTCGGGCCGAGGTCGTCCGCGAGTGGCGCCCTGTCGGAGCTGTCCGTGCGGGGGAGGGTGAGGGGACCGTCCGTGCGGGGGAGGGTGACGGAGTCCGTGGCGACGGGCAAGCGGGTCTCTACTGCGCCGACGGGCAGGCCGGTCGTCGCCCCGCCGATGGGCAGGCCGGTCGTCGCCCCGCCGACGCGCAGGCCGGTCGTCGCCCCGCCGATGGGCAAGCCGGTCACCGCCCCGCAGGCGGGCGGGTCGTCGCCGGCGGCCCGGTGGAGCGCCGGGTCACCGGGCTTGCCGTGTTCGACAGGGGTGGCGAGCTTCGGCAGGACGGTGCCGGGGCGGGGCGGATCGTCAAGGTGTGGGGGCTCGGCGGGGTGCGGATCGGTGACGCGCTCGGCCTGCCCGGGCGCGCGTACGAGCACCACTTCGCGCCGCCGACCCTGGAGACCGTCGTCGTCCCCGGGCCCGGCACCGACCGGCGCTCCCTGCACGTCGCGCTCACCCAGCTCGCCGAGCAGGACCCGCTGATCGACGTCCGGCACGACGAGGTGCGGCAGGAGACCTCCGTCTCCCTCTACGGAGAGGTGCAGAAGGAGGTCGTCCAGGCGACCCTCGCCGAGGAGTACGGCCTCGACGTCGGCTTCCGGGAGACCACGACCATCTGCGTCGAACGGCTCACCGGCACCGGCGCCGCCGTCGAGTTCAACAAGAAGGACGGCAACCCCTTCCTGGCGACGGTCGGCCTGCGGGTGGAGCCGGCCCCGCCCGGCACGGGCGTCGGCTTCCGGCTGGAGGTGGAGCTGGGCTCGATGCCGTACGCCTTCTTCAAGGCCGTCGAGGACACCGTGCGCGAGACGCTCCGCCAGGGGCTGCACGGCTGGCGGATCCCGGACTGCACGGTGACCATGACCCACTCCGGCTACTCGCCCCGGCAGAGCCATGCCCACCAGGGCTTCGACAAGAGCATGTCGAGCACCGGACAGGACTTCCGGGGGCTGACCCCGCTCGTGCTGACCGAGGCGCTGCGGCGGGCCGGCACCCGGGTGCACGAGCCGATGCACCGCTTCCGGCTGGAGGCCCCGGCGGACACGCTGGGCGCGCTGCTGCCGGTGCTCACCCGGCTCGGCGCGCTGCCCCGGAACACCAGGGCGGAGGGGCGGCTCGGCGTTCTGGAGGGCGCGGTACCGGCCGCCCGGGTGCACCGGCTGGAGCAGCTGCTGCCGGGGCTGACCCGGGGCGAGGGCGAGCTGGAGAGCGCCTTCGACCACTACGCGCCCCTGGCGCGCGGCCCGGTCCCCGAACGCGCGCGCACCGACCACAACCCGCTCAACCGCCGGGAGTACCTGTTGAACGTGACCGGTCGAGTGTGCGGCTGAGCGACAAGTGCCGGGCAGGTATTCAACTTACTCATGAGTCAGAAGTATTGACGGTGTCCGGAAATCACCGGACTGTAATGAACATGACGAGTATCCGGGCGCGTTTGGTCGTTGTCCTGGTTGTCCTCTGCGGATTCCTCGCGGTGGCGGGCGCTCCGTCCGCCTCCGCTGCCACCCCGTCCGACTCCCTCTGGTTCGACGGCACCTCCCTCACCGTGCAGAACGGCCGTTTCGTCGACGGCCAGGGCCGTGAGGTCGTGCTGCGCGGCTACAACGTCTCCGGCGAGACCAAGCTGGAGGAGAACAGCGGCCTGCCGTTCGCCTCCGTCGCCGACGCGAAGAAGTCCGCGACCGCGCTGCGTGCCCTCGGCGGCGGCAACGCCGTGCGCTTCCTGCTCTCCTGGGCGCACGCCGAACCCGCCCAGGGGCAGGTCTCCACCACCTACCTGGCCGCCGTGACCGCGCAGATGCAGGCGTTCCTCGACGCCGGCATCCGCGTCTTCCCCGACTTCCACCAGGACCTCTACTCCCGCTACCTGTTCAACTCCGGCAGCTGGTACACCGGCGACGGCGCCCCCGAGTGGGCCGTGGCGCTGGGGAGTTACCCGACCGAGTCGTGCGGCATCTGCCTCTTCTGGGGCCAGAACATCACCCAGAACGCGGCCGTCCAGGAAGCCCAGTACGACTTCTGGCACAACAACTACGGCCTCCAGGACTACTTCCTGGCCACCGCCCAGACCACCATGACCTACCTGGCCCAGCACCTGACGTCCGACGAGTTCGCGGGCGTCGTCGGCTTCGACCCGTACAACGAGCCGTACGCCGGTTCCTACGACTCCGGCGAGACCTCCCGCACCTGGGAGCAGAACCGGCTCTGGCCCTTCTACCAGAAGTTCCGGGCCCGGATGGACGCGGCCGGCTGGACCAGCAAGCCCGCGCTCATCGAACCCAACCTCTACTGGAACGGCAACGTCACCAACCAGGAGGGCGGCCTGCTCGACGTGGGCACGCTCGGCTCGCGGTACGTCTTCAACACCCACTTCTACGACCAGAAGGCCATCTCCGGCATCCTGATGTGGGGCAATGCCGCCGACGGCCAGTACTCGACCGACTTCGGCACCATCCGCGACCGCGCCTCGGCCACCGGGACCACCGCGGTCGTCAGCGAGTTCGGGCACCCGCTGTCCGGCACCACCGCCGGCAAGGCGCCCACCGTCGACAAGGCCATGTACCAGGCCCTCGACTCCCGCCTCTCCGGGGCGAACTGGTGGTCCACCCCGGCGTCCTCCGGCCCGGTCCTGTCCGGCACGCAGTGGCAGTGGGACATCTACAACGGCCGGCACCACGAGCTGATGAACGACAACGCCAGCAAGGTCCTCACCTCGGGCGACGCCTGGAACGACGAGGACCTGTCGGCCGTCAACATGACCGACAGCGGTACGGTGACGCTCCGTCAGGACGCCCGGCTGCTCGACCGGATCTACCCGGGCGCCACCTCCGGCACCACCCTCGCCTTCACCTACGAGGACCGCTCCCGGGACGGCTCGACGACCCTGACCTGGAACCCGGTGCCCAGCTCGCTGCCGAACGTGTCCGCGCTGGTGGGCTCCGGCCAGTACGCCGTCCAGGTCTGGCGCTCCAGCAGTGCCACCGCACCGACCGATCTCCATCTGCCGGCCTCTTTCGCGACCGCGTCCACCACCGTGGTCTCCGACCTGGGCACGGCCTACGCACCCCCGTCGTACACGTCCTCGACCCCCGTCGGTGTGGCGGCCGAACCGGGTGGGACGGGCAGCCGCCGACTGCTGCTCACCGACTCGGACTCCGGCGTGCTGCACTTCGCGCTGGTGACCAACGGGGCCACCTCGCCGAGCACCACCCTGCTGAACGCGGCCAAGGCGGAACTGGCCGCCTGGGTGGCGGCGAAGTTCTGAGTGGTCCGGGCAGGGCTTCGGCCTCCGGGGTGCCGTGCATCCCGGAGGCCGAAGTGTCCGACCCTTCGTCAACTGCCGTTCGCACCGGTCCAGTCGGCCTGTACATGGCCGAGCCGGACGCGCTGCGGGTGGTCGCCGACCGGGACCGAGGTCACCTTCAGGCCGGTGCCGAAGTCGATGGCCGTCACCTGGTCGGCGCCGGCCTCCGAGATGACGCAGTCCTTGCCGTCCCCGCTGACCGTCGCCCAGTACGGGGTGGACGCGGTGACCAGCGGACCCTCCTGCAGAGTGGCCCGGTCCACGACGGTCGCGTAGTTGTCCATCGTCCCGGCGACGCACAGCTTGGTGCCGTCCGGCTTCATCGAGATGCCGTGGTGGCGGGAGTCCAGGAGCCAGGTGGTGCGGTCCGTGCTGGTCGCCGGGTTCGCCGGCAGGGTCTTCACCCGGGTGATCTTGTCGGTGGCGATGTCGTACTCCAGGAAGCCGTTGAAGAACGACACCTGGAAGTACATCTTCGACCAGTCGGGGGTGAAGGCGGCGGGCCGCACCGCGTCCGAGAAGTCCGTCAGGCCGATCGCGTCCAGCCGGTCCCGCATGTCGATGATCTTGACCTGCTTGTAGGTGGTGGCATCCGCGACGGTGATGTGACGGTCGCCCTTGGTCCAGTCCCAGGCCGGGTCGTCCAGCGAGGTGGTGACCTCGCCGATCGCCATGTTCCAGATGTACTTCCCGTCGGGGCTGAAGACGTTCTCGTGCGGCTTGTCGCCGGTGGCGAACTCGCCCAGCTCCTTACCGGTGTCGATGTCCAGCACCTGCACCTTGTTCGCGGTGGACGCCGACACCGCGACCTTCGTGCCGTCCGGCGAGACGGCCATGTGGTCGGCACGGTAACCGGCCACCGGGAACCGCCAGTTGATGGTGTCGGTGGCGAGGTCGATGGAGACGACGTCGGCGAAGCTCGGCCGGGAGACGACCACGGACTTCCCGTCCGGCGTGGAGTACATGTCGTCCACGTACTGGTCGTGGCCCTGACCGACCTCGTTGCGGATCGACGTGTAGTAGATCCACTTGATCGGGTCCGCGTTTATCTCGGCGATCCGCGCGTCCTTGTCGGGGATGACGTTGAGCTGACCGACCTTGGCGAAGTCGCCCGTAGAGTTCAGGACGGTCGCGGTGCCGTCCCAGTTGTTGCCGACGAACAGGACCTCGCGCAGGGCGGCGTCCGTCGCTGCGGTGGCGGCGGTCGCGGGTGCGGCGACGGTCAGGACGAGGGCGGCGGCCACGGAGCAAAGGTGCCTGGGTCTGAAGGCAGGCATGAGTGCTCTCTCCTCTGATGGGGGGTGGGGGCGCGCGTGCAGGCAGGGGTCGCTGAATCTGAACACGGGCGCGTTCACAACGAACTTACTGAAAAGTAAGGAGGGGGCGGCTTACTTCACAAGAGGCGTACACGACAAAATTGGCCAACGGGCGGACGACGGAGGGGGCGGTCTTGGCGGGCAGGCTCAAGGCACCGACGGGACGGTACGGCGGGCGGTCCGCCGAGGAACGCAAGGCGGAGCGGCGTCGGCGCTTCCTGGAGGCGGCGCTCCAGCTCTTCGGCGGCGCACCAGGATTTCGCGCCACGACCGTCGCCGCGCTGAGTCAGACGGCGGGCCTGTCGACCCGTCAGTTCTACGAGGAGTTCCACACGTTGGAGGACGTGCTCGCCGCCCTGCACCTGGAGGTCAACGGGTGGGCCGAGCGGGCGGTGGTGGCCGCGTTCGCCGAGGCGGAGCCGTTGCCGCTGGTGGAACGGGTCACGGTGCTCTTCCGTGCGTACGCGCGTGACGTGACGTCGGATCCCCGGCGCATCCGGATCGCCTTCGTCGAGATCATCGGGGTCAGCCCCCGGCTGGAGGAGCAGCGGCTGGCGCGGCGGGCGCGGTGGGTGGAGCTGATATGCACCGAGGCGAACGCGGCGGTCGCCCGGGGGGACGCGGCACCGCGCGACTACCGGCTGGCGGCCACGGCGTTCATCGGCAGCGTCAACGGCCTGCTGCACGACTGGAGCGCGGGGTGGGTGGACGCCAGCCTGGACGACGTCGTGGAGGAACTCGTGCGGTTGCTGGTGGGGATCCTGCGGCCGGAGGGATGGACGCCCGGGAGGTGACGTCGGAGGGGGTTAACGACCCGAAGGCGGCGGTGAGTTCACCCTTGTCGCAACCGTTGACTTAACCCCCTGTCGGCTCTACGTTCGGCGCGCGACATGTTCGGAACATCGATCCAGGTTCGAAATCACGAACGTTTCGGGTCGGACACCCCCGTGCACCCCCCGTGGAGGAGCCGCATGTACCCCCACCCCAGATCGACCGGCAGCGGTCCCGTACGACACCTGTGGGCCGCCGCCGTACGCGCCCTCGCCCTGGCCCTGACGGCCGCCGCCGCGCTGCTCTTCGCCGCGCCGGGACCGGCCCGGGCGGCGACCGCGGCGCAGGTCTCGGTGCCCACCGCCCCGATGGGCTGGGCCTCCTGGAACAGCTTCGCGGCGAAGATCGACTACGACGTCATCAAGGCACAGGTCGACGCGTTCGTCGCGGCCGGGCTGCCCGCCGCCGGCTACAAGTACATCAACATCGACGAGGGCTGGTGGCAGGGGACCCGGGACAGCTCCGGCAACATCACCGTCGACACCAGTGAGTGGCCCGGCGGCATGAGCGCCATCGCCGACTACATCCACAGCAAGGGACTCAAGGCCGGCATCTACACCGACGCGGGCGCCAACGGCTGCGGCTACTACTACCCGACCGGCCGCCCCGCCGCCGCCAACACCGGCAGCGAGGGGCACTACGCCCAGGACATGCTCCAGTTCTCCCAGTGGGGCTTCGACTTCGTGAAGGTCGACTGGTGCGGCGGCGACGCCGAGGGCCTGGACGCGGCCACCACCTACAAGTCGATCAGCTCGGCCGTCAGCACGGCCGCCGCGACCACCGGCCGCCCGCTGACCCTGTCCATCTGCAACTGGGGCTACCAGAACACCTGGAACTGGGCGACGGGCCTCGCTCCCATGTGGCGGACCAGCACGGACATCTACTACTACGGCGGCACCGCGTCCCAGTCGGCCGTCCTGTCCAACTTCGACCAGACCCTGCACCCGGCCGCCCAGCACACCGGCTACTACAACGACCCCGACATGCTCACCGTCGGCATGTCCGGCCTCACAGCCGCCCAGAACCGCACCCACATGGCCCTGTGGGCGATCTCCGGTGCCCCGCTGCTGGCCGGCAACGACCTCACCACGATGACCAGTGAGACGGCCGCCATCCTCAAGAACTCCGACGTCATCGCCGTCGACCAGGACGCGCGCGGGCTGCAGGGCGTCAAGGTCGCCGAGGACAGCACCGGTCTGCAGGTCTACACCAAGGTCCTCGCCGGCACCGGCAACCGCGCGGTCGTGCTGCTCAACCGCACCTCCGCCGCCGCGAACATCACCGCCCGCTGGTCCGACCTCGGCCTGACCGGCGCGTCCGCGACCGTGCGGGACCTGTGGGCGCAGTCGAACCTGGGCTCGTACGCGACGAGTTACACCGCCAGCGTGCCGGCCGGCGGCTCGGTGATGCTCAAGATCAGCGGCGGTACGGAGGCGTCCGGCACGAGCTACAGCGCCACCTCCACCGGCAAGTACACGAGCGTGAGCGCCGCGAGCACCGGGCTGAGCGTCGTCGACGTCGCCTACGCCAACACCGGCTCCACCGCCGTCACCGGCACGCTCCAGGTCAACGGCCAGACCGCCACGACCGTCTCCTTCCCGCCGACCGGGTCCTCGCAGGGCACCGTCTCGGTACAGGTCGACCTGAGCAAGGGGTCGGGCAACTCGCTGACTTTCACGGGGAGTTCGCTGCCGACGCTCGGGTCGATCACCGTGAGTCCGATACCGGGCACCAACGGCACGCTCCTCGTGGGCAAGCAGTCCAGCCGGTGCGCCGACATCTACAACAACACCATCACCAACGGCACCCAGGCGGAGATCTGGGACTGCAACGGGGGTCAGAACCAGGCCTGGACGTACACCTCCCGCAAGGAGTTCGTGGTGTACGGCAACAAGTGCCTGGACGCGTACAACCTGGGCACCACCAACGGCACCAAGGTCGTGATCTGGGACTGCAACGGGCAGAACAACCAGAAGTGGAACGTCAATTCGGACGGGACGATCACGAACGTCAATGCCGGGTTGTGCCTGGATGTGTACGGGGCGGCGACCGGTAACGGGTCTTCGCTGGTGCTGTGGACCTGCAATGGCGGGACGAATCAGCAGTGGAGTCAGAGCTGAGTTGAGTGGGTGGTTCGTCGGGCGCGGGTGCGCTGTGGCTGGTCGCGCAGTTCCCCGCGCCCCTTTGGGGCGCTATCCGGTGAGCGTCAGCAGTGTGGTTGCCGTCAGTAGGGCGCAGAACAGGACGAAGCCGGCCAGGAGGCGCTGCCTGAGCATCCGGTACCTGGCTTCGTACTCGCGTCGCAGTTCCTCGCCGCGTTCGGCCGTGCGGTGCCAGGAGGTGCGGGACAGGGCTAGGTACTCGGTTTCCAACTCGCTCACCAGATGCTCGCGTTGCGAATCCGTGAGCCATCCCAGTCGGTTCGTCACCCGTGCTCCCGCCGCACGGCATTCCTCGCGTGCCGAGGCCAGCAGCAGATGTCCCTCGATCTCGGCGACCAGTGCTCGCTCCTCCTCCCGTGCCGTCATCGGGTGATCGGCTCCCGCTCGTCGAAGGCCGGGGACTCGCTGCGTATGCGGGGCAGGGACGTGAAGTTGTGGCGGGGCGGTGGGCAGGAGGTGGTCCACTCGAGTGAACGGCCGTAGCCCCATGGGTCGTCGACCTCGACCTTCTTGCCGTACTTCGCCGTCTTCCAGACGTTGTAGAAGAACGGGAGCAGGGACGATCCCAGCAGGAACGAGAAGATCGTCGAGATCGTGTTGAGGGTGGTGAACCCCTCGACCGCGAGGTAGTCGGGGATCCGGCGCTGCATGCCCTCGGCGCCCAGCCAGTGCTGGACCAGGAAGGTGCCGTGGAAGCCGATGAACAGGGTCCAGAAGGTGATCTTGCCGAGGCGTTCGTCGAGCATCTTGCCGGTGAACTTGGGCCACCAGAAGTGGAAGCCGGAGAACATCGCGAAGACGACCGTACCGAAGACCACGTAGTGGAAGTGGGCGACGACGAAGTACGAGTCGGAGATGTGGAAGTCGATGGGCGGGGACGCGAGCATCACCCCGGTGAGGCCGCCGAAGAGGAACGTGACGAGGAAGCCGGTGGCCCAGAGCATGGGGGTCTCGAAGGAGAGCGAGCCCTGCCACATGGTGCCGATCCAGTTGAAGAACTTCACGCCCGTCGGGACGGCGATGAGGAAGGTCATGAAGGAGAAGAAGGGTAGGAGCACGCCGCCGGTGACGTACATGTGGTGGGCCCAGACGGTGACGGACAGCCCGGCGATGGCGATGGTCGCCGCGACCAGGCCCATGTAGCCGAAGATCGGCTTGCGGGAGAAGACCGGGACGACCTCGGAGATGATGCCGAAGAACGGCAGGGCGATGATGTAGACCTCCGGGTGGCCGAAGAACCAGAAGAGGTGCTGCCAGAGCAGTGCTCCGCCGTTGGCCGCGTCGAAGACGTGGGCGCCGAACTTGCGGTCCGCCTCCAGGGCGAACAGCGCGGCGGCGAGGACCGGGAAGGCGAGCAGGACCAGTACGGCGGTCAGCAGTACGTTCCACACGAAGATGGGCATCCGGAACATGGTCATTCCGGGGGCGCGCATGCAGATGATCGTGGTGATGAAGTTGACCGCGCCGAGGATGGTGCCGAAGCCGGAGAAGGCCAGACCCATGATCCACATGTCGGCGCCGATGCCCGGGGTGCGCACCGCGTCCGAGAGCGGGGCGTAGGCGAACCAGCCGAAGTCGGCCGCGCCCTGCGGGGTGAGGAAGCCGCCGACCGCGATGAGTGACCCGAGCAGGTAGAGCCAGTAGGCCAGCATGTTCAGGCGCGGGAACGCCACGTCGGGGGCGCCGATCTGCAGCGGCATGATCCAGTTGGCGAAGCCGGCGAAGAGCGGGGTCGCGAACATCAGCAGCATGATCGTTCCGTGCATGGTGAAGGCCTGGTTGAACTGCTCGTTCGACATGATCTGCAGTCCCGGGCGGGCCAGTTCGGCGCGCATCAGCAGGGCCATCGCTCCGCCCACGCAGAAGAACGAGAACGCCGTGACCAGGTAGAGCGTTCCGATCGTCTTGTGATCCGTGGTCGTGAGCCACTTGAGGTTCCTCATGCCCCGCCTGTGTCCGGGCGGTACGGACCGGTCACACTCGACGGGTGCGACGAGCGTCACGGAGCAGGGTGTGACGATCGGGAGGGTGCCGGACAAGAAACGGACATGAGCAACGACGAGATCTTCGCCGCTGCCTATCGCGAGTACTACTGGGCGGTCAGCCGTTATGTCGCGCGGCGACTGGACGGGCGGACCAGCGAGGTGGAGGAAGTGGTGGCGGAGGTGTTCACGGTGGCCTGGCGGCGCCGCGCCGATCTGCCGGCGGCCCCGCTGCCCTGGCTGTACGGCGTGGCACGCAACTGCCTCGCCAACGCGGTACGCGGGTACGGGCGGCGGCGCCGGCTGGTGGACCGGCTGGGCAACGACGAGACCGCGCACGGGCGGTCCGTCGTGGCCGGCCCGGGCGCCGAGCGGCCGGGCGCCTGGGTGCACGAGGCGCTGTTCCGGCTGTCCCCGGCCGACCAGGAGGTGCTGCGGCTGACCGCCTGGGAGGAGCTGGGCGTCGACGAGGTCGCCGTGGTCCTCGGCTGCGGCAGTCGCGCGGCGGCGATGCGGCTGCACCGCGCCCGCCGCCGGCTCAGAGCCGAGATCGACCGACTGCGCCCCCCTGCCGCCGAGGCCCTCCCCGAGGAACACCGCCATGGCTGACGAACTCGACCTGCTGCGCGCCGCCGACCCGGTGCCCGCCGGCGGCCCCCACTTCGGCGACGGCCCCCTGGACCACACCGCCGAACGGCACCTCGACCGGCTGCTGCACGCCCCCCGTCCCGGACGCCGGACCTGGGCACGGCCGCGACTGGCCTGGGGCCTGACCGCGGCCGCCGTGGTGCTCGCCACCGCGCTGACCGTGCTGCTCGGCGGCTCCGGCGCCGCGCCCGCGGTCGCCGCACCCCGGCCGCTGACCGTCCGCGCCCACTCCACCCCCGTACCGCTCGCACAGGTCGCGGGACTGGCCGCGGTGGCGGCCCAGGACGGGTCCCCGGCGCTGCGCCAGGGCACCCATGTGCAGTCCTGGAGCCTCGGCATGAGCGACGACGAGCCGCCCGTCACCCTGCCCGAGGAGCGGGTCGTGCGCTGGCGGGCGGACGCCAGTCACACCGAGGTGGTCGTGGCGACCGACCCGGCGCACCCGGGCCGGTCCGTGCTCACCGACGACGGGCTGGTCGAGGACGGCCAGGTGCTCAGCCGGCGCACCTTCCCGCCGATGTGGGGCGACGCCCCGCCGCTGTCGACGCCGCCGCACGACCCGGCGAAGCTGCGCGCCTACCTGGCCGAACTGATCCACGGCGACACCCGCACCACCGCCGGACTGCTCGACGCCACCCAGGAGTTGCTGGACAACTGGACGCCGGGAGCGCGGGAGTCCGCCGCCCTGGCCGAGCTGTTCGCCGACGCCCGGGGGCTGCGGCCGGCCGGCCAGGTCACCGACCGGCTGGGCCGCACCGGGCAGGCGTACGTCTACGACGGGAAGGGCGACGGCGGGCGGCGGATGCTGATCCTGGACCCGGCCACCGGTGCCGTACTCGGCCTGGAGACCACGTTCACCCGGGACGATCCGGAGTACGGGGTGCACGCCGGGGACGTCATGGAGTACCGCGCCTGGATGCGCTGACCGCCCTCAGACCCCTCAGACCCCTCGGACCCCGAGCTGCCGGGCGGCCGCCGCCACCGTCTGCTCCAGCAGCAGGGCGATGGTCATCGGGCCGACACCGGTGCCATCCATCAGACGGGCCTGGGTCATGCGGCACACTCCTGAGCTGATTGACCTTGATCGCCCAGGCGCACGGCATCGACAGTGCGGACCGCTCCCCGGTGGTGCTCCACCTCAGCGCCAGTCACGGCCCGCCCCCAGGGTAACCGAGGCGTTCAGCGCTTCCGGTGGCGGTGCGCCGCCCGCAAGGCCGCCAGCAGCAGGGGCACCGCCGCCCGGGGCTGTCTGCGACGGGTGTGCCCGAGGCCGGCCCGCGCCGAGACGGTCCAGGTCACACGGGTGGAGACCTGGACCCTCGCGCCTCTGCTGACTACTCGTCCCATGCCTGGATCATGATCTGTTCGGCGATCTTGCCGTCGCGGAGCGTGATCATCGACTCGGCGAGCACCCGGACGCCGTCCCCGTACTCGCAGGTCTCGGTGAAGGCGGCCCGGTCGCCCTGCACGACGCACCGGTCCAGCCGGTGCGTCATGTCGCGGCTGTAGATGTCGTCCAGCATCGCGGCGATGTCCCGGCGGCCGTGCAGGACCTTGGGGTGGCTGGGCTGGGTGTTGCGGTCGACGATGCGGATCTCCGCGTCGTCCGCGTAGAGCGCCAGCAGGGTGTTCCCCGTGTTCCCCTCGATGGCCCGGCGCAGTGTCTCGGTGTCGAACGTGGAGCCGGTCGCGGTGCCCATGGTGACCTCCTGGGAGGGCCCGCGACCCGATGCGGAGGGGTCGCGAGAGCCCTCACTCCGAGCGTCCTCCGGCCCGCCGGGCTCGGCAAGCGCAGGCCGGGCGCTCCGCCTGACGGGTGAGGGGGACCGGCTGCCCGTGTCCGGTCCGGCGCCGGGGCCGTTGCTGAAGACATGATCTCAACACGACGTATCGTCGCCGCCGTCGGCCTCGCGGTCGGGGTCACCGGCCTCGCCGCGCCGCTGGCCAACGCGGCCGACGCGAGCGCGCAGCACCCCGGGAAGCTCACCGCGCTCGGCATGCTCGACTCGCTCGCCCGCACCGACATCCCGGCCGAGTACCAGAACGAGATCCCGAAGGTCTCGGAGCAGGTGCAGGGGCTGAACGGGGTCCAGCGGCTCGGTGAGCTCCACCAGCTCACCGATCTGGCCGCGCCGGTGACGGGGCTGCTGCCGGGCATCGAAGCCTGATCCGCGCCGCACGTTCGAGGGCCGTCCCGCGAGGGGCGGCCCTCCGCCGTGTTCCGTGCGCGGCCTCCGCCGCGTTTCCGTCCTCAGGGCGCGGAGGCCAGGAACTGCGTCGCGGCCAGCTCCGCGTAGAGCGGGTCCGCCGCCACCAGCTCCCGGTGGGTGCCCACCGCACGGACCTGTCCCGCGTCCATGACGACGATCCGGTCCGCCATCGTCACCGTCGACAGCCGGTGCGCGACCACCAGCACGGTGGTCGACCGTGCCACATCGGCGACCGTGTCCCTGAGGGCCGCCTCGTTCACCGCGTCCAGCTGCGAGGTCGCCTCGTCCAGGAGCAGCAGCCGGGGCCGGCGCAGCAACGCCCGGGCGATCGCGACCCGTTGCCGCTCCCCGCCGGACAGCTTGGTCCCGCGATGCCCGACCAGCGTGTCCAGTCCCTGCGGCAGCCGGGCGACCAGTCCGTCGAGCCGGGTCGTCTTCACCACCCGGGCCACCGCGTCCTCGTCCGCCTCCGGATTGCCGAGGAGCAGGTTGTCCCGGAGCGAGCCCGAGAGCACGGGCGCGTCCTGCTCGACATAGCCGATCGCCGAGCGCAGCAGCGGCAGGTCCCAGGCGTCCAGCGGGCGGCCGTCGAGGGTGATCGTGCCGGACTCGGGGTCGTAGAACCGCTCGATGAGCGAGAAGACGGTGGTCTTGCCCGCGCCGGACGGGCCGACGAACGCCGTCATGCCGCGCGCCGGTATGTCGAAGCTGACCCCGTGGTGGACGTACGGGAGGTCGTCGGCGTAGCGGAAACGTACGTCGGTGAAGGCGACCGAGGCCGGTTCGGCGCCCGCGGACGGCAACTCGGCGGGCGCGGCGGCCGGTTCGGCGGGCAGCCGCAGCGCCTCCTGGATCCGGGCGAGCGCGCCGGCGCCGGTCTGGTACTGGGTGACCGCGCCGACCACCTGCTGGATCGGGGACATCAGATAGAAGACGTAGAGCAGGAACGCCACCAGCGTGCCCACGCCGATCGCGCCGGTCGCCACCCGGGCCCCGCCCACCGCGAGCACCGTGATGAACGCCAGCTGCATCGCGAGGCCCGCCGTGTTGCCCGCCGCCGCCGACCACTTGGCGGCCCGCACGCTCTGCCGCCAGGACTCCTCGGCCGCCGCGTGCAGCGCCTGCTCCTCGCGGTGCTCGGCGCCCGAGGCCTTCACCGTGCGCAGCGCGCCCAGGACCCGCTCCAGCGAGGCGCCCATCACCCCGACCGCGTCCTGCGCCCGGCGGCTCGCCCGGTTGATGCGCGGCACTATCGTGCCCAGCACCGTGCCCGCCGCCGCGATCACCGCCAGCGTGACGCCGAGCAGCACCGGATCGACCACGCCCATCATCACCACGGTGGCGACCAGGGTCAGCCCACCGGTGCCGAGCGCGACCAGCGAGTCCGTGGTGACCTCGCGCAACAGGGTGGTGTCCGAGGTGATCCGCGCCATCAGGTCGCCCGGCTCGGTACGGTCCACGGCGGTGATCCGCAGCCGCAGCAGATACGACGACAGGGTGCGCCGCGCGCCCAGCACCACCGACTCCGCGGTGCGCCGCAGGACGTACGAACCCAGCGCGCCCACCCCGGCGTTGGTCACCACCAGTCCCGCCATCGCCAGCAACTTCCCGGTGATGGAACGGTCGTGGGACAGGTCCTCGATCAACCCCCGGGCCACCAGCGGAAGCAGCAGACCGGTCGCCCCGGTCACCAGCGAGAGGACGGCACCCGCCAGCAGGGCCCGGCGGTGCGGCCGTACATAGGAGAGGAGCAGCCGGAACGCGGACGGGCCGGTCCGCTCTCCCGTCACGTGTGCGTCTGCGGTGGTCACGGTGCTCCTCGTGCGGGCGATGGGCGGCGCACCAAGGCTACGACGGCCGGTCCCGGTCCCGGTCCCGGTCCCGGCTCCGGTCCAGGGTCCCGGTCCTGGCTCAGGCTTCGGCGTGCGGTCAGTCGCGGGCGGAGCCCAGGGCGGCGAGGGTCGCGTCGAGATCCGTCGCGCGCGGCCGGTTGTGCGGGAGCTTCGCCAGGATCGCGGCCATGCCGCAGGTGTCGGTGAGCGCCGAGAACACCAGACCGCCCGCGACACCGGCCGACAGCAGCAGCCAGGCCGGGTGGAGCTGCCCGAGGCCGAGCCCGGCGAGCACGAGGGCGCCGGCGGTGAGCCGGACCTGGCGCTCCATGGCCCACGTCGTACGGGTCGTACGGGACGTGCCCTGCGGGCGGTGCAGCGCGTGACCGCGCTCGGCCCAGCCTCGGGTGCCCCCGGTGATCGTGGCCGCCGGGATGCCGTGCTCGGCGAGGACCGCACGGGCGTTCTCGGCGCGGGTACCGGAGGCGCACACGAGGACGAGCTCGCCGTGCGCGGCACGCAGGGCGGGCAGGGCCCGGCGCAGCGCGTCCAGGGGGATGTTGTGGGCGCCGGGGATGTGACCGGAGGCGTACTCGCCCGGGGTGCGGACGTCGACGACGGTCAGCTCCGGGAGCCGGGCGAGGGCGTGGTCGGGGGTGAGGGCCGGGGGAGTGGTGGTCATGGGGGTGCGATCCTTTCGGAGGTGATGAACGACGGGGTTGCCCGAGGGGCGCGGTAAAATACCCCTACGGGTATGGGAGGAGTGATCGTGGAGCTTCAGTTCGAGGGCGACGAGCTCAAGTCGGTGCTGAACCGGCTGCGCCGGGCGCAGGGGCAGATCTCCGGAGTGATCAAGATGATCGAGGAAGGCCGTGACTGCGAGGACGTGGTCACCCAGCTCGCCGCCGCCTCGCGCGCCCTCGACCGGGCGGGCTTCGCGATCATCGCGACCGGGCTCCAGCAGTGCATCATCGATCCCGCCCGGAACGGGGCGGACGGCGAGACGACCGAGCAGATGAAGGCACGGCTGGAGAAGCTGTTCCTCTCGCTCGCCTAGCGGCCGGCCGGCGTCAGAACACGGCGTCGGCCAGCATGAACGCGGCCACCGCGAGCAGTGCGCAGGCGAAGAGCCGTTGCAGCGTGCCCGCGGAGAGCCGGGCCGCGAGCCGTTTGCCGTCCCAGGCGCCGAGCACCGCGGCCGCCGCGAACGGGCCCACCGCCGACCAGTCGACCGGCGCCTGCGCACCGGCGCGCGCCGCCAGCGCGGTCAGCGAGTTGATCGTGATGACCAGCAGGCTGGTCCCGATCGCCGCCCGCATCCGCAGACCCACGACGTTCACCAGAGACGGCACGGCGAGAAACCCACCCCCCACCCCGAGCACCCCGGTCACCGCACCCAGCCCCGCCCCGGCCCCGGCCACCCGGGAAACCCGGACCGGCACCGGGCTGTCGGTGGACCTGGCGGACTCGGTGGATCCGCTGGCCCCTGCGGACGTGGTGGCTCCGGTGAGTCCGGTGGCCCCGGTGGATCCGGTGGCCCCTGAGGACGCGGTGGCCCTGGTGGATCCGGCGGATCCGGAAGCCCCGACGGACGCGGTGAATCCGGTGGATGTGGAAGCCCCATTGGTTCCGGTGAGTCCGGAAGCCCCGGCCGACCCGGAAGCCCCGGCGGACCCACTGGGCCCGCCCCCGGCGGACGGCGGGCGCAGCATCCGCAGGGCCGCCGCGCCCGCGAGGACCGCGAACGCGCCGGTCAGCAGGGCGGCCGGTAGCAGTCGGGACACTGCTCCGCCGATCGCCGCGGGGACGATCCCGGCCGCGGCGAACACCGCTCCCGCCCGCCAGCGCACGGCGCCCTCGCGGGCGTGGGCGACGAGTGCGGTGGCCGAGGTGACCGTGACGACGACCAGGCTGGCGGTGGTGGCCGCGGCCGGGGTGAAGCCGAGCAGATAGATCAGCGCGGGGACGGCCAGCACACTGCCGCCACCGCCCAGGGCCCCGAGCGCCAGACCGGTGACGGCCCCGGCGCCCAGCGCCAGCAGGAGCACGCTCATGCGGGGGTGTCCCCGGAGCTCACGGCGAGTCCGGCCGCGCGCCACGCGGCCATCCCGCCGACGACGTCCACCGCGTCCAGGCCCCGAGCCGTGAGCAACGCCGCCGCCTCCCGTGAGCGCACGCCGGAACGGCAGATCACGACCAGCGGGCGGTCTCCGGCGGCCGGCGGCAGCGGCGCCCCGGCCGCCAGCGCGGACAGCGGGGCGTGCACGGCCTGCGGCGCATGACCGGCCGCCCATTCCCCGGCCTCGCGGACGTCCAGCAGGACGGCCCCCGCGTCGGTGCGCTCGCGCGCCTCGGCGGGGCTCAGCCGGGCCATCGGCAGCCCGGCCTCGGCGGCCGCCGCGAAGCCGTCGTCGACGGCGACCACGTCCCGCCCGGCCGCGTCCAGCAGCGACGCGGCGACGGCGGCCCGCAGCCCGCCCGCGCAGTGCACCCACACCGTGCCGCCGGGTATCTCGCCCAGCCGCTCCCGCACCTGGTGCAGGGGTATGTGGAGCGAGCCGCGCAGGTACCCGCCGGCCCGTTCGCTGTCCCGGCGTACATCGAGGACGACGGCCCCCCGCGTCCCCCGGGCGGCCAGCTCCGCGAACGTGGCGCGCGGGAAGGACCGGGGCTCGTCGCCCGGGCGCAGCCAGGCTCGCGGTGCGCCGGTGGCGGCCGCGGCCGGGCGGTCGATGCCGACCCGGGTCAGCTCCCGCTGGGCGGCGGCGAGTTGGGCCGCCGACTCGGCCAGCAGCGTGACCGGCCTGCCCCAGGGCAGCAGCCAGGCCAGATGGGTGGCGAGCTGTCCGTCGGCCGCGAAGTTGACCGTGCCCGGGACGTGCCCCTCGGCGAACGCCACCCGGGTGCGCAGGTCCACGACCCACTCCCCGGCGGCCAGCCGTGCCGCGATCTCCTCGGCGTCCGCCCGGCGCGGCGGCGTGAGGTCCAGGGGGTCCGGGCCCCGGGAGTTCAGCGGACCCATGTGGGCGTAGTAGGCGGGCACGTCGTCGAGCCCGGCCAGCAGCTCGGCGACGAACGTGTCCACGTCCTTGACCAGCGCCTCGTTCACCTCGCGCTCGCGGCCGATGGTGGTGGCTGTACCGGACGCGTCCCCGGCCGAGCAGAAGCTGCCGAAGCCGTGCGTCGGCAGCACGGCCGTCGCGTCCGGCAACTCGGCGGCCAGCCGCTGCGCCGAGGCGTGCTGCGCCCGGGCCAGCTCACCGGTCAGCCGGGGCTCCACCAGGTCGGGGCGGCCGACCGTCCCGATCAGCAGCGAGCCCCCGGTGAAGACGGCCGTCGCCCGGCCGGCCTCCTCCAGGACGTAGGAGGTGTGGTGCGGGGTGTGCCCGGGCGTGGCCAGCGCGCGCAGCGCCAGCCCCGGCTCGATCTCCAGCACGT
Organism: Streptomyces sp. NPDC048288; assembly: GCF_043201555.1. Classification (NCBI taxonomy): domain Bacteria; kingdom Bacillati; phylum Actinomycetota; class Actinomycetes; order Kitasatosporales; family Streptomycetaceae; genus Streptomyces; species Streptomyces sp. NPDC048288. Next base: position 488,020 of record NZ_JBICZD010000004.1, read on the forward strand.
CCCCGTCGGCCACCGGCACCCGCTCGTACGCCACCCGCGCCCCGGCCGGCACCGCGTAGGCGGCCCCGGTCAGCCGGGCCAGTTCAAGGCCGCCGGAGACGTAGTCGTTGTGCACATGGGTCTCGACGACGTGCGTGAGCCGCACCCCGCGCCGGGCGACGGCCTCGATCACCCGGTCGATGTCCCGGGGCGGGTCCACCGCGACGGCGCCGTGGGCCCCGCCCGCCAGGTAACCGCGGTTGCCCAGCCCGGGCACCTCGATGGTGTCGACGAAGGACACGGCAGCACTCCTCTCCTCGATCCCCGGAAATTACCCCCGGGGGTATGTTCATCACCGTAGCAGAGGTACCCCCGGGGGTATCTGACGCGTGCCGTTACCGATCAGTCACGCGTAGGGTCGGAGAGCAGGCACGTGAGCAGAGCGACGAAAGGTCAGGTCCATGGCGCAGGAAGTACGCGGCGTGATCGCACCGGGGAAGAACGAGCCGGTGCGGGTCGAGACGATCGTGGTGCCGGACCCCGGGCCGGGCGAAGCCGTCGTACAGGTGCAGGCCTGCGGGGTCTGCCACACCGACCTGCACTACAAGCAGGGCGGTATCAACGACGAGTTCCCCTTCCTGCTGGGCCATGAGGCCGCCGGCGTGGTGGAGTCGGTCGGCGAGGGCGTCACGGACGTCGCGCCCGGGGACTTCGTGATCCTCAACTGGCGTGCGGTGTGCGGGAACTGCCGGGCGTGTCTGCGCGGCCGCCCCTGGTACTGCTTCAACACCCACAACGCGAAGCAGAAGATGACCCTCGCCTCGACCGGGCAGGAGCTCTCCCCGGCGCTCGGCATCGGCGCCTTCGCCGAGAAGACACTGGTGGCGGCGGGCCAGTGCACCAAGGTCGACCCGGCCGTCTCGCCGGCGGTCGCCGGTCTCCTCGGCTGCGGGGTGATGGCGGGCATCGGCGCCGCGATCAACACCGGCAACGTCGGCCGGGGCGACTCGGTCGCCGTGATCGGCTGCGGCGGTGTCGGTGACGCGGCGATCGCCGGGGCCCGGCTGGCCGGGGCGGCGAGGATCATCGCCGTCGACATCGACGACCGGAAGCTGGAGAAGGCGCGCGCCCTGGGCGCCACCCACACCGTCAACTCCCGTGAGAACGACGCGGTCGAGGCGATCCGCGAGCTGACCGGCGGCTTCGGCGCCGACGTCGTCATCGAGGCGGTCGGCCGCCCGGAGACGTACAACCAGGCGTTCTACGCCCGTGACCTCGCCGGCACGGTCGTCCTGGTCGGCGTGCCGACCCCCGAGATGAAGCTCGAACTGCCGCTCCTGGACGTCTTCGGCCGCGGCGGCGCCCTCAAGTCCAGCTGGTACGGCGACTGTCTGCCCTCCCGGGACTTCCCCATGCTGATCGACCTGCATCTGCAGGGCCGGCTGCCGCTGGACGCCTTCGTCACCGAGACCGTCCAGCTCGACGAGGTGGAGAAGGCGTTCGAGCGGATGCACGGCGGCGACGTGCTGCGTTCGGTGGTGGTGCTCTGATGACCACGCGCATCGAACGACTGGTCACCGCCGGGCAGTTCACCCTCGACGGCGGCACCTGGGACGTCGAGAACAACGTGTGGATCGTGGGCGACGAACGCGAGGTGATCGTCATCGACGCCGCCCACGACGCCGAGGCCATCGCCGCCGCCGTGGACGACCGCGTCCTCAAGGCGATCATCTGCACCCACGCCCACAACGACCACATCGACGCCGCGCCCGCCCTCGCGGACCTCACCGGCGCCAAGATCTGGCTGCACCCGGACGACCTGCCGCTGTGGAAGATGACCCACCCCGACCGCGACCCCGACAACCATCTGGCCGACGGGATGGTCATCGAGACCGCGGGCGCCGACCTGACCGTGCTGCACACGCCCGGCCACGCCCCCGGCGCCGTCTGCCTGTACGACCCCGGGCTCGGCGCCGTCTTCACCGGCGACACCCTCTTCCAGGGCGGCCCGGGCGCGACCGGAAGGTCGTACTCCCACTTCCCGACGATCATCGACTCCGTCCGGGACAAGCTGCTCACCCTCCCGCCGGAGACCAAGGTCCTGACCGGACACGGCGACCCGACCACCATCGGCGCCGAGGCACCCCACCTGGCGGAGTGGATCGCCCGCGGCCACTGACCGCACCAGCCGGAGAACCCCGGGCGCGTGGCCGCGGGCCCTCCTACGATCACGCGCATGACCACCCCCGCCACGCTCGTGACCCCGCACACCACCCGCGTCCTGCGCTGCGCCCCCGAGGGGCCGGCGCCGGCCGGCGAGAGCGCCGCCCTCGACCTCCTCGGCGACGCGATGGGCCGGGACGCGGAACTGGTCGCGGTCCCCGTCGAGCGGATCAGCGAGGAGTCCTTCCGGCTCCGCTCCGGGGTCGCGGGCGCGGCGGCCGGTTCCGCGCTGCGCGACTTCGTGCACGAGGCGAACCGGGGCCGCCGGCTCTGGTTCGTCGCCGACGACGGGGAACCGGAGCAGCGGCTGCGCCCCACGGAGTGACCTGCGGCAGCCCGTCCGGAAAAGGCGACAGGGGATGTCAGGCTTCCGCGCGATCCTCGACCTGACAGCGAAGGATCACGCAACGGAGGCCTGACATGCCCGGACCGCTCGACGGAAAGGTCGCGCTCGTCGCGGGGGCGACCCGCGGAGCCGGACGCGGCATCGCGGTGGAACTGGGCGCGGCGGGCGCCACCGTCTACGCCACGGGACGCTCCACCCGCGCCCGCCGCTCCGAGTACGACCGCCCGGAGACCGTCGAGGACACCGCCGACCTGGTCACCGCGGCCGGCGGCCACGGCATCGCCGTACCCGTCGACCACCTCGAACCGGCCGCCGTGCGTGCCCTCGTCGACCGCGTCGCGGACGAACAGGGCCGCCTCGACATCCTGGTGAACGACATCTGGGGCGGCGAGAACCTGTTCGCCTGGGACCGCCCGGTCTGGGAGCACGACCTGGACGACGGGCTGCGGCTGCTGCGGCTCGCCGTCGAGACCCACGCGATCACCAGCCACTTCGCGCTGCCGCTGCTGCTGCGCGGGCCCGGCGGACTGGTCGTCGAGATGACCGACGGCACCGCCGACTACAACCGCGACACCTACCGCGTCTCCTTCTTCTACGACCTCGCCAAGACGGCCGTCCTGCGGATGGGCTTCGCCCTCGGCCACGAACTCGGCCCGCGCGGCGCCACCGCCGTCGCCCTCACCCCCGGCTGGCTGCGCTCGGAGATCATGCTCGACCACTTCAAGGTCACCGAGGAGACCTGGCGCGACGCCCTCGACACCGTCCCGCACTTCGCCATCTCCGAGACCCCGCGCTACGTCGGCCGCGCCGTCGCCGCCCTCGCCGCCGACCCCGAGGTGGCCCGCTGGAACGGACAGTCCCTCTCCAGCGGCGCCCTCGCCCAGGTGTACGGCTTCACGGACCTCGACGGCAGCCGCCCCGACGCCTGGCGCTACCTCGTCGAGGTGCAGGACGCGGGCCGGCCGGCGGACGTGACCGGCTACCGGTGACTCACGCCTCCTCCGGCAGCGGCAGCCGCCCGGAGTGGCCGGGCGGCAGCGCCAGGTCCTCGCGGACGGCCGCGTAGTAGCCGTCCCGGCCGTCCCGCTGCCGGTCCAGCAGCGTCCGCCAGGTCCCGGGGTCCTGCCGCTCCTCCCGCAGGAACCGCTCCATCGCCATGACGGTGACGACCCACTCCTGGGCCTTCTCCACCACGGCCGGGCTGCCCAGCATGATGAGCTTCTCGCCGTACGGATCACGGGCCAACTGGGCCTCGGCCAGGAGTGGTTCGGCGTCCTGCGGGGACAGCGGGTGCGGGTGCGGGTCGTTGCCCAGATGGGCCGCCACCCGGTAGTCGACGGAGACGGTCTTCTTCAGCGCCTGCGCCCACTCCGCGTACACCGTCAGCCGGCGCTCGTCCCAACGCGCCGCCTGTTCCCGCCGGAACCGCGCGTGATCACCCCGCACCACCGCGAGATACGAACCGAGCGCGCCGATCACGACGCCCAGGAGAGCCGGGAGTTGCTGCAAGAACGCGGACATGTGCGCACGCTATCTGTCCTGTTGATCGCCGCGCCCGTACGGTCGTAGTCATGACCGGACCTGGACTCGATCGCTTCGCCGGACACGGGGTTCTCGTCACGGGCGCGGCCCGTGGCATCGGCGCGGCCGTCGCCCGGCGGCTCGCCGAGGAGGGCGCCCGGGTGCTGGCGACCGACCGGGACCTGCCCGAGGCGGAGAAGACGGCGGCCGCGCTGCGCGAACAGGGCCTGGCGGTGGAGGCGTTCGGCTGCGACGTGGCCGACCGGGACTCCGTGGCGGCGGCCGTCGAGCACGCCGTCGGGGCCTTCGGCGGACTCGACGTGCTGGTGAACAGCGCCGCCCACTGCACCCCGGACCGCCCGCTGTTCGAGGACCAGCCGGACGATGCCTGGGCCCTCGACCTCGACATCACGCTCACCGGCGTCCACCGCTGCTGCCGCGCCGCGCTTCCGCACCTCGCCGCCTCCGGCCGGGGCGCGATCGTGAGCGTCGGCTCGGTCAACGCCGAGGCGGACTTCGGCAACCACGCCTACAGCGCCGCCAAGGCCGGACTGGTCTCGCTGACCCGCACCCTGGCCGGGCACGCCGCCGCGCGCGGGGTCCGGGTCAACCTGGTGGAGCCGGGCACGGTCCGCACCTCGGCCTGGGAGGGGCGGGAGGACGAACTCGACGCCGTCCGGCCGCTCTACCCTCTCGGCCGGGTCGGCGAACCGGCCGACGTGGCCGCCGCCGTCGCCTTCCTCGCCTCCCGCGACGCGGCCTGGATCACCGGCACCACCCTCCGCGTCGACGGCGGGCTCACCGCCGTCCACAGCGGATTCCACGCGGCGCTGCGCCCGCACCGGGAGGCCCGGGGCGGCTCAGAGGGCCGCTGACGCCGTCGCGAGCGCCTCCAGCACCCGGCAGGTGTCGTCCTCGGCGGTCCGCCAGTTGCTGAACGCCGCCCGCAGCGCCGGCACCCCGGCGAACACCGTCGGCGTCAGGAACGCCTCCCCGGACGCGGCGACCGACCGGGCCAGGGCGGCCACCCGCTCCCGCGTGGGATCCCCGGCGAGGGTGAAGCAGACGACGTTCAGCCGGACCGGGGCGAGCAGCCGCAGGGCGGGCAACTCCTCGATGCCGGCGCCGAGACGGCGGGCCTCGGTGACGTTGCGCTCGACGATCTCGCGGTGCCCGTCCCGGCCGTACGCCGTCAGCGCGAACCAGGCCGGCAGCGCCCGCATCCGGCGGGAGTTCTCCGGGGTGAGGTGCAGGAAGTCCGGGGTGCCGGCGGGCGGGCCCAGGTAGGGGGACTCGTTCTGGAAGACGGCCATCTGCAGGTCGCGGCGGCGGGTGAACTGGACGGCCGCGTCGTAGGGGACGTTCAGCCACTTGTGCAGGTCGACACAGACCGAGTCGGCCGCGTCGAGCCCGGCGACCAGCGGGGCGTGGGCGGGGGAGAGGGCGGCGAAGGCGCCGAACGCGGCGTCCACGTGCAGCCAGAAGTCGTACCGCTCCTTCAGGGCGGCGATCGCCCGCAGGTCGTCGAAGTCGACGGTGTTGACCGTGCCCGCGTTGGCGACGACGATCGCGGGCCGTCCCTCCAGCGCGGCCAGCGCCGTGTCGAGCGCGGTCACGTCCACCGCCTCCCGGTCGCCGGGCAGCAGTGGCACCGGCAGCAGCCGGTCCCGGCCGATGCCGAGCACCGACAGGGCCTTGCCGACGCTGGAGTGCGGGCTGCCGGAGAGCACGTCGACCGGGCCGAGCGCGGCGGCCCCGGCCCGGGCGACGTCCACCCCGAGCCGTTCGCCGAGCCATTCCCGGGCGATGGCCAGGCCGACCGTGTTCGACATCGTGGCGCCGGTCACAAACGCCCCGCTGTGCGCCTCGCCGAGTCCGAACAGCTCGGCCAGCCAGGACACGGTCTCGCGCTCCAGGGCGGCACCCCAGGAACCGGCGTCGCCGGACAGGTTCTGGTCGTAGGCCGAGGTCAGCCAGTCGCCGGTGAGGGAGGCGGGGGTCACACCGCCGGTGACGAAACCGAGGTAGCGTGGCCCGGCCGAGGCGGACATTCCCGGCGCCCACCGCTCGGTGAACCGGGCCAGCGCGCCGGCCCCGCCCTCCCCCCGCTCGGGCAGCGCCGCCCGCGCGGGTGCGGGCCCGAGTACGGCCACCGGCCGCTCGGCCGACCCGGCCGCCGCACGGGCGGCCACGTCGCGGGCGGACTGGAGGAGTTCGGGAAGCCGGGCGAGATCGGCGGCGAGTGCGGGGTGCATGCCCCGCACACTAGGTCGGCCACGACGCTGTGGCGCGGGCCACTTCCGGGTAAGTGGACCGATGCGGCCGGGGCGGTCGCGACGGGTAAGTTAACCGTTTCGTCACAGCCCGCCCCGGGCTACAACCAATGCCGCGCATCGGGCGGTCCAGTACGACGAGACCACAGCACAGAAAAAGGAGACAGACGTCATATGGGGGACATACGTAGACGAAGTGCCGTAGTGCTCGGTGTCACGGGTCTTGTGGCGCCGCTCGCGCTCGCCGTCACCGCCGCCCCGGCGCAGGCCGCGAGCTGCACCACGCAGGCCGGGCCGTACCAGAAGCAGGTCGAGAAGTTCCTCGGCCGGCCGGTGGACGGCAAGCAGTCCACGGCCGACTGCAAGGCGATCCAGGCGTTCCAGAACAAGCACGGCATCACCCCCGCCGTCGGCTACGCCGGGTCCGTCACCTGGGGTGTGATGGACCTGATGAACAAGCAGAAGGCCGTCGGGAACAACCCCAACAAGGACGGCAAGTGCCCCACCAACAAGGGGCGCATCGCCTGCGTCAACCTCACCCTCCAGCTGAGCTGGATCCAGGACGGCAACAAGCTCGTCTACGGTCCGGTCCCGGTCCGCACCGGCCGCGACGGGTTCGAGACCCGCACCGGCCTGAAGAAGATCTACTGGCGTGACATCGACCACGTCTCGTCGGTCTACAACGTGCCGATGCCCTACAGCCAGTTCTTCGACGGCGGCCAGGCCTTCCACTCGGTGAGTCTCAGCATGTGGAACCCGCCGGGCTCGCACGGCTGCGTCAACATGACGACCACCACCGCCAAGAAGTACTGGTCGCTGCTGAAGACCGGCGACGACGTCTACGTGTACGGCCGCAAGCCGGGCACCTGACGGCACCCGGCCCCGGCCGGCGCCCCGGCTCAGCTCGCCGGGGCGTCCCCGAAGTCCGGGATCTCCAGCCTGGCCCCGCCCTGCCGCGCCGACTCGTGCGCGACGATGCCCGGCAGGGTGTAGCGGGCGGCGACCCACGCGTTCACCGTCGGCAGGGTGCGGGTGTTGACCGCCGTCACGAAGTCGTCCACCAGGAAGTGGTGGCTGCCCTCGTGCCCGTTGTGCAGCGTGTCGAACTCGCGCGGCAGCCGCTCCCGGTCGTGCACCGGCGCCGACCCGGAGGTGAACGCGGCCCGCAGCTCCGGCGCGATGTGCCGCAGCGACGGGTCGTCCGGGGGCATCGTGGGCTTGGGCTCGAGAAGCTCGCTGATGTCCTTCACGCCCTTCTTGTCCTGCCACAGCGCCACCGTCGCCAGCTGCTCCATGCTCGCCTCGGTGCCGAAGAACCGGAACCGCGACTCACGGATGTGGGACGGGTAGCCGACCCGCCGGAACTCGTTGGTACGGAACGACCCGCCGCCCGCCACCTCGAAGAGCGCGGTGGCGTTGGACACGTCGTTGCCGAACTGGCTGACGTCCTTGTCGAAGACGCCGTCGCCGCGGTCGTCGGTCACGCCGATCGCCGACACGCTCACCGCGTGGGTCTGCCAGGCGCCGAGCACCCCGCCCACCGCGTGCGTCGGATAGAGCAGCGGAGGGTAGCTGGCGGTCGACTTCCAGTTCTCGCCGCCGCTGTAGCGGTAGGCGTCGTAGAAGCCGAGGTCCATGTCGTGGACGTAGTCGCCCTCGGCGTAGAACAGCCGCCCGAAGGCGCCCTCGGCGATCTGGTTGCGGGCGTGCACGGTCGCCGGGTTGTACTGGCTGGTCTCGCCCATCATGTACGTCAGGCCGGTCGCCTTGACCGCGTCGATGATCGCCGCGATCTCCTCGGTGGTGATCGCCATGGGGACCGCCGAGTACACGTGCTTGCCGGCGTTCAGGCCCTGCAGGACCAGCGGGCCGTGCGTCCAGCGCTGGGTGAAGATCGCGACCGCGTCGACGTCCGCCGACTCCAGCATGGCCTCGTACGACGGGAAGGCGCCCGCCAGGTTCTGGGCGGCGGCGAGCTGCTCCGCCCGCTCGGGCAGCAGATCGGTGACGTAGACGTCGCCGACGCCGGGATGGGCCTGGAACAGCGTGGCGAACTGGCCGGAGAACTGACCGGCGCCGACGATGCCGAGTGAGAAAGTCATGGTGGTTACTTTTGCTTCGGAAGAATCTTCCCGTCAAGGGGCGGAAGGAAGTAGGAAAGACAGCACAAGGGCGCTTCTGCGGCGCACCCGGCGCACAGTAGGGTGGCCGGGTTACTTCAGGTCCGGAAGAAAAGGGATCCCGTGAGCGACTGGCTGCCCCTGAGCCCCGCGGAGCGCTCCGTGGCGATCGAGGTGCTCGTGCACGGCCCGCTGTCGCGCACCGAGCTGGCCCATCGGCTCCGGCTCTCCCAGGGCAGCCTCACCCGCCTCACCAAGCCGCTCATCGAGTCCGGCCTGCTCGTGGAGGCCCCCTGGGCGGGAGCGCCGGCGGAGGCGCGCCAGGGCCGCCCCTCGCAGCCGCTCGACGTGGTCGCCGAGTCCCGCTCCTTCCTCGGTTTCAAGATCACCGACGAGATGGTGTACGGCGTCGTCACCTCCCTCAGGAGCGACATAGTCGCCCGCCTCGACCGGCCCCTGACCAGCCATGACCCCGAGCAGGTCGCCGACCTGCTGGCCACCATGACGGCCGAGCTCGCCGCCGGCCGTCCCGCCGTGGCCGGCATAGGCATCGGCGTCGGCGGGTTCGTGCGGGACCATGCGGTGGTCGGCGAGTCGCCGTACCTGCGATGGCGTGACGTGCCGCTGGCCGAGCTGGTCCGGGAGCGCACCGGGCTGCCGGTGGTCGTGGAGAACGACGTGGCCGCCCTGGTCGAGGCCGAGACCTGGTTCGGCGCCGGCCGCGGACTGGACCGCTTCGTCGTGCTGACCATCGGCGCGGGCATCGGCTACGGGCTGGTGCTCGGGGGGAAGCGGGTTCCCTATGCCGAGGAGGACCGCGGCTTCGGCCGGCACTGGATCATCGACCCGCTGGGCCCGCTCACCCCCGAGGGCGAACGCGGCAGCGCCGTGTCCCTGCTCACCATCCCCAGCATCCGCTACCAGATCCGGGCCGCCACCGGCCGGGACGCGTCCTACGAGGAGATCCTGGCCGGCGCCGCCGAGGGCGAACCGATGGCCGCGCGGGTGATCGGCGAGGCCGGCCGGGCGCTGGGCACACTGCTCGCGCAGATCGCCAACTTCGTGCTGCCGCAGAAGATCCTGCTGGCCGGAGAGGGGGTCGGCCTGATGGAGGTGGCCGGGGACGCGGTGCTGGACGTCGTCCGCGCCCACCGGCACCCGCTGGCCGCGCCGGTCCGGCTGGAGACGAAGGTCTCCGACTTCCACGACTGGGCGCGCGGCGCCGCCGTGTTGGCGATCCAGGTGCTGGTGCTCGGCGGGGCCGACGGCTGAACTGCCGTGTCAGCCCGGACGGCCGCCACCGTTCCGCATCGAACTCCCGCTTCCGCTTGACACATTGACGTGATGAGTAACACGGTCCGTTATGTCCGTATCAGTCGTACTTACTCACGGCGCCTTCACGTCGATCGGCATATGCTTCACACCATGTCCACCACTGTTGAAGCCGTCACCGAGCGATCGGCCGACGAGGTCAACGAGGAGATCCGGGCCCTGTGGCTCCGGTCGGGCGGGACACTGAGCACCGAGCAGCGCGAGGAGTACCAGCGGCTCGTCCTCGAATGGGCGGCGGCGACCCCGTAGCAGCCGGACCAGGCGGCCCGACCGCCCGTCCCGGGCACCCGCAGGAGCGGGTGCCCTTCTCGTAGGCCTCAGCCGGCTCTCGCCGACCCTCTCCGTCAGCCCCAAGTAGCCGAGTAGTAGCGCTGGTACGCCTTGCGGTCCTGCTCCGCGCGGATGAAGCGGGTGGCGACCAGGGCGACCAGGCTGCCCCCGACCACCAGCAGACCCGGACCGACGTTGCGGGTGTCCGTGAGCCGGGCGATCAGACCGGTCCCGTCCGAGGCGCCGACCGGCGCCGACGACCCCGGCGAGGCCGCGCTCGGCGCGATCGCGCTGTGGGTGGCCGAGGTCGAGGGCGTCGGCGCGGCGCTCTGCCCGCCGGCCGCCGCCTGCTTCGACACGATCAGCTGCACGTTCAGCGCGGCCATCGCCCGCGTCACCGGCTGGAAGAACGTCACCCCGCCCACGGTGCAGTCACCGCTGCCGCCCGAGGTCACGCCCAGCGCGATGCCCTCTGAGAACAACGGACCGCCGCTGTCGCCCGGTTCGGCGCACACATTGGTCTGGATGAGCCCGGTGACCGTGCCCTCGGGGTAGTTGACGGTCGCGTTCAGCGCGGTCACCGTGCCGTCGTGCAGTCCGCTGGTGGAACCGCTGCGGAACACCTTCTGCCCGACCGTCGGATCGGCGGACCCGGTGATCCGCACGCCCTGGCCGTTGCCGATCGCGACCACGTCGGCGTTGTCACCGGCCTTCCCGTTCGCGTACTGGATCAGGGAGAAGTCACTGCCCGGGAACTGCGTGTCGATCGTGGTGCCGACCTGCTGGTTGTTGCCCTGGCCCTCGTCGAACCAGATGGTCTTGGCCGGACCGCAGTGCCCGGCGGTGAGAATGAAGTCGGTCGTCCCGTTGGTGACGTTGAACCCCGCCGAACAGCGGCCGCCCGTCGACAGGATGGGCTGTGCGCCGTTCAGCCGGGTGGTGAACTTCCCCTCGGAGCGCTGCATCTGCACATAACTGCCGATGCCCGCGGCGACCCGGCTCAGGTCCGACCAGTCCGAGGAGGAGACCGTGCTGTCGGCCTCCACCATCACCCGGTTGGTCCGGTAGTCCACCGCCCACGCGGTCCCCGCCACCCTCGGCGCCGCCCGCAGCGTCGCGGTTGCCGCCTTCAGCTCGTTCATGCTGTGCGAGACCAGCTTCGGCTCGGCGCCCGCCCGCTTCACCATCGCCGCGGCCTGTTCGTCGGTCACCGCGACCACCGGCTTGCCGTCGGCGCCGATCCAGCTGCCCGCCGTACGGGCCGTACCGAGCGTGGCGACCAGCGAGGCGCCGGTGTCACCGGCCTCCGTCGCGGAGCTGAAGGGGACGGCGGACGTGCCGGGAGTCTCGCTCGCCATGGCCGTGGTGACCATCGCGCCTCCCAGAAGGAGTCCGCCGACCGCCGCCAGCTGCGTCCCCCGCCGGACGACCCGTCGTCGTGCGTGCCTCATCCATGGCTCCCGAAACCCCGAACGCGCGGTGCCTGCACCGCGGGGCCCTCCGGTCGTCGAGCGCCCTGCTCTTCATACGGGGGCGGGCGCGGAGGCGTTCACAGCGCCGGTGATCTTTGCGATCCCGTGGCAGTACGACGTGGCCGTCCGCCTCGTTCCCGGGCCCGGCGCCGCCGCCTATCTTGACGTCATGACCAGCATCCCGCACGAGAGCCCGGCCGAGCCGAACCCGCTGCGCGCCCTCACCCTCGACCGGCTGCGATGTCGTACGAGCATGAAATGGCGCACCTACCCGGCGGACGTGCTCCCGGTGTGGGTGGCGGAGATGGACGTGCCGCTCGCCGGAGCGGTCGTCCGCGCGGTCACGGAGGCGATGGAACGCGGCGACACCGGCTATCCGGCGGGCACCGCCTACGCCGAGGCGCTCGCCGCGTTCGCCGCGAAACGCTGGGGCTGGGACGGACTCGACGTGTCCCGCACGGCGATCGTCCCCGACGTGATGCTCGGCGTGGTCGAGATGCTCCGGCTGGTCACCGGGCCCGGTGACCCGGTGGTCGTCAACTCCCCGGTGTACCCGCCCTTCTACCAGTTCGTCGGTCATCTGGACCGGCAGGTGGTGGAGGCCCCGCTCGGCGCCGACGGACGCATCGACCTCGACGTCCTCGCCGACACCTTCCGCGGCCTCGGCGGCGGCCGGGCCGCCTATCTGCTGTGCAGCCCGCACAACCCGACCGGCACCGTCCACACCACCGGCGAACTCACCACCGTGACCGCCCTCGCCGAGCGGTACGGCGTCCGGGTCGTCGCCGACGAGATCCACGCCCCGCTCACCGCCCCGGGCGCCGACTTCGTGCCGTATCTGAGCGTGCCGGGCGCGCAGCGCGGGCTGTCGCTGATGTCGGCGTCCAAGGCCTGGAACCTCGCCGGACTCAAGGCCGCGCTCGCCGTCGCCGGACCCGGGGCCGCCGCCGACCTCGCCCGGCTGCCGGAGGAGGTCAGCCACGGCCCGAGCCATGTCGGCGTCCTCGCCCACACCGCCGCCCTCACCGACGGCACCGCCTGGCTGGACGCGCTGCTCGCCGGGCTCGACGAGAACCGGCGGCTCCTCGCCGACCTGCTCGACCGCCACCTGCCCGGCATCCGGTACCGGCCCGCCCGGGCCACCTACCTCGCCTGGCTCGACTGCCGCGCCCTCGGCCTCGGCGACGACCCGGCCGAGGTCTTCCTGGAGCGCGGCCGGGTCGCCGTCAACTCCGGGATCCCCTTCGGCACGGGCGGCGCCGGGCACGTCCGGTTCAACCTGGCGACCTCCCCGGAGATCATCACGGAGGCCGTACGGCGGATGGCGGCGGCACTGGCCTGAGCCGCCGCGCGCCCGGCTGCCATCATGACCGTATGCGTGTGCTGATGCCGCTTCCCGACCGGGACTTCGACGTGACCGAAGTGGCCGTGCCCTGGCGGCTGCTGACCCGGGCCGGTCACGAGGTCGTGTTCGCCACCGAACACGCCGGGACCCGGCCCGCCGCCGACCCCAGGCTGCTCACCGGCGTCCTGTTCGGACAGCTCGGAGCCGAGGACGAACCCAAGCGGTTCTACGAACAGCTCACCGCGGCACCGGAGTTCACCGGGACAGTGGCGTGGGCCGGTCTCGACGCCGGCGGCTTCGACGGGCTGGTGCTGCCCGGCGGGCACGCGCCCGGCATGCGCCAGTACCTCGGCTCGCCCGAACTCCGCGCCACGGTCGGCCGGTTCTGGGCGCTCGGCCGGCCGGTGGGCGCGATCTGCCACGGCGTACTGGTCCTCGCCCGCACCCAGGACCCGGCGACCGGCCGCAGCGTCCTGTCCGGCCGCCGCACCACCTGCCTGCCCAAGTACATGGAACGCACCGCCTATCTGACGACCGCCTGGCGCCTGGGCCGCTACTACCGCACGTACCCCGCCTACGTCGAGGACGAGGTGCGCGCCGCCCTCGCCGACCCGGCCGCCCAGTTCGAGCGCGGGCCCCGCGTCCTCACCCGGCGCGGCACCGCGAACGACGACAGCCCCGCCTTCGTCGTCGAGGACGGCGACTATCTCTCGGCCCGCTGGCCCGGCGACGCCTATCTCTTCGCCCGCCGCTACCTCGATCTGCTCGAACGGCCCACCGGCGCCTAGACTTCCGCCATGGACGACACCACCGGGACGGACCTCGACCGGCTCGGCGCCGGCAAGTACCTGCTGGTCACCAGCTACCGCAAGGACGGCACACCCGTCCCCACCCCGGTGTGGGTGGTGCGGGACGGGGACGCGCTCGGCGTCTGGACGGTGGCCGACAGCTTCAAGGTCAAGCGGATCCGCCGACGCGCCGAGGTCACGGTCGGCCCCTGCGACGTGCGGGGGAACGCCGCCGGCGACCCGGTCGCGGCCACCGCCGAGATCACCGACGCGGCCACCGCCGCCCGTTACCGCAAGCTGATCGCCCGCAAGTACGGCATCGCCGGCCGCTTCGTCCTCCTCGGCAGCAGGCTGCGGCGCGGCGCCGACGGCACGGTCGGCATCCGGGTCACCCTGACGCCCTGAGGAGGCCGCCGCCTCCCCAGGGCGCGTGCGGTTACGGGGCGTCCAGCACCCTGCCGGTGAGCACCAGGCCACCCGGCAGCGGGCTGCCCTCGTCATCGGTCTGCCGGAAGCTCACCGTCTCGGTGTCCTCCCTGACCTGGTCCTTCACCGTGGGCACGGTCACGTCCAGGCTCGTCTGCCCGGCGGGGACGTCCAGCCAGAGGTAGAGGCCCTCCACCTTGGACAGCGGCCGCTCCGGGTCCGGTTCCGCGCCCGAGGCGTCGGCCAGCCAGCGCGGATCGACGTCCTTCGTGGACAGCTCCGGGCCGGTGACCGGGACCGGGACGAACAGCGAGGCGATGTCGGTGTCCGCGGCCTCGGACAGCGAGATCCGCCACTTCAGGGCCGAGCCCTCGGTCACCTCGCCCGCGAGCGGGGTCACCGTGACGGTGGGCGCCGGGTCGTCGTTGCGCACGGTCAGCCCGCCCAGGTAGGAGCCGACCACGGCCCCGTGCACGGCCTTGACCAGTACGTCGTACGACACGTCGGTGCCGAAGCGCGTGTTGCCGCGCACCGCGACCGGGACGTCGACACCATGGCCGCCGGGCCGCGCGGTGACCACGCGGTCCTTCGCGGTGCCGGTCGCCGGGTCGACGACGTACACCCGGACCCGGCCGCTGCCGTGCCCGGACACCCGCACCGGAACGTGGTAGGTGCGCACACCCGAGTCGCCCTCGTCGACGGTGACCCGGCCGACGTCCACGCGCGGCAGCGCCGCCGCCCGGACCGCCGGGGTGCCCGGCCGCCAGCCCCAGGCGTCCATCAGCCAGGCCCGCCCGGACCCCGAACGCGGAGTCAGCTCAAGGGACTTGACGGAGCCCAGGTCCACTCCGGCCGCGCGGGCGGCGGTCAGCGGCACGCGCAGCTCCCGCGCCCAGTAGGACGCGGTGCGGTCACTGCCCGGCAGCCCGTCGACCTGGACCCGGCCCAGGGTCGCCCTGCGGCCGTGGGCGTCGGTGACGGACACGTCGAGCCGGGTGCCCCGGGAGTCGGGCGGCACGAAGACCCGCAGCGCGAGCGACTCGGCCGAGCGCAGGGAGACCGGCCGGGCCGGCCGCACACGCGTCGGCGAGCCGGCGGACGTCCAGCGCAGCGCGATCGCGTGCCGGCCGCTCTCCCGGGCCGTCTCCCACTGCGCGAAGTGCGGTGAGGCGCCCTTGGCGCCCTCGCCCAGACAGGCCACCGCGGGGTCCGGGTCGACCGCCGAGCACAGCCGGCCGCCGGTCACGGTCACCTTGTCGTCCGGCAGGAACCCGGCACCGCGGTTCGCGCCGACCGCGTGGGTCAGCACCCGCGCCGGATCGGCGGACGGCGCCCGCCGCCCGGAACCGTCCAGCAGCGGACGCACCCGGTCGTCGCCCGCGACGAACAGCCGGGCCGCCGCCGCGATGTACGTCGAACCGGCCCGGTGCTGCTGGTCGGCGGTGAGCCGGGTCGCGGCCCCCGGCGAGCACACCGGGTCCCGGTGGTCCGGGTCGTCGTAGAAGTCGTCCTCCGCCGGGGCCTGCGCCTGCCCCGGGGTCCACTCGGTGTTGAAGAAGTTGTGGTCGGCGCCGATCACGTAGACCGCGCTGTGCAGGGCCCTGCCGTCGCTGACCGCGCGGGTGCCGTCGACGTACACCTCGCCCTGCAGGTCGGAGACATCGCCGTCACAGCCCGGCAGGATCGTGGCCGACGGCACGTCCGGCACCGGGTTCTGGCCGAAGACGGTCGGACCGATCAGCACGGTGCCACTGATGTGCCAGCGGACCCGGCCGTGGTAGCCGTCCTGGTCGGCGGGCGGCGGGTACAGGCTGTCCAGCGCGGCCCGGTTCACGCCCTCGCCGCCCCGTGAGTGGCCGATCAGCAGCACCCGGGAGAGGTCGGCGCGGGGTGCCTCACGCACGATCCGGGGCGCGTGCCGCGGGTCGTGCGCCCAGTCCGCCCACCGCGCCAGGTGCAGCCGGACCAGCGACGAGCGGGCCTGGGCGCCGCCGTCCTCGGCCTGCCAGTCCTGGCCGTTGATCCCGTTCGCCGAGATCGACACGGTCACATAGCCCTGGGAGGCCAGCAGCCGCTGGTCGCGGAGGTAACCCCGGTGGCTCGGGATCGGCAGCGTCCCGGCCGGGCACGGCCAGGCGCCGGAGACGTCGTCGGCGCCGCCCTGCGGCTTGTAGCAGGTCCCGTGGCGGCCGTGCAGGAACAGCGCCAGCGGGCGCGGACCGGCGATCCCGGTGGGCGCGACCACCACGGCGCTCATCTCGACCGGGACCGGGAACCCCGGCAGGCGCACCGACCTGAGCCGGTACGAGCCGGTGGTCGTCCGGTAGGAGCCCGGCCTGCCCGGGTCCACCCGGCCGGCGGGCAGCGGAGCCGGGGGCCGGGCCGCCGACCGCGGCGCCGCCTCCTCGGACGGACGGGCGTCCAGCCGCCGTCCGCCGGACCAGACCTGCAGATCCTTCAGCCCGCCGGGCCGCGCGCCGTCGAGACCGAGCCGGAATCCGTGCCCGTCCCGCTCCGGCCTCGGGACCCCCAACAGCCGTCCGCCCGCCCGGAACTCCACCCGGGCATCACCCATCGGCACCCGTCTGCCCGACCGCCACACCAACTGCGGCGCCGATCCTCCCTCGTCGATGCGCCACCCCGGTGGCAGCTTCGTCCCGGCCGCCGCCGCGACCGGTGCCTCCCGCGCCTGTGCGGCGGTCCCTGACATTCCTCCCGCGAGCGCGAGCACCGCCGCCGCGGTGACCCATATGCGCCGGGTACGGACCAATGTTCCCCTCCTAGGAAGGCGAGCCGGGGCACCCCGGAAGTCCCGGGGGCCCCTCGCGTTCCGGAGGACGGGGAGGGGAGTCTGTGGGTTGCCTGTGAGGGGAGAGTGATTGGTCAAGTATGGGGAGGGCGGCACCTGTTGAGCTCGGGGGAGGGACGGCCGGTGGTCAGCTCGGCCGCTACCAGGCGGCCGACGGTGGGGGCGAGGGTGACGCCGGAGTGGGTGACGGCCAGGTACGCGGAGCCGTCCGGGGTGAGCGGGCCGATCAGCGGGCCGAACTCGGGCACGGGCCGGAGGCCGACCCGGGAGCCGGTGACCCGGCACTCCCCGGCGCCTTCGAAGGCCGCGCGGAAGAGGGCGGCGGCCGTCTCCGCGCTCGGCGTCGCATGGGTCAGCAGCAGCCGCCCCGCGCTCACCTCGCGCACCTCGAAATCCGGCCCGGCCACGATGCCCCGGACCAGTCCCGGTGGTGCGGTCAGCCGGAGCAGCCGGGTGGGCGAGCCGGCGACCGGCAGTCCGACGCCCAGGGGCGCGGCCAGTTCGACGACGCCCGTGCCCGCGGCCAGTACGACGACGGAGGCGGGCCGGAACCCGGCCCCGGTGTCGACGCCCGTGACCCGCCCGGCACGGGTCCGCAGTGCCACGGCGGACGCCCCGTACTCGACCCGGGCACCGCGCGCCCGTGCGGCCCGCACCAGCGCCGCCGTGACGGCGACGGGGTCCACGCCCGCGTCGGACGGCGTGTGGACGGCCGTCTCGGGGGGTGTGCGCAGGCCCGGCTCCAGGGCCTGGATCGCGGCCCGGCCGATCCGGTACCTGCCCTCGGGGAGCCGGTGCCGGTCCGTGCCGGAACCGGACGGCGCCGGCCAGGTGAGCGAGCCGGTGCGGCGCACGGTCACCTCCGGCAGCTCGGACTCCAGCCGCCGCCAGTCCGCGAGGACCGATCCGCGCAGATCCGCCGCGCCCCCGGGCCAGTCGCCGGAGACGCCCCCGATCCACGCGAAGGAGTCCCCGGTGACCCCCGTCGCCGGGCCCGTTCCGCGCTCCAGCAGCGTCACCGGCACGTCCGCGCACGCCAGGTGCCAGGCCACCGACGCGCCGAGGATCCCGGCTCCCACGACCACGACGTCCGTCATCCGGGGCCTACTCGACACCGGGCGGTACGACCGTGGCGTGGTGGTAGTACATGCGCCAGCCGGTCTCCCCGTCCCGGCTGCGCCACAGGGAGCTGTGCCGGGAGCGGCGGTCGCCGAGGCGGGCGTCGAAGGTCACCAGGACGAGGCCCGGGGCGAGTACGACCCCGGTCATGCCGGAGGGCTCGTACCGGGGGCCGTCCTTCGACGCGCCCGCCTTGTCCGGGAGTTGGGCGAGCATCTGCTCGTGGGTGAACCGGCGGCCCGAGGCGCCGACCTCCACGAACTCCGGGTCGAGGAGTTCGCGGGCCAGTTCCCGGGAGGCGCGCACCTCGGGGTCCATGAGGCGCAGTTCGCCCGCGATCGCGACGGCCACCTGGGCTGATGCATCGTCCATGGGAGGCATCCTCACCCGGGTGACCGGCCGTCGCGCAACCGGGTTTCCGACACCAGGGTTCCGACACCGGGTTTCCGGCCGTCAGCTCCAGGCGCGGTACGGCTCGTCGAGCAGCTGGAAGACCGGCTCGCCCCGCACCGGGTCCTTGGCCGTGGAGAGCCTGACGCGGTCGCCGCTGTGGATGCCCATCGCCGGGCCCATGACCCGGCCCCGCACGACGAACCCCTCCGCCATCTCGATCAGCGACACATTGCGCGCGGCGGGCGTGTTGCGGTGCACCACCGTCGCGTGGCGGACCGTACCCGTGCCCTCGCTGCGCTCGGTGCGCAGTTCGCTGCCCTGACAGACCGGGCAGAGCAGCCGGTGGTACATGGCGGTGCCGCACCAGGTGCAGCGCTGGAAGACGATGGCGTCCTTGTGACGGTCCGCCGGCACGGGGTCGAGGACGCCCGTCGCGAATCCGACCGCCGACTGCGCGGCGCTCGCCTGGTGGTGATACACGCTGGTCAACTCCCTGCGTTCGCCCGGAATCCCGAATCCCGCGTGCCCGGACCCGGCCGGGCACGCCTGTGCCCGGCTCACCGTGCCACCGTGCACGCCGACAGCGTATGGCACTCAGTGCCAAGCGTCTAGGCACTGAGTACCCCAAATTTGGCCCAGTGATGCGCGTCGGTGCGCGTCGGCGGAGTGCCGCGGGACGGTCAGGCGCGGCCGAACGCCGTCTCGACCTCCTGCACCACCCGCCACAGCGGGGCGTCGCGCCGGGAGACGAGCACGACCACGTCGTCGGGGTGCTCCGCCGGACCGCCGCCGAACAGCACGGCGGGCGCGGGGGAGGGGGCGGGTGCCGGGGCGGCGGGGCCGGTGCCGAACGCGGACTGCACGTACCCCAGGGCGTGGTCGACCGTCGCGCCCGCGTCGCCCTGCCCGTCCGAACGCAGCCAGGAGCGCAGCGCGTTGTTGTGCGCCGCGACCACGGCCGCCGCCACCACGTCCGCCCGCAGCGTGCCGTCCGGACGGCCGGCGTAACGGCCGCGGAGGTACTCGGCCAGCGCGCGCTCGTAGCGCCACACCACCGACAGCTCGTACGCGCGCAGCCCCGGCACCTTCTTGGTGAGCCGGTAGCGCTGCACGGAGAACGTCGGGTTCTCCGCGTACATCCGCAGCACCAGCCGGGCCGCGTCGCAGACCCGCCGTACCGGCTCGGCCCCGGGCTCGCTCGCCGCCAGGAAGGCGGTCATGTCGGCGAGACAGCCCTCGTGGTCGGGGAAGACCACGTCCTCCTTGGACGGGAAGTAGCGGAAGAAGGAGCGCCGGCCCACGCCCGCCAGGGCAACGATGTCGTCCACGGTCGTCTGCTCGTACCCGCGCTCCAGGAAGAGCTGGAAGGCCGCCGCCACCAGGGCGTCCCGCATGGGCGGCTTCTCGGACGGCGCCGTGCTGCTGGAGCTCATGGACGCGAACGTAGCATTCCGAACGGGCCCATGGCACTCAGTGCACCCCGATGGGGGAACTGAGTGCACTTCGGCCCCTCCCGCTCCTCCCGCCGCTCCCGTGTCTCCCCTCCGCCGGGTCCGGGCTGAACCGGCGGGCCGGTGCTCGCGTATGTGTTCTCGGGGATCGCGGACACCTGTGCCCGCGCAGGACGGAGAAGGAGAGCAGTGTGTCGACACCGCCCGACCCTGAGCAGTCGCAGCGCGGACCGGTCCTGGAACCGGTCCGGGTCCTGCGCCCGCGCCGGCTGGACGCCCTCGCGGAGCTGATGCGCGAGATCCGCGAGGAGGCGGAGGCCGACGAGAAGGCCAGACTCTCGAAGAGCCCGCCGGGCGCGGCGGACTTCGAGGCCTTCGACTCCCCCCACGGGCCCGGCACGGGCACGGAGGACGAGACCCAGGAACTGCCGCCCGTCACCGACGGCCCGCGCACCGGATCCCACGGCCACGGCCATGGCGGCGACTCCTCGCGGGTCTTCGGCTTCGGGCCGGGACTGCGCCGGGCCGCCGCCGTGGTCGCCGTCGGCGCGGCCGCCCTGGTCGGCTTCGGCTGCGCCCTCCTGCTGCCGGGCCGCGAGAGCACCGCCGAGGCCGCCCAGGCCTCCCCGTCCGCCACCACGGCACCGGCCACCACCCCGCCGGCCTCGGACACCTCCGCCGACCCCGACGGCGCCGGCACCCTCCGCCAGGGCGACACCGGCCCCGAGGTCGTCGAACTGGAGCAACGCCTGCTGCGGATCCCGGACGTCTACCGCGACGGCTCCACCGCCGGAACCTACGACACCGCCCTCACCGCGGCCGTGGAACGCTTCCAGATCTGGTACGGCATCAGCGGCGACGAGCGCGGCGTCTACGGCAACGACACCCGCCAGTCCCTGGAGTCCCGCACCAGCCTCACCGACGGCTGAGCGGCTCCTCGAACGCCGGGCAATAGCTCGGGAAAACCCCGGGAGACGTGCGCTGAGCAGGCGTCATCATGGGCAGCCACGCGGCGGCCCAGTGCCGCCGCGCCCGCACCGTACGACCCCGAAGGCCATGCCGATGAACGGCTCCCGCATCCCGGGCCTGCTGCTGCCCGCCGTGTTCCTGCTGGCCCTCGTGGTGGGCCTGTTCTGGTACTGGCGGCACCGCAACGACGAATGACCGCTCCGGCACGCCCGCTCCGCCGCACCCTCCGGCCGCGCCCGCTCCACCGCACCGGTCCGGCCGTCCGGCTACTCCCCGCCTCCGGATCCGGACTCGTCCCCGGCCCCGCCCCCGGCCCCGCCCCCGGACCCGGCCCCGCCCCCGGCCTCGTCCGCCACCGGCACCCGGATGTCCAGCACGCACACGTCGTCCCGCCGTTCGCCCTCCAGCAGCGTGTCGAGCAGCGCTTCCAGCGAGCCGGGCTCGGCGGTGCGGACGGCGTCGGCCAGCCGGGAGAGGCCGGTGTCGATGTCCTCGCCGGGGCGTTCCACCAGGCCGTCGGTGTACATCAGCAGGCGGTCGCCGGGCTCCAGCCGGCACTCGGCGGCCGTGTAGACCGGGTCGGTGCTGGCCCCGAGCAGCATGCCCTCCGGCCGGTCGAGCCGGCGAACCTCGCCGCCGCGCACCAGCAGCGGCGGCAGGTGTCCGGCCTGGGCCCAGACGAGCCGGCGCCCGGCGGGCTCGTACCGGGCGAGGACGAGGGTCGCGGTGGACTGGCTGTCGCGCGAGTGCAGCAGCAGGAAGTTGAGGCGGGCCAGCGCCCGGGTCAGGGAGGAGCCGGTGGTCACCATGCCCTTGGCGGTGAACCGGAGCTGGGCCATCGTCGCGACCGCGTCGACACCGTGCCCCGCCACGTCGCCGACCACGAACAGCGCGGCGTCGTCGGGCAGTTCGATGGCGCTGAACCAGTCGCCACCGACATGCGTCCCCGCCTGGGCGGGCAGATAGGCGACCTCGACGCGCAGCCCGCACAGCCGCACCGGCCCGCTGGGCAGCGGCAGCAGCGCGTGCTGGAGCCGGGCGGCCAGCGCCCGTTCGGCCTGCAGGATCCCGCGCTGCATCAGGATCGCCCGTTCGCTGTCCACCAGGGCGAGTTCGGCGCTGCGCTGCGCGGTGAGGTCCTGGACGAACCCGTGCACCTCGACGACCACGCCGTCGGCGGCGGTCACCCCCTCCGCGACGGCCCGCAGATGCCGTACGGCGTTCCCGGTCCTGATCCGGAACGGCACGTCGAACGACCGCCCGGTGCGGGTGAGTTCGCCGACGGCACCGGCCAGCGCCCGGGCGTCCTCGGGGAGCACGAGGTCCGCCAGCCGGTCCAGCGCGACCGGGCCGCGGGCCGGGTCGCGGCCCAGGATGGTGTACACCTGCGACGACCAGGCGGTCTCACCGGTGATCAGGTTCCAGTTCGCCCAGCCGAGGTTGCCCAGCCGCTGCATGTCCGCGAGCCGCTGTTCCTGCCGCTCCTCGGTGTCGTGCCGCAGCCAGGTCACCAGCAGCCCGTCACCGAGCCGGGCCGCCCGTACCGAGTACGTGGCGGTCATGGTCACCCCGGCGGTGTCCTCCTCGTAGACGAACGGTTCGCCCTCGTACGGATCGCCGCCGAGCGCCTTCAGGTACCCGTGCCACAGCGGTTCGCCGGCGACGGAGGGGTAGCTCTCCAGGATGCTCGTGCCGACCAGTTCCCGGCCGGTGCGGCCGAGGATGTCGACGGCGTTCGGGGCGGCGGCGTCGATGCGGTAGTCCTCCACCTCACCGGCGGGGGTGCGCAGCGGGGTCAGCAGGATCGCCGCCCCCGGCAGGGCGTCCAGGACGGTCTGCACCGCCTGGGAGACGTCCGCGGCGGCCGGCTCGGCCGGTGCGCCGAGCGCCCCGAGCCGGCCGGCGCAGAGCCGGGCGACGGCCCGCAGCAGTTCCCGCGAGGCCGGGTCGAAGGCGCCCGCGGTCCGGCGCAGCACGCCGAGGGCCACCGGGGCGGCGGCGCCGGCGGGCACCGGCAGCCAGGCCCGGGACGGCCAGCGCTCGGGGACCTCGCCGATCAGCTGGTACCGCTCCCGGTCCTTGGCGACGTCCTCCAGCCAGAGCGGCTCCCCGGACCTGAGCGCCTCCAGCGGGGCTATTCCGGACAGCGGCGGTATCCGGTGCCACTGGGCGGCGAGCGTGGCGTCGACACCGGCGTGCCCGACGAGTTCGAGCCCGTCGCCGGTCCCGCGCCGGTAGAGGAACACGGCGTCGGCGCCGATCTCCGGTGCCAGGTGGTCCAGCAGACAGCCGGCGAGGTCCTGCGGGGAGCCGACCCGGACCAGCGCCAGGCCGAGGCGGCCCAGGGTCTCGGCGGTACCGGGGGCGGTGGGCGTCTCCCGGGAGACGGGGCCGGCGGACGGGGGTTCGGCGGGCGGTGCCGTCGGCATCAGGGCGCCGAGGGTGAGCCAGCACTCCTCGAGCAGCGTGCGCCGGGCGGTCCCGGCCCGGAGTACGAGCTGCTCGTGCGCGGCCTCGGGGGAGCAGCCGGTGCTCGCCATCAGCGCGCCCTTGGCCCGCTCCAGCACGGCCGAGGTGGCCGCGGCCTCGCGCAGCCGGTCCAGCTCGGCACGCTGTCTGGCCACGATTCTCGCCAGGGCGACCGACTCGGCGGCGGCGCCGTTCCCGACCGAAGGCGCAGGCTCGCTCGTCACGCGATGAGCATGGCACAGAACGGCGGATCCGATCACTCCCGTGGCGGACCCGGCGGTGGTCGCGGGGCCGGTCAGCGGCCGGTGCTGTGCCCGACGAGCGCCTCGGTGACCACGCGGACGCTGCGCGCGATGTGCTGGAGCTGCAGCACCTCCGCCGCGTACAGCTTGATCGTGTGCTCGATGACCGACTCCGGCAGGCCCAGCAGGGGCAGTTCGGCCCGCGCGGTCTGCAGTGCCGTGCGGGCCACCCGGATCTCGTGCTGGACCTGGATCTGCGCGTGCCGGGCGAGCAGCACGGGGTGCCGGAGCATCGCCGGGTAGCTGGCGTAGCGGGCCGGCACCAGCTCACGCAGCCACTTGGCGGCGGAACGCTCCCAGTCGTAGCTGCCCGGTGCCTTGACCTGGCAGGGCCAGTCGGGGCTGATGCGCGCGGTCGTCGTCAGAGTCATGATCATCGCTTCCGGGAGGGCGGCGTCGTGAGGGTGGTCGACGGGGGTGAGGGCGGCTCCGGCCTAGGGGATGGCCGGAGCCGCCGCGGGCGGATCGCGCGAGCGATGCCCGTTCGAACACCCCGTGCGCCGACGCGGGTAGGAGACGGCGGCGGGGGTGTCCGTGCAGGGACCCCGGGCGTCGGCCGCCGGCACTGCGGGTGGTGCTGCGTGCGCATGGGCGGTCCGTCGGCTTTCTCGGGGCGGGTGCGAGCGGTGCGTCCTCGTGCGGAACGTGCCCGGAGTGTGCCGGGGTGATCCGTGAGCAGTATTTATATATGCCGTCCGGTTTGCAAGACGTATGAAAACATTCATGCGTGAAATGCGGTGAATGGTCCGCTACGCGTGAGGTGGCGGGAGGGTGGGGGCGGCCGGACCGCGGGCCCCCGGAGTCAGTCCTTGAGGAAGAACTGGTGCTGCTCGGCGACCTGCTCGTACTCCTCCAGGCGCGCCTGGGTGCGCTCGGGGTCGGCGTCGGTCATGGCCTGGAGCAGCGCGGCGGCCATCAGTCCGGGCGCCGCGTAGGTGTCGAAGACCAGGCGGGACCCGATGCCGGTGCTGAAGGTGACGTCGGCCTCGTCGGCCAGCGCGCCCAGCGCCAGGTCGGTCACCAGGGCGACCCGCAGGCCCGCGGTGCGCGCCACCCGGATCGCGGTGAGCGTCTCCTGGGCGTGCCGCGGCATGCCGAACGCCAGCACCCAGGTGCCGCCCGCCTCACGGGACTGCAGCAGCGAGTCGTAGGCCACGCTGCCACCCCGGGTCACCAGTCGTACGTCGGGGTGGATACGGCGGGCGGCGTAGGCGAAGTACTCCGCGAGCGAGACGGAGATACGCAGTCCGAGCACGGTCAGCGGCGACGACTGGGACAGCTCCCGGCCGATCCAGATCACCCGGTCCGGGTCGGCGAAGTCGCGGCGCAGGTTCTCCAGGTTCTCGATCTCGGCGTCGACGGCCGCCTGGAGTTCGTTGCTGCGCTGCTCGGTGGCGGCCCCGGTGCCGCCCGCCAGGGTGCGCAGCGCGATCGACTGCAGCCGCTCGCGCAGCGCGGGGTAGCCGTTGAAGCCGACCGCGCCCGCGAACCGTGTCACCGACGGCTGGCTGACCCCGACCCGCTCGGCGAGGTCGGTGATCGACAGGAAGGCCGCCTCGGTGATGTGGTCGATCAGGTACTGGGCGATGCGCCGCTGCCCGGGGGAGAGCCGGGGGCCGTCGAAGAGTTCGCGGAGCTGGGAGGTGGGCGCGGCCTCGGCCTCCGGCACGGTCTTGCCCGAGGTGATCGCGGACGCCTGTGCACGGGCCTGCTGCGGCGATGGCACCGAAGCGCCTCCTTTGTCTCCCACGAGGACTCAACATAGCTCACGGACCGTGGTGACCAGGGGGTGTGCGGCAGGCCGGACCGGCCCGGCGGCCGCCCGCGGAGTGTGCGGGAACAGCGCCGGAGAAGGGGACGTCACCGCCGGTAGATGGTGATCGAATGGCCGACATCATCGACCGGACGGCTGCTGTCGATCAATTCGGCCAGTCTGCCCCGTGCCTTGGCGACCGACGAGTCCGAGACGACCAGCAGCCCGTGCACCCTACCGGGCGGCACCTTACGGGGATCGGCGGCGTGGATGCCGTAGTACGCCGGGATGCCGCTGCCCTTGTAGACCAGCCAGATCCGCTCGCCCGGATAGCGCTCCTTCAGCCGGTCGGCGAGCCGGCCGAGGTCCTGCCCCCAGTCCACGTTGGAGTCGTGCAGCCGCAGATGCGTCTTCGCCGGACCGCCGAACGCCTCGTTGGAGTACGGCAGATAGAACGGGAACGCGCGCAGCGAACTCACCGCCACGAACAGCGCCAGCGCCCCGCCCACCGGCCGCACCCACCGCCGGCGCAGCGCGAGCACCGAGGCGCCGCCCACCGCCAGGAACATCGGCATGAACAGCGCGTACCGCGTCCCGAAGTCCCGCGACCCGGTCATCGCCGAGGCCAGCAGCACGGCCGGCGGCAGGAGCACATAGGGCGCGGCCGGCCGCAGCCGCCGTACCGCCACCATGGCGGCCGCCCCGGCCGCCCACAGCACGAGCATGCCGAGCGGGGTCTTCACCAGCAGCGCGGCCGGCAGGTAGTACCAGCGGGAGCCGGTGTAGAGGTGCCCGAACAGATAGCCCTGCCAGGGGTAGTCCTCCAGGCCGAACTGCAGCCGCATACCGTCCCGGTAGGCCTGCGGGAAGGGCATCAGATCGGCCAGCAGGCCGCGCGCGCCGTGGATGGCGGGGACCGGGACGGTGGCCTGGAAACGCAGCCGGGGGTCGACGGCCAGATAGGAGAGCCACACGACGGCGACCGCCGTCAGCGCGACCACCGCGGCCGCCGTGAGCACCCGCGGCAGCCGCCGTGAGCGGCCGCCCCACACCGCCGTCACCGCCAGTGCCACCAGCACCGGGATCGCGGGCAGGGCGTTCATCTTCGTCGCCACCGCCGCGCCCAACGCGGCCCCCGCCAGGGGCAGATACAGCCGGGGCCGGCGCCGCGCCCGCCACACCAGCCAGGCCGACGTCAGCACGAAACCGGCCGACGGCACGTCGAGGGTGGCCAGCGAGCCGTGTGCGATCAGGTCGGGGGAGAAGCAGTACAGGGCGAGGGCCAGCAGTCCGGCGGTCCTGCCGAGGATCTCCCGGGCGAAGGCGAAGGCGACCAGACCGAACAGCAGCGTCAGCACGATCACCGGCAGCCGGGCCCAGAACATCACCCGCCAGGGGTCGTTGCCCGAGGCGTACAGCAGATGCCGGCCCACCTCTCCCTGGTCGCCCCGGTACGACGGGTCGTAGTGCGGGTCGGCGACCGCGATGCCCGCCATGATGAACAGCTTGCCGAGCGGCGGGTGTTCGGGGTTGTACCGCAGCCGGTGCTCGTGGAGGTAGTCGGTGGCCGTCGCCACGTAGACCGGCTCGTCGATGGTGGGGGTCTGCTGGACGGCGGTGATCACCATCGCCGCCGCCATCTGGGCGAGCAGCAGCACCACGAGGAGCGGCACCAGCCACCGGCGCCGGGCCCGCAGAGCGGCCCGCAGCCGCCCCGCGGCGGTGGGCCGCGGGGCGGCGGGTGCGGGGCCGACGGGGCCGCCGGGGGCTTCGGGGCCGCTGGGGACTTCGGGGGCGCCGGGGTCGAGTACCGACTGCTGTTCGCTTGCCATCATCCGCCCCGCGGGGACGCCGGGCCCGCGGTGACGGGAGCGATCACGGGCCGTCATGGGCCCTACTGTCGCACCGCTCCCGCCACCGGGCGCGTCACCGCTTCACGAGTCGTACCGACAGACCGTCCGCCGTGTACACGGGTACGGCCCGCAGCGTGGCGGAGTTCAGCTCCACCTTGTCGAACTGGCCGCGCAGCCGCGGCGCGTCGATGACGGCGAGGGTGCTGCCCGCGGCCGGCGGGTGCTCGGTGCCGAGGTTCAGGACGAGGGTGGTGCCCTTGCCGAGGACCGCGAGGTGCTTGACCGTCAGCGGCGCCTTGCAGCCCTTGGCGAGGGTGACCTCCAGGGCGCCCGCGTCCTGCGTGTACGTCCCGCGCGCGAAGACCCGCTCGGAGACGCGCAGGGTGCCGCCCGCGACCCGGACGTCGCCGTGGCCCAGCGCGTCGTCCGAACCGGCGACCAGGGTGCCCGCCGTCAGCACGGTCCCGCCGGTGTACCGGTTGCGGCCGGCCAGCGTCAGCGTGCCGGTGCCCAGCTTGGTCAGGCCGCCGCGTCCGTCGATGTCGTTGCGCCAGGCGTCGGCCGCCGCGAAGCCGCCCGCCGCCGCGTCCAGGGAGACCGTGACGTCCGCGTCGAAGGCGCCGTAACCGTCCGCCGCGGCGAACAGGTTGAGGCGGCCCCACTGCTCCGGGCCGTCCAGCAGCACGTACCCGGAGGGCAGGCCGGTGGTGCGCAGCACCTCGCGGCGCTGGTCGGCGGTGAGGTACGGCTGGCGGGTCTCCAGCAGCACCTCGGCGCCCTTGGGCACGGTCAGCGGCAGGTCGCGGCCCTGGCGCTGCAGGACGTACGTCAGCCGGGGCGTGAGCGCGCGCTCGTTGGCCTCGCGGTCGGCGTACGGGTCGGTGGCGGCACCGGCCGAGTGGGCGTAGGCGTTCAGCGTGTCCGCGGTGGTGCCGGTCTGTGCCTCGAAGTAGGCCAGGGCCTGGGCGCGGGCGGCTGCCTTGAGGTCGGCGTTGGCCGGGTCGGCGAGGGTGGCGGCGGCCAGGGCGGTGGCCATGATGCGGCCGCCGATCACGTCGACCGTGTTGTGCATGCCGGCGAGGATGCGGGTGTCGCTGAGCTCCAGGGCACGGGTGACCAGCTCCTGGAAGCGCTCCGGCACCGCGTACGCGTAGGCGAGGCCCGCCAGGTGGAAGGCGTTGGTGTGGCCGGAGGGGAAGCCGCCGTCGTCGGTCGGGGAGGTGCTGCGCTGGCGCAGCAGCTGCGGGGCGACGACCACGTCGGACTCGTAGACCGGGAAGCCGAAGGCGTCGGTCGTGCCGGTGTCGACGACCTCGCTGTCCTCGTTCATCCGCCACGGACGCGGGTACTGGTAGGCGTACTTGGACGGGTTGCCGGACGCGTAGTTGCCGCGCACGGTGTCGACCAGGGTGGCCACCTTGCCCAGCGCCGAGTCGTGCGAGCCCGCGCCGAGCGCGGAGCCCGCCGGGGCGTCGGCCGGGACGGCGTCGCTGATCGTGGTCGCGGGCGTGGTGTCGGGCGCGCTGGTGATCGAGGTGACCGCGAGGGAACCGGCCTTGTAGAGGTCGGCGAGCGGGCCGAGGCCGGCGATCATCGCGTAGCTCTGGTGCTGACGGTCGTACAGGAACGCCTTCTTCGCCTCGGCGGCGGTGCGCCGGGTGGTGACGCGGGCGCAGTAGCGCATGTTGGCGCGCAGGATGTCGGCACGCAGCACGCTGCCGGTGTTCCAGGCGGAACCGGTCTTCCAGATCTGCGCGAAGCCGCCGAGGATGCGGACCACCGCGTTGGTGTCGGCGGTGAGGTTGGTGCTGATGTTCGTCTTGTAGTCGTCGACGAACGCGAGGGCCGTCGCGGCCTTGGCATCGGCGGCGGCGAGCCAGCTGACCAGGGTCGGGGCGGCCACCATGCCCGCCGACGCGCCGAGCGAGGTCTTCAGGAATCCCCGTCGGCCGACGGCGAGTCCACGGGCCGGAGAGGAGGGGTGGTGCCCGGCAGGTGACGGCATGGAGGTGCCTCTCTTGAGTTCTGCGGCCCGGCGGCCGGAGGGAGTTCGCGCGAACACCCGGTGCGCCCGGTGTGCGTGGGCGGGTGGGTTCGCGTGGGAAACGTGTCGAACGAGCGAAGTTCTAAGGCGGGTCCGTGTCCCGGCGGCCATCGTCCGACGACCGCCGTATGGACCGGAGTTGAACGACAGCTCAGTGGTTCACAGGAAGATGTGGCCTGGACCTGCGTGTTCGCAGCGTCGAACGGCCCGTGGTCCACGACTGCGGGACCGGGCGGGCGGGGACGGGACGCTCACCGGACCGAACGCGCCAGCGCCACCGCTCCCTCGACCGGCGGGACCCGCAACCGCTGCGGCCGGGCGCCCGGTACAGCGTCGGCGAGCGCGGCGGCGAAGGCGTCGTACAGGCGCGGCTGGGAGAGGATCGTGCCGCCGGCGACCACCACGTCGTCCACGGCCAGACCGCGGTCGGCGAGCCGGGCGACGAGGGCGGCGAGCGCGCGCCCGCCGTCGGCGATCACGTCCTGGGCGAGCCGGGAGCCCGCGTCGGCCGCGGCGAAGAGGACCGGGGCGTGCCGGCCCCACTCCGAGGAGACGGACGAGGCGCTCTCCAGCGCGGCGCCCAGTGCGGGCACCTCGGGCACCTCGAAGGCGGCGGTCAGTCCGGTCGCGAGCGCGTCGGGGGTCTCGCCGCGGTCGTGAGCGGCCCAGACGGCGCGGGCGGCCTCGCGGACGAGTCCGGCGGCGCCGCCCTCGTCGCCGAGGACCGCGCCCCAGCCGCCGACCTGCACGGGGCTGCCGTCGGCCTGCCGGCCGACGGCCACCGAACCGGTGCCGGCGACGAGGCCGACGCCCTTGTCCAGGCCGGCGGCGGGGACCAGGAGTTCCGCGTCGCCCACGACGAGGACGGGCACGTCCAGGGACTCCCGGAGCGCGGCGGCGATGCCGGCGCACTGGCGGGGGGTCTCGCAGGCGTGCCCGCCGACGGCGAGGGCGGTGGGGCGGGTGCCGGCCGGCAGGGCCTCGTGGACCAGCGCGGTCAGCCAGTGGGCGGCGGCGGCCGGGTCGTGCGGCCGCCAGCCGGTGCTCGGACGGACGTGGTCGGCGACCGGGTCCGCGCCGGAGAGCGCGCGGAGCTGGGTCTTGGTGCCGCCCACGTCGATACCGACCACGAGCGGGGAGGAAGGAGCGTCCTGCACGGAGCCTCTTTCGTCGTCTGGGCGAAGCGCGCCGAAGAGCATGGCACTGTGCCGTGACGGCGGGCGAACCGCACCTGGCCGAACAGGAGTTGAGCTGGTCAGGAAGCCCCGGGACGGGCTTCTTGCGGAGCACGGCAGGCGAGTACCGTGTACTTCGTTAGGAAGTTAACTAACGAAGTACAGTGCGTCAAGAGTTGTCGCGCAGTCGATCAACGGGACACCGCCGCAGGGCGGGACCGCGCGACACGAGGGCATCGCATCGCCGCATCCCGCCACCCGGGGAGCGCGGCCCCTGACCCCTGGGGGAACTGTGGAACACGTCGTGGCTGAAGCCCCCCGCCTCACCGAGAGCGCCGGAGCGGTCTTCGCCGTGCTCGCCCAGGCCGGCAGCGCCACCCGGCCGCAGCTCGCGAGCCTCGCGGGCCTGTCCAAGCCGACGGTCTCCGCTGCCGTGGCGGAACTGGAGGGGGCCCGGCTGGCCAGCCATTCCGGCACCGCGTCCAGCGGTACCGGCCGCTCCGCCGCCGTATACGGTCTCGGCCCCGCCTCCGGCTCGGTGCTCGCCGTCGACCTCGGCCCGGCCCGCACCAGGGTGCGCGGCTGCGCCCTGGACGGCACCCTGCTCGCCGAGGCCGCCACCCCCCGGGCCCGGGCCGCCGACGCCGTCCGGGAGGCGCTGGACGCGCTGCCCGCCGGGGCCCCGCTGCGGGCCATCGTGGTCGCCGTCGGTGACGTCACCGAGCCCGACCGGACACGCGGCGGCATGCGCCCGGCCACCGCCAAGGCCGGGCCCGTCTTCGACGCGGTGTCCGTCGCGCTGCCGCCGGGCGTCCCCGTCCACCTGGAGAACAACGTGAACTGCGCGGCCCTCGCGGAACTCCACGAGGGGGCCGCCCGGGGCCGGCGCACCTTCGGCTATCTGCGCATCGGCGTCGGTATCGGTCTCGGCATCGTCATCGGCGGCCAGGTGCTGCGCGGCGCCAACGGAGCCGCCGGTGAGCTCGCCCGGCTGCCCTACCCCTGGGACGACGACCGGGAGCCCCGCCAGGAGGCCCTGGAGGCCTACGTGGGCTCGCAGGCCCTGCTGCGCCGGGCCGCCGAGGCCTGGCGGGCCGCCGACGGCCCGTGTCCGCGCACCGCCGACCGGCTCTTCGCGCTGGCCGCCCAGGGCCGGGAACCCGCCCGCTCCCTCGTCGCCCGGCACGCCGCCGACGTGGGCCGGCTGGCCGCCGCCGTCACCGCCGTACTGGATCCCGGGCTCCTCGTGCTGGGCGGCAGCACGGGCGCCGATCCGCAGCTGCTGCCCGGTGTGCGGGCCGAGCTGGGGCGGCTGAGCTGGCCCACCGAGGTCGTCAGCAGCCAGATCGGCGATCTCGGCACCGTCGCGGGTGCCGCCCGGCTCGCCGTGGCCAAGGGAGTCCAAAACGTGACCGAAGGCGCGCAGGTGAAGGATTGACGGCCTCCGACTCGGTCTGCCAATGTCCGGACAAGCGCTTTCTAAGTCGGCCGGGACGCCGGCTTGGGGTGAGCATCCCAGCCCGTGCACGAGGATGTACGGCAACCGCACGAGGGCGTGCCCGTGCGGTGACGGCCAGGACGGCCGGGGATCTCGCCCCGCGTGGACGATGCGGCCGGGCGAGGCCGCGCCCCCGGAAAGTGACTTTTCCTTCAAAATGCACCCGTGCCGCCTGGTCGGCGCCGTGCTCCGTCCCTCCGAAGAAATGGGATCGAAGATGACCACTGTGGGTGTGCGGCGCTCTCGCCGACTCGGCCGCGGCGGTATGCGCCGCCTGCTTCCCCTCGCTGCCGTGGCCTCGGCAGGAGCCCTGCTGCTCTCCGCCTGCGGCGGGGGTTCCGACTCGGGCGGCACTTCCAAGTCGCTGACCTTCTGGATCTCCACGGTTCCGGGGCAGGACGCGGGCTGGAAGAAGCTGGTGAAGCAGTACAAGAAGGAAACCGGCGTCAACGTCAAGCTCGTCAACGTTCCCTACGACGGCTACACGACGAAGCTGCACAACGCCGCGCAGGCGAACTCGCTGCCCGACGTCGCCGACGTGCCGGCCCTTGACCCGATCTGGTCGAGCAAGCTGATCGACCTCAGCTCCATCGCCAACAACAAGAGCTACAACATCAACAGCAACTTCCTCGCCAAGGACTCGTCCGGCAAGGTGCTGTCGATCCCCTCGGACGTCACCGCGTCCGGCCTGTTCATCAACAAGACGCTGTTCAAGAAGGCCGGCGTCGAGGTCCCGAGCTCGCCCTCGGACACCTGGACCTGGGACGAGTTCATCGCGGCGGCCAACAAGGTCCGCGCGAAGACCGGCGCCAAGTACTCCCTCACCTTCGACCAGTCGCCGTCCCGGCTGCGCGCCATGGTGTACGAGATGGGCGGCAAGTACGTCCACGCGGACTCCTCCGGCAAGTTCTCCGCGGACGCCGCGACCAAGAAGGCCGTGAACTACTTCGTCGGGCTCAACGACGACAAGGTCATGCCGAAGTCGGTGTGGACCAGCGGCGCCGACCCGTCCGCCATGTTCCAGAGCGGTGACGTCGTCGCCTACTGGTCCGGTGTGTGGCAGGTCGCCGCCTTCGCGGACAGCATCAAGAAGTTCGACTGGGCGAGCGTCCCGACCCCCGCGCAGCCGGTGCAGGCCAGTGACGTGAACAGCGGCGGCATGATGGTCGGCTTCAACAACAACGGCGACGCGGCCACCGCCGGGAAGAAGTTCCTGAACTGGGTGTACGACCCGAAGCAGTACACCGAGCTGGTCGAGGCCTCCGGCTTCCTCCCGGTCGAGAGCGGTCTGAGCCCGAAGTACCCCTTCACCTCGGACGCGGCGCAGGCGGCCTTCAAGCTGTACAACGAGGAGATCCCGCTCTACGCCCCGATCTCGGGTTACTTCAACAACGCGCAGACCGCGTGGGTGCTGAAGGGCAAGAGCCTCACCGAGGACCCGACGAAGACGGAGCTCGGCAAGGCGATCAACGGCCAGCAGTCGGCCGACAAGGCCCTCCAGAACATCGTGGACGGCTACAACCAGCAGGTCGGCGGCTGATCACGGGTCACAGGGCCGGGCGGCGGCGGTCGAGACACCGCCGCCCCGCCCTGGGCGCCCAGGTCACGCCGGGCTCATGGTGTGAGCCCCCGGCAATCCCATCCACCAGCACGGAGTCAGGAAGATGAAAAAACGCGCCTCGGACGTGTCCGGGAGCCCGCCCAGGCGGCGACGCAGCACCTACACCGTCGCGCCGCTCGTCCTCATCGCGGCCAACGTCGTCCTCTTCGGACTGTTCTTCGTCTGGCCGGCGGTGATCGGGCTCGTCTACTCCTTCACGAACTACACGGGTGTGGGGGCGTTCCAGTTCGTCGGACTGGACAACTACACGAACCTGTTCGGGGACTCCACGTTCTACGACGCGCTGTTCCGGACGCTGCTGTACACCGTGCTGGTCGTGCCGTTGAACTTCGTGCTCTCGCTCCTCATCGCCAACCTGGTGGTCAGCAAGCAGGCCAAGGGCGCGTCGTTCGCCCGGGTCGTCTTCTTCATCCCGTGGCTCATCTCGCCCATCGTCGTCGGTGTCCTGTGGCGGTGGCTGTTCGGTGAGAACTTCGGACTGATCAACTACGTCATCGAGAAGCTCGGCGGGCACGCGATCGCGTGGCAGTCGAACGCGGACCTGTCGCTGGGCGTCGTCGTGATGGCGGGCGCCTGGTGGGGAACGGCCTTCTCGATGCTGCTGTTCATCGCGGCGATCAAGAACGTGCCCACCTCGTACTACGAGGCGGCCTCGCTCGACGGCGCCGGCCCCTGGCGCCAGTTCATCAGCATCACGCTGCCGAGCATCGCGCCGACGTCCTTCATCGTCATCCTGCTCAACACGATCAACGCGATGAAGGAATACCCGCTGTTCGTCTCCCTCAACAACGGCGGACCGGGCACCTCGAACAACCTGCTCGTCCAGTACATCTACCAGACCGGATTCAACCGGGGCCAGATCGGCTACGCGAGCGCCGCGTCGTTCGTGCTGATGCTCATCCTGATGGCCGTCGCGATCATCCAGCTGATCGCCAACCGGCGGATGGAGAACCGATGACCACCACCGACACGCCGCGTAAGGTCGACGCCGGTTCCGTGAAAGCCCCTGCCAAGCGGCGGCCCCGAGGCGGGCGCGACGGTGGGTTCCGGCGCGCGGTACCCGCGACGACACTGCTGTGGATCCTGGCCGCCCTCTACGGGCTGCCGGTGGCGTGGTTCGTCCTCAGCTCCTTCAAGCCGGCCGGAGACCTGTTCTCCCTCCCGCTGACGGTGCTTCCGCACCACCCCACCCTGTCGGGCTACAAGGCGGCCTGGGACAGCGCCAACTTCTCCCAGTACTTCATCAACACCGCCCTCGTGTGCGTGATCACGACGATCCTCACGGTGGGCGTCAGCTGCTGCACCGGCTACGCGCTGGCCAAGTACGACAACAAGTGGCTCAAGGTCTTCTTCATCTGCATCCTCGCCACGACGATGCTGCCGTCCGAGGTCATGCTCGCCCCGGAGTTCCTGGTCGTCCGCGACCTCGGCCTCTACAACACCTTCGGCGGCATCATCCTCCCGGCCGTGCTCACCGCCACCGGGTGCTTCATGTTCCGCCAGTTCTTCCTGACGGTCCCCGACGAACTCGTCGAGGCCGCCCGCATCGACGGCGCCCGGGAGCTGTCGATCTTCCTGCGGATCATGGTGCCGATCTCCCGGCCCATCATGCTGACCCTCGCCATCCTGTCCTTCCAGTGGCGCTGGAACGACTACATCTGGCCGCTGCTGATGCTCAACGACCCCAACAAGTTCACCGTGCAGATCGGCATCCAGAGCCTCGTCGGGGCGCAGAACATCAACTGGTCGGTGCTGCTGGGCGGATCGGTGATCTCCATGATCCCGCTGATCCTCGTCTTCCTGGTGTTCCAGCGCTACGTCATGAGCGCCGACATCAACGCCGGACTGAAGGACTGACCTTGCCCACCCCGCTCGACCACGAGTTCCTCCGCGCGGCGGCCGGCGCCGCCGACCGGTCGGCCGCCCCGCTGGCGGCCGGCCCGGGGGAGGAACCCGCCGGTGTGACCCACCGCGCCCTGGCCCGCCGGGTGAAGACCCTGGTTGCGGCGTACCGGTCCCCGGACTCGGCCCTGCACGGCAGCGGGCAGGCCGTCGCCGCCGCGACGACCCACCTCCGCGCCCTGCGGGCCGCGCAGACCGCCACCGGCCTCTTCGCCGGCGGCGACAACGTGCAGTCACCGCCGGACTCCGCGTTCACCGTCAACGACGTGTGCGACGCGCATGTCCTCGCCGCCGGCGCGGGACCGGAACTGAGCGAGGTCACGGCCGCGCTCGCCGAGATCGCCCGTGCCACCACCGACAGCCTCCTGACCGGTGGGGCGCACACCCCGAACCACCGCTGGGAACTGTGCGCGGCACTGGCCCGGCTGCACCGGTCGTTCCCGGGCGACCGGCTGCTCGACCGCGTCGACGCGTGGCTCGCCGAGGGCGTCGACATCGACGCGGAAGGCCTGTACTCGGAACGCAGCGCCGTCTACGCGTCCCACGTGTCCAACCCGTCGCTGCTCCTGCTCGCCGACGTACTCGGCCGCGCCGACCTGCGCGACGCCGTCGAACGCAACCTCACCGCGACCCTGGACCTCATCAGACCGGACGGCACGGTGGAGACCGTCCACTCCCGACGCCAGGACCAGCACCACCCGTTCCCGCTGGCGCCCTACCTGCCCCACTACCGGCTGCTCGCGATCCGCACCGGCCGCGGCGACCTCAGCAGAGCGGCGCACCGGGCGGCGGCCGACGGCATCGACGACCCCACCCTGCTCGCCGAGACCCTCCTCACCCCCGACCTGTGCCGCCCGCTGCCGGCACCGGCGCCGGAACCCCTCCATCACGAGCGGTACTTCACCACGGCACGCCTCGCCTCCCGCGCCTCCGCCACCGCGCACACCGTCCTGTACGGCGGCTCCGACGTGCCCGGGCACCGGCGCATCCGCTCGGGCCTCGCCTGCAACCCCACCTTCCTGCGCCTGTTCGCCGGCGACGCCGTCCTCGACGCGGTCCGGCTCTCCCGGGGATTCTTCGACCTCGGCCCGTTCCGCGCCGCCGACATGCGACCGAGCGCCGACCACCGGTACCGGCTCACCGAGACCCTCAAGGCCGCCTACTACCAGCCGCTCCCGCCCGACCGGCGACGGGCCGACGGCGCCTACCACATCACCGACGAGGGACGCTTCTCGGCCGCCATGGCCTTCCCGGACCGCCCCCGGGACGAGGTCTCCCAGACCACCCGCGTCGACGTCGACCTGCGCGAGGACGGCGCCGACCTGCGGATCGACATCAGCGGACCACCGGTGCCCTGGGCCCTCGAACTGACCTTCCGGCCGGGCGGCGTGTCCGAGGGCGCCGCACCGATCGGCGACGGACGCTGGTGCCTGACGACCGGCCCGATGACCTACCGGGCCGGTGCCGACGAGATCCGGGTCGAGGCCACCGTCGAGGCGGGCCAACCCCTTGCGGGACCGGACCGGACCGACCTCCTGCGCTACGACCCGGGCCAGGACCACACCGTGGTGGGCGGCACCGACGCGACGACCGGGAACCGCGTCTACATTGGCGGGCAGGGCCCGCAGACCCTGACCGTCGCCCTGCGTGCCCACCGGCCCGCACCCGCACACTGATCCCGACCGACCCCGACGACCCACACCATGGCCACCTCCGGCATGAAGGGCTGACCTCCTCCGATGCATCTGCCGCGCCAACTCGGCCCGCTGCACGACCTGCCGTCCACCCCCGAGGCGTACGACGCGGTCCTCGCCGACGTCGTGGAGCAGGCCCTGGCCCGCCTCACCCCCGAGGGAAACCTCGAACACCCCGACGCCGACGACGACATCGGCGACACCTCCCTCGGCATCACCTCCCTGCTGGCCCTCGCCTGGCAGCGCTCGAAGGACCCGAGGCTCCCGGCGGCCGTGCACCGCAGCCTCGCCTTCCATCTGCGCGAGCGCGTCTACACCGAGGACAACCCCGGCTACCCGAACCTCACCGTCCGCGACTCCGGGCTGCCGTACGCCCGTTACGTGCTGGAGGCGGGCGCGCACCCGATCGGGGACTGGCCCAGCACGGTGTGGGCGCTGCTCCAGGCCGTCGACATCCTGGACCTGTCGGACGGCCTCGTCGACGACGGACAGCGCGCCGAACTGCTGGAGCTGGCGCGGGGCTACTGGCGCTGGCTGACCGAGGCCACCTTCTTCAACCCGCAGGAGGCCGGCAACCAGGCGATCGGCTGCGTGGTCGGCGGGCTGATGCTGGCCCGTCATCTGCCGTCGGCGGAGGCGGAGCCGCTGCGCGAGCGGGCGCTGGCCCTGTACGCCGAGAAGATCCGCGCCCACCGGGTCCTCGACCGGGGCGCCCTGCTGCCGCCCGAGCACGGCGGTGCCTACGACAACAACTACGGCCCGATCTCCCTGTCCTTCCTCGCCCAGGCCCACCGGATCAGCGGGGCGGAGATGTTCGCCGAGGACGGTGACGCGCTCGCCCGGTACATCGACGCCCGCCTGCCGGGCGGCGGCTTCGACAACGGCGGCCCCCGCTACAGCGAACAGCACTCCGCCTTCGAGTCGGTGCTCGGCCTGCGCTACTTCGGCGCCCGGATCGGCTCCGACCTCGGCCGCTACCGGGGTGACACGAACTGGGGCCGGCACGCGGTCAAGCCCGACGGCGGGGTCGACGGGCACTTCGCGTGGATGCTGGTCTGGCAGATCCAGGACACCACGCCCTGGCACCGCACCCCGTCGACCGCCCCGGCCCGGCACCAGCTGCGCGCCGGATCCGTGTCGGTCGCCTTCGACCACCACCTGACCCCCGCCCTGGTCGAGGCAGCCGGCACCTACCACCTCCCGGCCGCGGTGAACCGGCAGCACGGCTTCGGCCCCGTCCTGGACGGCTTCCTGTACTGCAGGCCGATGGGCGAGATCCGGGTCCGCGACGTCCACGCCGACGGCCTCACCGCCAAGCTGGTCAGCAAGCCGGTCGTGGGCCCCGACCACGTGCTGCGCCACGTGCGCTCCCTCTACGTCACGGACGGCACCACCCTGTGGCTGACGGTGGCCGTCGAGCGCTTCGCCGGGACGCCGTACCTGCTGGCCGGGCTGCCCTACGCGGCGGACGACGGCGACCGGGTACGCCGGGTCGCCGAGGGCCGGGTCGCCTCGGCGGGCGCACTGCGGCTCACCCATCCCGCGCTCCAGGGCCCCGACCACTTCGACGCCCGCGCCGAACTCACCCAGGAGCAGGCCGCGTTCGCGCTCGCCGCCGACCCGCGCGGCTACGGCAACCCGGACCAGGGCTGGCGCCACCTGGTCTCCAGCACCGCATACGAGGCCGAACCGGCGCCGGGCGCACCGGAACACCTGCACGTGTTCGCCGTACGGTACGGACCCGGCGGCGACTTCACCCCGTCCTTCGAAGGCGATCTGACCGTCCACACCGAGCAGTTCACGGCCGCCATCGGGGCCGACGACGCCCACGGAGTGCCCGAACTGGCCCTGACCGCCTGCTAGGGACCGTCCCGCGCGCGTCGATGAGTCCTGGGGTCCCCGGCGGTCGTACTGTCGAACCCGTTCCCGAGCAGGAGGACTCCCGATGCGCAGCGTGACCTATTCGATGAGCATGTCACTCGACGGCTACATCGTCGGGCCGGACGGCACGTTCAACTGGACGGCGCCCGACAAGGAGGTCTTCCGCTTCTGGATCGACGAGATCCAGGAGGTCGGCGTCCACCTGATGGGACGGCGACTGTACGAGACGATGCTTTACTGGGAGACCGCCGACCAGGATCCCGCGCTCGACGCCGCCGAGCGCGAATGGACCGCGCTCTGGAACCCGCTCCCGAAGGTGGTGTTCTCCACCACCTTGCCGGAGGTGCGGGGCCAGGCCGCCCGGCTGGCCTCCGGCAGCGTGGCGGAGGAGATCGAGCGCCTGCGCGCCGAGCCGGGAGAGGGCGACATCGCGATCGGCGGCGCGACACTCGCCGTCGAGGCGGCCGAACAGGGTCTCATCGACGAGTACCGGACCATGGTCTACCCGGTGCTGGTCGGCGGCGGCACTCCGTACTTCGCCCGCCACGACCGCCGCGTGGATCTCGAACGCGTCGAGACCCGCACCTTCGACTCCGGGGTCACCTACCTCCGCCACCGCGTGGTGCGCTAGGCACAGGAGGCGGCCACGAAGAACGGCACGGCGACGAGGAAACGGTCGGCCTCGGCCCGTCCGCGCTGCCCGGCCAGCCACTCGTCGGCCCGGTCGCGGCCGACGGCGCCGTTCGCGCGGGCCTGTTCGGCGAGCCGGGTGGCCGGCGGCAGGTTGCGGTACCGGCGGGCGGCCCGCGGGGAGCCCAGGAGATCCGCGCGGGCGCGCACGATCGTCCGGGTGAGCTCCGCGTCGTCCGAGTCGATCATGAGGGCGTCCCAGTCCTGTCCGGCCGGCACGATCCTGCCGCCCCGGCCGAGCACCCGCCGCGCCTCCGCCACCGCGCGCTCCGGTTCGAGGACTTCACCCGGTGCCCGAACCACAGGCGGCTGGTCGCCGAGCGGATGTCGTCCCGGGCGCGGACGCTTCCGTCACCTGCGCCAGAACAGGTGGTGGGTCACGCCGCTCGGGCTGGGGACGACCTCCAGGTGGAAGCGGTCGAGGAGTTCGTCGGGGGACTCCCAGAGGCGGAGGCCGGAGCCGAACTTCACCGGTGAGACCGCCACGTGCAGGGTGTCGACGAGGTCGGCGTCGAGGAACTGGCGGACGGTGGTGACGCCGCCGCCGAGCCGGACGTCCTGGCCCCGGGCGGCTTCGCGGGCCTGGGCGAGGACCGTGGCCGGGTCGCCCTCGACGAAGTGGAAGGTGGTGTCGGAGAGGGTGAACGACGGACGCCGGTGGTGGGTCATGACGAACACCGGGGTGCGGAACGGGGGCTCGTCGCCCCACCAGCCCTGCCACCCGTGGTCCTGCCAGGGCCCGCGCTGGGGGCCGAACTTGTTGCGGCCCATGATCTCGGCGCCGATGTTGCGGGCGAAGTCCCGGGTGAAGTAGTCGTCGAGGCCCCGGCTGCCCCCGGCATCCGTGCGGTTGGGCCAGCTCGCGGTGGCGCCGGCCCAGGAGAACAGCCGCTCGGCACGGTCGAGGCCGAACGGCCGCTCGAAGCTCTGGTGCTCACTGGCACCGGCGGCGATCCCGTCGGCCGAGACGACGAAGTTCATGACTCTCAGTAGCTGATCCACGTGTTTCCTCGCCAGGTTCGGTTCGTGTCGTCGTGGGGCGAGACGCCGCACATCATGATGTCGAACGGGAGGCGGCCGGATCGACAGCGGCCCGGGATTATTTTCGCGCGGGCAGCGCCGTCCCCGGCACCACCAGGTCCGCCCGGTCCCGGGTGGTCGCGACCAGGTCGGCGTTGAGCTGGTCGGTGCCCGCCACCCAGGCCACCGCCTCCGCGTGGCCCTTGCCGAACTCCTCGTGCCGGGCGACCAGCCGCCGTATCCGCTCGGACTCGTCGATCTCGCAGAACCAGACCTCGTCCAGGGCCGGCCGCACCCGCGCCCACAGGCCCTCCGCCAGCAGCAGGTAGTTGCCCTCCGTCACCACAAGGCGGGCCGTCGGCGGCACCGGGATCGCGCCCGCGACCGGCTGCTCCAGGACCCGCTCGAAGCCCGGCGCGTACACCACGTCCTCCGGCTCTGCGCGCAGCCGCCGCAGCAGCGCCGCGTACCCGGCCGCGTCGAAGGTCGCGGGCGCGCCCTTGCGGTCCCTGAGGCCCAGCCGGTCCAGCTCGACATCGGCCAGATGGAAGCCGTCCATCGGCACCCGCGCCACCCACGGCTCGCCGGAACCGTTCAACTCCCGCACCAGACGCTCGGCGAGGGTCGTCTTCCCGGCACCGGGACCGCCCGCGATGCCGAGCAGCGCGCGCGGGGCCCGTCCGGCGAGTGAACGGGCGCGGTCGAGGAGGTCGTCGAAAGTCAGCGGCACGCAAAAAGTGTGACATCCGGCCCGGGATGTGGCGGGCGCCACCCTCTCGAAGCCGCGCGGTGGGGAAGATGCGGGACATGACTGCACTCGGTCTGCCCGACACCATCCAGGCGTGTCTCTTCGACCTCGACGGGGTCGTCACCAAGACCGCCGTCGTGCACGCGGCGGCCTGGAAGGAGACCTTCGACGCCTTCCTGCGCGGCCACGACGGCCAGCGGCCCTTCGACGCGGTCGCCGACTACGACGAGTACGTCGACGGACGCCCGCGCGCCGACGGGGTCCGCGCCTTCCTCGACTCCCGCGGCATCCACCTGCCCGAGGGCACCCCGGACGACCCACCGGACGCACCCACCGTGCACGGCCTCGGCAACCGCAAGAACGAACTGCTCCTGGCGAAGATACGCACCCAGGGCGTGGAGGCCTACGACGGCACCCTGCGCTATCTGGAGGCGGTCCGGGAGCGGGGGCTGCGCACCGCGATCGTCTCCTCCAGCGCCAACTGCCGTGACGTACTGCGCTCGATCGGCGCCGAGCACTTCTTCGACGTCCGCGTCGACGGCGTCGTCGCCGCCGAACGCGGGCTGCCCGGCAAGCCGCACCCGGACACCTTCCTGGCCGCCGCCCGCGACCTCGGCGTCGAACCCGCCCGGGCCGCCGTCTTCGAGGACGCCCTCGCCGGGATGGACGCGGGTCGCGCGGGCCGTTTCGGGTACGTCGTCGGAGTCGACCGCGTCGGGCAGACGGACGCCCTCTACGCGCACGGCGCGGACACCGTAGTGCAGGACCTCGCCGAACTGGGAGGCAAGGAGTGATCACCCACCGGTCGTACGCCGTGGAACCCTGGGCGGTCCGCGAGACCACGCTCAACCTCGACGTGCTCGCGCAGAGCGAGTCGGTGTTCGCGCTCTCCAACGGACACGTCGGCTGGCGCGGCAACCTCGACGAGGGCGAGCCGCACGGCCTGCCGGGCAGCTACCTCAACGGCGTGCACGAGGTGCACCCGCTGCCGTACGCCGAGGCCGGCTACGGCTATCCGGAGTCCGGGCAGACCGTCATCAACGTCACCAACGGCAAGATCCTGCGACTGCTGGTCGACGACGAACCCTTCGACCTGCGCTACGGCCGTCTCGTCGCCCATGAGCGGGTCCTGGACCTGCGCCGGGGCGTCCTGGAGCGGACCTGCGAGTGGACCTCGCCCGCCGGATCCACCGTACGGGTGCGCTCCACCCGGCTGGTGTCGCTGACCCAGCGGGCGGTGGCCGCCGTCTCCTACGAGGTGGCGGCCGTCGACCGGCGCTGCCGGATCGTGATCCAGTCCGAACTGGTCACCAACGAGCAACTGCCCGACGCGAACGGCGATCCGCGAGCCGCGATCGCGCTGCAGTCGCCGCTGGAGCAGGAGGACGGGTTCGCCGCCGGGCACCGGCTGCGGCTGGTGCACCGCACCCGGCGCAGCGGGCTGCGGGTCGCCGTCGCCGCCGACCACACGGTCTCCGGCCCCGAGCGGACCTCGGCCCGCGCCGAGAGCGGTACGGACGTGGCCCGGCTGACCGTCACCTCCGTACTGGAGCCGGGGGAGCGGCTGCGGGTGGAGAAGTTCGTCGCGCACGGCTGGTCCGGGGTGCGCTCCCTGCCCGCGATGGCCGACCAGGTGGACGCGGCCCTCGCCGCCGCCGCGCACGAGGGCTGGGCAGGGCTCCTCGACGAACAGCGCGGCTATCTCGACGACTTCTGGTCCCGCGCCGACGTGGAGGTGGACGGCGACGAGGAGATCCAGCAGGCCGTCCGCTTCGCCCTCTTCCACGTCCTGCAGGCGGGCGCCCGCGCCGAACAGCGGGCGATACCCGCGAAGGGCCTGACCGGCTCCGGGTACGACGGGCACGCCTTCTGGGACACCGAGATGTTCGTCCTGCCCGTCCTCACCCACACCGCCCCCGGCGCCGTCGCCGAGGCGCTGCGCTGGCGGCACAACACCCTGCCCGCCGCCCGCGAACGCGCCGCCCAACTGGGCCTGGACGGCGCCGCGTTCCCCTGGCGGACCATCGCGGGCTCGGAGGGCTCCGCGTACTGGCCGGCCGGCACCGCGGCCTTCCACGTCAACGCCGATGTCGCCGACGCCGTGGTCCGCTATGTCGCCGCCACCGGCGACACGGACTTCGAACGGGACACCGGCGTCGAACTCCTCGTGGAGACCGCCCGGCTGTGGCGCTCGCTCGGCCACCACGACAGCCGCGGCGCCTTCCACATCGACGGCGTCACCGGCCCCGACGAGTACAGCGCGGTCGCCGACGACAACACGTACACCAACCTGATGGCCCGCGCGAACCTGCTGGCCGCCGCCGACGCCGTGGAACGCCACCCGCGGCAGGCGGCCCGGCTCGGCGTCGACGCCGAGGAGTCCGCGGCCTGGCGGGACGCCGCCGAGGCCGTGCACATCCCCTACAACCAGGAACTCGGCGTCCACGAGCAGCACGCCGGGTTCACCCGCTACCAGCGCTGGGACTTCGCGGGCACCCGCCCCGAGCAGTACCCGCTGCTGCTGAACTTCCCCTACTTCGACCTCTACCGCAAACAGGTCGTCAAACAGGCCGACCTGGTGCTCGCGATGTACACCTGCGAGGCGTACTTCGACGACGAGCACATCGCCCGCAACTTCGCCTACTACGAGCCGCTGACGGTCCGCGACTCCTCGCTCTCCGCCTGCTGCCAGGCCGTCGTCGCCGCCCAGGCCGGCCACCTCACGCTCGCCCACGCCTACA
This sequence comes from Streptomyces sp. NPDC048288, assembly GCF_043201555.1. NCBI lineage: Bacteria > Bacillati > Actinomycetota > Actinomycetes > Kitasatosporales > Streptomycetaceae > Streptomyces > Streptomyces sp. NPDC048288. The sequence continues at coordinate 532,247 of NZ_JBICZD010000004.1, forward strand.
CCGCCGAGGCCGCGCTGATGGACCTCGACGACCTGGAGCACAACACCCGCGACGGACTGCACATCGCCTCCCTCGCCGGCACCTGGATGGCCCTGGTGGCCGGCTTCGGCGGGCTGCGCCACTACGACGACGGCGCCCGGTTCGCCCCCCGGCTGCCCGAACGGCTGCGCCGGCTGGCCTTCAGCCTGCAACTGCGCGACAGCAGGCTGCGCGTGGAGATCGGCGCCGACAAGGCCACGTACACCTTGCTCGATGGTCCGCCCCTCACCGTCCACCACCACGGGGAGCCGGTGACGATCGGCACGGACAGCCCGGCGGTGCGGGCGGTGCCTCCGGCGCGGCCGGGCCCGGTTCCGCGCCAACCGGAACACCGGGCACCTCATCGACCTACCTGAGCGGTTTTCTTGGGGGCGCGGGGAACTGCGCGATCAGCCACGACGGTGGCGCGGACGACCGACCGTCGTCGGCCGCCGGTTCGTCGTGGCTGAGCGCGCAGTTCCCCGCGCCCCTGACGGGGCGCTTTACGTGAGGGCGTTGAAAAGGAGCCCCACGAGGTCGCCTGTTGCGTCGGCGGCGAAGAGGGCGGCCAGTGCGCCGAGGGCGAGGACGGCCGCGGCGGCCGGCCACAGTGAGGGGGGTGGGGCCGTCTGCAGGGCCGCGATCCGGCGGGTCACCGCGCGGTCCGTGAAGTTGAGGGCGCAGCCGGGGCGGGCGCTGAGGGCGGCGCGGGCCAGGGCCCGGGCGGTGGTGACGCGGTCGCCGACGGCGGTCGCCGCCTGCTCGTCGGCCCAGCGCTCCACCAGGAAGGACACGGCCGACCGGACCGGGCCGAGCAGCGGGTTGGCGGCCGCGGCCAGCGTCGCCGCCGTCACCAGACGGCCGTGCCGGTGGGTGAGATGGGCCCGTTCGTGGGCCAGCAGCACCCGCCGCTCCGCCGGTGCCAGCGCGCTCAGCATCGACGAGGTGACCAGGATCCGGCCCGGCCGGCCCGGGATCGCGAACGCCTGGGGCGTCTCGGAGGCGGCCACCACCAGCTCGGTGTCCCGAGGGTGCCCCGCGCACAGCCGCCGCAGGGCCCGCCGGGTCCGGCGCTCGGCGCGTACCGCCCGCTGCACCCGCCACACCACCACGGCCAGCGTGAGACACGCGGCGACGCCGATCACCTCGGGCACCGGGTCGGCCAGCCGGCGCCCGTCCTCGTGGGCCTCCCGGACCAGCGGCGGGGCGTCCCCCACCAGCGCGGTCGTCAGCAGGATCAGGGACCAGGTGGTCGCGGCGGCGGTCAGCGCGGCGGCGGAGGCCAGCACGCGGGCCGCCAGCGCCGGCGCCACCCGGCGGCCGACCGCCGGGCTGACCAGCGGCAGCAACAGGGAGACCAGCAGCGGGGTGTAGACGTCGAACCTCATGCGCCGCCTCCGGCGAACAGGTTCCGCAGCGCCCGCTCCTCCTCCGGGCTCAGCCCGGACACGAACTGCTGGAGCGCCGCGATCGGGTCCGGGCCCCGGTCCAGTGCCTCGTGCATGGCCTCGGCGGTCAGCTCGGCCGCGTTCTTCGCCGGCCGGTAGGCGCCGCGCCGCCCGTCCGCGTCCCGCAGCACCAGCCCCTTGTCGTACAGCCGTTTCAGGATCGTGTGAACCGTGTTGTACGCGAGGCCGCCGCCGATCTCGGACTGGATCTCGGCCGGGGTCAACGGACGGTCGGTCGCCCACAGGGCTGCGAGGACCTCGCTCTCCAGTTCTCCGGCGCTGCGCCGCTCCGCCCTGCCGCGGGACCCTGTGCCAGCCATGGCTCAACCTTACAGCGCGTAGTGCCGCCGTCCGGATGGGCGTACCGGCGCTGCCTCGGCCAGTAATTCCGGTTAGTTTGTCAGTGTTTGTCCCCTAGTCCATGGACGGTCCTACGCGCTGTAGGGGAACAGGGGTGGGTGCCTCGATGGTCCCGAACGTGAACGCCGTACCCGCCGCGGGCCGCCGAGGGGTCTACTGGCAGAGCGGTGTCTGCCTCGCCCTGCTGGTCTGCGCGGGCTGGCTGCTGCGGCGGCACTGGCCGACCGTGGAGCACGGGGCGCTCCGGCTGGCCGTCGCCGACCAGGGCTGGCTGCTGGTGGCGGCCGTGGCGGCGGTGGGGACCTGGGCGTCGTCGGCGCTCGCCCAGCAGGGTGCGGTGACCTCCCGGCTGCCCGGCGGGCGGCTGGTCGCCGCGCAGTTCGCCGCCTCGGCCGCCAACCACGTGCTGCCCGCCGGGCTCGGCGCGGGCGCGGTGAACCTGAGGTTCCTGATGCGCTGCGGACTCCCGGCGGGCCGTGGCGCGTCGGCCCTCGCGGTCAAGGCCGCCGCCGGTGCCGTGGTCCGGCTGGCCCTCATCGCCGTCCTCGCCCCCGCCTGCCCGGGGCTGCTGCGGACCCCGCACGTGCCGCCGGCCGCGGTGCTGGCGCTGGCGGTCGCGGCCGTCGGGGCCGTCGCCCTGCTCCGGGCCCGGGTGTGGCCCCGCTGCCGGGGCGCGGTGTCCGCGGTGGCGGCCGACATCCGGGCCCTGCACGCCCGTCCGGTCCGCGCGGTGGCGCTGTGGGGCGGCTCGCTCGCCTTCGCCGGGCTGCACGCGCTGGTCCTCTTCGCCGTGATCCGGGCGGTCGAACTGCCGCTGTCCCCGGCCCGGGTGGCGCTGCTCTACCTCGCGGCCAGCGGTGCCGCCGCGCTGCTGCCCACCCCGGGCGGCCTCGGCTCGCTCGACGCGGCCCTCGCCCTCGCCCTCACCGCCTCCGGGACCCCGGCCGCCACGGCCGCCTCCGCGGTGCTCGGCTACCGGCTGCTGACCGTGTGGCTGCCGCTGCTGCCGGGGCTGCTGGTCCTGGGGTTGCTGGTCCGGCGCCGGGCGCTGTGACCGGCGGGGCGTTTCCCCGCGGTCCGCATCAGGTAGGAGTCCGGTGTCGTCGGGCGACTCACGGGGCCCGCGCGGGAGGGGGAGTGGCATGACAGCGCACGACCACGACACCGGTGGCCTCCTGGCGGAGGAGTTCTTCACGCCCGGGAACTCGTCCTTCGCCGGGTTCCTCGCCGCCCACCGGCCCGAACTGCTGCCCACCCGCAGCCCCTTGCCCGCCGGTACGGTCGCCCCGCCCGGCGCCTTCCCGCACGGCACCACCGTCCTGGCCCTCGGCTACCGCGACGGCGTGCTGATCGCCGGCGACCGCAGGGCCACCATGGGCAACCTCATCGCCCAGCGCGACCTGGAGAAGGTGCACCCCGCCGACGACCTCACGGCGGTCGCCTTCGCCGGCACCGTCGGACTCGCCCTCGACATGGTCAAGCTCTACCAGGTCGAGCTGACCCACTTCGAGAAGGTCGAGGGCATCCCCCTGACCCTCGACGGCAAGGCCCGCCGGCTCGCCGCGATGATCCGCGAGAACCTCGGCCAGGCCATGCAGGGCCTCGCCGTCGTCCCGCTGCTCGCGGGTTACGACACGAAGGCGCCGGAGGGCGGACGCGGCCGCATCTTCAGCTTCGACGTCGCCGGCGGCCTCTACGAGAAGCACGCGTTCCACGCCGAGGGCAGTGGCTCGCCGTACGCCGGGGGAGCCCTGAAGAAGCTGTACCGCCCCGGCCTGACCCGCCGCGAGGCCGCCCTGGCCGCGCTCCAGGCGCTCTACGACGCGGCCGACGATGACTCGGCGACCGGCGGCCCCGACCTCAACCGCCGTATCTTCCCGCGGGTCTCGGTCATCACGGAGGACGGTTTCGAACGGCTCCCGGAGCCCGAGACGGAGGACCTCACCCGGGAGATGATCGACCAGCGCCGCACCCGCCCGGACGGCCCCGGCGCCACCGCCTGAGTCACGGTGCGGGCACCGGTCTCCGCGGTACGTCGTCCGGTGCTCCCGCGTCCGGGAGCCACCGGGCCGCCGCGCACCCGCAGAGCCCGAGCCAGCCGACGGCGAACAGCCAGCCGCCGAGCACGTCCGTGAGCCAGTGCACGCCGAGGAAGACCCGGGTGCCCCCGACGGCGACCGCCCAGCAGGCGACGGCGACGCACCACGGCGTGGCGCCCCGCGGGGCGCGGATCCGGACGGCGAGGATCACCAGACCGGCGGTCAGCGCGGCCGTGGTGCTGTGGCCGGACGGGAACGACCAGCCGGAGGCGTGCGTCTGCCAGTCCTGCTGCGGTGGTCTGGGCCGGGCGATCCACTCCATCACACCGCGCCGCGCCAGCTGTCCCAGGGCGAGGCAGGCGACGCCGAGCAGCGCGCCGGCCAGTCGGCGGCGCGGGGTGCGGCCCGCGTACAGCCCGGCCGCCACGACCAGGGCGTACGGGATCACCCCGGTGCCGGTCGCGGTCAGCCCCCGGGCCACGGCCACCGCCACGTCCGGGCGGTGGCCGAGGGACCAGGTCAGCAGCGCGCGGTCCAGACCGAGCGGGGCCCCGTGCCGGCCGGCCGCCACCACGGCGAGCACGGCGAAGGCCGCCCAGGCACCGAGCGCGACGCTCCCCGCGAACTCCGCGGTCCTCTTGCGGTTCATGACCTCGGCGGCGGCCCTTCGGTGCGGTGCGCTTCCAGTGACTACTGGACTGTAGACGGTCTACTGCAATGTAGACGACTGTCGCCCCACCCGTGTTCCCGCGTGCGCGGGTCGGAGGCCGTTCACGGCTTTTGCCGCACCATTACCTGTTCATGACTGACTGACTACACGGGTGTAGTCATCATGGTCGGCGGAGTAAGTAAGGCATGCCTTCACTAAGTTCGAGCCAAGAGGCGGGGACGGGCCTGCCGGGGAGGGCTGCGGCGGATGTGGGACGACGCGTTTCCAAGTTTCCTGATCGGGCTGAGGGAAGGGCTTGAGGCCGGGCTGATCGTCTCGATCCTCGTCGCCACGCTGGTGCGGGCCGGGGCCAGAAACCGGCTCCCGCAGGTGTGGACGGGCGTGCTGGCCGCCATCGCGCTGGCGATGAGCTTCGGCGCGGTCCTCACCTTCACCGCCGCCTCGCTCTCCGCGACCGCGCAGGAGGCCTTCGGCGGCACCCTCAGCGTGATCGCGGTTGCCTTCGTCACCGCGATGGTCTTCTGGATGCGCCGCTCGGCGCGCAGCCTCTCCGGCGAGATCAAGGAGAAGGTGACCGGCGCGCTGGCGATGGGCTCGGGGGTGCTGATCCTCACCTCGTTCCTCGCGGTCGGCCGGGAGGGTCTGGAGACCGCGCTGTTCCTGTGGACCACCGCCCGGGCGGCCGGTGAGTCCGCCGGGCCCCTGACCGGCGCCGGGATCGGCCTGGTCCTGGCGGCGGGGCTGTGCTGGGGCCTGTACCGCCGCGTCCTGAAGATCAACCTGACCAGGTTCTTCACCTGCACGGGCGCCGTCCTCATCGTGATCGCCGCCGGTGTCCTCGGCTACGGCCTGCGCGACCTCCAGGAGGGCGGTGTCCTCCCGGGCACCACCGCGTACGCCCTGGACCTCAGCGGCAGCGTCGACGCGGGCTCCTGGTACAGCACCCTCCTCCAGGGCGTCCTCAACATCACGCCGACCATGACCTGGCTCCAGGTGGCCGGATACCTCGGCTACCTCGCGGTCGTCATGACGCTGTTCGTACGCGGAGTCCGCCCGCCCGCGCCGAAGCCGGCCACCGAGCCGGTCACCGCCGTGTCCCAGCCGGAGCCCGGCGCCGAGCACCTCACGCCGGTGCCTGCCGCCGACCATGCGGAGCCGCAGCCACGGTCGGCCGACCCCGCTGCGGAGCGGCCCGCGTCCGCCGGCGGGGCGGAGCCTTCCGCAGCGGTGCCGGGGCGGCGGACGGAGTCGGACCTCGCTGCCGACCGGCCGGACCTCGGGTCCGAGGCCGCCGACGAGGTCGCGTCGCAGTCCGGTGCGGGGGCGGAGCCTTCCGTCGAGGAGGTGGAGCCGGTTCCCGATGGCGGTCGGCCGGAGCCCGGTTCGAGGCCCGGCCGGGGGCCGCGCCGTCGTCCTGCCTGGGTGGTGCCCGTTGCCGTGGTGGCCGTGCCCGCGGTCGTCGCCGGGCTCGTCGTCGCTCTGGGGCGGCCCAAGCCGGCCGGGGGGCAGACCATCGCGGTGTCGGAGACGGAGTGCGGGAAGGGGTTCAGTGCGCCCGAGGCGGGCCGGCAGACGTTCCAGATGCGGAACACCGGGACCAGGACCTCCGAGGTGTATCTGATCGACCCGAGCAGCAACGCGGTCTACGGGGAGGTCGAGGGCCTCGCCCCCGGCACCACGCGTGACCTGGTCGCGACCGTCTCCGGCGGGACGTACGCCTGGCGCTGCGTCCCGTCCGGCGGCAAGGCCGTCACCTCCAGGTCGGTCACCGTCAGCGGCAGCGGAAGCGGCGCCAAGGCGGTCGTACCGGTCTCCGAGAACGACCTCGCGGAGCCGCTGAAGCAGTACAAGGTGTACGTCGAGCACGGCCTGGCCACCCTCGTCGCCCAGACCCGCACCCTCGAAGCCGACATCGAGGGCAACCACCTCGCCAAGGCCCGCACCGACTGGCTGACCGCCCACCTCACCTACGCCTCCCTCGGCGCCGCCTACGGCACCTTCGAGGACTTCGACCAGAAGATCAACGGCCGGGCCGACGGCCTCGCGGGCGGGGTGGCCGACCCGGACTTCGCGGGGTTCCACCGGGTCGAGTACGGGCTGTGGCACGCGCAGACCGCCGGACAGCTGAAGGCTCCGGTCCAGGCGCTCGCCGAGGCCGCCGCCGGGCTCCAGAAGGCGTTCCCCGCCCAGGACTTCGACCCGGGCGACCTGCCGCTGCGCGCCCACGAGATCCTGGAGAACACCCTCCAGTTCGAGCTGACCGCCGACACCGACGAGGGCAGCGGCACCAACCTCGCCACCGCGAACGCCAACCTGGCGGGCACCCGCGAGCTGCTCACCGTACTGAAGCCGCTGCTGACCACCCGCGCGCCCGAGCTGCTGACGACCGTCGACGCGGACATCGCCCGCCTGCAGAAGCTGCTGGACGCCGAGCACCAGGCGGCGAGCTGGACCCCGGTGGAGAAGCTCGACGCGCTCACGCGGCAACAGCTCAACGGTGTCACCGGCCGGCTGCTGGAGGACCTCTCCCCGGTGCCGGACCTCCTGGAGATCAGGAAGTCCGCCTGATGAACCACGCAGAAGACACGCACCTGTACGACGAAGGGAACCCTCCGATGTCCGCTGCCGACACCCCGTCCTGCCCGATGGGCGCGGGCCGCCGTTCCTTCGTGCGGACGGCGCTGGGCGCCGGGGCCGCGGGCGCGGTGCTGGCCGGCGGCGGGTTCGCGCTCGGCCAGGCCGGCGGCACCGCCGAGGCCCAGGCCGCCGACGCGACCGGCACCGCCAAGGTCCCCTTCCACGGCGCCCACCAGGCCGGCATCCTCACCCCGGCCCCGGCCGCCGCGACCTTCGTCTCCCTCGACGTCATCGCCGACAGCCGGCGGGAACTCGCCGACCTGCTGAAGACGATCACCGCGCGGGCCCGCTTCCTCACCTCCGGCGGCACCCCCGAGGACCTCGGCGTGGGCGCGCCGCCCTCCGACAACGGCATCCTCGGCCCCACGGTTCCCTCCGACGAGCTGACGGTCACCGTCGGCGTCGGCGCCTCCCTCTTCGACGACCGCTACGGCCTGGGGAAGGCGAAGCCGGCCCGGCTGACGCCGATGCGGACCTTCCCGAACGACCACCTCGACGCGGCCGAGTGCCACGGCGACCTGTCGCTGCAGATCTGTGCGGCCAGCACGGACACGGTGCTGCACGCTCTGCGGGACATCGCCAAGCACACCCGCGGCGCCATGCAGATCAAGTGGCGGATCGACGGCTTCCAGAACGCCCCGCGGCCCACCGGCGCCCAGCGCAACCTGCTCGGCTTCAAGGACGGCATCGCCAACCCGGACGTCAACTCGGCCCGCGAGACGGACCGGCTGATCTGGGTCGGCGAGGGGCAGGGCGAGCCGGCCTGGACGGCGGGCGGCAGCTACCAGGTGATCCGGATCATCCGGATGCTCGTCGAGTTCTGGGACCGGGTCTCGCTGAGCGAGCAGGAGCTGATGTTCGGCCGCCGCAAGGACACCGGCGCCCCGCTGGACGGCGCCAAGGAGACCGACATCCCCCAGTACGCCAAGGACCCGAAGGGCAACGCCATCCCGCTGGACGCCCACATCCGGCTCGCCAACCCGCGGACCGCCAAGACCGACAGCACCCGCATCCTGCGCCGCGGCTACAACTACGACCGGGGGATCGACAGCGTCGGCAACCTCGACATGGGCCTGGTCTTCTGCTGCTACAACCAGGACGTCCGGCGCCAGTTCGAGGCCACCCAGACCCGGCTGATCGACGAACCCCTCGTCGACTACATCTCGCCGACCGGCGGCGGCTACTTCTTCGCGCTGCCGGGGGTGAGGAACGGCAAGGACTGGCTGGGCAGCGGGCTCCTGGCCGCCTGAGCACCGCGCGGGCCTTTGCCTTCCCATGGAACTCTCTTGGTGAAGGCCTGTCGCGGGCATTGATGCGAATGATTTGCAAGTACGGGAGGATGGCACCAGGCTGCCGCTCGCAGCTGCCTCCGCACGACCGAAGGATGCCACCTCCCGATGACGGCCGCCCCTGGTTCCGCTCCGTCCCTCCCCGCCCAGGCCGAGACCAAGCGCTCGGCCTGGCACCGTGTCCGGGGCTCCATGACCCGGCAGGAGTGGATCAGGGTCGGCGGGATGGCCTCCTTCGTGCTCGCCCTGCACGTCATCGGCTGGGGCACCCTGGTCGGGATCATCGCCCCGCAGCACTTCAGCGTCGGAACCGAGTCGTTCGGCATCGGCATCGGTGTGACCGCGTACACGCTCGGCATGCGGCACGCCTTCGACGCCGACCACATCGCGGCGATCGACAACACCACCCGCAAGCTGATGGGGGAGGGGCAGCGCCCGCTCTCGGTCGGCTTCTGGTTCTCGCTCGGCCACTCCAGCATCGTCTTCGGCCTCGCCCTGCTGCTCTCGCTCGGCATGAAGACCCTGGCCGGCCCCGTCCAGGACGACGGCTCGCACCTGCACGAGGTCACCGGCCTGATCGGTACGACCGTCTCCGGCACCTTCCTCTACCTGATCGCCGGCATCAACCTCGTCATCCTGGCCGGCATCTGGAAGGTCTTCCGGCAGATGCGCTCCGGCGCCTACGACGAGGCGGCGCTGGAGACGCAGCTGAACAACCGCGGCCTCATGAACCGCTTCCTCGGCCGGGTCACCGGCTCGATCCGCAAGCCCTGGCAGATGTACCCGCTCGGCCTGCTCTTCGGCCTCGGCTTCGACACCGCCACCGAGATCGCCCTGCTGGTCCTGGCCGGCTCCGGCGCCGCCTCCGGACTGCCCTGGTACGCGATCCTCACCCTGCCGGTCCTGTTCGCGGCCGGTATGTCGCTGCTCGACACCATCGACGGCTCGTTCATGAACTTCGCCTACGAGTGGGCGTTCTCCAAGCCGGTCCGCAAGGTCTACTACAACCTCACCATCACCGGCCTGTCCGTCGCCGTCGCGCTCATCATCGGCACCGTGGAACTCCTCGGCCTGCTCGCCGACAAGATGGACCTGCACGGCGTCTTCTGGGACTGGGTCGCCGGACTCGACCTCAACACCGTCGGCTTCGTCATCGTCGGCCTCTTCTTCGCCACCTGGGCGCTCGCCCTGCTGATCTGGAAGGCCGGCCGTATCGAGGAGAAGTGGACCACGGGGCTCGCCCGGCCCGCCGAGCAGACCGAGGGCTAGGGGACCGCCCCCGGCGGCCCGCCGGACGAAACGCGATCGCGCCGCGCCCGGCGTCCCCCTACGCTGACGCGCATGGCATGCCGCATCAGTGAGCTGGTCCTGGACGCCGCCGATCCCGAGCGGCTCGCCGCGTTCTGGAGCGAGGTCCTCGGCTACGTCGAACTCGGCCGGGAGGACGACGGAAGCATCGAGATCGGACCGCCCGGCACCGGCTTCGGCGGACCGCAGCCCACCCTCGTCCTCAGCCCCAGCGCCGACGCGCGGCCCGGGAAGCTCCCGCTGCACCTCGACGTCAACGCCACCGACCGCGACCAGGACGCCGAGCTGGAACGGCTGCTCGCGCTGGGCGCCCGGCCCGCCGACGTCGGCCAGACCGGCACCGAGAGCTGGTACGTCCTGGCCGACCCCGAGGGCAACGAGTTCTGCCTGCTGCGCCGCCGCCTCCCGCCCCTCTGACCCGGCGGGGCGGCGACCGGCCCCTCAGCCGCGGATCTTCAGGTCCGCCCGCCACTTCACGAGCTGCTTCTCCGCGTCACCGGTGTACGACCAGGGCGTACGGGTCGCCCGCCGCCCCTGGAGCCGGAGCAGAGCGGTGGCGATGTCCGTGACGCCCGCCTGACAGGCCGCGTGCGTCAGGTAGTTCAGGTCGCGCAGTTCACCCGGGGCGATCGGCGCGTCGCCGCGCTGGGCGATCCAGCGTTCCCAGGTGCGCCGTACGTCGCTGACCGCGCCGTCGTGTTTCCAGTGCTGGCTGAGCGCGACCGTGTTCTGCTGCCCCTGTGCCGCGTCCAGGGCGTGGCGGAACTCCTCGACGCGGGCGTACTGCACCAGGACCGGCAGCGGGCAGCCGGGCGGGGCGACCCCGGCCGCGTCGCGGGCGAAGTCGTACATCAGGCCGTGCGTGCCGTGCCAGCGCGCGGAGTAGTAGTGCAGGACCTGGAGGTGGCCCTCCACGTTGTACGGGTCGCGCCGGTGCAACTCGTCCCACCAGCGGGCGAGTTCCTGCCGGCGCACCCCGGTCGGGTACAGCCGGGCCACCGAGATCAGGGAGACCCAGGGCGTCGGGTCCTGCGGGTACGCCTCCGCGGCGGCCAGGCAGGCCAGCACGGCGGCGTCGATCCTGCCCCGGTCGATCGGGAATCCCCGGCCCGCCGAGATGGCCAGGGTGAACGCCCGGGCCGTCTCGGTCGCCGCCCGCAGGATCAGCGCGTCGGCGCTGTACGGCTCGGCGGCCAGCCAGGACTCCGCGGTGGAACTGCCCGCGCAGGCCTGCGCCAGGAGCCGTACCCGGTGCCCCCGGACCAGCCAGTCGGGCCCGGTGGCCCGGAGCAGCTCCCGCAGGCCCTGCCAGCGCCCGATGACGATGTCCTGGCGGGCGGAGGTGAGGGAGGAGTCCCCGCAGTCCGGGTCGAAGTCGGGGGCGAAGCGGTCTCGCGCCATCGGACTCGTACCTCAGAAATCGGTGGGGAGGCCTTCGTAAGCCTGGGCATATGCGGTGACGTGGTCGTCGGGGACGTAGTCGGCCTCGACCGTGCGGGTGGCGTCCAGCTTGGCAGGACGGTAGTAGTCGCTGCCCTGTCTCCAGTACCAGAGCATCGGAATCAGGCCGACGGCCAGACCGCCGATACCGATCGCGATCGCCGCACCGCTCAGCTCGCTCAGCGACTCGACGAAGATCCAGAACATGAACACCGCGCCGAACAGCGGCCACACCCCGCCGAGCAGGAAGTTGCCGGCCGACTTGAAGAGCATCTTGCGGTAGGCGACGACCACCGCGAGGCCGGCCAGACCGTAGTAGACGGCGATCTGCAGGCCGATCGCCGAGATGGCGTCGGAGAGGATCTCGCCCACCGAACCGAGGGCGTTGGAGGCGATGAACATCACCAGGGCCACCGCGCCGACCACACCGATCGCCACGTGCGGGGTGTTCCAGGTGCGGTGCACCCGGCCCAGCGCGGCCGGCATCGTCCGGTCCCGGCCCATCGCGAACAGCGAGCGGGTGACCTGGATGAGGGTCGTCTCCAGGGTGGCGATGGTCGACAGCATCACGGCGACGATCAGCACCTTGCCGCCCCAGCCCGGCGCGATCTGGTCGCCGAGGACGGCCAGGACGTTGGCGTCGTTCGCGGCGATCTGGTCCGAGGACAGGATCACGTTCACCGCGATGGTGAACACCTCGAACAGGGCGAAGACGATGCCCACCCCGATCAGGCCCGCGAGTCCGGTCGTACGGCGGGAGTTGCGGGTCTCCTCGCTGAGGTTGCTGGTGACGTCCCAGCCCCAGTAGTAGAACGCGGCGATCAACGCGCCCGAGGCGAAGCCGGAGACGCCGTCGAAGTGGGAGAAGCCCAGCCAGGACCAGTCGAAGGCACGGGCGTTGCCGGTGTGGAAGAGGGCCAGCACCGCGAAGAGCAGCAGGATGGCCAGTTCGATGCCGGACATCAGCAGCTGGGCGCGGACCGTGAGGCGGGCGCCGCCGAGCACCACCGCCAGCATGATCAGGAACCAGGCGGCGCCGACCACCGTGGACAGGGCCACGTTGTCGGCGAGGCCCTCGTCGAACAGGGACAGGGTCATCGACCCGGCGGGCAGGGAGCCGGCCACCATGAAGATGGTCGCGGACACCACCAGCGCCCAGCCGCTGACGAAGCCGAGGAAGGGGTGCAGGGTGCGGCCCACCCAGGAGTAGCTCGCGCCCGCGTTCACGTCGATCCGGCCCAGGTAGCTGAAGGCCAGCGCGATCCCCAGCATCGGTATCGCGCACCACAGCAGCGCGGCCGGACTGGCCAGTCCCACCGCCCCCACCAGGACCGCGGTGGTCGCGGCCAGCGAGTACGCCGGTGCGCTGCCCGCGACGGCCATCACCACGGTGTCGAACGTGCCGAGGGCATTGGCCTGCAGCCCTCTGCCCCTGCTGTTGCTCATAGGTTGTGCTGCTTTCCGGTCGTGCACGGCGCACAGGAGTGCAGGCCCGCGGCGGTACGGGTGGGGGGTGCGCGACCGTCCTCGGACCCGGTGAGGGTTGGCCTCGGGGCAGGGGCCGGCCAGGAGAAGAAAAGCGTGGTGAGGGCCGCATGCCGAGAGTCGGCGGACGGTCACACCGCGTGTGTGGGTGTGACTATAGCGGCACTCTTTGACCTTTCAAGCTGACCGACCGGTAATCACATATGCCACTTGGGGAGCCCAACTCTCACGCCGGAAGCATCGGTTCCGGTGAACCCCTCAGTCCTCCAGCCGGTCGAGCTGCCGCAGCTTGTTGGTCGCGTCCAACGCCGCGACCTTGTACGACTCCGCGAGCGTCGGGTAGTTGAACACGGCATCCACCAGGTAGTCGACGGTGCCGCCGCAGCCCATCACCGACTGGCCGATATGGATCAGTTCTGTCGCTCCGGTACCGAAGCAGTGCACGCCGAGCAGCCGCCGGTCCTCGGGGGAGACCAGAAGCTTCAGCATGCCGTGCGAGTCGCCGATGATCTGGCCCCGGGCCAGCTCCCGGTAGCGGGCCACCCCGACCTCGAACGGCACGCAGTCCTCGGTGAGCTGGTCCTCGGTCCGCCCGACGAAGCTGATCTCCGGGATGGTGTAGATGCCGATGGGCTGGAGGTTGTCCATCTGGCCGACCGGTTCCCCGAAGGCGTGGTAGGCGGCGACCCGGCCCTGTTCCATCGAGGTCGCGGCGAGCGCCGGGAAGCCGATGACGTCGCCGACGGCGTAGATGTGCGGCACCTCCGTGCGGAAGTGCTCGTCCACCGTGATCCGGCCCCGCCGGTCCGCCGCGAGGCCCGCCTTGTCCAGGTCCAGGCCGTCGGTCAGGCCCTGCCGTCCGGCCGAGTACATCACCGTGTCCGCCGGTATCTTCTTGCCGCTCTCCAGCACGGTCAGCGTGCCCCGCGGGTGCCGTTCGACGGCGGCGACGGTCTCGCCGAACCGGAAGGTGACGGCCAGGTCCCGCAGGTGGTACTTGAGGGACTCGACGACCTCGACGTCGCACATGTCGAGCATGGCCGGGCGCTTCTCCACCACGGTGACCTTGCTGCCCAGCGCCGCGAACATCGAGGCGTACTCCATGCCGATCACCCCGGCGCCCACGATCACCATGGAGCGCGGCACCCGCTCCAGCGACAGCACGTTGTCCGAGTCCATGATGGTGCGGCCGTCGAACTCGACGCTGTCCGGGCGGGCCGGCCGGGTGCCGGTGGCGATGACGATGTGATCGGCCGTCAACACCCGTTCATTGCCGCTCGGTTCGCGCAGCGCGACGGTGTGCGGGTCGACGAACCGGCCGGTGCCGGAGCAGAGCGTGACGTGGTTGCGGGAGAGCTGGTTGCGGATGACGTCCACCTCGCGGCTGACCACGTGCTGGGTGCGCGCGGTCAGGTCGGCGACGGTGATGTCCTCCTTCAACCGGTAGCTCTGGCCGTACAGATCGCGCTGGGTGAGACCGGTCAGGTAGAGGACCGCCTCGCGCAGGGTCTTGGAGGGGATGGTGCCGGTGTGGATGGACACACCGCCGACCATCTCGGGGCTGTCGACCACGGCTACCCGGCGGCCGAGCTTGGCCGCCGCGATGGCGGCCTTCTGGCCGCCGGGTCCGGATCCGATGACGAGCATGTCGAAGTCTGGCACCTTGGGGAGTCTGTCAGCAGGCGCCCCCGCTTCGAAAGGGTGGACGGGCAACCTTCGCGTGAAATCCGGTGCGGACCTGGGCCGTTGCTTCCTACGCGGGCCGGCGTCGGGCTAGGCCGCCCCGCCGGTGCGGCCCTCGCGCAGCTGCTGGGCGCGCCGGAACAGCGCGTCGGTCGTCCCGGCCAGCACCCCGGCGAACAGCGCTGGGGTGTAGAAGGATCCGGCCGCGTCGGCCACCTCCCGCGCCGGGAGGGTGATCTGGGGGAGGCCGGTGCGGTGCAGCTCCTCGATCGAGGTCCCCCACACGATCCGGCCCACCCCGGCCCAGGCGCAGGCGCTCATGCACATGGCGCACGGTTCCGCGGTCGAGTACAGCGTCGTCGCGGCCCATCCGTGGTTGCCGACGCGGCGCACGTAGTCGGCCATGGCCACCATCTCCCCGTGGTACGTGGGGTTCTCGGCCGAGGCGTTGACCCCCCGCCCCAGGACCCGGCCCGAGCCCACGAACACCGCGCCGAAGGGATAGAGCTCGTTGCCGTACGCCTCCTCGACCGCGCGTCGCATGAACCGGGCGTGCTCCGCGCCGCCTTCGTCGGCGGGACGGGCGGGGACGGACCGCGGCACGGGTGCGGGGGGCGCGGCGGACGCCACGCCCGCCGTGCCGAGCAGCCCGAGCAGGCGGCGCCTGGTCCAGGTCATCGTCCCTCCTGCCCCGGGGCCGGTCGGGACCCGGCGTGGTCGGCGAGGTGGTCCCGGACGAGGGAGAGCGGGCTCGGGTCGGGTTCCAGGCCGAGCGCGGCGGCGCGGGAGTGGTCGAAGACGGCGGGCCAGGAGCCCACGACGGCCTCGATGGCCGGGTCGGGGGCGACGGTCACCAGGTCGGCGGCGGCGTCCCCGGCCACCTGCCGCAGGGTCGCGAGCAGCTCGGCGACCGAGACCGTGAGTCCGGGGAGGAGGACCGGTGCCTGGCCGTCGAGGCGGCCCGGTCCGCTGCCGCGCTCGGCCTCGGCGACCCGCAGCAGCCCCCGGACGGTGCGCCGGGGCGAGGCCAGGGCCACCCGGAGCCCGGGGTCGACCGGGCAGACGGCCGGGAGCCCGGCGAGCGGCTCGCGGACGATCGAGGAGAGAAAGCCCGAGGCGGCCGCGTTCGGGCGGCCCGGCCGGACCGCGACGGTCATCAGCCGGGCGACCCGTCCGTCCACGAAGCCGCGGCGGGTGCAGTCCGCGATCAGGTGCTCGCAGATCAGCTTCTGTGTTCCGTAGCTGGTCCGCGGGAAGGGCGGGGTCGCCTCGCTGACGACGGGCGGCAGCGGCAGCGCCGGGTCGCCCCCGTAGACGGCGAGGCTGCTGGCGAACACCAGCCGGGGGACCGGTCCGCCGCCGGAGGACTGCGCCCGGGCCGCTTCGAGCAGCGCGCGGGTCGTGTCCACGTTGGCGCGCATCCCCAGGTCGAAGTCGGCCTCGCACTCGGCCGACACGGCCGCGGCGAGATGGAAGACGACGTCGACGGGCTCGGCGAAGACCTCGTCGAGGCGGTCGGCGAGCTCGCCGTGCACGCGCTCCACGAACGGGTCGTCGGCCGCCGCGGGCCCGGAGCCCGGGACCCGGTCGGCGAGCACCAGCCGGTCGACCGGGGCGCCGCACAGGGTCCGGGACGCCCGCAGGGCGGCGGCGAGCAGGCCGCCCAGGAAACCGGACGCACCCGTGATGACGACCCTCATGTCCACTCCTCGGGGCAGCCGGACCGCGGGCGGCGACGGTCTACCCACGTCGGCCCGCCGGGCAAACACCGAGGGGCGCCGACCGGCCGCCACCGGCGGGGTCCGTCCGGTGCCGGAGCGGCGCCCGCACCGTCACCGCCCCGCCGCCGTCGTCAGGGCAGGAGCCGCTCGATGCAGTTCGGCCCCTCGCGCTCCATCTTCTTCCTGGCCCATTCCAGCGTGGCCGGGGTGACGTCCCGGCCGGACGCCAGCACCACGTCCTCGGGCGCCACTCCGGAGCCGGGGGCGCTGTGCAGCAGGGAGTCCGGGGTGGCGCGCTCGTCGGGCGACCGGGACGCTTCGGGTTCTGAGGTCGACATGGGTCCCTCCTTCGGCGGAGCGGGGTGCACACTCTCACGATTGCCCGCCCGGCCGCACCCCGCATCCCGAACGGCCCGGGGCCGGAGCGCGGACCGCCACCCGGTGCGGAAAGGAAAGCGTCCCTTTTAAGCTGGAAGGTACCTGTACATCCGTTCCGGGGAGGCCGTCGCGATGGCCGAACAGCCGTTCTATGAGAATGCGCCCGGTAGCCCCCGCTACCTGCCGATCGCCGAGCACGGGCTGATCGGGGACCTGCGCAGCGTCGCCCTGGTCGGCAGCAACGGCACCATCGACTGGTACTGCAGCCCGTCCTTCGACGCCCCCAGCGTCTTCGCCGCCGTCCTGGACGCCGAGCGCGGCGGTCACTTCGCGCTGGCCCCGGCCGTACCGGCCCGCACCAAGCAGTTCTACTTCCCCGACACCAACGTGCTGATCACCCGGTTCTTCACCGACGACGGCGTCGGCGAGGTCCAGGACTTCATGCCGGTCACCGGCGAGTCCGACGAATGCGAGCGGCACCGGCTGATCCGCCGGGTGCTCTGCGTCCGCGGCACCGTCCCCTTCCGGGTCCGGGTGGCGCCCCGCTTCAACTACGGCGCCGACCCGCACACCCTGACCCTGCTCGACGGCACCGTCCTGTTCGAGTCCCCGGCACAGTCCCTCGCGCTCACCTCCACGGTGGCCCTGGAGAGCGACGGCCCCGACGCCTGCGCCGACTTCAAGATCGCCGAGGGTGAGTCGGCCGTCTTCGCCCTCGACCAGGCCGGCGAGCACATCGCCCCGCGCGGCTGCGCCCGCTTCGAGGCCGAGCGGCAGTTCGAGGCCACCGTCCGCTACTGGCGCCGCTGGCTGCACCAGTCCCGCTACCGGGGCCGCTGGCGCGAGATGGTGCACCGCTCCGCCCTCACCCTGAAGCTGCTCACCTACGCGCCCACCGGGGCCATCGTCGCCGCCCCCACCACCAGCCTCCCCGAGCAGTTCGGCGGCGAACGCAACTGGGACTACCGCTACGTCTGGATCCGCGACGCCGCCTTCGCCGTCTACGCCCTGCTGCGGCTCGGCTTCGCCGGCGAGGCCGAGGCCTTCATGAAGTTCGTGACCACCTACATCAGCCCCGGCGACGGCTTCGCCTCCGGCCCGCTGCAGATCATGTACGGCATCGACGGCCGCACCGAGCTGCCCGAACGCGAGCTCCCGCACCTGGAGGGCCACTGCGGCTCGGCCCCGGTCCGGGTCGGCAACGACGCCGCAGGCCAGCTCCAGCTCGACATCTACGGCGCCCTCATCGACTCGATCTACCTCTACGACAAGTGGGCCCAGCCCATCTCCAGCGCCCAGTGGGACGACGTCACCCGCCTCGTCGACTGGGTCTGCGCCCACTGGGACCAGCCCGACGAGGGGATCTGGGAGACCCGCGGCGGCCGCAAGAACTTCCTCTACTCCCGGCTGATGTGCTGGGTGGCCATCGAGCGGGCGATCCGCCTCGCCAACCGGCGCGGCCTGCCCGCCGACCTGCCCCGCTGGCGGCAGTGCCGCGACACGATCTACCGGTGGATCATGGACCGCGGCTGGTCGGAGCGGCGCGGCGCCTTCGTCCAGCACGAGGGCGGCGAGGTCCTCGACGCCTCACTCCTCATGATGCCCCTGGCCAAGTTCATCGCCCCGACCGACCCCAAGTGGCTCTCCACCCTGGACGCCCTCACCGAGGACCTGGTCTCCGACTCCCTCGTCTACCGCTACGACCCGCAGGCCAGCCCCGACGGACTCCGCGGCGACGAGGGCACCTTCTCCATCTGCTCGTTCTGGTACGTCGAGGCCCTGGTGCGCGCCGGACGCGTGGACGAGGCCCGGCTCGCCTTCGAGAAGATGCTCACCTACGCCAACCATCTCGGCCTGTACGCCGAGGAGATCGGCCGCACCGGCGAGCAACAGGGCAACTTCCCGCAGGCGTTCACCCACCTCGCCCTGATCAGCGCCGCCTTCAACCTGGACCGGGCGCTGGGCTGAGGGTCAAGGAAGGGGCTGCTCCGCCCAGATGACCTTGCCGGCCGGTGTGTAACGGGTGCCCCAGCGCTCGGCCAGCTGCGCGACCAGGAACAGCCCCCGGCCGCCCTCGTCGGTGCTCGCCGCGTACCGCAGGTGCGGCGAGGTGGTGCTGGCGTCGGAGACCTCGCAGATCAGCGTACGGTCGCGGAGCAGCCGTACCCCGATGGGCGCCCGGCCGTGCCGGATGGCGTTGGTGACCAGCTCGCTGAGGATCAGCTCGGTGGTGAACGACAGCTCGTCCAGGTCCCACTCGGCCAGTCGGCGGGTCACCTTGGCCCGCACCTCGGAGACGGCCGCGGGATCGGCCGGCACCTGCCACTCGGCGATCCGGTCCGCGCCCAGCGCCCGGGTCCGGGCCACGATCAGCGCCACGTCGTCGCTGGGGCGGGCCGGCAGCCGCTCCAGGACCGCCGCACACGTCTCGTCGGGGGTGCCGTCGACCGCCGACTCCAGGGCACCGGCGAGCAGTTCCAGACCCTCGTCGATGTCCCGCTGCCGGTCCTCGACCAGCCCGTCGGTGTACAGGACCAGCCTGCTGCCCTCCGGCAGCTCCAACTCGGCCGTCTCGAAGGGCAGTCCGCCCACACCCAGCGGCGGACCCGCCGGCACGTCCGGGAACTCCACACTGCCGTCGGGCCGCAGCAGCGCCGGCGGCGGATGACCGGCCCGGGCGAGCGTGCAGCGCCGGGAGACCGGGTCGTAGATCGCGTACAGACAGGTCGCGCCGGTGATGGTGGCCGCGTTGTCCGCGGGGGTCTCGTCCTGGTCGATACGGCCCACCAACTCGTCCAGCAGCACCAGGAGTTCGTCGGGCTGCAGGTCGAGCGCCGTGAAGTTGTGCACGGCGGTGCGCAGCCGCCCCATGGTCGCCGCCGCGTGCAGCCCGTGCCCCACCACGTCCCCGACCACCAGCGCCACCCGGGCCCCGGACAGCGGCAGCACGTCGAACCAGTCGCCGCCGACACCCGCCTGCGCCGGCAGATAGCGGTAGGCGATGTCCAGCGCGGTCTGCTCGGGCAGCCGGCGCGGCAGCAGACTGCGCTGCAGGGTGACCGCCATGCCGTGCTCGCGCGTGTAGCGGCGGGCGTTGTCGATGGAGACGGCGGCCCGGGCCACCAGCTCCTCGGCGAGGGTCAGTTCCTCCGTGTCGAAGGGGTCCGGCTTCTCCGAGCGGCAGAAGTTGGCCAGGCCCAGCACCAGGTTCCCGGCCCGCAGCGGCACGGTGATCAGCGAGTGGATGCCGAACTCCAGGATCTGACCGGTGAGTTCCCGGTCCTGGGCGCGCCAGCCCGGTGCGTCCCGCAGCCGCGGCTCCACGACCGACTCACCGGTCTCCAGACCGCGGGCCTGCGGCGAGGACGGCACGAACCGGATCCGCTCGCCGACGGCGTACAGCGGGGCGTCCTTGCGGATGCCGGTGAACGCCACCCGGCGCAGCGGGTCCCCGGGCCCCGGCTCCTCGCCCTTGAGGACCGCGTCGTACAGGTCGATGGTGACGTAGTCCGCGAACCGGGGCACGGCCAGCTCCGCCAGCTCCTCGGCGGTGCGGGTGACGTCCAGGCTGGTGCCGATGCCCACCCCGGCGTCGTACAGCATGTTCAGCCGCTCGCGGGCCACCTCGGCGCGGCCGGAGAGGGCCCGCAGCTCGGTGGAGTCGCGCAGGGTGGTGACGCTGCCCGGCGGGCCGCCGCGCACCTCGATGGGGCGCTGGTTGACGGCCAGCAGACGGTCCTTGACCCGATGCACCTCGTCGGTGGCGACCCGCCCCGAGGCGATCAGCTCCGCCGTGCCGCCGTCCAGGCCGAGCTCCAGGACCGGGCGGCGCTCGGCGTCCCGGGGCAGGTCCAGCAGGCGCTGCGCCTCGTCGTTGGCGAGCATCAGCCGGCCGTCGCCGCCGACGATCAGCACGCCCTCCCGCACGGAGTGCAGCACCGCGTCGTGGTGCTCGTACATGCGGGTCATCTCGTCCGGGCCGAGACCGTGCGTCTGGCGCAGCAGCCGCCGGCTGACCAGGGCCGTCCCGGCCGTCGCCAGCGCCAGTGCGGCGGCGGCCGCGGCCAGCAGCAGCGGCAGCTGCTGGTCGGCGGTGCCGCCCACGTGCGCGGTGGTGATGCCGGCCGACACCAGGCCCACCACCTTGCCGTCGGTGTCCCGCACCGGGACCACGGCCTGCACCAGCTCCCCGATGGTGCCGTGGACCTCCTCGGTGACGGTCCCGCCGGCCAGCGCGGCCCCGATGTCGCCGACGAACTTCTTGCCGATGCGGTCCGGCTTCGGGTGCGTGTAACGGATGCCGTCGGTGTTCATGACGACGATGAAGTCCACGCCCGTCGACTTGCGGGCCGCCTCCGCCTTCGGCTGGAGCACGGCCGTCGGATCAGGCAGCCGCAGGGCCGCCGCCGTGCCGGGCGCGTTGGCGAACGTCTCGGCCACCGCCACGGACCGGTTGCGGGCCTCCGTGGTGCTGTCCCGGCGGACCTGGAGCACCTGCGCCACCACGGCCGACACGACCAGCAGCAGCACGATCACCACTTGCAGCACGAACACCTGGCCGGCCACGGAGCGTCCGCTCAGCGCCGACCACAGCGGTCCGGACCGGAAACGGCCCCGCCCGCCCGTTCCCCGCCGCTCCCGCGCGGTGAGCGGCGCGCGCGGAGTCGCCGAGCGGGGCGGCCGGATGTCGGACCGGCCGGACTGACGGACCATGAGCCCATGTCTACACTGCGCGGCCCCCCGAGGCGAGAGCGTCTCAGGAGGTAACCGGCGCGACACCCCGCGGGGCCACGTCACCGACCGCGTGCGGGCGGCGGCTGGCGAGCAGCAGCGCCACGTCGTCGGGGCGGTCGGTGGCGTGCCGCGCCATCGCGGTGAGCTGGTCGGCCACCCCGGACAGGGACCGGCCACCGCGCCCGCCCGGCGCCGCCCCGGCCCGCGCCAACGCCTCCCGCAGCGCCGAGATGCCGTCGTCTATGTCGGCTCCCGGCCGTTCCACCAGCCCGTCCGTGTACAGAGCGAGGATCGCGTCCGGCTCCAGCTCCAGTTCCGTCACCGGATACCGGGCCCGCGGGTCCACGCCCAGCACCACACCACCGGGGATCTCCAGGACACGGGTGCGGCCGTCCGGACCGCGCAGCAGGGGCGGCGGATGACCGGCCCGGGCGACCCGGGCGTGCCCGGTGGCGGGGTCCAGGCGCAGATAGCAGCAGCTCGCGAACTGACCCGGGTCCAGGCCGATGAGCAGATGGTTGGTGCCGCTCATCACCTCGTCCGGCGGCCGGTCGCCGAGCGCGAACGCCCGGACCGCGCTGCGCAGTTGGCCCATGGTGGCCGCGGCCTGCACCCCGTGCCCCTGGACGTCGCCGATGACCAGGGCGAGGCCGTCACCGGCCTCGACGACGTCGTACCAGTCGCCGCCCACGTCCATGCCCTGGGTGCCCGGCAGATACCGCCCCGCGGTCTCCACCCGCGGATGCGCCGACAGCCGGCGGGGCAGCAGCGCCTGCTGCAGACCGCGTGCCAGGGCGGCCTCGCTGTCGTAGCGCTGGGCCTTCTCCATCGCGTGCGCGATCAGGCCCGCGAGCGCCGTGAGGACCGTGCGCTCCTCGCTGCTGAAGCCGCGCTCGGCCTCGAAGCCGAGGATGCAGGTGCCCACCGGGCGGCCCGAGGCGATCAGCGGCAGGAAGGCACGGGCGCCCTGGTCGGCGTCCAGGGCGAGGCCCGGATAGGTGTCCGCCAGCTGCCGCATCGACTCGAAGAACAGCGGCCGGCCGGTGGTGAGCGACTCGACCCCGGGGATCCGGGCGTCCAGGCCGACGCCGTCGAAGGGGGCGAGGAAGCCCGGCGGGAAGCCGCTCTCCCAGGCCAGATAGAGATGCCGGTCCTGGAGCAGGTAGATGGCCAGCCGCCTGCCGCCGAACGCCGGGAGCAGCTCCTGCATCACCACCGCCGACACCTGCCGGGCGGTCACCGCGTCGGTCAGTGCGATGGCCAGCGCGATCGGACGGTACAGCGGGGCCATCGACGGGCCGCCGGGCCGGCCGCGCCCCCCTGCCGCGTCCGCGACGTCCGGCCCCGGCAGGTGCACGGCCGGGTCGATCCCGCCGGCGGCGGTCACGGTGCAGGTGACGACATCGGGGCCCGGGTGCAGGGACAGGGTGAGCCATTCGCCGTCACCGCCGCCCTCCCGGCGGACCTGGAAGTGCTGGGGGTCGGGGGCGAGCAGCGCCCCGCGCCAGTGGTCGTCGTACGCCGGCGCGCTCAGCCACGGCATGGCCTCCCACAGGGGCCGCCCGACCAGCTCGGAGCGCGGCAGGCCCGCCAGCCGGGCGGCGGCCGGGTTGGCGTAGCGGACGAGCCCCGTACGGTCCAGGCAGAACACGCCCTGGGGGAGCTGATCGGCGGCGCTGTCGGCGGCCCCGGCCGGGCCCGGCTCCACGACGATCCCGGAGACCGGGGACGGGCCGTCGGCGCCGGCCGGCGGCCACAGCTCCACCAGCCGCGCCGTGCCGTCCGCGGCCAGCACCTGCAGCGGCGAGACCGGCGGTTTGCCGGCCGCGGTCTCGCGCAGGGCGGCCAGTACGTGGTCGGCGTCGGCGGGGGCCACGGCCGCCGCCAGTCCGGGACCGGTGGCCGGGAACTCCTCGGGCGCCAGGCCGAGCAGCGTGTGCAGCCGGTCGTCCGCGCGCACCGCCGAGGTGGCCGGATCCCAGGAGAAACGGCCGATCAGGGCCGTCCCGGGAGAGGCCGTGGGCGGCCGTACGCACACCGGTTCGCCCTCCCAGGCGACCGCCGCGTCGCCCGCCTCCGCCACCAGCTCGCGCAGCCCGGTGCCCAGGTCCTCGGCCAGCCGGCACAGCCGGTCCAGGCCGGGCAGCTCGTCCTCGGTGTCCGGGGTCGCCGGGCGCAGCACGGTGAGCACCCCGAAGGACGGCTCCGCGCCCGGCACCGGCGTGTACACCGACCCGAACTGGAACGGCAGACCGGCCGCGAACTGCGGGTAGCGGCGCACCATCTCCGTGGCGTTGGGCAGCACCACCCGCGTACCGAGCCGGTAGGCGTCGGCGACCGGGAACGGCCGGTCCGCGTGCAGCCGCCACCAGGGCCGGAACAGCGGGCCGGGCAGCCCCACCAGGGTCGAGAGCCGCAGCAGCCCCGGGGTGCCGGAGCGCAGGTACACCCCGGCGACGTGGGCGTCCGCCGCGCCCAGGGCGGCGGTCGAGGCGTCGACCAGCAGCGCGGTCAGCCGTTCACGCGCCCGGCCCAGGTGCTCGCCGCTGCCAGTCATCCGGTCCTACCTCGTCCGTGCACCGCCGGGTGGGTGACACAGCAAGAATGCGTCAGAACGCCGTGGGAACGCACCCGGACGGCACGGATCGCTGCCCGATCCGTTACCACGGAGCGCCCGTCAGCCCCGGCCCACCGGGCGGAGCACCAGGTGGCCGTCCTCGCGGGCAGCCGCCATGGCGAACGGGAACGTGTCGGCCTCCAGGCACATCGGCACGTCCTCGGCGTGGACGCCCGTCCAGCCCAGCCGCACCCCCTCGGCGAGCCGCGCGGCCGCGCCGGAGTTCCGGGCCCGCTCCACGAACGGGCCCGGGGCCACGCCGTCGTCGGCCACGCGCCCGGCGATGTACTGGGCGCAGGCCAGGTCCTCGTCGGCCCGGCCGCCGTCGCCGGTGACGACGAAGGTGACCGCCTCCGGCCGCTCCCGCCGCAGCACGGCGGCGGTGGCCTCGGCGACCACGAAACTCGCGCACAGCAGCAGCCGGGCGTCCGCGACGGCCATCGCCCCGACCGTCCCGGCGGTGGTCTTCTGGATGATCGTGCGGCCCGCGACGTCCAGCGAGCGCAGCCGGGCCGGGGAGTTGGCCAGGTCGAAGCCCGGCACCACCGGACCGTCCTGGAAGGCCAGCCAGCCTGGGTGACCGGCCTTCAACTCCAGTGCCTCGTCGAGGGTGTCGGCGAAGACGATCCGCTCGGCACCCCGCCGGAAGGCCCAGGCGGCCACCGTGAAGGCGCGCATCACGTCGATGACGACGGCGACTTCGGGCGTCGAGGACAGACCGGCGACTCCGGTGTACGTGGCTCGCATCTCCCCATCATGCCCTGGACGGCTCAGAGTTCGGGTTCCTCCGCCGGCAGCACCCGGGCCGCGCGCATCGAGCGCAGGGCCAGCAGCAGGACGCCGATGTCGTCCAGGTAGATCGGGTCGGGCAGCAGGTCGGTCGGGAGCACCAGATACAGGACGGCACCCCAGAACACCCAGCGCGGGCCGGTCGGCAGCCCGGCCCGGCGCAGGGTGCGCCGGGTGCGGACCAGCCGTACGAGTACGGCGACGGCCCCTGCCAGCAGGGCCGCGGCGACGATCGCGCAGATCAGAAGCACGGTCGTGGTGGTGTCCATGGCTGTCCTGTCGTCCGGCCCCGATCCGGCCCGGGGTCTCTCACTGGTCCGTCTTCCCGGATTCGTCCCCGGGCATGGGCGCGGACGTCTCGTTCCTCGCCTTCGGGACCCGCAGCCCCTTGAAGGCGCGGGTCAACTGCTGGAGCGGCGAGGCGGGTTCGGCCGGCGACGCGGGCGGCAGGGCGGCCAGGGGAGCGGGGGTGTCCCGGAGGGCCGCGAGCGCCTCGTGGGCCCGCTCGGCGGACTCCCGGTACAGGTCCCGGGACCTGGTCATGGCCTCCAGCGCCTCGGAGTACTGCGCGACGAGCTTGCGCTCGCGCGCCAGCTCCTCCTCCAGGGTCATCAGGGTCCAGTTGTCCCGCAGATCGGCCAGCGCCTCCTCGGTGCCCTCCGGGGCGGGTCTCGGCAGCGCGCCGAACCGGGTCACGGCGGCGATCAGCTCGGTGGGCTCCGAGCCGTCCAGGAAGACGCTGCGCACCGCGTACTCCCCCGCCGCGTAACCGGCCGGCGCCGGGTCCGGGGGCAGCAGGACGGCGCCGCCGCGCGGCACCTCGACGCCGAGGTCGCGCAGCGCCCAGTTCACGGCACGGAACTGCTGGGGCGAGGCCCGGTGCTCCACCACGCGGTGGGCGAGACCGGGCGGCAGCCGCCGCACCAGCGGCCGCCGGCCGAGCGCGTCGGGCGTCATCGCCTCGTGCACGACGAGGTTGACGCACCAGGCGTCCTTCGCCGCGTCGCGCAGGACACGGCGCATCTCCTTGTCGTCGGAGGGCAGCGGGTTGACGGTGCGCAGCCGCACGCCCGCGACGGCGGGGAGGTAGTCCCAGGCGGCCTCGCCGCCGTCCCCGGCCTCGTCGCCGTCGGGCCAGAACATCGTCGCCGGGGAGGGCCAGGCGTCGTCCCAGGGCCGGTCGGCCTCGGCGATCAGCTGCCACTCCCGCCCGGCCTGCCGGCCCTCCTGCGATACGAGGGTCAGCCGGGCGCGGACGGTCACCGCGCCGTCGTCGACGCGCCAGCGGGCCTCGAAGACCCGCCGGGCGGGATCCTCGGGCACGGCGGGTTCGACGAAGTCGTCAAGGGCGCCGGTCTCCTTGCGGCGGCGCAGGATCCGGCGGATCACCTCCTCGGAGTCCGGGCCCGTGTGGCGGCCACGGGCGGGCCAGACGGACTGCGGAAGGACGGCACGGTCGGCGGCGGAGTTCGACATAGGCCAATCTGCTGGTGGAAGCGGGGGTGCGTCCTCCAGTATCACCGCCCGGGAGCGTGTCCCACCGAGCGGGGCCGCCCGCGCCCGGGAAGCGCGCCCCGCGCCCGGGGTGCGAACCGTGCGCGCCATACGGCACCGGTTCACCCGTGCCCCCGCTCCGGCCCACCGCACACAATGATGCGGCGACCGGGGTCCGCCCACCCATCCGCTCAGGGACGGGCCCCGGTCGCCGGTGCTCCGGCGAGGGTGTGGAGGGGGGCGTCGGCGGTGGTGGTGGGCGGGTGGGAGTCGGCCGTCCGGCGGTGGATGTGGGAGGGGGCCGACGGTGATCCGTCGGCCCCCTCACGGTGTCTCAGCGGGTCACACGCCGCTCTCGCGCAGCATGTCCTCGCGCTCGACGAGCTTCACGCGCTCACGGCCCTGCGGCTCGCCCAGCGCCTTCTCGGCGGCGTCCAGCTTGTACCAGCCCTCCCAGGTGGTGAAGCGGACGTTCCGCTCGGCGAGGAAGGCGTCCACGGCCTCCGGCGCGGGCGCCTCCGGGGTCTGCAGGCGGCCGCCCGCGTAGTCGGCCAGCAGGTTGGACACCGTCTCGTTGGCGTCGCCCTTGGTGTGGCCGATCAGGCCGACCGGGCCGCGGCGGATCCAGCCGGTGACGTACGTCGACCGGAGGTGGCTGCCGGACTCCTCGATGACCCGGCCGCCCTCGTCCGGGACCGTGCCCGACTCGATGTCCCAGGGCAGCTTGGGCAGCTTGTCGGAGAGGTAGCCGACCGCGCGGTAGACCGCGGTGACGTCCCAGTCCTTGAACTCGCCGGTGCCCTTCACGTTGCCGGTGCCGTCCAGGGCGGTGCGCTCGGTGCGCAGGCCGGTGACCTTGCCGTCCTCGCCGAGGATCTCGGTGGGCGACTCGAAGAAGTGCAGGAAGAGCTTGTGCGGGCGGTCGCCGACATCGCGGATCGCCCAGTTCTCCAGGGTCTTGGCGACCATGTCGGCCTGCTTGTTGCCGCGCCGGGTCTCGATCGAGCCCTTGTCGTAGTCGATGTCCTCGGGGTCGACGATGACCTCGATGTTGGGGGAGTGGTCCAGCTCCCGCAGCTCCATCGGGGAGAACTTCGCCTGCGCCGGGCCACGGCGGCCGAAGACGTGCACTTCGAGCGCCTTGTTGGCCTTCAGTCCTTCGTGGACGTTCGGCGGGATCTCCGTCGGCAGCAGCTCGTCGGCGGTCTTGGCGAGGACGCGGGCCACGTCCAGGGCCACGTTGCCGACGCCGAGCACCGCGACCTTCTCGGCCTCCAGCGGCCAGGTGCGCGGCACGTCCGGGTGGCCGTCGTACCAGGAGACGAAGTCGGCGGCGCCGTAGGAGCCGTCCAGCTCGATCCCGGGTATCCGCAGCTCGCGGTCGGCGGTCGCGCCGGTCGAGAAGATCACCGCGTCGTAGAACGAGCGCAGGTCGTCGAGGCTGATGTCGGCCGGGTAGTCCACGTTGCCGAAGAGGCGGATCTGCGGCTTGTCGAGCACCTGGTGCAGGGCCGTGATGATGCCCTTGATGCGCGGGTGGTCGGGGGCGACGCCGTACCGGATCAGGCCGAACGGGGCGGGCATCCGCTCGAAGAGGTCGATGGACACGCCGGGCTCGGCGGCCACCTCGGACTTGAGCAGGGCGTCGGCGGCGTAGATCCCGGCCGGGCCGGCACCGACGATGGCTACCCGCAGGGGGCGCGGCATGATCAGGTTCCCTTCGAGTGGTGACAATCGACCGAGTGAAGACAATCGATCTCGAACGGGAAGCCTAAACTAAGGCAGTCCTAAGTTAGTACGCGGGTCCGGTCTATGACCTCATAAGCCGATCTTATGCCCCCTCCCGGGCCCGGCTTATGCCCCGAGGACGTTACCGGTGCCCTCCAGGTGCTTGGCGGCCGCCCCGGGCATGCACCAACCTGTCCTCTGCGGATCACCGAGGCGCGGTGGCCCAAGGGCGAGGGGTGAGGGCGTGGACGCACGCGGGGAGACGGCCGTCGCGGTGACCGGCGGCAGCGGGTTCGTCGGCAGCCATCTGGTACGGCGGCTGCTGGAGCGGGGGTACCGGGTCCACGCCACCGTCCGCGGCGCCTCCGACGCGCCCAAGGTCCGGCCCCTGTGGGAGCTCCACGAGGCCTTCCCCGGCCGGCTCGCCCTGTTCGAGGCCGACCTGCTGAAGGAGGGCTCCTTCGACGAGGCGTTCCGCGGCTGCGCGACCGTCTTCCACGTGGCCTCGCCGTTCCTGATGCCGGAGCGGATCAAGGACGGCCAACGGGACCTGGTGGACCCGGCGTTGCTCGGCACCCGCAATGTGCTCGGCGCCGTGGAGCGGACCCCGGAGGTGGAGACCCTGGTCTTCACCTCCACCGTGGGCGCGATCTTCGGCGACTACGCGGACGTCCGCGAGATGGCCGGTCAGCTGCTCACCGAGAAGTACTTCAACACCAGCAGCACGGTGGCGAACAACCCGTACCACTACGCCAAGACGGTCGCCGAACGCGCCGCCTGGGCCGCCGAGGCGGCCCAGGACCGCTGGCGCATGGTCTCGATCAACCCCGGCCTGATACTGGGCCCTTCCCTCACGCCCGCCTCCGAGTCCGGCAGCCTGTTCCTGCTGGACGAGCTGTTCAGGGGCTACTTCTGCTACGGCGCCCCGGACTTCAGCTTCACCACCGCGGACGTCCGCGACGTGGCCGACGCGCACATCGCGGCGGCGGAGAACCCGGCGGCCGGGGGCCGGTACATCGTGGCCAACGAGACGATGACCTCGTTCCACGAGATGTCGCGGATCATCCGCACCCGCCACCGGTGGGACCCGCGCCTGCCCCGCACCGCGCTCCCGCACGGTCCGGTACGGGTCCTCGGCCCGCTCTTCGGCCTCACCCAGGACTACATCGCCAAGCACCTCGGCATCCGCTTCCGCGTCGACAACGGCCGGAGCGTGCGCGAACTGGGCCTGGTCTACCGGCCGGTCGAGGAGACCCTCCTGGACCACCACGAGAGCTGGCGCTCGCGGCGCCGGAGGGTCTGACCTCGGTGGCCCGGGTCCGGCCTCGGCGGGCAGGGGGTCAGGCCGGGCGGACCACCCGGTGGATCGCCGACTCCCCGGCGTTGTAGATCGACTCCTCACGGATCGACGCACCCGGGCTCGGCGCGTGGATCATCATGCCGCCACCCGCGTAGATCCCGACGTGGCTGTCGTTGTCGAAGAAGAAGACCAGGTCGCCCGGTTCGACGGCGGCCAGTGTCATCGGGGTGCCGGCGAACGCCTGGTCCGCCGCGCCGCGCGGCAGCGTCACCCCGGCGGCGCGCCAGGCCGCCTGGGTCAGGCTGGAGCAGTCGTACGACTCCGGGCCGGTCGCCCCCCAGACGCACGGCCGCCCGATCTGCGCCTGCGCGAACGCCAGCGCCTTCATCGCCTTGCCCGGCTCGGCCGGGGCGACGGCCTGCTGGGGGAAGCCGACGGCAGCGGCGAAGGCGCCGGAGGCGGCAGGGGGTGCCGCAGCCGCGGGGGGCGCGGTCGGCAGCGGGGTGGTGGGGAGCGGAGCCGTGGCGACCGGGGCGGCGGTGGCCATCGGCACGACGGGCGCGGTCGGCGCCGTGGCGTACGCCATCGTCGCCCACGGCGGGTCCGGCACAGCCATGGGCATCGGCGCGGCGGGCACGACCGGCGCCGGGGCGGCGGCGTAGGCGGCGGCCGGGGGCTCCATACCGACGGCGTAGCCGCCCAGGTCGGCGCCGGGTGCCGCGAAGTAGGCCCCGGTGCCGGGGTCGACCTGAGGCATGGCGGCCATGGCAGCGGCGGGGGCGGCCGTGGCGTACGCGGCGGCCGGGTAGCCGGGGTCGGCGGCGACCGGGTAGCCGAGGTCGGCGGCGACCGTGTAACCGAGGTCGGCCGCGACCGGGGGCGCGCTCGCGTAGGCGGCGGTCGCGTTCGGCGCCATGGCCTGGTAGGTCCCGGCGTCCATCGGAGCCGCCATGGGCGCGACGGGGGCCGCAGCGGCGTACGCGGCGGCCGGCTCCGACGGGCCCGCGCCCGGGTAGGCACCCGCGTCGGGCGACGTCGGCATCGGGAACGAGCCCGTGGCGCCCGGGGTCATGATCCGGAAGGAACCGCTGTCCCCCGGTGACGGGGTCGGGACACCGCCCATGTCCATGGGCCCGGCGGCCGGGTAGGAACCCGTACCGCCCGGGGTCATGACCCGGGAGCCGCTGGTGTCCATCTGAGGCATGGCCTGGGTGGCGGGGGCGCTGCCCGGGCTCATGACGCGGGAGGCGGCGGCGTCCATCGGGGGCATCTGCTGGGGCGTGCCCGCACCGCCCGGGCTCATGACACGCGCGGCGCCCATGTCCACCGGAGGCATGACCTGCGTCGCGGGGGCACTGCCCGGGCTCATCACCCGGGAGGCGCCGAGGTCCATCGGGGGCATCTGCTGGGGCGCGCCGGCACTGCCCGGGCTCATGACGCGGGAGGCGCCCGTGTCCACCGTGGGCATGACCTGCGTCGCGGGGGCGCTACCCGGGCTCATCACGCGCGAGGCGGCGGCGTCCATCGGGGGCATGGCCTGGGGCGCGCCCGCACCGCCCGGGCTCATGACGCGCGAGGCGCCCATGTCCACGGGGGGCATGACCTGGGTCGCGGGGGCGCTGCCCGGGCTCATCACGCGGGAGGCGGCGGCGTCCATCGGGGGCATCGGCTGGGGCGTGCCCGCACCGCCGGGGGCCATGCCGCGGGACGCGCCGGCGCCGGCCGGGTTCCTGCGCTGGGGGGTGCCGGCGCTGGGGGACATGATGCGGAAGGTGCCGGTGTCCGAGGGGGACACGACGGGGATGGTGCCGGTGTCCGACGGGGTCGGCGCCGGGAGCCTGCCCGGGCCGGCGGGCGCGCCGGACCCGAAGGAGCCGCTGTCGGTGCGCTGGGCCGGGATGCCCATGGCGGGGGCCGCCCACTGCTGCTGCGCCGGGGCCTGGGGCGCGGAGACGCCCCACGAGATCTGCTGCTGCGCGATCTGCTGCCGCGCGGCGGGGGCCGCTTCGAGCGCCGCCACCGCACGCTGTCCGGTGCGCTGGGACAGCAGCTCACGGGCCTTGGCGATCTTGAGCTGGTTCCTGGTCTTGGAGGTGCCCGGCGCGGCCCGCTGCGGCGCGGCGGCGGACAGGGCCTTGGGCGGGCTCGACGGCCCGGCGGGCAGCGCGGCGGCGGGCCCGGCCGTCAGCTCCAGCTTCGGGCGCGCCGGCAGCTCGCGGACGACCTCGATCTCGGTCTGCCCCGACGGTCCCGCGGTCAGCTCCAGCCGGGACGGACCGGAGCCCTCCAGCTGGCCGAGCAGGTCGGCGGCCATGGAGCTGACGGGCCGGCGCGGGCCGGGCCGGCCGGGCATGCGGTCGGAGGGCAGCGCGGCGGGGACACTCGGCCCCAGCCTCGAACGCGCGCCGTCGAACCACTCCCGCGCGATGTTGTCCAGCCCCGGATCGTCACGGCGGGGCCGCTTGAACAGCGGGACACCGCGTGAGCGCGAGCCTCCGCTCATCGCACGGGTGGCGTTGTAGTTCCCGGTGGCGTTCTCGGCCTGGTCGTAGAGGTTGTTGATCCGCTGTCGAACCTCGTCACGGCTCTCGGACGCCATGGGGGTCGTGCTCCTTCCGTACTCCGCCTACCGGGTTAGCTGTCGGGTTCGGGCGTCGAATCCGGAAGGTATGCCCTACGGCCCTTGCCCTTGTGGGCAGTTGGCCGATTCACCCCAGTGATCGGTTGGGTCCCCGGCTCCGGATCGCCCCACGAGGGCACCGGACTCGGCGGAGGCCGCGCGGCCCGACGGGATTCGCCGGGGGGAGCCGAGCGGCTTACCCGTCAACTTAGCCAACTTGTGTCACTCGTGTGAAGGTTGACGTGCGTAATGTCCGATACGTATTTGTGATGTTCGTCGTACTGTTCGGTATGGGGCTGCGCGGGGCGGCATTTCGCGCATCCGCAGATCACAGTCGTACGACGACCAGGGCGGTGTCGTCGGTCGCGCCCTCCGGCGGCAGCAGCTCCCAGAGGACGGCATCGGCGAGATTTTCCGGGTCCAACTCGCGGTGTGCGGCGAGGGATCGGGTGAGCCGGGCGAGCCCGGTGTCGATGTCCTCGCGGCGGCGCTCGATGAGTCCGTCGGTATAGAGGACAAGGGTGGCGCCGTCCTCGAACGCGGTGACGGCCTGCGGGCGCGGTCGCGGATCGGGGCGGGCGTCGAGCGGGGGATCGGTGGCCCGGTCGAGGAGTTCCACCCGTCCGCCGGGGTGCAGCAGGGCGGGCGGCGGATGCCCGGCGCTGCTGTAGGTGACCGTGTGGCGGGCGAAGTCGACGAACGCCGTCACGGCGGTGGCCGACTCGGCACCGTCGATCACATGCGCGTACCGCCCCAGCACGCCGAGCGCCTGCGCCGGGCCTTCGGCCACCCGGGAGACCGCGCTGAGCGCACTGCGCAACTGCCCCATGACACAGGCCGCTTCGAGCCCGTGCCCGACCACGTCGCCGACCGAGACGCCGATGCGGTCGCCGCTGACCAGGTCGACCAGGTCGTACCAGTCGCCGCACACGTGCAGCGACCCGGTGGCCGGCCGGTAGCGCACCGCCGCCCGGTGGTGCTCCAGCTGCCGGGGCGCGGGCAGCATCGCCTCCTGCAGGGCGACCGCCACCTCGCGCTCCCGGGCGTGCGCCTGCCGCAGCCGTTCGTTGATCTCCTGCAGTTCGCCCGCGCGCCGGTACAGCTCGGCCTCCAGGACCTGGGTCCGGCCGTCGCCGACGGTCCGGCGCGCCCGGATCAGCTCGGTGACCTCCTCGACCCGGTGCACCAGCAGCACGACCTTCCCGTCCGGGCCGAGGACCGGCACGTTCACCGGGCTCCAGTAGCGCTGCTCCCAGTGCCCGGGCCGGTCGGGGAGCTCCACGTCGTACCGCTGCAGGGCCATGGTGTCCCGCTCGCCGGTGGCCAGCACCCGCAGCAGTGAGGTCTCCAGGTTGCGCATGCCGGTCGCGGTGCTGTCGTTCGGGTTGTCCGGGAACACGTCGAAGAGGTACCGGCCGATCATGTCCTCGCGCTTGCGCCCGGCCATGCGCAGGAACTCCTCGTTGGCGTCCGCGTACACCAACTCGGGGGTCAACAGGGCCACCATCCCGGGCAGTGTCTGGAACACCGCCGCGTAGTCGATCTCCGCCGCACTCATGACAGGGTCACCTCCCCGCCGTTTTCGCACCAGTTTCCCATGAAATATAAAAATCGCGCGGCGCGATCCGGACTCCTGGTGAATACCCTCTGCGGTCAGTCGGTCACTCCATGATGATGCTTCCTGTGAGGTCACCGTGAATTTCTGAGGCCGTTGAACACGGCGGCGCCGCGGTCCGTATGAAGCCGGGGATTTCCATGCCCGGCCGCCCACGACCACGCAGGGGTACGACCGTGAGTACGACCTTGAGACGCAACAGGCGCAGACGACCGACCGGTGCACGACGCGCGACCTTCGCAGCGGTCGCGCTGATGCTCGGCGGGGGAGGGCTGGTCGCGGTGAACGTCTACGCGTCGGCCACCGAGGGCGGCTCGGACCAGCAGCCCTGGCAGGGCCAGGTGTTCTCCGCGCCCACGGTCTACTGCCCCGACGTCGGCAGCGAGTTGACGGCGGTGCCCGACGGGGCCCGGTCCGACGTCGACCGTGAACTCGCCGAGCTGGACCAGCAGATCGCGGCCGCCTACCAGCAACTCAAGGAATCCGCCGCGGCGATCGAGCAGAACCCCGGCCTCGCCGACCAGACGATCATGAATCCGCTGAAGGAGAAGCGGTCCGGGACGCTCGGCCGGATCGCCGACGCCATCGGCCGCGAGGGCGACCGCCCCCAGGGCCTCGACGACCTCGCCGCCTGCACCCTGCGCTCCTCGAACCAGGACGGCGAGCAGTCGGCGGCACCCCAGGACAGCGCCACGCCCGGTCAGGGCGGCAACGGTCCGGTCGCCGCCGACTACGCCGACATCACCACCGTCCAGCCCAATGTGCGGACCCCGGCCGAGCAGTCCGGCGGCTCCACCGGCACCTTCGCCTCCAGCTGCGGCGTCAACGCGAACGGCCTGTTCAACTCGGACAACGTGATCGTCGCGCCCGGTGTCTCCAACGGCGCCCACCACTTCCACGACTACATCGGCAACCAGTCCAACAACGCCTTCGCCAGCGACCAGGACCTCGCCGACGCCGACACCACCTGCGTCGACCAGGGCGACAGGTCCACGTACTACTGGCCGGTCCTGCGGCTGCAGAACGGCAAGCAGGAGCGGGACGCCGACAAGCCGGGCGGTGGCACCGAGGGCAACGCCGGACAGATCGTCACGGCGAAGGAGGTCACGCTCACCTTCGAGGGCAACCCCACCTCCAAGGTCACCGAGATGCCCCGGCTGCTGCGCATCATCACCGGCGACGCCAAGGCCTTCGTCAACGGCCCCACCAACGCCAACGCCTCCTGGAGCTGCACCGGCTTCGAGGACCGCCAGCTCAAGGACAAGTACCCGCTCTGCCCCGCGGGCAGCGACGTGGTGCGCACGTTCAGGTTCCAGAGCTGCTGGGACGGCCGGAACATCGACAGCGCCAACCACCGCACCCATGTGGCGTTCGAGGCCGCGGACGGCAGCTGCCCGGCCGGTTTCGAGGCGATCCCGCAGCTGGTGCAGCGCATCGTCTACGACGTCGACGCGCCGAGCCTCCAGGACGGCGGCCGTACGGTCCCGCTGTTCGCGGTGGACTCGTTCCCCGAGCAGCTGCACAAGCCGGTCACCGACCACGGCGACTTCATCAACGTCTTCGACGAGAAGCTGATGCGGGAGATGGTCGACTGCATCAACTCCGGCCGGACCTGCGGGGCGGGCGCCGACCAGCAGGAGCCGCCGTCGCAGAGCGCCGAGCCCACCCCGAGCGAGACGGCCGGGTCCGGCGACACCCCGCCGGCCGAGTCGGCGACCCCGGTCACCCCGCCGAGCGAGCCGGAGAGCCCGGCCGAGAACCCCAGCGAGAGCGCCCGGCCGTCGGAGCCGCCGGCGGACCCGCCCGCCACGCAGACCACGCCCGGCGACACCGGGCTGCCGAGGGTCTACGCGAGCGCGTCCCCCAAGAAGTCGTCCGGCACCGGATCGGGCACCTCGGGCGACGCGGGCGGCGGTGCCATCAGCCGGCCGACGCAGCGGCCCGACACCGAGACGCCGACCAGCGGTGCCGTCGCCGCCCCGGCGGGCCAGGAGACCTCCCCCACCGCACCCATCGCACCCCAGACGGAACCCCAGACCCAGCCCCAGGCGGTCCAGGGCGGGCTCGCCGACACCGGCGCCCACCTCTGGCCGGCCGTCTTCGGCGGACTGCTGCTGGCCTCCGGGTTCGTACTGCTGTGGCGCACCAAGCGGGGTGGGGTCTGACCCCTCACCGGGTGCGCAGCGTGTCCTGGGCGAGCTCGAACGCGGGGAGCATCTCGTCGTGCTCCGCGCTGTCGAGCCCGCCCAGGTGCAGCACCACGGGGCCCTGGGGTGTGACCACCGCCAGGGCCGACTCCGTCTTGCTCCCGCCGAGGAGCTTGCTGGTCTGGACGTAGTCGACCCGCACCCCGGCGAGTCCGCCCGCCGTGAAGGTCCGGTACCGCGCCCGGCCGGCGCCGTCCTCCGCGGCCACGAAGGCCCTGAGCACCGCGCGGGCGTCGCCGCCGCCCGGCTTCCCGGTCGACACCCGCAGGAAGCCGATGGCTCCGGCCGGCTTGGCGTCGATCTCGCAGACGAGGGTCACCGGACCCTGGCGCAGCAGGCTCTTGGCGAGGTCACCGTCCGGGCCGCCCGAAGCGACGGCACCCAGCCCGTCGACGGCCTCCGCCTGCCAGCCCACGGCGATGTCGAAGGTGACCGGCAGCGCACAGGCCGAACCGGCGGCACCGACCGTCCCCGCGCTCTCGGCCGCCCCGCTCGACCCGTGCCCCGACACCGTGACATCCGTCGAACGCGCCGACACGTCACACCCCGTCAGCAGCCCCGCCAGCAGCGCCAGCCACGCCACCGGTCTCCGTGCGGTCCCCATCCTGCGCCTCCCCCTTCGGCCTCACCGGCCGGTCACTGTAATCGAGGGCGCCCGCGACCACCGTACGAGCACGGTCCGGTGCCGTTTGCCGTCGGTGGGCACCGCACGGCAGGGTGCCGGTGTGCCTACTTTGCTGATCGTCCATCACACCCCGTCGCCGCACTGCCAGGCCATGTTCGAGGCCGTGGTCTCCGGGGCGACGACCCCGGAGATCGAGGGGGTCCGGGTGGTGCGGCGGGCGGCCCTGTCCGCCACCGCCTCCGACGTGCTCGCGGCCTACGGATACCTCCTCGGCACCCCCGCCAACCTCGGCTACCTCTCCGGCGCCCTCAAGCACTTCTTCGACCAGATCTACTACCCGTGCCTCGACGAGACGCGCGGCCGCCCCTTCGGCGCCTACGTCCACGGCGGCAACGACGTCACCGGCGCCCTGCGCGCCCTCGACTCCATCACCACCGGCCTCGGCTGGCGCCGGGCGGCCGAGCCGGTCACCGTGACCGGCGAGCCGGGCAAGCCCGGCATCGACGCGTGCTGGGAACTGGGGGCGACCGTCGCCGCGGGCCTCGCCGCCGACTCCGGCTGAGCGGTCCCGGGCCGGCGGCGCCCGGACCGGGCCTCACCCGGACGGACGAAGGTGCGCGCGCCGGACGCAGGGCACACGATGGGACCAGGCCATGTCGTCGATCCGAGGGAGCGTCGGATGGCAGCGCGCCGCCGTGCCTCCGGGCCGCCCACGAAGGAGCTGCTGCGGGAATGCGCCCGTGAGGTGGTCGACGTCGCCGAGGGCATCCGCGGGGTCTCGGCACGGACCAGCTCCGTCCTGTTCGCCCCGGCGCTGACGGGTTCCGCGCACCGCCGCCCCCGCACCGGCTACGCGGCCCGCTGGGCGCTGCTGCGGGCCCTCACCGACAAGCGGGGCCTCGGTGGCTCGGCGATCGTCGCACCGGACGGAGCGGGCCATCTGCTCGGCGCCGCGGGGGAGATGCTGGGCCGGGAGAGCCTGGCCGCCACGGTGGCCGTCACCTCGCTGCGGCTGAGGATCGCCGCCGTACTCCTCGACCACCCCGAGTTCGAGCACGACCCGGGCATGCGC
Organism: Streptomyces sp. NPDC048288; assembly: GCF_043201555.1. Taxonomy (NCBI): domain Bacteria; kingdom Bacillati; phylum Actinomycetota; class Actinomycetes; order Kitasatosporales; family Streptomycetaceae; genus Streptomyces; species Streptomyces sp. NPDC048288. The sequence goes on from NZ_JBICZD010000004.1 coordinate 569,524, forward strand.
CGGCTGATCGGCGCCGTCGGCGCCGACAGCGACCGGGCGGCCGTCCGTGCGCTGCGGGCCCTGTTCAAGGACCCGGGCGCCCGCCGCGCCCTCTCCGGACTGACCCCGATCCTGGCCGAACTCCTCGCCGTCCGCAGCCTGCTGGACGAGGGACCGCTGGACGACGACACCGCCTGGGCGCTCGCCGCCGGCCGCGCGCCGGCCCCCGGACCCCCGACGGGCATCGGCGCCTCGTACCTCCCCGCACCTGGCCAGGGCGGCGGCGGGGGCACGACGCACGCCGTCGAACTCTCCGCGCGGGAGCGCCAGGGCATCGCCGCCGACGGCTCCTTCCTCGGCTTCCTGCGCAACATCGACCTGCTCTCCGCGGACGGCCGTGTCCTCGTCCAGGAGGTGCGCGGCCCCGACGGTGTGCTCCGCTACGTCGTCCAGGCGCCCGGCACGACCCCCGGCCGCCCCCGTGACGACTCCGCGCAGGACGTCGCCGACGCCTGGCGCAACCTGTTCCTGACGGACTCGCCGTACACCCGCTCCCTGCTGCTGGCGATCCGCGAACACGGCATCCCGCGCGGCGCCGACCTCGCGCTGGTCGGGCACGGCGAGGGCGGGATCGCACTGACGAACCTCGCGCAGGACGACGAGTTCTGCCGCGCGTACCGGGTCACCCACCTGGTCGTCGTCGGCGCGCCGGTCGACGGCAGAAGGCCCGCCGACCCGCGCACCTGGGTCGCCGGCATCACCGACCGGCACGACATCGTCCCGGTCCTCGACGGCCGCGACCCGGGCGCCGCCTTCGGCCCGCACCCCAACCGGTACGAGGTCGCCTACGCCGGTCCCGTCCGCGAGTTCCCGCGCTGCCATCTGCTCCGCGGCTACATCGACCACCTGGAGACGGTGATCCCGCACGCCACCCGGGACATCGACCGGGCCCTCACCCCCTACCGCGGCCCGGTCGAACGCACCCGCGCCTACCGGCTCGGGGACCGCGCCCGGCCGCCCGAGGGCCACCCCTTCCTGACCGTCCCCACCACCAGCCTCGCCACCTCCGCGGGCCCGGTGGACATGCCGGTCCGCTACTACGACTCCTCGGCGGCCCACCTGTGCTTCCCGCTCGACGCCGACGTGGCCCGCAGCCTGCTGCCCGACGTCGCCTGGATGGTCCCCACCCGGCTCGGCCGCCGCGCCCTCGCCGTGCTCTCCCTCTACGAACACCGCTGCACCACCATCGGCCCCTACACCGAACTCGGTCTGTCCGTCCTGGTCGACGACCTGTGGCGGCCGCACCCGTACGACGCAGCCGTGGACCTGCTGCGCCGGGCCGACCTGCGCCGCACCGGGCGGTACGTGGTCGCGCTCGCGGTCGGCTCCGAGGAGGCGCGGACGGTGGCCGACGAGGTCTGGGCCCAGCCGGCCGAACTCGGGTCCGCCGAGATCGACCTGGAGGGGCGCCGGCTCCACGCCGAGGCCCCGGAACTGGGCCTCAGCGTCACGGGGGACGCGGGGCCCGGCGTGCGGTGTCCGGAGCCGGACTGGGTGCTGTACGGGCGGCGGGGCGACAGCACCGTCCGCACCCTCGTCCGTACCCACGGGAAGCCCCGCGTCCATGTCCGCCCCCGGGTCCGGCTGCGGCTCGACGGCGCCCGCGGGGCGCTGGCCCGCCACCTCCAGATCCTCGAACTCGACAGCGTGCGGCCCGGGTTCGTGCTGTCCGGCCCACGGTTCATGGCCCACCGAAGCGCGGGCGCGGTGCTGCCGCGCTGAGCCCCCCAAGTGCAGGTGAACCCCCATGGCGACCGAATCCCGTCCCGCCACCGCGGCACCCGAACTCCTCGCCCACGTCGACGGCCTGAGGGCCGACGCGGACCGCATGGACGGCTACGCGGAGCGGCTCCGCGGCGCCGCCGCGACACTGGGCGGCCACACCGAGGCACCGGAGTGGAGCGGCACCACCCTCGAACGCCAGGCCGCCGCCTGCACCGCCGCCGCAGCCCAACTACGCACCGCAGCAACCGCGTTGCTGACCCACGCAACGGAATGACCGGACGCCCGGCTGTCCGCCGCGGGCTTGTGCGCGGGGTGGGCTTGTGCGCGTGGTGGATTCGTGCGTGTGGCGGGCTTTTACGGGTGCCGGGCTCGTGCGTGTGGCGGGCGTGAACGCGTGGCTGGCTCGTACAGGTGCGCCTGGATCGTCGCGCCGCTCGGCAGGCCCGTGTCCGCGTTCCCGCCGCAGGACCGCCCAGTGATCGTGCCGACGCTCGGACCGTGGGGACTGACGGGCCGCCATGGGATCCGCCCCGGGCTCAGGTCGGGGGACGGTCGGGGGAGGGGCCGGGGCCGCCGGGCGCCGTACGGCGTCCTTGGCGTTCGCGGTGTCCGGCGCCGCCATGGGATCCTGCCCGGGCTTGGGGCGGAGGGTGTTCGGGGGAGGGGCCGGGGTCGCCGGGCGCCGTACGGCGTTCGCGGTGTCGGGCAGCCACGGGATCCGCCTGGGGCCTGGGGCGGAGGGTGTTCGGGGGAGAGGCCGGGGTCGTCCGGCGCCGCATCGTGTGCCCGGTGTTCGGGCGTCCGGGTGGTGGTGGGGGGTCGGTCTGGGGGCGGCGAGGTGTGGCGGGCGGGGGCGGTGGTCCGGTCCCCGGATAATCAGCGGCCATGCAGCTCGCGAAGACAGGCGCCGCCGCGCGGTGCGTCCCGGTGGCCGTCACGGGTCTGGGACTGGTGACACCGGCCGGGGTCGGCAGGGACGCGGCGTGGGAAGGGCTGTGCGCGGGCGACTCCATGGCCGCCGCCGACCCGGGGCTGGAGGGGCTGCCGGTGGCCTTCTCCTGCCGGGTGCCCGACCTGGACGCGGCGGCTCTGCTGGGCCGCCGGCTGAGCCGCAGGCTGGACCGGTTCACCGTGTTCGCGCTGCTGGCCGCCCGGGAGGCGGTCGCCGCCGCCGGACTCGCGCCGGGCGGCTGGGACGGGGCCAGGATCGGGGTCGTGATGGGCGTCGGCACCGGGTCCATGCAGGGCTGGCAGCCCGAGTTCGACCGGCTCGCGAAGGGCACCCCCGATCGGGTCTCCCCGCTGGCCCTGCCGCGCAGCGTGCCCAACATGGCCGCCGCCGAGATCGCCCTGGACCTCGGCGCCACCGGCCCCAACATGGTCGTCAGCACCGCCTGCGCCTCCGGTACCAGCGCGATCGGCCTGGGCCGGGACTGGCTGCTCGCCGGCCGCTGCGACCTGGTGCTGGCCGGAGGCAGCGAGTCGGCGCGGCTGCCGATGACCGCCGCCTGCTTCGCCCAGATGCGGGCGCTGTCCCGTCGTAGCGGCGAACCGCACAGCGCCTCCCGGCCGTTCGACCGGGACCGGGACGGGTTCGTGCTCGGCGAGGGGGCGGGCGTCCTGGTGCTGGAGCGGGTCGCGGACGCGCGGGCCCGGGGCGCCCGGCCCGAGGCGTACCTGGCCGGGTTCGGCGCCTCCTGCGACGCGCACCACGTCACCGCCCCGCACCCCGACGGCGACGGGGCCGCCCGCGCCCTGCGCGCCGCCCTCGCCGACGCCGGGCTCGCCCCCGGGGACGTCGACCACGTCAACGCCCACGGCACCGCCACCCCGCAGGGGGACGCGGCCGAGCACAACGCGCTGCACCAGGTCTTCGCCCGGGTGCCCCCGGTCACCGCCGTCAAGGGCGCCATCGGGCACGCCATCGGCGGCGCGGGTGCCATCGAGGCCGCCTGCACCGTGCTCAGCCTGCGCCACCAACTCGTGCCGCCCACCGCCAACCTCGACGTGCTCGACCCGGCGCTGGACCTCGACGTCGTCACCAAGGTGCCGCGCGCCCACCGGATGCGTGCCGCCGTCAGCAACTCCTTCGGGTTCGGCGGGCAGAACGCCGTACTCGCCTTCACCACCGCCGACTAGCGGCGCCCCCTGGTCCGCGGGTGTCAGGCCCGTGACGCGGCCTCCAGGACCAGCAGGTGTGAGCCGCCCGTCGCCGGGGAGCCGTCGGGCAGCGCGTACAGCCGCAGCCGGTCGGCGCCGGCGAGCTCGAAGTCCGTGGCCCTGACGGTGACCGAGGGCCCGGCGGGGGAGCGGACGGTGACGGCCGGGCAGCAGTGGAGGCCGAGGTGGCGGCCCGGCGCGGGGGTCCGGCTGACGGGTTCGCCGTCCGTGGTCAGCACCAGGGCGCGCCGGCCGCCCCAGGTGACGGCGTGCAGCAGACCGGTCTCGGGGTCGCGGGCGATGCCGCCGAGGTGGTCGGGGTACCGGAACATCTCCTCGGCCTCGCCGGTCGCCGGGTCCAGGCGGTACACGATGGACCGTGAGTCGGGCCGGTCCTCGGCCACCGCGACCCAGACGAACTGACCGTCGTGGGCGAGCCCGCCGGCGTGGTAGACCGTGTCCTCGCCGAGCTCCCAGTGCCGCAGCAGGCGTCCCCGCGCGCTCATCTCGAAGAGGTGCCCGCGGCCGCGTCCCGGGGTGTACGACGGGCCGTGCGGGCCCGCACGGGTCCCGGCCGGTTCCAGGATCTCCGTGCTGGTCAGGAAGAAGGTGCCGCCGGCCCGGCCGAGAACCTGGGGGCGGTGACAGGCGAAGTCCAGCGGGGCGGTGTCCACGAGCAGCCACGCACCGGCCCGGACCACGCGCGCGATGGCCTCGTCGACCGTCGGAGTCATGGGGCTGCCGCCTTCCGCCGCAGGCCGTTCCCTCCCCGATCATGCGGTGCGGTGCCGGGGCCCGCATCTCCTGCCACGGCCGCTGGGTGCCGTCCCGCCCCGTGACCGGGCCCTCGGAGGGAGGGCCGGGCCGACGGGGGCGGGGCCCGGGATCAGGCGGCCGGAACGCTGTGGGGTTGCTCCGGGCCGGGCTTCGGGCGGGTGCGGGTCCAGGACGGGTCGGCGGCGAGATCAGGGGTGGGGGGACGGTCCATGGGGCGGCGGGCCTCCTGGGGTGTGGGGGGTGGTGACAGGTGCGTCCGGTGCCGTCGACAGCTCGGCCCAGACGACGCGTGAGGAGGGTCCCTCCGGGGCGGCCGTGACGCCCCAGTCGAGGCTGAGGGCGTCGACCAGGAACAGCCCGCGCCCGTTCTGCTCGTCGGGTCTGGCCTGCCGGGGCGCCGGGAGCGTGAAGCCCCCGTTCTGGTCCTCGACCTCGATGCGGACCCGGTCGGCGGTGGCCTGCACCCGGCACACGATCCGCCGGCCGGCCGAGTGGACTATCGCGTTGGTGACCAGTTCGGAGGTCACCAGGACCGCGTTGTCGCAGGCCTCCTCGCCCACGCCCCAGGAGCCCAGCAGCTCGCCCACGCTCCGGCGGGCGTTGCCCACCGCCCGGGGCGTCGGGGCCAGGTCGAACACGCGGCTGAGGGCGGGGGGCCGGTCCCCGGAGGCGAACCGGTCGAGGCCTTGCGGCCCAGGGAGTCGACCGAGGCGTTCGCCTCCGGGTGGTCTGGGGGTGCCCGTCACGTCCGACGGGTGGTGCGGGCCCTCCGCGGCGGCCGTCAGGGCCGGCCGGGGCAGACCGGGCAGGCGGTCCTCGGGCAGTCGGTCGAGCGGCTGGGGGAGAGAGGGCGGGGCCATCGCCGTGCGCCTTTCGTCCGGCTTCGCAGCGTGGGGGGCTGAGCGGTCGCATGCGCCCCGGTCCGCTCGAGGGCAGACGAGGACCCGAGCCTGGACGGCGCCGGACCGCAGCTCAGTTTCCCCCAACTGGACTGCTTCGCCCGCTCCTTGGTCGACCGGAGCAGTAAGCCCACTCTGACATCTGCCAACATCGTCTCGCAACCGGCAAGTTGAAAATTGCAAGAAGCGAAGTGCATGCTGCTCCCCGACAGGAAGTGATCGAATGAGTCCGTCAGCCGATCGCGAGCGCGCGAGTCGGTGACCCTGAAACCTGGTGCGAGGGGGTAGGGCGTGACCTCGGAGACCGACTGGGGCGGTGCCCCTTCCGTCCTGCGCATGATCCTCGGCCGGCAGCTGGAGGAGATGCGCACCCGGGCCGGACTGACCTATGAGCAGGCCGGTGCGGCGATCGGCGTCAGCCACTCCACGATCCGCCGGATGGAGGCCGCCAAGGTGGCCCGGCTCCGCCTCGCGGACGCCGAGAAGCTGCTGCAGACCTACGGCGTGACGGACCGCCAGGAGGTCGACACCTTCCTGCAGTCCGTCCGCGAGGCCAACAAGCGCGGCTGGTGGCACACCTACCGCGATGTGATGCCGGACTGGTTCGCCGCGTATCTGAGCCTGGAACAGGCCGCGTTGCAGATCCGCGCCTACGAGAACCAGTTCGTGCACGGCCTGTTGCAGACCCGGGAGTACGCCGGGGCGCTGCTCGGCGCCGGCAACCCGCATGCGTCGGGCGAGGCCACCGAGCGGATGGTGGCGCTGCGCATGCGCCGCCAGGAGCTGATCACCCGCCAGGCGCCGCCGAGGCTGTGGGTCGTGATGGACGAGACGGTGCTGCGCTGGCCGGTCGGCGGTTCCGAGGTCATGCGGGCCCAGGTCGACCATCTCATCGAGATCAACCGGCTCCCCAACGTCACCTTGCAGATCATGCCGTTCGCCAACGGCCCGCACCCCGCGATGCGCGCGGGTGCGTACCACCTCTTCCGGTTCAAGGCCCCGGAGCTGCCCGACATCGTCTATCTCAACGGCCTGGTGGGCGCCGTCTACCTGGACAAGAGCGACGACGTCGTGGTCTATCGCGAGGCCCTGGACCGGTTGGGCGCCCAGGCCGCGCCCGCCAGAAAGACCGAGGCCTTCCTCGGTGCGATTCGCAAGGAGCTCTGACGTGCACCACCTGATACACAACGGCATCCCGTCCCGGCAACTCGGCGCGCGCGGCTGGTCCAAGCCGTGGAGCGACGACGCCGGCGGTGCCTGCGTGGAAGTGAAGAAGCTCGCCGACGGCCGGGTCGCGGTACGCCAGTCGACCGACCCCGACGGTCCGGCGCTGGTCTTCACACCCCGTGAGATGACGAGTTTCCTGTCCGGAGTGAAGGCGGGTGACGCCGACTTCCTGATGTGATCCGCTTCACCGGAACTTCCTTGCTATAGCTGATCGTTCAATCAACCCCCCACATCTGACGCACCACCCGCAGCCCCCCGAACACCCCCGCATCCCCCTCACCTGAATGGGAGACACGGCGTTGCCCGACAACGGATGGCCGGCCGACCGCATCGACACCGAGAACGCGCACTCCGCGCGGATCTACGACTACATCCTGGGCGGCAAGGACTACTACCCCGCCGACCAGGAGGCGGGTGACGCCATGGCCCATGAGTGGCCCGCGCTCCCGATCCACATGCGCGCCAACCGCGACTGGATGAACCGCGCCGTGCGCTGGCTCGCCGAGGAGGCGGGGATGCGCCAGTTCCTGGACGTCGGAACCGGCATTCCCACCTCCCCCAACCTCCACGAGATAGCCCAGGCGGTCTCCCCGGACTCCCGGGTCGTCTACGTGGACAACGACCCGATCGTCCTCACCCTGTCCCAGGGCCTGCTCTCCAGCACGCCCGAGGGCCGGACGGCGTACATCGAGGCCGACTTCCGCGACCTGACGGACCTCTTCGAGGCCCCCGAGCTGCGCGAGACCCTCGACCTGGACAAGCCGGTCGCCCTCACGGTGATCGCCATCGTCCACTTCATGCTCGACGCGGACGACGCGGTGGGCGTCGTACGGCGCCTCCTCGAACCGCTGCCGTCCGGCAGCTACCTGGCGATGTCCATCGGCACCGCCGAGTTCGCGCCCGACGAGGTGGGCCGGGTCGCCCGCGAGTACGCGGCCCGCAACATGCCGATGCGGCTGCGCACCATCGACGAGGCCCACGAGTTCTTCGACGGCCTGGAGCTGGTCGAGCCGGGCATCGTCCAGGTCCACAAGTGGCACCCGGACGGCACCGGCGAACAGGGCATCCGCGACGAGGACATCGCGATGTACGGAGCGGTCGCCCGCAAGCCGTGACACGGTCTCCGTGCCGGGGCCCGGCTCACCTTCCCGGCCCCGGCACGGTCGTCCCCCGGACGCCGCTCGGCCACGACGGCCGCGGCCTGCTCAGGCGTTCGGGTCGAAGGAGATCCCGGACGGCATGGAGTACGACAGGTTGGCGTTGAACGAGCCGTCCTTGATCTTGATGGTGGCGTCGCCGAAGTCCGCGTTCATGAGCTTGTCGCGGTAGCCCGCCGGGTAGCCGTCCCAGCCCACCAGGCGAGGGAAGAACCAGCCGCCGGTCACGTTCTCCGGCGGGTCGTCGTTGGTGTTGGCGAACCTGAAGTCGTGGGTGGACAGGCCGTCCTTGTGGTACACGATCTTCGGGTGGGTGCCGTCGAACCGGATCGCCGAGGCGGCCGCCACCTGGTAGCTGCTGTGCTGGGACACCGAGACGTACTGCACCTGGTTGTTCTGGATCCACACGATGACGTGTTCCCAGTCGTGCCGGTGCCCGATGGCCAGTGGCCCGTACGTCGCCTGGTCCTTCTCGAAGTAGCTGGCGTACATCACCGCGCACCAGCCGTTGTCGCACTTCTCGCGCGAGTAGGTGTTGGCGTTGGCGAGCTGCGCGTAGTCGTGGCAGTGGCCGTTGACGTCACCGCCCAGCGAGAGGCCGGGGTTGAGGGTGCCGTCGGCGCCGATCGCGGCGGTGGCGTAGCAGCCGTCGCCGTCGTAGTCGTAGGCCGGGGAGAACGTCTGCTCCAGTCCGTCGGCGTTCTGCGGCAGCAGCGTCAGGACATCCGCGTGGGCGGTGGCGGGCACGGCGACGACCAGGGCGAGCGCGCCGAGGGCGGCGGCCAGGGCCTTGCGGAACGGCCGTCTGCGCGTGGGGGGTTGCAGGTCGGGCATGTCGACTCCCTGTCGGTGAAAGGCGATGCGGAGTCTCGCAGTCAGCCCCTGCCGACGAACACCCTCACGACTTAACTTTGACCCAAAGACAATTGAACAGCGGGCCCAACCGCCTTGCTGTCAGTAGCTGTTGACCTGCTGTCAGTCTCGCGGATGCGGTTGCCCCACGATCCGCCCGCGGTCAGGCTACTCGTCGGTTCGTCCCCCCCCACCGCCCGAAAGGGAAGCCCGTGAGCGACACAGACCTGCCCTCCGCCGCGCTGAACCGGCGCGGCTTTCTCGGCGCCGCCGCCGCGGCCGGACTGCTCGGCACGCTGTCCACCCCGGCCCAGGCGGCCCGGAGCACGGCCGCCGCCGACCCGGTCACCATCGAGTCCGGCCGGCTCACCGGGGTCCAGGGCGGCCTGAAGGGCGTCACCGTCTACAAGGGCGTCCCGTACGCCGCGTCCACCGCCGGAGCCAACCGCTGGCGCCCGCCGCAGCCGGCCCCCTCCTGGGACGGGGTCCGCGCCGCCGACTCGTTCGGCCCGGCCTGTCCCCAGCCGGTCACGGGCATCCCGGGCGACCAGGTGCCGGAGCTGAGCGAGGACTGCCTGAACCTCGACATCTGGACGGCGGCGAGCGGTTCGGCGGACAGCCGCCCGGTCCTCGTCTGGCTGTACGGCGGCGCGCAGGCCCTGTGGTCGGGGCAGGAGATCTACAACGGCTCCCTGCTCGCCGCCAAGGGCGTGGTCGTCGTGACCCCCAACCACCGCGTCGGCCCGCTGGGCGGCCTCGCGCACCCCGACCTGACCGCCGAGTCCGCGTACGGCGGCTCCGGCAACTGGGGGATCCTGGACGTCGTGGCCGCCCTGGAGTGGGTCCGGCGGAACATCGGCGCGTTCGGCGGCGACCCGGACCGGGTCACCCTGGCCGGCTGGGCGCAGGGCGCCTCGGTCGTCGACATCCTGCTCGCGTCCCGGCGCGCCCGGGGCCTCTACCACCGCGCCCTGCTCTCCTCCGGCGTCCGGTACACCAAGGACCCGGCGCTGGCCCGGAGCCCCGGCCGCTACCGGAGCCTCGCCGACGCGGAGGCCGACGGCACCGCCCTGGCCGCCCGGCTGGGGGTGGACGATCTGGCCGGGCTGCGCGCGCTGGACGCCGACGACCTCGTCGCCCGCGCCACCGCCGACACCTCCGCCGACTTCGGCCACGTCCTCGACGGATACGTCCTGCCGGACACCTACACCGCCGTCCTGGCGGCCCGCGCCGAGACCGACGTGCCCGTCCTCACCGGCGTCTGCAAGGACGCGCGCGGCGCCCTGCCCGACCTGAAGCCGACGCTCGCCGCGTTCACCGCGTTCGCCGACTCCGAGTTCGGCCCGCTGGGGCTGACCGACACCTTCCTGGAGCTGTACCCGGCGGACAGCGACACCACGGCCGCCCAGCAGCTCAGCGCCTACGCCCGGGACGAGGAACGCGTCTCCGCCTTCCTGTGGGCGGGCCAGTTCACGGACACGGCCGGCAACTCCGGCCCCGTGCACACCTACTTCTGGACCCGCGTCCCGCCCGGCCACGACGACACGAACCCGGCCATCGGCACCGCCGCGACCGGTGCCTTCGAGGGCTCCGACGTCTACTACCTGCTCGGCTTCCTCTACAACACCGACCGCCCCTGGACCTCCCAGGACTACGACGTCGCCGACACCACCGCCTCCTACGTGGCCCGCTTCGCCGCCACCGGCGACCCGAACGGCACCTCCCTGCCCACCTGGCCCGCCCTCGCCACCGACACCCCGCAGACCATGGAACTCGGCGCCCGCTCCGGAACCCTCCCGGTCGCCGACACCGACGCCAAGCTGGCCTTCCTGACGACGTACCTGGAGTCCCAGACCGAGGCGTTCTGAGGGGCGGGTCCGCTAGGCCCGCGCGGAGCCGTGGCCGAGGATGCCGTGGTGGTCGCGGCGGTGCACGGTCGGGGTGCGGTGCAGGGCGATCAGCGCCGCGTCGTCGCCGAGGTAGCCGCCCGCGTGGGCCAGCAGATCGCGCCGGATGTGGTGCATCAGGGACTCGGGAGCGGCGTCGGTCCACTGGGCGACCCGTTCGGCGAGCGGATAGAACCGGCCCTGCGCGTCCCGTGCCTCGACGACTCCGTCGGTGTACAGCAGCAGGGTGTCGCCGGGCTCGAAGGCGAACACGTCCAGGGTGCGCTCGGTGCCGCCCGTGGCGGGCACGCCCAGCGGCGGCGCCGGATGCAGGCTCGGCACGGTGACCGCGTGCCCCGGGCTCAGCAGCAGCGGCGGCGGATGGCCGCTGCTGGTCATCCGGGTGACCGGGTCCTCGTCGGGGATCTCGATCAGCAGCGCGGTGGCGAACCGCTCGCCCGCCTCCTCCGGGGGCTCCAGGTCCGCCGCGTAGCGCTGCACGCTCTGGTCCAGGGCGGCGGCGAGGTCCGGCAGGGCGACATGCCGGTGGGCGGACTCCCGGAAGGCGCCGAGCAGCAGCGCCGCCTCGCCGATCGCGGACAGCCCCTTGCCCCGGACGTCACCGATCAGCACCCGGACCGCGTCGTCGCAGCGGGTGGCCGCGTACAGGTCTCCGCCGATCTGCGCCTCGTCCTCGGCCGCCAGGTACAGCGAGGCGATCCGCAGCGGGCCGATCTGCTCGGGCAGCGGCCACATCAGCACGTGCTGCGCGGCCTCGGCGACCGTGCGGATCTGGGCGAGCTGGGCGCGGCGCCGCTCGCGGACCGCGCTGTAGACCACCACCATCACCGAGAGCACCGCCAGGGTGACGATCTGCACGATGTGGTTGGCGGTGGTCAGCCCGCCGTGGAACACCGCGATCAGCACCTGGGCGGCCACCGCCAGCGCCCCGACCAGGGCGGTCGCCCGGGGCCCCGCGAGGGACGGGGTGAGGGCCGGGGCGATGACCAGGGCGGGGCCCAGATGGATGTTCTCGGGCGTCCGCAGGTCCGTCACGGTGATCACCACGATGAGCAGGACCGGGAGCAGCAGCAGGGCGTGGGAGGACTGCCTCGACCTCCGCAGGCCCGCCGCACACCGTTCCCAGGGTCCCATGGCAATAGCGTGCGCCACCCCCGGTCGCCCGGCCACCCTAGAGGTTCACGCTGCGCATCCCGGAGTCGTCGTAGCGCTCACCGGCCGCCCTCGGTACCTCGGCGTCGATCCGGGCCAGGTCGTCCTTGGTCAGCTCGACGTCGACGGCGCCCGCGTTCTGCTCCAGGTAGCCGCGCCGCTTGGTGCCCGGGATCGGGACGATGCCGTCGCCCTGGGCCAGCACCCAGGCGAGGGCCAGCTGCGCCGGGGTCACGCCCTTCTCGGCGGCGATCTCCTTCACCTTCGCGGCGAGCCGCAGGTTGGCGTCCAGGTTGTCGCCGGTGAAGCGGGGGCCGGTGCGGCGCCAGTCGTTCGCGTCGAGGTCGTCGGGGGAGGAGAACCGGCCGGCGAGGAAGCCGCGGCCCAGCGGCGAGTACGGGACGAAGCCGATGCCCAGCTCCCGGCAGGTCGGGAGCACCCCGTCCTCCGGGTCCCGCGTCCACAGCGAGTACTCGGTCTGCACGGCGGTGATCGGGTGGACCGCGTGGGCCCGCCGGATCGTCTCGGGGCTCGCCTCGCTCAGCCCGATGTGCCGCACCTTGCCCTCGGCGACCAGCTCGGCCATGGCGCCGACGGTCTCCTCGATCGGCACGTTCGGGTCGACGCGGTGCTGGTAGTACAGGTCGATGTAGTCGGTGCCGAGCCGCTCCAGCGAACCGTGGACCGAGCTGCGGACGTGCTCGGCGGAACCGTCCTGCCGGCCTATGCTGCTCATGTCGCCGGGGACGGCGTCGTCCATCCGGTAGTTGAACTTCGTGGCGATCTGGTACTCGTCCCGGTGCCCCCGGACCGCCTCGCCGAGCAGGGTCTCGTTGGTGAGCGGACCGTAGAGCTGCGCGGTGTCGAGGAAGGTGACACCGAGCTCCAGGGCCCGGTGGATGGTCTGCACGCCCTCGTCCTGGTCGGTGGTGCCGTAGAAGGCGGACATCCCCATGCAGCCGAGGCCGATGGCCGAGACCGACAGATCTCCCAGAGTGCGCTGTTGCATGTGAATCCAGCCTTTCCCACTGAGTCGTGCGATGCTCCGGACGGGTACGGCCCCTGGTCCATTCAGCCGCTGTTCGTGGCCACCGGCATCTCGGGGCGGTGTCCGGCGCTACGGACGCTACGACTTGAAGAGCACTCGAAGTCAAACGGGCGCCGCCCGTCCGGCGGCCGATCCGGTAGACATGGACGCATGCTCCTGCGTCAGCTCGAATACCTCGTCGCGCTCGCCCGGGAGCGGCACTTCGCCCGCGCGGCGGCCGCCTGCCATGTCTCGCAGCCCTCGCTGTCCGCCGCGATACGGCGGCTCGAACACGAGCTGGCGGTCCCGATCGTGCGCCGGGGTCGCCGCTACGAGGGGCTGACCCCCGAGGGCGAGGTGGTGCTGGCGTGGGCGCACCGCATCCTCGCCGAGGAGGACGCCCTGCGCCAGGAGCTGTCCGCGCTCCGGGACGGCCTCACCGGCACCCTGCGCCTCGGCATCGTCCCCACCGCCGTCCCGGTCGCCTCCCTGCTCACCGGCCCGTTCTGCGACCGGCATCCGCACGCGAGGGTGGCCCTGGAGTCCCTGTCGTCGGCCGACATCCGGCGCGGCCTCGCCGAGTTCGAGCTGGACGCGGCCATGACCTACCTGGACGACGACGAACTGCGCCAGGTCCGCCGCTTCCCGCTCTACGAGGAGCGTTACGTCCTGCTCACCCCGGTCGGCGGCCCCCTCGGCGAGGCCGCCACCGCCACCTGGTCCCAGGCCGCCGCCCTGCCGCTGTGCCTGCTGGGACGGCGGATGCGCAACCGGCGGATCATCGACGACTGCTTCGCCGCCGACGGCGCCGCCCCCGTCCCGGCCGTCGAGTCCGACAGCGTGGCCGGGCTCTACGCCCACCTGCCCGGCGGCCGCTGGTCCAGCGTGATCTCGCACGCCTGGCTGCACATGTTCGGCGTACCGGAGGGCATGCGCGTGGTCCCCCTGGAGGGCCCGGCCCACGGCCCCCGGGTCGGACTCGTCGTCGCCCGCAGCGAACCCCAGTCCGTGCTCGCCCGGGCCCTGGTGCAGGTCGCCAGGGAAGCGGGCCTCAGGGACGCCCTCAACAGCCGCCTGGCCGCCGTCCTCGACGGCCGCGGCTGACAGGGGCGGGCTAGGGGTTCAGCCGTACCGGCAGCTCGAAGAGGTCGTTCTGGGTGACCACCGGCTTGTTGCGCAGCTCGGACGCCGGTACCGCCAGGTCCAGGCCGGGGAAGCGGTCGTAGAGCGCGGGCAGCGCGACGCCCGCCTCCAGCCGGGACAGCGCCGCGCCCGGGCAGACGTGCGGGCCGTGCCCGAAGGAGATGTGCCGGTTCTGGGTCTGCCGGGTGACGTCGAACTCCCCGGCGCTCGGCCCGTGCGCGTGCTCGTCACGGCCTATCGCGGCGTACGACACGATCAGCGCGTCGCCCGCCGGGAGCACCGCGTCGCCGACCTGGACGTCCTCGGTGGCGAACCGGATCAGGACGTGCGAGGTCGGGGTGGACCAGCGCAGGGTCTCCTCGACCACCGCCGGCCAGTCGACCTCGCCGGACAGCACCTTGGCCCGCTGGTCGGGGTGGGTGGAGAGGTTGACCACGGCGTTGACGATCAGCGAGATCGTGGTCTCGTGGCCGGCCGCCACCATCAGCTGCAGGGTGGAGACGATCTCCTCGTCGGTGAGGTGGTCGCCGTCCTCGGAGGCCAGGATCAGCGCGCTGGTGAGGTCGTCGCCGGGCTCGGCCCGCTTGGCGGCGACCGTCTTCGCCATGATCCCGGCCAGCTCGGTGAGGGTGGCGATGACCTCGGCGGGCGGGGTCTGGGTGGAGAAGAACTTCTCGAACAGCACCTTCAGCCGGGGCAGTTCGGCCTCGTCGATGCCCATCAGGTCGGCGACCACGTACATCGGCAGCGGGTAGGCGAAGGCCGCCTTCAGGTCGACGCTCTCCGCGTCCTCGGGGAGCCCGTCCAGCAGGTCCTGGGTGAGCTTCTCGATCCGTTCCCGCATCTCCTCCACCCGGCGCGGGGTGAGGGCCTGCGCGACCAGGGTGCGCATCCGGCGGTGGTCGGCGCCGTCCACGGTGAGCATCGAACGGCCCGGGTTGGCGAGGCCGATCAGCGGCCAGTCCGGGGCGATCTCGCCGCGCTGCCAGGCACCCCACACGTTGATGTCCTTGACCAGCCGCGGGTCGGTGAGCAGCGCCTTGGCCTCGGCGTGCCGGGTGACCGCCCAGACCGGCACCCCGCCGGGCAGCTCCACGGCGGCGAGCGGACCGGCGGCGCGCAGCCGTGCGCTCTCGCCCTCCAGGTCGGTGACGAACGGGTCGAGGGCGATCCGGGCTTGTTCGGTACCGGTCGTCATCGTGACGTGCCTCCCAGGGCAGGGTCGGGTAACTGCGCCATGCGGTGTGCTGTGCCGGTCTGTCGGAGGGGAATCAGAGGGCAGGTACGGGTGTGAACCGGACGGGCAGCGCGGTCAGTCCCCGCAGCCACGGCGAGGGCCGGCGGGTGAGCGCGTCGGCCGGCACCGCCAGGTCGATGTCCGGCAGCCGGTCGAGCACGACCTCGATACCGGTCCGGGCGACCACCTCGGCGACCTCCTGCGCGGGGAACGGACAGCGGTGCTCGCCGTGCCCGAAGGAGAAGTGCGCGTTGTTGCCGCCGGTCAGCGCGGAGGCGTCGGTGCGCACCTGCGGATCGGAGTTGGCGCCCTGCAGCCCGAGGATCAGCAGGTCACCGGCGCGGATCCGGCGGCCGCCCAGCTGGGTGTCCCGGGACGCCCAGCGGCCCGCGATGTTCTGGCTCGGCGTGTCCTCCCACAGCACCTCGTTCATCGCCTCGGCGACACTGTTGCGGCCGCCGAACAGGGAGGCCGCGAACCGGTTGTCGGTGAGCATCAGGCGCAGCGAGTTGCCGATCCAGTCGGCGGTCGGCTGGTGCCCCGCCGCCATCATGACCATCAGGTCCTGCATGATCTCTTCGTCGGTGAACCCGCTCTTGTTCTGGAGCATCCGGGACACCACGTCGTCGGCCGGGTCCGCCTTCCGGTCGGCCAGCAACTGGGCCATGGACGTGGCCAGATGGGTCTGCCCGGCGAGCGCCCGCTCCCGGCCGTCGATCATGTCGTTCAGGGCGGTGACCAGACCGGGCCCGTCCTCGTCGGCGAAGCCGTACAGCCGCGCCAGCACCCGCACCGGCAGCAGCATCGCGTACTGGCCGATCAGATCCGCCTCGCCGCCGGTGCACAGCCCGTCGATCAGCTCGTCCGCGAACCGCTCGGCCAGGCCGCGCAGTTCGAACGGGTCGACGGCCTCCAGCGCGTCGCTGATCATCCCGGCCCGCTCGCGGTGCCGCTCGCCGACGGTGTACAGGATCGACGGCTGCTTACGGCCGATCATCGGCAGCAGCGGCCAGTCGTCGGGGATCAGGTCCCACTGGTTCCACAGCTCCGAGTCCCGGCTGAACAGCACCGGATCGCCGGTCACCTGGTGCAGTTCGCGGTAGCCGACCACCAGCCAGGCCGGCACGTCCCCGTCGAGCACGACGGGGGTCACGGCGCCGTGGTCGCGCCGCATCTCCCGGTACAGGCGCGCCGGATCGGTCTGGAACCGGGGGCCGCCGAGCGGCACGGCATCGGGGGTCACACGTACTCCTGTCGGTGCGGGTCCGCCGCCGCGGACGGGCCGGCGTACCGGTTCTTGACGTGCTGGACCAGCGTGATCAGCACCTGCTTGCCGGACTCCCGGGAGCGGGCGTCGCAGTTGACCAGCGGGACGTGCGGGTCCAGGTCGAGCGCGTCCCGGACGTCCTCGGGCGTGTGCACCGGGCCGCCGAAGTCGTTGCAGGCCACGATGAACGGGGTGCCGTGCTTCTCCAGCCGGTCGATGGCGTACCAGGAGTCGCCGATCCGCCGGGTGTCGACCAGCACGACCGCGCCGAGGGTGCCGGAGAACAGCCGGTCCCACAGGAACCAGAACCGCTCCTGCCCCGGCGCCCCGAACAGGTAGAGCACATTGCGGGCGTCCAGGGTGATCCGGCCGAAGTCGAAGGCCACGGTGGTCGCGGACTTGCCGCGCACCTCGCGGATGTCGTCGACCTCCTCGCCGGCCTGGGTCATCGTCTCCTCGGTGTTGAGGGGACGGATCTCGCTGACGGAACGGACCAGGGTGGTCTTGCCGACGCCGAAGCCGCCCACGACCACGATCTTGAAACCGTTGTCGGCGGAGGCACCCAACGGGGTGCGCGCGTCAGAGGTTGCGGAGTCCAACGAGCACCTGCTCCAGGATGTCGGGGTCGGTGATGGCCGGCCGGTACGGATGGCGGGCGCTGACCCGGCCGGCCGCCTGCAGGTCGCCCAGCAGGACCTTGGTGATGCTCACCGGCAGTCTCAGCTCGGCGGCGATCTCCACCACCGAGGTCGGGAACTCGGCCAGCCGCAGGATCGCCGCGTGCTCCGACTGCATGCCGGGAGCCGGCTCCGACTCGGCGACGACCAGTGTGACCAGGTCGAAGGGGCTGTCGGGGCCGACGCCGCTGCGGCCGCCGGTGATCGTGTACAGGCGGTCGGGCGAGTCGTCCCGTCCGGGTCGGCTCATGAGGTGCGGGGCTGCGCGGTCAGGTGCTCGCCGAGTTGCTCCACCAGTTCGCTCATGTTGTGCCCGACCAGCCCCGGGTCCGCGTCCTCGCTGGTCACCACGGCCAGATGGGCGCCCTCGCCGGCCTCCACGATGAACAGGACGCCGCCGTAGAACTCGGTCATGGCCGAGCGCACACCGCCGCTGCCGTCGCCGAACTCCACGGACGCCCCGTGGGACAGCGACTGGATACCGGCGGCGATCGCCGCGAGCTGGTCGGCCTGGTCGACGGAGAGCTCCGGGGTACGGCAGAGCTTCAGCCCGTCGCGGGAGAGCACCAGGGCGTGCCGCGCGCCGGGGGTGCGCTCCAGGAGGCCCTCGATGAGCCAGGTGAGCTTGTCGTCGGCGGTGGTCCTGCCGGTCATGAAGTGGTGTCGCCTTCCGGGTGCGCGTGCGGGTGGGAGGTGAGCTCGGGGCCGGACTCCGGATGGGGCGCGGGGACCGGATCGTGCGCGGGCGTGGGGGCGTACGGGGCTGTCCTGGCCTCCGCCGTGCCGGGGGCCTCGGCGGAGTCGGGCGCCGGGTGGGTGTGCGGGGCGCCCGGGACCCCGTCCGGACCGGCCGCGGCCTCGGCGTCCGGCGCGCCGGGGACACCGGCGGGGTCGGACGCGGTCGGGCGGACGGCCTGCCGGAAGCTGTTGAAGCGGGCGGCGCGGACCCGGGCGTCCTCGGCGGCGGGCGCGGGGCGCGGATCCGCCGGGTGCGGTGCCGACCGGCGCTCGGCCTCGGCGAGGGTCCGGCCGCGGCGCCGCTTGGGCAGCCCGGTGGGCTCGTCCCCCTCCTCGATGGAGTCGGCGGAGTCGGGGGAGCCGATGGAGTCGGCGGTCTCGGCCGGTCCGTCGGGCTCGGCGGCGGACTCGTGCACGGGCAGGGGGTCCGCCGGGGACGGCACCGGCACGGCCGGATCCGTCTCCTTCGCGGGCGCGGGTTCGTCGGCGACCGGGCGGCCCAGCAGATCCTGCGGGACCAGCATCAGCACCCCGGTGCCGCCGCGCGCCGACGGCCGGAACGACACCTTCAGACCGTGCTTGCCGGCGAGTCGGCCGACCACCGCGAGCCCGAGCCGGGTGCCGGAGAGACCGCCCAGCTCGCTGGTGTCACCGGAGACGGCCCGCTCGGCGCGGCGCAGCTGCACATCGCCCATCACCAGACCGCTGTCCTCCACGGACACGATGACCCCGGCCGGGACCTCCTCCACGTACACATGGACCTCGGCCGTCGGGGGCGAGAAGTTGGCCGCGTTGTCGAGGAGTTCGGCGAGCGCGTGCATGACACCCTCGGCCGCGTGCCCGGCCACGGCGGTCTCGCTCACCGAGTGCACCCGCACCCGGCGGTAGCCGCTGATCCGTCCCATCGCACCGCGCAGGATCGACTCCATGCTGATCGGACGCGCCCAGCGGCGGCCGGAACGCGCCCCGGTCAGCACGGCGATGGAGTCGGCGAGCCGGCCCGCCTGGGCCGTGCGGTGGTCGAGGTGGAGCAGGTCGGCGAGGACCTCCTCGTCGGTGTGCCGCTCCTCCATGCTCCGCAGGTCGGCGAGGGTGGCGGTGGCCAGGGCCTGCATCCGGCCGGCCGCGTTGCCCGCCGCGGAGATGGCCGCGGCCCGCTCCCGGGAGGCCTGTTCCAGTTCACGGGCGAGCCGGGCGTGCTCCCGCCGGTACCAGTCCAGTTCCTGGGCGCCGTCCTCATGGACCCGGGCCCGCTCCTGCTCGAAGGAGTCTGCGAACTCGCTGCGCTGCTGCGCCAGTTCGTCGATCAGTCGCTGCTGCTCCTGGCGCGCCTCCTCGGTGGTCCGGGCCTGCTGCTGGAGCAGCCGCCCGATGTCCTGACTCACCGTCTCCAGGCGGCGCCGGGCACCGCGCGCGGTGCGGGCCGCGTGAACGGCCCAGGTCACCGCCGCGCAGAGCAGCAGCGCTGCCGCACTGGCCCCCAGCGCGAGGGGGGTGCGGACCGTGGCCGGCGCGGCGGTCACCGCGGCGAAGACCGCGAGGGCCGAGACCACGGCGGTCAGCGCCAGGGTCGGCGCGAGCGTACGGAGGGACGGGCGGTCGCCGGGATACGTGGGCGCGGTCATCGGTCCGGTCTGGTCCTCGGAGCGGTGGGCAGGGATGTGGTTCCGGTGAAGGAGTTGTGACGCTGGGTACAGAACTGCGCGTCACTATACGAGAGTTCGTGATCGAAACAGAACGGTTCCGGTCTCATTGCATAAAACCGGCTTGGCCGAACCCGACTTGCTGTGGACCGACTGTGAACGATCTTATGTGCGGCCCCGGGTGAACGCGTCCGCCACGACCTCGGCCGCCGCCCTGACCAGCGCCGAATCCGGCTCGGCGGTGGCCTCGGCATGGGTGGAGAGCACGGCCACGACGACGGGGGCGCGGCCCGGGGGCCAGGCGATCGCGACATCGTTGGCGGTGCCGTACCCGCCCGTTCCGGTTTTGTCGCCGACCGTCCAGTCCCCGGGGAGCCCCGCGCGGATCCGTTCCCCTCCGGTGGTGTTGGCGCGCAGCCAGCCGGTGAGCCGCCGCCGGTCCGCGTCGTCCAGGGCGCCGCCGAGGACCAGCCGCGCGTAACCGGTGCCGATCGCCGCTGGACTGGTGGTGTCGGTGACCCGCCCGGGCTCCGCCGAGTTCAGCTCCGGCTCCCACCGGTCGAGGCGCGTCACCTCGTCCCCGAGCGAACGGCTCAGCCGCGTCACCGCCACCGGCCCGCCCAGTTGCTCCAGCAACAGGTTCGCCGCGGTGTTGTCGCTGTACGAGATCGCCGCCCCGCACAACTCGGCGACCGTCATTCCCGAGGCGAGGTTCTCGGGCCTCCCGGTGACCGGCGCGCCCCCGGACCGCTCCACATCGCTCTCGTCGTAGTGGACGACCTCGGCCAGCACATCCTCGTCGAGATCGCGCAGCACGGCCGCCACCGCGAGCGTCTTGAACACCGAACACATCGGGAAGAGTTCGCCGGCGCGGTACCGGACCCGGGTATTCGAGCCGGTGTCCCGGGCGAACACCCCCAGCCGGGCCCGGTGCTCGCGTTCCAGCGCGCGGAGCCTGCGCACCGGGTCCGCGGCCGTACCGGCGGGCAGCGCGGTTCCCAGGGCCGCGGTCAGCACCGTACGGCGGGACGGATTCAGCATGGCCGCTCCTTTACCGGGACGTCGGGAAGGGGGACGCGTCGACGCCCTGGAGGGTTCACTCGTGGACGGGTGATAAACCCGACGCCGAAATCCGACCGGTAGTAGCTCCCGCATCGTCGCAAATGATCCAAACGTCTATACGATGCGCTTGGAACGGCCGGGGCGCGGAGAACCTCTTCCGGGGCGCAGGTCGGAGGGCCGGGGCGCAGGACCGAGGGCCGGGGCCGGTATCGAGGGGGCGATGCCTTTCATGAAAGGCGACTGGGGACAGGCGGCCGCGCGAGCGGCCAGGTTCGTGCGGCGCACACTGCGCGACGAATGGCACAGCATCGTGGTGGAGCCGGTACGGCAGCTCGTACGGCGTGGCCTCTCCGGGGTCGTGCTGGCGTTCGTGGCCGCGTTCGGCGTCATCTTCTTCCACGGCATCGCCCAGCATCCGTTCGGCCGAAGGATGGTGTGGCACCTCGGCGGCGTCACCGCCGACCTGCCGCTGTGGCTGTCCCTGCTGCGCACCCCGGTGTCGCTGTACGTCCCGGCGCTCGACCTGCCGGTCTGGGCGGGCATCACCCAGCTCTTCCTCGCCTTCGCCCTCGCCGAACTCGCCCTCGGCCGCACCCGCACCCTCGCCGTCGCCTACCTCACCACGCTGGCCGGCACCATGACGGCCCGGGTGATGGTCGCGCTCGGCCCCGGCTGGTGGGGCTTCGGCCTGCCCCCGGAGGCCGGCCGGATCCTCGACACGGGGCCGTCCGCCGCCGTGGTGGGCCTGTTCACCTATCTGGCGGTGGTCCGCCGCGCACCCGTCGTCTTCACGCTGACCGGCGGCTCGATGGTCTGGGAGTCCATCGCCGTACCGAACCTCGCCGGCCGCGAGCACCTGATCGCGGTGGCCGCGGCGATCGTCCTCGGCCTGCTGCACGGCCGCCGGCTGCCGGTCCCGGCCCGGCTCGTCGAGCGGCTCGGCACCCCGCCGGTCCCGCCCCGCTCCGACCCGCCCGTGCACCGCCCGGGACCGCCCCGCCACCCCGTACCGTCCTTCCGGCTCCCCTGAGCCGCCCCAACCCTCCCGCCTTCCCCGGAATCCCATAAGTCACGCGCCCGACCCGACGAAGTGCTCAACGACGTCAATGTGATGGTTTTCGCACTTCAGCCACTCCGCGCAACCCCTAATGTTGCGGCGAGCTACGGCAGGGCGCGGCTGACACCATGGTGTTCGTCGCCGGCAGGCTGAAGGGATCCAGGGATGTTCCGCAAGGTGCTGGTCGCCAACCGTGGAGAGATCGCCATCCGCGCGTTCCGCGCGGGTTATGAGCTGGGTGCGCGCACGGTCGCCGTGTTCCCGCACGAGGACCGCAACTCACTGCACCGGCTGAAGGCCGACGAGGCCTACGAGATCGGGGAACCCGGGCACCCGGTGCGCGCCTACCTCTCCGTCGAGGAGATCGTGGGCGCGGCCCGGCGGGCCGGGGCCGACGCCGTCTACCCGGGCTACGGGTTCCTCTCCGAGAACCCGGAACTCGCCCGCGCCTGCGAGGAGGCGGGCATCACCTTCGTCGGGCCGAACGCCCAGACGCTGGAGCTGACCGGCAACAAGGCCCGCGCGGTCGCCGCCGCCCGCGCCGCCGGCGTCCCGGTGCTCGGCTCCTCCCAGCCCTCCAACGACATCGACGAACTGGTGCGCGCCGCCGAGGAGATCGGCTTCCCGCTCTTCGTGAAGGCCGTCGCCGGCGGCGGTGGCCGCGGTATGCGCCGCGTCGAGGACCCGGCGGCGCTGCGCGAGTCCATCGAACAGGCCTCCCGCGAGGCGGCCTCCGCGTTCGGCGACCCGACCGTCTTCCTGGAGAAGGCCGTCGTGGACCCCCGCCACATCGAGGTGCAGATCCTCGCCGACGGCGAGGGCAACGTCATCCACCTCTTCGAGCGGGACTGCTCGCTGCAGCGCCGCCACCAGAAGGTCATCGAGCTGGCCCCGGCGCCCAACCTCGACCCCGAACTGCGCGACCGCATCTGCGCCGACGCCGTGCGTTTCGCCCGCGAGATCGGCTACCGCAACGCCGGCACCGTCGAGTTCCTCCTCGACCCCGCGGGCAACCACGTCTTCATCGAGATGAACCCGCGCATCCAGGTCGAGCACACGGTCACCGAGGAGGTCACCGACGTCGACCTGGTCCAGGCCCAGATGCGCATCGCCTCCGGCGAGACCCTCGCCGACCTCGGGCTCTCCCAGGAGACGGTGAAGCTGCACGGCGCGGCCCTCCAGTGCCGTATCACCACCGAGGACCCGGCCAACGGCTTCCGCCCCGACACCGGCCGGATCAGCGCCTACCGCTCCCCGGGCGGCTCCGGCATCCGGCTGGACGGCGGAACCACCCACGCCGGTACGGAGATCAGCGCGCACTTCGACTCGATGCTGGTCAAGCTCACCTGCCGGGGCCGGGACTTCAAGGCCGCCATCGGCCGCGCCCGGCGCGCCGTCGCCGAGTTCCGCATCCGCGGCGTGGCCACCAACATCCCCTTCCTCCAAGCGGTCCTGGACGACCCGGACTTCCAGGCGGGCCGGATCACCACCTCGTTCATCGAGCAGCGCCCGCACCTGCTCACCGCCCGCTCCTCCGCCGACCGCGGCACCAAGCTGCTCACCTACCTGGCCGACGTCACCGTCAACAAGCCGCACGGCGAGCGCCCCCACCTGATCGAGTCGACCAGCAAGCTGCCCCCGCTGCCGGACGGCGAGCCGCCCGCGGGCTCCCGGCAGCGGCTGGTCGAGCTCGGCCCCGAGGGGTTCGCGCGGGCGCTGCGCGAGTCACCCACCATCGGCATCACCGACACCACCTTCCGCGACGCCCACCAGTCGCTGCTCGCCACCCGGGTACGCACCAAGGACCTCCTCGCCGTCGCCCCGGTGGTCGCCCGCACCCTGCCCGAACTGCTCTCCCTGGAGTGCTGGGGCGGCGCCACCTACGACGTCGCGCTCCGCTTCCTCGCCGAGGACCCCTGGGAGCGGCTCGCCGCGCTGCGCGAGGCCGTCCCCAACATCTGCCTGCAGATGCTGCTGCGCGGCCGCAACACCGTCGGCTACACCCCGTACCCGACCGAGGTGACCGACGCCTTCGTCCAGGAGGCCGCCGCCACCGGCATCGACATCTTCCGCATCTTCGACGCCCTCAACGACGTGGGCCAGATGCGCCCCGCCATCCAGGCGGTACGCGAGACGGGCACCGCGGTCGCCGAGGTGGCCCTCTGCTACACCGCCGACCTGTCCGACCCGCGCGAGCAGCTCTACACCCTCGACTACTACCTGCGGCTCGCCGAGCAGATCGTCGACGCGGGCGCCCACATCCTCGCCGTCAAGGACATGGCCGGCCTGCTGCGCGCCCCGGCCGCCGCCAAGCTGGTCTCCGCGCTGCGCCGGGAGTTCGACCTCCCCGTCCACCTGCACACCCACGACACCGCGGGCGGCCAGCTGGCCACCTACCTGGCCGCGATCCAGGCCGGCGCGGACGCGGTGGACGGCGCGGTGGCCTCCATGGCCGGTACGACCTCGCAGCCGTCCCTCTCGGCGATCGTGGCCGCGACCGACTACTCGGAGCGTCCCACCGGGCTCGACCTGCGGGCGATCGAGGACCTGGAGCCGTACTGGGAGAGCGTCCGCAAGGTCTACGCCCCCTTCGAGGCGGGCCTAGCCTCCCCGACCGGCCGGGTCTACCACCACGAGATCCCGGGCGGCCAGCTCTCCAACCTGCGCACCCAGGCCGTGGCGCTCGGTCTCGGCGACCGCTTCGAGGACATCGAGGCGATGTACGAGGCCGCCGACCGGATCCTCGGCCGCCTGGTCAAGGTCACCCCGTCCTCCAAGGTGGTCGGCGACCTCGCCCTGCACCTGGTCGGCGCCGGGGTGCGGCCGCTGGACTTCGAGGCGACCCCCGACAAGTTCGACATCCCCGACTCGGTCATCGGCTTCCTCCGGGGCGAGCTGGGCACCCCGCCCGGCGGCTGGCCGGAGCCGTTCCGCACCAAGGCCCTCCAGGGCCGCGCCGCGGCCAAGCCCACCCCGGAGCTGTCCGCCGAGGACCGCGAGGGTCTCGCCAAGGAGCCCCGCACCACCCTCAACCGGCTGCTGTTCCCGGCCCCGACCCGCGAGTTCGAGACCCACCGCCAGACCTACGGCGACACCGGCGTCCTCGACAGCAAGGACTTCTTCTACGGGCTGCGCCCGGGCAAGGAGTACGCGGTCGACCTGGAGCCCGGCGTCCGGCTCCTGATCGAGCTCCAGGCGGTCGGCGAGGCCGACGAGCGCGGGATGCGCACCGTGATGTCCACGCTCAACGGCCAGTTGCGGCCCATCCAGATCCGCGACCGGGGCGCTGCCTCCGACATCCCGGCCACCGAGAAGGCCGACCGCGCCAACCCCGGCCATGTCGCGGCCCCGTTCGCCGGTGTCGTCACCCTCGCGGTGGCCGAGGGCGCGGAGGTCGAGGCGGGCGCCACGGTGGCCACGATCGAGGCCATGAAGATGGAGGCCACCATCACCGCCCCGAAGGCCGGCCGAGTCTCCCGGCTCGCCATCAACCGCATCCAGCAGGTGGAGGGCGGCGACCTGCTCGTCGAGATCGCCTGAGCCCCGGCGAGGGGAGGACCGGCCGGGACCGGCCCTCCCCTCGGCTACGGGCGGGCGAAGTGGGCGCGCAGCCGCGCCTTCAGCAGGTTGGGATCCCGCTGGGTGAAGTAGGCGTCGCTCGCCACGAACAGATCCTGGCCGCTCACGGCCAGCGACGTCGGGTTGGACAGACCGTCCTGCACCCCGAGGACGGTGGTGCGGGTGCCGTCCGGGCGGACCAGCGCGACCTCGTTGGACGTGATCAGCGCGGCGAGCACGATGTCCGAGTGCCCGGGGAAGACGAAGTCGTCGATGCCGGGCAGACCGCTCGCCCGCTCCTCGGCGGCGCCCGCCGAGCCGTCGGCGGCGACCGGGATGCGCAGCAGCGTGCCGCGGTCGCTGTTGGTCACCCAGACCGCGTCCTTGTGGACCTTGATCCCGTTGGCGCCGACACCGTCGGCCGTCTCCGGCAGCCCGTCGAGCGCGCCGCCCGCGGCCCACGCGGTCGGCGTGCCGCCGGCCAGCGGTACCCGCCACACCGTGCCCAGGACCGAGTCGGCGGCGTAGAGCACCCCGCGCCGCTCGTCGAGCGCCAGCCCGTTGGGCACCCCGTCCGGCGGCAGCGCGGCGATCTGCTCGGGCGCGCCGCCGCTCGCGGGGATGCGCCAGATGCCCGTCTTGGCGGTGCCGGTGGCGTAGTTGACGTACAGCGTCCCGTCCTCGGCCCGGGCGAGGCCGAGCGTGACGGCGTCATGGACGAGCGGCGTCCTGGGGCGGGACTCGGCGGGCAGGGTCGCCAGCACCCGGATCCGGCGTTCCCGGGTGACCTTGGCGATCTGCCGGGCGGCGGAGAAGGACACGACCACCGAGCCGTTGCGCTCGGCCACCATGTTCTCGGGGGTCTGCCCGGCAGCCAGGTCGAAATGGGCGATGACGTGCGGATTCGAGACGTCCGGCCCGCTGCTCGCGGCCGGGGCCGCCGCGATCAGGCCGATCGCGACCGCGGCCGGGGCGACGACGGCCCGGCGGAGGAATCGGGGCATGTGACCTCTTTCGACGGGAGCGCGGAGCTCCGGCGTACCGGTCACACCAAAATGACGGCAGGCCTGCCACGGCTCCCGGCAGCCCCGGCCGGGACGTCGCCCGCCCGGCGCACGGCCTCGCCCCGCTTGCCGCGCAGCCGGGTGACGGCCCCGCTCAGTTCCACATCGGGTAGCTCATGACCTGGGTGTATCCCTCCGGCCTGGCCCCGGAGTAGGTCAGGTTCATCCGCGTGAAGTGCTGGACGTTCGGGTGCTTCGTCCAGGAGGTGGGGCGGTCGAGCTTCACGGTCACCGGGTACTTGTGGAACTTGCCGGCCGCGCAGTACGGCTTGCAGTCGTTGACCACGTTCACGCCCTGGCCGACCGCCGTGCGGTCGTTCCACCGGGTCCAGCGCATGCCGGTGAGGAGGCTGTTGCCGTCGCCGCAGGCCAGCATGAAGTCGGTCGGCCTGAACCGCTGGTGCCAGAGGCAGTCGACGAGCACCGGGTGCTGGGCCGACGCCCGCGTGGCGGCCGGTGTCGGCGGTGTCGCGGAGGCCGTCGTCATGCCCGCCGTGAGCAGCAGGGCCGCCCCGAGTCCGATCGCCGTTCCCACCACTGGTCGCATGGTCGCTCCCACCCGTTCGCCGTACATGTTCCCTACGACGCTACGACCGTCCTACGAGATGTACCACTTGCGGCGTATTCGCCAGTCCGTTCTCGTGGTAGCCGCCGTCCCGGGAGCCGACCTGGGCGACCAGGCCGAGCACCAGGAAGACCCAGACCAGGACCTTGGCGGGGGTGTCCAGGACCAGGGGCCGGGTGGCGGAGGCGGCCTTCTCCCCGGCGGCCGGCGCGTCGCCGAGCAGCCCCTTCGGGTAGACGGGCGTCAGCATGCTCGCGTAGGCGCCGAACCGCATCCGGTAGCGGGCGACCGCCGCCGTCGCCCCGAAGACCGGCCCCGGCAGCCGTCCCCGCACGATCCCGATGATCCAGAAGATCCAGCCGATCGCGAACCAGCCGGTCGCCGCGAGGTTCGCGATGATCGCCGCCGGGATCATCAGGATCAGCCGGAACAGCACCGCGAGCCGGTTCAGGGAGGTGGGCCGCAGCTCGATCCGCACCGGGTAGTCGGGCGCGGTCAGGGCGAACGGCGGGTAGCGGTCGACCAGGAGCATGGAGCTGGCCGCGATCCGGGTCTCGTACGCCAGGTACTTACCGAGGAACGAGGCGATGCCGTCGGGCAGCCGGCCCAGGACGAGCGCCGCGAACCAGCCGACCACCGTCACGAAGAGCGCCGCGATGCCCAGCAGGGCGAGCACGACGTACTGCGGGATCAGCAGCAGCCAGCGCAGCAGCACCGTCCAGCGGCGCTGCGGCCCGGGCGGCGGGACGTCCAGCGCGGGCCGCCATTCCGGGCCGTCCGCGGTGACGGGAGGACGTGGTCCCCAGTTCTGAGTCATCGGTCCTCCCGTCGTCCGGCCGCGGCGCGGATGGCACCTCCATCGTGCGGCGGAACCACGGCCCCCGCCAGGCCGGGCCGGGCGAACTCAGCCGTGTGTGACGGTCAGTCCGTAGAAGGCGACCCGGGCGCCGTTGGTCGTGCTGTCGGAGGACGACTGGTTGTACGAGCCCGCCTTGAAGTACTGCTTGTACGGGGTGAAGGAGGACGGAATGGCGTAGTGGGTGGTGGTCCCGTTGACGGTCAGGTCGATCGTGTTCCCGCCGGAGACGGCGATGGTGTAGGTCCACGTCTTGCCGATCGGCACATGGCCCACGCTGTGCGAGGTCTGGCCGCCGTCCGGGGAGTTCTCGGTGCCGAGCACGATGTCGCCGTTGGAGCGGTAGTACAGCTCCAGCAGCGGCTTGGTGGAGGAACCGCCGGTACCGAGGTGGATCTGGCCCACGCACACGTTCTTGGTCACCGAGACCACCCGCAGCGTCGCGCTCATCCGGTGGCTGCCGCTCAGCGACCAGTTCGCGGCGCTGCCGTTCCGGTTCATCTCGCGCAGTTCGGAGCGGGCGTAGTGGGAGTTCGGGGTCGTGACGCCCTTCTCCGGCGCCCAGAAGGTCATCGCGCCGTCGCGGGTGTCGGTGTAGAAGTACGCGTCCTGGTAGCCGTTCGCGCCCTGCAGCCGGGACGAGGGGATGGTGGTCGGCGAGCCGGGGGAGCCGACCGGCTCCTGGAGCTGCCATAGGGACAGGTCGAAGTTGCCGCCGGGGGCGACGTCCGGGTTCGCCGCGTCCGCGCTGCCGCCGAGCAGGACGGTGAGGGCGAGGGCCAGGCCCGCGGCGGTCGGCGCCGCGAGCAGCCGGGAACGGTTCACGTGGGGGGTCCTTTCGCCAGGAGGGGGGCGCGCCCGGAATTCATCGACAGTTCATATCTGTGAACACCGGACGCATCCATAACCCTCGATAGCCGTGAAGCTAAAGGTCCGGACCAACCCCGTCAAGAGGTCAGCAGGCGCCCTCGTCCTGCCAGGGGCCCCATTCGGAGGCGCCGGGCACCTCGTTCTGGGTCCACCACTTGGCCTTCCAGTTGTGGCTGTTGTACGAGACCTCGTTCCCGGCCGTGTACACCGCCGTCGAACTCCACGCCGTCTTGCAGGAGGTGGGCGTCGGGGTCGGGGTCGGGGTGGGCGTGGGGGTGGTGGTCGGCGGGGTGACCCCGGCGAACTTCACCGAGTACTTGGCGAAGTCCCAGGCGCTCTGCGCCACGCTGGAGCAGGTCCCGGACGTGGTGCCGTTGTTGTCGACCGGGGTGCACTGGCGGTCGCGGTTCAGGGACCAGAACGTGAAGCGGTCCATGTTGTGGCTCGTGGCGTAGTCCAGCACCGTCTGGAAGTCGGTCTGGGTGAAGTACTCGCCGGTGTCGCTGCGGCCGTTCATCCCGGAGAAGCCCTCGTGGGCGTAGGCGGTCGCCTGGTCCCAGCCGAAGGTGGACTGCAGGATCGCGTTGAAGTTGGTGAGCGCGCTGGTCTGCGAGGCCGCCCCGCTGAAACCGCCGTCGAACGGCATGATGGAGAAGTTGTTGGGCGTGAATCCCTGCGACTTCGCCTCCAGCAGCATCTGCTTGCCGAACCAGCCGGTGCCGTCCGCCGTGCCGGCCGTCGTCACCGACACGTACAGGCCGGGGTTGTTCTGCTGGAGGATCTTCGCGGCGCCGATCTCGTTCTTGATGGCCGCGGTGTTCTCGTACTCCGGCTCCTCCAGGTCGAAGTCGATCGCGTGCAGCCCGTACTTGGTGATCACCTGCTGGTAGGCCGCCGCCGTGGAGGCCGCGTCCGCGCAGGTCTGGCCCAGCTTGGTGCCGCCGTAGCCGCCGATGGAGACGGAGACGTCGCCGCCCTTGGCCCGGATGGTGTTGATCACCGACTGGACGGCGGTGTCCGAGGAGACGGCCGCCGTGCCGCCCCAGGTGGGCGAGCAGCCGCCGCCGTTGGGGGCCAGGACGAACGCCAGCTGGAAGGCCTTGAGGCCGCTGGCGTCCATGATGGCGGCCGCGTCCGGCGGGTTGTTGTCCAGTGGCATCAGGTAGGGGGCGGCCGCGTACCACCGGTTGCTCAGCGCGGTGGTCGCGCCCGAGGCGTCGCTCGCGACGAGTGCCGTGGTGCCGGCGGCGGCGAGGGTGACGGCTGCCGCCGCGCCCAGACATGCGCGAAGGGGTCTCACTGGTGCCTCCAGGGGGCCGGGGAGGTGTGGGGTGGGTCCCAGCTTCCGGAGGTGTCGCGGTCACGTCAATGAATTGGACTGGACCAAAGCTCACTTTGGACTAGACCATGCGATCTCTTTACCTGGGAGGGCGGAGCAGTTCCAGCGTCCCGAACCGCACCTTCACGCCGGGCGACCAGAGGACACTGACCGGCGGCCCGGGGGGCGCGGGCAGGCCGGCCGCCTCGACCAACTCGTCGTCCAGCTCCAGGAGTTCGGCCCGGTGCAGCGGCCAGGCCGGATGCTCGTTCGGCAGATGCGCGGTGCGGCCGTGCCAGGTCACGTGCAGCCCCCAGCGCGCGGTCAGGAAGCGCTCCAGCGGCGAGGGCTCGGCGATCGGCTCCCCTATGCGTACGACCGCCCGGCTCGCGGCCGCCGGGCGCCGCCGTCGGCAGGTGTAGGTGATCACATCGCCCTCGCGGGTCAGCCGCATCGAGGCCCAGACGTACGGCAGCCGGAACCCCGACCGGCCCACCAGTACCGGGAGCAGCCGGGACGCGTCCAGGGACCGGAACACCACCGCGCGCCGGCCCTGCCCGTCCACCGAGTACAGCCGCACGTTCGTCTCGCAGAAGGTGCCCAGGTACGGCAGCCCCGGCCCCGGCCCGAAGCCCGTGCCCCGCATCAGGAACGGCACGAGCCCGACGTACGTGACTCCGTCCAGCGTGTCCGGCCGGGTACCGGCGGGCAGCAGCCCCGCCACTCGCTCGGGCTCCACCGGCCAGTGCAGAAAGGTCAGTTGATGCCACCCCTGGACCATCGTCGGCCACCGTACGGGCCGCGGGGTGGACGGGGTGATGGGCTCGGTCGCCACGGTCTCCATGGCAGAGGGTCCTAGCACGCCAGTGCGAGGCGGCGGGGGGTGGGGTGCGAAGACGCGGAGGTGCGGGGGTGCGGAGTGCGCGCCCAAAGCGGCGGTCAAGAACCGGCATATCCCGGTAACGCAGAACTCTGGTCGCCGCCCACGACCATGGGCTACCGTCGGTAACACCCTGCCGCCCCGGCAGTCCCAGCCTTGTCTCCCGCACCGCCCGCATCCGTACGGAAGGCAGCCCCACCATGGAAAATCCCAGAGCGGTCGCGGACGCGGCCGACAGCTCCCAGCAGGAGTCCCGGTTCAGCCGGCGCCAGGTGCTGACGGTCGCCGGCGGCGCGCTCGCCGGCCTGTCCCTCGGCCAGGCGGGGGCGTTCGCCGCCGAGTCGCAGGACGCGGACGCGATCGTCGTCGGCCACGGCCTCGCCGGACTGGTCGCGACCGCCGAACTCGCCGCCGCCGGCCGCAAGGTGCTGCTGCTCGACCAGGAACCGGAGGCCGGCCTGGGCGGCCAGGCGTTCTGGTCCTTCGGCGGGCTGTTCTTCGTCGACTCCGACGAACAGCGGCTGATGGGGGTCAAGGACTCCCATGACCTCGCCTGGCAGGACTGGCTCGGCACGGCCGGCTTCGACCGGGGGATCGACGACCCGAACGGCCAGGACTACTGGGCGTACAAATGGGCCCAGTCCTATGTGGAGTTCGCCTCCGGGGAGAAGCGGTCCTGGCTCTCCGGACTCGGCGTGCAGTGGTTCCCGATCGTCGGCTGGGCCGAGCGCGGCGGCGGTCTCGCCGACGGCCACGGCAACTCCGTGCCCCGCTTCCACGTCACCTGGGGCACCGGCCCCGCCGTCGTCGAACCCTTCGAGAAGAAGGTGCGGGCGGCCGTCGCCGCCGGCAAGGTGACCTTCAAGTTCCGTTACCGGGTCGACGAGTTGGTGACCACCGGCGGTGCGGTGACCGGGGTGCGGGGCGCGGTCCTGGAGCCCAGCAGCGCGGCCCGCGGCACCGCCAGCTCCCGTACCGTCGTGGGCGACTTCGAACTGCGGGCACCGGTCGTCGTGGTCACCTCGGGCGGTATCGGCGCCAACCACGATCTCGTACGGCAGAACTGGCCGGCCCGGCTCGGCACCCCGCCCAAGACCATGATCACCGGGGTGCCCGCGCACGTGGACGGCCGCATGCTCGGCATCACGGAACAGGCGGGCGGCCGGATCGTCAACCCCGACCGGATGTGGCACTACACCGAGGGCCTGCG
Source organism: Streptomyces sp. NPDC048288 (assembly GCF_043201555.1). NCBI lineage: Bacteria > Bacillati > Actinomycetota > Actinomycetes > Kitasatosporales > Streptomycetaceae > Streptomyces > Streptomyces sp. NPDC048288. The sequence goes on from NZ_JBICZD010000004.1 coordinate 601,591, forward strand.
CAACTACGCCCCGATCTGGCCCAACCACGGCATCCGCATCCTGCCCGGCCCCTCCTCGATGTGGTTCGACGCGAAGGGCCGCCGGTTCAACACCCCCGACATCCCGGGCTACGACACCCTGCACACGCTCGGGTCGATCACCGCCTCCGGCTACGACTACTCCTGGTTCGTCACCACCCAGAAGATTCTCGCCAAGGAGTTCGCGCTCTCCGGCTCCGAACAGAACCCCGACCTCACCAACAAGAACATCTGGCAACTGCTCTCCCGGATCTGGCAGACACCGGAGCCCATCGAGAAGTTCAAGAACAACGGCGTCGACTTCGTGGTCGCCGACAACCTCGCCGACCTCGTCACCGGCATGAACAAGCTGACCGGCGACAACCTCATCGAACTCGCCGACCTGAAACGCCAGATCGAGGCGCGCGACCGCGAGATCGACAACCCGTACACCAAGGACGTCCAGGTCATGGGCATCCGCAATGCGCTCGACTACATCGGCGACTCGCTCAGCCGCACCGCCTCGATCCACCGGATCCTGGACACCAGCGCCGGCCCGCTCATCGCCGTCCGGCTGAACATCCTCACCCGCAAGACCCTGGGCGGCCTCCAGACCGACCTGTCCGGACGGGTCCTGAACAGCAGCGGGGTGCCCGTACCCGGTCTGTACGCCGCCGGTGAGGTCGCCGGCTTCGGCGGCGGCGGGGTGCACGGCTACCGCTCGCTGGAGGGGACCTTCCTCGGCGGCTGCCTCTTCTCCGGCCGCCAGACGGGACGCGCGGCGGCCGCGGCGACCGCGACCTGACGGAAAGGGCCGGGAAAGTCCGAGTCACCCCACCTCCAACCTGCCCCGAGAGTGGCACCCTTGACAGCGTGCGTACTGTTTCGCGACGTTTGAGCGACACCTCCGGACCGGCGACCCGCTCGCCGGTCACGGACCGAAGGTGTACGGCGGGGAACAGGAGCTGTTCCTGGTAACGGCAGAACGCGGAATTCGCGTTATGGGGGGAGAGCGGTCGCCCATGCGATCCAGAGGCCAGTGCAGAGGTCCGTCCGGGAGCCGGTCCCGGAATCACGTGCCACACACCTCGTCAGCCGAGGGGCGGTTGATCTGAGGTGGACATCACGATCCACAGACCCGGCGAGCTGACCGAGCCGCTCCGCCGGGCCTGGCACCACGCGATGGACGAGTCGCCGGAGTACGCCAACCCTTTTCTGGCTCCGGAGTTCGCGATCGGCGTGGGCAAGCACCGCTCCGGGGTACGGGTGGCGGTCCTGCGTGAGGGCGGGGAGCCGGTCGGCTTCCTCCCGTACGAACGCAACGCGCTGGGCGTCGGCCGGGCCGTCGGGCTCGGGCTCTCCGACTGCCAGGCGCTGGTGCACCGGCCCGGGGTCACCTGGGACGCCCGGGAACTGCTGGGCGCGTGCGGGATGTCGATCTTCGAGTTCGACCATCTGGTCGCCGAGCAGAGACCTTTCGCCCCCCATGTCACCGGCACCTTCGCCTCACCGGTGATCGATGTGAAACCCGGGGACGGCGGCTACCCCGAGTGGCTGCGCGCCACCTACCCGGGCCTGGCGAAGACCACGCTGAAGAAGGAACGGCGCCTCGGCCGTGACATCGGCGAGCTGCGCTTCGAGTTCGACGAGCGGGACCCGGCGGCCCTGCGCACCCTGATGCGCTGGAAGTCCGCCCAGTACCGGCGGACCGGACGCATGGACCGCTTCGCCCGCCCCTGGATCGTCGACCTCGTGGACCACCTCTTCCACGTCCGCGAGGACCACTTCACCGGCGTGCTGTCCGTGCTCTACGCCGGCGACCGGCCGGTGGCCGCGCACTTCGGCCCGCGGTCCGGCACCGTGCTCGCCGCCTGGTTCACCGCGTACGACCCCGAACTGCACTACTACTCACCCGGGTTGATGATGCATCTGCGCACCGCCGAGGCCGCGGCGCGCGGTGGCGTCACCCTCGTGGACCTCGGGCGGGGCGACAAGGAGTACAAGGACTGGCTCAAGACCCGCGAGCTGCGGGTGGGCGAGGGCTTCGCCACCCGGGCCCACCCGGTGGCCACGGCGCACCGGCTGTGGCGCCGCCCGGTCCGCGGACTGCGCAACACCGTCCTCGCCCATCCGCGGCTGCGCGACCCGGCGGACCGGCTGCTGAAGACGGTCGGCACCCTGCGCGCCTCCCGCCGGGCCGACGGCGTGCGCAAGGGGTGACCGCATCGTGCCCCGGCGGCGGCCGACCGCGCCCGGCCGCCGCCGACCGCTTGTCCGCTCTTCGCACTATGATCCTGTAAAGGTAAAAATCCAGGGGTCTGTCCTGGAAGGGCTGTCTCCCCGGCCGGAGTGATCCATGCCCCGCAAGCGCGCGATGGACGACGAGCTGCTGGTCAGACTCAGGTCGCTCACCGCCCAGGCGCGCGAGCGGGCCGAGTACCAGCGCTCGCAGGTCGAGCTGGCCATCGCCCTCCAGCGCGGCATGCTGCCCCGGGACCTGCCCGAGACCCCACGCTGCCATCTGGCCGTCCGGTACGCGCCCGCCTGCTACGGGCTGAACGTGGGCGGCGACTGGTACGACGCCTTCACGCTGCCCGACGGCCGTATCGGCCTGGCCATCGGCGACGTCCAGGGGCACAACATCGAGGCGGCCGCCTTCATGGGCCAGGTCAGGGCGGCCCTGCGGGCCCTCGCCTCGGTGACCGGCGAGCCGGACGAGCTGCTCGCCCGGACGAACGACCTGCTGGTCTCCCTGGGCAGCGAGCTCTTCGCCACCTGCACCTTCATGCGGCTCGACCCGGACACCGGGGTGCTGGAGAGCGCCCGGGCCGGCCACATCCCGTTCGTCTGGGCCACCGCCGACGGGAAGTCCGGGGTCGCCGAGGACGAGGGCGGGCCGCCGCTGGGCATCGAACCCGGCGTCGCGTACCCGGTGTCCCGGTACCGGTTCACCACCGGAGGCATGTTCGTGCTGCTCACCGACGGGGTGGTGGAGGGCCCGTCGATGAGCGTCGAGGAGGGGCTCGCCCAGGTGGTGCGGCTCGCCGGCGTCGCCGCCGTCGCCGGCCTGGAGGCCCAGTCCCTGGCCGCCGCCGTGATCAAGGGCGCGGAACGCGTCGGCCACGAGGACGACGCCGCCGTCCTCGTCGTAGGCCACGACGGCCTGGACCGCCCGCCGTAGCACCCCCCGCCCCGGTCGCGGGTGGCTCCCGCTCGCCGAGTGGGCCGTGGCGGTGTCTGATGGCTGCTGTGGTGGGTATTCAGGAACTGCGCCGCCCGGCTGTCCTGGCCCTGCGGACGCTGGCCGTCGCCACCTGCTACTACGCGGCGGGGCAGCTCGGCCTGCTGTGCCGGCTCACCGTCGAGGGGGCCGTGTTCACCCCCATCTATCCGTCGACGGGTGTGGCGGTGGCCTGTCTGCTCGTCCTCGGTCTGGGCTGCTGGCCGGGCATCATGCTCGGTGCCTTCTTCCTCGTCCTGTCCCTCGGCCCGCCCGAGCTCGACACCGTGGGCATCCTCCTCGGCAACACGGCCGGGCCCGTCTGCGCGTATCTGATGCTGCGCCGGGCCGGTTTCCGGACCGACCTGAGCCGGCTGCGGGACGGCCTCGCGCTGGTGTTCCTCGGGGCGTTCACCGCGATGCTGGTCAGCTCCACCGTCGACGTGGTCACCCTGCTGCTCGCCGGGAAACTCCCCGCGAGCAGTTTCTGGCCGATCTGGCTGGCCTGGTGGGTCGGCGACGCGATGGGCGTGCTGATCGTCACCCCGTTCCTGCTGGTGCTGCTGGGGGCCCGGGGGCTGCCTTCGACGGCCCGCTGGAAGGAGGCCCTGGCCCTCGCGGCCGTCGCCGCCGTCCTGGTCCCGGTGGCCACGCACAGCAACCTGAGCGCGCTCTTCCTCGTCTATCCCCTGCTGATCTGGGCGGCCCTGCGGTTCCGGCTGGCGGGGAGCGTGCTGTGCGCCCTGTTCACCTCGGTCATGGCCACGGTCGCCGCGACGGACGGCATCGGCGCCTTCGCCGGGCTGTCCCAGGTCGAGGTGATGCTGAAGCTGCAGCTGTTCAACGGCGCGCTGGCGCTGACCGCGCTGCTGCTGTCGGCCGTCATCACCGAGCAGCGCACCACCCGGCTCTCCGTCGAGGAGGCCTGCCAGGAACTGGCCGAGGTCCTGGAGCACCTCACCGCGCACGACACCCCCGCCGGGCGCGCCCCGCCGGGGACCGTCGAGCCGCGACGGGAGAACGACGAACGGTGACCGGGCGGGCGCCCGGTCACCGTTGCGGTGGATCGGCCCGTGATCAGACGGTGCCGCTCGCCGTGATCTTGATCTCGGCCTTGGTGGCGCCGCTGCGGGAGCCGTAGCTCTCGATCTTGTCGACGAGGTCCGAGCCCTCGACGACCTCGCCGAAGACCACGTGCTTGCCGTCCAGCCACGGGGTCAGCGCCGTGGTGACGAAGAACTGCGAGCCGTTGGTGTTCGGGCCCGCGTTGGCCATGCTCAGCAGGTACTTGCGGTCGTGCTTGAGCTCGAAGTTCTCGTCCTTGAACTTCTCGCCGTAGATGCTCTTGCCGCCGGTGCCGTCACCGCGCGTGAAGTCGCCGCCCTGGAGCATGAACTCGGGGATGACCCGGTGGAAGCCGGAACCGGCGTAACCGAAGCCGTGCTGCCCGGTGGCGAGCTCGCGGAAGTTGCGGGCCGTCTCGGGCACCACCTTGTCGAACAGGCTGAACACGATCCGGCCGGCCGGCTCGTTGTTGATCGAGATGTCGAAATAAACGTTGTCGCTCATGCAGGTCAACCTATCGCGAACCGCCCGTGGGTCCCTCCCAAGGGGCCGGACCGCCCGAGGTGTCGGCCCCGCGCGGGGCTCGGCCGCCCACCAGCGTCCGCAGCAGTTCCCGGCCGGCCGGCCAGTCGCCGAGCCCGCTCGCGGAGTTGAGGTGCCCGTGCGCACCGACGGAACGCCGGGGCGCCTGCCAGCCCGAGGCCAGCGCGGCGGAGGCCGTGGCATCGCCGTACGGGTCGTCGTCGCTCGCCACCACCAGGGCCGGGCAGGGCAGCGGACGGGCGGACAGGTCCAGGAACGTCGGTGCCCGCGCAGCCGGGAACGCCGGTCCCCGGGGATCGGGCGGCGCGGCCAGGAACGCCGACACCCCCGCGGGCCGTACCCGCTCCAGCCATGCGGCGGCCGCCCAGCAGCCCAGGCTGTGCGCCACCAGCACCACCCGGCCGGCGCCCCGCGCCACCGCGATGTCGTGGGCGGCCCGCACCGCGTCCACCCAGTCCGCCAGCTCCGGCCGGGTCCAGGACCCCGGGGCGATCCGCACCGCCGAGTCCCCCCACGCCCGCTCCCACCGGCTCTGCCAGTGCCCGTCGTCCGACCCGTCGATCCCGGGGATGATGACGTACGCGACCATCGCCGACCGCCCTTTCCCTCGTGACCCGGCGCTCACCGGGCCCGTCCTGCGGGCGATTCTGAAGGAAGCAGTGGCGGCGATCCGGCTCCGCAAGTGATCCAGAGGAAAGTGGGGACGACGACGATGGAATCACTCGACGACATCGACCGCGCCATCCTGGAGCTGCTCCAGACCGAGGGCCGGCTCACCGGGGCCGAGGTGGGACGGCGGGTCGGGCTCTCCCAGCCGGCGGCGGGCGCCCGCATCCAGCGGCTGGAGAAGAGCGGAGTCATCACCGGCTACCGGGCCGTCGTCGCCGCGCCTGCGCTCGGGCTGAACATCCACGCCGTCGTCCGGCTGCGCACCACGCACGCCCAGCTGCCGAAGGCGCTCGCCCTCGCCGACCGGATCCCGGAGGTCGTCTCGACGCTCCGGGTGACCGGCGAGGACTGCCTGCTCTTCGACGTGCACTGCACCCACGCCGAACGCCTGGAGGAGGTGGTGGACTCGCTGGCCCGCCACGGCCCGGTCACCACCTCCCTCGTGCTGCGGAGCTACCCGCACAAGCCGCTGCCCACCACCTAGTGACGCCCGCCGAGACGCTCCAGCACCGCCTGGGCCATGGCCGCCTCGCCCTTGGCGTTGGGGTGGGCGGGAGCCGCCGGTGAGGTCGGCTGGAGGGGCTCGATCCAGCGGTCGGCGGGGGCCTTGCACATGTCGTGGCCGACGGTCGGGCCGTAGGTGTCCACGTACCGGGCGCCGTTCCAGGCGGCGACCAGGCGCAGCATCAGGTTCAGCCGCTTCCCGGTGTCCCGCAGGTAGGGGAAGTCCTTGGCGGCGAAGGGCACGGTCGGGTAGCAGCCGCTGCCGTCGTCGGGCAGCAGGTCGGGGTAGCCGACGACCACGATCCGGGCGTGCGGGGCCCGGGCGCGGACCGCCCGCAGCACCTTGTCGACCTTCGGCGCGGTCTGTGCGATGTTGAGCACCAGCTGGTCGGTGCCGGACGCGTTGTAGTACTGCTGGCAGGGGTTGCCGGTCAGGTCCTTGGAGCTGAGGGCCGCGCAGGTGCCGATGATGGAGCTGAAGCCCACGTCGTTGCCGCCGATCTGGACCGTCACCAGGTCGGTGTCCCGCTGGACGGCGTCCAGCTGGGGGCCGTTGGTGCCCTGCGCCTTCCACATCTCCGCGGTCGTCGCACCGGAACAGCTGACGTCCTTGAACGCGCTGACGTGCCGCGCCGCCGCGACCAGCGAGGGGTAGTTGTGGTCGGAGCGGGCACAGTTGGCGTCCACCTGCGTGGGGATGAGCGGACCCGAGGTGTAGGAGTCGCCGAGCGCCACATAGCTGGTGCCGTGGTCGTGGCCGGACCCGTGGCCGCCGCCGTGCGCCGCGGCCGGAGTGGTGGAGGCGGCCACCAGGGCGCAGCCGCCCAGCGCCGCCGCCACCGTGGCCTTCCGCCGGTGCCGTCTCGCCGAACCGTCCGACGGGGTGCCGTACGCCATGGAATTCCCCCCTGCGCGAGGACGCGCACGGAACCGGTCCCGACGGGTGGCCCGTACGCGTGTGTCGGGGGTCTGTATACCGCCCGGTAGGAGTCCGTAGCCAGGGGTCGGACGGAATGAACTTGATCGAGTAACTACCGCTGCCCGCAAGGAGATAGGGGTCGCCGGGGGTGCGGGCGGGCCACTCCGCGATTGAAGACGGAAACCGATCGGTTTACTATGGCGGCAACGGATGGAAACCGATCGGTTTCCCGCCCTTGTCGATCTCAGTCGACCGCTGTCGGCATCTGGAGTGTGAGTGTCATGACCGCTATCAAGGACTCCGTCGTCCTCGTCACCGGCGGCAGCCGGGGCGTCGGAAAGGCGCTGGTGGAGGAGTTGTACGCGCGCGGCGCCGGCAAGGTCTACGCCACCGCCCGCGACCCGCGCTCCGTCACCCACCCCGACGCGGTGGCGCTGCCCCTGGAGGTCACCGACCCCGGCTCCGTGGCCGCCGTCGTCGAGCGGGTGCAGGACGTCACGGTCCTGGTCAACAACGCCGGGATCGCCCTCGGCACCCAGTTCCTGACCTCGCCGCTCGACGAGATCCGCCGCGAGTTCGAGATCAACTTCTACGGCCCGCTGCTGCTCGCCCGCGCCCTCGTCCCGGTCATCGAGCGCAACGGCGGCGGCCACGTCCTGAACGTCCACTCGGTGCTGTCCTGGGTTGCCGAGGGCGGCGCCTACAGCGCCTCCAAGGCGGCCTTCTGGTCGCAGACCAACAGCCTGCGCCTCGCGCTCAAGCCGCGCGGCATCGGCGTCACCGGCCTGCACATGGGCTACGTGGACACCGACATGGCCGCGCATGCCGAGGGGCCCAAGGCCAAGCCCGAGGACATCGCCGCGGCGGCCCTCGACGGTGTCGAGTCGGACGCCTACGAGGTGCTTGCCGACGACATCACCCGCTGGGCCAAGGGCGCCCTGTCCGGCGACCTCGCCGCCATGTACGCGCAGCGCGGCCTGTGACAGGGCCGGCATCCGCCCCGCGGCCGTCACTGTGACGTGCCGCGGGGCGGCCGCGGTCGAGAAATACGCTCCCGAAGGCTTGTCGCACAGTTGGCTCACCACTTAAATCAAAACCTGAACTAAGCCGTGGGGTGCGGTCGTTGCCCGCACCGCCACGTCCACCTCAGGGAGCCGCTGATGAGACGACTGAGATCCTTGGGCGCAGTGCTCGCCGCCATGGCGGCGCTGCTCGCCCTTCCCACCGCGCACGCGCCGGCCGCCCACGCCGCCGACGCGCCGCTGTCCCAGGGCCGGACGGCCACCGCCTCCTCCGTCGAGAACGCCGGGACCGCCGCGGGCAACGCGGTGGACGGCGACACCGGAACCCGCTGGTCGTCGGCCTTCTCCGACGACCAGTGGCTCCAGGTCGACCTCGGCGCCACCGCCACGGTCAGCCAGGTGGTCCTCGACTGGGAGACCGCCTACGGCAAGGACTACAAGGTCCAGATCTCCGCCGACGGCAGCAACTGGACCGACCTGCGGTCCGTGACCGGCGGCGACGGGGGCACCGACACCCTCACCGTCTCCGGGCAGGGCCGCTACGTCCGGATGCTGGGCGTGCACCGCGCCACCCAGTGGGGCTACTCGCTCTGGGAGTTCCAGGTCTACGGAACCACCACCGGCACGCCCCCGGTCCAGGGCGGCGGCGACCTCGGCCCGAACGTGATCGTCGTCGACCCGTCCACGCCCGACCTCCAGGCGAAGTTCGACTCCGTCTTCGCCCAGCAGGAGTCGGCCCAGTTCGGTACCGGCCGCTACCAGTTCCTGCTCAAGCCGGGCACCTACAACGGCATCAACGCCCAGATCGGCTTCTACACCTCGATCTCCGGCCTCGGCCTCAACCCCGACGACACGCAGATCAACGGCGATGTCACGGTCGACGCGGGCTGGTTCAACGGGAACGCCACGCAGAACTTCTGGCGTTCGGCGGAGAACCTCGCCATCACCCCCTCCAACGGGACGGACCGCTGGGCCGTGGCTCAGGCGGCCCCCTTCCGTCGTATCCACGTCAAGGGCGGCCTCAACCTGGCCCCGAACGGCTACGGCTGGGCCTCCGGCGGGTACATCGCCGACTCGAAGATCGACGGCACGGTCGGCCCGTACTCCCAGCAGCAGTGGTACACCCGGGACAGCTCGGTCGGCGGCTGGACCAACGGCGTCTGGAACATGACCTTCTCCGGGGTCGAGGGCGCGCCCGCCACCAACTTCGACAGCGGCCCGTACACCACGCTGGACACCACCCCGGTCTCGCGGGAGAAGCCCTTCCTCTACCTGGACGGCAGCACCTACAAGGTGTTCGTCCCCGCCAAGCGCACGGGCGCGCGGGGCGTCTCCTGGCCGGCGAACGCGGGCACCTCCCTCCCGCTGGACCAGTTCTACGTCGTCAAGGCCGGCGCCACCGCCGCCACCATCAACCAGGCCCTCGCCCAGGGCCTCAACCTCCTGTTCACCCCGGGCGTCTACCACCTCGACCAGACCATCGACGTCACCCGCGCCAACACCGTGGTCCTCGGCCTGGGCCTGGCCACCCTGGTCCCGGACAACGGCGTCGACGCGATGCACGTCGCCGACGTCGACGGCGTGAAGCTCGCCGGGTTCCTCATCGACGCGGGCCCGGTCAACTCCGACACCCTGCTGCGGATCGGCGACCCGGGCTCCACCGCCGACCACTCCGCCAACCCCACGTCCCTGCAGGACGTGTTCGTGCGCGTCGGCGGCGCCGGACCCGGCCTCGCCACCAACTCGGTCGTGGTCAACAGCAACAACGTGCTCATCGACCACACCTGGCTCTGGCGCGCCGACCACGGCAGCGGAGTCGGCTGGACGGCCAACAGAGCCGACTACGGCCTGCGGGTCAACGGCAACGACGTCCTGGCCACCGGCCTGTTCGTCGAGCACTTCAACAAGTACGACGTCTACTGGAACGGCGAACGCGGCCGCACGATCTTCTTCCAGAACGAGAAGGCGTACGACGCCCCGAACGCCGCCGCCATCACCCATGACGGCGTCGTCGGCTACGCGGCCTACAAGGTCGCCGACACCGTGGGCACGCACGAGGCGTGGGGCCTGGGCAGCTACTGCAACTACACGGCCGACCCGACGATCGTGCAGTCCAACGGCTTCCAGGTACCGACCGGTTCGGGCATCAAGATGCACGACCTGCTGGTGATCTCGCTGGGCGGCATGGGCCAGTACGCCCACGTCGTCAACACCACCGGATCGCCGACCTCGGGGACCAGCACGGTCCCGTCGAAGGTGGTCCAGTTCCCGTAGCCGGCCAGGCCGGACCCGGCTGAGAGCGCCACGGAAAGTGCCGCGACATGCCGTCGGTCACTGCGGCGCCGTCGTGGCTGGTCGCGCAGTTCCCCGCGCCCCTTCGGGGCACTGCCGTGCCGGACGCCGTAGCAGCAGCCGTCGCGCGGGCCGCTCCACACCCTCGTACAGGAGCCAGGACAGGCCCAGCGCCACGGTGAACGCGGCGGCGGTGACGGCAGCGCCGGTGAGCAGGGGGAAACGCGGGCGGGTACCGAGCAGATGGGTGCCCGCCCGCAGCACCAGCAGGTGGATCATGTAGAAGGCGAACGAGAGCTCACCGAGCCGTACCAGCCACCGGCGCCGCCACAGCGAGGGCAGACCGCGCAGGTCCGCGACGGCCGCCGCCGGGATGAGGAGGGCGAAGCCGGTGATGGTGCAGGCGGTGGCCGCGTACTCGTCGGTCATCTGCGGGACCAGGAAGTAGCCGATGACCGCCAGCGCCAGCGAGGCCTCCAGGCCGGGGCCGCGCCATCGGCCGAGCAGCACCAGCCGCGCGGTGGCCGCGCCCAGCGCGAACTCGGGCAGCCGGGCGGCCGGGAAGGAGCTGATCGGCTGGTCCCACCAGTGGTGCGCGTCCGTCCAGGCCAGGGCCAGCACCGCCAGCACCGACAGCGCGGCCAGCACGGTGGCGCCCCGCGCCTCCAGCCGGCGCAGCACCAGCGCCAGCAGCGGGAACGCGGCGTAGAAGAAGGCCTCGCAGGCCAGCGACCAGCTGACCGGGTCCAGGGTCTGCCACCACGGCCGCCACCAGGAGTGCACCAGGAACACGTCGGCCAGGCCCTGCGGCAGGGTCGGCCGCGGCTGGCGGGGCAGCGTGAACGCCATGACCAGCGCGACGGCCATGGTGACCAGGTGCACCGGATAGACCCGGGCCACCCGCCGCCACCAGAAACGCGACGCCCGGTCGCCCGGCCGCGCCGACCACATCAGCACGAACCCGGAGAGCACGAAGAAGAACGACACCCCCGAGGCACCGGCCTCGAACCCCCAGGACACGAAGCGGCCGCCGGTGCCGCCGAAGTACCGGAAATTGTGCACATGCAGTCCGAAGACCAGCACCGCGGCCATCCATCTGAGCCCGGTGAGCGACGGCAGCGAGGGGGCCGGGGCGGACGCCCGGGTACGGGAGGGTGGCGCGGCGGCCGGAGCGGTCGGAGGGGCCTTGGTCGCCGTCGTCATCGAGTCACCTGCCGGAGGGTTCGCGCGTGGAGCATGAAACGGAGCGTTGCCCGTTCCACACCTTTCATTCCGGCCACGTACGAAACATCACACCAACGCCGAGGGACGGCCTCGGCCATACGGGCCGCAGTGGCCGGATGGGCGGGTGCGACCCTACCCGGACGGCCGACCCGGACCGCGGCCCCCGCCGCGCGGCGAAACCCCCTGGTGCGCGGCCCCGGCCCGGTCCTGCGGACCGCGGGCGGCGCACCGGACGACGGCACGGGATGACACGAAGGGATGGCGGTACCCGGCGCCGTGTTGACGCCGCTACGGGCGGGACTCCGTGGCGACGGCGCTCGGCAGGCCGTCCGACGGCAAGTCCCGCGCCGCCGACGGGGTCGTGGAGGCACCACGGGTGGGAGCCTGCGCGCTGCGGCTCCGCGCGGGCGCGACGCTCGGGCTCGGGCTCGGGGCGAGGGTGTCGGGAGCCGGCGACGCCGGGGGACGGGACGGGGACGGGGCCGTGGGGCTGACCGCCGGGGGCGCGAGCGGTACCCGCGGGGACGGCGCTGCCGCGGGCGCCGTCAGATGCAGGGACAGCGCGACGAAGGCGGCGACCGCACAGGTCGCCCCGGCACCGGCCGCCGTGCGGACCAGCCGGCGGCGGCCCGCGGCGCGCCGGATCTCCTCGTAGCGGCCCTGCGGCGGACCGAGGTGGGCGGCGGGCGGCCGGAGGAGGACGGCGAGCGGGTCGTCGGGGGCGTCGAAGTCCGGCTCGTCGTCAAAGCGTGTGGTCAAGGCTTCTCCTCAGATGGACGCGGAGCAGTTCGCGGGCCGCGTGCAGATCGGCCTTGACGGTTCCTTCCTTGCGCCCGGTCAGCGCGGACACCTCCCGGATCGGCATGTCAGCGTAGTAGTGCAGCAGGATCGGGACCCGCAGTCGTTCCGGCAGGGACTGCACCAGCAGTCGTACCGAGGGATCCGCCGGCTCGGCGTGCGGGCGGGTCGCGGCCTCCGAGCCGACCTGGCGCACCGCCCGGCGCTCGCGCTCCAGCTTGCGCCAGTGGTCCCGGACGAGATTGGCCGCGGTGACGTAGAGGAAGCCGCGCGGCTCCTCCACCTTCGTCCACCGGGCCCACAGCCGGGTGAACGCCTCCGAGGCGATCTCGTGGGCCGTCTCGTCGTCGTCGACCAGACGGCGGCACCAGCCGGCCAGGCGCGGATACAGGGCGGCGAACAGCTCGGAGGCCGCCTTGTCTCGGGACCGTTTCAACGTTCTCCAGGGTCGTGGGGGAAATCGGGGGCCCGTGGGTTCCGGGTTCGTGGGGGAAGATGCGGGCCCGGCGGCGTGCGTTGCGCCGGGCCCGCGTCCCGGTGGGTCAGCCGGTGCCCGTCAGCGTGGCGAAGACGATCACGTTGTCGAGGTAGCCGTGCCCGCTGCGCGGGCCGCCGCAGGTGATCAGCCGCAGCTCCGGGCGGTCCACGTCCCCGTACACGTCCTGGGTCGGGAACGCGGACTTGGCCACCGTCCGCACCTCGCCGACGGTGAACACCGCCGACCTGCCGTTCTCCAGACGCGCCACGACCTCGTCGCCCCGGCGCACCTCGGCGAGCCGGCGGAAGACGCCGTCCCCGTAGGCGCCGACCGTGACATGGCCGAGGATCACCGACGGGCCGACCTGCCCCGGAGCGGGGGAGTGGCGGTACCAGCCCGCCCGGTCGTGCGCGGTGACCGGCGGTACCTGCACCGTGCCGTCGGCCGCGAGCCCCAGCCGCAGCAACGGGGTGTCGACCCCGATCGCCGGGACGCGCAGCCGGACCGGCACGGACCGGCCGAGCGCGCGGGGCGCGCCGGGCGTGGCGGACGGCGTGGGCGTCCGCCCCTGGTCCTGGTGGACGGCGGTCGTGGTCGCCCGGTGCGAAGCCTGCCCCGCACAGCCCGCCAGCAGCGAGGCCGTCGCGGCGGTGACGAAGGCGCGCCTGGAGAGCGGGGTCATGCCCCGGTCGCCCGGCGGCGACGGACGGCGAACACCACCGCGCCCGCGGCCAGCGTGACCGCCGCGCCCCCGCCGATCAGCGCGTTCTCGGAGCCGGAACCGGAGGACGACTCGGTCACCCCGGTGTCGGCGGCGCCCCTCGGCACCGCCGCGACCTGGCCCGAGTCCCGGGCCGGGGCCGGGGTCGCCGCCAGGGTGGGCGCGGTGGACGGCACGGCGGACGGTGCATCGGAGGGAGCGGAGGACGGCGCGACGCTGGCGACCGGGCTCGGGGTGGTGCCGTCGGCGAACGCGGGCACGGTGCCGCCCAGCACGGCGGTGCAGGCCAGCGCGGTGGCGCTCAGGACAGTTCGGCGCATGAAGACGCTCTCTTTCGTCGGCCCGCCTGGTCGGGGCGGGCTGAGGAACGGATCGAGCGGAGAGACGACCCGGCGCCCCGGCGGGTTGTAAAGAGATGGCAAAGTCGATCGGCCCTGCGGCGGCGGGGAAGGCGTTCGCCGGCTCGCCACCAGACTTGAGTGGTTTGTTTTCTTGAATCACTCGTGTTTATGAGGATAGGTTGGCTCCATGACCGCATCCCAGACCCCGACGACCGCCGAAGAGCTGCGCGGTGCCGGCCTGCGGGTGACGGCCGCCCGCGTCGCGCTGCTGGAGACCGTCCGCCACGGCGACCATCTCGACGTCGAGGCGATCGCCTCGGGTGTCCGCGAGCGCGTGGGCCACATATCGCTTCAAGCCGTGTACGACGCGCTGTACGCGCTCACCACGGCGGGACTCATACGCCGGATCGAGCCGGCCGGCAGCCCGGCCCGGTTCGAAGGACGTGTCGGCGACAACCACCACCACCTGCTCTGCCGGTCGTGCGGTGCCGTCGTCGACGTCGACTGCGCGGTCGGCGAGGTGCCTTGCCTGACCGCCTCGGACGCCCACGGCTTCGTGATCGACGAGGCCGAGGTCATCTACTGGGGCCTGTGCCCCGCCTGCTCCACCGCCAGCAGTTCCTGAATACGTTTTCCTGAATACGCAGTTCCTTAGTACGTCGATCCGCCCCCTCCGGAAGGATTTCCCCCATGTCTGAGGCCCAGGACAACGCCGCGGGCAAGTGCCCGGTCGCGCACGACCGCGCCGCGCACCCCACCCAGGGCGGCGGTAACCGCCAGTGGTGGCCCGAGGGGCTCAACCTGAAGATCCTTGCCAAGAACCAGCCGGTCGCGAACCCCCTCGACGAGGGCTTCGACTACGCCGAGGCGTTCCAGGCCCTCGACCTCGCGGCCGTGAAACAGGACATCGCCGAGGTGCTCACCTCCTCGCAGGACTGGTGGCCGGCCGACTTCGGCAACTACGGTCCGCTGATGATCCGGATGGCCTGGCACAGCGCGGGCACCTACCGCATCTCCGACGGCCGCGGTGGCGCCGGCGCCGGCCAGCAGCGCTTCGCCCCGCTCAACAGCTGGCCGGACAACGGCAACCTGGACAAGGCGCGCCGTCTGCTGTGGCCGGTCAAGAAGAAGTACGGCCAGTCCATCTCCTGGGCCGACCTGATGATCCTCACCGGCAACGTGGCCCTGGAGCAGATGGGCTTCACCACCTTCGGCTTCGGCGGCGGCCGTCCCGACGTCTGGGAGGCCGACGAGGACGTCTACTGGGGTCCCGAGAAGGTGTGGCTGGACGACCAGCGCTACACCGGCGACCGCGAGCTGGAGAACCCGCTCGGCGCGGTCCAGATGGGCCTCATCTACGTCAACCCCGAGGGCCCCAACGGCAACCCGGACCCGATCGCCGCGGCCCGCGACATCCGCGAGACCTTCCGCCGGATGGCGATGAACGACGAGGAGACCGTCGCCCTCATCGCCGGTGGCCACACCTTCGGCAAGACCCACGGCGCGGGCCCGGCGGAGAACGTCGGCGTGGAGCCCGAGGGCGCCCCGCTGGAGCAGCAGGGCCTCGGCTGGAAGAGCACCTACGGCTCCGGCAAGGCCGGCGACGCGATCACCAGCGGTCTTGAGGTCACCTGGACCACCAAGCCGACCCAGTGGAGCAACGACTTCTTCAGCATCCTCTTCGGCTACGAGTGGGAGCTGACCCAGAGCCCCGCCGGCGCCAACCAGTGGGTGGCCAAGGACGCCGAGGCGATCATCCCCGACGCGCACGACGCGTCGAAGAAGAAGCTCCCGACGATGCTCACCACCGACCTCTCGCTGCGCTTCGACCCGATCTACGAGCCGATCTCGCGCCGCTTCCACGAGAACCCCGAGCAGTTCGCGGACGCCTTCGCCCGCGCCTGGTTCAAGCTGACCCACCGTGACATGGGCCCGAAGTCCCTGTACCTCGGCCCGGAGGTCCCGGCGGAGACGCTGATCTGGCAGGACCCGCTGCCGCAGGCCGAGGGCGAGGCCATCGACGCCGCCGACGTGGCGGCCCTGAAGGCCAAGCTCCTCGGCTCCGGCCTCACGGTCTCCCAGCTCGTCTCCACCGCGTGGGCGTCGGCCTCGACGTTCCGCGGCAGCGACAAGCGCGGCGGTGCCAACGGCGCCCGCATCCGCCTGGAGCCGCAGCGCGGCTGGGAGGTCAACAACCCGGACGAGCTCGCCCAGGTCCTGCGGGTCCTGGAGGGTGTCCAGCAGGAGTTCAACTCCGGCGCCAAGAAGGTCTCCCTGGCCGACCTGATCGTCCTCGGCGGTGCCGCGGCGGTGGAGAAGGCCGCCAAGGACGGCGGGGTCGACGTCGAGGTGCCGTTCACCCCGGGCCGCGTCGACGCGACCGAGGAGCACACGGACGCCGAGTCCTTCGCGGCCCTGGAGCCCACCGCGGACGGCTTCCGCAACTACCTCGGCAAGGGCAACCGCCTGCGCGCCGAGTACCTGCTGCTGGACCGTGCCAACCTGCTCGGCCTCAGCGCCCCCGAGCTGACCGTCCTGGTCGGCGGTCTGCGCGTGCTCGGCGCCAACCACGCCGGCTCCAAGCACGGTGTCCTCACCGAGACCCCGGGCGTGCTGACCAACGACTTCTTCGTCAACCTGCTCGACATGGGCACGGAGTGGAAGTCGACCTCCGAGGACCAGGACACCTTCGAGGGCCGTGACGCCTCCGGTGCGGTCAAGTGGACCGGCACCCGTGCCGACCTGGTCTTCGGCTCCAACTCCGAGCTGCGCGCGCTGGCCGAGGTCTACGCCAGCGACGACGCCAAGGAGAAGTTCGTGAAGGACTTCGCCGCCGCCTGGGCGAAGGTCGCCGACGCGGACCGCTTCGACCTGGTCTGACCGACCGGGCCCTGATGCCCGGGCCGGCTCCCCGTGAGCCGGCCCGGGTATTGCCGTCTTTACGGCTGTTTGGCCAACTCCCCACCGGTACAAGTGCGTAGCGCGCTGCACATGAGTCGTTCTTTACCCCACCATGACCTCGACTTCCGTTGTTCACGCGACCTTCGCAGACTCTGCACGTCCTGAGTCACCACCCCCCGTACCGGCCGCCCACGGGAGTTCCGAGCATGAGTCACGGTCACAGCCACGACCACGGACACGGTCACCATCACCACCACACGGACGCCGACGCCTCGTCGCTGCCGCCCGCCCTCGACCTTTCGGTCCCCGACGCGGAGCTGACGCCCGGTCAGCTCTCCCGCCGCTCGATGCTGCGCCGCACCGGCCTGCTCGGCGCCGGTCTCGCCGCCGGCAGCGTCCTCGCCGGCGCGGGCCAGGCCGCCGCCTCGGTCTCCTCCTCCCACTCCCAGGACGGCCGTTCGGCCGGCTACCTGTGGCTGGCCGGTGACCACCACATCCACACCCAGCACAGCTCCGACGCCAAGTACCGGGTCATCGACCACGTCCGGCAGGCCAACGCGCACGGCCTGGACTGGATGGTCATCACCGATCACGGCAGCGAGACGCACGCCAAGATCGGCGTCGAGAAGGTCAACCCGGACATCGTCGCGGCCCGTGACCAGATCGACGACACGCTGGTCTTCCAGGGCCTGGAGTGGAACATCCCGGCCGCCGAGCACGGCACCGTCTTCGTCCACCCGGGCAAGAACGAGGTCGCCGTCCTCAAGGAGTTCGAGACCTCCTTCGACGGCTCGGTGAAGGGCGCCTCCGCCAGTACCCCGGCCAACGAGGCGCTGGCCATCTCCGGCCTCAACTTCCTCGCCGAGCAGGTCCAGCGCCGCAAGGTCAAGGACGCCCTGTTCCTCGCCAACCACCCGGCGCGCAAGGGCATCGACTCCCCGCACGAGATCCGCGCCTGGCGCGACGCCCAGCCGTCGATCGCCGTCGGCTTCGAGGGCGCCCCCGGCCACCAGGCGGGCGGCCTGCCCAAGCCGAACGGCCCCGGCGGGGCCCGCGGTATCTACGACAACAGCCCGAGCGCCGACTCCTTCGCCGGCTACCCGCTGGAGAGCTACCGCACCTGGGGCGGCTTCGACTGGATGACCGCCACCGTCGGAGGCCTGTGGGACAGCCTGCTCGCCGAGGGCAAGCCCTGGTGGATCACCGCCAACTCCGACTCCCACAACGTGTACGCGGACACCGCGGTGCGCGGCCCGAACAGCGACTTCAACGCCAACGGCCGCTACAACGACCCGGTGTACGGCGGCACGATCAGCCTCACCGACACCGACTTCTGGCCCGGCCAGTACTCCCGTACCCACGTCGGCTCCGCCTCCTTCTCGTACAAGGCGGTCATGGACGGCATCCGCGCCGGCCGTGTCTGGGTGGACCACGGCGGCCTGATCAGCGGCCTCAACGCGCAGCTGCGCTCCGGCTCGCGCGCGGTGACCCTCGGTGACGTGCTGCACGTGAAGAAGGGCAGCCAGGTCGACCTGGTCATCGAGATCAGCCTCGCCAACGGCCCCAACTGGGCGCAGTTCGTGCCGTCGCTGGCCCGCGTCGACGTCATCCAGGGCGATGTCACCGGCGCGGTCGCCGACCAGGACACGTTCGCCACGCCCGCCACCAAGGTCGTGAAGTCCTTCGACGTGAACAAGTCGACCGGCTCGGTCCGGCTGACCTACTCCCTCGGCCGCCTCGACAAGCCGGTCTACGTCCGGCTGCGCGGCACCGACGGCAACCGCTCGGCGGTCGGCGTCAACGGCGCGGCCGTGGACCCGGCGGGCCCGGCCATCGACGTCCTCGCCGACGCCGACCCGTGGAAGGACCTCTGGTTCTACTCCAACCCGATGTGGGTCCTGCCCGCATGACCTCCCCGTACGACCCGTCCGGCGTCCGCCCCGTCATCGGGGTGGACGCCGGTACGGCGACCCTGCGCGAGGCCGACCACCTGATCCACGGGCTGCTCGGCCGACTGGCGCCCACGGCGGACGTGTTCGCCTGCACCCACCTCCATCGCACGGACGAACGCCGGGGCACGACCGTGTCGCTGGCCGTCGCCGACACGGACGCCGACGCGGTGTGGCAGGAACTGGTGACGACCCTGCCGGAGGGCGCCGGGCTCGCCCTCGCCGACCGTACCCACGGCCCGGCCGCCGCGGTGAACGGCGCCCGGCTGGCGGCCGCCGCGCCCCCGGACTCCGGCCGCGCCGTGGTCTACCCCGGCGTGCGGCACCTGACCGGCACGGTCACCGCGGCGGACCTGCTCGACCGCACGGCCATCGAACGCCTGGTCGTGATGGGTGCCCCGGCCGCCGAACTCCCGCCCGCCACCGAGGTGATGACCCAGGACCACGTACGCCCGGAGTGGCGCGCCGGTGTCCTCACGCTCACCCTGGTCCCGGCGGCGGGCGGCCTGCTGGCCCCCTTCGAGGTCCCCAACCCCACCCCGTGCTGCGCGGACCACGCCTGACGCGAGGGTAACCCCTTAGTGACATGGCCTGGTCAAATCTGTCAGGCTTCCGACTCGCACCACTTCGTCATGCGTGAGGCCGCCACCGGCGCACCCCAGCCGGACCGGCGGCCACCGAGCAGGCCGGGATCCCGGCCTCCGCAAAGGAGTTTCGTGTGAGATCGACCCCCCACAGGGCCTTCGTCACCAGCGCGTTGGCCGTCGCGGCACTCGCCGCAGCCCTGCTGCCCGGCACCTCGGCGTCGGCGGCGGCCGAACCGGCCGCCGCCGCGGCCTGTACGCCGAGCCAGCTGATCACCAACGGCGGCTTCGAGAGCGGCACTTCACCCTGGACCCAGTCCTCGACCAGCGTGATCACCAACCGCTCCGGCCAGTCCGCCCACGGCGGTTCCAGCTTCGCCTGGCTGGACGGCACCGGCGGTACCCACACCGACACGCTCTCCCAGAGCGTGACCATCCCCTCCGGGTGCTCGGCCACCCTCACCTTCTGGCTGCACATCGACACCGCCGAGACGACGAGCTCGACGGCGTACGACAAGCTCACGGCGAAGATCGGCAGCACCACGCTGGCGACCTGGTCCAACCTCGACAAGAACACCGGCTACGTCCAGAAGTCCTTCGACGTCTCGGCGTTCGCGGGGCAGACGGTGACCGTGGCCTTCACCGGCACCGAGGACTCCAGCCTCCAGAGCAGCTTCGTCCTCGACGACCTCGCCCTGGACACCTCGGCAGCCACCACCCCGGGCGACACCACCCGCACCCCGGCCGCGCCGTCGTACACCGTCAGCCTGACCAGCAACTCCACCGGCACCGGCTGGACCGGACACGAGAGCGTGAGCTTCACCAACGCCTCCGCCACCGCGCTCAGCGAGGTCTACCTCAGGCTGTGGGACAACTACCACGGCACCTGCTCGGCCCCGCCGATCACGGTCACCAACGTCACCGGCGGCACGGCCGGCGCGCTGTCCGTCGCCTGCACCGCCCTCAAGGTCGACCTGCCGACACCGCTCGCGCAGGGCCAGAGCACCACGATCGGTTTCGACCTGGGCATCACCGTCCCCAGCGGCGCCGACCGGTTCGGCTACGACGGCGCCTTCAGCATGATCGGCAACGCCCTGCCCGTGCTCGCGGTCCGGGACGGCTCCGGCTGGCACCTGGACCCGTACACCAACAACGGCGAGTCCTTCTACTCCCTGGCCGCCGACTTCAAGGTGACCCTGGACCACCCCAGCACCCTGCTGGTCCCGGCGACGGGCACCTCCACCGACACCCCCGGCACCAGCGGCCGTACCGTCACCACCGCCACGGCCACCAAGGTCCGTGACTTCGCCTGGGCGGCCGGGCCGTTCACCAAGATCTCCGGCACCTCGACCGGCGGAGTGCCGATCAACATCTACTCCGTCTCGGGCATCAGCTCCTCCAGCGCCCAGTCCATGCTCAGCACGGCCAAGACGGCCGTCGACGCCCACGCCGGCCGCTTCGGGGCCTACCCCTACGGCGAGTTGGACGCGGTCATCGACAACAACTTCTGGTTCGGCGGCATGGAGTACCCGGGCTTCGTCCTCGACCTGGTCAGCACCACCGCGCTCACCCATGAGATCGGCCACCAGTGGTGGTACGGCATCGTCGGCGACGACGAGTACAACAGCCCCTGGCTGGACGAGGCGTTCACCGACTACGCCACCGATCTGGCCCTGGGCAAGACCGGGACCAGCTGCTGGAGCAGCGTCTCCTGGGCCTCGTCCGACGAGAAGATCACCAACTCGATGGCGTACTGGGACGCGCACTCCTCCCGCTACTCCACCGTCGTCTACGGCTACGGCAAGTGCGCCCTGCACGACCTGCGCCGCCTCATCGGCGACACCGCGATGACCAGCCTCCTGAAGAGCTACGCCACTTCGCACTGGTACGGCGTCTCGACCACCGCCGAGTTCAAGGCGGCGGCCCAGGCGGCCACCAGCACGGACCTGACGTCGTTCTGGACCACCCACCGCATCGACGGCTGACGGTCCCGCCCGACCGGTCCGGACGCGGGACGGCCGCACGCCAGGGCCGTCCCGCGTCCGCCGTTCGGCATCCTCCGGAAGCCCCGGCGCCAGGAAGTGACTAAGGTAAGCCTAAGTTCACTTCTGCTGTGGGATGTCGAGGGGCGGAGACACGATGACGGATTTCGCGGACGCATCGCACAGGACGGTGACGCTCGCCCGGGTCCGGCTGGGGGCGGGCGGACCGCTCGTCGCGGTGCGGGTGGCGGACGGCAGGGTCACCCATGTCGTACCGGAGCACGAGGCCGGGGTGCGGGCCGTACCGGTCGCGGGCGAGCGGGTCCTCGATCTGGCGGGGCGGGTGCTGCTGCCCGGACTGTGGGACGCCCATGTCCATCTCGCCGAGTGGGCCAGTGCGCGCCGTCGGCTCGACCTGGCCGGAACCGCCTCCGCGCGGGAGGCGGCCGACCGGGTGCGGGAGCAGGGGTGCGGGGCGTCCGGTGCGACCGTGCTGTTCGGCTATGGCTTCCGGGACGGGCTCTGGGCCGACGCCCCGCACAAGCGGCTGCTCGACGCGGTGCTGCCCGACCGGCCGGTGGCCCTGGTCAGCGCCGATCTGCACGCCGTGTGGCTGAACTCCGCCGGTCTCGCCCTGGCCGGCCGCGGCGACCACCCGACCGGACTGGTCCGGGAACGCGAGGGGCACGAGGTCCTCTCGGCCCTTCCCGAGGCGCCGGCCGAGGAGGTGGACGGCTGGGTAGCCGACGCCTGCCGGGCCGCCGCCGCGCGCGGGGTCACCGGAGTCATCGACTTCCAGTTCGGCGACACCGTGACCGCCTGGGAACGGCGTTCGGCCGTGGCCCCGCCGGCCGTCCGGGTGGCGGCCGCCGTCTACCCGGACCACCTGGACGCGGCGATCGCGCGCGGACTGCGCACCGGGTCCGGGATCGGCCCCCGTGGGGGCGGACCGGTGCGGGTGGGCCCGCTGAAGCTCTTCACCGACGGCTCGCTCAACACCCGCACCGCGCTGTGCCGTGACCCGTACCCGGGGCTGGAGGGCACGGACGGCGCCCACGGCCTGGAGCAGACGCCGCCGCACGAACTGGTGCGGCTCATGCGCCGGGCCGCCGCCGAGGGCATCGAACCCGCGGTGCACGCCATCGGCGACCACGCCAACACCGTGGCCCTGGACGCCTTCGAGGCCGTGCGCTGCCGCGGCCGGATCGAGCACGCGCAGCTGCTCAGCCCCGAAGACCTGCCGCGCTTCGCGGAGTTGGGCGTCACGGCGGGCGTCCAGCCCCGGCACGCGACGGACGACCGCGATGTCGCGGACCGGTACTGGGCCGGCCGCACCGGACGCGCCTTCGCCTACGCCGACCTGCTGGCCGCCGGGGCCCGGCTGGAGTTCGGGTCGGACGCCCCCGTCTCCCCGCTGGACCCCTGGCTCGCCGTCGCCTCCGCCGTCGGCCGCACCGACGACGGCCGCCCGGCCTGGCACCCCGAACAGTGCCTGCCGGTGCGGGACGCGCTGGCCGCAGCGGCCCGCGGGCGCCGGCTCGTCCGCGTCGGCGACCCCGCGGACCTGGTGGTCGTGGACACCGACCCGCTGGCGGCGGACCCGGACACCCTGCGCACCATGCCGGTGCACGCCACGATGACGGACGGCCGCTGGACCCACGGCCCGTACTGAGACCGCGCCGCGACGCCGCTCCCGACACCGTCCGGTGTTCGGGACCGGCGCGCCGGGCCATGGGAAACCCCGTGGCCCGGACGGGACCGTACCGTCCGGGCCACGGGAGTGCGGGGGCCGGTCAGGCCACCGTCAACCGGTCGGCCAGCACCGAGCGGTGGATCTCCTCCGCCCGGACCGCCACGGTGGACAGCAGCGTGCTGGTGAGGCCGTGGGTGTGCTCGGTGCCGCCCTGGAGGTAGATGCCGGCGCTGACCTCCGGCGCCGTCTCCACACGGTGGTCCCGGCCCACCCGGATCTCGTCCCCGTCGTCCTTGAGGCAGAGCTTGGCCGCGTCGCCCATCAGCGCGGCCAGGTCCCGGGGGCGATAGCCGGTGGCGAGCACCAGCACGTCGGCGGGGAGCGCCTGTTGCTCGCCGGTCGGCAGGAACTCCACGGTGACGTCGAGGCCGCCGTCCGCGCCGGGGGCGACCTCGCGGACCCGGGAGACGTTGAGGAAGCGCAGCCGCTCCCGGCCGGCCACCTTCTCCCGGTAGGAGGTGGCGTACAGCGCCTCGATCAGATCCATGTCGACCACCGAGTAGTTGGTGGAGCGGTGGTAGTCGAGCAGGGACTGCTTCACCTCGGACGGCGCCGAGAAGTAGACGTCGACCGCCTCGGGATCGAAGATCCGGTTGGCGAACGGGCTGTCGTCGGCGGGCGTGAACCCGTACTTGGCGAAGACCGAGCAGACCTCCGCCTCCGGGAACGTGCGGTGCAGGTAGTCCACCGTCTCGGCGGCGCTCTGTCCGGCGCCCAGCACCACCACCCGCCGCACCGGGTCGCCGGTCCGGGCCAGTTGCTCGGACCGGGGGATCAACTCGCTGTTGTGCCAGATCCGTTCGGCCAGGTCGAGGCCGGGCGGCACATGCGGTTCGAGGCCCATCGCCACACTGATGTTGCGCGCCCGGTGGGTCACGGCCGCCCCGGGGCGCGCGGTGTCCCGGCAGGTGACGTCGAAGAAGACGACCTGGCCGTCCTCGTCGCGCACCGGATCCACCGCGATCACCTGGCTGTCGTACGCCACCAGGTGCGCGACCCGCGCCGCCGCCCACGCGAAGTACTCGTGGAACTCCATCCGCAGCGGGAAGAGCGTCTTCTGGTTCAGGAAGTCGATCAGTCTGCCCTGTTCGCGCAGGAAGCACAGGAAGCTGAAGTCGCTGGTCGGGTTGCGCAGTGTGACGAGGTCCTTGAGGAAGGAGACCTGCATCGTGGCGTCGTCGATCAGCATGCCCCGGTGCCAGCCGAACCGTGGCTGGCGTTCCAGGAACAGGGCGTCGATCCGACGGTCTGCCGCGAGACCCGCGTTGTGTTCTTCAACCGCTATGGACAGAGCGAGATTTGACGGGCCGAAACCTATCCCGACGATGTCGTGGACGACGTCGGAACCCATGACCGGTGATTTCACCTTGGCATCGCCTCCCTCAGGCAGCCTCATGCTAGATAAGGTAAGGCTTACCTAGCAATGGAGTCTCGGAAGGGAAGAACCACATGCGGGTCGTCATGCTCGGCTACCAGACCTGGGGCCACCGCACGCTGCAGGCGCTGCTGGACTCCGACCACGAGGTCGTCCTCGTCGTCACGCACCCCAGGAGCGAGCACGCCTACGAGAAGATCTGGGACGACAACGTCGCCGAGCTGGCGGAGAAGCACGACGTGCCGGTCCTGCTGCGCAACCGCCCCGACGACGCCGAACTCCTCGACGCGGTACGGGAGGCGCGGCCGGACATCATCGTCGCCAACAACTGGCGGACCTGGCTGCCGCCCGAGCTGTTCGACCTGCCCCCGCACGGCACCCTCAACGTCCACGACTCGCTGCTGCCCGCCTACGCCGGGTTCTCCCCGATCATCTGGGCGCTGGTCAACGGCGAGGAGCGGGTCGGGGTGACCGCGCACCGGATGAACGCCGAACTCGACGCCGGGGACGTCCTGGTGCAGCGTTCGGTGCCGGTCGGGCCCGCCGACACGGCCACCGACCTGTTCCACCGCACGGTCGACCTCATCGCGCCCATCGTGCGCGAGTCCCTCGACCTGATCGCCTCCGGCCGGGACGCCGGCCAGTGGGTGCCGCAGGACCGGACCCGCGCCAGCTTCTTCCACAAGCGCTCGGCGGAGGACAGCCGGATCGACTGGAACTGGCCTGCGGAGCGCCTGGAGCGCCTGGTCCGCGCGCAGTCGGACCCGTACCCGAACGCCTACGCCTTCCACCGCGGCGAGCGGCTGCGGATCGTCTCCGCCGCCGTTTCGGAGGGCTGCTACGGCGGTACTCCGGGCCGGATCTTCATCCGGGAGGGGGACGGCGTGGTCGTCGTGGCGGGCGCCGACGCGTACACCGGGCGCTGCCGGGGGCTGCTGGTCCGCCGGGTCCGCACGGACGACGGCACGGAGTACGCGGCGGCGGACTACTTCCGCACGATGGGCGGATACCTGACGTCCCGTCCCTGAACGGGCCCGGGCCGGACCCCCGTCCGGCTCACTCGACGCCCGCCGTCACCGCGTCCTCCGTCGCACGGGGCTCGCCACCGCCGTCGTGGTGGTGGCGGCCCAGCGGGATGACCATCGGCGTGCCGCTGACCGGGTCGGGGGAGATCCGGCAGCGCAGGTCGAAGACGTCCTCGACGGTGGCCTCGGTGACCACCTCGGCCGGTGCGCCCTGCGCGACGATCCGTCCCGCCTTCATGGCGATGACGTGATCGGCGTACCGGCAGGCCTGGTTGAGGTCGTGCAGCACCATCACCACCGTGCGGCCCTCGCGCCGGTTGAGGTCCGTGATCAGGTCCAGCACGTCGATCTGGTGGGCGAGGTCGAGATAGGTGGTCGGCTCGTCCAGGAGCAGCACGGGGGTGCCCTGGGCGACGGCCATGGCGATCCACGCGCGCTGCCGCTGGCCGCCGGAGAGCTCGTCCACCGGCCGGTCCGCCAGCTCGGTCAGGCCGGTCGCCGCCAGCGCCGCCCGCACGGCCTCCTCGTCGGCCGCCGACCACTGCCGCCACCAGGTCTGGTGCGGGGAGCGCCCGCGGTTCACCAGGTCGGCGACGGTCAGCCCCTCGGGCGCCACCGGCGTCTGCGGCAGGATGCCGAGGGTGCGGGCGAGTTCCCGGGTCGGTAGGGAGCGCAGGGCGGTGCCGTCCAGTTCGACGACGCCCTCGCGCGGGGCCAGCAGCCGGGCGAGGGCGCGCAACAGGGTCGACTTGCCGCAGGCGTTGGCGCCGACGATGGCCGTGATCCGGCCGGTGGGCACGGTGAGGTCGAGGTCGGCCACCACGGGCCGTCCGTCGTAGGCGAGATGGAGGCCGCGGGCGCGCAACTCGGGCCCGGCGGCACGCGGTTCGGGGGTGCCCGGCGTACGCGGGTCGGTGGTCGACATGGGATCAGCCTCCAGAGCCCGCGCGGTTGGCGCGGATGAGCAGCCACAGCAGGACCGGCGCGCCGAGGACGCCGGTGACGATCCCGACCGGCAGTTCCGTCCCGGGGACCGCCTCGCGGGCGAGGAGGTCCGAGCCGAGGACGACGAACGCGCCGGTGAGACCGGAGACGAGCGGGGGCGGTGTCGAGGTGCCCGCGAGACGCAGGGCGATCTGCGGGCAGGCCAGCGCCACGAAGGCCACCGGGCCGGCCGCCGCCGTGCCGAAGGCGACCAGGCCCACTCCGGTCAGCAGCAGCGCCAGCCGGACCGGCTGGACGGGGGTGCCGAGCCCGGCGGCCACGTCGTCGCCGAGCTGGAGCGTGCGCATCCAGCGGCCGAGGCCCAGAGTGACCGGCAGCAGCACGGCGAGGGCGATCGCCAGGGAGTCCACCTGGCTCCAGGTCCGGCCGTTGAGGTTGCCGACCAGCCAGCCGAGCGCCTCCTCCGCCTCGAACCGGTTGCCGCGCGCCACCAGGAAGTCGGTGGCGCTGGTGCAGATCCAGGAGACGCCGATGCCGACCAGGATGATGCGGTAGCCGGTGGCCCCGCCCTTCCAGGCCAGCACGTAGACCAGCAGCGCGGTCGCCAGGGCGCCCAGCAGGCCCAGCGTGGACAGCCCGAGGCCGCCGGTCCAGCCGAGGACCACCGCCCCCACCACCGCGGTCCCGGCGCCCGCGGTCAGCCCGATCATGTCCGGGCTGGCCAGCGGGTTGCGGGTCATCGTCTGGAACACGGCCCCGGAGACCCCGAACGCGACCCCGACCAGCAGCCCGGTCAGGGCGCGCGGCAGCCGCAGGTCCTGGACGACGGTGACCGTGCCCGGATCGCCCACCCCGAACAGGGCCTTGACGACCTCGGGAAGGGTCACCGGGTAGTCGCCGACGGCCAGGCCCCAGCAGAACAGCGCGAACGCGCCCACGGCCAGGAGCACTCCGGTCAGCACCAGGCGCGGCCGCAGGATCCCGGAGACCGGGGGAGCGGTGAGCCGGAACGGCCGGTCGCGCAGCGCGGACCGGGCCGCGGCGGCCGGGGAGGACCGCGTCGGTGCGGCGGGGGAGGACGGGACGGCGGGGGAGGACGGTGCGGCGGGGGAGCGCTGGGCGGTCATGCTCACACCTCCGCGAGCTTGCGTCGGCGGACCAGGGCGATGAAGAACGGGCCGCCGAGGAAGGCGACGAGGACACCGGCCTGGATCTCGGTGGGCCGGGCCACCATCCGGCCCGCGATGTCGGCGGTCAGCAGCAGCACCGGGGCCAGCGCGGCGGACAGCGGCAGCAGCCAGCGGTGGTCGGGGCCGATACCGGCCGCCTGGGCGAGCACCCGGGCGATGTGCGGCACGACCAGGCCGAGGAAGACGACCGGACCGATGACGGCGACCGAGGCGCCGGTCAGCAGCACGATCGCGGTCACGCCCTGGAGTCGTACGAGACCCAGCCGGCGCCCCAGGGAGGCGGCCACGTCGTCGCCGAGCGCCAGGCTGTTCAGGGCGGGGGCGCAGGACAGGGCGAGCACGGCGCCGACCGCGAGGAACGGCAGGATGCGCAGCAGGTCGCCGGAGTCCTGGTCGGCCAGGGTGCCGGCGGACCAGAACCGGTAACGGTCCAGCGCGTCCTGGTCGGTGAGGACCACGGCACTGGTGAGCGAGGAGAGCAGCGAGGTGACGGCCACTCCGGCGAGCGCCAGCTTCACCGGGGTCGCCCCGGACCGGCCCAGCCGCCCGAGCAGGAAGACCAGGACGCTCGCGGCGAAGGCCCCGGCGAACGCGAACCACACGGAGACGTAGAGCGATCCGACCCCGAGCACCGCGACCGACACGACGATCGCGAAGGATGCCCCGGCGCTCACCCCGAGGATCCCGGGGTCGGCGAGCGGGTTGCGGGTCAGGGCCTGCATCAGCGCGCCCGACATGCCGAGCGCGGCGCCCGTGGTCAGGCCGAGCAGGGTGCGCGGGATGCGTACCGACCAGACCACGTTGTCCACGAGCCGGCTCGGCGGATGCCCGAGGACCGAGCGGACCACCTGTCCGGGCGGGATGCTCAACGCCCCCAACGCCACGGAGAGGAGGGACAAAAGGACCAGGAGGGCGACGATCACCGTCACCAGCACCGTGGTGCGAAGCCTTCTGCCTGAAGCCACTTGCCGGTCTCCATGCGGTCGTCCGGTGGACCGTGAACAGTCCCGAGAGCAGGTTAGGTGAGCATAACCTCAGCAGCTGTGACTTGGACCGCTGAAACCACATTGGCTCTGTTGAGTTAGGCAATCCTTACCTTACTATGCGAGCGGTCGCGGCTCCGCTGAGCCGTTCCACACCTATGGGGAGGCACGGGCAGCTGTGTCGGGCAACACGCGTTCTTCCGCACCTTCTTCCGCCACGGATTCCGCGGCGCAGACGACACCCACGGAGGACTACTGGCGGGAACGGTTCGCCGCCCCCGCACCGGAGACCGCACTGCCGCTCGACTTCCCCTATCCCGCACACCCGTTGGAGCCCCGGCCGCGTGCCACCCGCACCGCCGCGCTCGCCGCGCCCGCCGACGAGGACACCCTCCTCGCCGCGTTCGTCACCCTGCTGCACCGGTACGGCGGCGGCACGGCCCAGGACCTGACGGTCACTCACGACGGCCTTCCGCTACGGCTGTCGGTGTCCGGCGGCATGCCGTTCGCCGAGCTCCGCGAGCACCTCGCCGCCACCCGCGCGGAGGCCACCGCCCACCGGCTGCCCACCGCCGAGCTGCTACGACTGCTCGCCCCCGAACCCGGGCGCGGTGGCGCCCTGTTGTGCGCCACCGGCTTCGGCACCGCCCCCTGGGACGGCGGCGGTCCGCTGGACCTGGCGCTGTCCGTGACCGACGGGCGGCTGTGCGCGGACTACGCCGCCGACCTCTTCGAACCCGCCACCGTCGACCGGATCCTCGGCCACTGCGCCACGCTCCTCGCCGACGCCCTCGCCCGGCCCGGCACCCCCCTCGCCGACCTCGAACTCCTCGGCGAGGAGGAGCGGCAGCGGATCCTGCGCGACTGGAACGACACCGACCACGACGTGCCCGCGCGCACCTGGCCGCACATGTTCGCCGACCAGGTCGCCGCCCGCCCCGACGAAGTGGCCCTGATCCACGAGGACGTCCGCCTCACCTACGCCGAACTAGACGCCCGCGCCGCCCGGCTGGCGCACGCCCTGGTGGCCCGGGGCGCCGGACCCGAGCAGGTCGTGGCGCTCGCCGTACCGCGCTCCGCCGACATGATCGTCGCGGAGGTCGCCGTACTGAAGGCCGGTGCGGCCTATCTGCCGGTCGACACCGACTATCCGGCGGACCGCATCGCCTACATGCTGGACGACGCCCGCCCGGTCTGCCTGGTCACCACCGCCGAGATGGTCCCCGACCTGCCGCCGGGCCTGGACCCGCTGGTCCTGGACGCCCCGGAGACCGTCGCCGAGCTGGCCGCCCACCCGGCCCAGGACCCGGCGTCCGCAGCCGGGTTGACCGTCGCGCACGCCGCCTACGTCATCTACACCTCCGGCTCCACCGGCCGCCCCAAGGGCGTGGTGCTCTCTCACGCCGGTGTCGCCAAACTGGTCGCCACCCAGCGCGAACGGTTCGGGATCGGCCCGCACAGCCGGGTCCTGCAGTTCGCCTCGCCCAGCTTCGACGTGGCCTTCTGGGACCTCTGCCTCGGCCTGCTCTCCGGCGGCCGGCTGGTCGTCGTCCCCGCCGACCGCCGGGTGCCCGGCGCACCCCTCGCCGACTACGCGAACGCGCACGGCATCACCTTCATGATCCTGCCGCCCGCCCTGCTGGCCGCCCTGCCCGAGGACGTGCGGCTCCCGGCCACGGCGACGCTGCTGGCGGGCACCGAGCGCGTCTCGCCGGAACTGGTCGGCCGCTTCGCACGCGGCCGGATGATGTTCAACGCCTACGGCCCCACCGAGGCCACCACCAACTCCACCCTCGGCCGGTGCGATCCCGACACCCCGGCGGGCACCGTCGTCCCCATCGGCGTCCCCGACCCGGGCACCCGCGCCTACGTCCTCGACGACCGGCTACGGCCCGTACCCGCCGGTGTGGTCGGGGAGTTGTACCTCGGCGGCGCCGGACTCGCCCGCGGCTACCTCGGCCGCCCCGCGCTGACCGCCGAGCGGTTCGTCGCCGACCCGTTCGGCGCGCCCGGCGAACGCCTCTACCGCACCGGCGACCTGGTCCGCTGGAGGTCCGACGGGCGGCTGGAGTTCCACGGCCGCGTCGACAGCCAGATCAAGATCCGCGGCTTCCGGATCGAGCCCGGCGAGATCGAGTCGGTGCTGCGCGCCCACCCCGCCGTCGACCAGGCCGCCGTCGTGGTCCGCGAGGACCGGCCCGGCGACCGCCGTCTCGCCGCCTACGTCGTGCCCTCCCTGGAGGCCGCCGCCGAGGCCGACGAAGCCGTGGCCGACTGGAAGGACCTGCACGAACTCCTCTACTCCGCCGCCGGCGCGGACCGGTTCGAGGAGAACTTCGCGGGCTGGAACAGCATGTACGACGGCCTGCCCCTGCCGCTCGCCGACCTGCGCGAGTGGCGGGACGCGACCGTCGCCCGGATCCGCGAACTGCGGCCCCGCCGGGTCCTGGAGATCGGCGTCGGCAGCGGCCTGCTCCTCTCCCGGATCGCCCCCGAGTGCGCCGAGTACGTCGGCACCGACCTCTCCGAGGAGGCGGTACGCGCCCTGCGCGCCCAGGTCGACGCCGCACCCGGGCCGGCCGGCAAGGTCAGCCTGCACGCCCGGCCCGCGCACGAACTGACCGGCCTGCCCGAGGGCCACTTCGACACGATCGTCGTCAACTCCGTCGTCCAGTACTTCCCGGGCGCCGACTACCTCACCGACGTCCTGAACTCGGCCGCCCGCCTCCTGGCGCCCGGCGGCGCCCTGTTCGTCGGCGACGTGCGCAACCTGCGGCTGCTGCGCACCCTGGCCACCGCCATCGAGGCGGGCCGCGCCACCACCGACGACAAGGACACCCTGCGCGCCGCCGTCGACCGCGCCGTCGCCTGGGAGGGCGAACTCCTCCTCGACCCCGACTACTTCGCGACGCTCGACGGCTTCACCGCCGACATCCGGATCAAGCGCGGTGCCCACCACAACGAACTGACCCGCTACCGCTACGACGTCGTCCTGCGCCCCGGCACCGACCGGCCCGCCGCCGCGGCACCGGACCTTCCCTGGTCCGCGCTCGGCACCCCCGAGGCCCTCGACGCGTACCTCGCCGCCGCCGGCCGCCCGGACCGGCTGCGCGTCACGGGCATCCCCAACGCCCGCCTCGCCCCCGACCTGGCCGCCCTCGGCACCCTCGACGACAGCAGCCGCACCGGCAGCGCCGGAGTCGACCCCGAGACCCTGCACGAGACCGCCGCCCGGCACGGCTACCGCATCGCCCTCACCTGGACCGCGGACGCCGAGGACGGCAGCCTGGACGCGCTGTTCGCGCTCGGCGACGACACCCCGCCCGGCCCGCTCTACCTCCCCGGCCCGGCCCACCCGCACGCCAACCGCCCGGCGCCGTTCCGCAACGTCACCGCGCTGATGACCCGACTGCGCGCGCACGCCGCCGAGTTCCTGCCCGAGTACATGGTCCCGGCCGCCCTGGTCCCGCTGGACCGGCTCCCCGTCACCCCCAGCGGCAAGCTCGACTCCGCCGCCCTGCCCGTCCCGGACTACGGCCTGCTCAGCTCGGGCCGCGCCCCGCGCACCGAGCGCGAACGCCTGCTGTGCGACCTGTACGCGCGCGCCCTGCGGGTGCCCTCGGTCACCGTCGACGACGACTTCTTCGCCCTCGGCGGCGACAGCATCGTCGCCATCCAGCTGCTCGTGCTGGCCCGCCGGGCCGGTCTGGAACTCACCCCGCGCGACGTCTTCCGGCACCGCACGGTCGCCCAGCTCGCCACGGCCGCCCGCACCGCCACCGACCCGCAGGACCCCTCCGACACCCCCTGGGACCAGCCGACCGCCGGACAACTCGCCGCGCTCCAGGGCCAGGACCCGCTCACGGTCGCCGAGGTCCTGCCGCTCGGCCCGCTCCAGGAGGGCTTCTTCTTCCACGCCCTCGTGGACGGCGCCGAGCACGACGCCTACGTGGTCCAGCAGGTGATCGAACTCGCCGGGCCGGTCGACGGCGGCCTGCTGCGCCGTGCCGCCCAGCGGCTGCTGGACCGGCACGCCCCGCTGCGGGCCTGCTTCCGCCAGCTCCCCGACGGCCGCCCCGCCCAGCTCGTCGCCACCGGCCTCGACGTGCCGTGGCGCGAGGTCGACCTCGCCGCCCAGGACTCCGCCGTCCGCGCGGGCCTCGCCGAGGCCGTCGCCGCCGACGAACGCGCCCGCCGCTTCGACCTCGCCCGCCCGCCACTGCTGCGCTGCGCCCTGGTCCACCTCGGCGAGGACCGCAGCCACCTCGTCCTGACGTTCCATCACATCGTCGCCGACGGCTGGTCACTGCCCGTCCTGCACCGCGAACTCCTCGCCCTCTACGGCGAACAGCCCGCCCCACTGCCCGAAGTCGCCCCCTATGGCGGCTACCTGGCCCGGGTCGCCCGCGCCGACCGCCAGGCCGCCCGGGACGCCTGGCGCACCGCCCTCGCGGGTCTCGACGAGCCCACCCGCCTGATCGAGACCCCGGCCGCCGGACCGGTCGAGCCCGCCCAGCTCCGTGTCGAGCTGCCCGAGCGCACCACCGCCCGCCTCATCGCCCGCGCCCGCGAGCACGGCGTCACCCTCGGCACGGTCGTCCAGGCCGCCTGGGGCCTGCTGCTCTCGGGTCTGACCGGCCGTCAGGACGTGGTGTTCGGCACCACCGTCTCCGGCCGCGACGCCGCCGTGGACGGCATCGAGTCGATGGTCGGCCTCTTCATCAACACCCTGCCCACCCGGCTGGCCTGGACCCCCGCCGACACCCTCGGCGCCGTCCTGGAGCGACTCCAGCGCGAGCAGAGCGCCCTCCTCGACCACCAGCACCTCGGTCTCGCCGAGATCCAGCGGGCCGCCGGGCACGCGGGCGGCGGTGAACTCTTCGACACCCTCGTGGTGTTCGAGAACTACCCCGCCGAGCCGGACCTCACCGACCCGACCGGTACCGTCCGGCTGACCGGGCACGCCTTCCACGACGCCGTGCACTATCCGCTGGCCCTGATCGTCAAGCCCGGCCGCCGGCTCGACCTGCGCCTCAAGCACCACGCGCACCGCGTCCCCGCCGAAGCCGTGCAGCGGCTCGCCGACCGGCTCGTCCGCGTCCTGGACGCCCTCGCCGAGGACACCGCACGCCCGGTGGCCGCCCTCGACCTGCTCACGGACGCCGAGCGCGTCCACCCGGAGGGCGACCGGCACACCGTACCGGCGACCACCCTGCCGGCCGCGATCGCCGCGCGGACCGCCCGTACGCCCGACGCGACCGCGGTCGTCCACGAGGGCACCGCCCTCACCTACGCCGAACTCGACGCCCGCGCCGAGGCGTTGGCCCGCAGGCTGCGCGCCCGGGGCGCCGGGCCCGAGCAGTTCGTCGCCGTAGCCGTACCGCGCTCGGCGGAGCTGATGGTGGCCCTGCTGGGGGTGCTGAAGTCGGGCGCCGCCTACCTCCCGCTCGACCTCGACTACCCCGCCGACCGCCTCGCGTACATGCTCGCCGACTCCGGCGCCCGGACCGTCGTCACCACCGCCCGCGACGCGGCCCGGCTGCCGCAGGCGGACGGACTGGACATCCTCCACGTCGAGGAGGCCGAGGAGGAGGACGACCTCCGGGACCTACCGGATTTCGTCGCCCTCCGCGACGTGCCGGAGCCCACCCCCCTCACCCCCGACCACCCCGCCTACCTCATCTACACCTCCGGCTCCACCGGCCGCCCCAAGGGTGTCGTCGTCACCCACCGCGCCATCGGCAACCGGCTCGCGTGGATGCAGGGCGCGTACGGGCTCGCCGCCGACGACCGCGTGCTGCAGAAGACACCGGCCGGCTTCGACGTCAGTGTCTGGGAGTTCTTCTGGCCGCTGTGCGAGGGCGCCGCCGTCGTCCTGGCCGCACCCGACGGGCATCGTGACCCCGCCTACCTCACCCGTCTGATCCGGGCCGAGTCCGTGACGACCCTGCACTTCGTGCCGTCGATGCTGGAGGCGTTCCTCGCCTCCGACGAGGTGACCGGCGACCCGTCCTGGGCGGCCTCCCTGCGCCGCGTCCTCAGCAGCGGCGAGGCCCTGCCCGGGCAGGCGGCGGCCCGCTGGCGCGAGCTGACCGGCGTACCGCTGCACAACCTGTACGGGCCCACCGAGGCCGCCGTCGACGTGACGCACCACGCCTACGACGGCGCCCCCGACACCACCGTGCCCATCGGCAGGCCGGTGTGGAACACCGGTCTGCGGGTGCTGGACTCCTGCCTGCGCCCGGTGCCCGACGGGGTGCCCGGCGAGCTGTACCTGACCGGCGTCCAGCTGGCCCGCGGTTACCACCGTCGGCCCGCGCTGACCGCCGACCGCTTCGTCGCGGATCCCTTCGGCGCGCCCGGCACCCGCATGTACCGCACCGGTGACCTGGTGCGCCGTGGTCCGGACGGCACTCTCGACTACCTGGGCCGCACCGACCGGCAGGTCAAGCTGCGCGGCAACCGGATCGAACTCGGCGAGATCGAGGCCGTGCTGACCCGGCATCCGGCGGTGGCGCGCGGCGCCGTCGTCGTCCGGGAGCAGCGGCTGGTGGCCTACGCGGTCCCGGCGGCCGGCGCGGTCGCCGACCCGGCCGAGCTGCGTGCCGCCCTCGCCGGGGCGCTGCCCGCGCCGCTGGTCCCCGAGGCGTACGTCGTCCTCGCCGACCTGCCGCTCACCCCGAGCGGCAAGCTCGACCAGGCCGCGCTGCCCGCCCCCGAGGCCGAGCGGGCCGCCCGCCGGGAACCCGCGGGGCCGCTGGAGCGGCGGCTCACCGACATCTTCGCCGGTGTGCTCGGCATCGCGGACGTGGGCCCGGACGACGACTTCTTCCGGCTCGGCGGCGACAGCATCAGCTCCATCGGCGTCGCCAGCCGGGCCCGCGCGGCAGGCCTGGACCTCAGCCCGCGTGACGTCTTCACCCATCGCACGCCCGCCGCCCTCGCGGCCACCACCGGCACGGTTGCGCGTGAAGCGGCCACCACCGCTGCCGCCTTCACCCTCACCGACGCCGAACACGCCCGCGTCCGCGCCCTCGCCGCCCCGGCCGCGGTCGCCGACGTCTGGCCGCTGGCCCCCCTCCAGGAAGGCCTGTTCTTCCACTCGGCCTACGACCAGGGCGCGTTGGACGTCTACACCGTCCACGAGACCTTCGACTTCGCCACCCGCCTGAACGCGGCCCAGCTGCGCGCCGCCGTCCGCACCCTGCTGAACCGCAACCCCGGCCTGCGCGCGGGCTTCACCAGCGAAGGGCTGGACCAGCCGGTGCAGTTCATCGTCGAGGACCCGGAGATCCCGCTCGACGAGGTCGACCTCGGCCACCTCCCGCCCGACGAACAGGACGCCCGCGTCCGGGAGTTGACCGATGCCGAACGCGACCGCCGGTTCGACCTGTCCGCGCCCCCGCTGTTCCGGCTGCTCCTGCTGCGCCTGGGCGCCGAGCGCGGCGACCGGCTCGTCGTCGGCCGCCATCTGATCCTCTGGGACGGCTGGTCGGCCTGGCTCTTCCTGGACGAGCTGTTCGCGCTGTACGAGACCGGCGGCGACGCGTCCGCCCTGCCCGCGCCCGGCAGCTACCGCGCCTACCTGACCTGGCTGGAACAGCAGGACGACTCGGCCGCCACCGCCGCCTGGCGCACCGCCCTGGCCGGTCTGGAGGAGCCCACGCTGCTCGCCCCGGCGGCCGCCGACGGGCTCGAACCGGTCATCCCCGACCAGCTCGACACCCGCCTGAGCGCCGCACTCGGCGACCGGCTGCGGGAGACCGGCCGCGTCCACGGCCTCACCCTGAACACCCTGCTCAACGCGGCCTGGGGCCTCACCCTGGCCTCCGCCACCGGCCGGACCGACGTCGTGTTCGGCACCACCGTCGCCGGTCGGCCCAGCGAGGTCCACGACGTCGAGCACATCATCGGCCTGTTCCTCAACACGGTCCCGGCCCGGATCGCCTTCGACCCCGCCGAGCCGGTCCTCGGCCTGCTCCGCCGGATCCAGGGCGAGCGGCTCGACCTGATGCCGTACGAGCACCTCAGCCTCGGTGTGCTCCAGGCCGAGACCGGCCACCGCAAGCTCTTCGACACGCTGTTCGTGCTCCGCAACAACGACACCGAGGACCGGCTGGCCGAGCTGCGCACCCGGCACGGCGCCACCGCCGTCGCCAATGTCGACGCCACCCACTACCCGGCCAACCTCGTCGTCACCCCGGGGCACCGGATCGCGGTGACCCTGACCCACCGGCCCGACCTGGTCCCGGCGGACCGGGCGCGGGACCTCCTCGACCGCTTCACCCTGCTCCTCGACCTGCTCACCGCCGACCTGACGGCCCCCGTCGGCTCGCTGGACCCGCTGCTGCCCGCGGAACACGCGGCGCTGCGCGAGGAACGGGCGGCCGGCCGGGTCGAGGACCCCGAGGACACCGTCGCCGACCTGCTCGCCGCCCAGGCCGTACGGACCCCGGACGCCCGCGCCCTCGTCTTCGGCGAGCGGACGCTGACGTACGCCGAACTCGACGCGGCCGTGAACCGCACGGCCCGGCTGCTGATCGGGCACGGCGCGGGTCCCGAGCGGGTCGTCGCCCTCGGACTGCCGCGCTCCCTGGACATGGTCGTCGCCCTCTTCGCGGTGCTGCGCACCGGCGCCGCCTACCTGCCCCTCGAACTGGACCACCCGGCCGACCGGCTCTCCCTGATGCTGGCCGACGCCCGCCCCCTGCTGCTGCTCACCAACGCGGCCGTCTCCGCCACCCTGGACGGCGCGACGCCCCGCGTCCTGCTCGACGACCCCGCCGTGGAGCGGGAGCTGGCCGGACTGCCGGACACCCCCGTCCGGCGCCGCTTCAGCCTCGAACACCCCGCCTACGTCATCTACACCTCCGGCTCCACCGGCCGCCCCAAGGGCGTCGTCACCCCCTACCGGGGTCTGACGAACATGCAGCTCAACCACCAGAAGGAGATCTTCGAACCGGCCATCGCCGCGGCCGGCGGCCGGCGGCTGCGGATCGCGCACACCGTGTCCTTCGCCTTCGACATGTCCTGGGAGGAACTGCTCTGGCTCGTCGAGGGCCACGAAGTGCACGTCTGCGACGAGGAGTTGCGGCGCGACGCGGAGGCCCTGGTCGCCTACTGCGAAGAGCACCGCGTCGACGTCGTCAACGTCACGCCCACCTACGCCCGGCTGCTGATCGAGCAGGGTCTGCTGCGGGGCCATGTCCCGCCGCTGGTCCTGCTCGGCGGCGAGGCGGTCCCCGAGACGGTCTGGGCGGCCCTGCGCGACACCGAGGGGACGTACGGCTACAACCTGTACGGGCCCACCGAGTACACCATCAACACCCTCGGCGGCGGCACCCTCGACAGTGCCACCCCCACCGTCGGCAAGCCCATCCGCGGCACCCGCGCCCACCTCCTGGACGCCTGGCTGCGCCCGGTGCCCGACGGCGTCCCCGGCGAGCTGTACATCGCCGGCATCGGCCTGGCCCGCGGCTATCTGGACCGGCCCGCCCTGACCGCCGAACGGTTCGTCGCCGACCCGTTCGGGGAGCCCGGCGAGCGCATGTACCGCACCGGCGACCTGGTGCGCCGGGGCCCCGACGGCAACCTCGACTTCCTCGGCCGCACCGACGACCAGGTCAAGATCCGCGGCTACCGCATCGAGCCCGGCGAGATCGAGACCGCCCTCAGCCGCCGCCCGCTGGTCGCCCAGGCCGCCGTCGTGGTCCGCGACGAACGCCTCGTCGGCTATGTCGTGCCCTCCGGCGCCGACGCCGGCGAACGCTCCGCCGCCGAGGCCGCGCAGGTGGGGGAGTGGCAGGAGATCTACTCCGACGAGTACGAGGAGATCGGCACCGCCGTCTTCACCGAGCAGTACGACGGCTGGGACAGCTCCTACGACGGGCAGCCCATCCCCTTCGACCAGATGCACGAGTGGCGCGAGGCGACCGTGGCCCGCGTCCGCTCCCTGAATCCGCGCCGGATCCTGGAGATCGGCGTCGGCTCCGGTCTGCTGCTGTCCCGGCTGGCCCCGGACGCCGAGGAGTACTGGGCGACCGACTTCGCCGCCCCGGTCATCCGCAAGATCGGGGCGGAGCTGCGGGCCCGGGACCCCGAGCTGGCCTCCCGGGTGGAACTGCGCTGCCGCCCCGCCGACGACCTGAGCGGCCTGCCGACCGGCCACTTCGACACGATCGTCATCAACTCCGTCATCCAGTACTTCCCGAGCGTCGAGTACCTCACCGCCGTCATCGACGGCGCCATGGAGCTGCTCGCGCCCGGCGGCGCCCTGTTCGTCGGCGACGTCCGCAACCTGCGGCTGGCCCGCACCTTCCACACCGAGATCCAGCGCGCCCGGGGGACGGCGGAGGCCGACCTGGAGCGGGCGGTGGAACGCGGCCTGCGCCTGGAGAAGGAACTCCTGGTCGACCCCGACTACTTCACCACCCTCGGCCACGGCGTCGACCTGCGCACCAAGCGGGGCGTCCACCACAACGAGCTGACCCGGCACCGCTACGACGTCGTCCTGTACGCGGGCGAACCCGACGTCCGCCTCGACGACGCGCCGACGGTCGACTGGACCACCGCGCGCACCGTGGGCGAACTGGCGCGCGGCGGCTGGACCTCCGAGGCGGTCTCGGAACTGCTCGGCCAGGCGGAGCAGTTGGCCGCCCGCGTCGGCGAAGGCGCGCGCACCGGTGGGTCCGGCGCGCTGCGCGTCACCGGGATCCCCGACGGCCGCGTCCGCGCGGACGGTGTCGACCCGGAGACCCTGCACGCCCTCGGTGCCGAGGCCGGACACCGGGTGCTGACCACCTGGGCGCCGGGGCCGGGGACCGGGACGTACGACGCCGTGTTCCTCGCCGCCGAACACCGGCTCACCGGCGGCCTGTTCCGCCCCGGCGGCGGCACCGGGCCGTACGCCAACGACCCCACCGCCGCCCGCGAGACCGGCGCCCTGGTGCGGCGCCTGCGCGAGGACCTCGGCCGTGAGCTGCCCGAGTACATGGTCCCGGCCGCCTTCGTCACCGTCGAAACGCTGCCCATGAACGCCAACGGCAAGCTCGACGTGCGCGCCCTGCCCGAGGCCGAACCCGCCGTCGCCCTCGGCGGCGGACGCGGCCCCCGCACCCCGCGGGAAGTGGTGCTGTGCCGTCTGTTCGCGGAGGTGCTGGGGCTGCCCGAGGCGGGTGCCGAGGACAACTTCTTCGACCTGGGCGGCCATTCGCTGCTGGCCACCCGGCTGGTCAGCCGGGCCCGCACCGAACTGGGCGCCGAACTCGCCATCCGTGACCTGTTCGAGGCGCCCACCCCCGCCCGGCTCGCCGCCCGCGTCGGCGAGGCGAGCCCGGCCCGGCCGCCCGTCACCCCGGTGGCCGACCGGCCCGACCGGATCCCGCTGTCCCCGGCCCAGCGCCGGCTGCTGCTCGTCGAGCAGATCACCGGCAGCGGTGTCGCCTACAACTTCCCGCTGGTCCTCCGGCTCCGCGGCGACCTCGACACCGAGGCCCTGCGCGCCGCCCTGCGGGACGTGGCGGGCCGCCACGAGGCGCTGCGCACGGTGTTCCCGGCCCACGAGGGCGAGCCGTACCAGCGGATCGTCCGGGCCGAGGACGCCGACCCGGCGCTCACCGTCGTCGACGCCACCGAGAGCGAGGTGCCCGCGCTGATCGAGGCCGCCCAGCGCCGCCCCTTCGACCTCACCGCCGAACTCCCGCTGCGCTGCGAGGTGTTCCGCCTCGCGGCCGACGACCATGTGGTCGCCGTCGTCCTGCACCACATCACCACCGACGAGTGGTCGGACCGGCCGTTCCTCGCCGACCTCGACACCGCCTACGCGGCCCGCCGCACGGGCCGCGCCCCGGCCTGGGCGCCGCTGCCCGTCCAGTACGCCGACTACACGCTCTGGCAGCGGGACCTGCTCGCCGCCACCGGCGAGACCCAACTCGCCCACTGGACCGACGCGTTGCGCGGACTGCCCGACGAGCTGACCCTGCCCGCCGACCGGCCGCGCCCCGCCGAGCCCACCGGACGCGGCGGCAAGGTCCGGCTGGAGCTGCCCGCGGCTACCGGGCACGCTCTGCGCGACCTCACGAACGCCACTGGCACCAGCATGTTCATGTTGTTCCAGGCCGCCACCGCCGCCCTGCTGCACCGGCTCGGCGCGGGCGAGGACATCCCGCTCGGCGCGCCCATCGCGGGCCGCACCGACGAGGCGCTCGGTGACCTGGTGGGCTTCTTCGTCAACACCCTGGTGCTGCGCACGGACCTGTCCGGCGACCGGCTGTCCTTCCGCGAACTCCTGGGCCGGGTACGGGAGTCGTCGCTGTCCGCCTTCGAGTACCAGGACCTGCCCTTCGACCGTGTGGTGGAGGCCCTCAACCCGCCCCGCGCGGCCGGCCGCAACCCGCTCTTCCAGGTCATGCTCGGCTACCACCACCGGCCCGACGGCGACCCCGACGTGCTCGGCCTGGCCACCGAGTGGTTCGACATGGACACCGGCATGGCCAAGTTCGACCTGCACTTCACCTACGTCGACGAGTCCGACCGCCTGGTCCTGATCCTGGAGTACGCCACCGACATCTTCGACGACGCCACCGCCGCACTGCTGGCGGACCGCGCGGTACGGGTCCTGGAGCACGTCTCCGCCGAACCCGACCTGCCGGTCAGGGACCTGGACGTCCTGGCGGAGGACGAGCGGACCCGCGTCCTCACCCACTGGAACGCCACCGCCCACCCCGTCCCGCCCACCACCCTGCCCGAGCTGTTCCGTGCCCAGGTGGCCCGCACCCCCGACGCCACCGCCCTCGTCTTCGAGGAACAGCGGCTGAGCTACGCCGAGCTGGACGCCCGTGTCGAGTACACCGCCCGCGTCCTGGCCGGTCTCGGCGCGGGCCCCGAGCGGACCGTCGCCGTGGCCCTGCCGCGCTCGGTGGACCTGGTCGTCGCCCTGCTGGCCGCGCACCGCGCCGGTGCCGCCTATCTGCCGCTGGACCCGGACTACCCGGCCGACCGGCTCGCCCTGATGGTCGAGGACGCCCGCCCGGTCTGCGTGATCCGCGACGGCCTGCCCACCGGCCCGGAGGGCGGGCTCCCGACGTCGTACGACCCCCGGCACCCCGCCTACGTCATCTACACCTCGGGCTCCACCGGTCGCCCCAAGGGCGTCGTCGTCCCGCACGCGGGCATCGTCAACCGGCTGCTGTGGATGCAGGACACCTACCGGCTGACGCCCGCGGACCGGGTCTTGCAGAAGACCCCGTCCAGTTTCGATGTGTCGGTGTGGGAGTTCTTCTGGCCGCTGATCACCGGCGCGGGCCTGGTCGTGGCCCGCCCCGAGGGCCACCGGGACCCCGCCTACCTGGCCCGGCTGATCCGCGAACAGGACGTCACCACCGTCCACTTCGTGCCCTCCATGCTCCAGCTGTTCCTGGAGGAGCCGACGGCCGCCGAGTGCACCGGCCTGCGCCGGGTGATGTGCAGCGGCGAGGCCCTGCCCGCCGCGCTCGCCCGCCGCTGCCACGAGGTGCTCGACACCGGACTGCACAACCTCTACGGCCCCACCGAGGCGTCCGTCGACGTCACCGCGATCGAGATCGGCCCCGGCGCGACCGTCGTCCCCGTCGGCCGCCCGGTCTGGAACACCCGGCTCTACGTCCTCGACGCCGCCCTGCGCCCGGTGCCGCCCGGCGTCCCGGGCGAGCTGTACCTGGCGGGCGTGCAGCTGGCCCGCGGCTATCTGGACCGGCCGGGACTGACCGCCGAGCGGTTCGTCGCCGATCCCCACGGGGCACCCGGCGAGCGCATGTACCGGACCGGCGACCTGGCCCGCTGGACGGCGGACGGCACGGTCGAGTACCTGGGCCGCACCGACGACCAGGTGAAGGTGCGCGGCTTCCGGGTCGAACCCGGCGAGATCGAGAACGTGCTCGCCGCCCACCCGGCCGTCGCGCAGGTCACCGTCGCCGTCCGCGACCAGGCGCTGGTGGCCTATGTCGTCCCCGCCGCGGGCCCGGTGGTGGACGCGACCGCCCTGCGCGCCCACACCGCCGCCGCGCTCCCGGCCCACATGGTCCCCGCCGCCTACGTCACCCTCGACGCCCTGCCGCTCACCCCGAACGGCAAACTCGACCGCAAGGCGCTGCCCGCCCCCGAGTTCACCTCCGCCACCGGCGACGGCACTCCGCCGCGCACCCCGCGCGAGGAGATCCTCGCCGCCCTGTTCGCCGACGTCCTGGGCCGCGAACGGATCGGCGTGG
Organism: Streptomyces sp. NPDC048288; assembly: GCF_043201555.1. Taxonomy (NCBI): domain Bacteria; kingdom Bacillati; phylum Actinomycetota; class Actinomycetes; order Kitasatosporales; family Streptomycetaceae; genus Streptomyces; species Streptomyces sp. NPDC048288. The sequence continues at coordinate 644,314 of NZ_JBICZD010000004.1, forward strand.
ACGACGACTTCTTCGCCCTCGGCGGCCACTCGCTGCTCGCCATGCGCCTGGTCAGCCGCGTCCGCGTGGCGCTCGGCACGGAACTGACGGTCCGCGCGGTCTTCGAGGCGCCCACCGTGGCCCTGCTCGCCGCCCGCACGGACGCCTCCGGCGGCGCGGCCCGGCCCGCGCTCGCCGCCCCGCGCCCGCGTCCCGAACCGCTGCCGCTGTCCTCGGCGCAGCGCCGGCTGTGGCTGCTCGCGCAGGTGGACGGCGCGAGCACGGCCTACCACCTCCCGTCGGCCTGGCGGCTGACCGGCCACCTCGACCGGGCCGCCCTGCAGGCCGCCCTCGACGACGTGGCCGCCCGGCACACCCCGCTGCGGACCGTCTTCCCGGCCGTCGACGGGGTCCCGCACCAGCACGTCCTGGACCCGGCGGACGTCCGGGTACCGCTGGCGAGCGCCCCGTTCGAGGACCTCGCCCGGCAGGCCGCGCACCCCTTCGACCTGGAGCGCGAACTTCCCTTCCGTGCCACCCTGTTCGAGACCGGGCCCGACGAACACGTGCTGCTGCTCCTGCTGCACCACATCGCGACCGACGAGTGGTCCGACCGACCGCTGCTCGCCGACCTCTCCACCGCGTACGCGGCCCGCACCACCGGCCGGGCCCCCGACTGGGCGCCGCTGCCCGCGAGTTACGCCGACTACACGCTGTGGCAGCGCGACCTGCTGGCCGAGTCCGAGCCGCGGCTGCTCGCCCACTGGACCGAGACCCTGCGCGGGCTCCCCGCCGAACTGAACCTGCCCGTGGACCGGCCGCGCCCCGCCGAGCCGACCGGCCGCGGCGGCACCACCGGCTTCACCCTGCCGCCCGCCCTGGCCGGCGCGCTGCGCGGCCTCGCCCGGGAGCACGGCGTCAGCATGTTCATGGTCGCCCAGGCTGCCGTGGCCGCGCTGCTGCACCGGCTCGGCGCGGGCGAGGACATCCCGCTGGGCGCCCCCGTCTCCGGCCGCTCCGACGAGGCCCTCGAAGACCTCGTCGGGTTCTTCGTCAACTCCCTGGTGCTGCGCACCGACCTGTCCGGCGACCCCACCTTCGCCGAACTGCTCGGCCGGGTCCGGGACACCGACCTGGCCGCCTACGACCACCAGGAGCTGCCCTTCGAGCGGCTGGTGGAGGCCCTCAACCCCGAACGCTCCCTCGCCCGCCACCCGCTCTTCCAGGTGATGGTCGTCCACCTGGCGGACCAGGGCGACGGACCCGCGCTGCCGGGGCTGACCGTCCGCCGCGAGACCGTGGGCCAGGACAGCGCCAAGTTCGACCTCAGCTTCGACTTCGTCGAGCGGGACGAGCACATCGACGGCTGGATCGAGTACAGCGCCGACCTCTTCGACCGGCGCACCGCCGAACTCCTCGGCCGCCGCCTGGAGTCCCTGCTGGAGCAGGTCGCCGCCGATCCCGGCCGCCGCGTCGGCACCCTCGACGTGCTGCGCGAGGAGGAACGCGCCCTCGTCCTCACCGGCTGGAACGACACCGCCCGGACCGTCCCGGACCTGACGCTCCCCGAACTGTTCCGCGCCCAGGCCGCCCGCACCCCGGCCGCCACCGCGCTCGTCTTCGAGGACACCTCGCTCAGCTACGCCGAACTCGACCTGCGGGTCGAGCGGCTCGCCCACACCCTCGTCGCACACGGGGCGGGCGCCGAGGCCACGGTCGCCGTCGCCCTCCCGCGCTCCCTCGCGCTGGTGGTGACCCTGCTCGCCGTGCACCGTGCGGGCGCCGCCCACCTGCCCCTGGACACCGGCTATCTGGCCGGGCGGCTGGCGTACACCCTCGCCGACGCCCGCCCGGTCTGCCTGGTCACCGCCGAGGGCGTCACCCTTCCGGACACCACCGTGCCCCGCCTCACCGTGGACGCCGACGGCACACCCGAGCACCCCTCCGACGCGCCCCTGCCCGCCTCCTACGACCCCCGCCACCCCGCCTACGTCATCTACACCTCCGGCTCCACCGGCCGCCCCAAGGGCGTCACCGTCCCCCACCAGGGGATCGTCAACCGGCTGCTGTGGATGCAGGACACCTACCGCCTCGACCCGGGCGACCGAGTGCTGCAGAAGACCCCCGCGGGCTTCGACGTGTCGGTGTGGGAGTTCTTCTGGCCCCTGATCACCGGCGCCGCCCTGGTCGTGGCCCGGCCCGAGGGCCACCAGGACCCGGCCTACCTGGCCGGACTGATCCGGCGCGAGCGCGTCACCACGGCCCACTTCGTGCCGTCGATGCTGCGCGCCTTCCTCGACGAACCCACGGCCGCCGACTGCGCGACCCTGCGCCAGGTCATGTGCAGCGGCGAGGCCCTGCCCGCCCCGCTGGCCGCCCGCTGCCACCGGGTCCTGCCCACCGCCCGCCTGCACAACCTCTACGGCCCGACCGAGGCCTCCGTCGACGTCACCGCGCACGAGGTGCCCGCCGACCCGGCCGCCGTGCCGATCGGCCGCCCGGTGTGGAACACCCGCACCCTGGTGCTCGACGCCCGCCTGCGGCCCGTGCCGCCCGGGGTGGCCGGCGAACTGTACCTGGCGGGCGTCCAGTTGGCCCGCGGCTACCTCGGCCGGCCCGCGCTGACCGCCGAGCGGTTCCCCGCCGACCCGTACGGTCCCCCGGGCAGCCGCATGTACCGCACCGGCGACCTGGCCCGCTGGACCGCGGACGGCGAGCTGGAGTACCTCGGCCGCACCGACGACCAGGTCAAACTGCGCGGCTTCCGGATCGAGCTCGGCGAGGTCGAGGCCGTGCTCGCCGCCCACCCGGCCGTCGCGCACGCCACCGTCGTCCTGCGCGACGAACGGCTCGTCGCCTACGTGGTCCCGGCCGGTACCGGCGTGGACACCGCCCAACTGCGCGCCCACACCGCCCGGACGCTGCCCGACCACATGGTCCCGGCCGCCGTCGTCACCCTCGACGCCCTCCCGCTCACCCCCAACGGCAAGCTGGACCGCCGGGCGCTGCCCGCGCCGGACTTCGCCGCCGAGGTCACCGACACCCGACCCCGCACCCCGCTGGAGGAGACGCTCGGCGCCCTCGTCGCCGAGGTGCTCGGCCTCGAACGGGTCGGTGTGGCGGACGACTTCTTCGCCCTCGGCGGGGACAGCATCGTCGCCATGCAACTGGTCGCCCGGGCCCGCGCCGCCGGGCTGGCGTTCAGCCCGCGCGACGTGTTCCGGCACAAGTCGGTGGCCGGACTCGCCGCCGTGGCGACGACGGCGGCCACCACCGAGGCGCGGGCCGAGGACACCGTCCTGCTCGACCTCACCGACGCCGAGCGCGCCGAGGTCGCCGCCCTGCCCGCCGGTACCGACGTGCTGCCCGTCTCCCCGCTCCAGGCCGGACTCCTCTTCCACGCGGCCCTGGACTCCGCCGACGACGGACCCGACGTCTACACCGTCCAGGTCTCCTACGACCTCGAAGGGCCCCTGGACGCCGACCGGCTGCGCGCCGCCGCCCAGGACCTGCTCGACGCCCACGAGAACCTGCGCAGCGGCTTCCGGCACCTGTCCTCCGGACGGCCCGTGGCCGTCGTACCGCGCACCGCCGTGCTGCCCTGGCGCCAGCTCGACCTCGCCGGACAGCCGGACGACTGGACCCGGCTGCTCGCCCAGGAGCGGCGCCGCTTCGACCCCGAACAGCCGCCGCTGCTGCGGCTGTTGCTGGCCAGGACCGGACCCGGCCGGCACCGCCTCGTCCTCTCCCACCAGCACCTGCTCCTCGACGGCTGGTCGCTGCCCCTGCTCACCGCCGAACTGTGGGCCCGCTACGAGGGCCGCACCCCGGCCCCGCCCGCCCCCTACCGGGCGCATCTGCGGCTGCTGGCCGCCCAGGACCCGGCGACGGCCGCCGGCGCCTGGGCCGAGGCCCTCAGCGGGCTCGCCGAACCCACCCGGCTCGCGCCCGCCGACCCCGACCGGGCCGCCGCCGTCCCGCACACCCACACCGTGGAACTGGACACCGACCGCACCGCGCGACTGGAGACGTTCGCCCGGAGCCGGGGCGTCACCGTCAACACCCTCGTGCAGGCGGCCTGGGGCGTACTGCTCGGCCGGCTCACCGGACGCGACGACGTGGTGTTCGGCGCCACCGTCGCGGGCCGCTCACCCGAACTCCCCGGGTCCGAGGCGATGATCGGCCTGTTCATCAACACCGTCCCGGTCCGGGTGCGCGTCCGCCCCGAGGAGAGCACCGGCACCCTGCTGGAGCGGCTCCAGGACGAGCAGTCCCGGCTCATCGCCCACCAGCACCTCGGCCTCGCCGACATCCAGCGCGCCGCCGGACTCGGCGAACTCTTCGACACCCTCGTGGTGTTCGAGTCGTACCCGGTGGCGGAACCCGAGGCGGAGACGGGAGACGCGCCGCGCGTCACGGTCCGCGAACACGCGGACTCCACCCACTATCCCCTTGCCTGGGCGGTCGAACCCGCCGAACGGCTGCGGGTGACCGCCGAGTTCCGCCCCGACCTGTTCGAGGCGGCCACCGTACGACGGCTCACCGACGCCCTCACCGGCCTGCTCACCGGCATGGCCGCCGCCCCGGACCGCCCCGTCGGCCGGCTCGACCTGCTCGGCTCCGCCGACCGGTACACCGTCCTGGAGACCTGGAACGACAACGCGCTCCCGGCCACCGAACGGCCCGGCACCGTACCGGAGCTGTTCGCCGCCCAGGCCGCCGCCACCCCGGACGCGATCGCCGTCACCGACGGCCGTACCACCTGGACCTTCGCCGAACTCGACGCCCGCAGCGCGGAGTTGGCGCGCGTCCTGGCCGGGCACGGCGCCGGGCCCGAGCGGATCGTGGCCCTCGCCCTGCCCCGCACCGCCGACCACATCGCCGCGATCCTCGCCGTGATGCGCGCGGGCGCCGCCTATCTGCCCCTCGACCCCGACCTGCCCGAGGCCCGCCTCACCGGCATGCTCGACGACGCCCGCCCGGTCCTGATCCTCGCCACCGCGCGGACCGCCGCCGACCTGCCCGCCACCGGCATCCCGGTCCTGCTCCTGGACGCCCCGGCGGACGCCCTGCCGCAGACGGAACCCACGGCGCCCGGCCCCGACCACCCCGCCTACGTCATCTACACCTCCGGCTCCACCGGCCGCCCCAAGGGGGTCGTCGTCACCCAGCGCGGAGTCGCCAACCTCTTCCACAGCCACCGCCACGACCTGCACGACCTGGCGAAGCAGCGCACCGGACTGCGCCGGCTGCGGGTCGGACACGCCTGGTCGTTCTCCTTCGACGCCTCCTGGCAGCCCCAGCTGTGGCTGCTCGACGGGCACGCCCTGCACATCGCCGACGACGACACCCGCCGCGACCCCGAACTCCTCGCCGAGTTCATCCGCGCCCGGGGCATCGACTTCATCGAGGTCACCCCGTCCCTGCTGGCCCGGATGGCCGACAGCAGCCTGATCGGGCCCGACGGCGAATGCCCGCTCGCGGTGGTCGGCTTCGGCGGCGAGGCCGTACCCGAGTCGCTGTGGAACCGGCTCGCCGCGCTCCCGGACACCGAGGCGTTCAACCTCTACGGCCCCACCGAGACCACCGTCGACGCCCTCGTCGGCCGGGTCCGCGACAGCGCCCGGCCGGTCGTCGGCCGCCCCGTCCACCACTCCCGCGCCTACGTCCTGGACACCGTCCTGCGCCCGGTCCCGCCCGGTGTCACCGGCGAGCTGTACCTGTCCGGACCGGGCCTGGCCCGCGGCTACCTCGGCCGCCCCGAGCTCACCGCCGAACGCTTCGTCGCCGACCCCTTCGGGATGCCCGGGGCACGCATGTACCGCACCGGCGACCTGGCCCGCTGGACCGAGGACGGCCTGCTGGAGTTCGCCGGCCGCACCGACGACCAGGTCAAGATCCGCGGCTACCGGGTCGAACTCGCCGAGATCGAGGCCGCGTTGGACACCCACCCGGCCGTCGCGCGGAGCGTCGTCGTGGCACGCGAACACCGGCCAGGAGTACGGCAGTTGATCGGGTACGCGGTCGCCGACGGCGCCGACGGCACGGAGTTGCGGGCGCACGCAGCCGCCACCCTGCCCGACTACATGGTCCCGGCCGCCGTCGTGGTGCTGGAGAGGCTGCCGCTGCTGTCCAACGGCAAACTGGACCGGGCCGCCCTGCCCGCCCCGGACTTCACCGCCTCGGGCGGCGGCCGGGCCCCGGAGAACGACACCGAGCACGCCCTGCACGACCTGTTCGCGGACGCCCTCGGACTGCCCGCCGAGGCGATCGGCACCGACGACGACTTCTTCGCCTTCGGCGGCGACAGCATCGTCGCCATGCAACTCGTCGCCCGGGCCCGCTCGGGCGGACTGCGCCTCACGCCCCGCCAGGTCCTCCAGCACCGCACCGTCGCCGCCCTGGCCGCCGTCGCCGTCCCGCTGGGCGCGGGCGAACGGCACGCCACGCACGACGACGGCACCGGAACCGTCCCGCTCACCCCGATCATGCGCGCCCTGCTCGACCGCGGCGGCCCCCTCGCCGCCTACCACCAGGCCGCGCTGCTGCGCACCCCGGCCGACCTGACCGAGCCCGGACTGCTGACCGTGCTCGGAGCGCTCGCCGAGCGGCACGACATGCTCCGCGCCCGGCTCGTCCGCACCCCGGAGGCCGCGCTGAAGGTGCCGGCGGCTGCCGACACCGACGTATCGACCTGGCTCGCCCGGGTCGACGTACGCGAGGCCGCCGGGGACGAGACCGCGCTGCGGGACGCCGTCGCCCGCCACGCGCCGACGGCTCTGGCCGGGCTCGACCCCGAAGCAGGGGCCATGGTGCGGGCCGTCTGGTTCGACGCCGGGCCCGAGCGGCCCGGACGGCTGCTGCTCCTCGTCCACCACCTGGTGGTCGACGGCGTCTCCTGGCGGGTGCTGCTACCCGACCTGGCCACCGCCTGGGCGGCGGTCCGTGGCGGTCGTACCCCCGAACTCGCCCCGGTGGAGCTGTCGTTCGCCCGCTGGTCGCGGCTGCTCGGCGCCCGGGCCGTCGAACCGGCCGCCGAGGACGAGCTGCCCTGGTGGACCTCCGCGCTCGCCGAGGGCGCCGAACTCCCGCTGCCCCGACCCCTCGACCCGGCGCTGGACACGGTCGCCACCACCCGCCACCTCTCCCTGACCCTGCCCGCCCACCTCACCGGACCTCTGCTGAGCCGGGCCCCGGCCGCCTTCGGGGCGAGCGTCAACGACGTCCTGCTCACCGCGTTCGCCCTGGCCGTGGGGGACTGGCGGGCCCGGACCCTCGGCGCGGCCGCCCCCGGCGGACCCGTCCTGGTCGACCTGGAGGGCCACGGCCGCGAGGAGACAATCGCGGGCGACGCCGATCCGTCCCGTACGGTCGGCTGGTTCACCAGCGTCGTCCCGGTCCGGCTCGACCCGGGCGCGACCGGCCCGGACGCCCTATCGGGCGGACCCGCCCTGGACGCGGCCGTGGCCCGGATCCACGACCGTCTCACCGCCCTGCCCATGGCCGGCATCGGCCACGGCCTGCTGCGCCGGCTCAACCCCGCGACCGGCCCGCTCCTCGCCGAACTGGCCGAGCCGCAGATCGAGTTCAACTACATGGGCCGCTTCGGCCGCCCCGAGGCCGCCGACTGGTCCTACGCCCCCGAGGAGGACGCCGCCGACCTCGACCCGGACGCCGGGATGCCGATGTCGCACGCGCTCACCCTCAACGCCCTCACCGAGGACCGCCCCGACGGGCCGGAGCTCAGCGCCCACTGGGCGTACGCGACCGGACTGCTCACCGAGGACGCGGTGCGGGAGCTGGCCGGGACCTGGTTCCGGGCGCTGGAGGCGGTGGTACGGCGCGCGGACGAACTGAGCTGACCCCACCACGTTCACCAGAGTTCATCAGACCGGAAAGGCAAGGAACCGCTGACATGAGCAACCCGTTCGAGAACCCCGACGGCGTCTACTCCGTCCTCGTCAACGACGAGGGCCAGTACAGCCTGTGGCCCGACTTCGTGGACGTCCCGGCCGGCTGGACGGTCGTCCACGGCCCGGCGGGTCGGCAGGAGTGCCTGGACCACATCGAGACCCACTGGACGGACATGCGGCCCAAGAGCCTGGTCGACGGATCCTGACGGCATACGAAAGGGGGGTGGGTCCGGTCCCGGACCCACCCCCCTTTCGTATGGTCACGACGCCGGCTGTGCCACCTTCGTCGACGTCTTGCCGTCCACCGCCGCCGCCAGCTGCGGCACCAGGCGATCCAGGACGTAGGGGATGCTCAGCACGGTCGACAGGGACACCGCGTTGCCGTAGTCGCTGGTCTCCTTGATGAAGACCTCCCGGCCCTGCTTCACCACGTTCAGGTCGGCGTAGACCTTGTCGTCGTGCAGCTTGGTGACCGACGCGGTGGTGTCCGGCACGATCCACACGTCGACGTCCTGGTCGAGGAGGTCGAAGCGCTCCTTGCTGATGTTGGCGCCGAACTGGTCCCCGATCACCTTGTCCAGGTCCTTCGGCAGCGAGAAGCCGAGGTCGGACAGGAGGCGGGAGCGCGGGTCCTGGCTGCCGTAGACGAACGTGCCCTCGTACGGCGTCGCCATCACCGCGCTCGCGCCGGTGAACTCGGGATGCGCCTTCTCGGCCGCCGTGAACTTGGCCTCGACACCCGACACCAGCGTCTTGGCCTCGGCCGCCTTGCCCAGCGCCTGGCCGATCTCCTCGGTCTGCTGCTGCCACGGCACGCCGTAGTCGTTGTACTGCTTGGGCTGGGCCACCACCGGCGCGAACTTCGACAGGCTCTCGTACTGGGCCTTCGTCAGCCCCGAGTAGACGGCGAGGATCAGGTCCGGCTTGAGCGCGGCGATCTTCTCCACCTGCGGGCCGGTGCCGGTGTCCTTGAGCACGGTCGGCGCGGCCGCGCTGCCCAGCTTGTCCTCGGCCCACGGACCGATGGCGCCCTTGTAGCCGCCCAGCCACTCGGTGGTGCCGACCGGGACCTTGCCGAGGGCGAGGACGGCGTCCTGGTCGGTGAGGCCCACGGTGACGATCCGCTGGGGCTCGGACTTGATCGTCGTACTGCCGAACTTGTGGGCGATCGTCACCGGGAAGGCGCCGGCGGCCGCCGCCGAGCCCGAGCCGCCGGCCGAGGACGAGCCGGATCCCTTGTCGGAGTCGGAGTCGGAGGAGCCGCAGGCGACCGCCGTCGCCGTGAGCAGGAGTACGGAGACGAGCAGGCCGGTCAGCCTGGACACTCTGGTGGCGCGGGGCATCGGATGATCCTTCTGTTCGTGACGACGGGTCCGGCGGGGGGCGGCTTGGATCAGGGGTGGGTCAGCGGGGAACGTCGGCGGTGGCGGGTGCGTCGGGGGAGCGCTGGTGCGACCAGGCCCGCCACAGAGCGGCGTACGTGCCCCGGGCGGCGAGGAGTTCGTCGTGCGTGCCCTCCTCCACGACCCGGCCGCCGCTCAGCACGACCACCCGGTCCGCGGCGGCGGCCTGGCTCAGGCGGTGGGCCACGACCAGTGCCGTACGGCCGCGCAGCGCCCGCTCGGCGGCCTCGTCGAGCAGCCGGGCGCCCGAACTGCCCGCCTCCGCGGTCGCCTCGTCGAGCACGACGACCGGCGGGTCGGCCAACAGCAGCCGGGCCAGGGCGAGTTGCTGGGCGCGGTCGGCGGTGAGCTGGTGGCCGCCGTCGCCGACGACGGTGTCCAGCCCCTCCGGGAGGCCCTCGGCCCAGCCGAGGGCGCCCACCGTGGCCAGCGCCTCCCGCAGCTCCTCGGCGCTCGCCTCCGGGCGGGCCAGCCGCAGGTCCTCGGTGAGCGGACCGGCGAAGACATGCACCTCCTGGGTGACGAGCCCCACCAGCCGGCCGGACTCGTCCGGCGCGGTGCCGCCGACCTCGACCCGCCCCGCCGCCGGGCGGTGCAGTCCCGCCACCAGCTTGGCCAGGGTGGTCTTGCCGGCGCCGGTGGTGCCGACCAGCGCGACCCGCTCCTTGGGCCGCACCTCCAGATCGACACCGTGCAGGACCGGGCGGCCGGGCACGTACGCGTGGGAGACACCGGTCAGCGTCACGGACGCCTCGCCCGTCGCACCGTCCGCGGGCGCGGAGACCGCGGGCGCCGGTTCGTCGACGACTCCGACCAGCCGGGCCAGTCCCGCCGTCGCCGACTGGGCGTCGTCGAGCAGCACCAGCGCGGTGTTGACCGGACCGAAGAGGCTGTGGAAGTACAGGGCGGCGGCCGTCGCCGTGCCGACCGAGGCGGAACCGGACCGCACCAGCAGGAACCCGGTGACCAGCACGGCGGCCAGCCCCACGTACTCGGCGATGTGCAGCCTGCTGTAGAAGCGCAGCACCAGGCGCACCCCGCGCATCGTCAGCTCCACCGCCGCCCGCGAGCGCTCGGTGACCCGGCGGGTGTGGCCGTCCTGCAGCCGGTACGCCCGTACCGTCCGCGCCCCGCCGATGGTGTCCAGCAACTGCTGCTGCTGGTCCCCGGTGGCGATCCGCTCCTGTGCGTACAGGGGGACGGCGTTGCGGACGTACCAGCGCGCGGTGTGCGCCTGCACGGGCACGGCGATCAGCGCGGCCAGCAGGAACCGCCAGTCCAGCAGGGCGAGGGCGCCCAGGGTCAGCACGATCGACAGCCCGGAGCGGGCCAGTTCGGGCAGCGCGGTGCGGACCGCGTCGGCGACCCGGGACACGTCCCGGGTGACCCGGGCGTTGAGGTCGCCCGAGCCGGCCCGCTCCAGGCGTTCGAGGGGCAGCGACAGGGCGCGTGCCACGAACCGCTCGCGCAGCCGGGCGAGCGCGGTCTCGCCCAGCCGGGAGACCAGCGACATGCCCAGCGCGGTGGTGACGCCCTGCACCACGGCGACCCCGGCGAGCGCGAGCACCGGCCGGGTGAGCGCGTCGGGGGAGCGGTGCTCGGTGACCACGTCGACGATATGGCCGAGCAGCGGCTGGGTGAGCAGTCCGACGGCCGTGGCGAACATCAGCGTGCCGAAGCCCGCGGCGGCCAACGCCCGGTGCGGGCGCAGCAGTTCACGGACGGCGGCCCGGGTGCGGGCGGGCGTGGCGGTGGGCAGCAGGGCGCGCCCGGTGCTGTTCGGTACGGCGGCTGCGGCTGCGGCTGCGGCTGCGGTCGTGGGGGTGGGCTCGGTCATGTCAGCACCGCCGTACGGTAGTTCTCGTGGGTGCGGGCGAGTTCCGCGTGGGTGCCCTCGGCGCCGACCCGGCCGCCGTCCAGGAGCACCACGCGGTCGGTGACGGCGAGCAGCGCCGGGCTGTTGGTCACCACGACCGTGGTCAGGCCCTGCCTGATCTCCCTGAGCCCCTGCGCGATCCGGGCCTCGGTGACCGCGTCCACGGCCGTCGTCGGATCGTGCACGACCAGGACGGGCGGTTCGGCGCGCAGCGCCCGGGCCAGCAGGACGCGCTGCCGCTGGCCGCCGGAGAGCGACCGTCCGCCCTCGCCCACCCCGGTCGCCGCGCCCTGCGGCAGGGAACGAGCGACCTCGTCGGCGTCGGCGGCCGCCATGGCACGTACCGTCCGCGGGTCGTCCGGCTGCCCGTCCCCGGCCGGGTCGTCCCGCTGTCCGGCCCCGGTCGGTTCTTCCGGGTTCACGTTCGCGGCCAGGGAGCCCTCGAACAGCGCGGCGTCGTGCGCGGCGACCAGCACCGCGGCGCGCAGCCCCGCCGGGTCCAGCCGGGTCAGCGGCACCCCGTCCAGCTCGACCGAGCCCGACTCCGGGTCGGCCTCCCGGCCCAGGCAGCCCAACAGGGCCTCGGCACAGGCCGGATCGGTCACGGCGATCCCGGTCAGCCGCCCGGCGGGCAGGTCGAGGTCCACGCCGTCCAGTCCGCCGAGCCGGACCCCGCGCAGGCGCAGCCGCCCGCGCACCCCGTCCGGCACCGGTTCGTCCCCGCCCACGACGGCGGGTCCGGCGGCGAGCACCTCGGCGATCCGGGCGGCGGAGGCCCGGCCCTGCGCCAGTTCGGCGTTGACCCAGGCGAACGTCTCCAACGGCCCCAGCAGGAACAGCGCGAGACCCACCGCCGAGACCAACTGCCCCAGCGTGAGGGAGCCTTCGAGCGCCAGCCGTCCGCCCACCCAGGCGATCAGGGCGATGAACCCGCCGGTGAGCGCCAGCACCAGCCCGGTCTGCCAGGACTGGGCCCGCGCGGCGCGCAGGGTGGCCGCGAGGGACACCCTGCTGGTGCGCCGGTAGCGCTCGACGGCGGCCTGCTGCGCGCCGAGCCCCTTGAGCACCCGCAGTCCGGCCACCAGGTCGGCCGCGACGCCCGCGGCGGCGGCCGCCCGGTCCTGCTCGGCCTCGCTGCGCCGCTCCAGCGGTTTGCTCAGCAGATGCCCCAGCCACAGCAGCACGGGGGTGCCGAGCAGCACGATCAGACCGAGCGGCACGGACGTCAGCAGCAGCGCCACGGCGCTCACGGCGATCCCCGCGGCGGCCCATGTCCCGCTCATCAGCGCCATGTTGACCGCGCCGACCCGCTTGGCGTCCTCGGTGGCGACATTGGCCAGCTCGCCGGAGAGCCGGTCGTCCCCGGCGCCGCCCCGGGCGTCGACGACCCGGCGCATGATCGCCAGCCTGAGCGTGTGGGCGGCCTCCTCGGCCCCGCGTTCACCGGCCCGTGCGCCCAGCCGGAAACTCCAGGACAGGCAGACGTACACGACGGCCAGGACGGCCAGCCAGAGCACCAGACGTCCGGCGTCCTGACCGGCCACCGCCTGGTCGACGACGACGCCGATGAGTACGGGGACCATGGCTTCCCCGAGTTGGTGCACGCAGCCGAGCGCCGAACCGAGAGCGACGCGCCGCCCCTGCCCTCTGACCGAGCGTGCCAGGACATCCCGCCCCGACAGTTCCCCTGATCCCACCGGCCACCCTCCGAAGACGGTCAACTTAGGCAAGGCTACTCTAAGTAAATGCGGCGGCGTCAATCCCCGACCACCCTCGGAAGACTCCGCGGGGGGCTACGTACACCCCGCATTCGGAGGACAGCCCCATCCACCCGTGCGCCCGGATCCGGTTGGCTGGAGATCGTCACCGACCAGGAACCAGAGCACCGGGGGATACGAGACATGCCGATGCCGTCGACGAAGAAGGCCGCCGCGGTCGTCCTGACCGCGGCACTGCTCGCGCCGGCCTCACCCATGGCCGCCACCGCCGCCACCGCCCGTCATCCGACCGCGCGGCACCACTACGACGAGGACGCGCTCCGGCGGGACCTCGCCGCCGTCCGGGCGGCCGGGGGAGGCGACGTGAACGTGCTGGCCCGGGTCGACGGACCGCACGGCGCGCCCCTCCTGGCGCGCATCGGCACCCGGACGGCCGACTCCACCGACCCGATCCCCTGGAACGCGCACTTCCGCGTGGCCAGCACCACCAAGACGTTCACCGCGACCGTGGTCCTCCAACTCGCCGCCGAGAAGCGGCTGTCGCTCGACGACACGGTCGAGCACTGGCTCCCCGGAGTCGTCGCCGGAAACGGGAACGACGGCCGCCGCGTCACCGTCCGCGACCTGCTCCGCCAGACCAGCGGCCTGTACGACTACATCGACGACCCGGAGATCCAGGACCGGCTGATCAACCACTTCGAGGAGAACCGCTACGACTCCACACCCGCGGCCGACCTGGTCGCGGTGGCGATGAGGCACCGGCCGCTGTTCGTGCCGCGCCCGGGCGGCGCCACGAGGTGGGCGTACTCCAACACCAACTACCTGCTGGCCGGGATGATCGCCGAGAAGGCCGGCGGCACGAGCTGGCGGGAACTGGTCGAACGGCGGGTGATCGACAGGCTGGGCCTGCGGGACACGTCCGTCCCCGGGCTCGACCCCCGCCTGCCCGACCCGCACGTGAACGCCTACCTGACGGGTCCCGACGGCACCCGGATCGACGTCACCGAGCACAGCCTCCAACACACCGCGGACTCCGGCGTGGTGAGCACCACCGCCGACCTGAACACCTTCTTCCGCGCCCTGGCCGGCGGCAGGCTGCTCCCCGCCGGGCAGTGGCGGGAGATGCGGCGGACCGTCCGGCGGACCGACGACCCCGAGGACCTGGCCGAGATGCCCGAGGGCACCTACGGCCTCGGGCTGCGCAGGATCCCGCTCTCCTGCGGCGGTTCCTACTACCTGCACGAGGGCGACGGGGCGGGCGTCAACACCCGCCCCGCGGTGAGCGCGGACGGCAGGCGCGCGGTCACCGTCTCCGTCACCACCACGACCGCGCCCCCGGACCTGGCCGCCCTCAACCGCGCGACCGGCGCCCTCGTCGACCACGCCCTGTGCGACAGGCCCGCCACGAGCCGCTAGGGGACGGCGAGTTCGGCCCAGATGGTCTTTCCGGACGCCGTGTACCGGGTGCCCCAGCGCTGCGACATCTGGGCCACCAGGAAGAGGCCCCGGCCGCCCTCGTCGTCCCGGCGCGCCCGCCGCAGATGAGGTGCCGTGTGCGCGTTGTCGGAGACCTCGCACAGCAGACTGCGGTCCTTGATCAGCCGCAGCAGGACGGGCCCGGTGGCGTACCGGATGCTGTTGGTGACCAGCTCGCTCACCACGAGCGCGGCGGTGAAGGAGAGTTCGGACAGGCCCCAGTCCGCCAGCTGGCGTTCGGTGTCCGTGCGGGCCCGCGCCACCATCGCCGGGTCCGGCGGCAGTTCCAGGTCCGCCACCTGTCCGTCGGCGAGCCGCCGGGTGCGGACGAGCAGCAGCGTGGCGTCGTCCGCCTGCGGTCCGGGCGGCAGCGTCGACAGCGCCCGGTCGCAGAGCTCCTCCAGCGGGCACCGCTGCCAGGTGAGCACATGGGCGAGGCGGTCGATCCCGCTGTCGATGTCGGTGCGCCGGTCCTCCACGACACCGTCGGTGAAGAACGCCACCACGCTGCCGCTGGACAGACTCAGCTCGACGTTCTCGTAGGGCAGGCTGCCCAGCCCGAGCGGCGGTCCCGGCGCCAGCGAGGACAGCGCCACCGAGCCGTTCGCGTCGGCGACGATCGGCGGCGGATGCCCCGCGCTCGCCCATACACAGCGGCCGCTGACCGGGTCGTAGATCGCGTACAGACAGGTCACCCCGAGCGCCTCGTCGCCCAGCCCGTCGTCCGCGTGGGGCTCCGAGTCCTGGGCGACCAGGCCGTCGAGCCGGGTGAGCAGCTCGGCCGGGTCCAGGTCCAGCAGGGCGAGGGTCCGTACGGTGGCGCGCAGCCGGCCCATGGTCGCCGCGGCGTGCACCCCGTGGCCGACCACGTCACCGACGGTCAGCCCCACCCTGGCCCCGGACAACGGGATCAGGTCGAACCAGTCCCCGCCCACGCCCACCCGGCTGTCGGCCGGCAGGTAGCGGTAGGCGACCTCGACCGCGCTCTGCGCCGGCAGGTGCTGGGGCAGCAGGCTCCGCTGCAGCACCAGGGCCGCCGCGTGCTGGCTGGTGTAGCGGCGGGCGTTGTCGATGCCGACGGCGGCCCGCTCGGCCAGCTCCACCGCGAGGGTCTGCTCCTCGGGCCCGAACGGGTCGGGATTGCTGCTGCGCCGGAAGGTCGCCAGGCCCACCACCGCGTCCCGGGCGAGCAGCGGGACGAAGAGACTGCAGCGGTGTCCGGCCGACGCCCGCTCGCCCGGGGCGCCGGGCGGGGCGGCGTCGACCACGGGCCGGCTGGTGGCCAGGCTCATGGCCTGCGGTGACGCCGGCGGATAGGAGACGGGACTGGTCCGGAACTCCT
The DNA here is from genome assembly GCF_043201555.1 of Streptomyces sp. NPDC048288. Lineage (NCBI taxonomy): Bacteria > Bacillati > Actinomycetota > Actinomycetes > Kitasatosporales > Streptomycetaceae > Streptomyces > Streptomyces sp. NPDC048288. The sequence continues at coordinate 660,021 of NZ_JBICZD010000004.1, forward strand.
CCGGGGTCCGCCCGTGCATCCGCAGCATGCTGTGCCCCGGCGCCGAGCCCGTCGGGACCTGCCGTCCCTCGATGACCGCGGGCGGCAGGTCCACCAGCACCTCGTCGGCCAGCTGCGGCACCGCCACGTCGGCCAGCTCCGCGGCGGTCCGGCGCACGTCCAGCGAGGCGCCGATCCGCTTGCCCGCCCGCACCAGCAGCGACAGCCGTTCCTGGGCGCGGTAGCGGTCCGTGATGTCCAGGGACTCCTCGAACAGCCCCAGCGACTCGCCCCGGGCGTCCACCAGCCGGTGGTACGAGCAGGACCAGACGTGCTCGCGCACCGGGTCGGCCGGGGCCCGTCCCCGGTAGTGCATGCCGAGGATCGGTTCCCCCGTCGTCAGCACGTGCTCCATGATCTGGTCCTCGTCCGGGGGGTGGTGCCGCGAGATGAACTCGCCCTCCGGAAAGAGGTCCGCGGCCGGCCGGCCCACGTACTGGGCGACCCCGCCGAGCTCCAGATCGGTCGAGGTGTTCCCCCAGACCACCCGCATGTCGGTGTCGAAGATCGTCAGCCCTACGGCGGACTCGGTCGCCATCCCCTGCAGCAGCGCCAGCTGCGCCTCCCAGCCGCGCAGCGCCGCCAGATCCGCCGCGACCACGACCGTCGCGGCCGTGCCCAGGTGCGCGAGGGGGCTGAACGTGACGGCCGCCCGCAGGGTGCGGCCGTCCCGGCAGCTGAGGTCCAGGACCGTGCTGCGGGCCCTGTCCGCCTTGCAGAGGGCGGACAGCCGCTGCCCCGGGTCCGCCGCCAGCAGCCCGGCGGCCGGGCGGCCGAGCACGTCCTCGGGCGGATGGCCGAGGAGGCGCTGGGCCGAGGAGCCCCACCCGGAGATGCGGCCTTCCGCGTCCAGAACCGCGGCGGCGGCCCTGGAGGGGTCAAGGGGACTGTGGAACTCGACATCGGCCGCATGCGGAAAACGATCCATGGGCACCGCTTCCCTCCGTGCCCCCTCAGCATCCCGTGCCGCACGACGGACGACAACCGCACGCACCACCGCACCGCGGTGCCCACGCCCGGACGCCCCGCGGCCGGACGCGGAGGCCACCGCCCGCCTGCCTCCGGGTCGGTCCGCCGGAGCAGCACCCCTGGAGGCTCCTGATCCCGGCACCGCGAGCCGGAGCCGTCACGGGGTGCGGAACCCGCGGAACGTCACCTGCCTGCGGGTCTCGAAGCCGAGCCGTTCATAGAGCGCGATCGCCCCGGTGTTCGCCTCGGCCACGTGCAGGAAGGGGCGTTCGCCGCGGGCCAGCACCCGGGCGGTGAGCGCGTTCACCAGGCGGACGGCGTGGCCGCGCCCGCGTGCCTCGGGGGCCGTGCAGACGGCGCTGATCTCGGTCCACCCCGGCGGCCGGAGCCGTTCCCCCGCCATGGCCACCAGCCTGCCGCCGTCACGGACGCCGAGGTAGGTGCCGAGCTCGTGGGTGCGCGGCCAGAACGGTCCCGGCCGGGTCCGCCCGACCAGGTCGAGCATCTCGGGCACGTCGGCCGCACCCAGCTCGACCGGTTCGGCCCCGGCCGGAGCGGGCCCGTTGTCGGGCGCGTCGCCGCCGGGCCGGATCAGCTGCCGGCCTTCGAGGACGAAGACCGGCTCCCAGTCCGGCGGCGGGGTCGCGGGACAGCTGAACAGGTCGGCGAACTCGCCCCGGCCGAGCAGCCGGGCGAGGTCGGCCCAGTCCGCCCGGTCCGGATCCGGGGCGAGCGCCGAGAAGGTCGCGACGTCCGGCAGATAGGTGGCGGCCCGGCCGAGCCGGCGTCCGAGCCCCGCGTGGTGACCGCGCAGCGACCCGCCGACCGGGTCGTCCAGTGCGACGGCATCGCCGCTCGTCATGGTCTCGCGCCTCTTCCGCCGTCCCTGGTGGGCCGGTCAGGCGTGATGCCACGCGGTGCCGGCGCCCGTGTCGCCGATCATCGTATCCACGGCGCGCCGCCGGTCCGGATCCGGCGGCTGCGGACCGCCCAGGGCCGGTCAGCCGCGTACCCCTCCCCATGACGCACAGGACCTGATGACGCACAGGACCTGACCGCCCGGCGCCCGGAGACGTTTTCGTGGCCCGGCTCGTCGTCGAAGGTCCGGGAGGTCTGCCGGTGCGTTTTCGTCGAGTGGCTGGTCGGGTGGCTAGGAGACCGTGGTCAGCCGGGGGAGCCCGGGCCCGGTGGGCTCGGCGGTCTCCGCGCCGGACGGTCCGTGGGCGCCGCCCAGCGAGCCGGCGACCCGGCGCACGGTCTCCCGCAGCCAGCGGTGCGCGGGGTCGGCGTGCCGGTTGTGGTGCCAGTGCATGGCCTCCACCAGCGGCACCTCGGGGAACGGCGTCGGTACGGCGACACAGCGCGCGAAACCGGCGTAGTGCCGGGCCAGCAGCTCCGGCACCAGCGCCACCAGGTCGGTGCCGCCCACCAGGAACGGCAGCGTGGTGAAGCCGGGCGCGCTCACCTGCACCCGCGGGGTGATGCCGAGGGTCTCCAGCTGGCGGTCGGCGTGCGTCAGCTGCTTGCCGAAGGCGGACGCGGCGTGCGGCATCTCGGCCAGGTCGCGCAGGGCGAGCCGGCCCTTGGCGAGCCGCGGGTTGTCGGGGTCGACGATGCACACGAACCGGTCGCGCATCACCGCCTCGCTGACCCCCGGCAGATGGAAGCCGAGCGGCACCACCATCAGATCGTGGCAGCGCAGATGCGACTCCGACTCCGGCCGGCCGTCGACGATCGGGTGCACGTCCAGCCGGATCCCGGGCGCCTCCTGGGCGAGGGTCCGCAGCAGCGGCTCCACGAGCACCGTCATGACGTAGTCGGACATCACGACCGAGAACTGCTGGTCGCTGTCCGCCGGGTCGAAGCGGCGGGTGAGCGACAGCGCCTCCTCGGCCTTGTGCAGCGAGGCCCGGACGACCGGGAGCAGCTGCTCGGCGAGCGAGGTGAGCTCGTAGTCACGGCCCACCCGCACCAGCAGCTCGTCGTTGAAGTGCCGGCGCAGCCGGGCTAGCGAGCCGCTCATCGCGGACTGGCTGATGGACAGACGGCTGCCGGCGTGCGTGACGTTCTTCTCCTCCAGGAGCGCCTCCAGCGCCACCAGAAGATTGAGATCGATCGCTCCCAGACCCATCGCACATCCCCTTCCGGCCGCGCCGTCGCAGCAGTGGTGGACAGGAGGGTAACCAGGGGATTCGGCTCGGGAAAGGCCCGGGCGCAGGGCCGCCGCCGCGGTCCCGTACGCACCTCGGCACGGTCCGGGGAGGAGGACCGTGCCGAGGTGATCAGGGCCGTACGGGAGAGGTCAGGCCGTGGCGCGCTGCTTGCGGCGCAGCGTCAGGAAGGTGCCGGTGGCGCCGGCGGCCACCAGGGCGCCCGCGCCGAGGCCGACCGGAAGCGTCGGGAACCCGCCCGAGCCGGTCGTGGCGGCCGTGTTCTCCATCGCCGGACCCGGGGTGATGTGGGTGCTCACCGCGGCCACGTGGTGGATCGGCTTGACCGACTTGACGGAGCCGTTCGTGTTCAGCAGCACCTGCTTGTTGTTGGGGTGCTTGAAGTCGAACATGCCCGTCAGCGAGCCCGCGGTGGCGTCGAAGGAGTGGTCGCCGACCCGGCCGGTGCGCCAGTTGTCCTCGATGAAGCGGGTGATCGAGGACTGGTCGGTCTGGGTGTGGTCGACCTTGTTCACCTTGCTGTAGGGCGAGATGACCAGCAGCGGCTGCCGGGTGCCGGGGCCGCAGCGGTCGGCGTAGCCGCCGGACGCGGCCGGGCCGGCCTGGCAGGCGGCGCTGTCCAGGGCCTTGCCGTTGGAGCCGACCGTGGTGTCCTTGGAGCCGTTGCGGGGCTTGGCGTACGCGTGGTCGTACCAGCCGTCGGAGTCGTCGTAGGCGACGACGATCGCGGTGGACTTCCACTGCGGCGAGCTCTGGATCGCGTTGATCTCGTTGACCAGGAAGTGCTGCTCGTCGGTCGGGTCGGAGTAGCCGGCGTGGCCGTCCTGGTACTCACCGGCCTTGAGGAAGCTGACGGCCGGCAGCTTGCCCGCCTTGGCGGCCGCCGTGAAGTCGGTCAGGTCGTAGTTGTGGTTCGCCTGGCCGTTGTGACCGATCTCGTTCACGTTCTTCGGCGCCACGTGGTGCGGGTTGGACGTCGACTTGTAGTACGAGAACGGGTTGTGGTGCGGGCTGTAGTCGACCACGGAGGCGCCGCCCACGTTGGTGTGCGTGGTGTCGCACTTGGCGTACGAGCCGGAGGCGCCGGTGTAGGCCGTGGACGGACGGAAGCCGCCCTGGAACCAACCCCAGCTCACGTGCTTGCTGTTGAGCAGGTCACCGATGTTCTTGCCCTGCAGCGACGCCAGCGCGCTGGTGCTGGTGTGGTCCTTGTCGGAGCAGTCGTCGTAGGCCGGGTCGGGGTCGTTGACGACCGTGCCGACGCCCTTCGCGTTCGGGGAGGCGATGGCGTACGAGTCCGGCGTCGACGTCTGCTTGCCGGTGACCGAGTCCACCGAGATCGCGCCGTGCGTCTGACCCGAGATCAGGTTGAGCGCGCCGGGCGTGGAGGGGCCGTAGACCGAGCTGTAGGACCGGTCGTTGAGGGCGTACTGCTGGGCGTAGTTCCACAGACCGGTGACGGTGTTGCCGTCGTAGTAGTCCATGACCAGGCCGGGCTCGCCGAACAGGCCGCCGGAGCACTTGTCGACCTCGGTGTTCTGCACGAACTGGTCGGCCTTGCCACCGTCGTAGGCCAGCTGCTCGGGGCCGTAGGAGTGGTTCTGGTCGCAGGTCATGGCCTGCGCCGGGGTGAGCCGCTTCGGCAGGTACTGGTTCGGGTTCTTCGTCAGCAGCCCGGCGTGCGCGAGGGTGTCGACGTCCTTCGGGGTGTTCTTCGACGCCGTGAACTTGGTGCCGTCGGTGTTCGCGGCCTTCGGGTAGGTCGCGAAGTAGTGGTCGAAGGAGATGTTCTCGTCGAACAGCACGACCACGTGCTTGATCGGGGTCGCGGTCGACGAGCCGCCGCCGTGTCCGGCGGGGACGGCGGCCCAGCTGGGCGCGGTGCCGCCGAGGACCGTGAGTGCGGCGGCTCCGGCGAGAGCGCCGAGGCTCCTGATCGCCGTTCGTCTTCCTGTGCTGGCCATGCTGGTTCCCCTCCGGGCATGAACGTCACTGCGCCGTACAGGCAGGGATGCTTCGCCCGCTTCCGGGCGGTCCGGCGGAGCCATGATGGCGGGTGAATGAACACCGGGTCAGGGATGCTGGGGCAAACCTTGACTGTGTATTGACCGATTGGGCTAGGGAGTTGTTCGAACAAGCTCGGGTCCAGCGGGTGGCCAAAACCCGGTCAAGAGCGCGCGGCGGCTCAGGTCAGCAGCGCGCGCCCGTACCAGTCGTCGCCGTCCCGCACGCCGGGCAGCGCGAAGAAGTAGCCGCCGCCGAACGGGGAGATGTAGTCGACGAGCGGTTCCCCGGCCAGCCGCTTCTGCACCGTCTCGAACTGCCGGGCCAGGTCCTGCTGGTAGCAGCTGAAGAGCAGGCCCATGTCGAGGTTGCCGTTGCTGTCCATGCCCCGGTCGTAGTTGTACGCGCGGCGCAGCAGCCGCTGCTCCGCGGTGGCCGTGGTGCGCGGGTTGGCGAGCCGGATGTGCGCGTCCAGCGGGATGACGTCACCCTTCGGGTCGTCGGCGTAGTCGGGCGTGTCGTGCTCGGCGTCGCCGTCCAGGGGCGCTCCGGACTCGCGGGACCGGCCGAACATCCGTTCCTGCTCGCTGAGCGAGACCCGGTCCCAGAACTCCACCAGCATCCGGATGAGCCGCACCACCTGGTAGCTGCCGCCGACCGCCCAGTCCGGCTCGCCGGAGTCCTGGCCGACCCACACCAGCCGGTCCATCTCGCGGGCGCTCGCGGCCTCCGGGTTGGCGGTGCCGTCCTTGAAGCCCAGCAGGTTGCGCGGGGTGCCGGACGGCCGGGGCGGACTGGTGAAGCCGTCCATCCGCCAACGGACCTGCATACCGCCCCGGGTGTGCCGGGCGATGTCGCGCAGCGCGTGCAGCACGGTGTCGGTGTCGTCCGCGTGCAGCTGCAAACTGAGGTCGCCGTGGCACCACTCGGGCCTGAGGTCGTCGTCCGGGAACGCCGGCATCTCCGTCAGCCGGCGCGGTCTCAGTCTCCCGAGCCCGTACCGGTCGTCGAAGAGGGAGGCGCCGACTCCGACGGTCACCGCGAGCGCCCCGGACGGCAGTCGCTCGCCGAGGACGCCCGAGTCGGCGGGCGGCCCGGTGACGCCGACCGGCTCCGGGGTGCCGCCCGAGGTCAGGAAGCGGGCGCGCTCGGTGAGGGTGCGCAGCAGCTCGGTCAGCCCGGCCCGGTCTCCGGCGGTGACGTCGAACGACGTGAACACCGTGGTCCGTCGGGGCGCGGCGATCGCGGACCGCTGGCGGGTGCCGTGGAAGGGGGCGATCGTGCCGGCGGCGGTGGGGTCCGTGCCGGGGGCGGCCGCGCCGCCGGCGGCCAGCCCGGCCCCCGCGAGCGCCGCGCCGCGCAGGAATCCGCGGCGGCCCACTCCGCCCTTGCCGCCCGTCTGGTTCGCGCTCACACCGTCCTCCGCGGATCGCACAGGGTGGCCACCGACGCCAGCCGTTCCACCAGGTCGTCGAGGACCGCGTCGACGTCCTCCCGCTGCCGGTGACCGAGTTTGCCCAGCGGTGTCCAGGCGCCGCCGTGGCCGAAGCCGTCGAGCACCGTGCCCGCCTGCTTCAACTCGCCCTCCAGACCGGCGAGATCCGCGTACCGGGTGGCCAGCAGCGGGTGCAGCCGGGACAGGACCTGCTCGGTGCCGTCCAGGTTGGCGCGGGCGGTGGCGAGATTGCTGCCGCTGCCGTAGTCGGTACGGCCGGTCAGCTCGAACTGCACCGTGTTCTCCAGGATCTCGTGCGCCCGCAGCCCCAGCTGGGCCGGGTCCATGCGGGTCTGCGCCCAGTCGTCGCGCAACGCGGTGACCGCCGTCAGCAGGCCGGCCGCCGGTCCGCGCAGGCTCGCGGCGGACTCGCCGTGCCACAGCCCGTACTCGACGCGGTGGAACCCGGTGAAGTCCTTGTCGTGGACCCCGCCGGGCAGCCCCGCGTCCGTGCCGTTGATCGCCCCGTCCGCGTCGCCGAAGGCGTCGTACGCCGCGCCCATCCGCTCGTACTCCAGATGGGCGGGCAGCCAGGCGGTGCGGGCGGCCGCGAGGTCACCGCGGTCGATCGCGTCCCTGAGCGCCGTGGTCAGCCGTACGACGTCGGACAGGCCGCCGCCGATCCACTTCTGGTAGGCGAGCGCGGGCGGGATCAGGTCGTGCTCGGTGACCGGGGCCGCGGCCGGGCCGCCGCGGCCCTTCGCGATGCGGACCGTGGGCCCGGTGACGGCGTCGGCGTCGTCGGGCACGCACTTGAACGCGTACGCGCCCTTGCCCAGACGGACGGTCAGCTCCCGGGTGGTGCCCGGGCCGATGTCCTCGACCTCGCCGTACACGGCCTGGCTCCCCGGGTCCTCCAGGAGGACCTCGGCCGGGCCGTCGGTCGGGTTGTGCAGGTCGAAGACCTGGATTCCGGACACCGGCGCGCTCCACCCCCGGCCGCAGCGGCTGGCGGACACCTCCACCGTGGTGTGCGGCAGGGCGGCCGGGTCGGCGTGTGCGGGGTGCGAGTCGTGCGTGAGCGCCAGGACTCCGGCCACCAGGCAGACGACGGCGACACCGACGACCGCCCAGGGACGCAACGACCTCCCGCTGAGGCCGGACAACACCATCCCGAACTCCCGGGGTTCGTACCGTTCGTGATCGCCTCATGTTAGGCAGCCCTTTCTTCTCGAACGGCCGTCCAAAGGAACCCATGACCAAGAGTTCCCTGCCGGTTCACCCGGCCTCCCGGGGACCCCCTCGGTCGGTTCCGGGCTGCACCAGCCGGAAGACGGCGCGGGCACCGGCGCGCCGAGCGGCCTGCCGCAGCCGCGCCGGGAGCGGATGCCGGGCGGGTGCCGGGGCGGGCGCGTCGGCGAGGCGGGGGAAGAGGGCCTCGGCGTTGCCGCGGTCGACGGCGGCGAGGGTGGCGGGGCCGACCCCGCTGTCGAGGCCGTTGGCGAAGTACTGGCCCGCCGCGGTGGGGGCGAACGGCCAGTCGCTGCCGAACAGCACATGTCCGGGGCGGGCGAAGGCGAGGAGCGTGGGCAGGGCGGCGGGGCTGGAGGAGAGCGCGGTGTCGAAGTAGAAGCCGCGCAGGTCCTCCAGGAGGTCGAGGGGGCTGCGCCCGGTGTCGGCGGCGAGGGCGACGGCGAGGCGGTGGGAGGCGTACGGCACGAAACCGCCGGCATGGCTGAGGACGAACCGGATGCGCGGGTACCGGCCCACGACCCCGTTGCGGACCAGCAGATACGCGGCGCGGGTGGTGTCGAGCAGGAAGTCGGCGGCGAACGGCGGGATGCCGTCGACGGCGGGCCCGGGCAGCTTGGCCGGATGGACGAACACGACGGCACCGTGCTCGTCCAGCACCCGCCACAGGGCGTCCTGTCCGGCGGCGCCGAGGTAGTCCCCGCCGGTGTTGGCGAGGAGGGTGACGCCGTCGGCACCGAGTCCGGCGAGGGCCCGCTCGGCCTCCCGCGCCGAGGCGGCCGCGTCGGGCAGCGGCAGGGTGGCGAACCAGCCGAAGCGGCCGGGGTGCCCGGCGCCGAGGGCGGCGGAGAAGTCGTTGAGCCGCCGCGCCAGGCCGGCCGCCTCGCCGGGGTCGGCGAGGAAACCGGTGCCGGGAGTCGAGATCGACAGGATCGCCGTCTCGGTGCCCAGCAGGTCCATCAGCTCCAGGGCCGCCTCCGGACTCCAGTCGGGCAGCGCACGGCCGCCCGCCTCGGTGATCCCCTGCCGGGCGAGCGCCTCCCGGTAGAGCGGCGGGACCAGGTGCTGATGGACGTCGATCCGGCGCGGGGTGCTGGTCATGGGGGCTGCCCTTCCCGTCGTAGCGGCACTTGACCGCCCTCTGACGGCCTGCTTACCGTAACGACTGTTCCAATTGGAATGAACGCTACATCAATCCATCGTGACAGGAGCGACATGAGGTACCCGGACAGGGAGAACGGGGAGCGCGAGGGCGGCGCCTACGACGTGGCGGTGATCGGGTACGGGCCCACGGGGGTGACCGCCGCGAACCTGCTGGGCCGGGCGGGCCTGAGGGTCGTCGTGCTGGAGCGGGACGCCGAGGTCCACTCCCGGGCCCGGGCCATCTCCACCGACGAGGAGGTCATCCGGATCTGGCAGCGCGTCGGCCTCGCCGACCGGCTCAAGCGGGACATGCTCGCCGAGCGGCCGCTGGACTTCGTCGACGCACGGGGGCGTACGTTCCTCAGCGCCTGCCCCAGTCCGCGCGGTCACGGGCATCCGCCGCAGATGTTCCTCTACCAGCCGGCCCTGGAGCGGGTGCTGCGCGCGGGCGTCGACCGGTACCCGAACGTGGAGGTGCTGCTGCGGCACGACTGCCTGCGGCTGCGTCAGGACGCGGAGGGCGTCGAGCTGACGGTCGTGGGCGCCGACGACTCGGTACGACGGCTGCGCGCGCAGTACGTGATCGCGGCCGACGGCGGCTCCAGCCTCACCCGGGCGCAGCTGAACGTCGGCTACGAGGGGCGGACGTACGAGGACCGCTGGGTCGTCGTCGACACGAAGATGCTCAAGCCGTGGCCGGACCACGACCGGCTGCGCTTCCGCTGCGACCCGGCACGGCCGGCGGTCGACTGCCCGACCCCGCTGGGGCACCACCGCTGGGAGTTCCCCGTCCTGCCGGGTGACGACGAGAAGCACCTGACCACCGACGACGCCATCCACGCGATGGTGTCCCAGTACGGGATCGGCCGGGACCACATCGAGATCCTGCGCGCCACCGTCTACAGCCACCACGTCCGCTGCGCCGCCCGGTTCCGGGTGGGCAGGGTCTTCCTCGCCGGCGACGCCGCGCACGCGATGCCGCCGTGGATCGGGCAGGGCATGGCGGCCGGCGTGCGGGACGCGGCCAACCTGTGCTGGAAGCTCGCCGCCGTACTGCGCGGCGAACTGCCCGAGACGCTCCTCGACTCCTACGAGACCGAACGCAAGCCGCACGTCAAGGAGATCACCAGGCGGGCGGTGTTCGTCGGCCGGATCATCACCGAACGACGGCTCCCCGTGGCCCGTGCCCGGGACACCGCGCTGCGCGCGCTGCTCCGGGCTTCCGGCCTCAACTCCCGGCTGGTGGACTCCCACTGGATACCGGTCGCCTCCTACGCCGAGGGCTTCCAGGCCCGCCCCCGCACCAAGGCCGTCGGCAAGCAGCTCCCGCAGCCCTGGGTCACCGGCCCTTCCGGAACCCGGGTCCGCCTGGACGACGTACTCGCCGGCCGCTGGCTCCTCCTGCACACGGGCCCGCTCGCCCCGCAGCCCGCCTGGGAGCGGCTCGGTGTCCCCACCCTGACCGTCCTGCCGGCGGCCTCACGGCCCGCCGAGGGCGCCGTCGTCGACGAGGACGGCGTACTGCTCGCCTGGCTGGCCGCCCACCGCACCACCACCCTCGCCCTCCGCCCGGACGCCTACGTCTACGCGGCCGCCCCCACCGGCACCCCACTGCCCCCGCCACCGGAGAGCTTCAGCCCCACGCGAACCGCCTCCTCCGCACCCGAGAGACCCGCCTGACCCGCATGACGCGCATGTCCCGCCCGACACCGCTGACCGGGCGTGCGCTGACCGGGCTTGTGCTGACCGGGCTTGTGCTGACCGGCGCCTCGCCGACCAGCCCCTCGCTGACCGGGCCCGCGCTGACCGGGCCCGCGCTGACCGGGCCCGCGCTGACCGGGCCCGCGCTGACCGGGCGTGCGCTGACCGGCGCCTCGCTGACCGGCCCCCCGCCGACCGGTGCCCGGCGACCGCGCCCGACGCCCCGTCACAGCGCCGCCGGGGCCTCCCCGTAGCGCTCGCGCAGTGCTGCCAGGGCCTCGCGGAGTCCGGGCACCGACCGGTCCGGGTCCGGTCGCCAGGCGATGCCGACGCGCAGGGACAGGCCGGGTTCGTCGAGGGGGACGAGGCGGAAGGCGGCGGAGTCGAAGACGCGGGAGGTGGGGAGGTCGTCGCCGAGGACGGTGAGGGCCAGGGCGCCGGTGCGCAGTACATGGGCGGCGATCTGGACGACGTCGTTGTGGGGGAGGGACACCAGGCGGGTGACGCCGGCCGCCAGCAGCGCGGACCGGTGCTCGCCCATCACCGACGGGTGCACCTTGGCCGAGGTCATCAGCACCTGGCGGTGGCGCAGGTCCCGCAGCGTCAGGGTCGCGCGGTCCGCGAACTCGTCGTCGGCCGGCATGGCCACGCCGAGCCTGCCGCGGGCGACCACCAGGCTCTCCAAGTCGGCCCGGCCGAGCGGGAGATGGACCACCGCGAGGTCGACGCGGTCGGCGGCGAGCCGGTCCAGCAGCTCGGCCGAGGAGGCGAGGGTGACGGGCAGGTCGACCCCGGGCGCCGTCTCGCGGTAGACGGCGAGGACCGTGTCCAGCACCTTCGGCGGGGTCAGGGGAGCCGCCCCGACCCGGCAGCGCGGGGCGTCCGGACGGTCGCGGGCGAGTTCGCGCAGGGCGTCGAAGTCCCGCACCACGTCCGTGGCCCGGCCCCGGAAGACCACTCCGAAGGACGTCAGCTCCACATGGTGGTGCTCGCGTACGAACAGATCGCGGCCCAGCTCGTGCTCCAGCTCCCGGATCCGGCGGCTCAGCGGCGAGGCGGTCACATGCAGACGCTCCGCCGCCCGGCCGAAGTGCAGTTCGTCGGCGACGGCCAGGAAGTAGCGCAACTGCTGGATGTCCACCGGGCCAGTAGATCACCGTCCTCGCGCCGCCTCCAGAAGCCGGTGACGTTGCCGCCGCGGACACGTGCACATCAGCGAAACGGACATGTACAGGCGCGTTCGCCCCGGGTGAGGCTGAGGACACGGAAACGCGGAGTTCACACGGCCGACACCCGGCCGCCGCGGCTCTCCGACGCGCGCTGGTACGGGCGTTCCCGCCCCGCACCCCCGTCGTGACCCCTTCATCGCCCCAGGCCACGGGTGGGTCCGGCATGCCCGCGTCGGTGCGTCGTGGCGTCGGCCGGCCAGCCCGGAGGTTGAGCCATGACCGAAGCAATGCCCTTGCACGGAATCCGGGTGGTCGACACCACCGACGGACGCGGCGAGGGAGCCGGCCGCTTCCTGGCGGCCCTCGGCGCCGACGTCGTCCTGGTGGAACCGCCGGCCGGCGCCCAGGCCCGTGGCCGGGCCCCGCTGCACGAGGGCACCAGCCTCTACTTCGCGGTCCGCAACGCGGGCAAGCGCGGTGTCACCCTCGACCCGGACACCGAGGACGGCCGCCGCGACCTGCGCGCCCTGCTGGGCACGGCCGACATCTGGATCGAGTCCGAGCGGTCCGACCTCCCCGGCCTCGGCTACGACACCGTGGCGGCCCGCAACCCCCGGCTGGTGCTGGTCACCATCAGCGACTTCGGCCTCACCGGCCCGTACGCCGGATACGCGGCCACCGACGCCGTGCACGCGGCCCTCAGCGGCCTGCTGTCCCGCTCCGGTCTGCCCGGACGCCCGCCGCTGCCGCCGCTGGGTTCGCTCGTGACCGAGTCCGCGAACCTCCAGGCGGCCTGGGTGGCCCTGCTCGCCCACTACAACAGCCTCCGCACCGGCCACGGCGACCACATCGACTTCTCCGTGCACGAGGCCGTCACCCAGCTCCTCGACCCCGGCTTCGGCATGGGCGGCTCCGCCACCGGCGGCAAGCGGGCCGCCGACCGGCCGCCCGGCAGGCCGTCCGCCGGACACCTGTACCCGATCTTCCGGTGCGCCGACGGCCTGGTGCGCCTCTGCGTCCTCGGCGTCCGCCAGTGGCGGGGCCTGCGGGCCTGGCTGGGCGAGCCCGAGGAGTTCGCAGGCCCGCGCTACGAGAACCTCGCCGTCCGCTTCCAGGAGGCCGACCGCATCCAGGCCCGGATCGCCGCCCACTTCCAGGACCGCACCCGCGACGACCTGGTGCGCCAGGGCCAGGAACACGGGGTGCCCATCGCCGCCGTGCTGACCCCCGGCGAGACCCTGCACGCCGGGCACTACCTGGAGCGCGGCGCCCTCGCCGACCTCGAACTCGCCCCCGGCCGCACCGCCCGGGTGCCCACGGGCTTCCTGGAGGTCGACGGCGTCCGCGCGACCCCCTCCCGCCGGGCCCCGCTGCCGGGAGAGCACAACGCCGAGGTCCTCGCAGAGACCCGAACTCCCAGGGAACCGGGCGCCACGGCCGCCGAACGCGCCCACCCGCTCGCCGGACTCCGGGTCCTCGATCTCGGTGTCATCGTGGCCGGGGCCGAGCTGGGCCGGCTGCTCGCCGACCACGGCGCCGACGTCGTCAAGGTGGAGAACCGCGCCTTCCCGGACGGCGGGCGCCAGTCCATGACCGGTGAGGTCGTCACCGCGTCGGCGGCGTGGGGCCATCGCAACAAGCGCAGCCTGGGCCTCAACCTGCGCGACCCGGAGGGCGCCGCCCTCTTCCGGCGGCTCGCCGCCGGGGCCGACGTCGTGCTCTCCAACTTCAAGCCGGGCACCCTCGAAGCCCTGGGCCTCGGCCCGGACGTCCTGCTCGGCCTCAACCCCCGCCTGATCGTCGCCGACAGCAGCGCCTTCGGCGCGAGCGGACCCTGGAGCCGCCGGATGGGCTACGGCCCGCTCGTCCGCGCCTCGACCGGCCTGAGCGACCTGTGGAGCTACCCCGGCGACCCGGACGGCCACAGCGACTCGGTCACCATCTACCCCGACCACGTGGTGGGCCGGGTCGGCGCGGCCGCCGTCGTCGCCCAGCTGATCCGGCTGCGCGCCACCGGACGCGGCGGCACGGTCGGCATCGCCCAGGCGGAGATCATCCTGGACGCCCTCGCCGAGCACCTGGCGGCCGAGTGGCTCGACCCCGGCTCGCTGCGGGCCACCGCGGACGGGGTGTACCCCTGCGCGGGCGAGGACCAGTGGTGCGTCGTCGACGTACGGGACGACACGGACCGAGAGCGGCTGCGGGCCGTCGTCGGCGACGGGGACCTGGCCTCCTGGACCGCCGGCCGTACGCCCCGCGAGGTCACCGAACTCCTCCAGGCGGCCGGTGTCCCGGCCGCGCCGATGCTCCGGGTCCCCGAACTGCTCACCGACCCCCAGCTGCTGGCCCGGGGATTCTTCACGGAGCTGTGGCAGCCGACGCTCGCCGAGGCGCTGCCCGCCGAGGCCCGCCCGGCCCGCTCGCGGCACCTCGCCGACCCGCCGCAGCGACCGGCACCGCTGCCCGCCGAGCACACCCGGGAGATCGCCCGCGACCTGCTCGGTCTGACCGAGGAAGACATCGACAAGCTCGTCGCCCGCGGGGTGCTGGAGGAGCAGGAGACGACCCCGGGAGCGACCCCGGCGGCGACCCAGGAAGCGGTCCGGGAGGCGACCCCCACCGTGCCCGCGGTCCTCGTGGAACGCCGTGACCACGTCCTGGTCGTCACCCTCAACCGGCCCGAGGCCCGCAACGCCGTCAACGCGGCCGTGGCCCTGGGCGTCGGCCGGGCGCTGGAGGAGGCCGACCGGGACCCGGAGATCCGCGCCGTCGTCATCACCGGCGCCGGGGACAAGGCGTTCTGCGCGGGCGCCGACCTCAAGGCGGTGGCCCGGGGCGAGAACATCATGCCGCCGGAGGCGAAGGACTGGGGGTTCGCCGGATACGTCAGCCACCACATCGGCAAGCCCACCATCGCGGCCGTACGCGGCTTCGCCCTGGGCGGCGGCACCGAGATCGCGCTCGCCAGCGACCTGGTGGTGGCGGCCGAGGACGCCTCCTTCGGGCTGCCGGAGGTGAAGCGGGGCATCATCGCGGGCGCCGGGGGCGCCTTCCGGCTGGCCGCCCAGCTGCCGCCCAAGGTCGCCATGGAACTGCTGCTCACCGGCGACACCCTGGACGCGGCCACCGCCCGCGACCTCGGGCTGGTGAACCGGGTCGTCCCCGCCGACCGCGTCCTGACCGAGGCCCTCGCCCTGGCCGACCGGATCGCCGCCAACGCCCCCCTGGCCGTCCAGGCCAGCAAGCGCATCGCCCGAGGCGTCAGCACCGGGCGCGTGGAGTCCGAGGGGGCCGCCTGGGAGCGGACCCGCCAGGAGGGCCGGGCCGTCATGACCTCCCGGGACGCCCAGGAAGGCCCCCGCGCCTTCGCCGAGAAGCGCGTCCCCGTCTGGCAGGCCCGCTGAACCGTCGTACCAAGAAAGGCAGTTGACCCACCGTGACCATGAACCCCGCCCGTGGCCCCGTCATCGCCGGCCTCGGCATCACGGAGCTGGGCAAGGTGTACGGCCGCAGTGCCGCGGACTTCGCCGCCGACGCCGTACGCCGTGCCACCGCCGACGCCGGCCTCGCCCTCGCCGACCTCGACGGACTGCTCACCAGCAGCGGAGTGACCCCCGGTGTCGGCCTCGCCCTGCAGAAGCAACTCGGCCTGCGCGACCTGCGGCTGCTGTCCGAGATGCAGGCGTACGGCTCCACCGCCGGCGCCATGGTGCAGTTCGCGGCGATGGCGGTCCGGGCCGGCACGGCCGAGACCGTCGCCTGTGTCTTCGCCGACGCCCCGCTGAAGGAGAGGTCCTCGGCGAGCGCGGCCTACGCCGGCGCCCGCGGCCTGTCCGGCTGGGACGGCCTCGTCACCGCGGCCGGCATCGCGGGCGCCAACCCCCTCTACGCGATGGCCGCCCGCCGCCACATGGACACCTACGGCACCACCAGCGAGCAGCTCGCCCATATCGCGGTGGCGCAGCGGGCCTGGGCGGCGATGAACCCCCGCGCCCAGTTCCGCGACCCGATCACCATCGAGGACCACCAGGCGTCCCGGATGATCGCCGAGCCGTTCCACCTGCTCGACTGCTGCCTCGTCAGCAACGGCGGCATCGCCGTGATCGTCACCACCGCCGAACGCGCCGCCCAGCTCGCCAGGCCGCCCGTGCACGTGCTCGGCTGGTCCCAGTCCCACCCCGGCCGGCCCATGCACCGCGACAGCGACCTCGGCCTGGTCAGCGGCGCCGCCCAGGCCGGTCCCGCCGCCCTGAAGATGGCCGGGGTCTCGATCGGCGAGGTGGACGTCGCCGAGCTGTACGACTGCTACACCTTCACCGCGCTGCTCACCCTGGAGGACTACGGCTTCTGCGCCAAGGGCGAGGGCGGTGCCCTCGCGGCCAGTGGCGCGCTCGCACCCGGCGGCGCACTGCCCGTCAACACGGGCGGCGGGCAGCTCTCCTCCTACTACCTGTGGGGCATGACCCCGCTCTCCGAGGCCGTCCTGCAGGCCCGCGGCGAAGCGGGCGAACGCCAGGTGCCCCGCCACGACATCGTCCTGGTCAGCGGCAACGGCGGCATCCTCGACCACCACTCGACGCTGGTCCTCAGCCCCCACCCGCACACCTGAGCCCCGGAGCCACCGTGACCCTCCCCGCCGTCCGCCGCGACCCCGCCACCGACCTCTTCTTCGACGCCACCGCACGCGGCCACCTCCTCCTGCGCCGCTGCACCGCCTGCGGCGCCCATGCCGCACCCCCGTCCGACTCCTGCCCCCGCTGCCGGAACGCCACGGCCGACTGGGAACCGGCCGCCGGCACCGCGACCGTCGTCTCCTGGACCGTCGTCCACGGCCGCACGCCCGGCGCGGAGCGGACCGCCGCACTCGTCGAACTCACCGAGGGCCCCTGGATGTACGCCGCCCTGCGCGGACTGCGTCCCGGTGAGCGCCCCTGGGCCGGCATGCCCGTCGCCGTCGCCTTCGAACGCCCCGAGGGCGGCGAGGCGATCCCCGTCTTCCACCCCGCCGACCGAACCGGAGAGCACACCGCATGAGCACCGCCCTCGCACCCCTGCCGGCCGACCCGTCCGCCGCCCTCCAGCGGCAGCTCCTCGACGCCCAGCGCGCCGCGTTCCTCGCCGAGGGCCCGCCCGCCCTCGACGTACGGCTCGACCGCGTCGACCGTTTCCTCGCCTGCGTCCTGGAGCACGCCGAGGACCTGTGCGTCGCTCTGGACGCCGACTTCGGCTCCCGCTCCCCGCTGGCCAGCCTGGCCAGTGACATCGTCGGTGTCCTCCCCGACGTCCAGCTGATCCGCGAGCACCTCGCGGAGTGGATGGCGGACGAGGAGCTGCCCGGCTCCGCCGAGGCCGGCACGCCCGCCTACGTCCAGACCCGCCCCAAGGGCGTCGTCGGAGTGATCGGACCCTGGAACTTCCCGGTCACCCTCGTCGTCCAGCCCGCGATCGAGGCGCTGGCGGCCGGCAACCGCGTGATGATCAAGTTCTCGGAGGTGGCCGGGCACACGGCCGACGTCTTCGCCCGGGCGGTCGCCACCCGCATGGACCCCGAGGAGGTCGCGGTCGTCCGCGGCGGGGTCGCCGCCGCGTCCGCGTTCTCGGCGCTCCCGTTCGACCATCTCCTCTTCACCGGCTCGCCCGCCGTCGGCGCCAGGGTCGCGGCGGCGGCCGGGGCGAACCTGGTGCCGGTGACCCTGGAGCTGGGCGGCAAGAACCCCGTCGTCCTCGGCACGGACGCCGACCTCGGCCTCGCCGCGGAACGCGTCGCCGCCATGCGGCTGATGAACGGCGGCCAGATCTGCCTCTGCCCCGACTACGTCTTCGTACCGCGCACCCGCCTGGACGACTTCGTGGCCCGCTACGGGCAAGCGGTCCGGACCTACTTCCCCACCTGGCTGGAGAACCCGGACGTGGTCTCGATCATCGACGACCGCAACTTCGACCGGGTCACGGCCCTGGTCGCCGACGCCCGGGCCAAGGGCGCCCGGGCCGTGACCCTCGTCCCGCCGGAGGAGGCCGCCGCCCTGCCCCGGCGCGCGGGCCGCCGGATCGCCCCCACCGTACTGCTGGACGTGACCGAGGAGATGACGATCGCGTCGGAGGAGATCTTCGGCCCGGTCCTGGTGGTGTACCCGTACGACGACCTCGACCAGGTCATCGACCACGTGGCCGCCCGCCCCAGCCCCCTCGCGGCCTACTTCTTCGGCTCCGACGGGCCGCAGTTCCGCCGGTTCGTGGAGCGGACCACCTCCGGTGGCGTCACCCGCAACGACCTCGCCGCGCACTGGGCGGTGGAGGGCGCGCCCTCGGGCGGCATCGGGCGCAGCGGCATGGGCGCGTACCACGGCCGGGTCGGCTTCCTGACGTTCAGTCACCGCCGGACGATCGCCGCCAGTACGGCCACCACGGGCCTGGCCCAGCGGCTGCTGCCCCCGGCGGGCGAGGCGGAGGCCGAGGCGCTGCGCGGTCTCGTCGCCCGGACCCTGACCGACCTCCGCGCCCGTATCAACGGCGCCTGACCCGAAGGGATCCGGAGCACTCGTGCGTACTCAGGCGGCCGTCTCGTACGGCCCGGACAGCGGCTTCACCCTCCAGGACGTCGACATCTCGGACCCCCGCCCCGACGAGATCCTGGTCCGCCTCACCGCGGCGGGCATCTGCCACACCGACCTGGTCACGAAGGCCATGATGCCGGCGGGAGTGCCCGCGGTGTACGGCCACGAGGGCGCCGGTGTCGTGGCGGCGGTGGGCGCCGAGGTCACGGGCGTGCGGCCCGGCGACCGGGTCGTCCTCAGCTACAACAGCTGCGGCACGTGCGCCCGTTGCGCGGCGGGCCGACGGGCGTACTGCGCCCGGTTCGCGCCCCTGAACAACGCGGGGCACCGCCCGGACGGCAGCACCACCCTGACCCGGCAGGGCACCGGCGTCTGGTCCTCGTTCTTCGGCCAGTCGAGCTTCGCCCGGCACGCCCTGGCCACCCGCGAGAACGTGATCGTGGTTCCGGAGGACACCGACCTGGTGACCGCCGCGCCGATGGGCTGCGGCTTCCAGACCGGCGCGGGGTCGGTGCTGAACATCCTGCGCCCCGAACCCGGTTCCGCGCTGGTCGTGTTCGGCTGCGGCGGGGTCGGGCTCGCCGCGGTCATGGCGGCCGCCGCCCTGGGCACCGGCACGGTGATCGCGGTGGACCTCGCCGAGGACCGGCGCGCACTGGCGGCGGAGGTGGGCGCCACCCACACCCTGGACGGTGCGGGCACGGACCTCGTCGACCGGATCAGGGACCTCACCGGCGGCGGCGCGACCCACGCCTTCGACACCACCGGAGCCCCGCGGGTCGTCCGCGACGCGGCCCTCGCCCTCGCCCCGCTCGGCTCCCTGGTCGTCGTCGGCCTCGGCGCGGCGGACATCGGTGTCGACGCGATGGACCTCATCGGCGGCGGCAAGACGATCCGCGGCAGCATCGAGGGCGACGCCAACCCGCAAGACATGGTCCCGCTGCTGCTCGACTGGCAGGCGGCGGGCCGCTTTCCGGCGGAACGCCTCGTCACGCCCGTCCCGTTCGAGCGGATCGACGAGGCGGTCGCCCGGATGAGCGCGGACATCGTCAAACCGGTCCTCACGTTCTCCCCGGCGTGAGGCCCGCCTCCGCCTCGGCCGCCTCCGGCGCTTCGCGGTGGACGCGGCCTCCGGTCTCGCCCGGCGGTGGCCGTGGCGGTGGGCTCCCCGCCCGGCCGCCCCGGCGCTAGCTCAACGGCCGGCCGGCGTCGCCCGTCGCGGACAGCAGCCTGCTGCCGATCTCGCGCAGCTGCCGGACCTGGGTCTGGGTGAGCGGGTCGAAGACGAGACGGCGTACGGCCGCCACATGACCCGGTGCCGAACCCACCACCTTGGCCCAGCCCGCCTCCGTCAGCGTCGCCACCGTGAAGCGGCCGTTGTCCCGGTCGGGCCCCCGCCGCAGCCAGCCGCGGTCCTCCAGCCGCCTCGCGACATGGGAGAGCCGGGACAGCGACCCGTTGGCGAACAGCGCCAGCTCGCTCATCCGCAGGGTGCGGCCGGGTGCCTCGGAGAGTCCCGCGAGCACCTGGTACTCGAAGTGGCTGAGTCCCGCGTCGCGCTGCAACTGCGCGTCCAGCTCCGCCGGCAGTCTGACCAGCATCCCGGCCAGAACGAGCCAGGCGCGCGTCTCGTCGTCCGTCAGCCAGCGCGGCTCGGGAGTCTCCATGGGGAAAGCGTAGCTTGACGCCTCAAGTGATCCTACTGGCGGGTTCAGTTGATGCTTCAAGCCGGTGAAGGCCACCTCGGCCGTGGCGCGTCGGCGGTCAGACGGCCGCCGCCACCGCCACCCCGAAGCCGATCAGGACCACTCCCGTGGTCCGCCCCAGCGCTCGGTGGACCCGGGGCCGTTCGAGGACGTGGCGGACCCTGGAGAGCAGGAGCACACAGCCGCCCAGCCAGCCGAGGGTGAGACAGACGTGCACGAGGACGAGGAGCGCCATGCCCCAGACGGCGGGCAGCCGGGGCGGGGCCAGGGCGGGCAGCAGCCCGGTGTAGAAGACGGCGATCTTCGGGTTGAGCAGGTTGCTCGACAGGCCGGTCCGCCACGCGCCTCCGGCGGCCGTGCCCCGCCGGTCCGCGGCGGCCGGCGCCGGGCGCCGGTGCTGCCACAGGGCCTGTGCGCCGAGGAACACCAGATAGCCGGCGCCCAGGAGCCTGACGGTCAGGTACGCCGTGGGGGAGGCGGCCAGTACCGCCGCGAGCCCGGCCGCGGTCAGCGCGCCCCAGACCAGCAGGCCGGTCACGATCCCGCCGACGGTGCGCAGGGCGTCCCGGGCACCGGCCGCCACGGCGCGGCGGACGACCACGGCCAGGTCCGGACCGGGGGCGACGGTCAGGAGTCCGAGTACGGCCACGGCGGCCGCGAGACGGGTCAGCACGCGGGCCGCCTTCCACGGGGAGATCGGGTCATGCCCAAAGGCTCCGGCGAACTCCTCCGATCGGTCCAGCGAATGTTTTCGACCTATAGTCGTCGGATAATCCGATGCATGCTTCAGGGAGCTGGTGGCCGATGTTCGATCTGCACCGGCTGCGCCTCCTGCGCGAACTCAAACACCGGGGCACCCTCGCCGCCGTCGCCGCGGCCCTGTCGTACGCCCCCTCCTCGGTCTCCCAGCAGCTCTCCCAACTGGAGGCCGAGGTCGGGGTCCCGCTGCTGGAACCGGTCGGACGGCGGGTGCGGCTGACCGAGCAGGCCGAGATCCTCGTCGCCCACACCGAAGCGGTCCTGGAACGCCTGGAGCGCGCCGAGGCCGACATCGCCACCTCCCTGACCGAGCTGACCGGCACCCTGCGCGTCGCCACGTTCCAGACCGCGGCCCTGGCCCTGGTGCCCGCCGCGCTCCGGCTGCTCCAGGAGGCCCATCCGCACCTGCGCGTCCATGTCACCCACCGGGAACCGGAGAAGTCCCTTCCGGCCCTGCAGGCCCGCGACTTCGACCTGGTCCTCGCCGAGGAGTACCCCGGGAACCCCCTTCCACGGCCCGCCGACCTCGCGTACGAGCCGCTGCTCGACGACCCCTTGTACCTCGCCGTGCCCCGGTCGCCCCGGCCGGCGGCCGGCCCGCGAGCCGAACTGCGCCGGCTCGCCGGTCACCCCTGGGTGATGGAACCCGAGGGCACCCCCGCACGGCGCTGGGCCACGGGCGTCTGCCGCGACGCCGGTTTCGAACCCGACGTACGGTTCGAGACCACCGATCTGCTGCTCCACCTCCGCCTGGTGGAAGAGGGCCTCGCGGCCGCCTTCCTGCCCGGCCTGGTCGTCAACGGGCCGCCGGAGACGGCCGGGCTGCGGGAACTCGCCGCCCGACGCCGTGTCCTCACCGTCGTACGCCGTGGCCGGGGCGGGCATCCGGCCGTGGTGGCCTGCCGCGACGCCCTGCGCCGAGCCGCCGCGCCGTGGACGGACCGGTCGGGGGAAGATCGTCCCTGACCACCGCGTCCACCGCTGCTGGAAGGAACCGACGAGATCATGCGCGTCATGGAGGCGTCCGGATGAGCGACGTCCTGCTGCACACGGCCGGCCGGGCCGCACATCTGACGCTCAATCGGCCCCGGGCCATCAACGCCCTGTCGCACGCGATGGTGCTGCGGATCGCCGAGGCCCTGACGGCATGGGAGCACGACCCCACCGTGGGGACCGTCGTCATCAGCGGCGCGGGGGAGCGCGGCCTGTGCGCGGGCGGCGACATCCGCGCCGTCCACGACGACGCCCGCGACGGGGACGGCACCGCCTCGGCCGCCTTCTGGCGCGACGAGTACCACCTCAACGCCCGGATCGCCCGCTACCCGAAGCCGTACGTCGCCCTCATGGACGGCATCGTGATGGGCGGCGGTGTCGGCGTCTCGGCCCACGGCAGCGTCCGGATCGCCACCGAACGCTCGCGGATCGCCATGCCGGAGACCGGCATCGGCTTCGTCCCCGACGTCGGCGGCACCCATCTGCTCGCCCGCGCCCCCGGCGAACTGGGCACCCATCTCGCCCTGACCGGCGCGACGATCGGCGCCGCCGACGCCCTGCTGTGCGGGCTCGCCGACCACCACCTGCCGTCCGGCGCGCTCCCGGCGTTCGTCGCCGACCTCGCCGACCTGCCCGTCCCCGAGGCCCTCGCCCGGCACGTACAACAGGCGCCCGAAGGGGAACTGGACGGGCAGCGGGCCTGGATCGACGCCTGTTACGGCGGCGCGGACACCGTCGAGGAGATCCTCCACCGGCTGCTCGCCCACGGCGACCCGGCGGCCAAGGAGACGGCGCAGACCCTGCTCACCAGGTCGCCGACCGCCCTGAAGGTCACCCTCGAAGCCGTCCGCCGGGCCCGGCGGCTCGGCTCGCTGGAGCGGGTCCTGGACCAGGAGTACCGGGTCTCGTGCGCGACCCTCGCCACTCACGACCTGGTGGAGGGCATCCGCGCCCAGGTCGTCGACAAGGACCGCGACCCGCACTGGTCCCCGGCCACCCTCGCCGAGGTCTCCGACGCCGACGTCGACCGGTTCTTCGCCCCGCTCGGCGCGCGCGAACTGGGCCTCGCGCCGACCGGCTGAACCCCGCCCGTGACCGCCCACCAGGCGGGAGACGAAGATCACGCCTGGTGACGCGGTCTTGGCCGTGCCCCTGACACGCGGTACGGTCTGTCCGATATCGACGACGGCGAGACGGAAGCCGGTGGGAATCCGGCACGGTCGCGCCACTGTATGCAAGAGCCCCCGGGCGCTTGCGAGTCAGACCCGTGGCTGTCGTCCAACGCACCACCGAGTTGGGACGCGAACTCCCAGAGGAGGTCCTGCCATGGCGCAGACCGTCGCTCCGCCGACAGCCAACACCCCTGCCGTTCCCGCCAAGCTGCCGCTGTCCGCGATAGCTCCCTGGGCGGTCTTCTTCGGCATCCTGATGATGATCCTGCTCTACTTCGTCGGCGCCGAACAGGGCGCCACCTCCGTGTTCAGCGGCACGGACGTCCACGAGTGGGTGCACGACGCCCGCCACCTGCTCGGCTTCCCCTGCCACTGACGCGAGGGACGCCGTACCGCCCATGAACTCCGCAACGGTTCGCAACCTCCTGGTGCGGGGCATGCTCGCCGGCCTGGCCGCCGGCCTGCTCGCCCTCGTCGTCGCCTATGTACTCGGTGAGCCGAACGTCGACAAGGCGATCAGCTTCGAGGACGCCCACGCGCACGAGCACGAGATGGAGGTCGTCTCCCGCTCCCTGCAGTCCACCGCCGGCCTTGCCACCGGTGTCCTGGTCTACGGGGTCGCCTTCGGCGGCATCGCCGCCCTCGCCTTCTGCTTCGCCCTCGGCCGCGTCGGCCGCTTCTCGCCACGGGCGACCGCGCTGCTGCTGTCCGGCAGCGCGCTGCTCGCCGTGTACGTGGTGCCGTTCCTCAAGTACCCGGCCAACCCGCCGTCGGTGGGCGACCCGGACACCATCGGCAAGCGGACCACCCTGTACTTCCTGATGATGCTGCTCAGCGTGCTGCTGGCGGTCGCCGCGACCATCCTCGGCAAGCGGCTCCAGCCGCGGCTGGGGACCTGGTGGGCGTCCGTGCTCGCGGTGGTCGGGTTCGCCGTCGTCATCGGGCTCGCCTACCAGTTCCTGCCGGCCATCAACGAGGTCCCCGCGGACTTCCCGGCCACCCTGCTGTGGCGGTTCCGGCTCTCCGCGCTCGCCATCCAGCTGACGCTGTGGGTCGGATTCGGGCTGCTTTTCGGCGAGTTGGCCGAGCGCGTGCTCAACCCGAAGCCGGCGAAGGCCCCGTCCGCCCGCCGGACGGTCTCCGCGGCACACTGACCGACCCGACGACACGCGAGGGCCCCCGGCACCACCGGGGGCCCTCGCGCACGCCCGGCCCCACCTGCCTCGAGTGGCGTGACCACGAGACGCCCAGGACCCGCGCCCCGGGAACCCCGCGTCCGCTGTGAACCGGCCGTGAACCCGCCGTGTCTTCGCCGCCGGAGCCGGTGCCGCACTCGCGTCCGCCACCGTCGGCAGGGAAAGATGGGCGTCGAGCGATTGATCAACGACTGCGGAGGAAGTGGACTCATGCCGCATGAGCGAGCGGGCCGGCCGGCGGCTCCGGAGGACCTCGTCGACGTGGCCCGGCTGGTCACGGCCTACTACGCGCTGCACCCCGACCCGGCCGACCCCGCCCAGCGGGTCGCGTTCGGCACCTCGGGACACCGCGGATCGTCCCTGACGACCGCGTTCAACGAGGACCACATCGCGGCCACCAGCCAGGCCATCTGCGAGTACCGGAGCGGCCAGGGCACCGACGGCCCCCTCTTCCTGGGCGCCGACACCCACGCCCTGTCCGAGCCCGCCAAGGTCACCGCCCTGGAGGTGTTCGCCGCCAACGGCGTCACCGTCCTCGTCGACAGCGCCGACGGCTACACCCCCACCCCCGCCGTCTCGCACGCCATCCTCACCCACAACCGGGGCCGTACCACCGGACTCGCGGACGGAGTCGTGGTCACCCCCTCGCACAACCCGCCCGCCGACGGCGGCTTCAAGTACAACCCGCCCAGCGGCGGCCCCGCCGCCTCCGACGCCACCTCCTGGATCCAGGACCGCGCCAACCAGATCATCGCGGGCGGCCTGAAGGACGTGCGGCGCATCCCGTACGAGCGGGCACTCGCCGCACCCACCACCGGCCGCTACGACTTCATGGGCGTCTACGTCGACGACCTGCCCAGCGTCCTCGACCTCGACGCGGTCCGGGCCTCCGGGCTGCGGATCGGCGCCGACCCGCTCGGCGGCGCCTCGGTCGCCTACTGGGGCCGGATCGCCGAACGGCACTCGCTCGACCTCACCGTGGTCAACCCGTACACCGACCCCACCTGGCGGTTCATGACGCTGGACTGGGACGGCAAGATCCGCATGGACTGCTCCTCGCCCTACGCGATGGCCTCGCTCATCGAGAAGCGCGCCGAGTTCCGGGTCGCCACCGGCAACGACGCCGACGCCGACCGGCACGGCATCGTCACCCGCGACGCCGGCCTGATGAACCCCAACCACTACCTCGCCGTCGCCATCTCCTACCTCTACCGCCACCGCGAGCAGTGGGCGGCGGGCGCCGGCATCGGCAAGACCCTAGTCTCCTCCTCGATGATCGACCGGGTCGCCGCCGACCTCGACCGCCGACTCGTTGAGGTGCCCGTCGGGTTCAAGTGGTTCGTGGACGGACTGGTCAGCGGTGCCATCGGGTTCGGCGGCGAGGAGTCGGCCGGCGCCTCCTTCCTGCGCCGGGACGGCTCGGTGTGGACGACCGACAAGGACGGCATCCTGCTCGCGCTGCTCGCCTCCGAGATCACGGCCGTCACGGACAGGACTCCCTCCGAGCACTACGCCGACCTCACCGCCCGCTTCGGCGAGCCCGCCTACGCCCGCATCGACGCCCCCGCGACCCGAGAGGAGAAGGCCCTGCTCGCCAAGCTCTCCCCGGCGCAGGTCACCGCCGAGACCCTGGCGGGCGAACCGGTCACCGCCGTCCTCACGGAGGCGCCGGGCAACGGCGCGGCCATCGGCGGCATCAAGGTCACCACCGACAACGCCTGGTTCGCCGCCCGCCCGTCCGGCACCGAGGACGTCTACAAGATCTACGCCGAGTCCTTCCAGGGCCCCGACCACCTGACCCGGGTACAGGAAGAGGCCAAGGCGGTGGTGATGACCGCCCTCGGCGCCTGACGCCCCATGCCGGAGGCGGGCACCGGACCCGTCCGGACCACCGCCTCCGGCACGTCAGGTCGCGAAGGTGCGGCGGCGTGTCCGGGTGCCGGCCAGGTCCGCGGCGGCCCGGCGGGCGCTCCCGGCGAGATGGGCCGAACCCCAGGCGTGTGCGGTGCGTTCGGCGAGGGCGTAGCCCGCTGCCGCGGCGCGGTCGTCGCCGAGGAGGCGGTGCAGGTCGGCGAGGGCGTGGGCGAGGGGGCGGCCGGCGTAGGCCGCGCCGGCGGCGCCCGCCAGCTGGTCGCGCAGGGGGAGCAGGTGGGGGAGGAGGGCCGCCGCGGTGTCGTGGTCGCGGTGGAGCACGGCGAGCTGGGCGCGGAAGTCGAGTTCCAGGCCGTAGAGGTGGTCGCGGAGCGGTTCCGCGGGGACGGGTACGGCCAGCGCCTCGTCGAGCCTGCCCAGGCGGGCCAGGACGAGGGCCTGGGCCACCGCGACCGGACCGCCGGCCGACTCGTACACGGCACGGACCATCGGCTCGATCTCGGCCGCGCGGTCCTGGGCGAGCCGCATGCTGATCAGCCCCAGCGTCCGCAGCCCGGTGGCGTGGTGGGCGCCCACCCGCTGGAGCAGCGTGTCGGCCTCGGCGTAACCGGCCTCCGCCGCCTCGAAGCGGCCGGTCACCGCCGCCAGCATGGCCGAGCTCGCGGCGCTGAGTCCCTGCGCCCACACCAGGCGGTAGCGACGGGCCAGGGCCAGGCCCTCCTCGGTGTGCCGGCGCATGGCGGCGGGGTCGTTGCGGGCGGCGGCGGTCATCGCGTCGAGGTGCTCGCAGACCCAGCGGTAGGCGGGCAGGTCGTGGGCGTGGGCGAGGCCCCGCAGCTCGGCGGTGAGCGGCGGCCGGTCGGCCGCCCGGGTCTCGTGCGGCAGCAGCCGGGCCGAGGTCATCAACGCGGCGGCCATCAACCGGGGTTCACCGTCCGCACGGGCGAGCGCCAGCTGGGCGCCGGCCGCCTCCAGGGCCCGGTCGGCGTCCTCGGCGGCGACCGCGTCGACGAGGACCTGCAGGACCCGGGCCCGGGTCGGACCGTCCAGCCCGGGATCGGCGGCCAGACCTTCGAGACGGGCCAGGGCGGTCCGGTCGTACGGCCCTTCGAGCCGGCTGCGCCAGGGCGCCGGCTCGGTCCAGGCCCCGTAGACGGCCGCGACCAGGTCGCCCCGGTCGGCCTGTTCGGCGAGTTCGACGGCCCGCTGCCGGGTGCGCCGGGCCGCGTCCGTGGCGCCGGTGCGCACCTGCGCGCCCAGCAGCCGCACCAGCAGGTCGATCAGCAGGTCGGGCGGGGCGCCGTCGTCGGCGGTGGCGGTGCGGGTCTCGATCGCCTGCTGGATCAGGGTGACGGCGACGTCGTGGGCGTAGCGCCGCTCGGCGGTCTCGGCGGCCCGCAGCGCGTAGTCCACGGCGAGGGGGGCGTCGGCGGCGCTGCCGGAGCGGGCGAAGTGGTGGGCCAGCGCGGCGAGTTCGCCGGGGCGGTGGCGGCGCAGCAGCCGGGCGACGCGGGCGTGCAGCCGGGCGCGCCGTACGCCGGACAGGTCGGCGTAGACCGTGTCACGGACCAGGGCGTGCACGAACCGGACGCGGCCGGGCCCGGGTTCGGCGAGCAGGTCGGCGGCGAGTGCGGCGTCGAGGCCCTCCAGCACCTGTTCCTCGTCCGCCTCGGCGGCGTCGAGGAGCAGGGCGACCTCGGTCTCCAGGCCCAGCACGGCGGTGAGCCGGACGACGGACCGCGCGGGGGCGGGGAGGAGCGCGAGGCGCCGGCGCAGGACGTCGCGCACTCCCTGGGGGACCTCGGAGACCGCGACCAGAGCGCCCTCGTCGGCGAGCAGCCGGGCGCTCTCCAGCACGTAGAAGGGGTTGCCGCCGGTGCGTTCGGCCAGTGCCGTGACCGTCGCCGTGTCCACCGGGGTTCCGCAGACGGCGGCGACCAGGGTGGCGGTGTCCTGCGGGGGCAGACCGCCCAGCGTGATCCGGCGCGGGGCGGTCGGCGCCAGCTGGGCGAGCGACTTGAGGAGGTGCTCGCCGACCTCGGCGGGCCGGTAACCGGCGACCAGGAGCAGCGGGACGCCGGTGACGGCCGCCGCCGCCTCGACCAGGGCCAGGGTCTCGGCGTCGGCGCGGTGCAGGTCGTCCAGGAGGACGGCGAGCGGCGCGCCCGAGGCCGCGGCGCGCAGCCAGGCGGCGAAGGCGCGGTGCATACGGAAGCGGCCGGCGGTGGCCTCGTCGCGGCTGGGGGCGGCCGTGCTCTCCGGCTCCCGCAGCAGCACCGCCAGTTCGTCCGGCCGCGGCGGGGGCACCTCACGGGCGAGCGCGCCGAGCGCCTCCACCCAGGCCCAGGCGGGCGGGGCACCCTCGTACTCGGGGCAGCGTCCCACCACCACCCGCCAGCCGGCCTGCCGCAGCGCGGCGGCCGACCGTTCGAGGAACGCCGACTTGCCGGCCCCGGCCTCGCCCGTGACCAGCACCAGGCCACCCGACTCCCACGCGGCCCGGGCGGCGGCGTCCACGGCCCGCAGCTCCGCGCCCCGGCCGACGAAGAGCCCGCGCCCGGTGCGCACCGGCAGTTCGACGGGGGCGGGCTCGGGCACGGCCGTGCGCAGGACGTCGAGCCGCCCGGCGAGCACGGCGTGCTCCAGCCCCCGCAGGGCGGGCCCGGGATCGCAGCCGAGTTCCTCGCGCAGCACGGCGGTGGCGCGGCGCAGCGAGGCGAGCGCGTCGGCCCGCCGGCCGCACGCCCACTGCGCGAGCGCCAGCAGCCGCCAGCCCTCCTCGCGCAGCGGGCTGTCCCGGACCAGCGACTCGGCGTCGGCCGCCGCCTGCGCGGCCCGGCCGGTGCGCAGATCGGCGGCGACGGCGAGTTCACCGGCGTCGGCGCGCAGTCCGGTCAGCCGGGCCACCTCCGCCGCGGCCCACTCCTCGTCCGCGTGCTCGGCGAAGGCCGGCCCGCGCCACCAGCCGAGCGCCTCGGCGAGCAGCCGCCGGGCCTCCTCGGCCGGGGCACCGCGGGCCCGGCCCAGCCAGGTCTCGAACCGCCAGGCGTCCACCGCGTCCCCGGCCAGCCGGAGCGCG
Organism: Streptomyces sp. NPDC048288; assembly: GCF_043201555.1. Taxonomy (NCBI): domain Bacteria; kingdom Bacillati; phylum Actinomycetota; class Actinomycetes; order Kitasatosporales; family Streptomycetaceae; genus Streptomyces; species Streptomyces sp. NPDC048288. The sequence goes on from NZ_JBICZD010000004.1 coordinate 689,234, forward strand.
TACCCCGGGGGAGCGGTCACCAGCACGGCCGCCGGCGCGCGCGGCGGCCGGCCCGGCTCCAGCGACCGGCGCAGATTGGACAGATAGGCGTGCAGCGACACCGTGGCCTTCGCCGGCGGCTCACCCCGCCACAGCGCGTCCGCCATCCGCTCGACCGGTACGACACCGCCCCGGGCCGCGATCAGCAGCGCGAGCACGGCGCGCTGCCGCGGAGCACCCAACGCGACCGGTGACCCCGCGACTTCGGCACCCAGCGGACCAAGGACTCGCAAACGCAGCACGCCGCGGGAATCTACCCGAGCACGGCGCCGATGCCGTCAACAGACGATAAACGCGGTGTCCTCAGGGCCGTCGACGCGGCCGGCGGACCGCATGCCAAGCCGGCCGCCAAGCGGACGCCAAGAGGGCCGCGGCACGGTGGGCGACCGACACCGACACACCTGATCGCTGGAGCAAGCAAGCGTGTCCCCCTACAGCAGCCAGGGCGCCCCGGCCACCGCCGAGCGTCCTCACACCCACGAAATGGTCGTGGTCCACCGGGTCTTCCGCCGCGAGTCGGCGATGCTGCCCCGGCTGGTGCGGGCCGTACCCGACGGCGACACGGCCCGCGCGGCCCGGGTCACCGAGGCCCTGCGCGACTACACCAACGGCCTGCACCACCATCACCTCGCCGAGGACGAGCTGGTCTGGCCGCTGCTGCGGTCCCGGGCCGCGCACGACGAGGCGCTGGTGGGCCGGATGACCGAGCAGCACGAGGCGATCGACGCCACCCTGACGGCCGTCGCCGAGTGGCTGCCCGTGTGGGAGCGGTCCGCCGACCGGATCTCCGGCGAGGAACTGGCCCTGGCCCTGGACGCGCACCGCACCGCCCTCCTGGACCACCTCGACGAGGAGGAGCGGTCGGTACTGCCGCTGATCGCCGCGCATCTCACCGTCGCCGAGTGGGACCTGGTCGGAGAGCGCGGCATGGAAGGGATACCGAAGAACAAGCGCATGCTGGCCCTCGGCGCGATCCTGGAGGAGGCCACGCCCGAGGAGAGCGCCTACTTCCTGGGCAAGGCCCCGCTCCTCGGCCGGCTGCTGTGGCAGGCTGTCGGCCGCCGCCAGTACGCCGCCTACCGCAGGGCCATGCGTGCCCCGCTGGACGGGGAGTAGCCCGGTGACCGTTCTCGACTCCGCCCCGCTCGACGTCCTGGACGCCTACCGCACCTGCGAGTTCGTCACCCTCGGCCGGGACGGCGCGCCCGCGGCCTGGCCGACGGCCGTGCGGCGCCGCCCGGACGGGACCCTGCTGCTCAGCACGTCCCTGGCGTTCGCGCAGAAGGCGCTGAACATCCGCCGGGACGGCCGGGTCGCCCTGCTCTTCTCCGACCCCACCGGCAGTGGCCGCGAGGAGCCTCCGCAGATCTTCGTCGGCGGCCGCGCCGAGTGCCCCGACGAGATCATGACCGGACCGCGGGGCGCCGAGGACTACTGGCGGATGCTGTTCACCCGGCAGCCGCACAGCCGGTCCTACCTCGCGCCTCCGATGCGCCTGCTGATGGACTGGTACTACCTGCGGCTGCTGATCACCGTGACGCCCGAACAGGTCGTCGTACGGCCGCAGTTGCCCGCGGCGCCCGGCACGCCCGCACCGGCCGGCGACCTGGTCGGCGCCGCGCAGATCGCCCGCTACCCGACGGCCGTGCTCGCCGCCCGCGACGCCTCCGGCGCCCCGGTGGCGGCCCGGACCCGGGTGGTGCCCACGCCCGAGGGCTTCTCCGTGACCGTGCCGGCCGACTGCCCCGCCGCACCGGGCCCCGCCTCGCTTCTCGTGCACCGGCACGACGAGCTTCTCAACCACATGCACAACGCCCTCGTGCGCGGCGAGTTGCGGGAGAGCGACACGGGATGGCTGCTGGTCCCGGACAAGGTGGTGGAGCCGATGGGCACGGGCCGCGCGAGCGACGCGCTGAGCGTGCTGCGCACCACGAAGCGGGCCACCGACCGCTATCTGGCCCGGCGCGGTCTCGCCCGGCCGCGTGTGCGGTGGCCGGAGTTCAAGGCGCTGGCGCGGGACGCGCGCCGGGCCTGATCCGGCCGGGAACCTCCGGGCCGTCCCGGCGCGGGAACGGCCCGGAGGCACTGCTCAGTGCGGGGACGCGGCGCAGGTGACGTCCGCGCCGGGCAGCCGCCCGGTCGCGAAGTAGGCGTTGACGGTCGCGTCCACGCAGTCGCTGCCGTAGACACCGAACACCGCGTGCTGGTCCGCGCCGCGCAGGGTCACCAGCCGGGAGCTCGGCCAGCCGTCGTGCACCGCCTGGGCGCCCTCGTAGACGGTGCGCGGGTCGCCGGTGGCGTTGACGAGCAGGGCCGGCACATCGTCCCTGATCGCGGTCGGCCGCTCGCGCGGCGGCTCCCAGAAGGCGCACGGCCCGATGTTGTTGGTCACCGGACCGAACAACGGGTCCTGCGCGCGGGCCGTCTGCACATCACGCCAGTACGTCCGCGGATCGCGGGGCGCGGCGACGTCACCGCAGAGGATGGACATCTGCACACTGCCGTAGGCCGATTCGGACCCGGTGAGCATGAAGCCCAGGGTGTCCGCGAGCCAGGCGCTCGGGGTGACGGTCCTGCCGTCGGCCGCGTCCCGCAGATCGCGCACGCCCTGGGCGAAGGCGCCGTAGGCCGCGTCGTTGTCCTGGGAGAGGCCGCTGAAGACCACCATCGGTACGGCACCGTCGTCCACCCGGTAGGCGCCGACCCGCAGCGGCGCCCGTTCGGCGGCGGCCTGGATCCGGTCCACGGCCGCCAGCACCGCGTCCCGGGTGCGGCCCAGGCCGTACGTCGTGTCCCGGGCGGCGGCCCAGGAAGCCCAGTCCCGCAGGGCGTGCCGGTTGGCGGGTTCCGAGCCGCGCAGCAGCCGGGGGCTGTAGCGGGCGGGGTCGGCCACCCCGTCCAGGACCACCCGGTCCGTGCGCCCCGGGAACATCGTGGCGTACACCTCGCCGAGGTAACTGCCGTACGAGTAGCCGAGATAGGAGATCCGCCGCTCGCCGAGCGCGGCGCGGATCACGTCCATGTCCCGCGCGGTGTTCCGGGTGGTGGCGTACGGCAGTACGTCCCCTTCGTACTTCCGGCAGTCACGGGCGAGTTCCTCGGCGAAGGCGGTGGAGCGGTCGAAGCCGGCCCGGTCGTGCCCCGGGCCGCGGATCCCCGACCCCGTGGGCCAGTGGCAGTCCAGGGCGGTACTGCGGCCGACGAACCGGGGGTCCACACCGACCACGTCGTACCGCTTGCCGACGTCCTTCATCGCCGCGCGCACCCACGGCGGGTCGCCGATCGTCTGCCCGCCCGGCCCGCCGCTGTTGAGGAGCAGCGCGCCGACCCGGTGGGCGGTGTCGGTGGCCCTGATCCGGGAGACGGCGACGGTGACGGTGCGGCCGTTGGGATCGGCGTAGTCCAACGGCACGGTGACGTCGGCGCATCGGGCGCCGGCCTTCTCCAGGTCCTTGCCGGTGTCGTCGTCGGGCCCGAGCACGCAGCTCTTCCAGTCGAGGTGCTGGTGGTGGTAGTGGGCCAGGGGGTCGGGGGCGGCGCTGTGGGCGGTGGCCGGTGTGGTGCCGAGGGCCAGGGCGCTCGCCAGGGCCAGGGCGGCCGATGCCGCGAAGCCGGTCATGCGGAGGTCCTTTCGGAGGCACAGAGGGAGGTGTCGACGAGGTCCTGGAAGTCCTGTTCGGCCCGGAGGGTGTCCGGCACCTGGTCGAGGGCGACGGCCACGCTCCGGCCGCCGGGCCCGACGGCGACCAGCGCCCGGTGCCCGCCCGGCACGGTCCCGGCGTGCCCCCACCACACCCCGCCGCACGACAACGGCGACGAGATCAGGCCCAGCCCGTACCGGGCGCCCGGCCACAGCCGGTCCGGATCGGCGGCCACCGTCCGTTGCATCTCGCGGAGTCGGGGCGCGGGCAGCAGCCGTCCGCCGAGCAGCGCGTCGGCGAACCGGGTGAGGTCGGACTGCGTGGAGACGAGCGCTCCGCCCACCCCGCCGAAGGTCGTGTTCCAGTCGGTGCCGTCGACGCGCCGCCCGTCCTCGGCGGCGAAGTAGCTGTGCGAGTACCGTCCCCGGATCCGTGTCTCGTCACCCGGCCAGTACGTGTCGCGCAACCCGAGGGGTTCGATGATCCGTCGGTCGATCTCGGTCTCCGGACCGCGGCCGGTGACCTGCTGGACGATCAGGCCCAGCACCAGGTAGTTGGTGGTGGCGTAGTGCCAGGGCTGCCGCGGGCGGGGGAGTTCGAGGGCGCGCGCGATCAACTCACGGGGCTCGAAGTGGCGGTGGCGCAGCCGCTCCGGGTGCTCCCACTCGGGGGCGTCGAGATAGTCGGGCAACCCGCTGGTGTGGCGCAGGAGTCGGCGTACGGTGATGTGCTTCCCGGCAGCGCCGAGGGTGCCCGGCAGATAGTGTGCGACGGGGGTGTCGAGCGAGAGCCGGTGTTCGGCGGCGAGTTGCAGGACGACGGTCGCGGTGAACGTCTTGGTGACGCTGCCGACGCGCAGCCGGTCGGTGGTGTTCATGGGGCGGCCGGTGCCCAGATCGGCCGTACCGGCCGTCTCGGACCAGCGCCCGCACGGGCCGTCGGCGAGGACCGAGGCTCCGGCGATGTGGTCGTGTGCGGTGAGTGCGGTCAGGGCCCGGCGGACCTCTTCGTGTCTGCCGCAGGGCTCGGACGGCCCGGGTGGGGACGACCGCGCGGAGGCCGAGGGTGCGGCCGCCAGCACGATCGCCGCCACCGATAACGCCAGGGCGGACTTCGCGGAAATCATTGCCATGCGCCCACACGCTAGGCAGAGCCCGCCTCGCGATCACTCCAGTGGGCTGCCGCATTCGGGGTGGGGGAAGCCCCCGGCCGGGGCTCCGGTCAGCCCCCGGCGCCGCCGCACTGGGCGAGCCGCTTCTCCAGGAACCGGCGTTCGGCCGCGTTCTCCACCAACTCCAGGGCCCGCGCGTACGATGCGGCCGCCTCCCGCAGGCGTCCCATCCGGCGCAGGAGGTCGGCGCGGGTCGCGGGCAGCAGGTGGTAGCCGGCCAGCTCGTCCGCCGCCTCCAGCTCCGCGACCAGGGCGAGCCCCGCCTCGCCGCCCTCGGCCATGCCCACGGCGACCGCGTGGTTCAGCCGGACCACGGGGGAGGGGACGTACCGCTGGAGTTCGCCGTAGAGGCCGGCGATGTCGGCCCAGTCGGTGTCGGCGGCCGTCGACGCGGTGGTGTGGCAGGCCGCGACGGCCGCCTGGATCTGGTAGGGGCCGGGCCGGCCGCGACGCAGGGCACCCTCCAGGAGCGCGGCACCCTCGTCGATCGCGGCGCGGTCCCAGGCCGTGCGGTCCTGGTCCTCCAGGGTCACCAGGTCGCCCGCCGCGTCCACCCGGGTCTCCCGGCGGGCGTCGTGCAGCAGCAGGAGCGCCAGCAGCCCGGCCGCTTCCGGCTCGTCGGGCATCAGCCGGGCCAGCAGCCGGGCCAGGCGGACGGCCTCGGCACACAGGCCGGCGCGGATCAGGTCGGCGCCCGCGGTGGCCGCGTACCCCTCGTTGAACAGCAGATAGAGCACGCCCAGGACGCCCGTCGTGCGTTCGGGCAGCAGATGCGCGGGCGGCACCCGGTACGGGATACCGGCGTTGCGGATCTTCCGTTTGGCCCGCACCAGCCGCTGCGCCATCGTCGCCTCCGGGACCAGGAACGCCCGCGCGATCTCCGGCGTGGTCAGCCCGGCCAGGGTGCGCAGGGTCAGCGCGACCCGGGCCTCGATCGGCAGCGCCGGGTGACAGCAGGTGAAGAGCAGCCGCAGCCGGTCGTCCCGCACCCCGCTGTCGTCGCCGTCGTGGTCCGGGTCGTACGGCCCCTCGTCCCGTGCCAGCACGGCGGCCTCCCGCAGCTTCTCGGCGCCCACCGCCTCCCGGCGCAGCACGTCCAGGGCACGGTTGCGGGCGGTCGTGGTCAGCCAGGCGCCGGGGCGGCGCGGCACTCCGTCGCGCCGCCACCGGTCGAGCGCCTGGGCGAAGGCGTCCTGCGCGCACTCCTCGGCGAGGTCCCAGTCGCCGGTCACCCGGATCAGGGTGGCGACGACCTGGGCCCACTCCTCGCGGAAGGCGGCGGCGACGGCCGCCTCCACCTCGTCCGTGGCACTCACTCCCAGACCGGCCGCACCTCCACGGAGCCGCCGGCGAGCGCCGCGGGGTGCCGCGAGGCGAGCGCGAGGGCCTCGTCGAGGTCGGCGACCTCGATGATGTCGAGCCCCGCGATGTACTCCTTGGTCTCGGCGAACGGCCCGTCGCTCAGCAGCATTTCGTCACCCTGGACGCGCACCGTGGTCGCGTCGGCGGCGGGCCGCAGCCGGGCGCCGCCCCGGACCACGTCCCGGGTGCGGACCTCGTGGATGTACGAGGTGAAGCGCGGGTCCTCGGCGATCTCGGCGGGGCTCAGCTCCTCGCCGCCGACCGGGGTGCAGATGAACAGGACGTACTTCATGACCCCTCCTTCCCGGTGGTCCCCGCCGACGGGACCGAGACGTGCTCGTGGGCGATCACCCAGCTGAAACCGGTGTCGCGGTAGCCGGTGGAGACCCGCACCACCTGGTCCAGGGGCTCCCCGGTCACCCGGGTGCCCCGCAGCCGGACCAGGGCGTGGCTGAAGGTACTGCCCTCGCCGGGGCGCACCCGCAGGTCGAGCACCTCGCGGTGGACCGGCCCGGTCAGCGTCGCGAACCACTCCTCGACCGCCTTGCGGACCGCGGCGATCCCCGACTGCGCCTCGGCACCGGCCGGTCCGAAGGCCTCCACGTCAGGGGCGTAGCAGGCCGTCATCCGGTCGACGTCGCGCTCGCGGGCGGCCTCGGTCAGCTCGCCGTCGATCCGGCGGACGGCCGTCCCGGCGTCCTCCATGAGCCCCTCGTCCCAGAACGGGCGCACCTCCAGGGCCCCGATGGTGGCCACCGGGTGCCGGGCGGCGATCCGTACCGCCTCCTCCAGACCGGCGCAGTCGACGACGTCGAACCCGGCGACGTACTCCTTCGTCTCCGCGAACGGGCCGTCGGTGCGCAGCACCTCCCCGTCGCGGACCCGGACGGTGACCGCGGTGTCCGGCAGCCGCAGCCGGTGGCCGTACAGCCGGGCCCCGGTGCGCACGCCGTGCTCCTCCACCCAGGGTTCGACCGGTGCCATCCCGGAGGCGTCGGCGGTGTCGTCGCCGCAGACCAGCAGCATGTACTTCATGGTTTCCTCCCGGTGCTCATGTGCTTCCTACACCCCACCGACGAACGGCGCCGGGCGGAATCGACACACCGAGGTCCCGCAAGCACCTGTGGCCCCGGTCACAGCCACAGACCGTGCCCCCTGCCCAGCACCCCGTGCGGGTCGTGCACGTTCTTGGCCTCGGTCAGGGTGCCCCACTGGCTGCCGTAGTGCTCCCGCCAGTCGGCGGGCGACATCGGCAGCGCGTTGACCGGGTAGGCCACGGCGCCCTTCGCCCGCGCGTACTCGAACGCCGTGCGGTTGGCGGCCACCATCGGGTCGGCGGCGCCCGGGGCCGCCGTGCGCAGCAGGGCCAGCAGCAGGACTACCTCGCCGTGCGGGCGGCGGAACAGCGGGGCCCGCAGGGTGCGGGTGAGCAGCGGGTAGAGCAGGACCAGGCCGTTCTCGCGCAGGTCCCGGAAGGCCGGGTCGGTGAGGACGTCGGTCACCACGGAGGCGGCGGTGTCCTCGGGGAGCAGCAGGTTCAGCCAGGGGTGCGGGTGCAGCCACTCGCCGCTCGCGCGCAGGATCTCCTCGTCCTCGGCCACCCGGTCGGCGAACTCGGCGTAACCGAGGTCCGTGATCTCGGCCGAGTCGAAGGAGAGGTCCGCGAGCAGGGCCGGGTCGTCGGGCGGGGTCGGCCCCTGGTGGGCGGCCACCGCCTCGACCATGTAGTGCCAGCCGCCGGCGGTGTCCTCCAGGGGACGGGCCTGCCCCTCCAGATAGGCGAAGCGCCGGTCCGTGGCCAGCAGGTGCTGGTCGGACAGGTAGCCGTCGAGGTCGGGGTAGTACAGGCAGTAGCGGCGCACCAGGGCGGGCGCGGGGGCCAGCCGCAGGGTGGCCCGGACGATGACGGCCACCTGGCCCAGACCGGCCAGCACCGCGTGGAAGAGGGCGCCGTGCCGGTCCGGCGAGCAGACCAGGTGCTCACCGGCCCCGGTCACCACCTCCAGCTCCAGCACCGAGTCCGCGACCAGACCGTGCCGGTGGCTGGCGCCGCCCAGGCCGCCCGCGCTCAGCACCCCGCCGACGCCGGCCCCGAGGTAGTCGGTGAGGACGGGCGGGGCCAGTCCGTGGGGCAGGGTCGCCGCGAGCACGTCCCGCCACAGCGCCCCGGCCCGCACCTCGACCCGGTCCCCGGTCACCGGCCCGACCGCGCTCAGCTCGCCCAGGTCGAGGACGATGCCGGCGCGCGCCTGCCCCTGGCCGTACAGGGAGTGACCGCCGGACCGCGCGGCCACCGGGATCCCGCGCGGCCCGGCGTACGCCAGCGCGTCCTTGATCTCGGCGGCGGACCGGGGCCGCAGCACGCCCAGCGGCGGTGCGTGCACCAGCCCGCCGAAGTCCCGGGCCGCTTCCCGGAGGGTCTCCGGGCGGGTGTCGAGCAGTTCCTCGCAGCGGGCGGATCCCCGGTCCGACGACGTCACGGTGGCACGCTCCCAGGAGATGGCGGTCGGTACGGACGTGACCATCTTCGTCCGGCGGCCCGCCGGACGGGCGTGGTTTCCCGTGTCGACACCCACACGGAAGGGTGGGTTTACGCCGGGGAAATCCGGAGAGCAGCGTGTCCGGAGCGGTGCCGTCCGGGGCCTCCGCCCCGTCTTCGCCCCCGTCCCCCGTCGCTTTCCGAAGCGCATGTCATGTGTAAGAGGTGTTCTGGTCTGTCCGGCTTCCGCGAGACAGCAGCCACAGTCGACGCGGCCGGGAGCGGCCCGCCGGGCGGCGGGCGGGACGCCTACTTCGACAACGCGAAGTACCTGGCGATCGTGCTCGTGGCCGTCGGGCACGCCTGGGAGCCGCTGCGCGCGGACAGCCGTACCGTCACCGCGCTCTACACCCTCGTCTACGCCTTCCACATGCCGGCGTTCATCGTCGTCTCCGGCCACTTCTCCCGTGGCTTCGACGCGAGCCCGGCCCGCATTCGGCGGCTGGTCACCGGCGTTGCCGTGCCCTATGTGGTGTTCGAGGTCGCCTACACCCTCTTCACCCGGTGGAGCGACCACGCCCCGGACCGCGACATCAGCCTGCTGGACCCCCTGTACCTCACCTGGTTCCTGGCGGCCCTGTTCCTGTGGCGGCTGACGACGCCGATCTGGCGGATCACGCGGTGGCCGCTGCCCGTCGCGCTCGCCGTCGCCATGCTCGCGAGCCTCTCCTCGTCCATCGGCGACGACCTCGATCTGCAGCGCGTCCTGCAGTTCCTGCCGTACTTCGTGCTCGGCCTGTGCCTGCGGCCGGAGCACTTCCGCCGGCTGCGCCGCCGGAGCGTCCGGATCTGCGCGGTGCCGGTGTTCGGCTGCGCGCTCGCCGTGGCGTACTGGTCGGTGCCGCGCTCGGGCTACCGCTGGTTCTTCCACCGCGACAGCGCCGAGCAGCTCGGCGCGCCCGCCTGGTACGGGCCCGTCATGACCCTCGCCACCTTCGGCTGCTCCCTGCTGCTGGTCGCCTGCTTCCTCGCCTGGGTCCCGGGCCGCCGCACCTGGTTCACCGCCCTCGGCGCGGGCACCCTCTACGGCTATCTGCTGCACGGCTTCCTCGCCCAGGGCGCCAAGCCCGCCCACTGGTACGACCCGGCCTGGACGCACGGCCCACTGGGCGCGCTGACCGTCACCGTCGCCGCCGCCGTGGCGGTGACCCTGCTGTGCACCCCGCCGGTGCGCCGGGTCTTCCGGTGCGTGATGGAACCCCGGATGGACTGGGCGTTCCGGAAGGAGGAGGGGCGGGCGCCGCAGGACGGGCGGCGAAACGCCGCGCGGGTCCTTTCCGGAAGCCGCTGAAGCGGCGAATATGCCGCACCATGGACATTCTGCTCGTCGCAAGCGCGTTCAACAGCCTGTCCCAGCGGGTCTACGCCGAACTCTCCGACCTCGGCCACCGGGTGGACGTCGTCCTCGCCGCCCACGGCCCCGACGCCGTCCGCTCCGCCGTACGGGACCGGCGCCCGGAGCTGATCATCGCGCCGATGCTGAAGACGGCGCTCCCCGACGACGTGTGGCAGCGGCACACCTGTCTCGTCGTGCACCCGGGTCCGCTCGGCGACCGGGGCCCCTCCTCCCTCGACTGGGCCGTCGCCGAACAGGCCCCCGACTGGGGGGTGACCGTCCTGCAGGCCGAGGCCGCCATGGACGCGGGCGCCGTCTGGGCGAGCGAGCCCTTCCCGGTGGAGCCGGTCGGCAAGAGCGACCTGTACCGGGGCGAGGCCGCCGACGCCGCCCTCACCGCCGTCCACCGGGCCGTACGACGGTACGCGGAGGGCTCGTACAAGCCACGGCCGCAGAGCGGTCCCGAGATCCGCGCCCGGGTCGTCTGGCGCGACGTCTTCCGCCAGTCGCGGCGGCGGATCGACTGGGCCGCCGACGACACCCCGACGGTGCTGCGCAAACTCCGCGGGGCCGACTCCCAGCCCGGGGTGCTGGACGAGATCCGCGACCGGGAGGTGTTTCTGCACGGGGGCCATCCCGAGGACCGGCTGCGGGGCCGCCCGGGCGAACTGCTCGCCACCCGCGCGGGCGCCGTCTGCCGGGCCACCCGCGACGGCGCCGTGTGGATCCCCGAACTGCGCCCCCGGAAGAACTCCGGCGACCCGGCCCCCTTCCGCCGCCCCGCGGCCGACGTCCTCACCGGCCCGGCCCTCCCCGAGGACCCCGCCCCGCTCGAACTGCCCCCGGACCGCCGCACCTGGACCGACATCCACTACCGGCAGCACGGCGACGTCGGCTTCGTGAGTTTCTCCTTCCCCGGCGGCGCGATGAGCACCGGCCACTGCCGTCGCCTGCTGGCCGCCTACGAGTACGCCCTCGCCCGGCCCACCCGGGTCCTGGTCCTCGGCGGCCGGCGCGACTTCTTCTCCAACGGCATCCACCTGAACGTCATCGAGGCCGCCGCCGACCCCGCCGCGGAGTCCTGGACCAACCTCAACGCCATGGACGACCTGGTCGAGGCCGTGCTGCGGACCACCGACCGGCTGGTGGTGGCCGCGCTCGGCGGCAACGCGGCGGCCGGCGGAGCCATGCTCGCCCTCGCCGCCGACGAGGTCTGGTGCCGCACCGGCGCCGTCCTCAACCCGCACTACCGGCGGATGGGCCTGTACGGCTCGGAGTTCTGGACGTACTCGCTGCCCCGCCGCGTCGGAGCGGACACGGCCGCGCGGCTCACGGACGAGGCCCAGCCGGTGAGCGCCGCGACGGCCGCCCGGACCGGACTCGTCGACCGGCTGCTCCCGGTACCCGCGCGGGGGTTCACCGGAGAGGTCGAGCGGCTGGCCGCCGCGCTCGCGGAGCGGTCCGACCTCGATCGCCGGATCGCCGCCAAGGCCGCGGCACGCCGCGCCGACGAGGCGGAACGGCCGCTCGCCGCGTACCGGAAGGACGAACTCGCCCGGATGCGGGCCCTGTTCTTCGACCCCACCGCCCCCTACCACGCGCTGCGCTCCGACTTCGTCCGCAAGGTCCCCGGCGGTGCCCGGTGACGCGGCTGCTGGTGGCGGGCGTCGGCAACATCTTCCTCGGCGACGACGCCTTCGGCCCCGAGGTGATCCGCGCCCTGGCCGAGCGCCCGCTGCCGCCCGGGGTGCGGGTCCGGGACTTCGGCATCCGGGGCATGGACCTCGCCTACGAGCTGCTCGACGGCTGGACGGTCGCCGTACTCGTGGACGTGGCCGCACGCGGGCACCGGCCCGGCACCCTGTCGCTCGTCGAGCCGGCACCGCCCGACGGCGCCCCGGCCGCCCCGCCCGAGGCGCACGGCATGGACCCGGCGAAGGTGCTGGCCCTCGCCGCCCACCTCGGCGACGAACCCCTGCCCCGGGTCCTCGTCCTCGCCTGCGAGCCCGGCGAGCTGCCGCGCGGCGACGAGGACATCGCCCCCGGCCTCACCGGACCGGTCCGGGACGCGGTCGGGCGAGCCGTCGCCGCCCTGCACGCCCTGGTCCCGGCGCTGCTGGCGGATCCCCTGGTCACGCCCCCGTTGGACCGCCCGGAGGAATCCGCGGGCCGCGCCGCGGCCGGGCTCCCGCACCCGGCCGCCACCGGCGCGGAGGATCGCTAGCGGACCAGGACGAGGACCCACCCGTGCCACCGGTCCTTCCCCAGCCGAAGCGACCGAGGAGCACCCATGTGTCAGTCGGAGGAGGTCACCCGGGCCGTCCTGGCCAGGAACGACGGCCTCGCCGCCAGCCTGCGCGAGGACCTGGCCGCGCGCGGGGTGAGCGTGGTGAACCTGCTCTCCAGCCCCGGCAGCGGCAAGACCGAACTGCTCGGCCGGGTGCTGGCCAGGGCCGGGCAGCGGGACGTCCCCGTCGCCGCCTTCACCGCCGACCTCGCCACCGAGAACGACGCCCGGCGGCTGGCCCGGTCGGGCGCTCCGGTCAAGCAGCTGCTGACCGACGGACTCTGCCATCTGGAGGCCCGGCAGGTCCGCGGCCATCTGGACGGCTGGCTGCCCGCCGACACCGCGCTGCTGTTCGTGGAGAACGTCGGCAACCTGGTCTGCCCGGCCTCCTACGACCTCGGCGAACACCTGCGGATCGTGCTGATGGCGGTCACCGAGGGCGAGGACAAGCCCGCCAAGTACCCCACCGCCTTCGGCTCCGCGCACCTGGTCGTCCTCACCAAGACCGACCTCGCCGGACCGGCCGGCTTCGACGGGACCGCCTTCGCCGAGCAGGTACGGCGGGTCAACCCCGGAGTGGAGATCGTGCCCACCTGCGCCCGCACCGGCGAGGGCGTCGACACCGTCCTCGACCGGGTGCTCGCCGTACGGGACGGTGCCCCCGCCCACCGGCCGCCCCTCGCCCCGCACCCGCACGGTCACGTCCACGCCCCGACCGCCTCGTGACGGCCCCCACCACGGCGACCGCCGTCCGCCGGCGCATCACGGTGCGCGGCACCGTGCAGGGCGTCGGCTTCCGCCCGTACGTCCACCGCCTCGCCGCCGACCTGACGCTCACCGGGTTCGTCGGCAACACCGCGAGCGGGGTGCTCATCGAGGTGGAGGGGGCACCGGCCGGGGTGGAGCGGTTCTGCGCGCGGCTCGCGGACGAGCCGCCGCCGCTGGCCACCGTCACCGCCGTGGGCGTCGAGGAGGTACCCGCCACCGGGGCGGACGGCGGATTCACCATCCGCGCCACCGAGGAGTCGGCCCCGGGCCGCGCCCTCCTCCCGCCCGACACCGCGACCTGCCCCGACTGCCTGCGCGAGCTGGCCGACCCCGCCGACCGCCGGCACCGGCACCCCTTCATCACCTGCACCCACTGCGGACCCCGCTTCACCATCGCCACCGGCATGCCCTACGACCGCGCGGTCACCACCATGTCCGGCTTCCCCCTGTGCCCGGACTGCGCCCGCGAGTACGACGCCCCCGCCGACCGGCGCTTCCACGCCCAGCCCGTCGCCTGCCCCGACTGCGGCCCCCGGCTGCGGCTGGTGCCCGCCGCGGGCAGCGGGGTGCGGGCGGCCCGCGACGGCGACGCCCTGGCCCGGGCGCGGGAACTGCTCGCCGCCGGGCGGATCCTCGCCGTGAAGGGCATCGGCGGCTACCACCTGGCCTGCGACGCCTCCCACGCCCGGGCCGTCGACACCCTGCGCACCCGCAAGGCGCGCGGCGACAAGCCGTTCGCGGTGATGTGCGCGGACCTCGCCCAGGCCGAACGGATCGCCGAGGTCGGGACGGCGGAGCGGGCGGCGCTCGCCGGCCCCCGCCGGCCCATCGTCCTGCTCCGCCCCCGGCACGGGGTACGGCTGGCCCCCGGCGTCTGCCCGGGCAGCCCGCACCTCGGCGTGATGCTGCCCTACACCCCCGTCCACACCCTCCTGTTCGGCCTCCCCGGCGACCCGCCCGGCCCCCGCGTCCTCGTCATGACCAGCGGCAACCGCTCCGGCGAGCCCATCGTCACGGACGACGACGAGGCGCTGACCCGGCTGTTCGGACTGGCCGACGCCTGGCTCGCCCACGACCGGCCCATCGCCTCGCCCTGCGACGACTCCCTGCTGCGGGTCCGCGCCGACGGCACCGAACAGGTCCTGCGCCGCTCCCGCGGCTACGCCCCGCGCCCGCTGCGGCTGCCCGTCCCGGTGCGGCCCGCCCTCGCGGTCGGCGGCGACCTGAAGAACGCGCTGTGCGTCGGCGAGGGCGACCTGGCCTGGTTCGGGCCGCACATCGGCGACATGGGCGACCTGGCCACCCTGGAGGCCGCCGTCCGGGCCGAACGGCATCTGCACCGGCTGACCGGAGTCCGCCCGGAACTCGTCGCCGCCGACCGCCACCCCGGCTACCACTCCGCCGCCTGGGCCCGCCGCCGCGCCGCCCGACTCCCGGCGAAGAGCCCGGTGTTGGTCCAGCACCACCACGCCCATGTCGCCGCCGCGATGGCCGAGGCGGGCCTGGACGGCACCGCCCCCGTCATCGGGGTCGCCTTCGACGGCACCGGCTACGGCGACGACGGCACCGTCTGGGGCGGCGAGGTGCTCGTCGCCGACTACACCGGTTACCGGCGCCTCGCCCACCTCGCCCCGGCCCCGCTGCCCGGCGGGGACGCGGGCGTGGCCAACCCCTGCCGGACGGCACTGGCCCGGCTCTGGGCGGCCGGGCTGCCCTGGGACCCGGACCTGCCCAGCGTCGCCGCCTGCTCCCGCGAGGAACTCAGGCTGCTGGCCCGGCAGTTGCCCAGCCAGGTCGGCTGTGTGGCCACCTCCAGCATGGGCCGGCTCTTCGACGCCGTGTCCTCCCTCGCGGGCGTCTGCCACCGCGTCGGCTACGAGGCCCAGGCCGCCCTGGAACTGGAGGCGCAGGCCTGCCTGGCCTGGGACGCCGACCCGGTCGCCTACCGCTTCGGCGACCGCTTCGACCCGGCCCCCGCGCTGCACGCGATCATCACCGACCGGCGCCAGGGCGTCCCGGTGCCGGTGATCGCGGCCCGCTTCCACCGCGGCGTCGCCCGGGCGGTCCTGGACGTCTGCCGCGCCGCCCGCCGGGCCACCGGCCTGACCGCCGTCGCCCTCACCGGGGGCGTCTTCGCCAACGCCCTGCTGGAGGGTGCGAGTACGGACCTGCTGGGCGCCGACGGATTCACGGTCCTGCTGCACGGCGAGGTCCCGCCCAACGACGGCGGCCTGGCCCTCGGGCAGCTGGTGGTAGCGGCCCACGAACGATCCGACCACGACCGCCCCGACCACGACCGACGTACCCGATTCAGCGACGAGACGGAGTGACCCATGTGTTTGGCAGTGCCCGGCAGAGTCGTGAGCATCGACGACACGGCCGATCCGCTCACCGGCCTGATCGACTTCGGCGGAGTGCAGAAGCAGGCGTGCCTGGAGTACGTCTCCGACGTGCGGGTGGGGGAGTACGTCATCGTCCATGTGGGCTTCGCCCTGCAGCGGCTCGACGAGGAGTCGGCCCTGGCCTCCCTCAAGCTCTTCGAGGAACTGGGGCTCCTGGACGAGGAGTTCGGTGACGCCTGGCAGCAGGCGGCCCGGCAGGCGGCTCCGGAGACCGAGGGGAGCGAGCCCCGGTGAAGTACCTCGACGAGTTCAACGACCCCCAGCTGGCCCGCCGGCTGCTCGACGACATCCGGGCCACCGTCACCCGGCCCTGGGCCCTGATGGAGGTGTGCGGCGGCCAGACCCACTCGATCATCCGGCACGGCATCGACCAACTCCTTCCCGAGGAAGTCGAGTTGATCCACGGACCCGGCTGCCCGGTCTGTGTGACCCCGCTGGAGTGCATCGACAAGGCCCTGGAGATCGCCGCCCGTCCCGGTGTCATCTTCTGCTCCTTCGGCGACATGCTCCGGGTCCCCGGCACCGACCGGGACCTGTTCCGGGTCAAGGGCGAGGGCGGCGACGTCCGAGTCGTCTACTCACCGCTCGACGCGCTCCAGCTCGCCCGGCGCCACCCGGACCGGCAGGTGGTGTTCTTCGCCATCGGCTTCGAGACCACCGCCCCCGCCAACGCCATGGCCGTCCACCAGGCCAAGCGCCTGGGCCTGACCAACTTCACCCTGCTGGTCTCCCACGTCCGGGTCCCCCCGGCCGTCGAGGCCATCATGACCGCACCCGCCTGCCGGGTGCAGGGCTTCCTGGCCGCCGGGCACGTGTGCAGCGTGATGGGCATGGCCGAGTACCCGGAACTGGCCGCACGGCACCGGGTCCCCATCGTCGTCACCGGGTTCGAACCGCTCGACATCCTGGAGGGCATCCGCCGCGCCGTGGGCCAGTTGGAGCGCGGCGAGCACCGGGTGGAGAACGCCTACGCCCGGGCCGTCCGCCCGGACGGCAACCCGGCCGCGATCGCCATGATCGAGGAGGTCTTCGAGGTCACCGACCGCAACTGGCGGGGCATCGGCCGCATCCCCGCCAGCGGCTGGCGGCTCAGCGAGGCCTACCGGGCCTATGACGCCGAGCACCGCTTCGACGTCACCGGCATCCGCACCGAGGAACCGGCCGAATGCCGGGCCGGCGAGGTCCTCCAGGGACTGATCAAGCCCACCGACTGCGCGGCCTTCGGCACCACCTGCACCCCGCGCACCCCGCTCGGCGCCACCATGGTCTCCAGCGAGGGCGCCTGCGCCGCCTACTACCTCTACCGCCGGATGTCCCAACCGGCCGTTGCGCGCGAGGAGATGAACCCCGTTGGCTGAGCAGACCGTCGTCGACCCCGCGCACTGGAGCTGTCCGGCACCGATCCGCGACCAGCCGGTCGTGGTGATGGGCCACGGCGGCGGGGGCGCCCTCTCCGCCGAACTGATCGAGCAGGTCTTCACCCCCGCCTACGGCAACGCCCTCCTCGCCGGGATGACCGACTCGGCCGTCCTGCACCTCGGCGGCGCCCGGCTCGCCCTCTCCACCGACTCCTACGTCGTACGGCCGCTCTTCTTCCCCGGCGGCTGCCTCGGCGACCTCGCCGTCAACGGCACGGTCAACGACCTGGCGATGAGCGGCGCCCGGCCCGCCTATCTCTCCGCCGCGTTCGTCCTGGAGGAGGGCGTGGAGCTGGCCGTCGTCGAGCGCGTCGCGCGGGCCATGGGGGCGGCGGCCGAGACCGCCGGGGTCACCATCGCCACCGGCGACACCAAGGTGGTCGAGGCCGGACACGGGGACGGCGTGTACGTCACCACCGCCGGGGTCGGCCTGGTGCCCGAACGGGTCGACATCCGGCCACAGCGGGCCCGGCCCGGGGACGCCGTGATCGTCAGCGGGCCGATCGGCCTGCACGGGGTCGCCGTGCTGAGCGTGCGCGAGGGGCTGGAGTTCGGCGTCGAGATCGCCAGCGACACCGCGCCGCTGGCCGACCTGGTGGCCACCATGCTGGACGTCACCCCGGACGTCCACGTCCTGCGCGACCCGACGCGCGGCGGCCTCGCCGCCTCGCTGAACGAGATCGCCCGCGCCTCGGGAACGGGGGTGCGGCTCGACGAGCGGGCGATCCCGGTGCCGGACGCGGTCGCCAACGCCTGCGGCTTCCTCGGGCTCGACCCGCTCTACGTCGCCAACGAGGGCCGCCTGGTGGCCTTCGTCCCGCCGACGGAGGCCGAGGCCGTGCTTGACGCCATGCGCGCCCATCCGCAGGGGGCGGGCGCGGCCCGCATCGGCACGTGCGTGACCGAGCACCCCGGCATGGTCGTGGTCGCCACCGGACTGGGCGGCACCCGCGTCGTCGACATGCCGCTCGGGGAGCAGCTGCCCCGGATCTGCTGAGCGGAGCGCGCGGACCCCGCGGGTGCCGGCCGGCACCCGCGGGCTCACTCGACCGCGGTGATCTCCAGCTCCCGGCCGCTGCGCAGCTCCGTGGAGGGCCGGTCGCAGCGCGGGCACCAGAAGAACGGCGGCATGCCCACGGCGAACTCCTCGCCGCAGGGACCGCACCAGGCCCGCGCGGTCACCTGCTCGACCACGAGCCGGGCGCCGGCCAGGGCGGTGCCGTCCCGGGCCATCTCGAAGGCGAAGTCCAGCGCGTCAGGTACGACCCCCGAGAGCTCGCCGACCCGGACGGACACCGTCGACACGGTGTCCGCCCCGTCCGCCCGGGCCCACTCGTCGGCCTGCTCCACGATCGCGGTCGCGATCGACAGTTCGTGCACGCCGGACTCACGGATACCGGTGGCCCGCGCGCAGGCCACCGGCGATGCGCCAGATCTTCAGCTCACGCACGAGGCTGGGCAGCTGGCTGACGGCCAGTGCCAGGACCAGCGCGCTGACCACGGCGACCTCGGCGGTCAGCACGCGCTGAGCCGTCGTCCCTGCTCTTTTCCGTTGGATCAACATCCGGGGAACTCCCTGATCTGTGTCATCCCGGCGGGATGTTCGGCATGACGTCCAGGAGGACGTCGTGACGTTTCCAGTCGATGTTGGTCGAGCGCCGCGCGTCGGCGGTGCCGTCCTGGTGGTGTCCGGTCTGTTTCCTGTACGGCCCCTCGTTGCCCTGGTGTATGCCGGGCACGTGGGACGGCGTGTCGGGCCTGGCCTGGGCTCGGCCCACTCTGATGTTGCCCATGTGGTTTCTCCTTCCGGTGTTGCCGTTCGTCGAGGCCGCTCGGCTCAGGGCCGCTCGGTGAGCTCCTCGAAGAAACGCTCCACGGCCGGCCACATCCGGCCGCCGCCGGAGAGCCCGCGCCATTCCCGGCGGACCACGGCGAGCATGCGGAAGCAGTCGTCGACCGGGACGATCCAGTGGTGGTCCAGGCCGTGGACCGTGTTGACCAGCAGCGCCTCGACATCGGGGGCCATGTCGGCCAGCGGCGGGCAGCCCGCGACCGCCCGCTGCCAGGCCGCCGCGTCCACCTGCCAGCGCATGGCCCCCGCCGGGCTCGGCCCCTCCGCGGTGACCGAGCCGTCGGCCCGCGGTACGAAGAAGACCAGGCCGACCGGGACCCCGAGGGCCGCGGTGTCGACCTTCGGGAGGCGGACCCGGCGGGTGGGGATCAGCCGGAAGTGGCCCTCGCCCCGGGGCGTCTCCGCGAACAGCACCGAGCAGGGCCGGCAGGCGCAGCGGACCTCCGCCTGCCCGGTGTCGTACAGGTGTGAGTGGTCGGCGGAGACCGGGGCGGCGCACAGGTCGCACACCTCCGCCGCCGCGGCCGGCCGGTGGTCGGCCGCGGAACGGATGAGGCGGGCCAGGGCTCCGTCGGTGGTCACCGGGCCTCCTGTGGCCGGCGCAGGGAGTCCAGCGGGACGAAGGCGGGCGCCGGAGCCTGCGGCAGCGGCTGCACGTCGGACAGCTCGGGGGCCGCGGCGAGCACCGCCTCCCGGACCGCGTCGGTCACCTCCGTGGTACCTCCGCCGCACCCGGAGCCGCAACCGCTGCCGGTTTCCAGCCGCACCCGGCCCACCTCGCCCTCCACCCCGGCCCACTCGACGTCGCCGCCGCGCTCCTGTACCGCCGGGCGCAGCCGCTCGACCGCGCGGGCGGCCCGGCGCTCGGGGGAGTCGGGGTGGATGTCGTGCAGGACGAGGAGGTGGTCGAGCAGCTCGTCGTCGGCCAGCCGGTCGGTCAGCGGCGGGTCCGCCCGGTCGAGGATCCGGGCCAGCGCCTCGCCGTAGACCTCGGTCAGCAGGCGCACCGCCTCGACCGCCTTGCCGCCGGCCGGGCCCGGAACGGACTCCAGGTCCTCGAGGAGCGAGTCCAGGCGGGCCAGCCGGGCCTCGACCGCCGGGCCGTCGAGCCGGCCCTCAGCCATGGTTCGCCCCGTACGTCGGCGAGTGCGTGACCGTCACGGTCTTGCCCTTGCCGGTGTACATGTGGACACCGCACGGCAGACAGGGGTCGAAGCTGCGGACCGTGCGCATGATGTCGACGCCCTTGAAGTCGTCCGGGCCGTTCTCCTCGAAGATCGGCTGGTTCATGACGGCGTCCTCGTAGGGGCCGGGGGTGCCGAACTTGTCGCGGGGGCTGGCGTTCCACGGGGTCGGCGGGTACGGGTGGTAGTTGGCGATCTTCTTGTCCTTGATCACCAGGTGGTGGGAGAGGACCCCGCGCACGGCCTCGTGGAAGCCGCAGCCGATCGCCTCGTCCGGCACCTCGAAGTCCTCGAACACCTTGGTGTCGCCGGACCGGACCAGGCCCATCGCCTCGTCCAGGAACTGCAGGGCCATCGCCGCCGCGTAGGCGACGAAGTACGGCCGGGCGCGGTCCCGTTCGAGGGTGTTGGACCACTTCGGGATCTTCCACTCCAGCGTGGTCTCCGGCAGAGTCTCGCCCTTGGGCAGCGAGATGCGCACGCTGTGTCCGGTGGCCTTGATGTACGGCGTGTCGACGAGGCCGCTCAGCGCGGTCGACCAGAGCCGGGCCAGCGGGCCGCCGCCGGTGTCCAGGGCGAGGTGGTCGCCGGTGCGCTGGTCGTACCAGCGGGGGCTCATCACCCAGCTGTAGTTGCCCTCGAAGTCCCGCTTCTGCGGCACCGGGAGGGTCGTCTGGTTCCACGGGTGGCGCATGTCGACCGGGTTGCCGAGCGGGTCGTGGGTGACGAACGGGTCCTCGTTGACCCAGTCCTCGTAGAACGAGGAGCCCAGCATGATCCTGAGGCCGAGGTTGATGTCGACCAGGTTGTTGGTGACCAGCTTGCCGTCGACGACGATGCCCGGGGTGACGTACATCGCCTTGCCCCAGCGGTCCATGTTCTCGTACTTGTAGTCGACCACCTTCGGGTCCTGCCAGGCGCCCCAGCAGCCGAGCAGGATACGACGCTTGCCGACCTCCTCGTAGCCGGGCAGCGCCTCGTAGAAGAAGTCGAAGACGTCGTCGTTCATGGCGACGGCCTTCTTCACGAAGTCGATGACGTGCATCAGCCGGCTGAGGTAGTCGGTGAACGCGGTCGGCGACGGCATGGTGCCGACACCGCCCGGATAGAGCGTGGAGGGGTGCACATGGCGGCCCTCCATCAGGCAGAACATCTCGCGGGTGGTCCGGGAGACCTTCAGGGCCTCCTTGTAGACCTCGCCCTCGAAGGGGTTGAAGGCCTTCATGATGTCCGCGATGGTCCGGTAGCCGTGGATGTCACCGCGCGGCGCGGTGGTCTTCTGCGCGCGGGCCAGGACGCTCGGGTTGGTGGCCTTGACCATCTGCTCGCAGAAGTCCACGAAGACCAGGTTGTCCTGGAAGATCGTGTGGTCGAACATGTACTCGGCCGCTTCGCCGAGGTTGACGATGTGCTCGGCGAGCGGCGGCGGCTTGACGCCGTACGCCATCTGCTGGGCGTAGTCGGAGCAGGTGGTGTGGTTGTCGCCGCAGATGCCGCAGATGCGGGAGGTGATGAACCCGGCGTCGCGCGGGTCCTTCCCCTTCATGAAGACGGAGTAGCCGCGGAAGAGGGAGGAGGTGCTGTGGCACTCCACCACCTCCCGGTTGGCGAAGTCGATCTTCGTGTAGATGCCCAGGTTTCCGATGATCCGGGTGATCGGATCCCAGGACATGTCCACGATCTGCGCGGGCTTGCGCCCCTTCTGCCGGGCCTCGGTTGTCATCGGCGTTCGCTGACCTTTGCTGTGGGGGGACTTGGGGGTGGGGGACTGACCGTGGCGCGTCAGGGGCGCCAGCGCGGGGCGTAACCGCTGGTGAGCTTGCGCTTGTTGTGGCGCCACTTGGGTTCGTGGTTCACCAGCTCGTTGGTGAAGCCGCGCAGCCGGCGGATGACCGCCCCGTACGGCTTGATCGCGAGCGAGGAGAGGGTGCCGCCGGGCGGCTCGTCCATGAACGGCATGAACGCGTCCGGGAAGCCCGGCATGGTGCAGCCGATGCAGATACCGCCGACGTTGGGGCAGCCGCCGATGCCGGCCATCCAGCCCCGCTTGGGCACGTTGCAGTTCACCACCGGACCCCAGCAGCCGGTCTTCACCAGGCACTTGGGGGAGTTGTAGTCCGCCGCGAAGGTCGCCTGCTCGTAGTAGGCGGCGCGGTCGCAGCCCTCGTGGACCGTCCGGCCGAACAGCCACTGCGGGCGCAGCATGTGGTCCAGCGGGGGCGGCGGGGCGGTGCCGGCGGCGTGGTAGAGCACCCAGACCAGGGTCTCCATGAAGTTCTCCGGCTGCACCGGGCAGCCCGGGATGTTCACCACCGGCAGCCCGCCCTGGGACTTGAACTCCCAGCCCAGATAGTCCGCGAGACCCATGGCGCCGGTCGGGTTGCCGGCCATGGCGTGGATGCCGCCGAAGGTGGCGCAGGTGCCGACGGCCACCACCGCCCAGGCCTTGGGCGCCAGTTGGTCGATCCAGTCGTTGAGGGTCTGCGGCTGGCCGGTCTCCGGGTCGTTGCCGAAGGACGTCCAGTAGCCGTCGCCCTCGATGATGTTCTGGTTCGGGATCGAGCCCTCGATGACGAGGATGAACGGCTCCAGTTCGCCCCGCGCCGCCTTCCGGTACGGCGCGAGGAAGTCCTCGCCGCCCAGGCTCGGCGAGAGCACCTTGTTGACCAGGTTGACCTTCGGCATCCCCGGGATCAGGCCGAGCACCAGGTCCTCGATGGACGGCTGGTCGGCCGCCGTCACGGAGACGGTGTCGCCGTCGCAGCTCATGCCCTCGGAGATCCACAGGATGGTGATCTCGTCGAACCCCTGGTGTTCGCCGGTCCGGGCGGGTTCGCCGCCGACGGCGGTGGTGGTGCCGTTGTGGGTGCTCATACGCTAGGCCTCCGATGGAGAGGGCCCCGGGGACGGCTCGGCCGCCGTCTCTGGATCCGGGACGTCGGTGCCCCCGAGCGGCTCGACTTCGTCGGGCCGGAAGTAGTGGAAACGGCCGTACCAGCCGTGCAGTTCGGCCGCCGGGTCGTCGTCGACGGTGACGGCGAGGTGCGTGCTGCCGTCCACGTCGTGGAAGACGGCGGCCACGGTCGCGGTGCGGCCGACGAGGAACATGTCCTGGGCGTCGGCACCCCGGCCGCGCGGCCGCAGCCGCACCCGGGCGCCGCCGCCGACCCGCACACCGTCGACGAGGACCGTGTCGGTGGCCGGGGAGAGCCCGTCGTCGGCGCCCTCCTGCCACCAGGCGGGGCGCCCGGCGGGAGCGGGAGCGGGACGGTCGGCGGGGCCGAGCGAGCGGATGGCGCCGTGCAGCCGGCCGAAGACCTCCGGCGGCATGGTGTCGACCCGGTCGAGGATCTCGGCGGCCCGCGCGTCGGTGGCCCGGGCCTCCCGCTTCTCCTCGTCCGTCAGCAGCATCGTGCGCAGGGTGAGGATCTCGTCGATCTCACCGGCGTCGTGCAGATCCCCCGGACTCTCCGGCGCCACCTGCGGATGGTCGGGGAGGATGATCGGCGAGGAGAGCACCAGGGCGGACACCGAGCCGTCCTCGGGGGCGACGGCGGGAGGCGGACCGCCCAGCACCGGGAAGGTGAAGTCGTTGTGGCAGTTCCGGGCGGCCTCCTGGCGGGCCGGGCCCGGGTCGATCAGGGAGACGAACTCCGCGCCCTCGGCGCCCAGCAGGGTGTGGGTGGCGATGAGGGCCTGGCGGAGCGCCTGGTCACGGGGGGCGCGCGGATCCGCCGTACGGCCCTCGTTGACGGTGCGCACCCGGATCCGGAACAGGTCCGCGCCGAGCCGCTCCGCCTCCAGCGTGGTGCTCGCCCGCACCTCCTCCCGGCGGCGCACGACCCGCCCGCCGCCGGAGGGCAGCGGCTCGGTGCCGGTACCGGCCGGGGCGCCCACCCGGACCGTGCGCACCCCCTCGGCCAGGGGGGCCACGAGGTCGGCCTCGCGCGGCACCGCCTCCTCGAACGTGAGCTGCACCGTGCCGTCGTCGCAGGTCAGCGACTCGACCGGGCGTCGCTCGGCGTCCTCGACCTGCTTGTGCTGCAGCTGCAAATACCGCACCCGCAGCCGCACGGTCGCGTCCGGCCGTCGTACCCGCAGCAGGCACTCGGTCTGCTGGTACCAGGAGTCCGCCGAACCCGACACGCCCGGACTCACCGGGTCGTCGGCCTCCACCCAGTCCCGGGGGAACAGCACCCCGAACTGCCAGCGGGCACGGTTCTTCGGCGAGGACCGCCGATAGGGGTAGAGGAGATAGCCCTCGTAGAGGACGGCATCGGCGACGGCGCTCATCTGTTCGAAGGTCGGCGCGGGCCGGTCGAAGCCGTCCGCCAGGGCAGTGCGGGGCGCTCTGCCGTCGACCAGTCCCTCGGCCATGCAGCCTCCTCGGATCCGTGCCCGCGCCCATACCTTCCACCACGGTCACACCGGTCACGCCCGCCCGCCTCTTCTGGCTGAGCGGCGTTGGGCCGGACGGGGGAGGGGGGACGGGGGCCGGGGGCGTACGCGGGCCGGGGGCACGGGTCGGGTGGGCCGAGGAGGGGGCGGCGGTAGGCGGGGATCTGCCGGAAGGCCCGGAGAGCGCGGCCTGCCGAGGCACGCGTGCCTCGGGCGCTCACCGGTGCTGTCGCGGATCCGGGGGCACGAGGCCGGCCGCCGGGAGGGGGTCCGGCGGCCGGCCAGGGGGAGCGGTGCCTCTGGGGTCAGGGGCGTACCGCCGCCACCAGCAGGCAGCCGAACTCGTCGACGCCCACCATGTCGGACGGCCGGAACAGATCCGGCAGGTTGGTCTGGCCGAGGGCCTCCGGGCGCTCGGTGCCGGCGGTCGGTCGGGCCAGTTCGGTGAAGGTGCGCTGCATGGTGTGCTCGGTGATGTCGAGCAGCCCGCGCAGCCTGAGGCCCGCCCGGTGCAGCATGGCGACGTAGTCGTCGGCGTCGGCGAGCGTCACCATGAAGTTGCGGCAGAACTTCTGGATGGACGGATGGGGCACCGCCTGCTTCGGCGCCCGCTCGAACACGTCGGTCAGCACCAGCCGGCCGCCCGGCCGCAGCACCCGCGCAACCTCGGTGAGCACCTGCTCCCGGTCGGGCATGTGGATGATCGACTCCAGGGCCATCACGGCGTCGAACGTGCCGTCCTCGAAGGGGAGTTTCATCGCGTCGGCGTGCCGGAACTCCGCCCGGTCGGCGAGGCCCGCCTCCGCGGCCAGCCGGTTGGCGGTCTTCACCTGCTCCTGGCTGATGCTGATCCCGGTGACCCGGGCGCCGGTCTCCCGTGCCACCCGGATGCCGGGGCCGCCGACCCCGCAGCCCAGGTCGAGGACGTGCGACGAGTCGTCCACCAGCAGCCGCTCGATCAGCACGTCGGTGAGCCGGTCGACCGCCTCCTCCAGGGTGGCCGTGGAGTCGGGGGTGTCCCAGAAGCCGATGTGGATGTTGGGGTTGAACGTGCCGTCGTTCAGCGCGGTCAGGGTGAGCCGGTCGTACAGCTTGCCGACGGCCTCCGGCACGGGCAGCGTCTGGGTGGAGTCGGTCATGGGATCCGCCTTTCCGGATAAAGGGTGTACGTCAGCTGAGGGTGGCCGGATCGGCCGCGAACTCCCGCAGCGGGTTCAGGGCCTCATCGCCGATCCGGGCGCGCAGGCCCGGTGCGGTGACGCCGAGGCCGGGCTCGGGGGCGAGACAGAGCACACCGACCTTGCCGATGTGCCGGTTGAGCTGCACCAGCCGGGTCGCCTCGCCGACCCGGTCCAGCGGGAACAGCGAGGACAGCGCCGGGGCGAGCCCGCCGAGCGCGAACAGCCGGGCGCACTCGACCTGTTCCTGGAGGTTGGCGACATGGCTGCCGAGGACGCGCTTGAGCCGCATCCACAGATAGCGGTTGTCGAACTGGTGGACGTAACCGGTGCTGGAGCCGCAGGTCACGACCGTTCCGCCGCGCTTGACCACGAACACCGAGATACCGAACGTGGACCGGCCCACATGCTCGAACACGATGTCCGGGTCCGTACCCACCGCGTCCCGGACGATCCGCCCGATCCGCTTGCCGGCCTTGAGCGTCAGCTCGGGGTCGTCGCCCTCGTCGTCGCCGACGCCGATGTCCTGCCGGTTCACGACGACGTCGCAGCCGAGCTTCCGGGCGGCCCGCGCCTTCTCCTCCGAGCCGACCACGCCCACCGCGATCCCGCCGCCGTTCTTCACCAGCTGGGCCGCGTAGGCACCGAGTCCGCCCGAGGCGCCCCAGATCAGCACCACGTCGCCCTGCTTCATCCGGGCGCCCCGGTCGCTGACCAGCATGCGGTACGCGGTGCCCGCGCAGGCGGGGATCGTCGCCGCCTCCTCCCAGGTCAGATGCGGGGGCTTGGGGATGAGCTGGCTGGCCCGCGCCACCGCGTAGTGGGCGAGTCCGCCGTAGTTCGTCTCGTACCCCCAGGCCAGCTGGTGCTCGCCCAGCATGCCGTCCGCCTGGTTGGCCGGCTCCTGGTCGTCCACCCGGGCCGCGTTGACCATCACGTGGTCGCCGATCCGCCAGCGCCGCACCCCGGTGCCCGTCCGCACGACCACCCCGGCCGCGTCCGAACCCAGCACATGGAACGGCCGGTCGTGCCGGGCCGCCCAGCCGCCCTCCCGGCCGTACGCGCGCAGGAAGCGGAAAGTGGACAGCGGCTCGAACTTCGCCGACCAGACGGTGTTGTAGTTGATCGAGCTGGCCATGACGGCGACCAGCACCTCGTCCGGGGCGAGTTCGGGCATCGGGACCTCGCCGACGCGCAGGGTGCGGCGGACGTCCTTGTCAGGGACGTCGCCGAACACCTCCTCGTCCTCCACCCGCAGATGCGCGGCGGTGAAGTGCGCGGGCAGCGGGGCGCGTTCCAGGTCGCCGGGGGAGGCCCCGGACAGGACGGCGTCGGTCAACGACATGGCGGATCACCTCTGTTCGGGGGAGCGGTCGGTGGGCGGGGCGTACCAGTGGTGCGTCCCGGCGAACGGATAGGTCGGCAGCGGCACCCGCCGCACCCCGGGCCCGCCGAAGACCGCCTCCCGGTCGAGTCGTACCCCGGATACGAAGGCGCCGGCCAACTGGTGTGCGAAGGAGTCGAGTTGGGCACCCGGCGCGGCGGGCAGGCGGATCGGCGCGGAGTCCGGGCCCGCCGGGACGGGCTCCTCCGGTGGCGCCTCGCCGCCCGTGAGCCCGGCGAGCGCCGCCCCCAGGGCGCGGTCACCGCGCAGATGGGCGGCGGCCCAGCGCCCGGCCCGGCCCTCGCCGAGCAGCGCCGCCGGACCCACCCCGCAGGCCTGCCACAGCCAGGCGTACGCCACGTGCAGCGCGAACGCGGCCACCGGCGCGTCCGGTCCCGACGCCGGCAGCAGCTTCGCCAGCGGCCGTCCGTCGGTGTACGGGACGAGCGCCTCGTCCAGATCGGCGACGGCGTCCCGGAAGGCCGGCCACTCCCAGGGCAGCCGGTCGTAGGAGGGCAGCCCGGACGGGCCGGGGTCGGCGCAGACCAGCGCGGTCCGGCCGGTGCGGGCGGCCCCCGACCGCGCCCACAGGGACGGCTCCCCGTCCGCCAGCGCCCGCAGCCCGGCGAGGTACTGCCCCCGGTCGGCGCCGACCACCGCCGCCCGGTGCCCGAAGACACCGCGGGTCACCGCGAGGGAGTACGCGATGTCCGCGTCGGACCAGCGCGCCGGGTGCGCGTCGAGGTGGGCGAGGAGTCTGCGGGCCTGCCGGCGCAGGGCCGCCGGGTCCTTCGCGGACAACAGCCAGGGCAGCGGCCGTACATCCGGTGATCCCGGGGGCGCGTCCGCCGGCCACGGCGGGTGGGCGGGGGCTTCGAGGACGACATGCCCGTTGGTGCCGCCCGCGCCGAGCGCCGTCACGGCCGCCCGCTCGGGCCGGTCCGTCCGCGGCCACGGCACGGCCGCCGGCACCGGCCGCAGCACCCCGCCGCTGCGCGCCACGGTCTCCAGCGGCGGCTCGCAGTGGAGGGTCGCGGGCACCGTGCCGTACCCGAGCGCGAGCACCGCCTTCATGATCCCGGCCATCCCGGACGCCGACTGCGTATGGCCCAGGTTGGACTTGACCGACCCGAACAGCAGCGGCCGCTCCGGCGGGCGCTCCCGGCCGTAGACGGCGAGCATCGCCTCCGCCTCCATCACGTCCCCCAGCGGGGTGCCGGTGCCGTGCGCCTCGACATAGTCGACGTCCGCGCCCGACAGCCCGGCGTCCGCCAACGCCCGTGCCATCACCCGCCGTTGCCCCGGCCCGTTGGGCACGGCCAGGCCGTTGCTGGTGCCGTTCTGCCCCACCGCCGAGCCCCGCACCACCGCCAGCACCGGATGCCCGCCCCGCTCGGCGTCCGACAGCCGCTCCAGGAGCAACACCCCCACGCCCTCGCCCCAGTTGCCGCCGTCGGCCTCGGCCGAGAACGGCTTCGTCCGCCCGTCCCGGGCCAGCGCGCTCAGTCTGCTGTGCTCCAGGAACACATCGGGTACGGCCATCACGGTCACCCCGGCGGCCAGCGCCAGCGAGCACTCTCCCGACAGCAGCGAGCGCCGGGCCAGATGGAGCGCCGAGAGCGAGGAGGAACAGGCGGTGTCGACGGTGAGCGCCGGGCCGTGCAGCCCCAGGGCGTACGCGACCCGGCCGGACGCGGCGCTGGGCAGCGTCCCGACGGCCAGATAGTCCGTGCCCTTCTCCGGCCGCTCCCGCCCGCCGTCCGTCCCCGCGTACCCCTGCGGGGTGAGGCCTACGAACACGCCCGTGGGCGACCCGGACAGCGTCGACGGATCGATCCCGGCGCTCTCCACGGCCTCCCACGCGGTCTCCAGGAGCAGCCGCTGCTGGGGATCGGTCCCCGCGGACTCCTCCGGCGAGTAACCGAAGAACTCCGCGTCGAACACCCCTGCGGCCTCCAGGAACCCGCCCTCCCGCACGCTGCACCGGCCCGGGACCCCCGGCTCAGGGTCGTACATGCCCTCGACGTCCCAGCCCCGCCCGGCGGGGAACGGGGACAGGCAGTCCCGCTCCTCCACCAGGGCCCGCCACAGCGCCTCCGGGGTGTCGATGCCCCCGGGCCAGCGGCAGCCCATCCCGACCACCACGACCGGATCCCGCCCGCGCGACCGCTCCGCCTCGGCGAGCCGTTCACCCAGCTCGCCCACCTTCCGCCGCTCCTCCTGCAGCGCGGCCGTGGCCTTGCGCAGGTACTCCCGCAACCGGGCCTCGTCGCTCATCGCGCCTCCTGCGGGCCGTCGGCGTCGATCAGGGCGAACAGCTCGTCGTCCGTCGCGTCGGCCAGGCCGTCGTCGCTCCCGTCGCCCACCAGCCCGGCGAGATGCTCGGCCAGCAACAGGGGCGTCGGATGGTCGAAGGCCACGCTCACCGGCAGCTCGAAGCCGGTCGCCGCGACCAGCCGCCGCCGCAGGTTGACCGCCGTCAGCGACTCGAACCCCAGCTCCTGGAAGGTCCGTTCGGGGACGATCGGCTCCGGCGAGTCGTGCCCGAGCGCCACGGCAGCGTGCAGCCGGACGAGGTTCAGCATCTCGTCGAGCAACTCGTACGGCGAGAGCGCGGCGAACCGGTCCCGGTCCCGCGGAGCACTCTCCTCCGCTGCCGTGGTGGCCACGGGATGCGGCGCACGGGCGCCGAGCGGGCTCGACTCCAGCCAGTAGCGCTGGTGCTGGAAGGGATAGGTGGGGAGAGGCACGGGGTGCTCGGGGGTCCGGCCCGGCCAGGTGGGGGTGGTGCCGGTGACATGGGCCTGGGCGAGGGCGGTGGTGAAGTCGGCGAGGGTGCCGTGGTCGCGACGGAGCGTGTAGAGCGCCGTGGCGATCTCCGTCTCCTCGATGGCGGGGGTGAGGACGGGGTGGGGGCTGGCCTCGATGGTGGTGCGGTGTCCGGTGTCGAGGAGGTGGGTGAGGGCCTGGTGGAAGAGCACCGGGCGGCGGAGGTTCTTGTACCAGTAGGCGGCGTCCAGTTCGGGACCCTGGACGGGTTCGCCGGTCACGGTGGAGATCATGGTGAGCGTGGCCGGTCGGGGGCGTACGTCGGCCAGGGCGGTGGTGATCTCCTCGTGGAACGCGTCGACTTGGGGGGAGTGGGAGGCGTAGTCGACGTGGACGCGGCGGACGCGGATGCCTTGTGCGGTGAGGGTTTCGGTGAGTTGGTCGAGGGCTTGGGGGGTGCCTGAGACGACGGTGGTGGTGGGGGAGTTGTGGGCGGCGATGGTGGCGTCGAGGCCGGTGAGGTGTTCCTGGAGGTGTTCGGCGTTGGTGTTGATGGTGGCCATGCCGCCGTGGCCGGAGAGGTGGCGCATGGCGGTGGAGCGGACGGCGACGATGTGTGAGGCGTCTTCCAGCGTCAGGATTCCGGCGATGTGGGCGGCGGCGATTTCGCCCTGGGAGTGGCCGATGACGGCGGCTGGTGTGATGCCGGAGGCGATCCAGAGGCGGGCGAGGCTGGTCATGACCGCGAACAGGGCCGGTTGGACCATGTCCACCCGCTCCAGCCACCCCTCATCCGTGCCCGTGAGGGTGTCGATGAGGGACCAGCCGGTGAGCGGATCGAGAGCTTGGGCGCAGGCGTCGAGCGATGCGCGGAAGGTGGGGTCGTCCGTGTACAGGTCGCGGCCCATGCCTGCCCATTGGGAGCCCTGGCCCGGGAAGACGAAGACGGGTCCCCGGCCCGTGGGGCCGGCCTCTCCGGTGATGAGCTGCGGGGCGGGCCGGTCCTCGGCCAGCGCCCGCAGGCCGCTGACGGCGTTGTCGCGGTCGTCGGTGACCACGACCGCCCGGTGCGGGAGCAGTGCGCGGGTCGTCGCCAACGCATGGGCGGCGGCGGTGAGTTCGAGCGCGGGGTCGGTCTCCAGGCGTTCGGCGAGGCGTCCGCCCAGCGCGGCCAGGGCCTGGGTGCTCGCGGCGGACAGGAGCAGGGGCAGGCGGGCGGGAGGTTCCTCGGTGGTGGGCGGCTCGGGGTTCTCCGGCTGCTCCAGGATGATGTGGGCGTTGGTCCCGCTGATGCCGAACGACGAGATCCCGGCCCGGCGCGGCCGGTCGGCCTCCGGCCAGGGGAGGGCGCGGTCGAGGAGGCGGATGTTGCCCTCGGTCCAGTCGACCTGGCTGGTGGGTGTGGAGAGGTGGAGGCTGCGCGGGAGCAGGCCCTCGCGCATCGCCCAGATCATCTTGAGGACGCCCGCGACCCCGGCGGCGGCCTGGGTGTGCCCGATGTTGGTCTTGACGGAGCCGAGGTGCAGGGGGCTGGTGCGGTTCTGGCCGTAGGTCGCGAGGAGGGCCTGGGCCTCGATGGGGTCGCCGAGCCGGGTGCCGGTGCCGTGCGCCTCGACCACGTCCACGTCGGCCGGGGTGAGGTGGGCGTGGTCGAGCGCGGTGCGCAGGAGGCGGGCCTGGGAACGGCCGTTGGGCGCGGTCAGCCCGTTGGAGGCGCCGTCCTGGTTGACGGCCGTACCGCGGATCACGGCGAGGACGGGATGGCCGTTGCGGCGGGCGTCGGAGAGGCGTTCCACCAGCAGGGTGCCCACGCCCTCGCTCCAGGAGGAGCCGTCCGCCGCGTCGTCGAACGCCTTGATGCGGGCGTCGGGGGCGAGCCCCCGCTGCCGGGAGAACTCGACGAAGGACTCCACCGTCGACATCACGGTGGCACCGCCCGCCACCGCGAGGTCGCACTCGCCGCTGCGCAGCGACTGGACGGCCAGGTGCAGCGCCACCAGCGACGACGAGCACGCGGTGTCGATGGTCAGGGCCGGGCCCTCCAGGCCGAAGACGTACGACAGCCGGCCGGAGGCGATGCTGCCCGCCGTACCGGCGCCGATCATGCCCTCGAAGCCCTCGGGCGCGGGCGTCAGCCGGGTGCCGTGGTCGTGCGAGAGGATCCCGACGAACACCCCGGTACGGGAACCGGCGAGGCCGAGCGGGTCGAGGCCCGCGCGTTCGAACGTCTCCCAGGTCGTCTCCAGGAGCAGCCGCTGCTGCGGGTCCATCGAGAGGGCCTCGCGGGGCGGGATGCCGAACAGGGCGGCGTCGAAGCCTGCCGCGTCCTGGAGGAAGCCGCCCTCCTTGACGTAGATGTGGCCGACGGCGTCCGGGTCGGG
This sequence comes from Streptomyces sp. NPDC048288, assembly GCF_043201555.1. Lineage (NCBI taxonomy): Bacteria > Bacillati > Actinomycetota > Actinomycetes > Kitasatosporales > Streptomycetaceae > Streptomyces > Streptomyces sp. NPDC048288. The sequence continues at coordinate 721,343 of NZ_JBICZD010000004.1, forward strand.
GTCGTACAGCTCGTCGATGTCCCAGCCGCGGTCGGCGGGCATCGCGGAGATCAGGTCGCGTTCCTCGACGACCGCGCGCCACAGGTCCTCGGGCGAGTCGATGCCGCCGGGGAAGCGGCAGGCGCCCGAGACGATCGCGACGGGCTCCTGTCGTCCCGACTCCAGCTCCAGGAGCCGGGCGCGGGCCCGGTGCAGATCGGCCGTCACCCGCTTCAAGTACTCGATGATCCGCGTGTCTTCCACGGAACGCGTCCCTTTCTGAAGGTCAGAAGGTGCCCATGTCGTCGATGAAGGAGAGGAGTTGGTCGACCGAGGCGTCCTCCAGGCCGAGGTCGGGGCCGTCGGCCGCGGCCGGGGCTTCGCCGTCGCTCCACCGGGCCACCAGGGAGTGCAGCCGCATGGTGACCTTCACCCGCAGCGCCGGGTCGGAGGTGTCGGCGCCCAGCAGGGCGAGTTCCAGCCGGTCCAGGTCGGTGAGGACCGGTGGGGTGACCTCGACCGGGGTGCCGAACAGCTTCTCGTCGAGGAACTCGGCGATGGCCCGCGGGGAGGGGTGGTCGAAGGCGAGGGTGGCCGGGAGTTTCAGGCCGCTGAGCGCGGACAGCCGGTTGCGCAGGTCCACCGCGGTCAGCGAGTCCAGGCCGAGCTCACGGAAGGCCCGGCCGTCGTCGACCTGGTCGGCGGAGCCGTGCCCGAGGACGAGGGCGACGGTGGTGCGGACGGCGTCCAGGAGGCCGGCGGCGCGTTCGGCGGGGCCGCGCGTGGCGAGCCGTTCGCGCAGGCCGGTCTGGTCGGCGGCGCCCGCGCTGCGCCGGCCGGCCCGCACCAGGCCGCGCAGCAGCGCGGGGAGCGTGCCGTCGCCGGCCTGGGCCCGCAGGGTGGGGAAGTCGAAGCGGGCGGCGACCAGATGGGCGTCGGGGCCGTCGAGGGCCGCGTCCAGCAGGGCGGTGCCCTGCTCGGCGGTCAGGCTGCGGGTGCCGGAGCGGGCCATCCGGCGGGCCAGGTCCTGGTCGGTGAGTCCGGCGCCCATCTCGGAGCGGTCCTGCCACAGCCCCCAGGAGACGGACAGGCCGGGCAGGCCCAGGGACCGGCGGTGCCGGGCGAGGGCGTCCAGGAAGGCGTTGGCCGCGCCGTAGTTGGCCTGGCCCGCGCCGCCGAAGGTGCCGGCCATGGAGGAGTACAGCACGAACGCGGCCAGGTCGGCGTCGCGGGTGAGGCGGTGCAGCTGCCAGGCGGCATCCGCCTTGGTCCGCAGCACGGTGTCGACGTGGTCCGGGGTGAGCGAGCCGAGGGCCCCGTCGGCGAGGACGCCCGCCAGGTGGAACACGCCGGTGAGCGGGTGGAGTTCGGGCACCTGCGCCAGGAGCCGGGCCAGGGCGTCGGGGTCGGACACGTCACAGGCGGCGGCCGTGACCGTGGCCCCGGCGCGGGTCAACTCGTCCACGAGCGCTGCCGCGTTGGGGGCGTCGGCGCCCCGGCGGCCGGTGAGCAGCAGATGCCGTACGCCGTGCCGGGTCACCAGATGGCGGGCGAGGATGGCGCCGAGGGTGCCGGTGCCGCCGGTGATGAGGACCGTGCCCTCCGGGTCCAGCGGGCGGTGCGCGGGGGCGTCGGCGGTGGCGGTCGCCCGCGCCAGCCGTGCGACGCGCAGGGCGCCTTCCCTCAGGGCGAGTTGGGGCTCGGCCGAGCCGAGGGCCGCCGCCAGCACCACCGTCGGGACCTCGGCCGTGTCGCTGTCCAGCAGCACGAACCGGTCGGGCTGCTCCTGCTGCGCCGAGCGGACCAGGCCCCACAGCGGGGCGTGCGCGAGATCGGTGGGCGCGTCTTGGTCGCCTGCCGCCACCGCGCCCCGGGTGAGGAACACCAGCCGTGCCTCCGCCCAGCGCTCGTCCGACGTCCACGCCCGGCACAACTCCAGCGCGTCCAGCAGCACTTGCCGGTCCCCGGGCTCGCCGCCCGCGCCGGCCACCAGCACCGCTTCCGGTACCGGGGCGCCCCCGTCCACGGCCGTGGCCAGCGCGGTCAGGTCGGCGTAGTGCCGGCGGGAGTCCACCTCGGCCGGCCACACGGCCCCGCACCGCTTGCCCAGCACCGCCCAGCGGGCGGCGGTGGTCTCGCCCGGCGGCAGCGGCGTCCAGTCCAGGCGGAACAGGGAGTTCTCCGTGGCGGAGCGGGTCGCGGTCAGATCGGCGGCCGTCATGGGGCGTACGGCGACGGACTCGGCGGTGAGCACCGGCTGCCCGGCACCGTCGTACAGGTGGAACGCGAAGGAGCCGTCGCCCAGCCGTACCACCCGGACCCGCAGCTCGGTGGCGCCCTGCGCGTGCAGGGTGACCCCGCTCCAGCTGAAGGCGAGCTGGCCGCTGTTCTCCAGGCCGTCCAGGACGACGACGTGCAGGGCCGCGTCCAGGAGCGCCGGGTGGATGCCGTACTCCGGCGCGTTCTTCGCCTCCGGCCGCGGGAGCCGTACCTGGGCGAGGAGTTCGTCACCGCGCCGCCAGGCGGCGGTCAGGCCGCGGAAGGCGGGGCCGTAGTCGATGCCGGCGGCGGCGATGCGCTCGTAGGCGTCCTCGGCCGGCAGGGGTTCGGCGTCCCGCGGGGGCCAGTCGGCGAGCGGCTCGGGTGCCGCTCCGGCCGGGGCCAGGACGCCCTCGGCGTGCTGGGTCCACGGGGACTCCTCGTCGGCGTCCGGACGCGAGTGGACGCGTACCGCGCGCCGCCCGGAGCCGTCCGGTGCGTCGACCCTCACCTGGACGACCGTCCTGCCCCGCGCCGGAATCACCAGCGGGCGCTGCAGCGCCAGATCCTCCACGGCCGCGCAGCCCACCGCGTCACCCGCCCGCACCGCCAGCTCCACGAAGGCGGCACCGGGCAGGATCGCCACCCCGGCCACCGCGTGGTCGTCCAGCCAGGGCAGCGCCCGCCGGGTCAGACGGCCCGTCAGCAGCGCGCCGCCGTCGGCGAGTTCGACACTCGCGTCGAGCAGGGGATGCCCGGTGCCGCGCACTCCGGCGCCCACCGGCCCGGAGAGCGGCTCCAGCCAGTAGTGCTCCCGCTGGAACGCGTACGTCGGCAGGTCGACCCGGCGGGCGCCGACCCCGTCGAACACGGCGGCCGTCCAGTCCACGTCCACGCCGTGCGCCCAGGCGTCCGCGAGGGCGCGCGCCGTGCGCTCCGGGCCGCCGTCCTCGCGGCGCAGGGTGCCCAGCGCGGCGACCCGCGCGTCCTGGGACGCGGCGATGTCGGAGACCGGGCCCAGCAGCAGCGGATGCGGGCTCATCTCCAGGAACACCCGGTGGCCCCGGTCCAGCAGATGCCGTACGGCCTTCTCGAACTGCACCGGCTCACGCGCGTTGCGGTACCAGTACGCGGCCGACATCCCGGCGGTGTCCAGGAGTTCCCCGGTGACCGTCGAGCACAGCGGGACCGTGCCCTCCAGCGGGGTCAACTCCGCCAGCGCTTCCAGGAGTTGTTCGCGCAGCCGGGCCATCTGCGGGGCGTGGCCCGGGGCCACCGCGCCGCGCACCCGGCGCACCTGCGCGCCCTCGGCCTCGGCCACCACGAGGAACTCCTCCAGGGCCGTCACATCACCGGTGACCACCACCGACTCCGGCCCGTTGACGACACCGACGCTCAACTCCGCCTCCCACGGACCGAGTCGGGCCGCGACCCAGTCCGGGGACTTGGACACCCCGGCCATCGCGCCCAGGCCCACCACGTCCACGATCAGCCGGCTGCGCAGCGCCACCACCCGGGCCGCGTCCTCCAGCGACAGGGCGCCCGCCACATGCGCGGCGGCGATCTCGCCCTGGGAATGGCCCACGACAGCCGCCGGCCGCACCCCGGCCGCCTGCCAGGTGCGGGCGAGGGCGACCATGACCGAGAACAGCACCGGCTGCACCACGTCCAGCCGCTCCAGCGACGGCGCTGCCGGATCCCCGGCCATCGCGCCCGTCACCGACCAGCCCACCAGGTCGGCGAAGACCCGCTCGCAGTCCGCGAACGCGTCCCGGAACACCTCGGAGCGCTCCAGCAGCGCCGAGGCCATGCCCACCCACTGCGAGCCCTGCCCGGGGAACACGAACACCGCCTCGGCGCCGGTGGGCGCCCCGGTGACCACGTGCGGCGCCTCCTCGCCCGCCGCCAGCGCCGCGAGCCCGGCACGGGCCTCCTGCGGACCGGCGGCGAGAACCACCGCGCGATGCGCGAGCGCCGTGCGGGTCGCCGCCAACGACCAGGCGACGTCGGTCAGTTCCGGAGCGTCCTCGGCCGCCAGCAGTCCGGCCAGCCGGGCCGCCTGACCGCGCAGCGCCGCCGGGGTGTGCCCGGACAGCACCAGCGGGGTGACCGGCAGCTCCAGCCGCGGCTCGTCCACCACGGGCGCGGGCGGGGCCTGTTCGAGGATCACATGCGCGTTGGTGCCGCTCGCCCCGAACGCCGACACCCCCGCCCGGCGCGGCCGGTCCACCGCCGGCCACACCTCGGCCTCGGTCAGCAGCCGCACCGCACCCAGCGACCAGTCGATCCGCGACGACGGCCGGTCCACGTGCAGGGACCGCGGCAGCAGCCCGTGCCGCAGCGCCATCACCGTCTTGATCACCCCGGCCACGCCCGCCGCGCCCTGGGTGTGCCCGATGTTCGACTTGATCGAGCCGAGCCGCAGCGGCCGGTCCGCGGACCGGTCCTTCCCGTAGGTCGCCATCAGCGCGTGCGCCTCGATGGGGTCGCCGAGCCGGGTGCCGGTGCCGTGCGCCTCGACGGCGTCCACGTCGGCCGGGGCCAGGCCCGCGTCGTCGAGCGCGGCCCGGATCACCCGCTGCTGGGCGGTGCCGTTGGGCGCGGTGAGCCCGTTGGAGGCACCGTCCTGGTTGATCGCCGTACCGCGTACGACGGCCAGCACCCGGTGCCCCGCCCGCAGCGCGTCCGACAGCCGCTCCACGAGCAGCATGCCGACGCCCTCCGACCACATGGTGCCGTCGGCCGCCTCCGCGAAGGACTTGCTGCGCGCGTCCGGCGCCATCAGCCCCTGCCCGGAGAACCCCACGAACGCGCCGGGCGTCGCCATCACCGTCGCCGCCCCGGCCAGCGCCAGATCGCACTCCCCGGCGCGCAGCGCCCGCACCGCCTGGTGCAGCGCGACCAGCGCCGACGAGCACGCCGTGTCCACGGTCACCGCCGGGCCCTCGAAACCGAAGGTGTAGGAGATCCGGCCGGTGGCGATCGACCCGCCGATGCCCGTCGCGAAGTACGGCACCAGGTCGTCCGGCATCCGCTCCGGGCCGAGCAGGTAGTCGTGCCCGACCAGCCCCGCGAACACCCCGGTACGGCTGCCGCGCAGCGCGGCCGGGTCGAGACCGGCCCGCTCCATCGCCTCCCAGGCCGTCTCCAGGAGCAGCCGGTGCTGCGGGTCCATGGCGAGCGCCTCGCGCGGCGAGATCCCGAAGAACGCCGGGTCGAACTCGCCCGCCTCGTGCAGGAATCCGCTCTCCCGCGCCTCGGTCGAGGTCCCCGGGTCGCCGCCCGGGGCGAACAACTCCTCCAGGTTCCAGCCCCGGTTGTCGGGGAAGCCGCCCAGGACGTCCCGCTCGTCGGCCACCAGCCGCCACAGGTCCTCGGGGCCGGTCACCCCGCCCGGGAACCGGCAGCCCATGCCGATGATCGCGACCGGCTCGTCGGGCCTGCGCCTCGGACGCGACCGGGCCGGGTCGGACGGCGGAGCGGGTTCGCCCCGGCCCTCCTGGTCCAGCTGGGCGGCGAGCGCCCGCGGGGTGGGGTGGTCGAAGACGGCCGACGCGGGCACGGACAGCCCGGTGGCCGCGCGGAGTTCTGCGCACAGCTCGACCGCGCCGACCGAGGTCACGCCCAGCTCGGAGAACGGCCGGTCGGCCGCCACCGCCTCCCGCGACGCGTGGCCGAGGACGGCGGCGGTGGCGGACCGGACCAGGTCCAGCGTCTCCAGCCGGGCCCGCGGGGCGTCCGGCCGGGTCTCGGCGAGTTCCACGGGGGCCGCCGTACCGTCGAAGGAGCGGCCCGCCGCGAGCCAGTACCGCCGGTGCTCGAAGGCGTACGTCGGCAGCGGCACCCGCACCGCGCCCGTACCGGCGAACACCGCGTCCCAGTCCACGGCCACCCCGGCCGAGTGCGCCTGGCCCAGCCCGAGGAGCAGGGAGCGGGTGTCGGGGCGGTCCTTGCGCAGGGTCGGGGCGAGGACCGCCGCCCCACGGTCGGCCAGGCAGTCCGCCGCCATCGACGCGAGCACCCCGTCGGGGCCCAGCTCCAGAAAGACCCGTCCGCCGTCCGCCTCGGCGGCCCGCACCGCGTCCAGGAACCGGACCGGCTCGCGCAGATGCCGTACCCAGTACTCGGGAGCGGTCACCTCACCCGGTCCGACGAGCCGGCCGGTGAGCGCCGAGACCAGCGGGACGCGCGGCTCGTGGTAGGTGACGCGGGCCGCCACCTCCCGGAACTCCGGCATGGCCGGATCCATCAGGGCCGAGTGGAAGGCGTGGCTGACCTGGAGCCGCCGGGTCTTGTGCCCGCGCTCGGCGAGCGTGCGGGCGACTGCCTCGGTCTCCTCCGCCGCACCCGACAGGACCACGGACCGCGGCCCGTTGACGGCCGCGATGCCCACGCCCGGCGTCAGCAGCTCGGCCACCTCGGCCTCGCCCGCCCGCACCGAGATCATCACCCCGCCCGCCGGCAGCCGGTCCATCACCCGGCCGCGCGCGGCGACCAGCGCGCACGCGTCGGGCAGCGACAGCACCCCGGCCACATGGGCGGCGGTCAGCTCGCCGATCGAGTGCCCGACCAGCCGGTCCGGCACCACCCCCCACGACTCCACCAGCCGGAACAGCGCCGTCTCGACGGCGAACAGGGCGGGCTGGGTGAACGCCGTCCGGTCCAGGGCCGCCGCGTCACCGAACAGGACCGGCCGCAGCGGGAGTTCGAGCAGCGGATCGAGATGCGCGCAGACCTCGTCGAGGGCGGCGGCGAATACGGGGAACTCGTCGCACAACTCCGCTGCCATGCCGACGTACTGGGCGCCCTGGCCGGTGAACAGGAACGTGAGCGACGGCTGTTCGGCCGTCTCGCCGCGTACGACGCCCGCGCCCGGGGTGCCCTCGGCGAGGGCGTCCAGCCCGGCGAGCAGCTCCTCGGTGCCGGCCGCGACGACGAGCGCGCGGTGCCGCATCCGGGCCCGGGTGGTCGCCGTCGACCAGCCTAGGTCGAGCGGGCGGAGTCCGGGGTGGGCGCGCACGTGACCGGCGAGCCGGGCCGCCTGGCCGCGCAGCGCGTCGGGGGTACGGGCGTCGAGCAGGACCGGGCGGAGGGACGGGGTACCCGCCTCTGCGGGCCGGATGTCCTCTGCGGGTCGGATGTCCTCTGCGGGTCGGATGTCCTCTGCGGGTCGGATGTCCTTCGCAGGCCGGACGTCCGCCGTCGGTTCGGCCTCCTCCAGCAGGACATGCGCGTTCGTGCCGCTGATCCCGAAGGATGAGACCGCCGCCCGGCGCGGCCGGTCCGTGCGCGGCCAGCGCCGCTCGTCGTGGAGCAGCCGGACGCCGGCGGTGTCCCAGTCGACGTGCGCGGTCGGCGGGTCGGCGTGCAGGGTGCGCGGCAGGACGCCGTGGCGCAGCGCGAGCACCGTCTTGATGACCCCGGCGACCCCGGCGGCGGCCTGGGTGTGCCCGAGGTTGGACTTGACCGAGCCGAGCCACAGCGGCCGCCCGGCGTCCCGGCCCCTGCCGTACGTCGCCAGCAGCGCGTCCACCTCGATGGGGTCGCCGAGCCGGGTGCCGGTGCCGTGCGCCTCGACGGCGTCCACGTCGGCCGGGGCCAGGCCCGCGTCCTTGAGCGCGGCCCGGATCACCCGCTGCTGCGCGGTACCGCTGGGCGCGGTCAGGCCGTTGGAGGCGCCGTCCTGGTTGACGGCCGAGCCTCGCACCACCGCGAGGACCCGGTGCCCGTTGCGGCGGGCGTCCGACAGGCGCTCCAGGAGCAGCAGACCCACGCCCTCCGACACCGCGGTGCCGTCGGCGCGGTCCGAGAACGTCTTGCAGCGGCCGTCCGGCGCCAGCCCGCGCTGCCGGGAGAACTCCACCAGCGTCCACGGGCTCGACATCACCGTGGCACCGCCCGCCAGCGCCAGCTCGCACTCGCCGCCGCGCAGCGCCCGCACCGCTTGGTGCAACGCCACCAGGGACGCCGAGCACGCGGTGTCCACGGTGACCGCGGGCCCCTCCAGACCCAGCGTGTAGGCGAGCCGGCCGGACAGCACGCTCTGCGTGGAGCCGGTGCCGAGATAGCCGCCGAGTTCGGCGACCCCGTCCATCATCGGCGGCACGTAGTCCTGGCCGTTGGTGCCGACGAACACGCCGGTACCGCTGCCGTGCAGCGCCGAGGGGGCGATCGCCGCGTCCTCCAGCGTCTCCCAGGCAACTTCCAGCAGCAGCCGCTGCTGCGGGTCCATGGCGAGCGCCTCACGGGGCGAGATCCCGAAGAAGCCCGCGTCGAAGTCGCCCGCCGTGCCCAGGAAGCCGCCCTCGCGGACGTACGCCGTGCCGGGTGCGGCCGGGTCCGGGTCGTACAGCGCCTCCAGGTCCCAGCCCCGGTCGGCGGGCAGCGGTCCGATCGCGTCCCGGCCCTCGGCCAGCAGCCGCCAGAACCCGTCGGGGGAGTCGGCGTCCCCGGGGAACCGGCAGCCCATGCCGACGATCGCGACCGGCTCCGACCGACCGGCCTCCAGCTGAGCCAACTGCCGCTTGGCCGCGTCGAGTTCGTGTGCCATCCACTTGAGGGTCTCGACGACCTTGTCGCCGCCGGGCGGGGGAGTCTCGCTGCTCGTCACTGCACGTGTCTCCTGTGCTGCTGAGGCCTGAAGCGGGGTCGGGCGCGCGGATGAGCCGGTCACCGGCCGAACCGTTCCTGGATGAAGCCGAGAACCTCCTCGGCGGTCGTCGCCGACGCCAGCGCGCCGTCCGGGCTGTCGCTGTCTGCGCCGTCGGCTCCTGGAGCGTCCGGGAGCCGGGTCAGCAGGGCCCGCAGCCGGGCCGCCACCGCGGCCGACGCCGGTCCGTCGAGTTGGTCGAGGACGGTCTCCAGGCGGTCCAACTCGGCGTCCGCCGAAGGACCTTCGGACTGCGGCGGGCCGTGGTCGACGTCCAGCTCGGCGGCGACATGAGCCGCCAGCGCCTCCGGCGTGGGATGGTCGAAGACGACGCCGACGGGCAGCCGCAGCCCGGTGGCCGCGCCGAGCCGGTTGCGGAACTCCACCGCCGTGAGCGAGTCGATGCCCAGTTCGCGGAAGAGCCGGGTGGGCGAGATCTCGTCCGGATCGGCGTGGCCGAGCACGGCGGCGAGCTGACGCAGCACCAGATCCCGTACGACTGCCGTGCGTTCACCGGGTGCGGCGGCCGCGACCCGGTCCCGGAAGCCGGACCCGTTATCCGCCGGGCCGGTGCCGTCCGTCGCCTCCCCGGCCGCGGGCTCCGTCGCCTCACGGTAGCCGGGCAGCCGCAGGAACAGCCGGGTGGCACGGACACCGGCCGGGTCGGCGTCCAGACGGGTGAAGTCCACGTCCGCGACGACCAGATGGCCGCTGTCGGAGCCCACCGCCCGCTCCAGCGCGCGGACCGCCCGCCGCGGGTCCATCGACTCCATCGCGAACCGGTGCAGCCGGTTGGCGATCACCTCGCCGCCCTCCAGGCCGCTGCCGCCCGCCCAGTGCCCCCAGCCGACCGACAGCGCCGGCAGGCCGAGCGCCCGGCGGCGCAGCGCGAGCGCGTCGAGGTAGGCGTTGCCGGGCGCGTAGCCGCCCTGCCCCGCGTCCGCCGTGACGCCCGCGAACGAGGAGAACAGCACGAACGCCTCCAGGGGGAGATCCCGCGTCAGCTCGTCGAGATGGCGTGCCGCCTGCGCCTTCACCCGCAGCGAGCGCTGAAGCTGGGGGAGCGTCAGGGAGGTCAGCAGCGCGTCGTCCACGGCGGCGGCCGTGTGCACCACGGCGGTCAGCGGATACTCGGCCGGCACCCGGTCCAGCAGCGCCGCCAGCTCCGCCCGGTCGCCCAGGTCGCAGGCGACGACGGTCACCCGGGCGCCCAGCGCGGCGAGTTCGTCCGCCAGCTCCCGCGCCCCCGGCGCCTCCGGGCCCCGGCGTCCCGTGAGCAGCAGGTGGGGTGCCCCGAGGGCGGCCAGATGCCGGGCCACCTGCCCGCCGAGCGCGCCCGTGCCACCGGTCACCAGTACCGTGCCCGTCGGCTTCCAGCCCTGCGGACGCTCTGCCCGCTCGGCCTGTGGAGCCGGCAGCAGGCGCCGGGTCAGGGTCGCCGACGGCCGGATCGCCGCCTCGTCCTCGCCGGTGGCCCCGGAGACCACGGCCACCAGCCGGGTCAGCGCACGTGGGTCGAGATCCCCGGGCAGGTCGACCACCCCGCCCCACCGCTCGGGATGCTCCTGACGGGCGGTGGCCCCGAGCCCCCACACCATGGCCTGCTCCGGCGCGGCCACCGGGTCCGTCGGCCGCGCACCGACCGCGCCCCGGGTGAGCACCCAGAGCGGAGCCGCCAGGTCCCGGTCGCCGAGGGCCTGGTCGACGGCGAGCGTGGCCGCCAGCGCGCGCGGCACGGCGTCATGGCCGGCGTCGGCGCCGTCGAGCAGGCCGGTCAGGGCCAGCACTCCGACGGGCGCGGCGAACTCGCCGGGCCTGTTCGGTTCGCTCGGCCTGTTCGGCTTGTCCGGCCCGTCCGGCCCGTTCAGCCTGTTCAGCCCGTTCAGTGCGTCCGGCCCGTTCGGCGCGCCCGGCCCGTCCGGCTTGTCCAGCCCGTCCGGTGCGTCCAGCTCGGTGAGTGCTTCGGCGACGGCCGCTCGGTCGGCCCCGGCCGGGACACCGAGCCGTGTCACCCGCGCCCCGTGCGCGCCGAGTGCCGACTCGACCTGCGCGGCGACCGGCGCGACAGCCGGGTCGTCCGGGACGAGCAGCAGCCAGTCCCCGGAGAGCACGGGCCGCGCCGGGGTGGCGACCGGCTCCCACACCACCCGGTGCCGCCACCGGTCCAGCGCCGCGTCCTCCCGCGACCGGTGCCGCCAGTCGGCGAGCGCCGGCAGCACGTCCTGGAGCGACGCCAACTGGCCGTTTACCAGCGGAAGTTCACCCACGAGCGCGTCGACGTCCCCGCTCTCCACGGCGTCCCAGAAGCGCCGCTGCGCCGAGTCGTCGTCCGTGACCGGCGGCGGTACGGCCGCCGGGGTGGCGAAGTAGGCCGACTGGCGCGGTGCGTCCAGCCAGTAACGCTGCCGCTGAAAGGCGTACGTGGGCAGCTCCACGGGGCCGGGCGGGACGTGCGCGTACACCGCGCGCGGCCAGTCCACCGGCACACCGGCGACGTACGCCGCGCCCAGCGAGACCGCGAGCCGGCGCGGCCCGCCCTCGTCCCGGCGCAGCGTCCCCAGCGCGACGGCCGAGGCGCCCGCGTCCTCCAGGGTCTCCTGAAGACCCGTCAGCAGCACCGGGTGCGGGCTGACCTCCAGGAACACCCGGTGCCCGCGGGTCACCAACTCCCGTACCGCTTCGTCGAACCGGACGGGCTCCCGCATGTTGTCGTACCAGTAGGCGGCGTCCATGCCGGAGCCGTCGGCCACGGCCCCGGTGACCGTCGAGACGATGGGCACGGAGCCCGCCCTCGGCGCGACCGGGGCCAGCTCCGCGAGGACGCGCTCGCGCACCAGCTCCACCTGCGCCGAGTGCCCGGCCGCGATCGCCCCCTTCACCCGCCGGGCCCGCAGTCCCGCCTCCTTCGCGTCGGCCAGGAACTCGCCGACCGCGGCGGCCTCGCCCGACACCACCACCGAGGCGGGCCCGTTGACCGCCGCCACACTCAGCCGGTCGCCCCAGCGTGCCAGCCGTGCCGCGACCGCCTCCCGGGGCGCGGCCACCGACGCCATCGCGCCCAGCCCGGACAGCTCCTCCTGCATGGTCCTGCTGCGCAGGCAGATGATCCGGGCCGCGTCCGGCAGGGACAGGGCGCCCGCGACACAGGCCGCGGCCACCTCGCCCTGCGAATGCCCCACGACGGCCGCCGGCACCACCCCGGCCGCCTCCCAGGTCCGGGCCAGCGCCACCATCACCGCGAACAGCAGCGGCTGCACCACGTCGAGCCGCTCCATCGAGGGCGCGCCCGGACGGTCGTACAGCACGTCCAGGACCGACCAGTCGACGAACTCGCCGAGCGCCGCGTCGCATTCGGCCAGCGCCTGGCGGAACGCCGGTGAGGCGTCGAGGAGTTCGACCGCCATGCCCGGCCACTGCGAGCCCTGGCCCGGGAAGACCAGGACGGGCCCGGCGCCCGGTGCCGCCGCCCCGGTGACCAGCTGGGCGTGTGCCTCGCCGTCCGCGAGGGCGGCCAGCGCGGCCAGCGCCTCGTCCCGGTCACCGGCGACCACGGCCGCCCGGTGCTCCAGGTCGGTCACCCGCGCGGTCGCCAACGCGCGTCCGAGGAGCGGGAGGTCGAGATCGGGGCGGTCGGCGAGGGAGTCGTGGAGCCGTCGGGCCTGATCACGCAGTCCGGCGGCGGTGGCGGAGGAGAGCGGCAGGACTGCGGGGGCGCCGGATGGGGTGGATCCGGTGGGGTCGGTGGGTGTGGCGGCGAGCGGGACGGCACCGGTCGGGGCGATGGGGGGATCCACCGGCACCGGGGGTTCCTCCGCCTGCTCCAGGATCACATGCGCGTTCGTCCCGCTGATCCCGAACGCCGACACGGCCGCCCGTCGGGCCCGCTCCACCTGCGGCCACTCCCGCGTCTCGGCGAGCAGTTCGACCCCGCCCGAGGACCAGTCGACGTGCGAGGAGGGCTCGGCCAGATGCAGGGTGCGCGGCAGCACGCCGTGCCGCAGGGCGTGCACCGTCTTGATGACGCCCGCGATGCCTGCCGCGGCCTGGGTGTGCCCGATGTTCGACTTCAACGAGCCGAGATACAGGGGCCGTTCGGCGGGGCGGTCCTGACCGTAGGTGGCCAGCAGCGCCTCCGCCTCGATGGGGTCGCCGAGCGGGGTGCCGGTGCCATGGCCCTCGACGGCGTCGACATCGGCCGGGGTCAGCCGGGCGTCGGCCAGGGCCTGCCGGATCACCCGCTGCTGCGAGCGGCCGTTGGGCGCGCTGAGCCCGTTGGAGGCGCCGTCCTGGTTGATCGCCGTACCCCGGACGACGGCGAGCACCGGATGCCCGTTGCGCCGCGCGTCCGACAGCCGCTCCACCACCAGGGTGCCGATGCCCTCGGAGAACGCGGAGCCGTCCGCGTCCTCGGAGTACGAACGGCAGCGCCCGGTCCGCCCCAGCACCTGCTGCCGGCTGAACTCGACGAAGCCGCCCGGCGTCGACATCACCGTCGCACCGCCCGCCACCGCCAGGTCGCACTCCCCGCCGCGCAGCGCCCGCACCGCGAGGTGCAGTGCGACCAGGCCCGCCGAGCAGGCCGTGTCGAGCGTGAGCGTCGGCCCTTCGAGGCCGAAGACATAGGCGACCCGGCCGGACAGCACACTGGCGGTGTGCCCGAGCAGCAGATGGTTGGCCACCCCCTCGGGCGCGTCGGACACCCCGCCCGCGTAGTCCTGTTCGCCCGCGCCGACGAACACACCGGTGTTGCTGCCGCGCAGCGAGGTCGGCGGGATCCCGGCCCGTTCGAACGCCTCCCAGGTCGTCTCCAGCAGCAGCCGCTGATGCGGATCCATGGCCAGCGCCTCACGGGGCGAGATCGCGAACAGGCCCGCGTCGAAACCGGCGATGTCGTCCAGGAAGCCGCCTTCGCGCGAGTACGACGTCCCGGTCGCGGCCGGGTCCGGGTCGTACAGGGCGGCCAGGTCCCAGCCCCGGTCGGCGGGGAAGTCGCTGACGGCGTCCCGTTCCTCGGCGACCAGCCGCCACAGGTCCTCGGGGCTCACCGTGCCGCCGGGGTACCGGCAGGCCATACCGACGATGGCCACCGGCTCGTCGGCGGCGAGGGGCGCCGCCGACGCGGACCTCCGCTCGGTCCCGGACTCCCGCTCCGTCCCGGACTCCCGCTCCGTCCCGGAGCTCTGCCCCAGGCCGGTGAGCCGGTCGCCGACCGCGGCGGCCAGATCGCGGGGGGTGGGGTGGTCGAAGACGACGGTGGCGGGCAGCGACAGCCCGGTCGCCGCGACGAGCCGCCCCCGCACCTCCACGGCGGTCATCGAGTCCAGGCCCAGGCTCTTGAAGGTCAGCGTGACGTCGAGATCGTGTGCCGAGTCGTGCCCGAGCGCCGCCGCGACCTCGTCCCGCACCAGCGCGAGCACCGTCCGCTCCCGCTCGACGGGCGGCAGCTCCGCCAGCCGCCGGGCGAGGCCGTTGTCGGTCTCCTTGTCCCCGCTCTGCGGTGCCGCGAGCGCGAACAGCGGTCCGGGGCGTACGGCGGCGAACACCGCCGGGAGCCGGTCCCAGTCCACGTCGGCGACCACCCGGCAGGCCTCGTCCGACGTCACCACCTGCCCCAGCGCGGCCAGCGCGTCGGCCGGGGCCAGCGGGCGCAGACCGCTGTCGCGCAGCAGCCCGGCCAGTGTGTCGTCGGCCGCCATCCCGGCCCCCGCCCAGGGGCCCCACGCGACACTGGTCGCGGGCAGCCCGTCGGCGCGCCGCCGCTCGGCGAGGGCGTCCAGCATCGCGTTGCCGGCGGCGTAGGCGGCCTGCCCGGTGCTGCCCCACACCCCGGCGATCGACGAGAACAGCACGAACGCGTCCAGTTCCAGGCCGAGTTCCCGGCTCAGCTCGTCCAGGTGCCGCGCTCCGGCGGCCTTGCCCGCCGTCACCGTGGACCACCCCTCGGCCTCCAGCCCGGCCACGGGGCACGCCTCGACGACACCGGCCGTGTGGAATACGGCGGCCGGGCGGTGGCGGGTCAGCAGGTCGGCGAGCGCGGCACGGTCTGCGGTGTCACAGGCCGCCACGGTCACCTCCGCGCCGTGCTCGCGCAGCGCCGCCACCAGCTCGGCCGCACCGGGGGCCGCCTCACCCCGGCGGCTGGTCAGGACGATCCGCCGGGCGCCGTGCCCGGCGAGCCAGCGGGCCACTTGGGCACCGAGCGCCCCGGTGCCGCCGGTGACGAGGACGGTGCCGGTGGGGCGCCAAGGGCGTGTGGGCCGTTGGGGAGCGTCCGGCTCCGCGGCCGGTACGACACGGCGGCCCAGCACCCGCCCGGCGCGCACCGCGACCTGGTCCTCACGGCCGGGCCGGGCACCGTCGGCGAGTACGGCGCACAGCGCGTCCAGGTCCCGGTCGCCGAAGCCGCCCACATCAGCCAACCCGCCCCAGACCGAAGGCAGTTCGAGTGACACCACCTGGCCGAGACCCCACACCGCGGCCTGCGCCGGCTCCCGCACCGCATCCTCCGGTCCGGTGGTGACGGCCCGCTCGGTCAGGAACCACACCGGGGCGTCCGCCGAGCCCCGAGCGGCCTCCAACGCGAACCACCCGGGATCGGCGGCGAGCGCGGCCACGGTCACGACCCCGGCGAAGCCGTCGGCGGGCGCCGCGGAGTCGTCGGTGTCACCGCCGGGACGCCCGGCGGTCTCGGGGCCACCGGGGCCAACGGGGCCACCGGTGGAGCCCGCGGCCTTGTCGTCGTCGCCGACGCGTGCCTCGGCCCGCTCGGCGTCACCGGTGTCGGCCTCGGCCCGCCCGGCGTCACTGGCGTCGGCCACGGCCTGCCCGGCGTCACTGGCGTCGGCGTCGGCCACGGCCCGCTCGGCGATACTGGCGTGGGCCGCGGTCCCGTCGGTGCCACCGGCCCGGTCCACCACGGCCTCCGCACCGGCCCGCGCCAGCGCGCCGAGCAGGGCCGTCACCCGCGCGTCCGCCGGATCGGTCCCGGCGGGCAGGACCACTCGCCACCGGCCCCGCAGCCGCGCCCCGCCGCCCGTCACCGGCCGCCACTCCACCCGATGGGTGAGGCGCCGCAGCCGATCCGCGCGGTCCGGCTCGCTGAGCAGTGCGTCCAGGGTGCGCGTCTGTTCCTCGCTGAGGCCCAACTCGCGGACGGCGTCGGCGAAGTGGGCCATCGAACCCGCCCTCGGGGCCGACGCGTCGAGCCAGTAGCGGCGATGCCGGAAGGGGTAGGTGGGCAGCTCGACGACCCGTGCGCCGCTGCCGTCGAACGCCCTCGCCCAGTCCACCGCCAGCCCCGACAGGTGCAGGGCGGCCAGCGCCGCCAGGAAGGCCGGTGCCTCGGGCCGGTCCGCGCGCAACGCCGCGACGGCCACGGGGGACGCGTCCGCCGGCACGCTGTCCCGGACCGCTCCGGCCAGCACCCCGGCGGGCCCCAGCTCCAGGTACGCCGTCGCGCCCGCCGCGTGCAGCGTGCCGACACCGTCGGCGAAGCGGACCGTCTCGCGCACATGCCGTACCCAGTAGGCGGGCGAGGCAAGCTGCTCGGCGGTGGCCAGGGCACCGGTCACGTTGGACACGACCGGCAGCGCCGGGGGACGGAAGTCGACCCCTGCCAGGACGTCCGCGAAGTCGGCCAGCATCGCGTCCATGTGCGCGGAGTGGAAGGCGTGGCTGACCCGCAGCCGTCGTACCCGCCGCCCACGCGACCGCAACCGCTCCGCGACCTCCTCGACGGCCGCCCGGTCACCGGAGACCACCACGGCCGACGGCCCGTTGACCGCCGCCACACTCACCCGGTCGCCGTACCCGGCGAGTTCGGCCGCGACCTCGTCCTCCGTCGCCTCCACGGCGGCCATCGCGCCGTCCGCGGCCACGCCCCGCATCAGCCGCCCCCGGGCGGCCACCAGCGCACAGGCGTCGGCGAGGGACCACACCCCGGCCACACAGGCCGCCGCGAACTCCCCGATGGAGTGCCCGATCAGCAGCTCGGGCGTCACACCCCAGTGCTCCAGCAGCCGGTACAGCGCCACCTCGACGGCGAACAACGCCGCCTGCGCGTGGTCGGTGCGGTCCAGCAGCTCCGCGTCCGAGCCGAACACGACGTCCCGCAGGGGCTCTTCGAGATGCGGTGCGAAGTGCGCGCACACCTCGTCGAAGGCGGCGGCGAACACCGGCTGGGCCGCGTACAGTTCACGGCCCATGCCGAGCCGCTGACTGCCCTGTCCGCTGAAGACGACCGCCAGCCGGCCCTCCTCCCGCGCCCGGCCCGTCAGCACCCCGGCGGCCGACCGCCCCTCGGCCAGCGCCCGCAGCCGTTCCTCGGCCTGCTCCGGCCCGTCGGCGACCACCGCGGCCCGCCAGGGCAGCGCACTGCGGGTGGCCGCCAACGACCAGGCCACGTCCACGAGTTCGGTACCGTCCGCCGATACCGTGTCGGCGATCCGCGCCGCCTGTGCGCGCAGCCCCTCCTCGTCGGCCGCCGACAGCAGCAGCGGTACGACGGCGGGATCCGGCCCGCGCTCCGGCGGCTCGGCCCCCGACGGCGCCTGCTCCAGGATCACATGGGCGTTCGTCCCGCTGATCCCGAAGGACGACACGGCGGCCCGCCGCGCCCGGCCCACCTCGGGCCAGGCCAGTGTCCGGGCCAGCAGCTCCACCCCGCCCGACGCCCAGTCCACGTGCGACGAGGGCGTCGCCGCGTGCAGACTGCGCGGCAGCACCCCCTCGGCCATGGCCATGACGGTCTTGATCACACCGGCGACCCCGGCGGCGGCCTGGGTGTGCCCGAGGTTGGACTTGACCGAGCCCAGGTACAGCGGCCGTTCGGCGGGCCGCTCCCTGCCGTAGGTCTCCAGCAGGGCGCCCGCCTCGATCGGGTCGCCCAGCACGGTGCCGGTGCCGTGGCCCTCGACGGCGTCGACGTCGGCCGGGGCGAGCCCGGCGGCGGCCAGCGCCTGGCGGATGACCCGCTGCTGCGCGGCACCGTTGGGCGCGGTCAGCCCGTTGGAGGCGCCGTCCTGGTTGACGGCGCTGCCGCGCAGGACCGCCAGCACCCGGTGCCCGTTGCGCCGGGCGTCCGACAGCCGCTCCACCAGCAGCATGCCCACGCCCTCCGACCAGCCGGTGCCGTCGGCGTCCTCGGAGAACGACTTGCAGCGGCCGTCCCCGGCCAGCCCGCCCTGCCGGGAGAACTCCACGAACGTGTCCGGCGTGACCATCACCGTGACCCCGCCGGCCAGCGCGAGATCGGACTCCCCGCGCCGCAGCGACTGCGCGGCCAGATGGAGTGCCACCAGCGACGACGAGCACGCGGTGTCGACGGTGAGGGCCGGACCCTCCAGCCCGAGCGCGTAGGCGATCCGGCCCGAGGCGACACTGCCCGCTCCGCCCGTCAGCAGATACCCCGCCACGCCCTCCGGCACCTCGGCCGTACCGCTGCCGTAGTCGTGGTACATCAGCCCGGCGAACACCCCGGTCCGTGAACCGTGCACGGCCTCGGCAGGGATCCCCGCGTGCTCCAGCGCCTCCCAGGACACCTCCAGGAGCAGCCGCTGCTGTGGATCCATGGCCAGCGCCTCGCGCGGCGAGATCCCGAACAGGGCGGGGTCGAAGCCGGCCGCGTCGTCGAGGAATCCGCCCTCGCGGGTGGCGCTGGTGCCGTGCACGCCCGCCGTCGCGTCGAACAGGGCGCCCAGATCCCAGCCCCGGTCCACGGGGAACCCGCCCACCGCGTCCCGCTCCTCCAGCACCAGCCGCCACAGGTCGGCGGGCCCGTTCACCCCGCCCGGGTAACGGCAGGCCATACCGATGATCGCGACCGGCTCGTCCGCGTCGCGCACCGCCGTGCCGACCTCCGTACCGCCGCCCGGCACCGGGTCCGCGCCGGACAGCCGCCCGTCCAGGAAGCGGGCCAGCGCCCGGGGCGTGGGATGGTCGAAGACCACCGTGGACGGCAGGGCGACACCGGTGACCGTGGCCAGCCGGTTGCGCACCTCCACCGCCATCAGCGAGTCGACACCCAGCTTCCGGAACTCGGCCGCCACATCGAGCCGTTCACTGCTCGCGTGCCCGAGCACCAGCGCCGTCTCGTCGCGCACCACACCCAGCAGCAACCGCTCCCGCTCGTCGCCGGACAACCCGGCCAGCCGCCCCGCGAAGCCGTCCGCCCCGGCCGACGGCGCGGCCTGCGCGGCCGTCCGCCGTACGGTCCCCGGAGCGAGCCGCGACAGCAGCGGCGGCACCGGACGCCCGCCCCGCACCAGCGCCCCCACGTCGAGCCGCGCCGGTACCAGCGCGGCCGGGCCACCGGCCCGGGCCGCCTCGGCGAGACCCGCGTCCAGCAGCGCCAGCCCCTCCTCGGCCGACAGCGGCAGCACTCCCGCCCGCCGCATCCGGGCCAGGTCCCGCTCGTCCAGATGCCCGGTCATCCCGGACGGCTGCTCCCACAGCCCCCACGCCAACGACAAGGCAGGCAGACCGAGTTGAGCCCGGTGGACGGCCAAGGCATCCAGACAGGCATTGGCGGCCGCGTAGTTGGCCTGTCCCGGGTTGCCCAGCACCCCCGCCACAGACGAGAAGAGCACGAACGCCGACAGCTCGGCTCCGGCGGTCAACTCATGCAGATGCAGGGCGGCTCGGGCCTTGGGCCGCAGCACCGCCGTCACCGCCTCGGCGGTCAGCCCCGCCACGGTGGCGTCCTCCAGGACACCCGCCGCGTGCACCACGGCCCCCAGCGGATGCCCCGACCCCTGGACGTCCGCCACGACCCCCGCCAGCGCCTCCCGGTCCCCGAGATCGCAGGCCCGCACATCGACCACGGCGCCCGCCCCGGCCAGCTCACCGACCAGTTCGGCGACCCCGGCCGCCTGCGGGCCGGACCGGCTGAGCAGCAGCAGCCGCCGCACCCCGTGCACGGCGACCAGGTGCCGCGCCACCAGCGCCCCCAGGCTCCCCGTGCCGCCGGTGATCAGCACCGTACGGCCGGCGTCGAACGACGGCGCCACCGCCTCCTCGACGCGCGGCTGCCGTACCAGACGCGGCACATACGACACCCCGTCCCGCACGGCGAGTTGGGGCTCGTCCCCGATCACGCCGGGGCCGACCTCGGCATCCGCGTCGACCAGCACGAACCGGCCGGGATGCTCGCTCTGCGCCGACCGGACCAGCCCCCAGACGGCGGCCGCCGCCGGGTCGCTCACCCGGTCGCCCTCGCCCACCGAGACCGCACCCCGGGTGCGCACCACCAGCGTCCGGTCCCGAAGCGCCGGATCGGTCACGAAGCGCTGTACGACCTCCAGCGCGGTCAGGACCGCGTCCTCCGCCTCCATCGCCGCGGCCGAGCCGAGATCCAGCAGCACGGGCAGGACGTCACCGTCCGGTACCGAGCCCCGCGCCGTCTCCAGCACCGCGCCCCACTCCGCCACCCCGGCCCCGGCCACCGCACCGGCTTCCTCCCATCGCACGGCGAGCAGCGATCCGGACCGCGCACCCGCGCGCAGCGTCTCCTCGGCCACCGGCAGCAGCACCAGCGCCCCCACCGACACCACCGGCGCCCCGGCCCCGTCCACCGCCGTCAACTCCACCGAGTCCGCCCCCGTACGGCGCACCAAGACCCGCAGGACCCTCGCGCCCGAGGCATGCACCCGCACCCCCGACCAGGCGAACGGCAGCCGAACGCCCGCCCCTGGGGACAGCAGCCCCGTGGCGGCCACGGCGTGCAGAGCGGAGTCGAGCAGCGCCGGATGCACCAGGAACCCCTCGGCCGGGCCCGCCTCCGCGGGCAACTCGACCTCGGCGAAGACCTCGTCACCACGGCGCCACAGTGCCCGGACCCCCTGGAAGGCGGGGCCGTACTCGTACCCCTGGGCGGCGAGTCCGTCGTACACCCCGCCGACGGGCACGGCTTGGGCAGCCGACGGCGGCCAGGCGCCGAGACCGTGGTCGGGCGCGGCACCGGAGCCGCCCTCGGTCAGCACACCCTCGGCGTGCAGCGTCCACTCCGCCGCCGAACCACCTCGACCCGGCCGGGAGTGGACCGTCACCGGCCGGCGCCCCTCCGCGTCCGCCTCACCCACCGCGACCTGCACGGTCACCGCCCCCACGAGCGCGAGCGGCGCACGCAGTGTCAGCTCCTCCACCGAGCCGCACCCGACCTCGTCACCGGCCCGCACCACCATCTCCACGAACGCCGTACCCGGCAGCAGCACCGTGCCCGCGACCGCGTGATCGACGGACCACGCCGGAGCCCCCACACCGAGCGCACCCGTGAGCACCACCCCCGCACCCGCCAACGGCACCGCCGCACTCAGCAGCGGATGGTCCCGCCCGTCTACCCCGGGCCGCGCGGCGGCAGCCGGAGTGCGCTCCAGCCAGTAGCGCCGGCGCTGGAAGGGATAGGTGGGGAGCGCGACGGGCCGGTCGGGGGCGTGGCTGGTCCAGACAGGGGTGGTGCCGGTGACATGGGCCCGGGCGAGCGCGGTGACGAAATCGGCCGACGAGCCCTGCCCCCGGCGCAGTGTGTAGAGGCTGGTGAGGTCGCCGGCTTCCTGGATCGCGGGGGTGAGGACGGGGTGCGGGCTGGCCTCGATGGTGGTGCGGTGTCCGGTGTCGACGAGGTGGGTGAGGGCCTGGTGGAAGAGCACCGGGCGGCGGAGGTTCTTGTACCAGTAAGCGGCGTCCAGTTCGGGACCCTCGACCACTTCCCCGGTGACCGTCGAGACCATGGGCAGCACGGACCGCTGCGGACGGATGTCGGCCAGCGCGTTGGTGATCTCCTCGTGGAACGCGTCGACTTGGGCGGAGTGCGAGGCGTAGTCGACGTTGATACGCCGAACGTGCAGGCCCTCTCCCTGCCAGCGGGCGGTGAGTTGGTCGAGGGCTTGGGGGGTGCCTGAGACGACGGTGGTGGTGGGGGAGTTGTGGGCGGCGATGGTGGCGTCGAGGCCGGTGAGGTGTTCCTGGACCTGTTCGGCGCTGGCGTTGATGGTGGCCATGCCGCCGTGGCCGGAGAGGTGGCGCATGGCGGTGGAGCGGATGGCGACGATGCGTGCGGCGTCCTCCAGCGTCAGTACACCGGCGATGTGGGCGGCGGCGATCTCGCCCTGGGAGTGGCCGATGACGGCGGCTGGTGTGATGCCGGAGGCGGTCCAGAGGCGGGCGAGGCTGGTCATGACCGCGAACAGGGCCGGTTGGACCATGTCCACTCGCTCCAGCCACCCCTCATCCGTGCCCGTGAGGGTGTCGATGAGGGACCAGCCGGTGAGCGGATCGAGGGCTTGGGCGCAGGCATCGAGCGATGCGCGGAAGGAAGGGGCATCCTCGTACAAGTCGCGTCCCATGCCTGCCCATTGCGAGCCCTGGCCCGGGAAGACGAAGACCGGTCCGCGTCCCGTCGGCGTGGCCACACCCGTCACGACGTGCGGGAGGCTGACGCCGTCGGCGAGGGCCCGCAGACCCTCGATCGAGCTGTCGCGCCCCTCGGCGAGTACGACCGCCCGGTGCGGGAGCAGCGCGCGGGTCGTCGCCAACGCATGGGCAGCATGCGCAAGTTGAAGCCCAGGGTCGGTCTCCAGTCGTTCCGCGAGACGCGAGCCCGAAGCCGCCAGCGCGTCGGCGCTCTCGGCGGAGAGGAGCAGAGGCAACCCGGCGGGCGCTTCCCCGGCGGTCGACGCCTGCTGCTCCTCCGGCTGCTCCAGGATGACGTGGGCGTTGGTCCCGCTGATCCCGAACGCCGAGACGGCCGCCCGGCGCACCCGCCCCACCTCGGGCCAGGCCCGGCTCTCGGTGAGCAGTTCCACCGCGCCGGACGACCAGTCGACGTGTGACGTCGGCTCGGAGATGTGCAGGGTGCGCGGCAGCAGCCCGTGCTCCAGGGCGAGGACCATCTTCATGACCCCGGCGATACCGGCCGCGGCCTGGGTGTGCCCGAGGTTGGACTTCGCCGACCCGAGGTAGAGCGGGTGGGCGCGGTCCTGGCCGTACGTGGTGAGGAGGGCCTGGGCCTCGATGGGGTCGCCGAGCCGGGTGCCGGTGCCGTGCGCCTCGACGGCGTCCACGTCGGCCGGAGCCAGCCCCGCGGTGTCGAGCGCGGTCCGCAGCAGGCGGGCCTGGGAACGGCCGTTGGGTGCGCTGAGGCCGTTGGAGGCGCCGTCCTGGTTGACGGCCGTACCGCGGATCACGGCGAGGACGGGATGGCCGTTGCGGCGGGCCTCGGACAGGCGCTCCACCAGCACCGTACCCACCCCCTCCGACCAGCCCGTGCCGTCCGCGGACTCGTCGAAGGCCTTGCAGCGGCCGTCCGCCGAGAGTCCGCCCTGCCGGGAGAACTCCAGGAACATGCCCGGCGTCGACATCACACTGGCACCGCCCGCCACCGCGAGATCGCACTCGCCGGCGCGCAGCGACTGGACCGCCAGATGCAGCGCGACCAGCGACGACGAGCACGCGGTGTCGACCGTGAGGGCCGGACCCTCCAGACCGAACACATAGGCCAGCCGTCCGGACGCCACGCTCGCCGCGTGCCCGGTCAGCAGGAAACCCTCGCTGCCCTGCGCCGGACCGGGAGCGGTGTAGGTGGCGTAGTCCTGCTCGTTCGTGCCCACGAACACACCGGTACGGCTGCCGCGCAGGGAACCGGGGTCGATACCGGCCCGCTCGAAGGCCTCCCAGGCCGTTTCGAGCAGCAGTCGCTGATGCGGATCCATCGCCAGCGCCTCGCGCGGGGCGATACCGAAGAGGCCGGCGTCGAAACCGGCGATGTCGTCCAGGAACCCGCCCCGACGGACGTATGTCGTACCGGAGTTGGACGGATCGGGGTCGTACAGCTCGTCCAGGTTCCACCCCCGGTCGGCCGGGAAGTCACCGATGGCGTCCCGCTCCTCGACCAGCAGCCGCCACAGATCCTCCGGCCCCCGCACACTCCCCGGGAAGCGGCAGGCCATCGCGACGACGGCGATCGGATCGTCGTCCACCACCGCTCCACCCTCGGCGTCGGCGGACTCCGCCTGGTCCGGGCCCTCCGTCAGATACGCGGCGAGCTCGGCCGGACTCGGGTGGTCGTACGTCGAGTTGACCAGCACCCGGCGCCCGAGCAGCGCCGACAGCCGCTTGCACAGCTCCACACCCGCGAACGAGTCGAAACCCAGGTCCTTGAACGAGGACCGCGGCGGTACGTCGGCGGCCGACGTGTGTCCGAGCACCCGCGCGCATTCATTGAGTACGACGTCCAGCACATCGCCGGACCGAGGCGCGCCGGCCGGCACCTCGGGTTCTTCCGGGGCGGGCGTCAGGTCCACGGTCGTGGCCGTGGGTTCCGCGACCGAACTCGGCCAGTAGGAGCGCCGCTGGAAGGGGTAGGTGGGGAGGGAGACCCGGCGGGCGGGAGCGGGAAGACGGCTGGTCCAGGTGGGGGTGGTGCCGGTGACGTGGGCCTGGGCGAGGGCGGTGGTGAAGTCGGCGGGGGTGCCCTGTCCTCGGCGCAGTGTGTAGAGGCTGGTGAGGTCGCCGGTCTCCTGGATGGCGGGGGTGAGGACGGGGTGGGGGCTGGTCTCGATGGTGGTGCGGTGTCCGGTGTCGAGGAGGTGGGTGAGGGCCTGGTGGAAGCGGACGGGGCGGCGGAGGTTGGCGTACCAGTAGGCGGCGTCCAGTTCGGGACCCTCGACCACTTCCCCGGTGACCGTCGAGACCATGGGGATGACGGCCGCCCGGGGGCGCACGTCGGCCAGGGCTTCGATGATCTCGCCCTGATAGGCCTCGACTTGGGGGGAGTGGGAGGCGTAGTCGACGTGGACGCGGCGGACGCGGATGCCTTGTGCGGTGCAGGTTTGGGTGAGTTGGTCGAGGGCTTGGGGGGTGCCTGAGACGACGGTGGTGGTGGGGGAGTTGTGGGCGGCGATGGTGGCGTCGAGGCCGGTGAGGTGTTGGTGGAGGTGTTCGGGGTGGGTGTTGATGGTGGCCATGCCGCCGTGGCCGGAGAGGTGGCGCATGGCGGTGGAGCGGATGGCGACGATGTGTGCGGCGTCGTTGAGGGTGAGGATTCCGGCGATGTGGGCGGCGGCGATCTCGCCCTGGGAGTGGCCGATGACGGCGGCTGGTGTGATGCCGGAGGCGATCCAGAGGCGGGCGAGGCTGGTCATGACCGCGAACAGGGCGGGTTGGACCATGTCCACTCGCTCCAGCCACCCCTCATCCGTGCCCGTGAGGGTGTCGATGAGGGACCAGCCGGTGAGCGGATCGAGAGCTTGGGCGCAGGCGTCGAGCGAGGTGCGGAAGGTGGGGTCGTCCGTGTACAGGTCGCGTCCCATGCCTGCCCATTGGGAGCCCTGGCCCGGGAAGACGAAGACCGGTCCGTGTCCCGTCGGCGTGGCCACACCCGTGACCACGTGCGGGGCGTTGGTGCCGTCGGCGAGGGCTCGCAGGCCGCTGATGGCGGTGTCGCGGTCGTCGGTGACCACGACCGCCCGGTGCGGGAGCAGTGCGCGGGTCGTCGCCAACGCATGGGCGGCGGCAGTGAGTTCAAGCTCGGGGTCGGTCTCCAGGCGTTCCGCGAGACGTGCGCCCAGCGCGGCCAGGGCCCCCGCACCGGCCGCCGACACCACCAGCGGTACCGCGCCGACCGGCTCGGGGGCCGGTGCGGCTGCCGGGCGGGCGGGCGGTGCCTCCGTGAGGAGCACATGGGCGTTGGTGCCGCCCACGCCGAATGCCGACACACCGGCCACCAGCGGTCGGTCCGGCTGGGGCCAGGGTCCCGGCGCCGTCCGGACGCGCAGCCGTAGCCGGTCGAAGGGGATGGCGGGGTTCGGGGTCTCGAAGTTGAGGCTGGGCGGGAGGGTCCGATGGTGCAGGGCGAGCGCGGTCTTGAGCAGGCCCACCACGCCGGCCGCGCCTTCGAGGTGGCCGACGTTGGTCTTGGCCGAGCCGACCGCGAGATCGTGGGTCCGGTCGGGTGCCGTGCCGAGCGCGGCGCCGAGTGCCGCCGCCTCGACGGGGTCGCCGACCGGGGTGCCGGTGCCGTGCAGTTCGACGTACTGCACCTCGCCGGGGCGCAGGCCCGCGTCCGCGAGCGCCGCCGTGACCACCTCCCGCTGGGCCTCGGCGTTCGGTACGGCCAGGCCCTCGCCGGCGCCGTCGTGGTTGACGGCGGAGCCGCTGAGCACGCAGTAGACGCGGTCGCCGTCGGCCAGCGCCCGGGAGAGCGGCTTCAGGACCACCAGGGCCCCGCCCTCGCCGCGGACGAACCCGTTGGCGCGGGCGTCGAAGGTGTGGCAGCGGCCGTCGGGGGACAGGGCGCCGAAGCGGTCGACGGCGGTGGTGCTCTCGGGCGCCAGGTTCAGCTGGACACCGCCCGCCAGGGCGAGCGCCGCCTCGCCGCGCCGTAGCGCCTCGGCGGCCAGGTGGACTGCGACCAGTGACGAGGACTGGCCGCAGTCGACCGTCAAACTGGGCCCCCGCAGCCCCAGCGAGTAGGAGAGTCGGTTGGCGATCACACCTCGCTGGACGCCGGTGAACATGTGCCGCGTGATGCCTTGTGGGCCGCCGCGGCGCAGGAGGGTGGCGTAGTCGTCGGCGATCGCGCCGACGTAGACGCCCGCGGGGGTGCCTCCGAGGGAGTCGGGGGCGATTCCGGCGTCCTCCAGCGCTTCCCACCCCAGTTCGAGGGCGAGTCGCTGCTGGGGGTCGATGGCCGGCGCCTCACGGGGGGAGACGCCGAAGAAGGCCGCGTCGAAACCGTCGACGCGGTCCAGATAGCCGCCGCGCGGGGCCCGCGGGGCGTCGGCGCTGGCAGTGTCGGTGTCGGTGGCGGCCGGGTGCCGGTGGGGCGGAGGTTCGGAGATCGCGTCGCGGCCCTCGCTCAACAGCCGCCAGAACGCGGACGGGTCGGGAGCGCCCGGCAGCCGACACGCCAGGCCGATCACCGCGACCGGCTCGTCACGCCGGCCTGTGGCAGAGCCGGCACCCGTGGTCGAGTCGTCAACCGCACGCATTGCAGACATCCCTTTCGCCGAACCGCCGGAGGGTGATCGACCGCGCGTCAGTGGGGGAACCTGAGTCGTCAGCCGTGACTCGTGACTCGTGAGCCGTGAGCCGTGAGCCGTGAGCCGTGAGCCGTGAGCCGTCAGCCGTCGGTGCCGTGCGGCCGGACCGGCAGCTTCTCCAGGCCGTGGGTGACGGTGCTGAGCCGCCACCGCAGCTCGTTCGGGTCGCAGGCGAGGGACAGGTCGGGGAAGCGGTCGAGCAGCATGCCGAGGGCGATCTCGGCCTCCAGCCGGGCCAGCGGCGCGCCCATGCAGTAGTGGATGCCGTGCCCGAACGTCATCTGGCCGCCGATCGGCCGGGTGATGTCGAAGAGTTCGGGGTTGTCGAAGCGGTCGGGGTCGCGGTTGGCGGCCATGAGGGACACCATCACCACCTCACCGACCGGGATGGTGACGTCGCCGAGCGACACCGGGTCGATCGTGTACCGGAAGGTGGCGAGGTTCACCGGGCCGTCGAAGCGCAGGAACTCCTCGACCGCCTGCGGCAGCAGCGAGCGGTCGGTGCGCAGCTTCTCCAGCTCGCCGGGGTGGGTGAGCAGGGCCAGCACACCGTTGCCGATGAGGTTGACGGCCGTCTCGGTACCGGCCGAGAACATCAGGTAGATCGTGGCGAGCAACTCGCCCTCGGTGAGCTTGTCGTCCTCGTCGCGGGCGGCGATCAGCGCGCTCAGCAGGTCGTCGCCGGGGTTGTCGCGCTTGACCTGGATCAGCTTCACCAGGTACTCGCGCATCGCCCGGGTGGCCTCCTCGTACCCCTCGGGGGCGAGGTCGGAGAGCACGACGGCCGCGTACCGGCCGAAGGCGAGCCGCTCGGCCTCCGGCACCCCGAGCAGCGTGCACAGCAGCTCCATCGGCACCGGGTAGGCCAGCGCCTCCAGCAGGTCGATCTCGTCGTGCTTCTCCATCTCGTCGAGCAGCCGCGTGGTCAGCTCCTGCAGCATCGGCCGCATGCTCTCCACCCGGCGCGGGGTGAACGCCTTGTTGACCAGGCGGCGCATCCGCGTGTGGTCCGGCGGGTCGCTGGCCAGCATGTGCCCGACGAGCGCCTCGTCGTACTGCTTGGGCGCGTGGCCCTCCTTGGTGTGCTTGGCCATCAGTTCGTTGAGGCCCTTGAAGTCCTTGCTCAGCTTGGTCTCGCTGAGCGCCTGCCGGACCTCCTCGTAGCGGGTCACGATCCACACCAGCGACCCGTTGGGCAGCATCACCTTCACTGCGGGGCCGGCCTCGCGGAGCCGCTTGAGCACCTCGTGGGGGGTCTGGACGAAGCTGACGTCCAGCTCCTCGGTCACCTGGGTTTCCTGCACGACTGCGCCCTCCTGGCCACGGGACCGTGTCCCTGCTCCGGGTCCTACGGGGTTGCTCCCGGGAGCATGGTCCGCACCCCTTGCCGGGCACTGGCGGGAGGCCTTGCGGAACCCTGGCAGGAGCCTTGCAGGGCGCTTGCGGGGGGCTCAGTCGGCGCGTGTCCCGGCGCAGGTCCCGGCCTGCTCCAGCTTGCGCCGCAGCGGGCCCGCGTCGGGGTGGCGCATCCCGTCGAGCAGGGACAGGGCCTCCTGCCAGGTCCGGGCCGCCCGCGCGTGCTCTCCGCGGGCCAGCCGGGTGTGCCCGATGTGGACCAGGGTGTCGGCCTGCAGATGGCGCTCGCCCAGGGCGCGGTGGAGGTCGAGGGCGCGCTGGTAGTGGACCAGCGCCTCGTCGTACGCGCCGAGTTGGCGCAGGGCGTAGCCGAGGCTGTCGTAGGCGGTGGCCTCGCCGGCCGGATGGCCCGCGGTGCGGCAGAGACCGGCCGCGCGTTCGCAGGGGTCGAGGGCGGCGGCGTAGTCGCCCTTCAGCAGATGGGTCCAGCCGATGTCGTTGCGGACGTCGGCCTCGCCGACCGTGTCCGAGGCCCCCCGGTACAGGTCGAGGGCCTGGTGGTAGTGGTGCAGGGCCAGATCGTGCCGGGTGGCGACATTGGCCCGGAACGCGATGCAGCGGTGCACCCCGCCCTGCCCCTGCTCGTCCTCCGCCTCCGTGAACAGGTCCAGCGCGCGGTGCAGATGGGTCTGTGCGTCGGTGTGCCGGCCCAGTCGGCCGTAGGCGAAGCCGAGCGCGCGGTGCGCGTGCGCGCGGGCCACCAGGTCGCCCTGGAGATCGGCGGTGAACAGGCAGGTCCGCTGCAGGGCGATCTGCTCGTCCCAGCGGGCCCGCCGGTCCAGCGGGACTTCCAGCGCCAGCCCCAGCTGGTGGACGTGCGCGTGCAGGCCGAGCGCGGCCGCCTCGCGCAGCACGGCGCTGAGCACGGGCAGCAGCCGGCGGTCGAGCCAGTCCGCGGCCTGGGCGGGGCCGTGCAGCCGCTCCGGGGCGGTGCGCGGCTGCAGCGCCGGCAGCGCGCCGAGCACGTTCAGGTGCGGGGAGAGGCGGAACCCCGCCTCCCGGGCGGTGTGCACATAGTGGTCGAGCATGCGGCGTACGGCGAGCCGGCGCATGTCGTGGGGGTCGTGCACGCGGGACAGCTTCAGCGCGAACGCGCGCAGCAGATCGTGCAGATGACAGGTGTCGGTGTCCTGCGCGCTGAGCAGCCGGGCGCCGGACAGCTCGTCGAGCATCGTCCGGGCCGGTACGGGCGCCACCCCGGCGAGACTGGCCGCGGCGGACACCGGGATGTCCCGGCCGGGATGCAGGGCGAGCAGCCGGAACATCCGGGCCGTCTCGGCGGGCAGGTGCGCATACGACCAGAACAGGACCCGGTGGACCGTCTCGGCGGGGTTGGGCGGGCTGCCGGGCGGGGCACAGCGGGCGCGCAGTTCCGCTGCCAGCGCGGCGAGTCCGTCGTTCGGACGGCGGACGGCCACGGCGCCCGCGAGGGACAGCGCCAGCGGTACGCCGGCGCAGCACCCGGCCAGGGCCGCCGCCCCCTCCGGTTCGGCCGCGGCCCGCGCGGCGCCCACCTGGCGGGCCAGCGCCTCGTACGCCCGGGCCGGGTCCAGCGCGCCGGGCTCCAGCCGCCGGGCCCCTTCCCTGACGACCAGGTCGTCCAGCGGGTCCCGGCTGGTGACCAGGGCCAGACAGCCGGGGGAACGCGGCAGCAGGGCCCGCACATGGCGGGCGTCCCGGGCGTCGTCCAGTACGACCAGGACGCGGCGGCCCGCCAGCAGGCCCCGGTACAGCGCGGCCCGCGCCCGGAGCCCGGCCGGGACCCGGTGCTCGGGCGTGCCGAGGGCGACCAGCAGCCTGCGCAGCGCCTCCTCGGCGGCGACCGAGTTGCCGGACGGGGCGTGCCCGCGCAGGTCCACGAAGAGCAGCCCGTCGGGAAAGCGCGCGCCGAGCCGGTGCGCCGCGCGGACCACCAGCGCGGTCTTGCCGATGCCCGGCGGCCCTACGACAGCGGCCACGACGGCCCCCACGGGCGCGGCCGCCGGAGGCACCACGACCACCGTGCCGATGCCCTCCCCGGCAGCCACCGCCCCGGGTAACGGCACCTCGCACGCCGACGCCTCGCACACCGGCGCCTCCACGACGGCACCCCGAGCGCCGGGGCCGGCCGAGGCGGAGCCGGAGCCGGAGTCCGGACCCGGGGCCACGGCGGCTTCTGGAACCGCGCCATGGGTCGGGACTGCGCCACTGGCAAGAACTACCTGGCTGGCCGGGGGTGTGCCATCGAGCGGACCCGTGTCGCTGGTCGGAGCCACGTCGCTGGCCGGACCCGAGTCACTGGCCGTCAGCACCGCGTCACTGACCAGCACTGCGTCACTGGCCGGTTCCGCGTCATCGGCTGGGACTGCGTCACCGCCTGGAGCCGCATCACCGCCTGGGGCCGCGTCACCGTTCGGTATGCCGTCAGCGTCCGGTATGCCGTCAGTGCCCGGGGGCCGGTCGGTCGGGGCCAGCGTGTCGAGGAAGGCCAGTTCGGCTTCCCGGCCGACGAACTCGGCGGTCTCCGGCGGGAGCGGATCGGAGGACCCCACGTCGGGGCCGCAGCGCTCGCGGTGCCCGCTGAACGGGCAGGGGCTGTCGAGCGGGGCGTGGGAGGCGAGCGGGGCGGACTCGGCGGTGCCGGGAACCGGCTCGGCGTTCCGCGTCCCGCGCAGCAGTATGTCCTCGTACACGGACCGCAGTTCGGGCCCGGGCGCTATGCCGAGCTGTTCGTCCAGATGGGTGCGGACCGCGTGATAGGCCTGCAGCGCCTCCGCCTGGCGGCCGGTGGCGGCGAGCGTCTGCACCAGCTGCGCCTGCAGCATCTCGTCCAACGGGTGCTGAACGGCCGCCGGTTGGAGCACATCGAGGACCGCGCCGGGCTCCCCCAGCCGCCCGGCGATCACCGCGGCCTCCTTCACGGCCGTCAGATACTCGCCGTCCACGGCGACGAAGTACGGGTGCTGCGCCACATGCGAGAGGATCCCGGAGGCGATCGGCCCCCGGGACAGCCGCAGCGCGCGCGTGAGCAGGCGGACGCTCTCCCGCATCGCCCCCTTGCCGGCCAGTACCCGTGCCTGGCCCGTCAGTTGGCGGAAACTCAGCAGGTCGAGCGTGACCGGGCTGGCGTCCAGCCGGTATCCGCCGGACACCCGTACCAGACGCGTGGCCGGCCGGCCCGGGCTCTGGTCGCCGGTCTCCAGCAGACGGCGGATCGCGGCCGTGTGGCGGTAGACGACGTTGGCGGCGCTGCTCGGCGGATCCTGCCCCCACAGCACGTCGATGATCGTGGCGAGGCTGGTCGGCTGACCTGTCCGCACCAGCAACAGGGCCAGCAGGGCCTGGCGTTTGGCGGGACCGAGATCGAGCTCCACCTCGTCCTGCCAGGCCCGCAGGGGCCCAAGTACGGTCAGCCACACGCGTTCGAGGGTAAACCAGTTCGAATCCGATGAGTGGGTCATACAGCGGTGCGGCTGGATTCCATACGTGATTTTCACCCCCCGCCGAACTGGCCGGAAACCGTCCCATCGATGGAGCGCTCTCAAGGCGCGTCACATTTTCGGCACAACCGGTGTTCTACGATCGCATTCAAGTGCCGGACGGGGGGCGGATCTTGGAGGTCCGGTATCGGCGCGTTCGCTCGCGTGAGCTGGGCGGACGCACTGGTCCCGACGGGGGAGGTGAACGGCTGCAGAAGAATTCGTGGCGGAACAGACACCGGAGGTCCCCACATCCGGCCGAATTCTTTCGGAACCGGTCGTGGTCCGGTGGGCCCTTCTGACCCTTTTCTTGCTGCGGTTCGTGCAGTTCGTGTGGTGCGCTTCTACCGGGTGCCACGCGATATTCCCCGAGAGCCTCCCTGTGGACGAAGGAAGTGTATGGCTGAAGTGTTCGAGCGCGCGATCCTCGATCAGGCGAGCGCGATGAGCCCCACGCCGACCACGGCCGGGCGGACCACGGACCGAGAGGAGGAAAACCACCCTGCCGCATGGGAGTTACGGGTGTTCGGCTCGCTGACCGCGCTGCGGGCCGGACAGGCACTGCCGCTCGGGCCGTTGCGCCACCGCGCGTTGCTGGGGTTGCTGTTGGTGCGCCTGGGAAACGTTGTCGCGGTGGGTCAGCTGGTGGACGAACTCTGGGGTCCGCGTCCGCCACGGCACCCCGTCGCCACCCTCCAGACGTACGTCTCCCATCTGCGCCGGGCCCTGGAGAAGGCCAGGGAACAGGGCGGTGCCCACGCCCGGCTGCGCCACCTCTCCCCGGGCTATGTCCTCGACCTCGACCCCGAACTCGTCGACGCCCACCGATTCGAACGGCTGATTGAGCAGGGGCGGCAGTTCCTCGCCGACGGCCGCTTCGACCAGGCCCGCGACGCGCTGACCCGGGCACTGGGGCTCTGGCGCGCCCAGCCCTACCTCGAACTCGTCTCCTACCGCCCCATCGCCGACGAGAACGAACGCCTCGGACAGCTGCGCCTGACCGCGCTGGAGGCCCAGGCCGACGCCTGCCTGGCCCTCGGCGACGCCGACCGTGTGGTGCGGGCACTGTACCCGGAAGTCCAGCACAACCCCACCCACGAGCGCCTTGTCGGCCATCTGATGACCGGCCTGTACCGGGTGGGCCGACAGGCCGAGGCGCTGCGTCTGTACGAACAGACCCGCCGCCACCTGGCCGAGGAACTCGGCGTCGACCCCGGCACCGAACTCCAGGGCGTCCACACCGACATCCTCCACCAACGCCTCACCCTCCCCGAACCCCCGAAACGCCCCCGCCCCACCACCGCGGACACCTCCGGATCGGCCGAGCGGGGCGTGGGGGAGCCGGCGGGCCGGGTACCGGGTTCAGCGAGGCCGGTGTCGCCAGGTGTCGCCGACGAAGGGGGCCCCACAGGCTCCACGCACGCCCGGGAACGCCCGACCCCCGGCAATCCGACCCCGGCCACCGACACCCGGACACCCACCGCCACATCGACACCCACCGCTTCACACACGCCCACCGCCGCACCGACGCCTGCCGTTCCGCACCCGCCCGCCGCCGCGCCGGAGTCCGCCGCCTCGCACCCGCAGACCCCGCCGCCCTCCTCTTACGCCTCGTCCGCTCCCGACGGACCGCCCCCGGCTCCCGTCCCGAACGAGCCGATCGCGCACATGCCCGCATCCGAGGTCCCCGCATCCGACGCGCCCGCCGGATACGCCCCGCCGACACACACGGCCGTCACCCCGCACGCGCCTACCGTTCCGCACAGGTCCGCCGGGGCGCCCACGCCTGCCGCCCCGCCCACGCCTGCCGCCCCGCACGCGCCCGGCGCTCCGCACGCGCCCGTAACCCCGAACACGCCCCCCGCCCCCCACCCGCCTGCCGTCGGCCCTTCCCCAACCCCTTCGCGACCCCCTGCCTCGCCCCCGGCCCCCGGCACCGGCCCGTCCCCCGCACTGCCCCCGTCCCCCACCTTGCCCACGCTTCCGCAGCACACCCCGGCCGCCGCAGGACCGGTGTTTCCCACCCCCGCCGCCTCACGACCGGCGTCTCCCGCCCCCACCCCCACCCCCACCCCCGCCGCCCTGGGCGACTTCCCCCGGGTTCGGGGGCTGTTCGTCGGCCGGGGCCGGGAGCGGGGTGT
This sequence comes from Streptomyces sp. NPDC048288, assembly GCF_043201555.1. Lineage (NCBI taxonomy): Bacteria > Bacillati > Actinomycetota > Actinomycetes > Kitasatosporales > Streptomycetaceae > Streptomyces > Streptomyces sp. NPDC048288. The sequence continues at coordinate 755,280 of NZ_JBICZD010000004.1, forward strand.
GCTCGGTGGGCATGTGGTGGACGCGCTGAACGGCGGCAGCCATCTCACCGCCGTGCTCGGGGAGATGGGCGTCGGCAAGACCGAACTGGTCGCGGAGGTCGGTGCGCATCTCAACGACCTGCTGCAGGAGGTGGTGTGGGGCTGCTGCACCTCCTGGGACGGCGTACCGGACTACTGGGTGTGGTCCCAGGTGTTCCGGCAGCTCGCCGTCTCCCGCCCCGAACCGTTCCGCCGCGCCGAGGCCCGTTTCGGCCGGCTGCTGGCCCCGTTGATGCTCGACCCGGAGGCGGTGGGCCGGTTCCTGGCCGCCGAGGAGCAACCGCCGCTGGCCCGGTTCCTCGTCCAGGACGCGATGTGCGAGACGCTGCTCGCGCTGGCCGCCGAGGAGCCGCTGGTCGTCGTACTGGAGGATCTGGACCAGGCCGACGAACGCTCCCTGGAACTGCTGACCCTGCTGCGCAGCCGGCTGCGCGGCGAACCGCTCGGTGTCGTCGTGATCGCGGAGGACACGGGGGTCGCCGCGGACTTCATGCACGGCGGCGCGGTCACCGACGTCCTCAGCGACCCGCGCACCCGCAGCCTGCGGCTGACCGGCCTGTCCCGGGCCGAGACCGGCGAACTCGTCGCGGTGCAGACGGGGATCCAGGTGCCCGACGACGTCCTGCGGGTGCTGCACGAACGCAGCCGCGGCAACCCGTACTTCCTGCACCAGTTCCTGGCCGGCGTCGGTGACCCCGAACCGCTCCAGGACCGTACGGCGGTGCAGGCCGCGCTGGCCGACGTGCCGCTGGGCGTACGGCAGGCGCTGGGCCGGCGGCTGGCGGCGCTGCCCGAACCGGTGCTGGAGGTGCTGCGCTGCTGTTCGGCGCTGGGTGCCGCCTTCGACCTGGCGCTGGTCCAGGAGGCGGTGCCGCGCGGCGGTGACCCGGAGGCGGCCCTGGAGGAGGCCGTGCGCTGCGGGCTGCTGCGCCGGGAGACCCGGTCGCCGTTCCGGCTGGCGTTCCGGGACGCGCTGACGCAGGAAGTGCTGCTCACCGAGCTGAGCGGCACGGACCGCACCCGGCTGCGCAAGCGCGCCGTCCGCGCGGTGCAGGAGCAGCAGGGCTCGCACGGCACCGGCCGGGGCCCGCGGCGCCCGCTGTCGCACCGTACGCCACCGGCCTCTCCGAACGGCGCCACCGGCCCCCGTCGGGCCTGATCAGGGGGCCGGTCCCGGGCGGACCGGCCACCCGCAAGGAAGCCGCAAGCGGTGTGCAAGGCCCCGGCAGGGAGCTGATCCCATGCTCGGCGGTGCGTCGGGACGCGACCGCCCGCCGCGTGCCGTCCCCGACGGCCCGCGGACGCGGTCTCCCGTTCCGGTACGGCCCGGCGCGCGCCGATCACCTCGGCGCGCGTGCCGTTTCCCCGAGGAGGAGACCCTGGTGACCACCGCGGCCCGGCGGTTCGACACCGCCGACATTTCGTCCATCGACTTCTGGTCGCAGCCCCCGGCGGCCTGGGACGACACCTTCCGCGTCCTGCGCGACGAACGACCGGTCTCCTGGCACAAGGCGCCCGAGGGAAGCCTCCTGCCCACACCTCCGGACGACGGCTTCTGGGCGGTCGTCCGGCATGCCGACATCGTGGCCGTGAGCAGCCGGCCGGATCTCTACATCTCCCGCAAGGGCGTGCAGTTCGAGGAGCTGCCCGAGGACATCCTGCAGGCCACCCAGTCCATCGTCGCGATGGACGCGCCCCGCCATCTGAAGGTCCGCAGCCTGGTCACCGCGGCCTTCAGCCCTGCCCGGATGGAGCAGATGCGCGGGTCGATGGAGGACGAGGTCCGCCGGATCGTCGAGGACTTCGCGACCGCCGGCGAGTGCGACTTCGTCGCCAAGGTCTCGATGCCGATGGCCCGTTGGACGATGACGTACATGCTCGGTCTGGACGCGGCGGAGCTGGACCGGTTCACCGAGGCCATCACCGTCATGCTGGCCAGCCGGGACGAGGCGGAGAAGCTCGGCCGGGACCGCGCCGACATCGTGAACGAGGTCGTCGGGCTGGTCTCGCAGAAGGCCGTCGCGATCGCCCAGGCGCGGCGCGCGGACCCGCAGGACGACGTGATGACCGACCTGGTGCAGGCCCGCGTCGACGGCGAGGGCCTGACCGACGCCGAGATCAGCGCCTTCTTCCTGCTGCTGATCGGCGCCGGCTTCGACACCCCGCGCCAGACGATCAGCCACGCCGGCAAGGCGCTCTCCGACTTCCCCGAGCAACGCGCCTTCCTCGCCGCCGACTTCGACGCCCGCTCCGGCAAGGCCATCGAGGAGCTGCTGCGCTGGTCCACCCCGGTGCTCACGCTGCGCCGTACCGCCGCCCGGGACACCGAACTCGGCGGGCGGCACATCAGCGAGGGCGACAAGGTGGCCCTGTTCTACCCCTCGGGCAACCGCGACGAGCGGGTCTTCACCGACCCGCACCTCCTGGACCTGGCCCGCAACCCCAACCGGCACATCAGCTTCGGCGGCGGCGGCCCCCACCACTGCCTGGGCAACGTCCTCGCCCGGATGGAGCTGCGCGTCCTGCTGAAGGAACTCCTGCGTCGCGTACCGGACTTCGAGATCGGCGAGCCGGTCCGCGTGACCAGCAACTTCGTCAGCGCCATCACCCGGATGCCGGCGGTGGCCCGTGGCTGAGCTGGGCCGCAGACAGCTACTCGGATACGCGATGGCGGGAGCAACCGTGGCAGCAGGCACCACCGCGGGCCCGGCCCTGGCCGCCGAGGCGACGACCGCACCGATCGTCGTCACCCCGGACGAGGCCCGCTACGACGACATGACCAGCGGCTACAACAAGCGCTGGATCGGCACCCCGGACCAGATCCGGGTGATCCGCTCCACCGCCGAGGCGGTGGCCGCCGTCCAGGAGATGGTCGACACCGGCAAGCGGTTCTCGGTGCGCAGCGGCGGCGGCTGCTTCGAGAACTTCGTCTACAACCCGGAGATCGAGGTCGTCCTCGACCTGTCCACCCTCGACGAGGTGGGCTACGACGCGAAGCGCCGCGCCTTCTCCGTCCAGCCCGGCGCGATCCTCCTCAACGTCTACGACACCCTGCTGCACGAGTGGGGCGTCACCCTCCCGGCCGGGCTGTGCTATTCGGTCGGCATGGGCGGCCATGCCTGCGGCGGCGGTTACGGTCTGCTGTCCCGTCAGTTCGGGCTGGTCGTCGACCACTTGTACGCGGTGGAGGTGGTCGTCGTGAACGCCGCGGGCAAGGCCCGCGCGGTCGTCGCGACGGCGGACCCCGACGACCCGAACCACGACCTGTGGTGGGCGCACACCGGCGGGGGCGGCGGCAACTTCGGCGTCGTCACCAAGTACTGGTTCCGCACCCCGGGCGCCACCGGTGACGACCCCCGCGCCCTGCTGCCCCAGCCGCCCTCGCACGTGCTGCTGAACATCGCCGCCATCCCGTGGAGCGCCATCGACGAGGCCGACTTCGCCCGGCTGCTCACCAACTTCATCGCCTGGCTGGGCGACCACAGCGCCCCCGGCGCCAAGGAGAACGCGCTGTCCAGCCTGTTCGGCCTCAACCACGTCTCCACCGGCGTGCTCACCCTGATCACCCAGGTCGACGCGACCGTCGACGGCGCCGCCGACATGCTCGCCGACCACCTCGCCGCGATCGGCGAGGGCACCTCCGACGGCATCCGCCAGGCCCTGGCCGCCGCGCCCACCAAGGCCACCTGGGGCCAGGTCACCCGGTTCGTCTCCACCTCGAACTACGCGGCCCCCGCGGTCCGGGTCAAGGCCAAGTCGGCCTATCTCAGGACCAACTTCACGGCCGAGCAGGCGGCGACCATCCACCGCTACCTGACCGCGACGGACTACAGCAACCCGGGCGCCTCGCTGATCATCTTCCCGTACGGCGGGCAGATCGCCACCGTCGCCCCGGACGCCACCGCCATCCCGCAGCGCGACTCGCTGGTCAAGATGCAGTACCAGGCGTGGTGGACGAACCCGGCCGAGGACGACAAGCACCTGGCCTGGGTGCGCGGCATGTACAAGGACGTCTACGCCGCCACCGGCGGGGTGCCGGTGCCCGACGGCACCTGGGACGGCTGCTACATCAACTACGTCGACGCCGATCTCGCCGACCCCGCCCACAACGACTCGGGCGTGCCCTGGTCGACCTTCTACTACAAGGACAACTACCCCAGGCTCCAGCGGACCAAGGCGCAGTGGGACTCGCGCAACGTCTTCCACCACGCGCTGTCCATAGAACCGCCCACCGGCGAATGAGGTACCCATGTCCCTGACCGACGCCGTGCTCTCCGGGGCCTCCCCGGACGAGCTCGCCCGCGCCGAACTGCCCGACCGCTTCACCGCCGCGCACCTGCGCGTCGAGGACGAGGGCATCTTCGCCGAGGCCACCGACAAGGACGTCCGCCGTACCCTGCACGTCGGCGAGGTCCCGATGCCCGACCTCGCCCCGGACGAGGTGCTGGTCGCCGTCATGGCCAGCTCCGTCAACTACAACACCGTCTGGTCGGCGAAGTTCGAGCCGCTGTCCACCTTCCGGTTCCTGCGCTCCTACGCCCGGCAGGGCGGCTGGGCGGCCCGCCACGACCAGCCCTTCCACGTGCTCGGCTCGGACGGCAGCGGTGTCGTGGTGCGGGTCGGCTCGGGCGTACGGCGCTGGCGCGTCGGCGACCACGTCGTCGTCAGCCCCGCCCACGTCGACGACCAGGAGCCGGCCACCCAGACCGACGGCATGCTCAGCGAGGCCCAGCTCGCCTGGGGCTTCGAGACCAACTACGGCGGCCTCGCCCAGTACGCGGTGGCCCGCGCCAGCCAGCTCATCCCGAAGCCGCCGCACCTGAGCTGGGAGGAGGCCGCCAGCATCCCGGTCTGCGGCGGCACCGCCTACCGGATGCTGGTCAGCGACCGGGGCGCCCGGATGAAGCAGGGCGACATCGTGCTCATCTGGGGCGCCTCCGGAGGCCTCGGCGCGTACGCCGCCCAACTGGTCCGCAACGGCGGCGGGGTGGCCGTCGGCGTGGTCGGCTCCGAGGCCAAGGAGGCCGTCGCCCGGAAGCTGGGCTGCCAGGTGGTGATCAACCGCGAGGAGATCGGCATCGGCGACGACACCGGTGACGACCCCGAACTCGCCATCAAGGCCGGCAAACGGCTCGGCGCGATCGTCCGCCGGGAGGTGGGGGAGGACCCGCACATCGTCTTCGAGCACGTGGGACGCGCCACCTTCGGCATCTCCGTGTTCGTCGTGCGGCGCGGCGGCGTGGTGGTCACCTGCGGGTCCAGCACCGGGTACCACCACACCTTCGACAACCGCTACCTGTGGATGAAGCTCAAGCGGATCGTCGGCAGCCACATCGCCAACCTCCAGGAGATGACCGAGTTCGCCCGCCTCTTCGAGCAGGGCAGCATCGTCCCGGTGATCTCCCGGGTCTACCCGCTGGCGGACGTCGGCGAGGCGACCCGCCTGGTGCAGCTCAACCAGCACGTCGGCAAGGTCGGCGTCCTCTGCCTCGCCCCCGAGCCCGGCCTCGGCGTCACCGCGCCCGAACTGCGCGCCCGCATCGGCGAGGAGACCCTCACCCCGCTGCGGTCCGTCACCGCGGCCGTCGCGGGCTGACCGGGCCGTCGGACACCCGAAGGGAAACGAACATGACAGCGGACCTGTCCGCCGGCGGCATCGGCATCCTCGCGACCGGCTCCTACCTGCCCGAACGGGTGGTCACCAACGCCGATGTGGTGGCGATGGTGCCCGGCACCAGCGAGGAGTGGATCGAACGCAAGACGAAGATCGTCTCGCGCCGGTTCGCCGCCCCCGACGAGGCGGCCTCCGACCTCGCCGTGCGCGCGGCCCGCTCCGCCCTGGACGCGGCCGGGCTCGGCGCCGGCGACATCGACTACCTCATCGTCTCCACCACCACCGGCGACGCCCCCATCCCGGCCACCGCGACCCTGGTGCAGGACGCGCTCGGCGCCCACCGCGCCGGGTGCTTCGACGTCAACATCGCCTGCTCCGGCTTCGTGACCTCGCTCGCCCTGGCCCGCGCCCTGATCAGCCTGCGGCCCGCCGCCCGGGCCCTGGTCATCGGCACCGACGTCTACTCCCGGTTCGTCGACTTCGACGACCGGGCCACCAGCGTGCTGTTCGGCGACGGCGCCGGAGCCGCCGTGGTCGCCGCCGTCGACGACGGCTCCGGCTTCCTGGACCTCGACATGATCGGCGGCGGCGCCGCCCACCGGCTGATCGAGATACCCGGCGGCGGCAGCCGCCGCCCCGCCTCCGCGGAGACGGTCACCGGCCGCGGCCATGTCCTGCACATGCGCGGCCGGGAGGTCCGCGACTACGTCATGGACAACGTGCCCGGCATCATCGAGGCCCTGCTGGAACGCTGCGACCACAAGGCGGCCGACGTCGACCACTTCGTGCCCCACCAGGCCAACGGCATGATGGTCACCGAACTCGTCGACGCCTGCGGCCTGACCGACGCCGTCACCCACCTGCCGCTCGACCACTCCGGCAACACCGGCAGCGCCTCCGTCGCCATCGCCCTGGACGAGGCCAACCGCTCCGGCGCCCTGCGCCCCGGCGACCTGGTGCTGCTCGCCGGGTTCGGCGCCGGCATGGCGGTCGCCGCGGGCCTGCTGCGCTGGTCGGCGCCGGCTGTGCGGAGCGCGGCATGAGCGCCCGCCGGGTCGGTGTCGTCGGCGGCGGCACCATGGGCGCCGGCATCGCCGCCGAGTGCCTGCGCGCCGGCCTGGACGTGCGGATCCTGGGCTCAGGACCGGCCTCCGCCGACCGCGCCCGCACCCGCGTGCTCCGCCTGCTCGACCGGGCGCACGCGAAGGGCCGTATCGACGACGCCCTGCGCGCCGAGGCCGAGGAGCGGGCGGTGTTCGGCGCCGACCCGGACGCCCTCGCCGACCGGGACTTCGTCATCGAGGCGGTCCCGGAGGAACGGGAGACCAAGCTGCGGCTGTTCACCGCGCTCGGCAAGACCGTCGAGGACCCGGAGGCGGTCCTCGCCTCCACCACCTCGTCCTTCGCCATCGCCGACCTGGCGGCCGCCACCGACCGCCCCGGCGACGTGATCGGCCTGCACTTCTTCAACCCGGTGCCGACCATGCCGCTGGTGGAGGTCATCCGGTCCGCGCACACCGCCGAGCGCACCGCCGCCCGCGCCGAGGACCTGGTCACCGGCGTGCTCGGCAAGGAGATCGTGCGCGCCGAGGACCGCTGCGGCTTCGTCGTCAACGCGCTCCTCATCCCCTACCTGATGGCCGCCGTCCGGATGTACGAGTCCGGCATCGCCACGGCCGAGGACATCGACCGCGGCATGACCCTCGGCTGCGGCCACCCCATGGGCCCGCTCGCCGTCCTGGACCTGATCGGCCTCGACGTCATCGCCGACGTGGCCCGCAGCATGGAGGACGGCACCGGCGACGCCGTGCACGCCGTACCGCCGCTCCTCGACCGGCTCATCGACGAGGGCCGGCTGGGCCGCAAGACCGGCCAGGGCTTCCACCGCTACGACACCGTGCGCGCCGCCTCATGAGCGGCGACCCGCAGGGCACCCTGTGGATCCGCCGCTTCGAGCCCCGCCCGGCGGCCCCGGTACGCCTGGTCTGCCTGCCCCACGCGGGCGGCTCGGCCACGTTCTTCGCCGGACTGCCCGCACTCCTCGGCGACGGCGTGGACGTGCTCGCCGTCCAGTACCCCGGCCGCCAGGACCGCCGCGGTGAACCCTGCGCGCCGAGCATCGACGTGCTGGCCCGCCAGGTGACCGCCGAACTGCTCCCGTGGACCGACCGCCCCCTCGCCGTCTTCGGCCACAGCCTCGGCGCCGTCCTCGGCTTCGAGGTGGCCCGCGCACTGCAGGCGGCCGGCCGGACCCCGGTCGCGCTGTTCGCCTCGGGCCGCCGGGCCCCCTCACGGCACCGGCCCGAAACCGCCCACCGGCTCGACGACGAGGGCCTGCTGCGGGAGATCCGCGCGCTCAGCGGCACCGACTCACGGGTCTTCGCCGACGAGGAACTCGTCCGCATGGTGCTCCCGGCGATCCGTGCCGACTACCGCATCGTCGAGAGCCACCGGGCCGTCCCCGACCCGCCCCTGGACTGCCCCATCACCGCCCTCACCGGCACCGACGACCCCAAGGTGACCCCCGAGGAGGCGCAGGCCTGGCGGGAGCACACCACGGCCGCCTTCGATCTGGTCACCTTCCCGGGCGGACACTTCTACCTCACCGCGCGGGCGGCCGAGGTGGCCCGGGTGATCAGCACCGCCCTGGCGCCGCCGCCCGCCACTCCCGGGACCCCGCCCCCTCCTGAACTGATAGGCAGACCATGACCGTTGACGTGAACAAGGACGTCTGCATCGGTGCGGGTCAGTGCGCCCTCACCGCACCCGGAGCCTTCTTCCAGGACGACGACGGCTACGGCACCGTCCGCGACCCCGCCGACCCCCTCGTACCGGCAGCCGCCCGCGCCTGCCCGGTCGGCGCGATCAGCGTCGGCGACCTCGGCTGAGGCCGGGGAGCGCCCCGACGGACGTCAGGGGGCGACGAACAGGGCGGGGAAGCGCGGCGCGAGCCAGGGCCTGCGCCCGAAGGCGAGCACCTGCCCCCGGGCCATGGCCGGCCAGGGACTGACGCGGCCGAGGGCGATCAGCAGGAAGACGACGGGATCGATGAGGATCGTGCAGTCCGGGCGGTCCTGCGGCTCCGGCGTCACCCGCACGGCACCGTCGGCGACCGAGACCCCGAAGGCGCCGCCGCCACCGCGCAGCCGGATCGTGTACCGGGCGGTCGTCCCGCCGACGGCCGAGCCGTTCGCCACGGCCGGCATCACCGCGCGCATGAACGGCATGCACAGCCCGACCCGTTCGGCGTCGATCATGTGCGGGCGCCGCACCGCACGGGCCAGGTCGTAGCCGTGGCCCAGCATGTGGGTGAGCAGGTAGGAGGCGAGTTCCGGCCGCTCCAGCACACCGAGCGGGGTGACCGGCGCCGGACCGTCGGCCGCCCCGGCCAGCGCGTCGACGCACCGCCGGGCCTGCTCGGTGATCATCGCCGCCAGCGGCTCGGCCCGGCGCTCGCCGAACACGGCCAGCGACTCCGCGTTGGCGGCCGCCAGGCTCTGCGGTGTGCCGTCCCCGTACGGGCGTTCCCGGCCCTCCGCCAGGTCGGCCATCAGCTCGTTGGCCAGCGCCAGATGGGCCGCCGCCTCGCCGACCGTCCACGCCGAACCCGGCACCGCGGCACCCATGTCGGACGCACCCCGCAGCAACGCGGCGATCTCGTCGGCGGTCCGCTCTACCGCCCGCCCGAGCCCTTCGGGCAGCGTCCCTCGAACACCCTGTTCAGCGGCCTGATCCACGTCGGTCGCCCCCGTTCTGTCGCGCCGTACCCAATCAGACGCACGGGCGCACGACAACCCCCTTCGGCGGTCACCGCGGGCCGAGCCCGCGCAGGAAGCTGTCCACGACCACATCGGCGGCCCGCGCGGCGCTGAGCCCGGGCAGCTGCTGCGACGCCAGATGCATGAGCTGCGGCAGCAGTGAACTCGCCCAGGCGAGGGGGAGATCCGCGCGCAGCAGCCCCTCGTCGGTGGCGCGCCCAAGGAAGTCCTCGACCTCGCCGATCAGGGCGTCCCGCCGCTCCCGGATCGCGTCGTCGGCGCGCAGCCGGGTGAGCTCCACGGGCCAGGTGCGGTTGACCTCGATGATCTCCTCGACGTACCGGTGCAGCGCCACCGCCACGGGAGCCTCACGCAGCCTGGCGCGGTCCACGGCCCGCTGGACCGCGTCGTACCGCGCCTCGTAGATCGCCGCGAGCAGCTCCTCGCGGGACGCGAACCGCCGGTAGACGGTGCGCCGGTCGACACCCGCCTCCGCCGCGATCGCGGCGATGCTCGCGCCCGGGTCGACGGCGAGCATGCGGGCCCCGGTCGTCAGAACCGCTTCCAGATTGCGTGCTGCGTCTGCTCTCACGCGGCGAGCATAGCCCGCGGTGTGAAACCTGACTCACTTACTGCAGCACCGAAGCGGCTCTCTCGCGAGTAAGTGCTACATTGATGTGACAGATAATGAATGGAGAGGGCACATGATCACCTACGACCGTCTCTTCGTCGCGGGCTCCTGGGTGGAGCCCAGCAGCCCCGAACTGCTCGACATCCGGTCGCCGCACGACCAGGCGGTCATCGGCCGTGCCGCCCAGGCCCGGCCCGCCGACATCGACCGTGCCGTGGCCGCCGCCCGGGCCGCCTTCGACGAGGGCCCCTGGCCGCACACGGCACCGGCCGAGCGCATCGCGGTCATACGGCGGCTGAACGCCCTGCGCGAGGACCGCGCCGACGAGATCGCCGGGCTGATCTCGGCCGAGAACGGCTCGGCCGCCTGGTTCACCAGGGCCGGACAGCCGGGGCTCACCCGGCAGGCCGACGCCTACCTCAGGGCGGCGGAGGCGTTCGGCTGGGAGGAGGCACTGGAGTCCGCCGCCGCGCCCCGCGCCGTCGTCCGGCGCGAGCCCGTCGGTGTCGTGGCCGCCGTCATCCCCTGGAACTCCCCGTTCTCGGCGGCGATGGCGAAGATCATCCCCGCGCTGCTGGCCGGGAACACCGTCGTCCTGAAGGTGTCCCCGGAGAACTCGCTGAGCATGGGAGTCCTCGCCGAACTGCTGGAGCGGGCCGGTCTGCCGGAAGGGGTGATCAGCGTGCTCCCCGCCGACCGGGAGACCAGCGAGTACCTCGTCTCGCACCGCGACATCGACAAGATCGCCTTCACCGGCTCGACCCGGGCCGGCCGCCGGATCGCCGCCCTCGCCGGCGAGCAGCTCAAGCGCGTCAGCCTGGAACTGGGCGGCAAGTCGGCCGCGGTCATCCTGCCGGACGCCGACGTGGACACGGCGGTACGCGGACTGAGGTTCGCCTCCCTCCTCAACAACGGCGAGTCGTGCATCGCGCAGACCCGGGTCCTCGCGCCCCGCGGCCGGTACGAGGAGGTCGTCGCCGCCGTCAAGGACCTGGTGGAGTCGCTCCAGGTCGGCGACCCGGCCGACCCCGGAACCTTCATCGGCCCGATGGTGCGCCCGGACCAGCAGCAGCGCGTGCGCGAGTACATCGAACTCGGCATCATGGAGGGGGCCCGGCTCGTCACCGGCGGCCCCGGGATCCCGCCGGGTCTGGAGAGCGGGAACTACGTCACCCCGACCGTGTTCGCCGACGTCGACAACTCCATGCGGATCGCCCAGGAGGAGATCTTCGGCCCGGTCCTGGTGATCATCGGGTACGACGACGAGGACGACGCCGTACGGATCGCGAACGACTCGGAGTACGGCCTCTCGGCCGGCGTCTGGTCCGCCGACGAGGACCACGCCCTCGCGGTCGCCCGCCGCCTGCGCACCGGCACGGTCACCGTCAACGGCGCGGCCATCTCCTTCGACGGTCCCTTCGGCGGCTACAAGGCCAGCGGGATCGGCCGCGAGTACGGGGCCGCCGGGCTCGCCCAGTACGTCGAGCTCAAGACCGTCACCGTGTGAGCGGGCGTGGACGCGGACCGAGGAGGCTTCAGGTGATCGACAGGCGCACCTTCAACGCGGCGATGGGGACCGGCGCGGCGGCGGTCTCGGTGGGGGGACTGCGCGGGGCTCCGTCCGCCGCGGCCGCTCCCCGGGACCCGTCCCCGACGCCGGCGGACACCGGTTCCTTCGCGCGGGTGAAGCAGACCAGGGCCGGACTGCTCGACGTCGGCTACGCGGAGGCGGGCCCGGCCCACGGCCCGGTGGTCGTCTGCCTGCACGGCTGGCCGTACGACATCCACAGTTACGTCGGCGTCGCCCCGCTCCTGGCCGACCAGGGCTACCGGGTGATCGTCCCCTACCTGCGCGGTCACGGCACGACACGCTTCCTGTCCGAGCGGACCGTCCGCAACGCCCAGCAGTCGGCCGTCGCCCTGGACATCGTGGCCCTGATGGACGCCCTCAAGATCGAGCGGGCCGTGCTGGCCGGGTTCGACTGGGGCTCGCGCACCGCCGACATCATCGCCGCGCTCTGGCCGGAGCGGTGCCGGGCACTGGTGTCGGTGAGCGGCTACCTCGTCACCGACGTCAAGGCCAACCTGGAACCGGCGCCGGCGAAGGTCGAGTACACCTGGTGGTACCAGTACTACTTCGCCACCGAGCGCGGCCGCAAGGCCATGGAGGACCGGGACCTGCGCCGCGACCTGACCCGGCTCGTCTGGCAACAGGTCTCCCCGACCTGGGACTTCGACGACGCCACCTTCGACCGCACGGCGGCCGCCTTCGACAACCCCGACTACCCGGCCATCGTCATCCACAACTACCGCTGGCGGCTCGGCATCGCGGACGGCCAGCGCCGCTACGACGGCCTGGAGAAGCAGCTCGCCGCCCGGCCGCCCATCGCCGTCCCCACCGTCACCCTCGACCCGGAGCGCGACCCGTTCACGGCGCCGGGCGACGGCAGCGCCTACCGGGACAGGTTCACCGGCCCGTACGAGCACCGCACCCTGGCGGGCGTCGGCCACAACGTCCCCCAGGAGGCGCCCGAGGCCTTCGCGCGGGCGGTGACGGACGCGGCGCGCCTGACGGCCGCGTCACCGTCCTGACCGGACCCCCATGCGTGAATGATTGATCCCGAAAGCGGTTGACTTTCGGTTGGATGAGCCACAGGATTCCCGGGGTGACCCTCCCCGCGCACGGCCCCGGCGACCTGCCCGAGACCCTGGACGAGGCCGCCCATCGCTGCCTGGTCGCCGGATTCGACGGTACGACGACCGTCCCCGACACCCTGAAACGGCTCATCGACCGCGGCCTGGGCGGTGTCATCCTCTTCACCCGCAACATCCGCGACGCCGACCAGGTCCGTGAACTCACCGGGACACTGCGGGAGTTGCGGCCCGACCTGCTGGTGGCCATCGACAACGAGGGCGGCGGCATCGGCCACCTGGTCGGCGCGGGCGCGCCGGAGGTGCCCGGCTCCTGGGCCCTCGGCGTCACCGACGACCCCGCGCTGACGGCCGCCTGCGCCGACGCCCTCGCCGGGCACCTGGCCACGCTCGGCATCACCGTCTCCTACGCCCCGGTCGCCGACATCCAGCACCGCCCCGAGAACCCGATCGTCCGCACCCGTTCCTTCGGCGCCGATCCCGACCTGGTCGCCCGCCACCTGCGCGCCTGGATCGCCGCCACCGAGGCCCGCGGCGTCGCCTCCTGCGCCAAGCACTTCCCCGGCCACGGCGGCACCGTCACCGACAGCCACCACGAGACGGCGGCCGACCCGAGACCGTACGACCGGCTCGACCTCGCCCCCTTCCGGGCCGCGATCGCCGCCGGCGTGCCGATGCTGATGAGCGCCCATGTCGTCTTCCCGGCCCTGGACCCCGACCGCCCCGCCACCCTCAGCCCCCGCATCCTCGGCGACCTGCTGCGCGGCGAACTCGGCTTCGACGGCGTGCTGGTGAGCGACGCGCTGGAGATGAAGGCCATCGCCGACCGGTACGGCGAGGCGGCCGGCGCCCGGATCGCCCTCGCGGCCGGAGCCGACCAGGTGATCATCGCCGTACCGCACCTGGAGACCACCCTCGCCTGCCGGGACGCCGTCCTCGACGCGCTGCGCTCGGGGGAACTGGCGCCGGAACGGATCGAGGAGGCGGCGGCGCGGGTACGACGGCTCGCCCGGCGGTACGCCACGCCACCGGCGCAGGTGGCTCCGTGGGACGCGGGGGCGGGAGCGGAGGCGGCGAGACGGGCCGTACGGAGCGGGGGCGTGGCGCTCCCGCCCGTGCCGGGCGCCTACGTCGTCGACCTGTTCCCGCCGCCGCATCCCGCCCTCAACTGGGGCGGCGAGGACCTGCTCACCGAGGTGCGGGCCCTGGATCCGACGGCCACCGGGACGGCCCTCACGGGCGAGCCGGACCCGGCCGCCATGCGGGAGCTGCTGCGGGCGGCGGCCGGACGGCCGCTGGTGGTCGCCGTCTGCGACGCCGGACTGCATCCCTGGCAGGAGCGGGTATGCGCGGCGCTGCTGGCCGCCCGGCCGGACGCGGTGCGGGTGTCGACCGGGCTGCCGGAGGACACGGGGCTGTGCTCCTTCGGGCGGGGGCGGGTCAACCTCCGTGCGCTGGCGGAGGTGTTGGCCGGATCAGCTCCCTGATGCCCCGGGCCGCGAGGTGACGCCCGTCGGCCGCCCGCTCCGCCAGGACGACGGCCGGCCGGACCCCCTCCGCGCGCAGTCTCGTCCACGCCTCGAAGAACGCCCCGCCCGGACCCGAGACCGAGCGCGTGGCCGGGGTGCAGTCCAGGACCAGTGCGGTCTGCCGGACTGTCACGGCACGCTTCTCGCGCAGCTCCGCCACGGTCTCGGCGAGCGCGTGGGCGATCGGCTTGGGGCGGCCCGCCGAGTCGAACAGGCCCAAGGTGTATTCGAGTTCGGGGAAGTCGAGCAGGGCCCGGTCCACGTCGTGGGAGCACCACCAGGTGACGCCCCACAGTCCGGTGCAGTCCGCCGCGTCGAGCAGCGTCGCGCGGGCGAAGTCCGGGGCGTCGGCGGCCGGGATGTGCGGCTCGGGCGCGCCGGTCTCCTGGACCCAGACCGGGCGGGCCGGATCGGTGGCGTAGGCCTTGGCGAGTTCGGTGCCGTACTCGGCGAGATGCCGTACCTCGGGGGAGCGCGGGCCGTAGCGGCGGGCGCAGTCGCCGGAGAACACCCAGGGATGGACGGTGGTCAGGTCGCCCTTGCGGGCCGAGGCCTCCGGGGTGAAGGGGTGGTCGTCGCCGTACCAGGCCGCGTCGTAGGCCGAGTGGGTGACCAGTCCGGCGCCCGTGCCCAGTCCCTCCCGGGCCGCCGCCAGCAGGGTGTCCAGGTAGTGGTCCACCTCGGCCGCCGTCACCGGGTTGTGCTCGACCAGGTTGTTGAGCTCGTTGCCGAGCTGCAGGCCGATGAGGTTCGGGCGGCCGGTCAGGGCGCGGCCCAGGGTGCGCAGGAGGGTGGCCTGGGCCTCGATGGCGTCGGGGTCGGTGAAGACGTTGCGGTGGTGCCAGCTGCGCGTCCACTCCGGGTAGAAGTCGAAGCTCGACAGATGGCCCTGGATGCCGTCCACGAGGACGTCTAGGCCGCACTCGGCGGCCAGGTCGACGAGTTGGAGGAGCCGGTCCACCGCGGCGGGGCGGATGAGCGCGCGGTTGGGCTGCAGCAGCGGCCAGAGCGGGAAGACCCGGATGTGGTCCAGGCCCAGTCCGGCGATCTGGGCCAGATCCTCGCGGGCGTGCTCCGGATCGACGTCGTGCCATGCGTGGAACCAGCCACGGCGTGGGGTGTAGTTGACGCCGAAGCGGAGTTCAGGGGCGGGCGGGGGCGTGCTGATGGCGTCCTCCAGAGGGCCTCGGATGCTCTTCGGACCTTGTCTGCGGCGAATGTATCAACCACCATGGGTGACAATGAATAGTGATTTGAACCAGAGATCGGGGTGGGTCGTCGGGATCGACGCCGGTGGCACCCGTACCCGGGCGGTCCTCGCGGACGCGTGGGACGGGCGGCCGCTCGGGGAAGGCACGGCCGGACCGGGCAACGCGCTGACCGTGCCCGGGCCGCGGCTCGCCGATCAGCTGGCGCGGGCGGTCGATTCGGCCGTGCCGGAGGCGGAGCGCGGACGCGTGGTCGCGGTGGTCGGAGGATTCGCCGGGGCCGCCCGCGCTCCCGAGGAGGAGCCGGGCCGGGTGCGGGCGCGGACCGCCCTCACCACCGCGCTGACCCGGCTGGGGATCGCCACCGGAGCCGTCGAGGTGTACAGCGACATCGAGGCGGCCTTCGCCGGGGCGCCCGGGCAACCCGCCGACGGACTCGCCCTGGTGGCCGGGACCGGCGCGGTCGCCGCCCGGATCGAGGGCCGGGTGCTGGTCGCGACCTCCGGCGGGGACGGCTGGCTGCTGGGGGACGACGGCAGCGGGTTCTGGATCGGGCGCGAAGCGGCGCGGGCCGCCCTGCGGGCGGCGGACGGGCGGGGCGGACCGACGGTCCTCACCGCTACGGTCGGCCGGGCCCTGGGGTTGCCGACGGGCGTGCTGCCCCCGGCCGGCGAGGAGACCTGGCCGTCGGCTCGGCGGGCCGCCTACCGGGCGCGGCTGCTGCCCGCCGTGCTGGACCGGCCGCCGGTGCGGCTGGCCGACCTCGCACCCCTGGTGCCGCAGGCGGCGGCGGAGAAGGACGCGGTCGCCGAGGCGATCCTGCAGGCGGCGGCCGCCCATCTCGCCGGGACCGTGGCCGCGTTGCGACCGCGCCGGGGCGAGCCACTGGTCGTCACGGGCGGCCTGGTCGCTCCGGCGGGCCCCCTGCTGAGCCCGCTCGCCGAACGGTTCGCCGGCCTCGGCCTGCGGATCACCCCCGTCCCGGACGGCTGCGCGGGGGCCGTGGCCCTGGCACGGCTCGCCGCGACCGCCCACCGACCCGCGGAGGATCCGTGACCACCCCCGTCTACCGCACCCGCACCGCCCCCGTCGACGCCCGCGTCAGCGACCTCCTCTCCCGGATGACCCTCCGTGAGAAGGCGGGCCAGCTCAACCAGCGCATGTACGGCTGGGACGCCTACCGCCGCACCCCCGACGGCCGCTTCGCCCTCACCGACGCGCTGCGCGCCGAGACCGAGCGCTTCGCCGGACTCGGCGCCCTCTACGGCCTGCTGCGCGCCGACGCCTGGTCCGGTGTGGAGCACGGCACCGGCCCCGGCGCCGCCGACAGCGCCGAACTCGCCGACCTGGTCCAGCGCCACGTCCTCGACAGCAGCCGGCTGGGCATCCCCGCCCTGTTCGTCGAGGAGGTCCCGCACGGGCACATGGCGCTCGACGGCACGGTCCTCCCGGTCAACCTCGCCGTCGGCGCCGGCTGGGACCCCGGCCTGCACGAGCGCGCCGCCGCCCACGCCGCCGCCGAACTCCGCGCCCGGGGCGGCCATGTCGCCCTGGTCCCGGCCCTGGACATCGCCGGCGACCCCCGCTGGGGCCGCACCGAGGAGTGCTTCGGCGAGGACCCCTACCTCGCCGCCCGCCTCACGGAGGCCCTGGTGCGCGGCATGCAGGGAGCACCCGCCGAGTACTTCGCCGCCGACAAGGCCCCCGTCGTCCTCAAGCACTTCGCCGGTCAGGGCGCCACCGTCGGCGGCCGCAACTCCGCCGAGTCCGCACTCGGACTCCGCGAACTCCACGAGATCCACCTCCCGGCGGCCCGGGCGGGCATCCGCGCCGGAGCGGCCGCCGTCATGGCCGCGTACAACGAGGTCGACGGCCTGCCGTGCGCGGGCAACCGGGCCCTGCTCACCGGGATCCTGCGCGAGAGCTGGGGGTTCGACGGGCTGGTCATGGCCGACGGCCTCGCCGTGGACCGGCTGGCCCGGATCACCGGCGACAAGATCTCCGCGGGCGCCCTCGCCCTCCACTCCGGGGTGGACCTGAGCCTCTGGGACGAGGGGTTCACGCACCTGGAAGAGGCCGTGGAGCGCGGCCTCGTCGAGGAGGCGGTCCTGGACGCGGCCGTGGCCCGGGTGCTGCGGCTCAAGTTCCGCCTCGGTCTCTTCGAGCAGCCGTACACCCGCCGTACACCGCTGCCCGGCGGCGGACGCGAGCTGAGCACCGCACTCGCCCGCCGCTGCGTCACCCTCCTCCACGACCGCGCCGGACTCCTGCCGATCGGACCCGCCGTCCGCCGGATCGCCGTCCTCGGCACGCACGCCGCCACCACCGCCCACCAGCTCGGCGACTACACCGCCCCGCAGCGCCCCGGCACCGGGGCCACGGTCCTGGAGGCCCTGCGCGCACTGGCCCCGCCCGGCGTCCGGATCCACGAGGGGGAGACGGCGGCCGACCTCGCCGTGCTGGTGCTGGGCGGCAGCAGCGCCCGTACCGCCGACGCGGAGTTCGACGCCAACGGGGCGGCCCGGACGGCCGTCGCCGAGATGACCTGCGGCGAGGGCGTCGACCTCGCCGGACTGCGGCTACCGGCCGACCAGCGGGCCCTGTTCGACGCGGTCACCGCCACCGGCACCCCCACCGTCGTCGTCCTCGTCCAGGGCCGCCCGCACGCCGTCCCCGAGCTCGCCGAACGCGCGGGAGCCCTGCTCACCGCCTGGTACCCGGGCCCGTGGGGCGGCGAGGCGATCGCCGAGGTCCTCCTCGGACACACCGAACCCACCGGCCGGCTCCCCGTCTCGGTGCCGCGCTCCGCCGCCCAGCTCCCCGTCCACTACAACCACAAGGACACCGAGTACGGCGGCTACGCCGACGAGAGCGCCGAGCCGCAGTTCGCCTTCGGCCACGGACTGTCCTACACGAGCTTCGCCTACGGCCCGCCGCGGCTCTCCGGGCACACCGTGGAGGTCGACATCACCAACACGGGCGAACGCCCCGGCCGAACCGTCGCCCAGCTCTACCTCCGGCGGCTGCGCACCCCCGTGTGGCCCCGCACCCTCGAACTGCGCGCCTTCCAGGGCGTCGACCTCGCACCCGGCGAGCGACGCACGGTCACCTTCCACCTCGACGCCGCACAACTCGCCCAGGTCGGCCCCGACCTGACGACGGCCGTGCTGCCCGGGACGCTGGAGATCCGCGTCGCGGAGTCGTCCCGGGCCGCGCTGGCGGCCGTGCCCGCGCTGCTCCGGGCCGAGGGGTGAGCGGGTGGTCTCAGAGCTTCACGGCCCCCGCCGAGACGCCCTTGTAGAACCACCGCTGGGTGATCACGAAGAGCACCAGCACCGGGATCACGGAGATCACCGAACCGGCCATCACCACCCGCTGGTCGTAGCCGAACGACGAACTCTGCAGCCGGGACAGCCCCAAGGTCAGCGTCATGTGGTTCTCCGAGCGCAGCACGATCAGCGGCCACAGGAAGTCGTCCCAGGCACTGATGAAGGTGTTGATGACCACGACCATGATCGCGCCCCAGGCGGAGGGCAGGTACAGGTAGCGGAAGCGCTGCCACTCGCCCGCGCCGTCGAGCATCGCCGAGTCCTCGATCTCGCGCGGGACGGCCAGGAACGCACCGCGCATCAGCAGGACGTTGATGGCCCCGACGAACCCGGGCAGCCACACCCCGGCGAGGCTGTCGACCAGACCCAGGTCGCGGATGCTCAGGAACAGCGACACCATGATCGACTCGAAGGGGAACATCATGGAGGCGACCAGCACCACCCAGACCGCCCTGCGGCCCTTCCAGCCGGGCTTGGAGAGCATGTAACCGGCGGTGGTGGAGAACACCAGCTGGCTGGTGATCGAGAGGACGACCACGGTCAGGCTGTTCCTGATGTACGTGGCCACCGGCACCTGATCGAAGACCTCCCGGTAGGCCCGCAGGGTCGGGTGGCGCGGGAGGAGGGTGGCGTCCGCGCCGAAGACGTCCTCGCCGGTGCTCTTGAGGGAGGCGAGGAGCTGCCAGAGCAGCGGGCCGACGGTGAGGCCGAGGACGAGCAGCAACAGCAGGTAGCGGACGACGAGTTCGCGGGGGCGGCCGTACTGCCGCCAGCGGGGCAGCAGACGCCGGGCCCTGGGCACTGCGGTGGTCATGCCTCGTCCTCCTTGGTCAGGCGCTGGGCCAGCAGGGTCAGGCCGAGGGTCAGCGCGAACAGGGCCACACTGACCGCCGAGCCGTAACCGGCGTTCCCGGTGAGCGGGTCCAGGCCGACGTCCCGGATGTAGAAGGGCAGGGTGCGGTCGGCGCCGCCGGGGCCGCCCGTGGAGCCGCCCAGCATGTAGATCTCGGTGAACACGCGCAGCGAGCCGATGCCGGTGAGGGTGCCGACCAGCATCATCGCCTGCCGTACGCCCGGCACGGTGATGTGCCAGAAGCGGCGGACCGCACCGGCGCCGTCCATGGCCGCGGCCTCGTGCAGTTCCCTCGGCACGTTCCCGAGCGCGGCCAGGTAGAAGACCATGTACCAGCCGAGGCCCTTCCACAGCGTCAGGCCCATCGCGCAGAGCAGGATCAGCCAGGAGTCGGAGAGGAAGGGGATGGCCGACCTGATCAGATGGGCCTTCCGCAGCCAGGTGTTGACCAGTCCGTCGTCGGCCAGCAGCCACTGCCAGCTCAGGCCCACCACCACGCTGGAGGCGAGCACCGGGGTGTAGAAGGCCGAGCGGAAGAAGCCGATGCCGGGGAGGTTCCTCTCCACCAGCACCGCCAGCAGCAGCGGCAGCAGCACCATCAGGGGGACGACGATCAGCGCGTACAGGACGCTGTTGCGGGTGGCGAGCCAGAAGTCGGAATCGCCCAGCATCCGGTTGTAGTTGTCCAGGCCGACGAAGCTCGCGGCGCCGCCCAGCGGCCTGGCGTCCGTGAACGACAGCAGCACGGTGTTGAAGAACGGGAACACCCCGAACACCACGGCACAGCCGATCGCGGGCGCGGTCCACAGCCACGGCAGCCACCAACGGCGGTACAGCGCGGCCCCGTTGGCGCCCGGAGCGGGGCCCGGCAGCAGCCGTCGAAGGCGGGACGGGGCCGCGCCCGGTGCGGCGGCCGTGCGCCGCGCACCGGGCACGGAGGCGGTCTCGGCGGTCTCGGTCGCCACCGTCAACCCGCCTGCTTCAGCAGCTCGTTCGCCTTCTCCTGGGCGTCCTTGACGGCCTGCTCGGCGCTCTTCTTGCCCTGCATGGCCAGCTGCACCTGGGCCACGATCGCGTTCTGCACGGCCGGGGAGAGGTTGGTCTGGTTGGTGGAGGCCGTCTTGAGCTGGTCGGCTACGAGCTTGCGGGCCTGGGAGAAGGGGTCGCTGCCGGTGACGTCCTGGAAGAACGGGTCGTTCAGCGACTCGGTGGTCGTCGGGAAGATCACCACGGCCGGGTCCTTGCACCAGGCCGTCTGGTTCTCGGCGTTGGTGAGGTACTCGGCGAAGGCGAGCGCCACCGGCGCGTGCTTGCTGGTCGCGGCGACCGAGATGTACTGCGGGGCGCCGGCGGAGGCCTTGCCGAGCGCGTCGTAGGGCTGCTGGCTCACGCCCGTCTCGGCGTAGACCGAGGGGCTGTTCTGCTTCACGAACCGCACGAAGCTCGGGTTCGTCGAGCCGTACGCCACCTTGCCCTGGCTGTAGAGCGTGGACGGGTCGTTGCTGGAGGACAGCGAGTCCTTCGGCATCGCGCCCTCCTGGTACAGCTTCGCCATCCAGGCGACCCACTGCACAGTCCTCGGATCATTGGCGAAGACGGCCGACTTGCCGTCGGCGGAGAGCGTCTTGATGTTCATCTGGTCCCAGTCGGCCGGGATCCGCCAGACCGGGTTGGCCATCGTCGCGAAGTACTTGCCCTGGGCCGCCTTGGCGACCTTCTCGTAGTCGGCGAACAGACCGAAGACGCTCGTCGGCGCCTTCGTCGGGTCGACGCCGGCCTTCGCCAGCAGGCCCTTGTTGTACGTGATCAGGACACCGCCCGTGTACCAGGGCAGGGCGGTGTGGACCGAGGTGCCCGAGGCGTTCTCGAAGGTGCTCGACTTCCAGAACGCCGGGACGAAGGGCTTGCCGGCGTCCGGGTCCTTGGTGCCCACGTCGAGCAGGTAGCCGGCCTTGGTGAGCGCGGTCGCCGTCGGGGCGTTGAGGTTGATGACGTCCGGCAGCGTGCATGCCTGGGCGTCGGCCACCGTGCGCGAGGTGAAGGTGTTGTCGCCCGGGTCGTCGATCCACTTGACCTTCGCGCCGGGGTGGGCCTTCTCGAAGGCCTTGATGACGCCGTTGAAGAAGTCGCCGAAGTCCTTCTTCAGGTTCGTCGTCTGGAAGGTGATCTGGCCCTTGACGTCACCCGTCAGCTTCCCCGAACCGACGTTGCCCTGCTCGACCTTGCAGCCGCCGGCCGTCGCGTCCCCGTCCCCGGAGCCGCCCGACAGACCGCAGCCCGCGGCCGTCAGGGCGAGGACGAGGATGCCTGTCATGGATCCGGTCAGTCTCTTCGCGCGCATGGTTGCCCTCCTGCGGCCGGCTGCCTGTGTGGCTCGTTCCGGCTGGTTCAAATCACCAACTTGGAGTTCGATTGATGAAAAGGTGGACCAGAATTCATCGGAGGTCAATGGTTTGCGTGTTGCGTTTGGGTTCCGTGCGGGAAGACGCGGGCTCAGTGCCGGTGTTCGTGGTCCGGATGCGCCGGGTCACCGGGGTGCTCGTGCCCGGCCGGGTACGCGACGCCCTCGCGGGCCCGGTCCAGCCAGTCGAAGAAGGCCTGCCGCCCCCGCGCCCGCCGCAACTCCCGTGCCACGTCGTCCCGTACGCGCTCGTACGGCCGGAAGTCGTCGGCCGTCGCCGTCGCGAAGGGGTCCACACCGCGTCGCAGCGCGTCCTTGGTGAGGAAGCGGTCCCGGTTGCGGACGTAGTAGTCCCGTACGGCCTCCTCCGGCACCCGCTGTTCGGCCTCCAGAGCGGCCAGCAGGGCGCGCGCGGCGGGGGAGTGGGCGAGCGCCACCGCCACGATGCTGCCCAGGTCGGCGACATCGGTCCCGGACACGGCCGGCACCCGCTGCGGGGACACCTCCCCGGGCGGCGCCAGGCCGCGCTCCGCACAGGCCCGCCGGGCGAGTTCGTCCGTGACGACCACCTGGGTCGCCCACCGTCTGCGCTGCCGCTCGGCCCGCGCGAGGGCCTCCGTGCGGGCCTCCGTGCGGGCCTCCGTGCGGGCCTCCGTGCGGGCCGTCTCCGGGTCCTGGGCCGACGGCCGGTCCCGGGCCGTTCTCGCGTCCCGCGCGGGAACGGCCGCCAGCAGCGCGTCCACCCGCTCCACCGGCACCGGTTCCCCGCTCACCACGGCCGCGTGCTTGCTCACGGCGTCACCTCCAGTACGACCGCCTCGGTGTAGGCGACGGATCCGTGCCCGGCGACCTTCGCCAGCAGCCAGTACGACCCCGGCTCCACCGCCGAGCCGTCCACCTCGATCCCGCACTCCAGCGTCTCCCCGGCACCCACGGTGAACCCCTGGCAGCCCGGGGCGACCCCACCCCAGGTGCCCCACGGCGACACCGCCCACAGCGTTCCGCCGACCGGCCCCCGGGTCGTGTTCCGCAGCACGACCGGCACCGTCGCCCGCTCCCCCCGCCGCACCCGGACCCGCTCGGCCCCCAGCCGGGCCGTGAGGGCCCGCCCGTCCGGCTCGCCCTCCGGCACGGCGCCCGGCACATCGACGGCGACCACGTCCTCGTACGCCTGCCCGTCGTGGGTCAGCCGCGCGCCCAGCCAGTACCGGCCGGGGGGTGTGTCCGGCGGCGGGGTGAGCGTCACCTCGGTGAGGGTGAACCCGCCGGGGCCCAACGCGTAGGGCAGCTCGGCGGGTTCGGCCGCCCAGCCGGGCGGTCTGCGGAACCGGACGGTGCCCGAGGCCGGTGCGTCGGTGAGCTCCGAGGAGATCCGCACCGTCACGGTGACCGGTCCCGGGGCGGTGAGCAGGCCCGGCGAGAGAAAGACGGCGACCGGCAGGTTGCCGCGCGGCGCGGGCCCCGAATTGTGCAGCCAGTAGCGGGTGGCGACCGGCTGGGCGGGCTCGTGCGCGGCGACACCGGGACCCTCGGTGTGCCGTGCGTTCGCCGGAGTCGCCCCTACGGTGGCCACCTCGAAGCCGCCGAGGTCGAGATCGAGCGCGCCGCCGACGGGGGCCAGCGGCTCTCCCGGCGTCTCCAGTACGTCGGCCCGCGCCCCCTGCGTCCAGGGGAGCGGACCGGTCACCCGGGCCCGCACCGGACGCCCGTCCACCTCGTGCAGCCGTACGACGACACCCCGCGCCGGATCGGCGGGTGCCGCGCCGCCCCGGGCGAGGGGCGAGCCGCTCGGCTTCAGCGCGTCCAGCAGCACCCGGCCCTCGGGCTCCAGGGACAGCAGGGCCCCCGTGCGCGGCAGCCGGCCGGCCTGCCCGGCGGGCGGTCTGATCCGGGCGGTGAGCGGGTGGTTGTAGGCGTGCCCGGCCCGGGGCAGCCCCAACTCCCGCCAGTCACCCGCCCCCGCCACCACCGCGTACTCGAACGTGTGGGACCAGCGCTGGAGTTGGAAGCCCGACCCGTCCGGTGCGGTACGGCGGGGCGGGTCCACCCAGATGCCGGAGGGCCAGCCGGTGCAGGACCGCATCAGGGACATCCACAGGTCGCCGGAGGAGGTGACCACACAGCCCGGCGTGCCCCGGTTGAGCACGGCGAGGCTCCGCCCGTCCCAGGCGTCGCCCGGCGGCAGCGCCTCCCCGCGCCCGGCCGCCGTGGCCCGCACGACCGCGTCGTCCAGGTCGGCGACCAGCGCGTCGACCGCCTTGGCGTCGTCCTCGGGCCGGGCGCCCGCCACCACCAGCAGCGGCAGCCGCTCCAGATCGCGCAGGTCGGCGCCGGGCACCCACTCCTCGCGCAGCGAGGCGCGCGGGGCCACCCAGATCGCCGCGAGCCCGTCCGCGGCGATCTGCCGGTGCAGCTCCCGGGCCGCCGCCGGGTCCCAGCCCAGCGCCTCGGCGACCACGGCGTTGCGGTCCGGGCCGCCGACGGCGATCCGGATGTCGGGCAGATTGGAGTCCACCTCCAGATCGCCGTAGCGCGGACCGCCGGCGATCGTGGACGTGGCCGTGACACCCGCCCGGACCAGCGCCGCCGCCAGCGGGGTGCCCAGCTCACCGGCGGTGTCCCAGTCGGCGTAGACGAGTTCGGCGACCCCGATCGCCCGGTGCCCGAGCAGCCGCCCGGTGTCGTCGTGCACCGCGACCCGGGCCGTCGAACCCAGCCCGAACCAGGTGTTGGCCGGGTTGTCCAGGGTCCACGGGAACCGCTCGCTGTCCACGTCCACGAAGCCGAAGCCGCGCCCGATCACGGCGTCCGCGACCTCGTGCACGGGCAGCCCGCCCCGCACGTCCGAGGGCCAGCGCACCCGGATCAGCCGGTCGGCGCCGTCGTACCCGTCGATCGTCGTCGTCACGTCGAGCCGGTCGACGCCCGTCCAGAGCGTGAGCCGCTGGGTGTACCGGAAGAGCCCCAGGTCGCCGCGGACGGTGATCCGCGACCCGGCGGGGGAGTGCTCGACCTCGACGTCCGCGGTGACGTCCCGGCTCCGGGCGGCCGTCGTCCCGGTCGGGGTCAGGTGCCAGGGTCCCTCGCCGAAGCGCGGATGCCGCGGGTACTCCTCCTGGACGACCAGTTCGTTGCCGAGGTCGCCGGTGCGCAGCAACTCCCGCCCACCCTCGGTGAGCCGGCGCAGACCGCACACGCCGCCACCGCGTGCCGGGTCCACCGTCACCTCGTAGAACGCGTTGCGGACGGTGAGCCCCTCGCCCGGTGTCCAGCCGGGCACCGGACCCTCCGCGAGCGAGAGCGCCTTGAGACCCATGCCGGGTACGTCGGGTACGACGACCCGGAGCAGGCCCTCCTCGCGCACCGCGGGCAGCGGCAGACCGGTGAGGTCCAGCGGGACCAGCCCGCCCGGGTCGTCGACGGCGAGCACGTCCCGCCGCTGCCAGGTCGCGGCGTTGAAGACGACCAGGTCCGGTGCGCCGCCAGGGAGTTGGGCCACCTCGCTGGCGAGCGCGTCGGTGGCGTCGGCATGGACCGTCCGGGCGAGGTCGTGCAACTCCCGCCAGCCGGTGAGGAGATCGATGTAGACCTGGTCCGACTCCGAGCCGGTGATGGCGTCATGGTGGGCGCCGTAGATCAACTGCCGCCAGGCCTTGTCCAGGGCCGCGTCCGGGTACGGATGCCCGGTGACGAGGGAGGCCAGGGTCGCCCACGCCTCCGCGTCGGCGAGCAGCGTCTCGCCGTACCGCTGGGCCTGCTTGGTGTCGATGTAGGAGACGTCCTTGCCCGTGTAGACCGGGTTCATGTCGCGGGTCTGCGGGGACGCCCTGCGCCCCTCGGCCGCCAACTCGGCGCGCACGGCGGCGAAGAAGTCCCGGGGGAGGCCGCTGACGAAGCGCGGCCAGACGTACCGCTCGTTCCAGTCGCGGTGGATGCCCATCACCCAGCGGCACGGCGGCGCGTAGTCCCCGCCGACCGGCAGCAGCACGTTCCTGGTGAGCGCGACCTTCTTGAGCCCCTGGAACAGCGTGAAGGCGGCGGCCTCCGCGGCGGGCAGGGTGGCGGCGTTGTCGATCGCCCAGCCGGCGCCGTAGTGGTTGACCATGTACGCCGTCAGCAGTCCGCGCCCCGAGGGCGCGATCCAGCTGAACTCGGCCGGGAACTGCATCCGTCCGGGGTCGCGCGGCTCCTCGCCGAAGACGGAGAGCGTCGGCCCCCACTGGTGGAACGGCCCGCGCGCCCACGAGCTGGAGGAGATCCCGGCGTCCGCCATCAGCCCCGGGAACTGCGGATCGTGCCCGAACGCGTCCAGCTGCCAGGCGGTCTCGGGCGCCGCCCCCATGATCCGGCGCTGGAAGCCGTCGCCGTACAGGGCGTTGCGCACGGTGGCCTCGGCACCGGTGAGGTTGGTGTTCGGCTCGTTGTAGGTGCCGCCCATGATCTCGACGCGCCCGGAGCGGATCAGCTGGCGCAGAAAGGCCCGCTCCTCGGGGAACGCGTCCCAGTAGGGCTTGAGGTAGTCGACCTCCGCGAGCACGAAGGTGTACGCCGGGTCGCGCCGGGCCAGGTCGCAGTGGGCGCGCACCAGGCTCATCCCGGACTGGCCGCGCGAGTCGAAGGTGCGGGCGGGCAGCCCGGTGACGGCCGGTTCGTCGGCGTGGTCCCAGGTCTCGGTGTAGGCGGCCTGGGTGTTCCACCAGACGGGGTCGTAGTGGAAGTGGCTGACCATGAACATGGTCCAGCCGGGCTCGGCGGCCGTGAACTCGGCCGAGTGGTGCAGGAGCAGGCCCGCGTCGGCGTCCTCGACGGTGACGGTGATCCCGCGCCGGTCGCCGGGCGCGAGCGACCCGGCCGCCACGGGTATCTCCGCGCGCGCGGTCCCGTCCTCGCCGGTCGTGACGCGGTTCTCGCCGACACCGCGCACCCCGGGCCCCGCCACGGTCAGCAGCACCGGGCGGCCCGGGAGGTGCTCGATCTCGACGGCCACGACCTGGTGCGGTCGGTGCGCGGTGCCGGTGAAGAGCTCGGTCGACTCGACAGAGGTGACGCGCATGAGGCTCCTACGAGTGCTCGGCGGAGCCCCATCCTGGCATCGAGGGGTGGTTCAATCAACCATGAGCGTTGTTCATTGATGGTTCATCCATGCAGAACGGGTCGTGCTCAGCGAGGCCGCCGGGCCTTCGCCGCATGCTGTCCGGCGATGTGGTCGGTCAGCGCCAGTGAGGCGCTGGTGCGCTGGTAGGTGAGCTGGGCGACCCGGACGTAGAGGCAGTCGATGAGGAGCAGCACCGAGTGGCGGGCGCCGATGATGCCGGTCGGGAAGCTGGTCTCCGAGGTGGAGGAGATGAGCCGGATGTCGGCGGCGCGGGCGAGCGGGGAGCGCGGGTCGGAGGTCAGGGCGACGGTGGTCGCGCCGCGCTCCCCGGCCGTCTCGAACGGCTCGATCGTCTCGCGGGTCGCCCCCGAGTGGGAGATGCCGATCGCGACGTCGGCGGGCGTGAGCAGCGCCGCGGAGGTGGCCGCCGCGTGCACCTCGGTCCAGCCGCGCACCGAGCAGCCGATCCGGAACAGCCGGGTCTCGGTCTCCTGCGCCACGGCCCCGCTGCCGCCCACGCCGTAGACGTCGATCCTGCGCGCCCGGGCCATGGCCTGCGCGGCCCGCTCGACCGCGTCCAGGTCGATCCGGTCCACGGTCTGCTGGATGGCCCGCAGGTCCGCGGTGCCGACCACCTTCACGACCCGCTCCAGGCTGTCGTCCGGGGAGATGTCCGGACCGATCTCGGCCGTGCCCCAGTCGGACACCTCGCCGCGGCCCCGCTCCTGGGCCAGCGCGATCAGCAGGTGCTGGTAGGAGTCGAGGCCCACGGCCCGGCAGAAACGGGTCACGGTCGCCTGGGAGGTGCCGGTGCGGCGGCCCAGCTCCGCGGCCGAACAGTGGGTGACGGCGGCCGGATCCTCCAGGATCAGCTCACCGACCTTCCGCAGGGAGCCGGCCAGGCGCGGCAACTCGGTTCGGATCAGTGTGGTGACGTCGGTCGAGGGCATGAGGAGAAGGTATCAGCCACCCTATATGGGGCGAGTTGAATACCAGGACCGGATCGGCGAGGCATTGCACTGCATACCGGGCGCATGATTTATTGATTCATCGATAGGCGCGAATCTTGGGTGGTTCAATCCATCAGTGGGGAGTGCGTACGTGTCCGTCGAGTCCGCCAACGAGTCCGGGACCGAGCCGGTGAACGCCGAACGCTTCGCCCGCGAGGGCCTCGCCGCGCTGCACCGCCTCACCGAGTCCGCCCACGCCGACGTGGCCCGGGCCGCCGCGCTCATCGCCGACTGCCTCCGCGCCGACGGGGTGATCCAGGCCTTCGGCACCGGCCACTCCCAGGCCATGGTCCTCGAAGTCGCGGGCCGCGCGGGCGGATTGGTGCCCACCAACCGGATCAGCATCGCCGACCTGGTGCTCTTCGGCGGCGAGCACCCCGGCGTCCTCGACGACCCGCTCCTGGAACGCGAGCCGGGCATCGCCGCCCGCCTCTACGACCTCGCCGCCCCGCGCCCGCAGGACCTGTTCGTCATCATCTCCAACTCCGGTGTGAACAACGTGATCGTGGAGATGGCCCTGCACGCCAAGGAGCGCGGGCACCGCGTCCTCGCCGTCACCTCCCTCGCCCACACCCGGGCGGTCCCGGCCGGCCATCCCAGCGGCGGCAGACTCGCCGACCTGGCCGACGTGGTCCTCGACAACGCGGCCCCGCGCGGCGACGCGCTCCTCGAACTCCCCGGCGGCGGCGCGGTCTGCGCACTGTCCACGCTCACCGGGGTCATGCTCGTGCAGATGGCGGTCGCCGAGGCCGCCGGCCTGCTCCTCGCCGCCGGTGACCGCCCCCCGGTCTATGTCTCGGCCAACGTGCCCGGCGGCTTCGAGGGCAACCTCGGCCTGGAGAAGCGGTACGCCGGCCGGATCCGGCGCACCGCGAGCTGACCCCGCGAGGCCCCGGGCCTCAGCCGACGGGCGGGCGGCGGCCGCTCCAGGGCAGGGCGAGCTCCAGGGTGCGCGCCACCCGGAGCAGCAGGTCCTCCCGCCAGGGCGCGGCGACGATCTGGACGCCGACCGGCAGCCCGGTGGCCGCGTCCTGGAGGAGGGGAAGCGAGATCGCGGGCTGGCCGGTCACGTTGAACACCGAGGTGAACACACCCATCGGATAGCTGTTCAGCAGCGCGGCCAGAGGGTGGCCCTCGGTGCCCGCCCGCCAGGCGCCGACGCGCGGCGGGAGACACGCCATCGTCGGGGTGACCAGCAGGTCGAAACCCGCGACGAAGCCCTCCACGATCTGCCGGGAGAACCGCTGGGTCCGCTGCACCGCCCGCGCGTAGGCCCAGGAGTCGACCGACCGCGCCGCCTCGCGCAACGCCCGGTTGTGCGGCTCGATCCGCTCCGGGTCCGCGAGCTCCACCCCGGCCGCGCCGATGTTCCAGATCGTCGTGAACGCGCCGACCAGTTCCTCCGCCGGAGGCAGCGGAAGCGGAGTGTCGACGAGGTGGTGGCCGGCCGCTTCCAGCGCCCGCAGCGTGACCTCGACGGCTGTCACACACGCCGGGTCCACCTCGATCCCGTCCACCGGGGAGGTGGTCAGCGCACCGACGCGCAGCCCGGTCGGCGGGTCCGCCTCCGACGCGGCGGCGAACGACCCGCGCGGGGACGGCGGCGACCACCACGCGCCCGGATCATGGCGCGCCAGGACATCGACGGCGGCCGCGGTGTCCGCCACCGTGCGGGTGACCACACCGCCGACGGCGAGGCCCTCCACGAGGACGGTCTCGCCGCCGATCAGCCCGCGGGTGGACTTGAGGCCGACAAGACCGGTGCAGGAGGCGGGAATGCGGATCGAACCACCGCCGTCCTCGGCGTGCGCGAGGGGCGCCATCCCGGCGGCGACGGCCACCCCCGCCCCGCTCGACGACCCGCCCGGCGTGCGGTCCGGGTCCCACGGATTGCGCGAGACGCCCAGGGCCTCGCTCTCGGTGAAGGGCAGGGCGCCGAACTCGGAGGTGGTGGTCTTGCCGAGCGGCACGAACCCGGCGTCCACGAACCGCCGCACGATCCGGTCCGAGGCCGCCGCCGGTTCCTTGCGGGCGCCCGCGGAACCGTAGGTGGTGGGCCAACCGGCCACGTCCACAAGGTCCTTGACCGGCAGCGGAACACCGTGGAAGGGCGGCAGGTCGGCGGGCGAGGCGGCCCGCACCACCGCGTCCGCTGCCACGGCCGCGGCCTTGCGGACGTCGTCGTCGGCCCGGTGGCAGAAGGCGTTCAGCCGGGGATCCAGCTCGTCCATCCGCCGCAGACAGGCGTCGGCCACCTCCACCGGGCTCACCTCCTTCCGGCGGATGGCCGCGGCCAGTTCGACGGCCGGTGTGAACAGATCGATCGACTCCATCGGCGAGTGCGTCACGAGCGGTCCTCTCAACTCCGGGACGCTTGCGGGAACGCCGTCAGTCTCGGCGCGCCCGCCCCGCTCCGTCTTGGACGAATGTCCCCTACGCTGACGCCATGCGTTCCGCCCGGCCGGCCCTGGAGGCCGCGCAGATCTGGGACATCGCGACCCCGGCAGGACCCGGTCGGCTGCCGGGGGTGAGCATGGCCGGTTTCCGCGCGCGCACCGCGGACGCCGTCGAACTGGGCGTGGTGCCCTTCCCGGCCGTCACCGTGGTCGTCGACCTCGGCGACCGCTCACTCGCCGTCGACGACCTCGACGGCCGACGCCACCACGGCGTCATCGTCGCCGGACTCGCGGCCGGCGGCCTGCGCGGCAGCGGCCGTTCCGTCGAGTGCCTGCAGATACGGCTGTCACCCGTCGTCGCCCACGCGGTGCTCGGCGCCTCCTCGGAACTGGGCGGCACGGTGGTCTCCCTCGACGACCTCTGGGGCCGCGAGGCCCTGCGCGTCCAGGAACGGCTGCGGGCCGCCGGAACCTGGGCGGAGCGGTTCGCGCTCGCCGAGGCCGCGCTCACCCGCCGCCGGCAGGCAGGCCGCACCGTCGACCCCGAGATCGCCTTCGTCTGGCAGCGGATGGCGGCACACCGGGGCGCGGTCCGGGTCGAACCGCTGGCGGCCGAGGCCGGCTGGAGCCGCAAGCGCCTCTGGTCCCGCTTCCGCGCCCAGACCGGCCTCACCCCCAAGCACGCGGCCCGCCTGATCCGCTTCGACCACGCGGCCCACCGCCTCGCCGCCGGCCACAGCCCCGCCCTCGTGGCCGCCGAGGCCGGCTACACCGACCAGTCCCACCTTCACCGCGACGTCAGAGCGTTCACCGGAGCGACCCCCACAGCCGTCTCCACCGCCCCATGGCTCGCCGTCGACGACGTCGCCTGGGCCGCCCCCGGCTACCTGGCCGCACCACCGCCCCGCCCACGGGCCGCCCGCTGACACGGCACCCACCCACCCGTGCCCGGCGGGTGTCGGAGGCCCGTTGAGGACGGCCGTCGGGCGGGGGCGGTGGCGCGGCGACCGGACTCGGGGCGGGTGCCTGGAGGGTCGTTGCGGGTGACTGTCGAGCGGAGGTGCGGCGGGGCCGGGGCCGGGTGGGTGCTCGGAGCTGTTGTGGGGGGTCGGTGGGCGATGGCGCGGCGTGCGAGTCCGGTCGGCTGTCGTTGGTGGGCGGTGGTGCGGTGAGGGTCGCGGGTGGGTGTCGGGAGGGGTGTTGCGGGTGGTCACCGGGCGATGGCGCGGCGTCCGGGTCCGGTGGGGTGTTCGGAGCCGTTGTGGGTGAGTGGTGCCGGGTGGGGTGGCGGGAGGGCTTCTGCGGGCGGCCGGCGGGCAGGGGTGTGGTGGGCGTGGCTAGGTGGGCGGGTGCCGGGACCGCGGGTCCGGTGTTCTCAGTTGGTGCGGGTCTTGCGGGGCCAGGTGTGGTGGGCGTGGGCCTGGGCTCGGGCGGCGTCGGCGAGGCCGGGTTGGAGGCGGCGGGCGGCGTCGACGTGGTCGTCGGTCCAGATGACGCGGACGGCGACGGGGGTGGCGCGGCCCTGTGCGTCGCTGAGTTCGGTGCGGACGGACTCGACGAGTCGCGTGGCGCCCTCGGGCCAGAGCGGGACGACGTCGGGGACGGCCGAACGGCCGCCGAGGCTGGCGGCGAACTCGTGGTACCAGCCGGTGACCTGGGCCGCCGTCCCGAGGACCGCACGGTGGGCGTCGGTCCGGACCGCCTGGACCCGGGCCCGGTCCTCGCCCTGCCACAGGGAGACGACCGCGTCGCCGGCCAGGCGCAGCCCGACGACCCCGGTGACCAGGGTGGTCGTACAGGCCAGCGACAGCGGCTTGGCGCCGCGTTCGGCCAGGTAGCTGCGGAACGCGTCGTCGAGGCGGCGGGCGGAGGCCGCCGCCTCGCGGCCCTGCGGATCGGGGTCCACGGGACGGTGGTGGCCGAGGGCGTAGTCGACGGCGCCGCCGAGGTAACCCGCGCTGTCGTGATACGCGTCGGCGAGCGCCTTGTGGACGGCGGCCCGGGCGCCGCGCGGCCAGAAGAACACGGCGACGAGGACGCTGACCCCGCACCCCAGCGCGATGTCCTGGACGCGCAGCAGGGCGATGTGCCAGCTGGGGTCCTGGCCGATGTTGAACAGCACCACCAGCGTCACGGTGAACGCGGCCTGTCCGGCGGCGAAGGAGACGGCGGCGGGCGCGATGCCGGCGAAGAGGATGGCCACGGGGAGCACGAACCACAGCGCGGTGCCGTGGTGGCCGATCAGATGCAGCAGCGCGGCTCCGACCACGGAACCCGCCACCGTCCCCAGCACCGCGCGGACGGCGTTCTGCCCGGTGCTGAGCGCGTTGGAGCGCAGCACGGACAGGGTGCCCAGCAGGACCCAGAAGGAGTGCCCCACGCCGGTCACCCCGGCCAGGTACACGGCGATGCCCAGACCGACGGCGCCGCGCAGACTGTTGTGCAGCCACACCGAGTCCGGTCGGAGATGGGTGGCGGCCCGTTCCCGCGCGGCGGCCAGCGGCGCGGCCAGCGCGCCCGGCTCATGTCCGAGGAGCCGCTCGGGCCAGCTGCGCTGCCAGGCGGTGGCCGCCGTGTCGACGTTGGAGGCGATCTGCAGCACGGCGAAGCCGATCTCCTGGGCGCGGAAGGACACGTCGAGCGTGGCGATGAACCCGTAGACCTCCGCCGTACTGGTGCCGCCCGGGTGCTCGGCCGGCACCTGGACGGTGGAGCTGTGCTCCATCCCGGCCAGCGCCGCCCGCAGCCCCTCGACGCGAGCCCGCAGCGGGCCGGTGTCGCCGTTCAGGTCCGTCAGCAGGTCGCAGGCGGCCTCCAGGACACGGGCGGCGGCGCGCCGCACGGTGTGCGCGGCCGGATCGCAGCCCGGGGGCTCGTCCGTGTAGTCGGACCGGTCGACGAGGACCGCGCACAGCCAGGTGAGCTCGTCCACCAGCCGGACCAGGGCACGGGAGCTCGCGGACAGGCCGGTGGGGCGGTAGGGGGTGGCGTCGAAGACGCCCCGCAGGTCCGCCCGGCTCCCGGCGGTACGCTCCGCCGCCGCCCGGCACCGGTCGGCGTCGGACCCCGGCCCGTCCGGGCCCGGCAGGGAGGCCCGGGCGCGCAGATACCCGGCGGCCGCACGGCAGACGGCCGCCGCCGGGGCACTGAGCGGGTCGGCGACGGGACGCGGCCACAGCAGGGCGACGGCCGGGAGCGCCACCGCCGCCGCCAGGCCCGCGCCCGCGAGACGTTCGGGCAGCTGGGACAGGGGCACCGGGGCGCTGACGGGCAGCACGAAGGCCAGCAGGAGCGCCGTCGCGCTGCCCGCCAGGACCGAGCTGACCACGCCCGCGAAGAGGATCGCGAAACCCACCACGACCGTGCTCAGCACGGCGAGCCACAGCTGCCCGGCCGCCAGCGTCCCGGCACAGATCAGCACCAGCCACGCCACCGCGAGCGCCGCCTGGGCCCGCAGCCGTTCCACCATCGGGCCGGAGTAGTCGACCAGCAGCAGCATCGAGAACGACCCGAACGCGGCGTAGCCCGCCATCGTCGGGGAGCGGAGCACCTCCGTGCACAGGGCGAACAGGGCGGGCATCACCAGCGCCGTGCGCGCCGCCCGCCGGGTCGCCGCCAGGTCCGGGTCCCTGTCGCGCAGCCACGTCACCCAGCGTGCTGCCCGCCCCGACATGGACACCTCCGGCTGGGCCCAGGGCAGCCGGCCCCGCCGCCGCGCCGCGCACACCACCCATATGCGGCCACCGCCGGGCCGTCCGCAACATTTGCCGGGGCGGGCGGCGCCCCGGGCGGGAGGCGCGCCCCGCGCTCAGCGCACCGGGAAGCCGAAGGAGTAGCCCTGCTCCTTCAGCCACGGCAGCACCTCGCGCAGCGCCGCCACGGTCTCGGAGCGGTCGCCGCCGGCGTCGTGGAAGAGGACGGTCGGGCCGTTGGACATCTCGTCCTTGACGGTGGCGACGACGGTCTCCGTGCCGGGGCGTTCGAAGTCCTTCGAGTCGACGTTCCAGCCCAGCGGGCGCATGCCGTGGGCGGCGGCGAGCTTGCGGCTGTACGGGGTGAAGGCGCCGCCCGGGGCCCGGTAGTAGAGCGGTCGTACGCCCCCGGACGCCTTGGTGATCATGCGTTCCGCGTCGAGGATCTGCTGGGACTGGTAGGCCTCGGACTTCTTGTCCATGGTGACGTCGTGCGACACCGTGTGGTCGCAGAGCCGGTGCCCGGCCGCGACCACCGCCTTGACCAGGTCCGGGTGCGCCTCGGCCTGCGGGCCGATCATGCAGAACGTGGCCTTGACGCCGTACTCCTTGAGGACCTGGAGCACCTGGGGCGTCCAGACCGGGTCCGGGCCGTCGTCGATGGTGATGTTCACGCCCCGGGCGCCCCGGTCCGAGGCGTGCGCGATCTCCACCGACACGGGGGCCGCCTTGGGAGCGGTGCGGTGCGCCGGGGTCCCGGCTCCCGACCGGGTGTCGACGGGACCGGCCTGCGCGGTCCACAGCGAGGCGGCCACGGCCACCCCCGTGACCCCGAGCGCCGCCGCGGCCATCTGGCCGTACCATCCCCGTCCACCGTGCCGCGCCATGTCCGCCCCGATCCTTCTCGTTCTGTCGATCTCGTGCACCCGTCAGGACGGGTGGCAGCGGGTGTCGGCTCCGTCCGTTACCGATCACGGACAATTCCGCGAGAGTTCTGCGACAGAAGCTCCGCGTACCTCTAACGCGCCGCCGGGCGATCGGTGTTGGCGGTGGCGGTGGCGGTGGCGGAAGGATACGGATCGGCCCGGGTGCCCCAGCCCGGGGTTCGCCCGCCCCCACCCGGCATCACCGGCGAGGGCCGGCGGGAGCGGCCGGCGGCGCACATGAGGAGATCGCGGCCGCCGTCGCCCGGCCGTGGACGTGAGGTCAACCGGCACGCGTCGTCCGAGGCGAGGAAGCCCACGATGCCGGCCACGTCCTCCGGCTGCCCGGCCTGGCCCGGTCAGGTGCTGCCACCGGGCGTCGGGAGACGGAGGAATCCTCAGGTGCCGTCGGCTCGGTCGAGGTCGTGGACCAGTTCGATGGCGCGGCCCAGCGTGTTCAGCCGCTCCTCCGGTGTCTCTCCGGCCGGGTAGAGGCGGACGGTGTCCACGCCCGCGTCGTGCCAGACGGCGAGCCGGTCGCGCACCATGGCCTCGGTGCCGATCAGCGTCGTACCGAGCACCATCTCGTCGGTGACCAGGGCGGCGGCGCCGTCGCGGTCGCCGGACTGCCAGCGGTCGCGCACCTCGGCGGCGACCTCGGCCCACCCCTGGCGGCTGTAGGCGTTGTTGTAGAAGTTGGTGGACGCCGAGCCCATCCCGCCGAGGCTGAAGGCCAGTTCCTTCTTGCGTCCGGCGACCATCGCGCCGAGCGCCTCCTCGTCGGCGGCGAAGGCGACCTCGGCGCCCTGGCAGACGTCCAGGTCCGCGCGGGTACGACCGCTGCGGGCGAGGCCCTCGTCGAGGTGGGCGAAGTAGGCGTCGGCGGCGCCCTCGGGCACGAAGCTGGTGCCCAGCCAGCCGTCGGCGACCGCACCGGTCAGCCGGAGCATCGCGGGGGAGAGGGCGGCCAGGTAGACGGGGATCTCGTGCTCGGCGCGCATCGACAGCCGCATCGGTACGGCCTCGCCGCCCGGCAGCGGGAGGGTGAACTCCTCGCCGGAGTAGGCGAGTCGGCCGCCCTCGACCACCCGCCGCACGATCTCCACCGTCTCGCGCATGCGCCGCAGCGGCCGGGCGAAGGGGACACCGTGCAGCCCCTCGATCACCTGCGGGCCGGAGGCGCCGAGACCGAGCAGGAACCGACCGCCGGACAGGTTGGAGAGCGTGATGGCCGTCTGGGCCACGGCCGTCGGGGTCCGGGTGCCCAGTTGGATGACGCCCGAGCCGAGCAGCATCCGGTCGGTGAGCGCCGCGTAGTACCCGAGTGCCGAGGGCGCGTCCGAGCCCCAGGCCTCGGCGACCCAGCAGACGTCCAGGCCCAGCTTCTCCGCCTCGACGACGAAGTCGGCCTGCCGGGACCAGTGTGCGCCGCCCGAGGCCTCGATCGTGGTGGCCGTCCGCATCACGCCTCCGCCCGCCGCTTGATCTGCGCCAGGGTGGCGGTGATGCTCCGCTCGAACTCCCGCAGCCGTACGAACACGATCTTCTGCTCCTTCTCCGGCATCCGGTCGATCGCCGCCGACAGCCCCGAGCGCCCCGGACCCAGCTGCATCCACTGCGCCAGTTCGGTCCCGCCGTCCTCGGGCCGCAGCCGGAACCGCCAGACCGCGGAGGGCTCGGCGGGGTCCTGCACGGCCCAGGCGAGGACCGCCTCCGGGACGTACTCGATCACGTGGGAGGTGGTCTCCCAGGTGCCGAACGCCTCGTGCTCGCTGCGCCCGACGAACCTGGCCCCCACCGCCGGCCCCGCGGCCCCGTCCAGCCAGGCGACGGACCGGAGTTCCTCGCTCATGTCCGGCATCAGCTCGATATCGCTGACCAGCGCCCACACCGTGGCCGGTGGGGCGTCGATCCAGGTCCGTACCTCGACCGTCGGTCTGTCCGCGTAGCGTGCGCCCGTCCACTCCAAGGCTGTCGGCCTCCTTGCCGTCAGGGATCTGACCTCCAGAGTTGCGATATGAGACTCACCCTGTCAAGAGGGAGCGCCCCGCTCAGTCGGTGCCGAACCGCCGGCGCACGTCCGGCCGCAGCCTGAGCCGCTCGGGGTAGCCGGGCCCCATCCGCATCGAGGTCTCCTCGGACCGCAACGGCGTCCGGCACTGGGCGCAGACGACCTCGGGCGTGGTGTCGTGGCCGCAGGCCTCGTGATGGAACACCACCGGGACGCCCTGCTCCCCGGCCAGCCACCGGTCGCCCCACGCGGACATCGCGGCGAGCACCGCGAACAGGTCCCGCCCCTTCTCCGTGAGGACGTAGTCGTAGCGCGGCGGCTCCGCCTCGTACAGCCGCTTCTCCAGGATCCGGTCGTCCACCAGCCGGCGCAGCCGGTCGGTCAACGTGTTGCGGGCGATGCCCAGTTCCTGCTGGAACTCGTCGAAGCGACGGATCCCGTAGAACGCTTCCCGCACCACCAGCGGCGTCCAGTGGTCACCCAGCAGATCGACGGTCCGTGCGATGGAGCACGGCCACTTGGCGAACGACGTCCGTTTCATGGTCCTTACGATAGCGAGTCTCGGTATGAAACCCAGCTGACGGTGGCCACGCATGGACAGCGGTGCCCAGCGCGCTTTCACTGGTCATGACGGGTTCCTTCGAGGAGGCCGCGTACGGCGAAGGACATGAACCCGAGGACGGCGGCGAACCGCGGAACGAGGTGTCCGACGATGAAGATCGAGGGATCGGTCGCGCTGGTGACCGGAGCGAACCGGGGGATCGGGCTGGCGTTCTGCCGCGCCCTGCTGGCCCGGGGCGCAGCCAAGGTGTACGCGGGCGTCCGCCGGCCGGAGGACTTCGCCGAGCCCGGGCTGGAACCGCTGCGTCTCGACGTCACCGACCACGACCAGGTCGCGGCCGCCGCCCGGACGGCGTCCGACGCGACCGTCGTGATCAACAACGCGGGCATCCAGGCCGGGCCCGGCCTGCTGGAGGGCCCCCTGGACGGCGCCCGGCACGAGCTGGAGGTCAACTATCTGGGCACCTGGGCCGTCTCGCGGGCCTTCGCGCCGGTACTCGCCGCGCATGGCGGCGGCGCCCTGGTGAACATGCTGTCCGTGGCGTCGTGGCGCTCCACCGAGCGGTTCCCCAGCTACGCCGCGTCCAAGTCGGCGCAGTGGTCGCTGACCAACGCGCTGCGGGTCGCCCTGCGGGAGCAGGGCACGCTGGTGGTCGGCGTGCACGTCGGCTGGGTGGAGACCGACGCCACCGTGCGGGTCGACGAGCCGAAGACGGACCCCGCCGAGGTGGCCGCGCGGACCATGGACGCGATCGAGCACGACGAGCCGGAGGTGCTCGTCGACGAGACGGCCCGCCGGGTGCGGGCCGCCCTGTCCGGGCCGCTGGATCTCCTCTACCCGACCGCCTGATCGTGCGACGGTGGAGTGAGCAGATCGACCCGACACCACGGTGAGGTGGAGACATGCACACCGATTTCGACGTCGTCGTCCTGGGCGCCGGGCCGGGCGGCTATGTGGCCGCGGTCCGCGCCGCCCAGCTGGGCCTGCGCACCGCCATCGTGGAGGGCCGCTTCTGGGGTGGTGTCTGCCTGAACATCGGCTGCATCCCGGCGAAGGCACTGCTGCGCAACGCCGAGGTGGCCCAGCTGATCCTGCACGACGCGGAGAAGTTCGGCGTGAAGATCAGCGGGGAGGTGAGCCTGGACTACCGCGCCGCCTACGAGCGCAGCCGGGTGGTGGCCGACGGACGCGTCAAGGGCGTCGGCTATCTCATGCGCAAGAACAAGATCGAGCAGTTCGAGGGGCAGGGCACCTTCCTCGACCCGAACACCCTGCAGGTGCGCATGCGGGACGGCGAGACGACGCTCTCCTTCCGCTCCTGCATCATCGCGACCGGCTCCACGGTGAAGCTGCTGCCGGGGACCACCCTGGGCCGGCGCGTGGTCACCTACGAGGAGCAGATCCTCTCCGACAGCCTCCCGGCGAGCCTGGTCATCGCGGGCGCGGGCGCCATCGGCGTCGAGTTCGCCTACCTGCTGCGGTCGTACGGTGTCGACGTCACCCTCGTGGAGTTCCTGGACCGGATCGCACCACTGGAGGACGAGGAGGTCTCGGCGGAACTCACCCGGCGGTTCAAGCGCCAGGGCATCAAGATCCTGACCTCCACCGCCGTGCAGTCCATCGAGGAGACCCCGGACAACGTCCGCGTCACCGTCCGGCAGGGCGGCACCGAGCAGGTGCTGGAGGCGGAGAAGATCCTGCAGGCCACCGGCTTCCAGCCGCGCACCGCCGGTTACGGGCTGAACAGCACCGGGGTCCGGCTCACCGAACGCGGGGCCATCGACGTCGACGGGCGCTGCCGCACCAGCCGGCCGCACATCTACGCCATCGGCGATGTCACGGCGAAGCTGATGCTCGCGCACACCGCCGAGGCCATGGGTATCGTCGCCGCCGAGTCCATCGCGGGCGCGGAGACCATGGAACTCGACTACCGGATGATCCCGCGTGCCACGTTCTGCCAGCCCCAGATCGCCAGCTTCGGCTGGACCGAGGCCGAGGCGCGCGCCCAGGGCTTCGACGTCCGCGTGGCCAAGTTCCCCTTCACGGCCAACGCCAAGGCGCACGGCCTCGGCGACACCGTCGGGTTCGTGAAACTCCTCAGCGACGCGCGGCACGGGGAGCTGATCGGCGGCCACATGATCGGGCCGGACGTGACCGAACTGCTCCCCGAGCTGACGCTGGCGCAGCAGTGGGATCTCACGGCGTACGAACTCGCCAGGAACGTCCACGCCCATCCGACCCTGAGCGAGGCGGTCCAGGACGCCCTGCACGGACTCGCCGGACACATGATCAACCTCTGACGCGCGCCCGGGGAACCCCTAGGGGCGGACGTAGGGCCGGGTCATGATCTCCATGTTGTGGCCGTCGGGGTCCTCGAAGTAGGCGCCGCGACCGCCGAACAGGCCGTTGGTGCGGCCGGGTTCGGTGTGGTGGGGGTCCGCGTAGTAGGTGACGCGGGCCGCCTCCAGCCGGGCGATCATCCCGTCGAACCCCTCCTCGGGCACGAGGAAGGCGTAGTGCTGGGACTGGATCGGCTCGTCCCGCTTCTCGTAGTAGTCGAGCGTGACGCCGTTGCCGAGGTCGACGGGGAGGAAGGGCCCGAACGGGGTGCCGACCCGCAGGCCCAGGACGGCGGCGAGGAACTCGGCCGACCGGTGCCGGTCGGTGGCGTAGATGTTGGTGTGGTCCAGCCGGACGGCGGCCGACGGCCGCTCGGACGCGGGCAGGTGTGACTGAGCAGAGGGCAAGGATGTCTCCGGTCTCGGGATGCGCGGGAAGAGGGCGCCGCCTGCGGGCGCCGGGGCGAGGACGCGGAGGGGGACGGCGGGCCTCTGGCCCGCCCCGTGCTCACGCCGAGGCCGGGAACCTCATCTGTGTGTGGCCCATGGCCGACCCGGCAGTCACCCGACCGACCCTAGTGCCGACTGCCCGCCGGGGCAACGGAGTTGTCCGGCGTACCGCGTACCGGCTGCCGACGAGGCTCTGCCCGGCCGGCGGACGCCGGAGCGCGCGTCGACGAGGATCATCGACCGCTCCTCCGCGATGAGTTGCCGGTTGCCCGGGCCGCCGGGGCGACGATCACCGGCCGCGGGGAGCGCCCGCGCTCGGTGAGGACGTACTCGTGGCCCACCGGGTTGGTCCGATAGAGCCGCCGCTCCGGCAGGCCGTCGGTCAGCAGCCCGGCATCGAGGTGTGTCCTCGCGCCGGCTCGCCAGGGCCAAGGCCGTGGTCACCCGGTTCACCGAGGCGCGGCCGCGCTACGGTGACGTCGTCGTGACCGCTGGAGCCGACGGTGAGTACGGCAGGAGCGGCCGGCCGACCCCCGCCGAACCAGCGTCTCCTGGAGGAACCGTGCCCACCGCCGACGAGCTGATCAGCCCGGACAGCATCCGCCGTCTGGCCGTCGTGCTCCGGGAGGCCGCTCCCGGAGCGTCACGCTGGCAGGCCGTCGCGGAGAGCGTGGCCGTCCTCGGCCCGCTGGGCCTCAGCGAGCGGGCGCGGACGGTCGGCGACTCCCTCCTCGCCGACTGCGGCCAGGACTACGAGCTGCTCGCCCGGTCGGTACGGCAGGCCCTGGCCCGTGCCGATCTGGCGGGCTGGATGATCTGGCCGGTCACCGAGGCCGTGGCCACCGGCGCCACCACGTCCGGCACCCGTCGGCACTTCGCCGACGGCCTGGACCTGCTCGCCCTGCTCACACCCCGTCTGACCGGAGAGTTCGCGCTCCGCACCTTCCTCAACGCGGACCTGGATCGCACCCTGGCGACGGCGCTCGCCTGGACCGGGTCCCCGGACCCGGCCGTCCGGCGGCTGGCGACCGAGGGCAGCCGCCCCAGACTCCCCTGGGCCCGGCAGGTCCCCGAACTCAACCGCAACCCCGGAGTCACGGTCCCGGTGCTGGACCGACTGCACACCGACCCCTCGCAGGACGTGCGCCGCTCGGTGGCGAACCACCTCAACGACATCTCCCGCCTGGACGCCGCACTGGCCGCCGGGACCGCCGCCCGCTGGCTGCGGGACCCGGAGCCGACCACCCCGGCCCTGGTGCGGCACGCGATGCGCACCCTCGTCAAACAGGGCGAGCCGGCCGCCCTGGAGCTGGTCGGCTTCCACGGCGGCCGGGAGGACCTGGAGGTGGTGGGGCCGCTGCTGACGGAGACCGACGTCCCGATGGGCGGCGATCTCGTCTTCACCGGGCGCATCACGAACGTCTCGGACCGGCCGGTCTCCCTGGCCGTCGACTACGTCGTCCACCACCTCAAGGCGAACGGGAAACTGGCGCCCAAGGTGTTCAAGCTCGCCAAGCGCGAACTGGCCCCCGGCGCCTCTGCCGACGTGACGCGCAGCCATTCCTTCCGCCCCGTCACCACGCGCGTCTACTACCCGGGGACACACGCCCTGCAGCTCCAGGTCAACGGCCACCGCTTCGGCATGACGGACTTCCGGCTCGGGTGACCGGACCGACCGAGCCGCCGGGAATGATCTTGGGGTCGGCGGTGGTTTCGATGGCGGTCGTACTATGACGTGACCGTCCATGAGCCGCCCCGAGGAGTCACCGTGGCCCGCCCCCGCACCAGTACCCGCACCGTGGCGCACCCCGAGCTGTCGGAGGTCTCGCTTCAGCAGGTGCTGGAGGCGCTGGTGGATCCGGTACGGCGACGGGTGGCGGCGCAGCTCGCCCGCGCCGGGGAGGACATGAGCTGCGGGACGTTCGACGCGCCGGTGTCGAACTCCACCCTGACGCACCACTTCAACGTGCTGCGCGAGGCCGGGGTGATCCGGCAGTACTACGTCGGGACGACCAAGATGAACACCCTCCGCGCCGACGAGCTGGAACAGCGGTTCCCCGGCCTGCTGTCGGCCGTGCTGGCCGCCTCGGCCGCGGAGGAAGCGGCGAGCGCGGTCTGAGCGGGAGGGCGGGCAGTTATTTCGATGGCGCTCGAAATTTGACGGCTATCGAACTTTGGGGCAGGGTGGGTGTCACCACCGAGCGCATTCGGTGTGTTTCCCCCGGATCGTCACAGATCCCTGCTTCGAGGACGGATGCACCATGGCACGAGTCGTACAGTTCGACCGGACCGGCGGTCCCGAGGTCCTGACCCTCCGCGATGTCGAGGTCGGCGCGCCCGGCGCGGGCGAGGTCCGGATCCGCGTCGATGCCATCGGTCTGAACCGTGCCGAGATCATGTTCCGCGAGGGCGGCTACTTCTACGAGCCGGTCTTCCCCTCCCTGCTCGGCTACGAGGCCGCCGGTGTCGTCGAGGCCGTCGGCCCGGGTGTGGCGGGTCTCGCCGAGGGCGATCCGGTCGCGGTCGTACCGCAGTTCCTGCAGACCGACTACGGCACCTACGGCGACCGGGTCCTCGTCCCCGCCTCGGCGGTCGTGCCCCGCCCCGCGGAGGTCGACCCGGTCCTGGCGGCGGCCGTGTGGATGGCCTACGTCACCGCGTACGGCCCGCTCGTCGAGAGCGGCCGGGTGCGGCCCGGCGACCACGTCCTGATCACGGCCGCCTCCAGCAGCGTCGGACTCGCCGCCGTCCAGATCGCCCGCCACATCGGCGCGATCCCGATCGCCACCACGCGCGGCCCCGGCAAGAAGCAGCGCCTCCTGGACGCCGGTGCCGCCGAGGTGATCGTCACCGACGAGGAGGACCTGCCCGCCCGCCTCAAGGAGATCACCGGCGGCGAGGGCGTCCGGCTGGCCTTCGACCCGGTCGCGGGACCCGGCGTGGAGACCCTCGCCCAGGGCATCGCCCCGGGCGGCTTCCTGGTGGTCTACGGCGCCCTCGACCCGCGCCCCACCCCGCTGCCCAACGCCCAGTCCTTCCCGGCGCTGACCAGCAGCACGTACACCCTCTTCGAGATCACCACGGACCCCGAGCGCCTGCGCCGCGCGGTCGCCTTCGTCAATGCGGGGCTCGGCTCCGGCGCCTTCACTCCGGTCGTCGACCGCACCTTCGACCTCACGGACATCGTCGAGGCCCACCGCTACATGGCGGCCAACGAGCAGGTCGGCAAGATCGTCGTCACCGTCACCCACGGCGGCACCGCCGCCTGAGCGGGCGACGGGCCGCGAGCGGGGTGCGGAGGTGTGACCGTCGTCAGGGCCTCGCGGGTGGGGCCAGCCGGGCGGCGGCGTCGTAGATGAGCCGGGCGTGCAGTTCGAACAGGGTCACCAGGTCGACGGAGTCGCCGTTGACCTCCCGGTGCACGAACAGGCCGTCGGCGCCGGCCACCGCGTAGGTGGTCAGGGTCTGTATGTCGTCCTC
This sequence comes from Streptomyces sp. NPDC048288, assembly GCF_043201555.1. Classification (NCBI taxonomy): domain Bacteria; kingdom Bacillati; phylum Actinomycetota; class Actinomycetes; order Kitasatosporales; family Streptomycetaceae; genus Streptomyces; species Streptomyces sp. NPDC048288. Next base: position 799,252 of record NZ_JBICZD010000004.1, read on the forward strand.
GGCCAGGGTGGGGAAGAGGCCGGCGACGACCTCGGCGACCCGCTGCTGGGCGACCGCGCGGACCTGGAGGAAGACCGTACGGCCGCGGGGCTCGGAGGGCCGGCGCTCCAGCGCCAGCATCAGGCCGAGGCGCAGGAAGTCCGGCTCGGCGACGAGGGACCTGGCCACGTTCGCCGCCATCAGGGCGACCCGTTCCTGCGGGGTCCCGGCCTCCTCGCCCGGCAGGGTGACGGCCGCGAGCCAGGTCTCGAAGCTGCGCTCGATGACGGCGGCGATCAGGTCGTCCTTGTCCTTGAAGTGCCAGTAGATCGAGCTGGCGGGCAGGCCGCACTTGGCGCTGACGGCCGCGATCGAGGTGCCGTCGTAGCCGCGCTCGCCGGCGATCTCCACCGTGGCGTCGAGGATGCGCCGGCGCGACTCCACCCCGTTCGCCCGCTTCCTGCGTGCCGTCTGCGGCCCGGTCATCTCTGGTGTGCCTCTCGGGGGTTCTCGGCGGCCCGAACGCAGGCCGCCTCCGAAGTGTCCACCCTAATTGGAACACCTCCTACAGGAGGAGCCCGGATCAGCCCTGGCCCACGCGCGACTCCATGGCCTCCACCAGCCGGTGCAGCGCCCTGGTCACGCCCTCCCGGTCCTCGCCCAGACCGGCCAGCAGCCCCACCTCCACGGAGAGCTGCCGGGGAAAGAGCTCGTCGACCGCCGCCGCGCCCGCCTCGGTGATGGTGACCAGGGCGGCGCGCCGGTCGGCCGGGTTGGGGGTACGGGTGATGAAGCCGCGTTTCTCCAGCTTGCCGAGGGTCTTGCTGACACCGGCCCGGGACAGGCCCAGCCGCTCGGCGAGGCTGCGGGCGATGAACGGCTCGGTCGCGTGCCGGAGCGGGATCAGCATGTCGACCTCGGGCGAGGTGAGGGCGGCACCGGCGTAGAGGTGTTCCACGGCGCGGTTGAGCAGGCCGGTGGCGTGCTTGAGCAGGCCGACCAGCTCCATGGGGCTGGTGTCCAGGCCCGGGTTGTGGGCGGCCCACAGGGTGCCGACGTCGGAGGCCGAGGGGCTGGCGGAGGCGGGGGAGGGCATGCGGCTCGTCTTCTCGCTCTTCGTGTTTGTTAGCCAGTGAACTATCGGTTACCTTTATTGCATGGTAGCTCCGTCATCCTCGCGCAACCGCGCCGACGCCGTCCCCGACACCGCCGGACCTGCGCCTTCGGGCCGTACGGCCACTGCCCTCATCGCCGTGCTCGGCGCGCTGACCGCCGTCGCCCCGCTCGCGACGGACATGTACGTCCCTGGCTTCCCCGCGCTGGGGGAGGCGCTCGGCGCGAGCAGCTCGGCCGTGCAGCTGACGATGACGGCGTTCCTCGCCGGACTCGTCGTCGGCCAGCTGGTCATCGGCCCGCTCAGCGACGGGCTTGGCCGGCGCCGGCTGCTGACCGCCGGGGCGGCCGGGTTCGTCCTCTTCTCCGTCGCCTGCGCCGCCGCTCCGAACATCGCCGCCCTGACCGGCGCCCGCTTCCTGCAGGGCGTGGCCGGTGCGGCGGGCATGGTGCTGGCCAGGGCGGTCCTCACCGACCGCTGCCACGGACCCGAACTGCCCCGCTACTTCGCGGTGCTGTCCCAGGTGATCGGCGTGGCACCGGTCGCCGCGCCGGTGCTCGGCGGGGCCGTGCTGTCCGTCTCCACCTGGCGGACGGTGTTCGCCGTGCTGGCCGTGCTCGGGGTGCTGCTCCTGCTCGCCGTGGTGCGGGCGGTGCCCGAGTCGCTGCCACCCGAGCGACGGCACGGCGGCGGGCTCGGCGGCAGCCTCCGGGCCATGGGCACCCTGCTCGCAGACCGCGCCTTCATGGGCTACGTCCTGGTCGTCGCCCTCGTCTCGGCCGCGCTGTTCACCTACATCAGCGGCTCCAGCTTCGTCTTCGAGAACCTCCACGGAGTCTCCTCGACGACGTACTCCCTCATCTTCGCCACCAACGCCCTCGCCATGCTGGCCGCCGGGGCGGCCTTCGCCCGGCTCGCCGGCCGGGGCGTCCGCCTCAACACCCTGCTGTCGGCCGGGGTCGGCACCGCCCTGCTGGGCGCACTGGCGCAGGTGCTGCTGGTGACGACCGCGGGCGAGACCCTCGCGGGCACCTGGGCCACCCTGTTCGTGACCGCCGGCGGCATCGGCCTGGTCTTCCCGAGCGCGATGAGCATCGGCCAGGCGGTGGGCCGTACGGCACCGGGCGCGGCCTCCGCGCTCCTCGGCGGTTTCCAGTTCTTCTTCGGAGCCCTGGCCGCACCCCTGGTCGGGGTGTTCGGCGAGGACAGCTCCCTGCCGATGGCGGCCGTCATGCTGATCGCGCTGGTGGCGGCGGGGCTGGCGCTCGTGGGCCTGGCCCGGCCCTGGCTGGGCCGCGGCGAGCCGCTCACGGCGGTGCCCGCGCCGCGGGAGGCGCACGGCTGACGGATCGCCGGGAGGTGTCCCGCCCGGCCTGCCCTGTCGAAGGACTCCGGCCTCGCGGTTCCGCCTTCCGTCCCGCACGCCTGTCGGATGCGCTGGGCCCGTTGGGTGAGCCCCGGTTAGACGGGACAGGGCGCTCGGATGCGAGTTCCTTGCCGCGCCCGCGCGTCGGCCTTGCCGGGCCCTTCGCCGACCGGGTACATCTCCGGACATCGCAGTCTCCGGGGGAGGAATCGCCATGGCAGGCCCGCAACAGACACCCACCACCCGAGCCGTGCGGCTGATCTTCGAGTACGAGGGCGACTCGGTGACCCTCGTCTCCCAGCAGCCGGTCGACGCGGTCATCAGCGGCTTCGACGCCCATCCCGAGGTACGGCCGGGCAATTTCGTGGAGACGCGGGACGAGAAGGGGCAGCGCCTCGCCCGGGTTCCCGCGCGCGGCGCCTTCCGGGAGAGCGCGGAGGTCTTCCCGGAGGACCACTCGGAGCCCATCACCCGGGTCGACGTGGAGGCGCGCGGTGCCTTCACCGTGCTGCTTCCCGCACCGGACGAGGCCGTCCAGGTCGCCGTGGTCCGTGCCGCGCCGGCGGCCCCCGACGCCCGGCTCGCTCCAGGAGGCGCGACCAGTCCGCCTCCCGGGGCGACGGAGGACGTCGACCTCGCCACCTTCCGGCTCGAGCGGTAGGGGGCCGGGATGACCACGTCCGACGGGACGGTCCAGGGCCGTACCCAGATCTTCGGGTCCGCGCCGCGCAACCGGGCCTTCACCATCGTCCTGCTGGGCGACGGATTCACCGCCGCGCAGCAGACCGACTTCAACACCGCCTGCAAGGACTTCGTCAACGCGCTGACCGCCACCGCGCCCTACGACGAACTCGGGCCCGCGATCAACATCTGGCGGGTCAACGTCACCTCCACCGACTCGGGCGCCGACGACCCGGTCGCCGCGGGCGGCAGCGGCGCGACGGCCCGCACCTACTTCGACTCGACGTTCGGCGCGAACGGCATCCGGCGGCTGCTGGTGTGCAACAGCTCGACGGTGCTCCAGACGGCCGCGGCCCAGGTACCGGAGTTCTCCGCCGCGATCGTCGTGGTCAACTCCACGGTCTACGGCGGCAGCGGCGGTTCGGTCGGCACGTACTCCCTCGCGAGCGGCGCGACCGAGATCGCCATCCACGAGGCCGGACACACGGCGTACGGGCTCGCGGACGAGTACCCCTACTACGCGGGCGGCAACGAGACCGGGCACGACCACCATCCGGCGGGGGAGCCCGGCGAGCCGAACGTCACGCTGAACACCAACCGCACCACCCTGAAGTGGGGTTGGGCGGTCGCCGCGAGCACCGCCCTGCCCACGATGAGCAACCCGAACTGCTCGACGGTCGATGCGCGGGCCAGCACGGTGCCCGCCGGGACCGTCGGCGCCTTCGAGGGCGCGCACTACTACCACTGCGGTGCCTACCGGCCCGAATACACCTGCAAGATGCGCGAGTTGGGCGTCCCGTTCTGCCGGGTGTGCCGACAGGTGATCTGGAACCGGATCGGCCCGCTCGCGACGCTTCCGGCCCGCGACCGCACGCCGATCAGTGTCGTCGCCCGCTACCCCGAGCACCTCGACGTCTTCGCCGCGGCGGCGGACGGCCGCACCATGTCCAACTGGTGGGACGCGAGCAGCGGTTGGGCGGGGTGGTTCCAGGTCTCCGGGGGCTTCGCCTCTCCCGGCGGCACGGGCGCGCCGATCACCTCGGTCGCACGGTACGCCGGTCACCTCGACCTGTTCGTCGTCGGCACCGACAACCGGATCTGGAGCACCTGGTGGGACCGGTCGACCGGCTGGGCGGGCTGGTTCCAGGTCGGCAGCCTGGTCGCGCGTCCCGGTTCGACGGTCAACGTGGTCAGCCGGTACGCCGACCATCTGGACCTGTTCACCACGGCGTCCGACGGCCGGACCATGTCCACGTGGTGGGATGCGCGGACCGGCTGGGCGGCCGACTGGTTCCAGATCGGCGGCGGGGTCGCGGCGAACGGCGCCACGGTCACGGCCGTGGCCCGCTACCCCTTCCACCTCGACGTCTTCACGGTGGGCACGGACAACCGCGTCTACAGCGCCTGGTGGGACGAGCGCACCGGCTGGTCGGCGTGGTTCCCGCTGCCGGGCGTCGGCTGCCGGCCCGACTCCACCGTCACGGCCGTCTCCCGCCACCGTGACCACCTGGACCTGTTCACCACGGCCTCCGACGGAAAGATCATGTCGACGTGGTGGGACGCGCGCGGCGGCTGGGCGGGCTGGTTCCAGGTGTCCGGGGGTGTCGCCTCGGCGGGTTCGCCGGTCACCGCCGTGGTGCGCTACACGAACCACATGGACCTGTTCGTCGTCGGCACCGACAACCGGATCTACTCGACGTGGTGGCACGACACCACCGGCTGGGCCGCCTGGTTCAACGTGTCCGGCGGTGTCGCCAGGCCCGGCAGCCAGATCGCGGCACTGACCCGGATCACCGAGCACCTGGACCTGTTCGCGGTCGGCACGGACGGAACCGTGTACAGCACCTGGTGGGACGCGACCGGCGGCTGGGCCGGATGGTTCCAGCTCGGCATCACCTGACCCACTGAGGGGGCATCCGCCGCGGCGGATGCCCCCTCGGCCGCGGGGCGTCAGCCGGTGTAGCCGGTCACCTCGCCGATCCAGGTGATGAAGTCGGCCGGGTCCTCGTCGGCGCCGTGCGCGCCGTCCCAGTACATGGCGGCGTCGACGGTGTCCCCGAGGTTCTCCAGGCTCAGGGCCAGGTTGCCGACGATCGTGAGCGCGGTGTCGCTGTCCGAGGTGCCGGTGCGGATCCACCAGTACTTGGCCCGGTCGTCGTTGCCCTCGCCGATGAAGTACATCGGGTTCATCATCTCCAGCTTGGCGGGGATGTCGCTGTCGAGCGATGTGCCGCCGCTGCCGGAGGTGTCGTGCTCCAGGCCGTAGTCGGTGAAGTGCCGGGCCTCGGTGGTGTCGAGGCCGAACAGGTTGTTCTCGCCCGCCGACAGGTCGAAGGCGTCGAAGGCCGGAAGGCTCTTGGTGCGGGTCCCCACATGGTCGAGGTAGTCGGCCCAGGTGAACGTGGCCGACGAACCGTCCCAGGTGATGAACGTGTTGGAGGACAGGTAGGAGGTCCGCTCGGAGTCCGACAGGTCCGTCAGGTAGCTGGTGGCGGCCGGTTCGAGGTAGGTCGCCAGCAGGTAGTCGGCGAAGTTGTCCGTGGTGATGGTGCCGTAGCCGTCCGCCGTCAGGCCGAGCGAGGACTGGTACGTCTCGAACAGGGCGATCAGCTCGGCGGACTCGGTCTGGTCGACCTCCGAGCCACCGCTGGTCTCGTTGGTGCCCCAGTTCCACTCGTAGGCGCCGTCGGCGTTCTCCAGGTCGGTGATGGGGCACCAGGCGCCGGTCGCGTAGATCACGTCGTCGGCGTCGGCGGCACCGAGCTCGCTCAGGTAGTCGTCGTACAGCGAGCTGCCGCCGGAGGCCCCGAGCAGGGCCGACAGGGCGCCGCCGGCGCTGGTGCCGGCCGTGACGATCCTGTCGGTGTCGCCGGGGATGGTGCCCGCGTTGTACCGCACGTACCGGATCGCCGCCTTGAGGTCCACGATCGCCGCGGGCGCGGTGCCGTAGTAGTCGCCGTCGGAGTCCACCAGGGTCCGGCCCCGCGCGCCCGGCTCCACCGCGACGTACCCGGCCGCGATCGCCAGCTTGGCCCGGCTGCTGCTCACGCCCGTGTTGGTCGACACCGAGGACGGGAGGTAACCGCCGATCGAGTTGGAGACGAGGATCGGGGCGTCGGTGGTGTCCACGGCGGTGCCGTCGATCGACACGGGAACGCTGACGGTCAGGCTCTGGTAGGTCTCGTCCACCGGGTCGGTGACGTAGGTGATCGCGCTCCAGAAGTGGTACGTCACCTCCTTGTCGCCGTCGTCGGTGGAGATCGTGGTCGTGATCTCGGAGTACGCGTCGGGGTCGAAGGCCAGCGAGGCGGCCGACGCGGCGGCCGACGGGGTGGCGCTCAGCGCATGCGCGCTGCTCGTGATTCCGGCCGCCGGTACGGCGACGACTGCTGCGGCTAATCCCTTGATGAGGGCCCTGCGCTTCATTGCGTGTGTCATTTCCGGTCTCCTTTGACTGGATTGCCGAGCAGCGAACCTAATGAGTTGCCGACAATATCGTCAACAATTCCAGGGGTTTCATCGTCAACCCATACATGGCGTCGCGAAGCCTGAGATTCCTGAAGATCGACCGCCCCGGGCCGCCTGGAGATGAGGAATTGCGTAATTTAGCAATTGGTTAGATGCTGTGTTCGTTGTGTCTGCAGGTGTCCATGGGCACCGCCTTGCCTGTAGGGGAAGCCGAGGGGCCGATGACCACCGCATTCGGCCGGGCCTGGGTCCGGCTTGCTTCGCTGCTGCCCGGTCCGGCCGACCTCGCCGGAGTCCGCCGCGACCCGCGCCGGAACCTGCTCGCCGGTCTCACCGTGGCGATCGTCGCGCTGCCGCTCGCGCTCGGCTTCGGGGTCTCCTCGGGGCTGGGCGCCGAGGCGGGGCTGGCGACGGCCGTGGTCGCGGGCGCCGTCGCCGCGGTGTTCGGCGGGTCCGACCTGCAGGTGTCCGGCCCGACCGGTGCCATGACCGTCGTCCTCGTGCCGATCGTGGGCCGGTACGGGCCGACCGGCGTGCTCACCGTCGGACTGATGGCGGGCGTGCTGCTCGTCGGCCTGGCGGTGCTGCGGGCCGGGAAGTACATGCGGTACGTGCCCGCACCGGTCGTCGAGGGCTTCACCCTCGGCATCGCCTGTGTGATCGGCCTCCAGCAGATCCCGAACGCGCTCGGTGTGCCCAAGCCCGAGGGCGACCGCGTACTGGTGGTGACCTGGCGTGCCGTCGAGGAGTTCGCCCGGCACCCGAACCGGACGGCGGCCGGACTCGCGGTCGCGGTGGCCGCGGTCGTGCTGCTCGGGGCGCGGTGGCGGCCGGCCGTGCCGTTCTCGATCGTCGCCGTGATCGCGGCGACCGGCGTGGCCCGGCTGGCCCACCTGGACGCGGCGAGGCCGATCGGCGAGCTGCCGGCCGGGCTGCCCGCGCCGTCGCTCGCCTTCCTCGACCCCGGCTCGCTCGGCACCCTCCTCGCGCCCGCCGTGGCGGTCGCCGCGCTCGCCGCGCTGGAGTCCCTGCTGTCCGCCTCGGTCGCCGACGGCATGACGGTCGGGCAACGGCACGACCCCGACCGGGAGTTGTTCGGCCAGGGCCTCGCGAACATCGCCGCCCCGCTGTTCGGAGGGGTCCCGGCCACCGGCGCGATCGCCCGCACCGCGGTCAACGTCCGCACCGGCGCCAGCTCACGGCTCGCCGCCCTCGCCCATGCCGCCGTCCTCGCCGTGATCGTCTTCGCGGCGGCACCCGTCGTCTCACGGATCCCGCTGGCCGCCCTCGCCGGCGTCCTGCTGGCCACCGCGATCCGCATGGTGGAGGTCGGCTCGCTGAAGGCCATGGCCAGGGCCACCCGCTCGGACGCCCTCATCCTCGTCCTGACCGCGATGGCCACGCTGGCCCTGGACCTCGTGTACGCGGTGATCGTCGGGCTCGTCGTCGCGGGCGCCCTCGCCCTGCGCGCCGTGGCCAAGCAGGCCCGATTCGACCAGGTGCCGCTCGACCGGGGCGATCACAGCGCGGAGGAGCACGCGCTGCTGGCCGAGCACATCGTGGCGTACCGCATCGACGGACCGCTGTTCTTCGCCGCCGCCCACCGCTTCCTGCTGGAACTCACCGAGATCGCCGACGTCCGCGTCGTCGTCCTGCGCATGTCCCGGGTGTCGACCATGGACGCCACCGGCGCCCTCGTGCTCAAGGACGCGGTGGACAAGCTGCACCGGCGCGGCATCCTCGTGCTGGCTTCCGGCATCCGGCCCGGCCAGCGCCGGGTCCTCGACTCCCTCGGGGCGCTCGACCTGCTGTGCCACGAGGGCCGGGAGTACCCCACCACCCCCGACGCGATCCGGGCCGCCCGCGAGCACCTGGAGACGGCCGGCCTCCTGCCCGCCCGCACGCCCCGGACCTCCGGCGACCTCGGCATCCCGCCGTCCCTCCTCGAATGACCGTCCCTCCTCGAATGACCTCAGTAATTGCTAACATTGGCAATTACTGAGGTCATCACCGGAGGAGGTGGATGCGATGCACCGAGGCCAGGTGAGCACGCCGCTGTACCAGCTGAAGGCCGAGTTCTTCAAAACCCTCGGACACCCGGCCCGCATCAGGGTCCTGGAGCTGCTGAGCGAGCGCGAGCACGCGGTCGCGGAGCTGCTTCCCGAGGTGGGCATCGAGGCGGCGCACCTCTCGCAGCAACTGGCCGTGCTGCGGCGGGCGAACCTGGTGCGGACCCGCAAGGAGGGGTCCAACGTGTACTACTCGCTGGCCAGCCCGGAGCTGGCGGAACTGCTGCGGGTGGCGCGCTCGATCCTGTCGGGTGTGCTGGCGGGGCAGGCGGAGCTGCTCGCCGACCTGAAGGAGGCCCAGCCGGAGGCGAAGCCGTCGTCCTAGCGACCGTCGTCAGCCTTTCCGGCCCTTGCGTCCGGACCCGCCCTCGGTCACCGCGAAGCCTCCGTCTCCCGCAGCTCCTCCAGGAGCCCCTGCCGGCCGCTCAGCAGGTTGGCCAGGATCCGCCGCGCCGCGGCGAGCAGCTCGGCCACATCGCCGCCGGCCAGCTCGTACATCACCGTCGAACCGGTACGGGTCGCGGTCACGATGCCCGAGCGGCGCAACACCGCGAGCTGCTGGGACAGGCTCGACGGTTCGACCTCGATCGCCGCGAGCAGCTCGCGCACCGGCCTGGGGCCGTCCTGCAGCAGTTCGAGCACACGGATGCGCACCGGGTGCCCGAGCATCCGGAAGAACTCGGCCTTCGCCTCGTACAGCGGAACCGGCATCCCGATCACCCCTCGTCCGTCCCTGTCGCCTCGGTGTCCACGCCGTGCCGCCGCGCCAGCCGTATCGCGTCGTCCAGCTCGTCCTCGGCCACCGCCACCGCGTACGCGTCCGCGGCACTCAGGGCCGCCGCCAGAGCGGCACGTGCCGCGCGCACCCGGGCCAGCAGCGCCTCGGTGACCTCGTTCACGGGAACCTCCGGGCGGTGGACGGGAGTCAGGGAATGCGGCAACTGGCCAATTGAAGAAGTCTTCAACTGGTCGGCTGGATTGTAGAGGGTCGGGACCTCGGCAGTCAGGATGCGTTCAGGTGACGGGTGGCACGGTCGGTCCCCATGGCACACGAGACGTCACAGACCCCCGTGCCGGACCTGGCCGACACCGCGGCGTCCCCGGGCCGCCGGTCGCGCGGGAACAAGGTGCCCGAGGTCACCGTCTGCTTCTGGATCATCAAGGTGCTGTGCCCGACGGTCGGGGGGACCATCGCCGACCTGCTCGACCAGAAGGCCGGGCTCGGCCCGACCGGGGTGTCGGTGCTGACGAGCGCCCTGCTGGCGGTCGTCCTGGTCGTGCAGTTCCGCACCGCCGCCCACCGGGCCGGCGTGTACTGGACGGTCGTCGCGCTGATCAGCGTCGTCGCCACCCTGATCAGCGACGACCTCACCGACAGCATGGGGGTGCCGCTGGAGACCGGTACCACCGTCTTCGCGATCGTCCTCGCGGTGGTCTTCGCGGTCTGGTACCGGCGCGAGCGGACGCTGTCCCTCCACAGCATCGACACCACGGGCCGTGAATCCTTCTACTGGCTCGCCGTCCTGTGCGCGTTCGCGCTCGGTACGGCGGCCGGTGACCTGATCTCCGAGCGGATGGACTTCGGCCACTGGCTGTCCGCGGTCCTCTTCGGCCTGGTCATCGCCGCGGTCGCGCTCGCCCACTGCGCGCTCGACCTGGACGCGGTGTGGAGCTTCTGGATCGCCTACGTCCTCACCCGCCCGCTCGGCGTCTCCATCGGCGACTACCTCTCGCACCCGGCCGGCGACGGCGGCCTGGGCCTGGGCGCCGTCCTCACCGGCGCGCTGTTCCTCTCCCTCGTCCTCGCCCTGGCGGTCACCCGCAAGGACGTGGCGCAGCCGCGCCGGACCACCCGGACCGCGGCCTGAGTCCACGGTTCCCGTCCCGGCACTCGCCTCCTACGGCCCGTAGGAGGCGTCCGGGTAGGCTGTGCGCGACGACGGGAAGGAAGGCGGACGGTGGCGGACCGAGGCGGCGACGAAGCCCAGGAAGCATCCGGCAGGCGGGCACGCGGCGAACTGGAGGGCGATGTCCTCGCCGCGCTCTGGGCCGCCGACGGCCCGCAGAGCGCGCGCGAGGTCCGCGAACGGCTGCCGGGCGATCTGGCCTACACCACCGTCCTGACCATCCTGTCCCGGCTGTACGACAAGGGCATGCTCGTCCGGCACCGCGAGGGCCGCGGCTACGCCTACGAACCGACCCGGGACGAGGCGTCCCACACCGCCCGGCGGATGCACACCCTGCTGGAGGGCGGCTCCGACCGCGAGGCGGTGCTCGCCCGCTTCGTCTCGGAACTGTCCGCGCAGGACGAGCACGTGCTGCAGCAGCTGCTGTCCGGGCACGACGAGCCCGAGAACAAGCGCGGCCACGGGAAGCGGTGAGCCGGTGCGGATCAGCGTCTACGTCCCGCTCCTCGTGAGCGTCGCGCTCGCGGTGCTCGCGCCCGGCATGGCGCGCAGGCTGCCCCCGCGCCCGGCCGCCTGGGCGCTGGCCTGCGCCGCGCTGGTCACGGCCGTCGGCTGGACGGGGTCTCTGGCCCTGCTGGCCTTCTCCGGAGTGGCGCTGATTCCCGAAGTGGCCGAGGAGGGCCGCTGGTCGGTGACGGCGCTGCGGGCCCAGGACCCGGTGTACTTCGTCGTCGCGGCCGGCAGCGCGCTGCTGCTGGCCACGGGTGTCGTCGCGCTGGGGGTGGCCGCCGTACGGCAGTTCCGGCATCTGGCCTGGGCGCGGGCGGAGTGCGCGCGACTGGACGGGGACCTGGAGCTGGCCGTGATCGACGACGCGGTCCCGCTGGCCTTCGCGCTGCCCGGGGCCCCGGGCCGGATCGTGGTCTCCCGGGGCATGCTGCGCTGCCTCGGCGACCACGAGCGGGAGGCCCTGCTCGCCCATGAGCGGGCACATCTGCGCGGCCGTCACCATGTCTTCCAGAGCCTGTGGCGGCTCACGGCCGCGCTGAACCCCCTGCTGCGGCCCATGGCCGTCGCCGGTGGGTTCGTCCTCGAACGCTGGGCCGACGAGGAGGCCGCGCAGCGGGTCGGCGACCGCCGTGTCGTCGCCCACGCCGTCGGCCGCGCCGCTCTCGCGTCCGCCGGGTCGCCCCGCCCCGCCGCGCTCGCGGTGACCGGCGGAGCGGTGCCGCAGCGGGTGCGGGCCCTGCTGGCCCCACCGCCCGCCCGCCGGAGCCTCCCCCTGGTGCTGGGCGGCCTGCTGCTGGCCGTGTGCTGCTGCTGCGCGGGCCTGGCCAACGCCGCGTCCGACAGCGACCGGATGCTGGACAGCGCGCAGCGGGCGCAGTGCGCGACTCACGCCGACATCGCCGATATCGCCGACGTCGCGGGCATGCCACCGGCGGCCGACCACGGGCACGGACCGGGTCCCTGCTGTGCCGCTCACGACCACCCCTAGACGAGCGGATCCGCCCATGGGGAGGGTCGAAGAACTCTGGCGGGCCGGGGAGATGCCGTCCCGGGACGGCCTGTACCGGCCGGACGACACGGGCCTGGAATGGCATGTCGAGGGTCCGGGCGCGTACCACCCGGACGCCGGGCAGCCGGTCCCCTTCCGTGTCGGCGGGCCCTTCGACGTGGCCCGGGCCATCGAGGAGCACGGCGTCGATGGGGTCGACACCTGCTTCGAGAGCCCGCTGCCGGACGGATCGGGGTGGGTGACCGGCGGGGGCGGCGGAATGGGCAACATCGGCCACCTGGCCCGCCTCGACGCCGACCGCTCCCTGCGGTGGGTCGCCGTGATGTTCTACTCCAACCCGTTCGTCGCAGTGCGCTACGACGGCACGAGCGCCGTCTTCACCAACGACTGGGGGAACCGGATGGTGCTCGACCTCACGAGCCCGGCCCTCGGCTGACACCGGCACGACTGAAGCGGGCCGCTTCTCGCCACTGCGCCGGGTAGGGTGCCTTCATATCTACATCTTGTAGTAGGCGAAGGCGTGGCGACGCCACGGACCATACGTACGGCATGTGCCCGCCCCGGACGGTTCGCCGTGCTGGGGGCCGTGTTCACCGTGGCCCCACTCGTCCCGGGGTGGCCGGGGCGAGACCGCGTACGCCGGCCAGGTCGGCGGGCCCGCCCCGGCCGTGTGCGGTTGCTCCTGGCGCCGGCCGCCGATCCGCGTCGCGACGGCCTGCGGGTGCCGTGTGTGCTCACCGGGGGTGATCCGGCGGCCCCCGCCGTCCCGGTCGCGTTCTGTGCCGGGTGCGTTTCGGCCGGCACAGGCGGCCGCGATGTGATCGTTTCCTAAGTTCTACATCATGTAGTAGCTTCACTGTCGGCGTCACCGAGGTCGGTGTGTGGCCCGGTGCGCGCGTCGGCGCTGCCTCGGCCTGCCCGCGGTGCCGTCCGGCCCGGAGCGTGCCCGGCCGTGTCCCGTATCCCGTCAGGAGGCTGATCGACCGTGCCCCGCCGTGACGACCCGGTTCCCGAGCCGGTGCCTTCGCCGTACGCCGCAGCGCCGCAGGGCTCGACCGCGGGCCGGATCGCGATCATTTCCGCCGGTGTCGGGGCGGGACACGACGGTGCCGCGGCAGGGCTGGCCCGGCGGCTGGCCGGGCACGGGTTCGTGGTGGACCGGTACGACTTCCTGGAGTTGCTGCCCGTTCGTGCGGGCGGGCTGCTGTGCGGTACCTACCATCGCCTGCTGACCTGGATGCCCGGGGGCTATCAGTGCCTGTACACGTCCACCGATCAGGCGGCGCGCCCGGGTCTGGTGTGGCGGGCGTTGTTCCGTGCGGCCCAGCGGCGCACCCTGGCCGCGCTGGCACCGGGCACCCGGGCGGTGGTCTCGACCTACCCGGGAGCCGGCCAGGTCCTCGGCGCGCTGCGCCGGCGCGGGCTCCTGAGGGTCCCGGCCTTCACCTACCTGACGGACTTCTCCGTCCACGCGCTGTGGGT
>NZ_JBICZD010000005.1:0-215221 GCF_043201555.1 Streptomyces sp. NPDC048288
CACGTCGTCACGGTCGACGGTCAGGTCATCGGCGAAGTGCCGGTCGCCAGTGGCGTCGGGCACGTACTTCACAGTGACAACGATCCTCAGGCTCAAGGTTCCTTCTCCTCAACGGTGTTGGGCGGGTCGGGCGGGTATCACTGGCCGCTGCGCCGCAGCCGCACGCGGTACGAGTAGTGCTCGGGCAGGAAGTGGCTGATGGCGAGTTCGACGGCCTGCCCGGCGACGGTCTGGTAGACGCGGTCGACGCGCAGCAGGGCGCGCCCCGGTTCGCAGCCCAGGTGCCGGGCGATGTCCGGGGTGGCCTCGGCGACGGTGATGCTCTGTTCCGCCTCGCCGATCGGTTCCGGCAGCCGCTGGTCGAGCAGGCCGATGACGGTGAACGCGTTGGGTGTGCCCGGCAGCGTCAACTCGGTGACCGGCTCCAGGAGTCGGCCGACCGAGGGCGGCAGCCAGACCGAGGTGTGGCAGAACGCGACGTCCTCGTGCAGCCGGAGGAACGCCAGCTTGTGCACCCGGTCCGTACGCAGGCCCAGTCGGCCCGCCGCGTCGACGTCGACCCGCCGGTGCAGCGGTGTGACGACGTCCATACGGGTGTCGATGGACAGCCCCATCAGGTCGTCCACCGAACCGAACTGCCGTAGGTACTGCTCCTCCCGTGGCGTGGCGAAGGTCCCGCGCCCCGGCACCCGGTACACCAGTCCCTCCGTGACCAGGTCCTGGAACGCCCGCCGCACCGTCTGCCGGCTCACTCCGTACGTCCCGGCGAGCTCGGCCTCGGTCGGCAGCCGCACCCCGTCCGGGTAGTCGTGCCGCAGCACGGCGGCCCGCAGCTCCCGCGCGAGCCGGAAGTAGGCGCTCTCGCGCTGCTGTTGCTCAGCCATCGAGACCGCCTCTCGCCACCAACTGAGCGGCGATCACGTTCCGTTGGATCTCGTTGGTGCCCTCGCCGACGATCATCAGCGGCGCGTCACGGAAGTACCGCTCCACATCGAACTCGGTGGAGTAGCCGTAGCCGCCGTGGATGCGTACGGCGTCGAGCGCGATCTCCATGGCCGTCTCGGACGCGAACAGCTTGGCCATGCCCGCCTCCATGTCGACCCGCCGCCCGGCGTCGGCCTCCCGGGCGGCGTGGAGGGTCAGCTGCCGGGCGGCCGTGAGCCTGGTCGCCATGTCGGCGAGGCGGTGGCCGATCGCCTGGTGACGCCAGATGGGCTTGCCGAAGCTCTCGCGCTCCTGCGCGTACCGCAGCGAGTCCTCCAGGGCGGCCCGTGCCACGCCCAACGCCCGTGCGGCGACCTGTAGTCGGCCGGTCTCCAGTCCCTTCATCATCTGGGCGAAGCCTTGTCCCTCCCGGCCGCCCAGCAGCGCGTCGACGGGCGTCCGGTAGTCCTCGAAGGACAACTCGCAGCTCTCCACGCCCTTGTAGCCGAGCTTGGGCAGATCACGCGAGACGACCAGACCCGGGCCGTGCTCGGCCAGCAGGATCGAGATGCCCCGGTGGCGCGGTTCGGCGGTGGGATCGGTCTTGCAGAGCAGCGCGATCAGGCCGGCGCGGCGGGAGTTGGTGATCCAGGTCTTGGATCCGTTCACGACGTACGCGTCGCCCTCGCGGTGTGCGAGGGTCGTGATCGCCTGGAGATCGGAACCGCCGCCCGGTTCCGTGAGCGCCATGGTCGCCCGCATCTTGCCGGTGGCCAGCCGGGGCAGATAGCGGCGCTTCTGCTCCGAGGTGCCGTACAGCAGCAGGAGCTTGGCGACGACCGTGTGCCCGCCCATCGCCCCGGCCAGGCTCATCCAGCCCCGCGCGAGTTCCTCCGTGACCAGGACGAAGCAGGGTGTGGAGACGGGGGTGCCGCCGTACTCCTCCGGGATCGCGAGGCCGTAGACGCCGAGTTCCTTCATCCGGTCGATGAGGTTCATGGGGTACGTGTCGGCGTGTTCCAGTTCCCGGACGACAGGCCTGACGTCCTTGTCGACGAACTCGCGCACGGTGCGCACGACGAGCCGCTCGTCGTCGGGGAGCAGGTCCGGAGCGCTCATCGGAAGGGCCTCCACATCCGTCGTGGGGGCCGGGTTCTCCGCGCGGCCGACTGGTCCACTGTTCAGATTTGTACGGCCAAATCTCCGGCCATGTCAACGACCCCGGTGCGGCTACGACCTGTGCCCTTCCGCACTCCCGCGATGTGCCGCGGACCACATCCGCGCCCGGCGTGGGATTTGTACGCAGCAATCCGGGGCCCTCGAAGCGGCCGCGCGAGGACGGCCACTCCGAGCGGCCCCGGACGCGAAGGAAGCTTTCTCCAGGCAGCCTTCAGGCCTCGCGGCTCGGATCGCACAGCACCATGACCGCGCGGGCGACGAGTTCGCCCGCCCCGCCGAGTTCCTGGCGGTAGCGGCCCGTGATGCCGCGTACGGTCTCCTCGAAGGCCGGGTCGGCGGCGCGGGCGCGGGCCGGGGCCGGGAGTTCCTGGGCCATCGCGCGGCGACGGGCGAGAAGCGCGATGATCTCGTCGTCGAGGCGCTCGAGCCGGGCCAGTGACAGGTCCGCCGTCGGGCCGGCAGTGCGGTTCGTCGTCACGAGAGATCTCCGTTCTCCAGGGCGGGAACCCGGTCGCGGTTCCCGTCGGCCTTCATCGCAGTAGGTCCTTCATCACTTTGCCCGTGGCGTTGAGCGGCAACTCCTCACGGAACTCGACGGACCGGGGCACCTTGAAACCGGCCATGCGCTCGCGGCTCCAGGCGATCAGCTCCGCCTCGGTCACCGGCCCGTGCCGCACCACGAACGCCTTGCCGACCTGCCCCATCCGCGCGTCCGGCACGCCGATCACCGCGACCTGGGCCACGGCCGGGTGCCGGAGCAGGAAGCCCTCGATCTCCGCCGGGTAGGCGTTGAAGCCGCCGACCAGGAACATGTCCTTCTTGCGGCCCACGATCCTGAGGTACCCCCGGCCGTCCAGGGTGCCGAGGTCGCCGGTGTGCAGCCAGCCGTCCTGGTCCACGGTCTCGGCGGTCGCCGCCGGGTCGTCGAGGTATCCGCGCATCACGCTGTATCCGCGCACCAGCACCTCTCCGTCATGGGCGACGCGGATCTCCACGCCGTCGCAGGGGGTGCCGACGGTGGTCGCGATGTCCTCGAAGGAGTCGCCGGGGCGGGAGGCGGTGACCGTGCCGGCCTCCGAGAGGCCGTACCCCGTCATGATCGAGCGGAAGGGGAGTTCCTCGCTGATCCGGCGGATGAGTTCGACGGGGATGTCGGCCGCGCCGGTGACGGCGCAGCGCAGGGAGGACAGGTCCCGGCCGCCCTTCGCCCGGGCCTCCAGGAGGGAGTGGTAGAGGGTCGGCGGGCCCGGCAGCATCGTCACGCGTTCCCGCTCGACCAGGTCGAGCACCCGCTCCACGTCGAAGACCGGTACGGGCAGGATCGTGGCGCCGCGGATCAGGGAGGCGATACAGCCCGCCTTGTAGCCGAAGATGTGGAAGAACGGATTGACGATCAGGTAGCGGTCGCCCGCGCGCAGGTCGGCGAGGTCGCACCACTCCTCGTACAGGCGCAGCGTCTGGGCGTGGGTCATGAGTACGCCCTTGGGACGGCCCGTCGTCCCCGAGGTGAAGACGATGTCCGCCACGTCGTCACCGTCGACGTGGCGTTCGAGGGGCGAACCGCTCTCCAGGAAGCCGGACTTGAGGTCGATCACCGGCACGCCGGGCGGTCCGGTGAACTCCAGGCCCAGGAAGCCCTGTTGGACCAGTACTGCCTTGGCTCGGCTGCGGACGACGATGTCGTGCGCCTCGGCCGCCTTGAACCGGGTATTGACCGGGACGAGCACCCCGCCGGCGGTCAGCAGCCCGAACGCGGCCACGATCCACTCGGCGGAGTTGGGCGCCCAGATCGCCACCCGGTCGCCCCTGCCGACCCCCAGCGCGGCGAAGGCGCCCGCCGCCACCCGTACCCGCTCGGCGAGTTGGGCGAAGGTGAGGCGCAGCGGTCCGTCCACGACCGCTTCGGCGTCACCGAAGCGGTCGGCCGCGCTCAGCACCATCCGGGGGATGGTCTCCCACCTCACGACAGAAGCCCTCTCCCGCTCACGCCGGGATCAGCCGGGACAGGTTGCCGCCCATGATCTTCGCCTGGTCGGCCGCGTCCAGCCCCTGGATGGCGTCCACGTAGGAGGTCGGCTGGGCCAGGCCCTCCGGATGCGGGTAGTCCGAGCCGAACAGCACCCGGTCGACGCCGATGAGGTCGACCAGTTCGCCCAGGTTCTCCTCGTAGAACGGGCTGACGTGGATGCTGTCCTTGACGGCCTGCACCGGGTCGCCGAGGAACTGCTCCGGCATCTTCTTGTGGACGTCGGCGAGTTGGTCGAGGAGCGGGGCCACCCAGGACGAGCCGTTCTCGATGAGCGCGATCTTCAGCTCGGGGAAGCGGAACAGCGCGCCGTGGCAGACCCAGGAGGCCACCGCGTCCTGGATCGGCCGCCACTCGTTCACCTGGCGGAAGGCGTTCGACTTGAAGGGCAGCATCTCGGCGGAGGTGCCCTCCCAGTCGTTGGCGTACCGGGAGTACCCGCTGTCGGAGGAGTGCATCGCCACCAGCACGCCGGTCTCCACGACCCGCTTCCAGAACGGGTCGAACTCCTCCATCGCGAAGGAGCGCGAGCCACCGTAGCCGGGCACCGGGGCGGGCCGGACGAGAATCGCCCTCGCGCCGCGCTCCACGGCCCAGTTGAGCTCCGCGATCGCCTTCTCCACGATGGGGAGGGTGATCACGGGGGTGGTGAAGATGCGGTCCTTGTAGTTGAAGGACCAGGTCGCGTGCAGCCACTCGTTGAGCGAGTGGATGACGGCGTGGATGAGCTCCGGGTGGTGCCGCATCCGCTCCTCGATGAGGCTCGCCAGCGTCGGGAACATCAGCGTGCGCTGCACCCCGAGTTCGTCGAGCAGCTCCAGGCGCGGGCCGGGTTCCCGGTAGGCGGGGATCGAGCGCATCGGCTCCCCGAAGATCTCCCGGCGGGACTTGCCGTCCGGGTTGCCGATCCGGAAGTACTCCTCCATCGCGCCGGGCCGGGCGACCACCTCGAAGGTGGGGTTCGGGATGTACTCGCTGATCTGGCCCAGGATCGCGATCTTCGTACGGCCGCGGACCTGCACGTACTCGATCGCTCCCGCGTACTGCTTCGGGAGGAACCGGGTCAGCGCCTCCTCGGTCTCGTACAGGTGGTTGTCCGCGTCGAAGAGCGGATACGGCAGCGCACGCGACATGAGACCCTCCTTTGCGATTTGAGAGAATGCTATTCTCTTCAGGTGCCTACGGCAATGTCCTGACGGAGCCGGAACTTCTGCACCTTGCCGCTCGCCGTCCGCGGGAACTCCGCCACCTGGTGCAACTCCTCCGGCCACTTCTGCCGGGCCAGCCCCGCCCGCTCGAAGTGCGCCCGCATCGCGTCGAGGCCGGGCAGCGGGTGTCCGGGCAGCATCCGCAGGAACCCGGCCGCGTGCTCGCCGAGCCGGGCGTCGGGCGCGGCGACCACGGCGGCCTCCGCGACCCCGGGCATCGTGAGGAGGACCTCCTCGACCTCCAGCGCGCTGATGTTCTCGCCGCCCCGGATGATCAGGTCCGCCTTGCGGCCGGTGATCGTGAGATACCCGTCCTCGTCCAGCTCGCCGAGGTCGCCGGTGCGGTACCAGCCCTCCTCGTCGAACGCCCGCGCCGTCAGGGCCGGATCGGTGTAGCCGAGGCACAGGTCCGGGCCCCGGCTGAGGATCTCCCCGTCCTCGGCAAGCCGGATCTCGACACCCGGCAGCGCGGTCCCGTCCGTGAACAACCGTTTGGGCTCGGGGGCGTCGTGCCGGGACGAGGTGATCGAGGGATGCTCGGTGCTGCCGTACGCCCGGAACACCCGGATCCCGAGGCCGGCCAGCCGGGTGGTGACGGCCGCCGGCACGGACGAGCCGCCGAGCCCCGCGTACCGCAGGTACCGCAGGTGCTCGGCGGTGAAGTCGGGGTGGTCGAGGAGGCTGGTGACGTAGTACGGCGCCCCGCCCCCGATGTGGAGTTGGTGATCCCGCATCAGCCGCAGGGCCCCGGCCGGGTCCCAGACGTCGGTGAGGTGCACGGGGGTGCCGTCCAGGACGGGGATCAGGAACGCGTTCACCATGCCGATGAAGTGGCCCACCGGGGCGGCGGTGAGCTGGCGGCCACGGTCCGGCGGATAGCTCGCGGCGAGCTGGCGGGTCTCGTGGCCCAGGGTCCGGTGACTGTGCACGACGCCCTTCGGGTCACGGGTCGTACCGGAGGTGAAGGCGATCAGGGCGGGGGAGGCCGGGTCCGCCGGAAGGGCCTCCGTGAGCGGCTCGTCGCCCAGCAGCGCGTCGAAGTCGCGGCCCACCACGCCGACCACCGGCACGTCCGCGCACAGGTCCGGCCGGAACTCCAGCCGCCCGAACCGCTCGGCGGTGACGAAGACGCGCGGCCGGACGGCGTCCAGGATGTAGCCGACCTCCTTGCGCCCGTAGAAGTGCACGATCGGCACGACCGTCGCCCCGAGGAGCGCCGAGGCCCAGAACACCGCGGCGGCCTCCATCCAGTTGGGCAGCTGGAAGGCCACCGCATCGCCCGGCCCCACGCCCCGCTCCCGCAGCCCGCCCGCCAGCCGCCGCGCGACCGCTTCGACGTCCCGGAAGGTGCCCTCCCAGGGGCGGGCGGCCGAGTGCACCCGGAACTCGGTGTCCGGCGCCGCTGCCAGACCCCGGGTCAGCAGGTCGCCGACCGTCTCCTCGGTCCACCAGCCCTCGGCTGCGTAACGCTCGGTCAACTCGACGGGTATCTCTCGCATCTGCGGCTACCTCCACTGCGACGGGCGGCTCTTCGAGGCGTCGGGCTTGCGGCGCTCAGCGGCGCATACGTTATTCTCGGTAAAGGAGAATGCCAATATCGTCAGAGGGGAATCACGTGATCGACCTCGCGCTGGACGACGGCCTGGCCGTCCTCACGATCGACCGCCCCCAGGCCCGCAACGCCATCTCGCTCGCCACGATGGACGAGCTGGAGAAGGCGCTGGACGCGGCGGCCGGCGCGCGGGCGCTGGTGATCAGGGGAGCGGGGGACCGGGCGTTCGTCTCCGGGGGAGACCTCAAGGAACTCGCCGCGATCCGCACCGAGGAGGACGCGGCGGCCATGGCCTGGCGGATGCGGGGCCTCTGCGACCGCATCGCCGGCTTTCCGGCCCCCGTCGTCGCCGCGCTCAACGGCCATGCGCTGGGCGGCGGGGCCGAGGTCGCCGTCGCCGCCGACATCCGGGTCGCGGCCGACGACATCAGGATCGGCTTCACCCAGGTGACCCTCGCGATCATGCCCGCCTGGGGCGGCGCCGAGCGGCTCGCCGCCCTGGTCGGCCGTGGCCGGGCCCTGCTGCTCGCGGGCACCGGCGCCGTCCTCGACGCCACCGAGGCGGAGCGGGTCGGCCTGGTGGACCGGGTGGTGCCGCGCGCCTCCTTCGAGACGGAATGGCGTTCCGTGGCGCGTGCCCTCGCCAACGGACCCGGCGCGGAGATCAAACACGTGCTGGACGACGGCACTTCGGCGGACGACGCGGTGCGCGCCTTCGCCCGGCTGTGGGCCGCGGACGCGCACTGGGAGGCCGCGGACCGGGCGCTGAACCGCCGGAAGTGACCTGCCCGGCCCGGCCTCGGGCGTGCCCGGCCCGGCTTCGGACGTGCCCGGCCCGGCCTCGGGCGTCTCGTCACGGCGCCATCATCGACGCGGTGACGAGACGCGCGCGACGGTACGGACACGCCGAATGCGTCACATGCCGCACGTCCCCACCCGGGGTTCAGGTGTTGCGGCCCCCGTTCACCCCGATCACCTGCCCGGTGATGTACCCGGCCTCCTCGGACACCAGGAACGAGCACGCGGCGGCGATGTCCTCCGGGCGCCCCGGTCGCCGTACCGGGGTCAGCTCCGCGTGGTGGTCCACGGATCCGCCCAGCAGGCCGCGTTCCTCGGAGGCCCGCAGCATCGGGGTGTCGATGAAGCCGGGCGGGATGGTGTTCACGGTGATGCCGACCGGACCCAGCTCCAGCGCCAGGGACTTGGTGAAGCCGACGAGTCCGGCCTTCGAGGCGACGTAGTGCGCCATGTACGGCTGCCCCGAATGCGTGCTCGACGACGAGATGTTCACGATCCGCCCCCAGCCCGCCTCCTTCATGTCGGGCACGACCGCCTGGCAGAGGTAGAACGGGCCGTTGAGGTTCACGGCCATGATCCGGTCCCAGGTCTCGTCGGTGATCTTCAGGAAGGGACCGAACCCGCTGACGCCCGCGTTGTTGACCAGCACCTGCACCGGCCCGCCCAGCGCGTCCCGGACTCGCTGCACCGCGTCGTTCACCTGCGCCCGGTCGGACACGTCCACGCCCCCGAAGGCGGCCGCCTCGTGCCCCTTCTGCCGTGCCTCCTCGGCGACCTGCTCGGCCGCCTCGGCGTTGAGGTCGAGTACGGCCGTGGCGAAGCCGTCCTCGGCGAGCCGCTGGGCGATGGCGCGGCCGATCCCCGAGCCGCCGCCCGTGACGAGCGCCGTGCGCCGCTCGCTCATACGACCGCCTCCTCGCCGAGCAGGGACGTGCGGTGCATCAGCCGGGAGGAGGTGGGGCCGTAGGGCAGCGCCCGGTGCAGCATCCCGGTGTTGTCCCAGATGACGAGGTCGCCCTGGCGCCAGCGGTGGCGCAGGGTGAACCGGGGCTGGGTCGCCCAGTCGAGGAGCCGGTCCAGCAGTCGGCGGCCCTCGTCCGGCGGCCGGTCGGTCACCTCGCCGGCCGTCGCGCCGATGAGCAGCGACCTGCGGCCGTTGCGCCGGGTCCACACCAGCGGGTGCTCGCGGGCCGGGTTGCGGTCCCAGGCCGCCCGCTCCTTGGGCGACGGGTCTGGTGTCACCAGAAGCTGCGAGGCCGCGAAGCTGTGCACGACGCGCAGGCCGTCCAGTTCCTTCCGCTCCGCCTCCGGCAGCGCCTCGTACGCGGCGAACGTGTTGGCGAACTCGGTGTCGCCGTCGCCGTCCCCCGACACCTGCCGTGCCGTCAGAAGCGTCGCCTTGCCGGGTATTCGCTGGGTCGTGCCGTCGATGTGCCAGAAGAAGGTGGACTCTCGGTAGGCGGCCAGCGGGCTCTTCGCCGGGTCCCGGGTGATCCGCTGGATCTCGCGGTGCGTCGGATGGCCGCCCATCGGCAGCGGGACGACCTCGCCGAGCAGCCGGCCGAACGCGACCAGATCGTCGTCGTCGATGTCGGCCTCGCGGTAGATCACCACCCCGCGCCGCTCCAGCGCGGCCAGACATTCCTCCGCGACGCCCCGGTCGACCAGCCGGTTCCCGGAGAGGCCGGTGATCTCCACACCGGTGGTGGGGGTGAGTTCGGTGACGGTGACGGGCATATGGGTGCGGCCCTTCTTTCGTTGCGGCAAGGTGAGTCCCGATGTGCGAGAGCAAGCTCTCCGCCGTGCTGCTAGGAGCGGTCGAGGGGGCTACGTCACCGCCCCCGCCGCCTTCAGCGCCAGAATCCGTTCCCAGTCCAGCCCCAGCTCCAGCAGGACCTCCTCGGTCTGGGCCGCGAACTCGGGGGCAGGGCCCAGCCGGGGCGCGGTGACGTCGAACTGGACCGGGTTCGCGGCGAGTTCGAGCTCCCCGGCGCGCACGAGGTACTCGTTCGCCCGGACCTGCGCGTCCGAACCGACCTGTAGCGAGTCCTGCACGGGCGCCCACGGCCCGGCCAGCGTCGCGAACCGCTCGGTCCACTCGGCGAGCGTGCCCGTGGCGATCACCTCGCGCAGGATCGTGACGGCCTCCGCCGTGTGCGCGGCGATCAGTTCGGCGCTCGCGAACCGCGGATCCGCCGCCAGTTCGGGCCGGCCGATGTGCCGGCACACGTCCGCCCAGAACTTGCCCGGCTGCATCATCACGAATGCCAGACAGCGGTCGTCGGCCGTGCGGTACAGCCCGGACAGCGGGTTGGTGGGGGAGCCGTGCGCCCCGGTGGGCGGCGCGACCATCGGCCGGTCCAGGCGGAGCGACAGGGCGATCCCGTGGCCCAGGGCCCACACCCCGCTGCCCAGCAACGAGACGTCCACGACGGACGGTTCGCCCGTGCGCTCGCGCTTCAGCAGGGCGGCGGCGATGCCCCCGGCGAGGTTCGTGCCCGAGATGGTGTCCCCGTAGGCCGGGCCGGGCGGCGGGATCATGCCGGGCGTGCCGGGCGGTGTGAGGCTGGCCGCCGTACCGGCGCGGGCCCAGAACGCGGTCATGTCGTACCCGCCCTTGTCCGCCTCCCCGCCGCGCGGGCCGAGCGCGCTGCCCCGGGCGTAGACGATCCGCGGGTTGACCTCGCGGATGTCCTCGACGTCGATGCCGAACTTCTGCCGCGCCGACGGCAGGAAGCTGGTCAGGAACACGTCCGCGCGCCGGGCCAGTTCGTACAGCACCTCCCGGCCCTCGGGCCGCGCCATGTCCAGGCCGATGCTGCGCTTGCCCCGGTTGGCGTGCTCGATGTTCGGGTTGGGGTCGCCCTCTATCTTGAACGCGCCGGTCTGCCGCAGTCCGCGCTGCGGATCGCCGTTGACCGCGTGCTCGACCTTGATCACGTCCGCGCCCCAGTCGGCGAGCACGGCCCCGGCGGACGGGACGAACCCGTACATCGCCACTTCCAGGATCCGTATCCCGGCCAGCGGGCCGTCGCCGCTCATCGGGCCTCTTCCCCGCAGGTCCTGCGCTCCATGAACTCCTCCAGACCGTGGACGCGACCACCGGTGGAAACTATGTTCTCGATTTTGAGAACCATACCGGGGAACGGCTGGAAGGGAACCACCCAGGAATCCTGCCACTGCTTCTGTCTCGCCGTGACACAAAGTCGTTACGCGGGACTTCCGGGCATCGTTCGGTGAAAGTATGGTTCTCGCATCCGGAAGGGAGATTCTTGTGATCGGAGTCGTGGGCGCCGGTCGGATGGGCCTGCCCATGGTGCGACGGCTCGCGGAGGCCGGTCACCGGGTGTGTGTGGCCGCCCGGTCGGACGCGGCCCGCGGGGCCCTCACCAGGGAACCCGCACAGCTCGTCCCCGAGGTCGCGGAGGTCGGCGAGGGGGCCGACGCCGTGCTGGTGTGCGTCCGCACCGACGAGCAGGTGCGCGAGGTCTGCCTGGAGAGCGGGCTGCTGGACGCGATGCCGGCCGGCGCCATCCTCGTCGTCCACACCACCGCGAGCCCGCACACCGTCGATGCCGTGGCGCACCTGGCGGCGCCCCGGGGCATCGACGTCGTCGACGCACCGGTCAGCGGCGGACCGCCGGACGTGGCGGCCGGCCGGATCACCCTCTACGTCGGCGGTGCCGGGGACGCGGTCGCCCGGATCCGGCCGGTGCTGCGCGCCTACGGCGACCCGGTGCTGCACGTCGGCCCGCTCGGCGCAGGGCAGCGCGTGAAACTCGTCAACAACACCGTCTTCGCGGCCCAGATCGGACTGCTCGCCCACGCCGCCCGGCTCGGCCGCCAACTGGGCCTCGACGAGCGGCTCCTGCTGGACGCCCTCACCCACGGCAGCGCGTCGAGCCGCGCCCTCGCGGGCGTCGTACGACGCGGATCGGTCGCCGAATTCGCCAGCTCCACGGCCGAGTTCCTCGGCAAGGACCTCGACGTCGTGCACGCGGTCGCCGGTGAACTCGGTGCCGAACTCGGCGCCCTCGCCCCGGCCCTCGACGCGCTGACGGCCGTACTGGCCCCCTCGGGCACCGGCTGACCGGGGCCGGCGCCCGCCGAGCGGAGAACAACCACGGAAGAAAGGACACCGCCCATGGGACGAGTCGAGGGCAAGGTCGCGTTCATCACCGGCGCGGCGCGCGGTCAGGGCCGCAGCCACGCCGTGCGCCTGGCCGAGGAGGGCGCCGACATCATCGCGGTGGACATCTGCCGTGACTTCGAGACGGTCCGCTACCCGATGGCCACCCCCGAGGACCTCAAGGAGACCGTCCGTCTGGTCGAGGAGCAGGGCCGGCGGATCGTCGCCCGCCAGGCGGACGTCCGCGACACCGCCCAGCTGAGCGAGGCGCTTGCGGCGGGCCTGGAGCGGCTCGGCGGTCTGGACATCGTGGTGGCCCAGGCCGGTATCGCCCCGCTGCGCGGCGAACCCAAGATGCAGGCCTGGTGCGACGCCGTCGACGTCGACCTGATCGGCACCATCAACACCATCCAGATCTGCCTGCCGCATCTGCGCGAGGGCGCCTCCGTCATCGCCACCGGCTCGACCGCCGCCCTCATGGACCACGGCATCGTGCAGACCCCGGGCTCCAACCCGGGCGGCGCGGGCTACGCGTTCGCCAAGCGGGCCCTGTCCGAGTACGTCCACGAACTCGCCCGCAACCTCGCCCCGTTGGGGCAGCGCGCCAACGTCCTGCACCCCACCAACGTCGACACGCACATGCTGCAGAACG
Organism: Streptomyces sp. NPDC048288; assembly: GCF_043201555.1. NCBI lineage: Bacteria > Bacillati > Actinomycetota > Actinomycetes > Kitasatosporales > Streptomycetaceae > Streptomyces > Streptomyces sp. NPDC048288. The sequence goes on from NZ_JBICZD010000005.1 coordinate 12,469, forward strand.
AGTCGATGTACGAGTCCTTCCGGCCCGACCTCGCCCACCCCACCCGCGAGGACGCCGAACCGTCCTTCGCCGTGCAGCAGGCCATGCCGATTCCGTACGTCGAACCCCGCGACATCAGCAACGCCCTGCTCTTCCTCGCCTCCGACGAGGCCCGCTACATCACCGGCACCCAGCTGCGGGTGGACGCGGGCGGCTACCTCAAGTGGTACGACTGGCGCCGCTGAACCAACCAAAACCCCAGTTCAACAGGGAGATTAGCGTGAAGGTCCGGGTCGATCCGGAGCGCTGCCAGGGCCATACGCTCTGCGCGATGATCGCTCCGAAGGCATTCCAGCTCGACGACATCGACGGCCACTCCTCGGCCGTGAGCGAAGAGGTCCCGGCCGACCAGGAGGAGCAGGTCCGGGAAGCCGCGCACTCCTGCCCCGAACGGGCCATCCAGCTCTCCTGAGCGGGCCGACTTCCCCGAACACAAGGACAAGGACAGAGCCATGAGCGAGGCCGGCACCGACGACGAACGCAAGAAACACCGGGTGCACTTCGACCGGCACACACCCGAGTACCGCACCGAGTTCGCGGAGATCACCCACGAACTGCACGGAAAGTGCCCCATCGCCTGGACCGACACCCACGGCGGCCACTGGGTCGCCAGCGGCAATCGCGAGGTCTTCGAACTGGCCCGGTCCGCCGAGTTCCTCTCCAACGACCACGACGTCAAGGGCGAACGCCGCGGCTACAAGGGCATCACCATCCCCTCGCCGCCGCGCGCCCGCGAAGTGCAGGGCGGGTTCCTGGAGATGGACCCGCCCGAGCAGCGCCACTACCGCCAGACCCTCAACCCCTACCTCTCCCCGGCGGCCGTCGCCCGCTGGATCCCCTTCGTCGACGAGGTCGTCCGCGCCTGCCTCGACGAGCGGATCGAGGAGGGCAGCATCGACTTCGTCGACGACCTCGCCAACATCGTCCCGGCCGTCCTCACCCTCGCGATGATGGGCATCCCGCTGGCGGACTGGACGGTCTACAACGAACCCGCCCACGCCTCCGTCTACACCCCGCCCGACTCCCCGGACATGCCACGCGTGGCGGAGATGAGCCGGAACATGGGCATGGCGCTGTACACGTCCATCCTGGACGTCCGGCAGCACCCCCGGCCCGGCCTGATCGACGCCCTCGTCCGCGCGGACATCAACGGCAGCTCCCCGCCCGACGAGGAACTGGTCGGCGTCCTCGCCCTGCTCATCGGCGGCGGCTTCGACACCACGACCGCGCTCACCGCGCACGCGCTGGAGTGGCTGTCCGAGCATCCCGCTGAGCGGGACCGGCTCAGCCGCGAGCGGGCAACCCTGCTGGACTCGGCGACCGAGGAGTTCCTGCGCTACTTCGCCCCGGCCCCGGGCGACGGCCGTACGATCTCCGCCGACTGCGAGATCGCCGGCCAGCGCTTCGAGGAGGGTGAACGCCTGTGGCTGTCCTGGGCGATGGCCAATCGCGACCCCGCCGTCTTCGCCGACCCCGACCGGGTCCACCTGGACCGCAAGGGCAACCGGCACAGCAGCTTCGGCCTCGGCATCCACCGCTGCATCGGCTCCAACGTCGCCCGTACGGTGTTCAAGCGGATGGCGACGGCCGTACTCGACCGGATGCCGGACTACCGCTGCGACCCCGACGGCACCGTCCACTACGAGACGATCGGCATCATCCAGGGCATGCGCCGCCTCCCGGCGACCTTCACCCCCGGCAAGCGCCTCGGCCCCTCCCTCGACGAGACACTGGCGCAGCTCCAGCGGCTCTGCGACGAACAACGCCTCGCCGAACCGGTGACCGTACGCCCGGACCGGGCGGCCAGGACCGCGGACTGAAGGGGAGCCACCCAGTGACCGCATCCTCGGGACGCCCCCTTCCCCACCTCACCGACCAGAACGCGTTCTTCTGGACCTCGGGGGCGGACGGCCGGCTGCGGATCCAGGAGTGCGCCTCCTGCACCGCCCTGATCCACCCGCCCCAGCCCGTCTGCCGGTACTGCCACGCACAGGAGATGGGCGTCCGGACCGTCTCCGGCCGCGCCACCCTCATCGGCTTCACCGTCAGCCACCGCTTCACCCTCCCCGGCCTGCCGTCGCCGTACGTCGTCGCCCAGGTCGCGCTCGAGGAGGACCCCCGGATCCGGCTCACCACCAACGCCGTCGAGTGCGACCCCGCCGAACTCGCCCTCGGCATGCGGATGGAGGCCGTCTTCGAGCAGGCCGGGGACGAGGTGTGGCTGCCGCTCTTCCGGCCGGCCGCGGAGCAGGGGGAACCCGGGCCGCTGCCCACGGACGAGACCGATCCGGGCTCGGTGGTATGTCACATACGACCCATGCGGTCCCCGGACAAGTTCGAGGACAAGGTCGCCCTCACCGGCATCGGCGCCTCCCCGCTCGGCCGCCGGCTGATGGTCCCCCCACTCTCCCTCACCGTCCAGGCCTGCCAGGCCGCGATCGCCGACGCGGGCCTCACCCTCGACGACATCGACGGCCTCGCCACCTACCCCGGCGCCGGACCCTACGGCGGCTTCGCCGAAGGCGGCGTCACCGCACTGGAGTCCGCCCTCGGCATCCGCCCCACCTGGCACCACGGCGGCGGCGAGACCTTCGGCCCCGGCGGCTCCCTGATCTCCGCGATGCTCGCGATCGCCGGCGGCCTGGCCCGGCACGTGCTCTGCTTCCGCACCCTCTGGGAGGCCAGCTACGCCCAACTCCTCAGACAGGGCCGGATCCCGCAGCCCGGCGGCGCCGACCCCGGCTGGCTCAGGCCCTTCGGCGCCACCTCCGCCGCGCACACCCTCGCCCAGAACGCCCAACGCCACATGCACCGTTACGGCACCACCCGCGAGACCCTCGGCTGGATCGCCCTCAACCAGCGCGCCAACGCCGCCCTCAACCCCACCGCCATCTACCGCGACCCGATGACGATGGACGACTACCTCCAGGCCCGCCCCATCACCACCCCCTTCGGCCTCTACGACTGCGACGTCCCCTGCGACGGAGCCGTGGCCGTCGTCGTCTCCGCCGTCGACACCGCACCCGACCTCGCCAGACCGCCCGTCCGCGTCGAGGCCGTCGGCACCCAGATCACCGAACGCCTGGAGTGGGACCAGAGCACGCTCACCCACGAACCCCAGACCCTCGGCCAGTCCGCCCACCTGTGGACCCGCACCGACCTGCGCCCCGCCGACGTCGACGTGGCCGAACTGTACGACGGCTTCACCTTCAACTGCCTCTCCTGGATAGAGGCGTTGGGGTTCTGCGGCATCGGCGAGGCCAAGGACTTCCTGGACGGCGGCAAGAACATCGCCCGCGACGGCGTCCTGCCCCTCAACACCCACGGCGGCCAGCTCTCCCACGGCCGCACCCACGGCCTGGGCCTCGTCCACGAGGCGGTCGTCCAGCTGCGCGGCGACGGCGGCGCACGCCAAGTCCCCGGCGCCCGGGTGGCGGTGGTCAGCTCCGGCGGCCTGACGCCCAGCGGGGTCCTGCTGCTCAGGACGGACACGTGACCGACGACAATCACCCGGACGTGGTGCCCGGCACCGTGGACGTCGACGGCATCTCCCTGTCGTACCGGGCGAGTTGGGTACGGCAGCCCCGGGCCGTCGTCCTCGCCCTGCACGGCGGCGGCACCGACTCGGCCTACTTCGACTGCCCGGGCCACCCGAGGCTCTCCCTCCTGCGCACCGGCGCCGCCCTCGGCTTCACCGTCGTCGCCCTCGACCGGCCCGGCTACGGCGCCTCCCTGCCGCACGCCCCCCGGCTCACCGACCCGGCCCGCCGCGTCGACCTCGCCCACACCGCCCTGGACCACCTGCTCGCCGCCCGCCCGGCCGGCACGGGCGTGTTCCTCGCGGCCCACTCCGCGGGCAGCGAACTCGCGGTGCGGATGGCCGCCGACGAACGCGGACGGCACCTGCTCGGCCTGGAGATCGCGGGCACCGGACGCCACCACCACCCCCGCTCGGTCGGCTTCCTCGAACAGGGCGACGAGCACCTGCGCCGAGCCCGCGCCCGGCTGCGGGAAGCACTCTGGGGCACGGGCCACCTCTACCCGCCGGACGTCGTCGGCGGCGCCGGCATCGCGGCCGCCTCACCCGCGTACGAGTCCGCCGCCCGCGGCTGGCGCTACGAGTTCCCCGAACTGGCCGCACGCGTACGCGTCCCCGTCCACTTCACCCTCGGCGAGCACGAGGAGGTGTGGAGCTCCGGCCCCGCCGCCCTCGCCGACATCGCCGGCCTCTTCACGGCAGCACCCCGCGTACGCGTCGACGAACAGCCCGACGCCGGGCACAATCTGAGCCTCGGTCACTCGGCCCGGGCCTACCACCTGAGAGTGCTGTCGTTCGCCGAGGAATGCGCGGTGACCCGGGAGGCGGGCCTCGCCGCACCCCCACGACAAGGGAGAGCGGGATGAACCACACCGATGCCGTCGCACTGCTGCTGCGCATGGTCCTGGGCGTCGTCATGATCGCGCACGGCCTCAACCACTGGCGCGGCGGCGGCCGCATCGCGGGCACCGCCCGCTGGTTCACCGGCCTGGGCCTCACCCACGGCACCCTCCAGGCCTGGCTGAGCGTCGCCACCGAGGCGGGCGCCGGGCTCCTCCTGCTGGCCGGCTTCCTCACCCCGCTCGCCTGCGCGGCCGTCATCTCGGTGATGCTGGTGGCGGGCCTGCTCGCACACCGGCCCAACGGCTTCTTCGTCTTCAAAGAGGGCTACGAGTACGTCCTCACCCTTGCCGTGGTCGCCCTGGCCCTGGCCGCGCTGGGCCCTGGCAGCGCCTCCCTGGACGACGCGGCCGGCCTCGACCGGGACGGCTGGACGGGCGCGGGCATCGCCCTCGGAGTGGCCGTGCTCGCCACCGCCGGACTCCTCGCCACCTTCTGGCGCCCCCGGCCCGCGCCGGAACCGGCGCCCGCCCCCGCACCCGTTGAGCAGGAGGCCGGCTGATGCGCGTCGGATTCATCGGACTGGGCAGTCAGGGCGCCCCGATGGCGCGCCGGATCGTCGACGCCGGACACGAGACGACTCTCTGGGCCCGCCGCCCCGCCACCCTCCTCCCCTTCGCGGACACCCCGGCCAAGCGCGCCGCCTCCCCGGCCGACCTGGCCGCGGCCAGTGACCTGGTCTGCGTCTGCGTCGTCGACGACGCGGACGTCGAGGAGGTCCTCACCGGCGAGCACGGCGTCCTCGCCGGACTGCGCAGGGGCGGGGTGGTCGCCGTGCACAGCACCGTCCACCCCGACACCTGCCGCCGCCTCGCCGACCGCGCCCGCACCCACGGCGTCACGCTGATCGACGCCCCGGTGAGCGGCGGTGGCCCGGCGGCGGCCGAGGGACGACTGGTGGTGATGGCGGGCGGCGAGCCCGGCACGGTCGCCTACTGCCGCCCGGTGTTCGCGACCTACGCCGACCCGGTCGTCCACATGGGCCCGCTGGGCACCGGCCAACTGGCGAAACTCCTCAACAACGTGCTCTTCACCGCCAACCTGGGCACCGCCGCCGACACCCTCGCCCTCGGCCGGGACCTGGCGATCGACCCGGCCGCCCTCGCCCGGGTCCTCGCCCACGGCAGCGCGGGCGGCTTCGCCCTCGACCGGGTCGCCGCGGCCGGCGGCACCCTGGACCGGTTCGCCGGCCACGCCGGGCCGCTGCTCCGCAAGGACGTCCGCCTGCTCACCGACGTCACCCAGACCGCCGGCGCCGAACCGGACATCGTCCTCACGGCCGCCGGTGCCGCCCTCGCCCGCATGAACGGACAACAGGCGACGGACAACGGCCGACGGCCGGTTCAGGACCGGCGGTAGCAGATCCGCCCCCCGATGAGCGTCAGCCGTACCAGGTCCGCCGACGGATCCGACAGGGCCTCGGTCGCCGGAACGGCCAGCAGGACGAGATCGGCGGGCACGCCCGGCACCAGGTGCGGCGGGCGCCCGCCGGGGGAGTGGGGCGGTGCGAGGTACGCCGCCAACGCCTCGGCCGCGGTGAGGCGTTCGGCGGGGTTCGCGGTCCGCCCGCCGGGGACCCGGCGCGTGGTGGCCGCCCGGATCACGGACCACGGGTCGAGCGGCCCGTAGGGGGCGTCGCTCGACAGCGCCACCGGAACACCGGCGCGCAGGAACGAGGCACAGCGGTACAGGTCGGCGTGCTCGTGGGGCGGGGTGCCGTCGAGGAAGGCGTCGCCGCGGTCGGCGAGGAAGCCGGGCTGGGTGACCACGCTCAGCCCGAGGCGTCGTACGACGGGCACGGCTTCCGCCGGAACCACGGCCGCGTGCTCGATACGGTCGCCGGGCAGCACCCCGGCCGCTTCCAGGGCGGCGAGGAGCAGGGCGAGGGAGACGGCCGTGACCGTGTGCACGGCGACGGGACGGCCCCGCCGGTGCGCGGCACCTATCTCCTCGACCAGCGCGGTGAAGTCCGGCAGCCCCGAGTCCGCGAGGACGATCTTCCAGGGGCCGGGCTCCGGGCGGGCCGTCGGCGGAGTTGCGAGGGGCGCCCCGAGCAGCAGTAGCCGTTGGGGCAGGCGCCCGCTGCACGCTTCCTCGGTGAGCCTGCCGACGGAGTCGGGGGTCAGGCGCGGCGTCGCGTCGGTGACGGCCGTGATGCCGTAGCCGGCGAGTCGGCGGCCCACCTCCGCCAGGGACGGCGCGGGAGCCTCGGGCAGTCGTGCGCGTAGCCAGTCGTCGGCCCGCCACAACCGCCCCGTCGGCCGTCCGGCGGCGTCGCGTTCGATGCCGGGGTGGCGTCCGTGTGCCAGGCCGGTTCGTTCGCCGGCAAGGGAGTTGAGCACCCACAGCGCACCGCTGCGGTGCTGCACCCGCACCGGGACGTCCGCCCGCAGTGCGTCGAGCCCGGTGGCGTCCAACGACCCGGCGACCCGTTCGTCGTAGCCGATGCCCCGGACCCAGCCGTGCCGGTCCGGAACGGCCCGGTGCAGCGCGGCCCGCAGCGCCGGGCGGTCGCGGACGTCCGGGGGACCGCACTGTACAGACGAGACCGCCGCAGCCAGCGCGAACAGGTGCAGGTGATGGTCGGTCAGGCCGGGCAGCAGGGCACCGCCCGCCGCGTCGACCTCCTCCTCGTCGGGAGCCCGCACCAGCCCCGCGCCGACCTCCGCGACCACACTGCCCCGGACCCGCACGGAGCAGCGCCGCCCGTCGACCTCCGCGTCCCGGATCAGCAGCCCGCTCACGGCACCCGGATCCCCAGCTCGCGCAGCACGTCGGCGGTGTCGGCGCCGCTCGCCGGGGCGGCGGCGGCCGGACGGCGCGGACGCGGCGCGGACAGCGGAAACGTCGTGCCCCCGGTGTCCACCAGCCAGCCGCCACCGTGTTCGACGACTCGCGCCTCGCCCGGGCCCGACACGGACAGACAGGCGGTCACCACGTCCGCCATCGACACCTCCCGCACCGCGCCGCCGCCCCCCGGCTGTTCGGACAGGGCGAGCGCGGCGGCGAGCAGACCGGTGAGCGGGTCGGCCACGGCGTCACCGGCGAACACGGGCAGCCCGTCCGCGTCCGTGCCGAGGAGTCCGCGGGCGGCGGCCACGTCGTCGCCGAAGCCGACCCGGCCCGCGGCCCGCCCGTACGCCGTGATCGAGATCCAGGTGCAGCCCCGGGCCGCCTCCGCCTCGGCGTCGAGCCCGAACCCCGCCAGAGCCCGGGGCCGGGAGGCCTCGACGACCACGTCCGCGCGGCCCACCAGCTCGTGCAGGGCGGTACGGCCACGCGCGTCCGCCGGGTCGAGGACGACGGAGGCGTGCCCCGCGTGCAGCAGGTCGTAGAAGGCGGGATCTCCGAAGCGGGCTCCGTCCGGGCGGGACGGGGTCTCCACCTTGACCACCCTGGCCCCCGCCGTACCCAGCAGATGCGCGCACAGCGGGCCCGCCCACAGCGCGCTGAAGTCGACCACCAGCAGCCCCGCCCCGGCGCGCGGTGTGCCGGGCAGCGGGCAGGCGCGGTCGGGACGGGACCGGGGCCGGACCGCACCGCCCGCGAGGCCGAGGAGGGCCACCCGCTCGTCCAGGTCGGCGCCGTCGTGGGCGGCGAGCCAGTCGGCCAGCTGTCCCGGCAGCGCTCCGGCATCGAGGTCCCGGCCGATCAGTGCGCTCCACAGCAGGGGGTCGTCCGGACGCGCGTCGGACACGGCGGCCCAGCCGTCTCGGGTGGGCCGCAGTCGGCAACTGCCGCCCACAGACAGCCGTCCGCGTCGGCCGCGCCCACTGAGCGCGGCGCGCTCGGCGAGCAGCCGGGCCCCGTCGACCCGCGCCCCACCGGCGGCGGCGATACGGTCGGACAGCCAGGAGGCGAAGGTGGCCGCGGCACCGGGAGGCAGCAGCGGGGGCCCGTCGGGGTGGCCGGTCAGGAGGGGGACACCGCTGCGGGCCCAGTCCTCCGCCACGAGGGCGGGGCTGGTGCGGGCATCGGGCCAGGGACGCGCGGACCGCGTCGCGTCGGACCCGGTCGTAGCACCAGTTGCCCCGTCGGCCATGCGGGGATGGTAGATCAGAGAGGTGCCTGCGACCACAGCGATCTCGCTCACCGAACTGGCGGCCGGGGCGGCCGACGCCGACCTGCTGGACGCGCGCGCCGAGCCGTCCCGGCCGTTGACGGTCGTCGACCTGGACCCGGCGATCGCGCCCACTGCCGCCGATCTGGAACGGGCCGTCCGCCGGGCCCGGGACAGCGACCGGCTGCTCGTCGGACGCACCGGCCGAGCGGAACCCGCCTGTCCGGACGCCCTGTTGAGCGCGTTGGACCTGACCCTGGTACGGGCTCCCCGGGACCGGCTCCACGCCACGGACACCGCCGGGCACTCGGCCACGGTCGCTGTCACGGACCCGGCGGCAGAGGCGGAGTTCCTGCGCGCGCGGGCGGCGGAACAACCGCAGGCGGCCCTGGTGCTGCGCCAAGTCCTCGCCATGACCGGGCAGTTGCCGGTGAGGCAGGCTCTCGATCTGGAGTCGCTGGCGTACTCGACATTGCTCGGCGGTGGCGGGTTCGCCGGATGGCTCGCGGCGCGCGGGCCACGGCCCGGGCCGCCGCCCGCGACACACGACCCCGTGACGGCACGCCGCGAGGGCGACCTCCTGCGGATCACGCTCGACCGGCCCGAGCGGCGCAACGCGCACGGCGCGGAACTACGGGACGCCCTAGTCGCGGCCCTCGACATCGCCGTCTGGGACGACACCGTGCGCGAGGTGCTGCTGGACGGCAACGGTCCCTGCTTCAGCTCCGGCGGCGACCTGGACGAGTTCGGCACCGCCGTGGACCTGGCGGCCGCGCACCTGATCCGCACCCGGGCCGGGGCGGCGGCCCGCCTGCACGCCCTCGGCGACCGGCTCACCGCACGGATCCACGGGACCTGCGTCGGCGCGGGCATCGAACTCCCGTCCTTCGCCGCCCGGGTCGTGGCCGCCCCCGGCACCACCGTACGGCTGCCCGAACTGGCCATGGGCCTGATCCCCGGCGCCGGCGGCACGGTCGGCATCCCGCGCCGGATCGGCCGCTGGCGCACCCTGTACCTGGTCCTCGACGGCCGGGCCGTCCCTGCCGAACGCGCCCTGGCCTGGGGGCTGGTGGACCGGATCGAGGAGTGAGACGGGGGAGAGCGGCACCGGGGGTGGCGTCAGCCGAGGCAGATGACCAGCAGGCAGAGCTGCGAGGGGGAGGTCGCGGCCGGTGAGGGACTCGCCGCCGGTGTCTGTGTGCTGCCCGTGGCGGTAGCGGTGGGCGTGGCCGCCGGTTCCGACTGCGTGGCGGTGGTGCCGGAGTCGGACGCCGTGGCGACGGACTGCGGCGCGGCGGAGGACGTCGCCGTGGGCCGCGCCGAGGCGACGGTGGCCCGACGGGGCGTCGGCGTGGCGTGGGGGACACCCGCGGTCTGCTCGTGCGGTGCGTTCGCCGTGGTCGCCCGGGCGGACGGCGTGCCCTCCGGGGCCCGGTGCCGGCCGGTCGGTGTCGACGCGGTGGCGGTGGAATCCGTGGCCTGCTCGCCCGTGACTCCCATGGGCTGGTTGTCCGGAGCCGCGGCCGCCTGGGCCCGGTCCGCGGTGTGCCGGTTGAGGGAGGCGACGGTCAGACCGCCGCCGACCAGGGCGACCGCGGTGGCCACCACGGCCCGCCGCTGGTTCTTCTTCCAGCGGGCCCGCTGCCGCCGCCGCGCCGCCCGGCCGACCGGCGCGGGCGGGGCGGAGTCCGGACCGCCGTACGGGTCCTCGGCGGCCTCTTCGACGGTCTCCCGGGCGTACGGGTCGTACGGGTCCGGCTCCGGGTCCTGCCAGGCGTTGTCGGCCGGGGTCCGCCAGACCGTCGTACCGGTACCACGCGGTGCGACGTCCGGGGCGTAGGCGCCGCATCCGGGGCACGCCAGGGCGCCGTTGAGGTGCCGGCGGCACGAGGAGCAGTAGTCCATCCGCGGTCTTCCTGACTCGACTGCGCCAGCGGCCTCATGAGCCGTGGCCTGATCTCGTTCGTACGTGGTATCGAACGGCCAGAACGGTAGCGAGCCTTTGGCCAGGCAGTGTGCAGCCTGTGTGTCGCTTCTGCACAGATGCCGTCGTGGATACCTTCGTCGACGCACCGGTCCGGGCCGGTGCCGTTGCTCCGGTTCTCCTGCGGATCACGCCGATACCATTGCGGGAACTGCGAGTTGGGGGTGTGTCCCGGGTGGAAGCGTTGATGGGCATGGTGCTCTCGGCCGTCGGCACGGTCGCCTCGGGTGCTTTGTCCGGAGCGGGCGGCGAGGCGGGCAGACGGACCTCCGAGCGGCTGTACGACCTGCTCAGCCGCGGCCGTGCCACGGGAGGCGGGGCCGGCTCACCCGCGCTGCCGGTCACCGAGGCCGAGCGGACGGCCGCCGCCGCAACGCTCCTCGACCTCGCCCGCAGTTCACCGGCGTTCGCCCGGGAGGTCACCGAGTGGGCGAGGGAGGCCTCGTTGCTCGCGCCGCGCACCGTACCGGCCGTGGCGCACGGCGCCTCCCGTCCGCAGATGCTGCCGCCGGCGACGGCGGCGTTCACCGACCGCGCGGACGTGCTCGCGTGGATCGGGGCGTTGCTGGAGGAGGAGGCCGCCGCCCCGGGCGCGCCGACGATCGCCGTGCTCACCGGGCCGGGCGGCATGGGCAAGACCGCCACCGCCGTCCGCTGCGCGCTCGAACTGCTGGATCGGTTTCCCGACGGCGTCCTCTTCGCCGACCTGGAAGGCGCCTCGGCCGGCACGGCCCTCCCGCCCTCGGACGTACTCGGCCGCTTCCTGGAGCGGCTCGGGGTGCCGCCCGCCATGGTGCCCGGCGACGAGGCACGGCAGCGGGACCTCTACCGGGACTGCACCGCGGACCGGCGGATGATCGTCGTACTGGACAACGCCCATGACGACGCCCAGGTCATCCCCCTGCTCCCGGCCTCGGCCGAGTCGCTGGTCCTGGTGACGAGCCGGCATCGCCCGGGGCGGCTCGTTGCCGGTCACGGCGCGCGGCCGTTCGCGTTGGGACCGCTGTCCACCGAGGACTCCGTCACGCTCATCAGGCGCGTCGCCGGCCGCGACCGCCCGGGCGCCCCCGACGCGGTCGTCCGGGCCGTGGCCGAGGGCACCGGGGGCATCCCGCTCGCGGTGTGCACCACCGGTGCGGGACTCGCCGTCCGGGAACATCTCACCTGGGAACGGGTCGCACAGCAGCTGTCCGACCGGGTGACCGGCCGGCCCCCGGGAGGCGCCGTCATGGCAGCACCGGACCCCACCGCCCCGGACGATCCCGTCCGTCTCGTCCAGGACGTCGCCTACGGCGAACTGACCCCGGAATGCCGGGCGTTGTACCGTGCGATCGCGGTGTGGCCCTGGCCGACGGTGACCGTGCCGTGCGCCGCGCGCGCCGCGGAGGTCGGCGAGGACGAGGCACGGGCCCTGCTGGAGCGACTGGCCCGGGCGCACCTGCTGGACGAGGTCGGCGAGGAACGCTACCGGTTCCACGACCTCACCCGGGCCCACGCCCACGGCCTCGCGACCGCAGAGGACGGCCACGGCCGGATGGCGGCCGCCGTCCGCCGGGTGGCGACCGCGCAGCTGCGGTTCGCGGCGGGCGCGGACTTCCGGGTCATGCCGCTGCGCTGGCGGCTCGGCCCCGCCTACCGGGGACTCGTCCTCCCGGAGCACCGGGACCGCGCGGACGGCAAGCAGGCGCTCGCCGCACTGCGCGCGGAGCGGGAGAACCTCGCGGCCGTCGTCCGGGCCGCCGCCCACCACGGATTCGACGACCTCGTGTGGCAGTTGTGCGAGGCCACCTGGGGTCTGCACCTGATGCTCGGCTTCCACGCGCAGTGGATCGACACCCATCTCCTCGGCGTCGAGGCCGCCCGGCGCAGTGCCGAGGAGTTCGGCGACCCGCGTGCCGTGGGCCGTATGTGGACGCAGCTCGCCTTCGGGTACATGGGAGCCGGCCGGGCGGACGACGCCGCCGACGCCCTCGCGAACGCCAGGGCCGCGGACGGGGCCTGCGGGCACCACCGCGGCGAGGCCACCGCCGTCGAGGCCCTGGGGCTGCTCCACCTCAAGCGGTGGGAGTTCGCTGCGGCCCAGCAGAGCTTCGAGGAGGCGCAGGAGATCCTCGGCCGTATCGGCCCGGACGCGGACGGCCGGTCAGACGTGCCGCGCGCCACCGCCCTGCTGGAACACCACATCGGCCGCGCCCTCACCCAACAGCACCGGTTCGCCGCCGCCGTGACCCGGCTGAACGACGCCCTCGCCCGGTTCCGCCGACTGCCCGGCGGCGACTCCTACAACGTGGGACGCGTCTACATGAGCCTGGGCGACGCCCACCTGGAGGCGGGCGACCCGGAGCAGGGCCGGATCTGCCTGGACGAGGCCGTCAGGGCCATGACCGAGGCGGGCGCCGGACTGCAACTCGCCGACGCCCTCGAAGCGCGCGCCCGGTGCCGGCGCCGCCTGGGCCGCCGCGCGGAGGAGGCGGCGGACCTCCGCGCCGCCGCCGTGTGTTACGAGGAGCACGGCGACCGGATCGGCCTCGACCGGGTGCGGCTGCGGCTGGCCGACACGGAGGCGTGAGGCCTCCGTTCACGGGACGGCCGGGGCCGCCGGCTCGACGGTGACGTGGTGCGCCGCGGCCCCCGTGCGTACGGTCATCCCGACGGCGGCCCCGCCCAGCTGCCCGCCGCCCGCGAGCCAGGCGTAGAGCGCGGAGGCGTAGGCGGCCGGATCGCACGGATCGGGGCGCCCGTCGGACGCCGGGGCGGCAGCCAGTCGTACGAGATCTCCCTCGCGGGTGCGCACGACACAGCGGTCCGGCCCGTCGACGTACGCGGCCAGCCCGCAGTACGGGTACCGGTCGAGCGCCTCCGCCGTCCACACGGCCGGCGGCCCCAGCCGGGGGTCGTCCGCGGCCGCGTACCGTACGACGACGTCGGCGACGCGCAGCCGACCGGTGTCCCTGGTCTCCTCGTCGACCAGGGTGTGCGCGGAGTCGGCCCGCACCGCCGACCCCTCCGACGGGTCGGGCTCGCCGCCGGGCACGGCATACCGGACGAGCCTGATGTCCGGCGGCTCGGTGCGGATGCCACTGGCCAGGACACGCACCGGTGCGGTACGGCGGGCCGGCCGGTAGGGCGGCAACGGCAGCGGGTCGAGCTGCGCCGGGTGCGGTGGCTCCGGGATGCCCATGAGGTCGTAGAACAGGCGCCGCAGCAGAGCGGCCGACTCCTTCGGCGCCGAACTGGTCAGCTCCGCCAGCTCCTTGTACCGGGTGGGGTCGTCCGCGGCGATCACCCGGTCGATCTGGGTGCGGAGACCGCCCCGGCGGTCGAGACGGGGCGCGGCGCGTCCGAGGGCGGCCACGGGGGAGAGCGGGTCGAGGTCCTCCTGCGGGAACGCCCCCAGCAGGACGGGGATCCCGATGGACGCCGCGTAGTAGGTGACGCTGGAGTGGTCCCCGAGTACGCAGTCGGCGGCGATCAGGGCCTGCCGCCACCCGTCGAGGGGCGGCAGCGGATCGAGTCCGGCCCGCCGGGCGTTGTCCAGCCACGCGCGGACCTGGCCCGGGCCGTGGCCGTGCCAGATGTTCGGGTGCAGGACCGCGACGGTCCGGTACTCGTCGGCCGGCAACTCCGCCGCCAGCCGGGACAGCAGCCAGGGCAGCAGATCATCCGTCTCCGCGTCTGCGGCACCACCGCCGAAGAGGGACCGCGGAGCCCAGGTCGAACCGACGACGACCAGCCGCTGACCCGGCCCGACCCCCAGGGCCCGGCGGAAGCGGTCCCGGTCGGGGAGCGCGGCGAGGATACGGTCGTAGGCCGGATCCCCCGCGAGTACGGCGGTGGGCACCGCCTCCGGACAGGCCGCCCGCAGCCGCTCCAGCTGTTCGGGGTGCGAGAGAACCGTGGCGCTCGCGACCGGACGCCCGTCCTCAAGCAGCCACTCCGGTGACAGGCCGAAGACGGGGGCCCGGGAGACCTGGTGTCCGGTGTCCGGTGTCCGGTGTCCGGTGTCCGGTGTCCGGTGTCCGGTGTCCGGTGTCGCCAGCCTCTTATTGTAGCCGACACCGTGCGACAGAACGGTCAACTCGGCTCGTATCGACGACAGTTCACCGCCGTAGCTCGCGGCGATCGCGAGGTCGAACGCCGTCTCCTTGGCCTGTTCCCAGGGGAGGACCGGCAGTCCCGCCCGCGCCAGCAGTTCGGGTACTCCGGCCAGGAACGGCGACGATCCCGTGCAGGTGGCGAACATCTGCACGCGAACGTCGCTGTGGAACAACGGGAGTACGTCCAGCAGCCGCGTCGCGGACGTCACGTTGTGCACGATGAACAGGACACTGCGGCAGCCCACCCGCGTGACCCACCGCTCCGCCCCCTCGCCCACCGGCACCCGCAACCGCGCTGTCCCACCCGCCACCGTCGGCCCGTCCCCCTCCTGCTGCACCACCGCCGCACTCGATGTTATCGGTGTGCTCAAAGGGGAAACGAGCAGGTGGCGCCCTCCTGGTCGACCAACTCCCAGCCCGATCAGTCGCCGTCGGCGGAGACGAGGACGCGGACGTCCCACGGGCCGAGGTTCAGCGTCGTGCCGGCGGCGAGTGGGGTGCCGTCGAGGACGTCGGTGAGGGGCGTCGGGGCGGAGACGCTCGCGGGCTCCCAGCTCCAGTTGTGGACGATGTGCACGCGGCGGCCGTCGAGTGCGGTGCCCGTCGTCGCGGTGACCGTGGCCGGGAGATCCTGCCAGCCGTGGCGGGCGGCCGGGGCCAGCCACTCGGCCAGCGTCCGGGCGAGGTCGCGGCCGGGCACCGTGCCGACGTACGTCACCCGGCCCGCGCCGTGCGGGCGGGTGGTGACCGCGGGCCAGCGCCCGAAGTGCGGGTGGTCGTACGTGACGAGCACCTCGGCGTCGGTGACGGTCAGGCCGTCCGCCCAGCGGGTGGCCGTGGCGCCTTCCGGGAGGTGGAGGGGGCCGCCGGGCACGGACCGTACCGGCAGGTCGCGGAGGAGATTGCTGAATTCGTCGTACGACACACCCGCCGCGTCCGTGAGGCGGCCGGGGGCCTGTTCGGTGCGGGCGCGGCCCTCCTGGTCGGCGTAGCCGGTGCGCGGGCCCAGGACCAGGTGGCCGCCCGCGTGGGCGTAGGCCGCGAGCCGGTCGAGGGTGGCGTCGTCGGCGAGGTAGAGCGCGGGGACGACCAGGACCGGGTGCCGACGGACCGTCTCCTCAGGCGTCTCGCCGTCTCCGTCGTGCAGTTGGCGGGCGTGGACGATGCGCACCTGGCGGCCCGCGTCGAAGGCGCCCCGGTGGAAGGCGTCGAAGATGCGGTGGTAGGCGGTCGGGTCGGGGTCGCCGTCGGGTGTGGCCAGCGGCGGGTACTTCTGCATCAGCCACTTGCTGGGCGTCGAGTACACCATGGTGAGGTCCGCGTCCGGCTCCAGACCGGCGACGAGGCCGCCCGCCGTCTCGAACTCGGCTCCCAGTCGGGCCAGTTCGGCGTAGACCCGGCCGGGCCGGCCGGTGTGGGGCAGGATGCCGCCCCAGTAGGTCTCGGCGCCGAAGTGCAGCGTGTGCCAGTGCCAGTACTCGATCATCCGGGCCCCGCGCCCGACCAGCGCCCAGGCCGCCTGGCGCCACTGGCCGTCGTAGGCGGGCCGGTTGTCCCAGGGGAAGCCGATCGAACCGGCGTTGGTCTCGGTGACCAGGAACGGTGCCTGCCGCGAGGAGAACATCCAGTCGGCGGTGCGGTACAGGGCCCACACCCCGCGGGTCTTCCACTGCTGCTCGTGGGTGTCGGGGGTGGGGTCGGGGAGCAGCAGACCGTCCTGCATGTCGTAGTACGGGTTGCCCGCGGCGATGTCGAGGCGGTCGGTCAGCTCGTCGTCCTCGACCGCGGGGCGGGTGTAGGAGATGCAGGTGGTGACGAACTGCTCGGGGCGGGCGTACTCGCGCACGGTGTCCGCCTGCCAGCCGATGAACTCGGTGACCTGACGGGCCTGGAACTCCCGCCAGGCGATGTCGTACTGGGGCTGCGCGTTGCCGTCCGGGGTCCACAGGTCGGCCCAGGTGGACAGCCGGTGGGACCAGTAGACCAGGCCCCACGCGCGGTTCAGGGTCTCGACGTCCCCGTACTTCTCCCTCAGATGGTCGACGAAGCGCTCGAACACGCCCCGGTTGTGCAGGAGTTCGTTGCCGGGCTCGTTGTCGACCTGGAAGCCGATGACCGCCGGGTGGCCTGCGTACCGGGCGACGATCCGGCGGACGACCCGCTCGGCGTGGAACCGGAACGCCGGGTGCGTGAAGTCGACCTCCTGCCGGGCGCCCCAGCCGATCCGGTCCCCGGTGCGCCGCTCGCCCGCGATCTCCGGGTACTGGCGGGCGAGCCACGGCGGGACGGCGTACGTCGGGGTGCCCAGGACGACGGAGATCCCGCGCTCGTGGGCGCCGTCGAGCACCGGTTGCAGCCAGTCCAGGTCGAAGCGGCCGTTCTCCGGCTCCCAGGTCGACCAGACCGACTCGCCGACCCGGATGACGGTGACATGGGCGTCGGCCATCAGGTCGAGGTCGGTCTTGAGACGTTCGGCGGGACGCTCGTACGGCTGGTACTCGTGGTAGTACGCGGCGCCGAACAGGACACGGGCAGGCAGAGCCGCCATGAAGGAGACCTCCGAAAGACAGTGGGAGTGGGGGAGTTCGGGAGAGTCACTGCTTGACGCCGCCGGCCGCCAGGCCGCTCCGCCAGTACCGCTGGAGCAGCAGGAAGGCGGCGACGAGCGGGACGATCGAGAGCAGGGAACCGGTCACGACCAGTGCCAGCATGTCGCTGCTGGCACCGGCCCCGCCGTTCTGGGCCTGCGCGGCCCAGGAGGCCAGGCCCACGGTCACCGGGTACAGATTGGGGTCGTTGAGCATGATCAGGGGCAGGAAGTAGTTGTTCCAGGTCGCCACGAGCGTGAACAGCAGGACCGTCACCAGGCCGGGGCCCAGCAGCCGCAGGGCGATCCGGAAGAAGATGCGGGCCTCGCCGGCCCCGTCGATGCGCGCGGCCTCCAGGAGGCTGTCCGGGACGGCGTCGGCCGCGTAGATGCGCATCAGGTAGAGGCCGAACGGGTTGACGAGGGACGGCAGGATCACCGCCCAGGGGGTGTTGACCAGGCCCGCCTTGGCGAACAGCAGATAGGTCGGGATGGCCAGTGCGGTGGTCGGGACCATGACGGCGCCGAGGACCAGGTTGAAGGTGAACCGGTCGCCCCGGAAACGGAACTTCGCGAATCCGTAGCCGCCGGCCGCCGCGAGCAGCGCGGCGCCGACCGCGCTGACGACGGCGTACAGGACCGTGTTGAGCAGCCAGTGCACGAAGACGCCGTCGTCCTGGGAGAAGGTCGCCCTGATGTTGGCCAGGAGCTGCGGGGTGTGCGAGAACCACAGGCCGAAGCTGTTGAAGAGGTCCTGGGTGCTCTTGGTCGAGGCGATCAGCAGCCAGCACAGGGGGAGCAGGAAGTAGGCGAGCGCCGCCAGCATGGCGATGGTCAGCGGGGTGCTGCGACGGGTCGTCATGCGGCCCTCCTGAGGCTGCCGCGGCTGCCGCGGCTGGTGCGGTTGTCGCGGCCGCTCCGGTTCGCGGTGAGCAGCACGCCGTAGGAGGCGATCACGATGACGAGGCCGAGGAGGAAGGACACCGTGGCCGCGTAGTTGACCTGCTGTCCGGTGAACGCGAGGGAGTAGGCGTACAGGTTGGCGGTGTAGGAGCTGCTGATGACGTCCGGGGCGATCTTCATCAGCAGGTTGGGTTCGTTGAAGAGCTGGAAGCTGCCGATCACCGAGAAGAGGAGGGTGAGCAGCAACGCGGGGCGCAGTGCGGGCAGTTTCACCGACCAGGCGATCCGCCAGGCCCCGGCGCCGTCCACCGCTGCCGCCTCGTACAGCTCCTGCGGGATCGTACGCAGGGCGGCGTACAGGATGATCATGTTGTAGCCGACGAACTCCCAGGTCACGATGTTCGCCAGGCTGCCCAGCATCCAGCCGTCGCTGAGGAAGTGCGGGGCCGGCAGGCCGAGTTTCCGGCTCAGCTGGGCGAACGGGCCGAAGTCCGGCCCGTACAGATAGCCCCACATGAGCGCGGCGACCACGCTGGGTACGGCGTACGGCACGAAGATGCCCAGCCGGATCACCCGCGCCAGCCGCAGCAGCCCGCTGTCGAGCGCGAGCGCGAACAGCAGGGCCAGCAGCAGCATCACCGGCACCTGGATCACGAAGAACAGCGCCACCCGGCCGACCCCGTGCAGAAGTTGGGGATCGCCCAGCGCCTGCGTGTAGTTGTCGAGGCCGACGAACACCGTCCCGCCGATCAGGCGGCTCTGGAACAGGCTGAGATAGGCGGCGTAGCCGAGCGGGGCGAGGAAGAACAGCAGGAACAGGGCCAGGAACGGGGCGACGAAGAGCGGTCCGGCGGCCCGGTGGCGGCGGGTGCCGGTCATCTCAACTCCCCTTGACCGTGAAGCCCTGGCTCTTCGCGTACGTCGTCAGCCGCGACTGCCAGCTGCCGAGCGCGCGCACCGTGTCGGTGTGGTCCGCGAGCGACTTGCCGACGGTCTCGGTCCAGTCGGTGGCCGCCTGGTCCAGGAACGGGGGCCACTGGAAAGAGGAGTTGACCGTGGAGCTGATGTCGGCGAAGACCTTGTTGACCTTCTGGCCGCCGTAGAAGGAGGGGGCGTCCCCGGTGAAGGAGGCGTCCGTGAGCAGGGCCTTGGTGGCGGGGAAGAAGAACTGCTCGGTGGCGAACATCCGCGCGCTGTCCGGGTCACTGTTGAGGAACTGCGCGAACACGGCAGCCGCGATCGGGTTCTTGGTGGAGCGGACGACCGCGGTGGTGGAGCCGCCCCAGTTGCCGGAGCTGGGCTTGGCCGCGTCCCACTGCGGCAGCGGGGCCGCCCGCCACTGGCCGGCCGTGGCCTTGGCGGAGCCGGACAGGAACACCGGCCCCCACGCGGCGGTGATCCAGGTGGCGTACTTGCCCTTGTTGAGGGCCGCGTACCAGGAGTCGGTGAAGTCCGGCTCGACGCCGATGACCCCTTCCTTCGCGAGTCCGCCCCAGTACGCGCCGAGCTTCCGCGAGACGGCGTCGTCCACGCTGATGGTGATGTCGCTCCTGCCCGAGGTGACATAGGGCTTCGCGCCCGCCTGCCAGAGCAGCCCGTGCCACGCGGCGACCTGGTTGGCGGCGAGGTTGGTCAGATAGACGTCCGGGTCCGCCTTGTGCAGCTTGCGTGCGGCGGCGGCGAACTCGTCCCAGGTGCCCGGGACTTCGATGCCGTGCTTCTCGAAGATGTCGTGCCGGTACAGCATCCCCATCGGGCCGGTGTCCTGCGGTATCGCCCAGATCTCGCCGTTGCCGCCGCTGATCTGGCCCCAGGTCCAGTCCACGAACCGGGACTTGAGCGCCGAGGCGCCGTACGGCCGCAGGTCGAGCAGGCTGTTGGTGATGGTGAAGGTCGGGATGGCCTGGTACTCGATCTGGACCATGTCCGGTGCGCCGCTGCCGGCCTTCAGCGCCGTACGCAGCTTGGTGTACTGGGGTGTTCCCTGACCGGCGTTGACGATCTTGACCTTGACGGCCGGGTACTTCTTCTCGAAGAGCGCGACCTCCTTGGCGATGTTCGGGACCCAGGTCCAGCACGTCAGCTCGGTCGGGGTCTTCATGGCCTTGTCGATGTCGGCCTGGCTCACGGGCTCGGCCGAGGCGGAGGAACCGCCGCCGTCCCCGCCGCCGCAGGCGGTGAGGGCGGCGCCGAGCGACACGGCGCCGGTCGTCGCGAGGAACAGTCTGCGGCGCATGGGGGTGGTGCTGGACGTGGAGGTGAATCCGGGCATGGTGAACTCCCGCCGATGGCGAAGGGACGGCACGCCTGGCGAGGGCGTGCGGGGGTGAGGAAAGAGGGGAGAGAGGGAGGGAAGGCGCGGAACCTTGCCGCAGGAGCGGCGAGCGGAGCGCGGGCCTGGGCGCCGGTCGGACGCCGGGCGCGCTCAGGGAGGTGAGGAAAGGTGCGCGATCAGTGCGGCGTGGGTGACGGTGGGGCGGCTCATGCCGGGATCGCGTGAGGTGAGGTGGAGTGGGGTGGTGTGGGCCGGACGGTGAGTCAGTTGTCTGTGGTGATACCTCCGTTCGCGGACGACGGACCGGATACCGGACCAGACGACGGACTGGATGCCGGACCCGATGCCGGGCCGCGCCCGCCACGGGCCGGTGTTCTCCGGCCCGGCGGGGGCGCGGTCGAGGCGCGGACGACGAGGTCGACCGGCGGACCGCTCGACGCCAGCGGATCCGCCACCGGGTTCTCGATGGCGTGCACCAGGCGTTTGAGGCCCTCCTGTGCCACGGCGTCGAAGGGCTGGCGCACGGTGGTGAGCGGGGGAGTCACATAGGCGGCGACCGGGATG
The DNA here is from genome assembly GCF_043201555.1 of Streptomyces sp. NPDC048288. NCBI lineage: Bacteria > Bacillati > Actinomycetota > Actinomycetes > Kitasatosporales > Streptomycetaceae > Streptomyces > Streptomyces sp. NPDC048288. Next base: position 33,416 of record NZ_JBICZD010000005.1, read on the forward strand.
TCGTCGAAACCGACCACGCTGACGTCCTCCGGCACCCGTCGGCCGGCCTCCGTCAGTGCGCGGATCAGGCCGATCGCCATGTCGTCGTTGGCGCAGAAGACCGCGGTCACCCGGTCGTCGGCGGCGAGTTCACGCCCCGCCGCGTACCCGGAGGCGGCCGACCAGTCGCCCTCGGCGACCGGGGGCACCTCCCTGCCGTCCGCGGTCAGGGCGGCCCGCCAGCCCTCCAGACGGTCCCGGGCGGCGTACCAGCGCTGTGGTCCGGCGAGGTGATGGACCGTCACGTGGCCGAGGTTCAGGAGGTGTTCGGTGGCGGTGCGGGCCATCAGGTCCGCGCCGTCGCCGGCGGTCAGCACGGTCGGCGCGGTGACCGGCGGCGGCGCGCCCATGACGAGGACCGGCACGTCGACGCGGAGGGACACATCGCCCTGCTCGTCTATGGGCTCCGAGATCACGATGCCGTCCACGCCCTGGTCGAGGAGCGAGTCCACGGCGCCGGAGAGGCCTGCCGGATCGCCCTCCACCGTGTTGACCACGCGCAGCGCGTAGCCGGTGTCCCGGACGACCCGCTCGACGCCCATGAGCAGCGAGGCGGGTCCGTACAGGGCCGTACCCAGGGTCACCACGCCGATCGAGCGGGTGCGTCCGGAGGCCAGTGCCCGGGCGGCGTTGTTGCGCCGGTAGCCGAGCTGTTCGGCGGCGTCGAGCACGCGGCGGCGGACGTCCTCGGAGACGTACGGCTCGTCGTTGAAGACCCGGGACACGGTCTTCTGCGAGACACCGGCCAGCCGGGCCACGTCGACACTGCGCGGCGCGGCGGTGCTCTTGCCGCGTCCCGTCCCTGGTGCCATGGCATCTCCTGTGACCGCTTGACCGCTTGACGCCTGATCTCTGGACCGCTTGATCGGGGCCCATCATGCCATGCGCGGTCTGACTGACTGCGCTGTCATGTCTACGCAGTCATAAGGGTGGCGTCAAGAGTCCGGACCGCATCGATCGCAGGGAGCCGGTGGGAAAGCCGGGGCCTTTCGCCGCCCACGGGGCCCCGGCTACTGCGGACGCGGTAGCCCCTGCTGATTCCGCGGTACGCCGGCGCGGCGGCGCGTACTGCGCGAGCAGGCCGTCGTTTGCCCACAGTCGGACGACGACGGGACGCGTCCCGCCCGGAGAGCCTGAACCGGTCGGAACCCCAGCAGGAAGCAGGAGGCTCGGATGAGGACGCGTACCGGGTTCGCACTGGCGGCCGTCGCCTCGGGCGTCGCACTCGCGGCGGCCGTGACCGTCGGCCGGGACGGCGGCGGGACCGCGTCGGCGCATACGGTGCCGAAGGGGCCGTACGTGGCGCTCGGCGACTCCTACACCGCGGGCCCGGGCATCCCCGGCCCGCACGGGCGCCCCGTGGGCTGCGAGCGCTCCGAACGGAACTACCCCGCGCTGGTCGCCGCCGGACTCGGCCTGCGGTCCGCCGAGTTCCGGGACGTCAGCTGCAGCGGGGCCGTCACGGCCGACCTGTCCGCGGCGCAGTCCACGGACGACGGCGTCAACCCCGCCCAGCTGTCCGCCCTGACCGCCTCCACACGGCTGGTCACCCTCGGCATCGGAGGCAACGACATCGGCTTCGCCTCGCTGCTCACGACGTGCGTCAAGGACGGCGTGAAGTACCAGCTGGAGGAGCGGATCATGAGCGGGGCCGCCGACCGGGCGCCGTGCCGCGGCCGGTACGTGTCGGACGGCACCGACAAGATCGAAGGGCGGATCGGCACGCTGGGCGGGCGGCTGTCCGGCGTGCTGGACGACATCAGGCGCCGCGCGCCCGAGGCCCGGGTCTACGTGGTCGGCTATCCGGCGATCCTGCCCACCGAGGGAACCGACTGCACCGCGCTCGGACTGGCGCCGGGCGACGTGGGCTTCCTGCGCGAGACGGAGCACCGGCTGAACGCCGAACTCCGGCAGCGGGCGCGGGCGGCCGGGGCCGGATACGTCGACACCTACACGCCCTCCGCGGGCCGGGACGCCTGCGCGGACGCCGACGTGCGCTGGATCGAGCCGCTCGTCCCGGCGGCCCCGGCGGCGCCCGCCCACCCCAACGAGCGCGGCGAGCGCGGCATGGCCGACGCCGTGCTCCGCGCGGTCACGGCGACGGACTGAGGCGCACCCGCCGTCGTACCGGCGCATGACCCCGAGGGCCGGACGCGTACTGCGGTTTCAGTAGGCCGTCCTCCGGATTCAGTAGGGGCAGTGCCAGCAGCAGCACGACGACGAGGGGGCCCTCGCCGGGACAGCCTGGGTGACCAAGCGAGATCGGATGCGGAGTTCTCTGACGTGGCTACTTTTCTGTATCGACTGGGCCGACTGGCCTTCCGGCGGCGCGGGTACGTCGCCCTGTTGTGGGTGGCCGTCCTGGCCGCCGTAGGACTGGGCGCGCTGCAGGCGCCGGGCGCCTCCGACGAGGAGTTCTCGGCGCCGGGCATCGAGTCCCAGAAGGCGTTCGACCTGATGCAGGAGCGCTTCCCCGGCACGGCCGCCGACGGCGCCACCGCGCGGGTCGTGTTCGTCGCCCCGCACGGGCAGAAGGTCACCGCCACCGCGCACAAGAAGGCCGTCGAGGAGACGGTGGACGCCCTGGGCGACGGCACCCAGGTGGCCGGCGTCGCGGACCCCTTCACCGCGAAGGCGGTCAGCGAGGACGGCACCACGGCCTACGCGACCGTCACCTACAAGGTGAAGTCCTCCGCCGTCACCGACGCCAGCCGGACGGCGCTGGAGAACGCCGTCGACCAGGCACGCGACGCGGGCCTCACGGTCGAGACCGGCGGCTCCGCCATGGACAGCGGCGGCGGACCCGGCGGCACCGCCGAGATCATCGGCATCGCGATCGCGGCCGTCGTCCTGCTGGTCACCTTCGGATCGCTGGCCGCCGCGGGCCTGCCGCTGCTGACCGCGATCCTCGGCGTCGGTCTCAGCATGTTCACCATCACCGTGCTGGCCGACGCCCTGGGCCTGTCCACCAGCACCGGCACCCTGGCGATGATGCTGGGCCTCGCCGTCGGCATCGACTACGCCCTGTTCGTCGTCTCCCGCTACCGGGAGGAACGCGCCAAGGGCCGGGCTCCGGAGGAGGCGGCGGGCCTCGCGGTCGGCACGGCCGGCTCGGCGGTGGTCTTCGCCGGCCTCACCGTGGTCATCGCCCTGGCCGGCCTGTCCGTCGTCGGTATCCCGATGCTGACCAAGATGGGCCTGACCGCCGCCGGAGCGGTGATCGTCGCCGTCGTCATCGCCCTGACCGTCGTCCCGGCCCTGCTCGGATTCTGGCCGAACGCCGTACTCGCGGGCGCCGCACGCCGAGGCGAAGGCGGCCGCCGCCGGCTGTTCCGCGCCCGGAAGGCCACGACGCCCCAGGGCGACAACCGCGGCACCCGCTGGGCCCGCTTCGTACTGCGCCGCCCGGTCCCCGTGCTGCTGCTCGGCGTCGTGGGCCTCGGCGCCCTCGCCGTCCCGATGACCCAGCTCCAGCTCGGCATGCCGGGAGACGAGGCCAAGTCCACCTCCACCACCGAGCGGCGCGCCTACGACGACCTCGCCAAGGGCTTCGGCCCCGGGTTCAACGGCCCGCTGACCATCGTGGTGGACGCCAAGGGCACCGACGACGCCAAGGGCGGGGTGAGCACGGTCCGCGAGCGGATCGCCGCCACGGACGGGGTCGTCTCGGTGTCGCAGCCGCGCTTCAACAAGGCGGGCGACACGGCGGTGTTCACCGCCACCCCGTCCACCAGCCCCACCGACGAGAAGACCAAGACACTCGTCAAGACCATCCGCGGCGAACGCCCGGCCATCGAGTCGGCGGCCGGCGCGTCCTTCGAGGTCACCGGCAACACCGCGCTGAACATCGACATCTCGGGCAAGGTCCAGTCGGCCCTTGTGCCCTACCTTGTCACCGTCGTCGGCCTCGCCGTCGTCCTGCTGCTGGTGGTCTTCCGGTCCCTGCTCGTCCCGCTCAAGGCGGCGCTCGGCTTCCTGCTCTCGGTCCTCGCGGCCCTCGGCGCGGTCGTCCTGGTCTTCCAGCAGGGCCACGGCGCCGGACTGTTCGGGGTCGAGCAGACCGGGCCGATCATGAGCCTGATGCCGATCTTCCTGGTGGGCATCATCTTCGGCCTGGCCATGGACTACGAGGTCTTCCTCGTCTCCCGGATGCGGGAGTCCTATGTGCACGGCGAGTCGGCGAAGGAGGCCGTGGTGTCCGGGTTCCGGCACAGCGCCCGGGTCGTCGTGGCCGCCGCCCTCATCATGATCGCGGTGTTCGCCGGGTTCGTCGGCGAGAACGACTCCATGATCAAGATGATCGGGTTCGGCATGGCCACCGCCGTACTCCTGGATGCCTTCGTGGTGCGGATGGCGATCGTGCCCGCGGTCCTCGCCCTGCTCGGCGACCGGGCCTGGTGGCTGCCGAAGTGGCTGGACCGGCTGCTGCCCCGGGTGGACATCGAGGGCGAGGCCCTCACCCGCCGCCCGGACGCCGTGACGGCTCCCGCACCGGACCCGGCCGGCGACGAAACCGCCGAGGCACGCGTCTGACCGCCGCCCACCACTCCGTGGGCCGCCCGTGGCACAGGTCACGGGCGGCCCACACCGGCACGTCGGCCACCATGGACCCAGGCACCTCACGGAAGAGACACATGACCATCACCCTGGACCGGAACACGCGACGCTCTCGGCGTGTCATGAACGTCGCCGTGGTCATGGCACTGCTCCCGTGCGTGGCCCTGGGCGCCGTGCTCCGCCTCCCCGGCATCACCCAGCCGCAGGAGTCGTGGCCGGGCACGGTCCCCGCGGCCGTCGCCTGCGTCGCCCTGCTGCGGGCACGCGACCGCCCGCGCGCCGTCGCCGCCGTGGCCATGGCCTGCGCGGTGGCCACCTTCGCCCAGGGCTACCTCCCGACCCCCCTCATGCTCGCCCCGCTGATGCTGGCCCTGTACTGGGTGGCCGCCGGGACCGACCGGCGGACCACACGGGTGTTCGGCCTTGCGTCCATGGCCGTCGTGGTGATCGCCGCCATGCTCGACAACCCCAACGGCAACCTGCTGCTGCTCCGCACCGTCGGCCCCGTGCTGTGGCTGCTGCTGCCCCTGGTCGGCGGCAGCCACGCCCGGCTCCGGGTCGTCTACATGGAGTCCGTGCACGCCCGCGCGGCCTACGCCGAACGCACCCGCGAGGAGGAGGCCCGGCTGCGCGTCGCCGAGGAACGCATGCGCATCGCCCGGGAACTGCACGACGTCGTCGCCCACCACCTGGCCGTCGCCAACGCCCAGGCCGGCACCGCCCGCCACCTCGTGCCCACCCGGCCCGAGCAGGCGCTGAGACTGCTCGACGAACTGACGGTCACCACGTCCTCCGCGCTGATCGAACTCCGGGCCACGGTGGGCGTGCTCCGGCACTCCGGCGACCAGGACGGCGAGTCCCTGGAGCCCGCGCCCGGCCTGGACCGGCTGCCCGACCTCGTCTCGACGTACGCGAGCGCCGGACTGGACGTCGCCGTCACGACGGAGGGCGCGCCCCGGCCGCTGTCCCCGGGCGTGGACCTGACGGCGTACCGGATCATCCAGGAAGCGCTCACCAACGTCACCAAGCACGGCGCCGGCCAGGGCGCCGACGTCCGGCTCAACTACGGCCGGTCCCGGCTGCTCATCTCGGTCACCAACGATGCCACCGCCACCGCCACCGCCACAGCTACCACCACCGCCACCGCTCCGGCGGCCGCCGGCGGCTACGGTCTGATGGGCATGCGGGAACGGGCCCACTCCGTCGGCGGCGACCTGCGCGCCGGACCCCGCCCCCAGGGCGGCTTCGAGGTGAGCACCGCCCTGCCGCTCCACTCCCTCGCGCCGGAAGAACTCGAGGCCGCCCCGTGAGTATCCGTGTCCTGCTCGTCGACGACCAGGCCCTGCTGCGCGGCACCTTCCGGCTGCTGATCGACTCCTGCCCGGACCTGGAGGTGGTCGGCGAGGCCGCCGACGGCCGCGAGGCGGTGGAACTGGCCCGTACCCACCGCCCCGACATCGTCCTGATGGACATCCGCATGCCCGGCACGGACGGCCTGGCCGCCACCGCCGCCATCTGCGCCGACCCCGACCTCGCCGACACCCGGGTCCTCGTCCTCACCATGTACGAGACCGACGAGTACGTCGCCAGGGCACTGCGCGTCGGCGCCAGCGGCTTCCTCGGCAAGTACGTCACCACCGACACCCTGCTGGCCGGCATCCGCACGGTCGCCGCCGGCGAGGCCCTGCTCTCCCCGGGCGCCACCCGTGCCCTCATCACCCGCTTCCTCTCCGGCCCGGCCCCCGACGCCCTGCTGGCGCCCCCGGAGCGCCTCGACGACCTCACCCCGCGCGAACGCGAGGTCACCGCGCTCGCCGCCCGCGGCAGGTCCAACGACGAGATCGCCGAGGAACTCGTCCTCAGCGTGCTGACCGTACGCAGCCACATCCAGCGCTCCCTGACGAAACTGGGCGCCCGCGACCGCGCCCAGCTCGTCGTCATCGCCTACCAGACCGGCCTGGTGCGCCCCGAGTCACGACAGCCCTGAGCCGGCGGTGCCCTCCGGAGGCGTCGGCGCAAGTCCGTGCCGCCGCCTCAGTCCGTACCGCCGATCGCGCCGCGCGCCGCGAGCCGGAGGTCCCGCACCGCTCGGTAGAGCGCCTCCTCGCGTGCGGCGGCGAGGGCGGTGTCCTCGTCCTTGCGGGCGGTGTCCCCCGCGTGGGCGTCCCCGACCATCCTCCGCATGACCTGGGAGAGTTCGGCGGAGGCGCGGGCGATCCGGTCGGTGGCCTCGGTGAGGGAGGCCGGCCCTTCGAGGGCGACGACCTTGGCCGCCCGGTGCACCTCGCGGGCCAGCGCCACGAAGCGGCGGGTCCTCTCGTCCACGTCGGGCAGGTCGGGTTCGTCCGCCCTCAGCGCGTCGAGGATCGCGTCCATGGCGATGTCGCGGCACCGAGGGTGGCCGGCGACCCGACGGCGGCACCCAGCACGGCGGCGAGACCTGCGTCCATGGACCCAAGTCTGGCGGGCCCGCCACCCGTTGGGGCGGATGTCGCGGGTCCCGGACCGATCATGTCAGCGCCGGGCGGACTCCGCCTCCGCCGGTTTCCAGCCCCAGGCGGTGAGCATGCCGGCGGACAGCGCGGCGCACTCGTCGGAGGCCAGGTAGCGGACCGCCGCGTCGACGGCCGCGTCGTCCACCAGGCCGGTCGCGAGCATCGCCGTACGACTGCGCTCCCAGGTGTCCGCCCAGAACCGGCTGATGGGACTGCCCGGCAGCAGCGGCGGCACATGGATCTCGGCGGCGACGGACCCGAGCCCCGCCGCGCGCAGCAGGTGCGGATACGACGGCACCCAGGAGACATCCGTGCCGATGGTGGCCCGCAGCCCCTGCCACATGGCCCGCATCACCGTGGTGTACGGCGTGTCCGGCGCCCGGTCGCTCGTCAGGTCCACCGCGTCGCCGAGCACCAGCACCCCGCCGGGCTCGACCAGTTCGGCCAGGGCCGAGATCACGCGCTCGTGCTCGGGCAGGTGCATCAGCACGAACCGCGCGTGGACGAGCCGGAACCGGCCCCGGACGACGCCCGGAGCGGTGACGTCGGCCTCCAGCACGTCGAGCCCGGGCCGCTCGCCGAGGAACCGCACGTCGCGGTCCACGGCCAGCACGCTGTCCACACCGGCCTCCTCCAGCAGCCGCCGGGAGACCGTGCCGGTGCCCGCGCCCACGTCGAGGCAACGCCACCCCGGTCCGGCACCGAGCGCCCGCAGCCGGGCCAGGGTGAGGTCGTCGTAGGCGAGCGCGCCGACGTCGATGCGCTCGCCCTCGCCCGCCTGACCGGGACGGAACACCGCCTCGCCGTAGCGACCGCCGCCCGGCGCCTCCCCGCGCCGACCGCCGGGGGTCACCTCGCCACCGACGGGACGCCGAGGACGCCGAGGACGCCGAGGACGTGGACGAGGTCGAGGACGCCGAGGACTTCGTCGCACCCGGGGATCCGGAACAGCGGGTCGTCGCAGGATCTCAAGGCCGGGCCTCCTCGCACGGTGGGGCAGTGCCGGGCGGCCCGTCCCGAGGCCGCCGCCCACCGATCCTCCACGGAAGGCCGCCGAGGCGGCCGAGGCGCGCCGGGCCCGGAGCCGAACGGCGCACGGCCCGCGGACGGACTCGCCCTCATGCCGTCCGCCCGGCCGTCAGCCGGCGCGCAGCGCCGTACGCGGGACGGCGACCGCCTGATGGATCGCGCCCTCGGCGGCGTAGGTCCCGCGCACGGCGGTGACGGGGACACCGGCCTCGTGGCGCCCCCATCGGCGACGCCATGGGGCTGACGCCTCACCAGTCGCGGGCGGCCGCCCGCAGGAGCTCCCGGACCCGGGCCACGTCCGGGTTGGTGCCGGAGCCCGGCCGCTGGACCAGGAAGAGGGTGTTGAGCGGAGGCTCCTCCGGCGCGTGCAGCAGGGTCAGGCGGCCGGAGTCCAGGTACTCCTGGCAGAGCGAGCGGGGCAGCACGCTGTACCCGGCACCGGCGTTGACCGCCGACAGCACCGCGTACAGGTTCGGCACGGTCACCGCCGCGCGGGCGGTGAGCGGCCTGCCGAAGACCGTCCGCCAGTAGCGCCGTACGAGAGGCAGGTCCTCGGCGTAGGTGACCAGCGGGACGTCACGCAGGGCGGCGCACACATCGCCGTCGCCGGTGTGCCGTGCCCACTCGGGGCCGGCGACCAGCACGTACTCCTCGTCGGCCAGCGGCACCGAGGGGAGCGCCCGCCCGCGCGGCCGGCGGGTGGCGATCACCAGGTCGTGCCGGCCCGAGCCCATCTCCTCCAGCAGGGGTTCGGGAAGGCCCTGGGCGACCCGCAGCTGGACCCCCTCGGCGACCAGCGGCGCCAGGGCGGGCAGCACCCGCACGCACAGCAGCTCCGAGGGGCCCGCGAGATGCACGGGCGCACGCTGTCCGGCGAGCGGACCGCCACCGCCGTCCAGCGCGGCGAGCGCGTCCAGGGGTGCCGCGACCTGACCGGCCAGCTCATGGGCGAGCGGAGTGGGCTCGACCCCGCGCGGCAGCCGCGTGAACAGCTCCCGGCCCGTCTGCTGCTCCAGCGACCGGATCTGCGCGGTCACGGTCGGCTGCGAGAGCCCCAGCAGCGGGGCCGCCGCCGTGAAGGAGCCGGAGCGGTAGACGGCCAGGAAGGTGCGCAGCAGGTTCAGGTCCGCGTGCGACGGAAGCGGCCGGTCGGCGTGCCCGGGTTCGTCGACAGGGGGAGCCGGTTGTTCCATACCGGTCAGCGTACCCGCAGAAGACATCGGAGTTCCGATGGGAGAGATCGGCGCTCCTATTGGTGTGCCGATGGCGCTCGCGCCTACCGTCGAGGACGTCGCAGGACCTCCCGACACCCCGCCCGCTCCGACCCAAGGAACCCCCATGACCAGGCAGAACGCGATCAACTGGCCCGAGAAGTACCTCCCCGGCACCGGCGACAACTTCGTCTCCAACGAGGTGATCGTCCAGGGAGTGACGGCCGCCCGGGTCTGGCACCACCTCACCGACACCTCCACCTGGGAGTCGTACTACGACAACGTCGCCGACATCTCCTTCCCGCAGGGCGGCGGACCCGAGCTGAAGGACGACCTGGTCTTCCGCTTCGGCACCTTCGGCTTCCCGCCCCTGGACGCCCACGTCGTCGAGTACCAGGCACCGGCGCAGGGCACGCCCGGCCGCCTGTCCTGGACCGCGAAGCAGGACGGCGGGCCGCAGGAGCGGCTGGACGTGCTGCACGCCTGGCTCGTCGAGGACCTGCCCGGCGGCCGGGTGCGCGTGCTCACCCAGGAGACGCAGATCGGCGCACCGGCCGCCGCCCTCGCCCAGGAACGCCCCAACCCCATGCTCAACGGCCACCAGGCCTGGCTGGACGGCCTGATCCGCGCCGCCTCCGGGCAGCTCCACGCCGGCGCCTGATCCGTCCGGTCGGCGCGGCGCCGTACAGTGCCGGTGGTCCCCACCCTCCGTACGACACTCTCCGTACGGCACTCTCCGTTCGACCACCAGGAGTTGCGACGATGACGCAAGCGGCCGGCCGCCCCGAGGCCCCGATGTACGGCTTTGTCGGGCTCGGTGTGATGGGGCAGCCCATGGCGCTCAACCTCGCCCGGGCCGGCACCCCGCTCGTCGTCTGGAACCGGACGCCCGCGCGCACGGAGGCACTGCGCGCGGCCGGGGCGCGGGTGGCGGCGAGCGCCGAGGAGGTCTTCGCCCGGGCGCGTGTCGTGATCCTCATGCTGCTCGACGAGACGGTGACGGACACGGTCCTCGGCCGGGGCGGCCCGGCCTTCGGGAAGCTGGTCGCCGACCGGACCCTGGTGTCGATGGGCTCGACCGCGCCGGAGTACGCGCGCGGCCTCGCCGCCGACGTCCAGGCCGCCGGCGGCCGCTTCGTCGAGGCACCGGTCTCCGGGTCCCGCAAGCCGGCCGAGGCGGGCGAACTGGTCGCGATGCTCGGCGGCGACGAGGAGACCGTGGCAGAGGTACGGCCGCTGCTCGCCCCGATGTGCCGGGAGACCGTGCACTGCGGTCCGGCCGGCTCGGGCGTGCTGATGAAACTGGCCGTGAACCTCTACCTGGACACGACGATCGCGGCCCTGGCCGAGTCCGTCCACTTCGCGCAGCGGCAGGGCCTGGACCTGGACACCTTCCGGGCCGTCGTCGACTCCGGCCAGCTCGGCAGCGGGGTGACCCGGGTCAAGATCCCGATGCTCGCGGCCCACGACTTCACGGTGCAGGCCGCCACCGCGGACGCCTACGCCAACACCCGGCTGATCGCCGACGCGGCCCGCGCCGCCGGCATCGCCACCCCGCTCCTCGACCTCAGCAGCGACCTGTACGGCGAGAGCGTCCGACGGGGCAACGGCCGCCTCGACATGTCCTCCGTCCTCACCGCGATCGAGTCCCGCACGGACAGCGCGCCGGACCCGTCGTAGGTCTCATCCGGCGTTGATCACCACCGCCTTGACCTGGGTCCAGTCCTCCAGGTAGTCGGGGCCCATGGACCGGCCGAAGCCGCTGTGCTTGTAGCCGCCGAACGGGGTGCCGATCGAGCCGTTCGGGCCGCCGTCGCCGACGGTGTTGACGGCGACCTGCCCGGCCTGGACCCGGCGGGCGAGCCGGACCGCGCGCCCGATGTCCCGCGTCCAGACGGTGGCGGTGAGTCCGTAGCGGGTGCCGTTGGCGATCGCGACCGCCTCCTCCTCGTCCTCGTAGGTCAGCACGGACAGCACCGGGCCGAAGATCTCCTCCTGCGCGATGCGCATGCCGGGGGTGACCCGGTCGAAGAGGGTGGGCTCGACGAAGTGGCCGTCGTCGTACGGGCTGCCGGTCAGCTTCCCGCCGCCCACGACCACTTCGGCGCCCTCCTCGCGGCCGATGGCCAGGTAGTCCAACACCCTCTTCTCCTGGCGGGCGTTGATGAGCGGGCCCATGTCGACCGGCTGGTCCCACAGCCCGACGCGTACGGCACGGAAGGCGTCCGCGATCGCGGAGACCAGCCGGTCGTGGCGGGAGGAGTGGACCAGGACACGGGAACCGGCGGCGCACACCTGGCCGCTGTTCATGATGATGCTGCGCACGATCGCGGGCACGGCCCGGTCGAGGTCGGCGTCGGGCAGCACGATCTGCGGGGACTTGCCGCCCAACTCCAGTTGCAGGGGTATGAGGTTGCGGGCGCATGCCTCCATCACGGCGGTGCCGGTGGCGGGAGAACCGGTGAAGCTCATCTTGCGGATGCCGGGGTGGGCGGGCAGCGCGGCGCCCGCCTCCGAGCCGTACCCGGTGACCACGTTGAGGACGCCCGGCGGGAGGCCCGCCTCCTGGGCGAGACGGGCCAGGTAGAGGGCGGTGAGCGGGGCGTCCTCGGCCGGCTTGAGGATGACGGTGTTGCCGGCCGCGATCGGGGCCGCGGTGTTGAAGACGGTCATCGGGCCGGGCGCGTTCCACGGGATGATCGCGCCGACCACCCCGTACGGCTCGCGCAGGGTCAGGCCCAGCACGTCGGGGGAGCGGGTGGGGAGGGTGTCACCGAAGACCTTGTCGGCCTTGCCGGCGAGGTAGGTGAGCCGGGCCGCGATGGGGGAGGGGCCGACGGGGTGACCGACCTCCATCGCCTCCAGGCGGTTGATGGTGTCGTCGTGCTCGCGTACCAACTCGGCCCAGCGGTAAAGGAGTTCGCCGCGCGTGGCGGGGCTGGTGTCCCGCCAGGCGGGCAGGGCGCGCTCGGCGGCGCGTACGGCGTCGTCGATGTCCTCGGCGGTGCCGCGCGGGACGCGGGCGAGCAGCGTCCCGGTGGCGGGGTCGAGGACGTCGAGTACGGCCCTGGCGCGGGCGGGGACCCACTCGCCGTCGATCAGGTGCGTGCCGTCGGGCAGCAGCGTGGCGATGTCGAGCGGGGCGGGGGCGGTGGTGGTCATCGCTGTCCTTGCGGGAGAGGGACGGGGCGTCGGGGTCAGGCGGCGGACGCCTGCAGCTCGTCGTAGCGGTGGCAGGCGACGGCGACCCCGTCGTGGTCGGTGAGTTCGGGCCGGGTCGTTCGGCAGACGTCCTGGGCGAACGGGCAGCGTGGGGCGAAGGCGCAGCCCTGCTCCGTACCTGCCGAGGGCGGGGCGGCGGTGACGGTGTGCCGTCGCTCCGCCTGGCGGCGGCGCTGGATCCCGGGGTCAGGGACGGGGGCGGCGGCGAGCAGCGCCCTGGTGTAGGGGTGCGCGGGACGGTCGGCGACCCGGGCGGCCGGGCCGCGTTCGACGACCCGGCCGGCGTACAGGACCACGATGGTGTCGCTGAGGTGGCGGACCACGGCCAGGTCGTGCGAGATGAAGAGATAGCTCAGGCCGCGGGTCCGCTTGAGCCGGGCCAGCAGGTTGAGCACCTGCGCCTGCACGGAGAGGTCGAGGGCGCTGACCGCCTCGTCGCAGACGATGAAGTCGGGTTCCATCACCAGCGCCCGGGCGATGGCGATGCGCTGCCGCTGGCCGCCGGAGAACGCCGCCGGGTAGCGGTGGGCGGCGCCGGGCGGCAGGCCGACGTCGGCCAGCGCGGCCCGCACACGCTCGCGGATGGTGTCCTCGGGCAGGCCGAGGTTGTACCGCAGCGCCTCGGCGAGGGTGTCGCCCACGGTGTGTGCCGGGTTCATGGAGCCGTACGGGTCCTGGAAGACCACCTGCATCCGGCGGGCCAGCAGCCGCCGGTCGGCGCGTGTGCCGTGGGTGATGTCGGTGCCGTCGAAGGCCAGCCGTCCGCCGGTCGCGGGCACCAGGCCGAGGATCGCCGAGCCGATGGTGGACTTGCCGGAACCGGACTCGCCCACCAGGCCGACGGTCTCACCGCGCCGTACCGTCAGATCCACCCCGCGTACGGCCCGCACACCGTCGCCGCGGCGGCCCGCCGCGCGGTAGGTGACAGTGAGGTCGTGCACGTCGAGCAGGGCGGTGCCCCGGGTGTGTTCAGTCATGGACCGTTTCTCCGATCAGCTCGACGGGCCGGATGCACCGCGCCGAGCGCTCCAGGGCCGCCGACCGGGAGATGACGACGGGCTTCTCGCGGCAGGCGTCGGTCACGCGCGGGCAGCGGTTCTGGAAGTGGCAGCCCACCGGCCACTCGGGCGGCGGCGGCACCGTGCCCTCCACGGCGGGCAGCGGCTCGCCCGGCACCGCGTGGTGCGGGTCGGAACCGAGCAGGCCGGCGGTGTAGGGGTGGGCCGGCGCGCCGACGAGCGCGCCGACCTCCGCCTCCTCGACGACCTCGCCGGCGTACATCACCACGGCCCGGTCGCACAGGTCCGCGAGCACCCCCCAGTCGTGGGTGATGAGGACGACGGCCGTGCCGGCGGCCTGGAGTTCGCGCAGCAGGTCGAGGATCTCGGCCTGCACGGTCACGTCGAGCGCGGTGGTCGGCTCGTCGGCGACGACGAGGGCGGGATCCCCGGCCAACGCGGCGGCGATGCCCACGCGTTGGGCCATGCCTCCCGACAACTGGTGCGGGTAGCTCGCCGCGACCCGGGCCGGATCGGGCAGCCGCACCAGTTCGAGCAGTTCCAGGGCCCGCTGCCGGGCCTCCTTGCGGCTGCGGCCGGTGTGGACGCGGACCGCCTCCGCGACCTGGGCGCCCGCCGTGAACGACGGGTCCAGGCCGGCGATCGGATCCTGGGAGATCCATCCGATACGACGGCCCCGGACCCGGCGGAGCGCGGCCGCGTCGGCCCGCGCGAGGTCGTTCCCCTCGAACCGGACGGTGCCGGAGACGATCTCCCCGCCCGCCGGGAGCATGCCCAGCAGCGAGGTCGCCGTGACGGTCTTGCCGCAGCCCGTCTCACCGACGATGCCCAGCACCTCACCGGCCCGCAGGTCGAAGGAGACGTCCCGGACGACCTCGGTGGGAGTCCCGTCGATGGGCAGCGCGACGGTCAGTCCCCGCACCGACAGCAACGCGTCCCCGGCGGGTTCGGCCACCGTGGTGACGGAGGTTCGCGGGGCCTCGACGAGGGCCTGCCGGGCCGAACGGCGACGGGACGGGGGCCTGTCGGCCGGGGGCGCGTACCGCTCGGCCAGGGTGTCGCGCAGGCCGTCGCCGAGCAGCCCGAGCGCCAGGACGAAGCTGATGATCATGAAGCCGGAGGGGACCAGGAGCCACGGGTCGGTGCCGATGTTCTTGGACGCCTCGGCGATCATGCTGCCCCAGCTGGCCTCCGTGGTGCCCAGCCCGAGGAAGCCGAGCCCGGTCTCCAGCAGCACGGCGTAGGCGCCGTACACCGAGGCCTGGACGAGGACGACTCCGGTGACGCGGGGCAGGACGTGCCGGCGGATGATCACCCGGTCCCGGATGCCGCCGGCCACGGCGGCCCGGACGTACAGCTCCTCCTTCACCCCGAGGGTCGCCGAGCGTACGACGCGGGCCAGCAGCGGGGCGCCGAGCAGGCCGTTGGCGGCCATCGCGGCACTCTCGTCGTTCGTGAACACCGAGAGGACCACGAGGAGCACGATGATGACCGGCACGGCCGAGACCAGGTCGGCGGTCCTCAGGACGAGCCGGTCGAACCAGCCGCCCCGGTAGCCCGCCACCATGCCCGCCGGGACGCCGAGCGTCAGATACACCGCCAGCGTGATGAGCACGCCGAGGAGCGTCACCTGGCCGCCGTGCATCAGCCGGCTCAGCACGTCCCGGCCCAACTCGCCGGTGCCCAGCCAGTGCGCGCCGCTCGGAGGTCGCAGCGCCGCGGTCAGATCCTGCTCGTCGGCGCCGTAGGGGGCGATCCAGCCGGCCGACAGGGTGACCAGGAGGACCAGCAGGAGGTAGGCGGCGGAGGCCGCCGCGGCGGGCTTGCGGACGAACCGGGCGGCGAAGCCGGACGGCCGGGCCGCCGGGCGTCGCTCCGCGCGGGCCGTCCGGGTGCCGCTCATGTCCGCACCTTCGGGTCGAGCATCGTGTACACCACTTCGATCAGGAGGTTGATCAGCATCACGGTCACGGTGAAGACGAGCGCCACGCCCTGGACCGTCGGGATGTCCTGGGTGGTCGCGGCGGTCACGGCCAGCCCGCCGAGGCCCGGCATCACGAAGAGCGTCTCGGCGAGCACGGTGCCGCCGAACAGCGTCACCACGACCACGCCCAGGACGGTGACGATCGGGGCGGCCGCGTTGCGCAGCACATGCCGGAAGATCACCGACCGTTCCGGGATGCCGCGCGCCCGCAGCACGCGGACGTACTCGCGGTCCAGCTGGTTCAGGACGCCGTCCCGGGTCTGCTTGGCCACGGGCGCCGTGGCCGGCACGCCCAGGGTGAGCACCGGGAGCACCAGCGACTCGAACCACCCCGTCGGCGACTCGGTGAAGGGCACGTACCCCGTGGCGGGGAAGACGGGCAACTGCACGGCGAACGCGGTCATCAGCACCAGGCCGAACCAGAAGTTCGGCACGGCGAGACCGACCAGGGAGACTCCGTCCACGGCCCGGCCGAGCCGGCCGCCCCTGAGCGCGCTGAGGACACCGAGCGCCACCCCCGCGACGGCGGCCACCAGGATCGCGCCGCCGATGAGCGACAGCGTGACCGCCAGCCGGGAGCTGAGCTGGTCGCTCACCGGGACGCCCGAGGTGATCGAGTCGCCCAGGTCGCCCCGGAGGGCGTGGGTCAGCCAGTCCGCGTAGCGGACGGGCAGGGGATGGTCGAGCCCGAGCCGGGCGTCGAGGGTCCGCACCTGGGCGGGGCTCGCGTTCGCGCCGAGGATCGTACGGCCGGGGTCGCCCGGGACCAGGGCGGTCAGGACGAACGTCAGGACGGTCACGCCGAACACCACGGGGACGGCGCCGACGAGCCAGCGGAACAGGATCCGGTGCACGGCGTCTCCTACCGGGTCGCGTAGAAGGCGAGCGGGCTGGCGAACGGCGCGCCGGCGCTGACCTCGACCCCGCCGGTGCCCGGCCGGACGTAGTAGTCGACCGGGGTGAAGGCGACCGGGGCGAACCAGGCGTTCTCCACCAGGTATTCCTGCATCTGCCGGTCCAGGTCGGCCCGTTCGGTGGGCTCGGCGGCGGCCGCCTTGTCGAACAGGCTGGTCAGTTCGGGCGAGGTGGAGCCGAAGCCGTTGAAGACCTTGGAGCCGGGCATGAACAGGTCCAGGCCCTCCAGGTACATCGGCTCCTCGGTGAAGCCGCCGGAGACCGCCGGGTACTTGTGGTTGGTCTGGTTCTCCACGAAGGAGGTGATGCTGGTGACCGCGGTGACCTTGGCCTTGATGCCGACCTTCGCGAGCTGCCCGGCGATCGCCTCGGCCATCGTGTCGAAACCGACGAACGTGGCCGCGAGGACCGGCAGTTCGAAGCCGTCGGGGTAGCCGGCCGCCTTGAGCAGCTGCTTCGCCTTCGCGGGATCGTAGGGGTAGCGGTCGGCGAGGTCCGCCGAGTAGCCGTCGCCGCCCTTGATGACGGTCTGCACGGTGGGCGTTCCGGCGGAGCCGAGCAGGGCCTTGGTGACGGCGTCGCGGTCGATGGCGTAGTTGATCGCCTGCCGCACCCGCACGTCACCGAGCGGCTTGGACACCTCGCCGCCGCGGTCGATCAGGCTCAGCCCCTGGAGGATCACCGGCAGTCCGACGGTGCTCATCCCGGCGGACTTCGCGGAGGCGGCGGAGGTGTAGTCCCCCTTGTAGACGTCGATCTGACCCGTCTTCATGGCGTTGATCGCGGTCTGGCCGTTCTGCACGATCCGGATCACGATCTTCTTGTAGCTCTGTTTGGCCTTGTCGTAGTAGTCCGGGTTGGCGGTGTAGGTGTAGTGGTCGCCCGCCACGCTGTCGGAGGGCGCGTAGACATAGGGCCCGGCGCCCTGGCTGGCCTTGGTCGGGGTGAGGTTCGCCGGGTCGGCCAGGCCCTTGGGGCTGATGATCTGGCCGATGCCGTAGGACTGGGTCAGCAGGGTCGGCAGGATCGGGTTCGCCTTGGTGAGCCTGATGGTCAGCCCGAGGTCGCCCGAGGTCGTGATCGTCGCGTCCGTGAGGTAGTGGGCCTGGTTCCCCTGGGCCTTCTTCGCGTACTCCAGGGACGCCTTCACCGCGTCGGCGTTCACGGGGGTGCCGTCGGCGAACTCGACGCCGGAGCGGAGCGTGACCGACAGCTCCTTGTTGCCGGTGCCGACGTACTTCCAGGACTTGGCGAGCGCCGGTTCGACCGTGCCCTTGGGGGAGAGGTAGAAGAGCGACTCGTACGACAGCATCGTGAAGTCGACGAAACCCAGGTCGAGGCTGCCGGGGTTGAGCGACGGCGGGGCCTGCTGCTCGGCGACGGTCAAGGTGTCGCCGGCGACCTTCGCACCGCCGGTGGAGCCACCGCCGGCGGCGGCCCCACCGGTGCCTCCGCCGCACGCGGCGAGCGTGAGGGTGAGGGCGACGGCGGTGCAGAGGGCGGCCGGGCCGCTTCCGGAACGGAGGGACCGGTGGGCTCTCGGCGGGGCGGGTCGAGGTGCGGTCGGACGGGGTGCGGTCGGATGGGGTGCGGCATCGTGGGACGTCATTGTCTCTCCTTGCTCTGAGCCGGGCGGGCGTGGCCGCGGACTCGGGGCGGGGTAAGGACGGGTCCGCCCGCCCTGGAGGCCGGCTCCGCGCGGCTCGGCGGAACGGCCGTGAGGGGTCAGGGACATGAGCGGCCTGAGAGGCGTGTGCCGGATCTCGACTGCGTGAGTCGCGTGTGCCGGTGGCGTCCTGTGGGGGCGTCCGCCTGCGCCTGTGCTGCGGGAGTGGGCGAGTCGGCCGACGGGCCGAAGGGGGAGTGGTCGCGTCGCGTGGACCGCCGCGCGGTCACGGCCGGGAGGGGCCGTGCGGGGCGGGCGGTGACTGGTGAGCGGCGTCGAACCGGAGGTGCTCCCGCTGCTCGCGAGGGTGGTGCTCAGGGGTACCGCCGCACCGGGGGCTGGCCGGTGGACCGGGACAGGGAGGGCCCGGTGCTGTAACCCTGCTGAAACGGTGCCGCGGTGTCTACGGGTCGTACCGGACCAAGTTGGTCACGGATCCGAAAGATAAGCATGCGGGCCCCGCGATGTACAGCGGGGCCACGGTGGCCGGGACGGGGAGGCGGGCCCGGCTCAGCCCAGCAGGCCGTGCAGCGAGTCCGCGGTGGCACGGACGAGATCGGTCCAGCCCAGGAGCGTCTCGCGGGACTCCAGGTAGGTGATGGCGGAGACGCTGACGCCGCCGATGACCGCGCCCTTGGCGTCGCGGACCGGGGCGCCGACGCAGCGTACGCCGATCTCGTTCTCCTCCTCGTCGACGGCGAAGCCCTGTGCGCGCACCCGGGCGAGCTCGGTGCGCAGGGCGCCCAGGTCGGTGATGGTGTGCTCGGTGCGGGCCGCCAGGCCCACCCGCCCGGTCAGGTCGGCGAGTTCGTCGTCGCCCAGCCCGGAGAGGATGCACTTGCCGATCGACGTGGCGTGCAAGGCCAGTTGCATGCCCACCCGCGACGAGGTCTGCACCGGTTTCGGGCTGGAGACCTTGATCAGGCAGGTCGCGGCGTCCCCGGTGCGCACCCCGAGATGCACGGTGGTGCCCACCCGCCTGCCGAGGACCTCGAGTTCGGCGCGCATCACCTGGTCCTCCTCGCAGCCCTGGGTGACGCGGGCCGCGAGGGCTCTCAGCCGCGGTCCGGGGCCGTAGCCGCCGGTGCCGTCCGAGGCGAGGAAGGACGTCGCCACCAGGTTGTTCAGGATGCGGTGCGCGCTGGCCTTGGGCACCCCCGCGGCGGCCGCGACCTCGCCGAGCCGGTGCGGGTAGCCGGGTGCCACCGCGGCCTCCAGCAGATTGAGCGCCTTGTCGGTGGCGTTCCCGGCGAGCGAGCTGCGGCCCCCGCGCCCGCCCGCCTGTGCGTCCTCCGAAGTTTCGATCCCGGCCATTGACAGGCTCCTGTCGCACGGTTTCACTGATGAACGTTCCGCTAGAGGATACGCCATTCCGCGTAACGGAACGACGCCCGGAGTGGCGGGGCCGGAGGGCTGCCGGCGCCCGCCCCGGAGGATCCCGGGCTTCTTCGCGAGACCCACCGAGAGGACAGCACACCGTGGCTGAGAAGGTCCACCAGGTACGCACCACCCCGGAACAGATGGCAGAGATCGAGCGGCAGTGGATCGACGAGGTCCGCGCGGACCAGGAGCTCACCGCCTTCGGTCTCTACCCCCAGCCCTCGCGCGGCGGCGCGGACGCCCAGGGCAGCTACCAGCTCTACCTCCCCCCGCAGTACGCGACCGAGCCGGAACGGCGCTTCCCCGTCGTCTACTGGCTGCACGGCGGGTTCGGCGACGCCCGGCAGGGTGCGGACATGGTCGCGCGGATCGACAAGGCGATCCGGAGCGAGGTCATGCCACCCGCGATCGTCGTCGTACCGCAGATCCTGCCGATCGGCTGGTACGTCGACTCCAAGGACGGCGCCCGCCCGCTCGCCCAGATCACCGCCTTCGACCTGGTCCGCCACATGGACACCACCTACCGGACCGTCCCCGAGGCCGTCGCCCGCACCGTCGAGGGCTTCTCCATGGGCGGGTTCGGCGCCCTGCACCTCGGGCTGAAGTACCCGAAGGTCTTCGGCAAGGTGTCCGCGGTCGCCCCCGCGATCCTGCGCGACCTCAAGGACGAGCCCGAGGACCGGGTCAACAACACCTACTTCGGCGACCAGGAGTACTACGACCTCTGCCACCCCTGGAGCCTGGTCCTCGCCAACGCCCCCGAACTGCGCCGCACCAGCCAGGTCCGGCTGCTCTCCGGCCGCCTCGACACCCGCCTCGCGCCCACCATCCGCGACCTCGACGCCCGCTTCACCGAACTCGACGTCCCGCATGACTTCTTCGAGTTCCCCGACGCCGACCACGAGTACGCGGACATCATGGACGGCTACGGCGACAAGTACTACGCCTGGTGGCGCACGGTCTGACGGCAGCGCATCCCACCACACCGCGTACGCCGCCGCCCGGCACCCGCACCCGCGTCCCGGCCCGTCGGGACGACTTCGCGCGCACCCGGGGACGTTCCGCGGCTCCCCACTCGGACCTCTTGTCCCTCTTGCCGAAAGGCCGCAAGACCGTGCGACTGACCCCGCTGACCAGCCTCACCCCCGAGCAGACCGAGCTCCTCGAAACCATCGTCGGACCCGGAGTCGAAGAACCCCCGCCGCCCTTCCTCGTCTGGGCGCGCAACATGGAACTGGCCCACTGGGTGGAGAACCTGGGCGCCTACTGCCGTAACGAGTCGCGCTTCCCGCAGCGGCTGCGCGAACTGAGCGTGCTGATCGCGGGGCGCCACTTCGACAGCCAGTCCGCCTGGAACGCCCACATCCAGCAGGCCGTCGCGGAGGGCGTCCCGGCCGAGTGCCTGGAGCGCCTCGCACGCGGCGAGGACCCCGAGTTCAAGGCCGACGACGAGCGCGTCTTCCACGCTTTCGCACACGAGATGCTCTACGACCACTTCGTCACCGACGAGACCTACGCGGAAGCCCTCGCCCTGTTCGGAGAAGAGGGCGTGCTGGACCTGATCGGCTGCGTCGGCAGCTTCGCCATGTCCGCGATGATGCTCAACACCTTCCGCGTCCCGCTCCGTCCCCACCTGTCCCGCCCGTTCGCCGACGTGGACGGCTTCCGCAAGGTCGCCGGGGGCGAGGCCTGATGCCGCGTTCGCCGCTGCGGATGCTCGACGGACCGCTCGGCCAGGAGGGGATGGAGAGCGCGGCGCACCGCTTCGTCCTGGGCGGCCCCTTCGGCGCGGAGCCGGCCGAGGTCAGCGCCGCGCGCCTGTCCCGCTTCGCCGACGCCGGCGGACTGCTGGTGGAGACCTCGCACAGCTACGCCGGGGGACGGGCCGAGGAGGCGGTCGGCAGCTGGCTGCGCGCCAACCCCGGCACGCTGGGCGTGGCGACCAAGGTCGGCCACGACATCACCGGCGCGGACCTCCCGCTCGCCCGGGACACCGTCCACGCCCATGTACGGGCCGCGCTGCGGAATCTGGGCGTGGAGACCATCGACCTCCTCCTCTACCACTGCGACGACCCCGAGCGGCCCGTCGCCGAACT
This sequence comes from Streptomyces sp. NPDC048288, assembly GCF_043201555.1. NCBI lineage: Bacteria > Bacillati > Actinomycetota > Actinomycetes > Kitasatosporales > Streptomycetaceae > Streptomyces > Streptomyces sp. NPDC048288. Next base: position 55,029 of record NZ_JBICZD010000005.1, read on the forward strand.
CGCCGACACCCTGGTGAGCCTTGTCGAGGCCGGACACGTCCGCCGGATCGGAGCCTCCAACTGGCGCCCGGACCGGCTGGCCGAACTCGCCGCCGAACTCGCCGGACGCGGCCACATCCCCGTCGCCAGCTACCAGTTCAGCCTCGCCGAACCCGACCCGGTCCTGCTCGGCGGCAGCCTCCACGCGGACCCCGCCGTCCTCGACGTCGTCCGCGCGCACCGGCTGCCGCTGCTCGCCTGGTCGGCACAGGCCCGCGGCTACTTCGCGCGCGGCGAGCCCCGCGAGGCCGACGGCCGCCCGGACCCGTACGACACCGAGGACAACCGCGCCCGCCGGGACCGCTGCCGGGAACTCGCCGGGCAGCTGGGCACCCGGCCCGAGACGGTGGCGCTGGCCTGGACCCTCGGGCAGACGTCGGTGTGGCCGTCCATCGGCCCGCGGACGACGGACCAGATCGACCGCGCGCTCCAGGCCCGCCGGCTCCGCCTGACCGACGCCCAGGTCCACTGGCTGCGGCACGGCCGGTGACGCCCGCCGTCCGCCGGACCGGTCTGCCGCGCGCCGGGCGGCGCGTCTCCCCGAAGGCCGCGGTCTGTGTGGTGTCCGTCGCCGCGAACTTCACGGCGATCATGGACACCACGATCGTCAACGTGGCGCTCCCGGCTCTCGGCCGCGACCTGGCCGTGGACACCTCCGGGCTGAGTTCCGTGAACGTGGGCTACCTCGTCGCCATGGCGGTCTGCGTGCCCGTCGCCGGCTGGCTCACCCACCGCCACGGCACCCGGCGCACCGCTCTGGCCGCCCTGTTGCTGTTCACGGTGGCCTCGGCGCTGTGCGCCACGGCGGGCTCGCTGCCCGCGCTCACGGGATACCGCGTCCTGCAGGGCGTCGGCGGCGGCCTGCTCGCCCCCGTCGGGATGACGATGATGCTGCGGGCCTTCCCCGTGGCGGAGCGGCTGCGCGCCCAGAAGTACGTGATGCTGCCGACCGCCGTCGCGCCCGCCCTGGGCCCGGTGCTGGGCGGCTGGCTGGTGGACACCGCCTCCTGGCACTGGGTCTTCCTCGTCAACCTGCCCGTCGGCGTGCTGGCAGTGCTGTTCGGGCTGTGGGCGCTGCCCGACTTCCCCGGTCCGGGCGCGCCCCGCTTCGACCTGCCGGGTTTCGTGCTGGCCGGCGGCGGCCTCGCCGCGGTCCTGTACGCCCTCACCCGGGCGCCCGACCGGGGCTGGACCGGCGGCCAGGTCCTCGTCCCGCTGCTGGGCGGTGCCGTGCTGCTGGCGCTGACGGTGCCGTGGGAGCTGCGCGCCGCCCACCCCCTGATCGACCTGCGGATCCTCGGCGACCGGCTCTTCCGCACCACCCAACTCGCCCTGCTCCCCATGGGCGCCGCCTTCATGGGCGTCCTCTACCTCTACCCGCAGTACCTCCAGACCGGCCTGGGCTACGACGCCCTCCACTCCGGCCTGGCCACCTTCCCGGAGGCGCTCGGCATGCTGACGGCCTCCCAGCTGGCGCCCCCGCTGCACGACAGGGTCGGCCCGAGCCGTCTGATGGCGGCGGGCGGCGGCGCGGCCACGCTCGTCATCGTGTTCCTGGCGACCGGGGCGGGCACCCTGCCGTCCCTCGTGCTCTACCCGTCCCTGTACCTGCTCGGCTGCTCCGTGGGCCTCCTCTTCGCCAATGGCCAGAACGCCGCGTTCGTCACCGTCCCGGCCGCCCGCACCGCCGACGCCACGACCCTCCTCACCATGCAACGCCAGCTCGCGGCCGCCTGCGGGGTGGCCCTGGCCGCGACCCTGGCCGCCGCCGGTTTCCGCAGCGGACTCCTCGCGATGGCGGGCCTGGGCGGCTGCGCCGCACTGCTCGCCCTGCGTGTCAGCGACCGTCAGGTCCGTGACGGGTATCGCGCCGACGCCGTCGAGGCACCCGCCCGTCGTCGGAAGCTCCCCGGCCGGCGCGTAACGTGAACCGGCATGAGAATCACCGTCTCCTCCGACATGGACGAACCCGTCGCCCGGCTCCTCGTCGAGGAGCTGGTCCGGCGCGGCCACGACGTACGCGCGTTCGGCGCGCTGGAGCCCGGGGCGGACCCGCGGTGGGCCGTCTGTTCGCAGGCCGCCGCCCGGGAAGTGGCCGCCGGGGCCGCGGACCAGGCCGTGGTGTGCTGCTGGACCGGCACCGGCGCCTCGATCGCCGCGAACAAGGTGCCGGGCGTGCGCGCGGCCCTGTGCACGGACGCCTACACCGCCGACGGCGCCCGCCGCTGGAACGACGCCAACGTCCTCGCCCTGAGCCTGCGCCTGACCTCGCCGCCGGTGCTCAAGGAGATCCTCGACGCCTGGTTCACGGCCGTGCCGAGCCAGGACGCCGAGGATCTCGGGAACGTGGCCCACATCGGACGTCTCGACGCGGACCGGGGGACTGCCTAGGGTCAGTGGGCGCCGAGCCCGCCGCCGCCGAACGAGCCGCTGGAGCCCGGACTCCAGCGCGGCCGGTCCTTCGACGCGCTCGGCCTGGTCTGCTGGTTGCTGAGTTCGTACGGGGTGAGCGCATGGCCACCCTTGGGAATCAGCGGGATCTCCTCCGACTCGCGGTTCTCCCGGACCTCGCGCACCGCGCCCTCCGGCGGCAGCTTCGGCTGCTCCTCGGGGCGTGGCCGGAGGGACTCGTGGTACTTGACCCGGTTGCCCAGCCAGAAGCCTCCGGCCAGCATCGCCAGCACGGCCACGGCCACCAGGAAGAGCGCGAGACTCAACAGGCCGCTGGGAGCGGCCAGCTGCATCGATGACGTACTCATAGCAAGGGGATACCCCGCCCAGAACGGTACGAACCGGACGCTCTTGGTGACCGGTCGTACACCGTGGGCGACCTCGCGGCGGTGCCGCCGGACGGCCGGAACCCGGGTGCGACGCGGCGTTTGCCGTCCCCGCTCCCGGCTACCCGGAGCGGGTGACACAGCAGACTTCCCAGCAGGAGCTGTACCGGTTCCTGGAGGACCGCTTCGCCTGCGCCCAGGCCTGCGCGGAGTGTGCCCGGGTGTGCGCGCTGCGCGCCGGGGTGCTCGACCCCGGCGGCGCCGAGTCCGAGAAGGCGCGCCGCAAGGGCATCATGTGCGCCGAGGTGTGCGAGGCCACCTGCCGGGCGCTGACCGAGGAGAACGGCCGGGGCGAGGCCGATCTGCGCATCCAGCTCGCCTGGTGCCGGACGGTCTGCCTCGAATGCGCGGTCGCCTTCGAGACCCACCGCGGCGCCGGGACGAGCGCGGCGGCCTGCCGGGAGTGCGCCGAGGCCTGTGCGGACTTCCTCGCGGCCCTCGGCTGACGGCCCGGGGCGCCGGATCGGGCGCCCCCTTCTTCACCCTCGGCTCGTCATGTCCCCGGCAGCGGGCGGACCGTGAGGATCTGCTCGGCGCGCCCGACCGGGCCGTCGACGTCGTGCAGGACGGTGCTGGTGAGGCCCTGGCCGGAGGGGCCGAAGGTGACCGTGGTGTCCAGTCCCGTCCAGGTGCCGCGCGGCTGGCGGTGCAGGTGCACGGTCAGGTCGACGTTCGGGAACATCCACGCCGTGGGCGGCTGCCGGACGGCGATGCCGTTGGCGGTGTCGACGAGGGCGAGATACGAGGCGAGCGGGCCGGCCTCGACGCCGGCGACCAGGTCGAGCGGGGTGGAGACCCATGCCGTCGTCCGGCCCGGGCCGGGCGGTGCGACCGGGCGGACGTCCACGGAGGCGATGTAGCCGCCGGGCCAGAGATCGGACATCCGCCACGGGGCCAGCGACTCGGGCGCGGGGAGGCGCTCCCCGGCGCCGCCCGACACGGCGGTGGTGTCCAGGGCGGCCAGGTACCAGGCGCGGGCCCGGACGACCGGGCGGCCGGCGATCCGCACGACCGCTTCGAGAAGCTCGATGGTCCGCCCCGGACGGACGGTCTCGACCTCGATCTCGCACTCGTCCAGGGCGAGCCGGCCCAGGATGTCGTAACTGATCCGGGAGAGCAGCAGACCGTTGTCCGGTCCCGCGGCCCGATACCGGTCGAGGGCGTGCACGACAAGCCCGCCCAGCGGGCTGAAATGCTGCTCGTTCACGTCCCAGGCGCCGCCCGCGTGCACGGTCGGCTTGTAGCGCCGCTCGTCGATGGCCTCGAAGTAACCACTCCGGGGCCCGGTGGAGTTGGGCAAGGTCCGTCTCCCCTTTCCTCTGCTCAGGACGTTACCGGGATCCGCGCGTCCCGCCACATGAGAAAGTGCACAGTACAGGTATCTCGCGCCGGCGCGGTGGAGCGGCCGACCCGATGCCTGGCATCCGGAACGCGCATTTCCGCCGCACCGCCCGGCTGCCTAGCGTGACAGGAGTTCCGCACCGTCCGTCCCCAGAGGAGCGCCTCCATGAGCCAGCCGCCGCGCCGGATCGTCACCGGTCACGACGGGTCGGGTACCTCCGTGTTCCTCTCCGACGGCGAACCGCCCGTCGTCCGTACCGCTCCCGACGGCGCCGTCTTCTACGAGATGTGGAACACCGACGCCGTGCCGGCGCCCCTCGCCGCCGACGAGGCCGAGCCCACCGAGCGCGACCTGACCGTGCCGCCCGCCCCCGGCGGCACCAAGATCCGGGTCAACGAGTTCCCGCCGGGCTGTGTCTCCCCGACGCACCGCACCCAGACCGTGGACTACGGCATCGTCCTGGACGGCGAGGTCGTCCTCGTCCTCGACGACTCCGAGCGAGTACTGAGGGCCGGGGACGTGGTGATCCAGCGCGGCACCGACCACCGCTGGGAGAACCGCACCGGCACGGTGGCCCGGATGGCGTTCATCCTCGTCGACGGCGTCTTCACCGAGCCGCTGCTGAAGGTGCTGGGCCCCGAGGTGCTCGGCTCCCTGCACGGCAGCCCGCTGGCACCCGGCGAGTCCTGAACCCACCGCCGACCGTCGTAGCCGTGAGGAGAACGCGTCCGTGACGTCCGAAGGACAACGTCTGGCCGGCAAGGTGGCCCTGATCTCGGGAACGGCCCGGGGCCAGGGCCGCGCCGCCGCGCTGCGCTTCGCGGCCGAGGGGGCCCTGGTCGTCGGCGGCGACCTGCGGCACGAGGGCGCGCTGGAGACCCAGCGGCTCGTCACGGAGGCCGGTGGCACCGCCCGCACCCCCGCCCCGCTGGACGTCACCGACGAGGACTCCGTCCGGGCCTGGGTGGCGGAGGCAGTCAGCGCCTTCGGCGGGGTCGACATCCTCTACGCCAACGCGGGCGCCGTCCGCTTCGGAGCGGTCGACACCCAGCCGTACGAGGACTTCGCCTTCACCCTGCGCGCGGAGCTGGACTCCGTGTGGCTCGCCGCGCATGTCGCCTGGCCGCACCTGGTCCGCAGCCGCGGCTGCGTCCTCACCGTCGGATCGACGGCGGGCCTGACCGGCTCGCTCACCAACCGGCGGACCGCGCACTCCGCCTCCAAGGGCGCCGTCATCGCCCTGACCCGGCAGCTCGCCGCCGAGGGCGCCCCGCACGGCGTCCGGGCCAACTGCGTCAGCCCCGGAATGATCGACACCGAGGGCTCGCGGGGCGACCTGCTGGCCGAGGACCACCCCATGCGGACGATCGCCGGGCACATCCCCCTCGGCCGCGTCGGCCGCCCCGACGAGGTCGTCAACGCCGCGGTCTTCCTCGCCTCCGCCGAGGCGTCGTACATCACCGGCGCGAACCTGGTCGTCGACGGCGGCTGGTCGACCGTGCTCCCCGGCTGAAACGCCCCCGGCGCCGCCATTCCCAATTTCTGGAACACGTTCTACGGTGTGCGCCGTCAGGACCGCCCTTGGGGAGCCTGGAGGCGCCGTGCACCTCGACCACACGCCCGAGCAGCAGCGGCTGCGCACCGAACTGCGCGCCTACTTCGCCGGCCTGGTGCCGGACAACGCCTACGCCCGCTACGCCGACCCCGCCGCGCAGAAACGCTTCTACCGGGAGACGGTCCGGCGCCTCGGCACCGACGGCTGGCTCGGCGTGGGCTGGCCCAAGGAGTACGGCGGGCGCGGCCTGACCGCCATGGAACAGTTCATCTTCTTCGACGAGGCCGCCCAGGCCGGCGTACCCCTGCCGCTCATGGCCCTGAACACCGTCGGCCCGACGATCATGCAGTACGGCACCGACGAGCAGAAGGCGCACTTCCTGCCCCGCATCCTCTCCGGCGAGATCGACTTCGCCATCGGCTACAGCGAGCCCGACGCGGGCACCGACCTGGCCGCTCTGAAGACCCGGGCCGTACGGGACGGCGACGAGTATGTCGTCAACGGGCAGAAGATCTGGACCACCAACGGCGACACCGCCGACTGGGTCTGGCTCGCCACCCGCACCGACCCCGAGGCCCCGCCCCACAAGGGCATCACCATGCTCCTGGTGCCGACCACCGACCCCGGCTACTCCTGCACGGTGATCAACACCCTCGCCTCGCACGACACCACCGCCAGCTACTACGAGAACATCCGCGTCCCCGTCTCCCGCCGGGTCGGCGAGGAGAACCGGGGCTGGCGGCTGATCACCAACCAGCTCAACCACGAGCGGGTCACCCTCGCGGCCCACGGCACCATGGCCATCCGCGCCCTGCACGACGTCCAGCGCTGGGCGATGGAGACCAAGCTCGCCGACGGCCGCCGGGTCGTCGACCTGCCCTGGGTGCGCCGCCGCCTCGCCCAGGTCCACACCCGCCTGGACGCCATGAAACTCCTCAACTGGCAGATGGTGACCGCCGTCCAGGAGGGCACCCTCACCCCGCAGGACGCCTCCGCCGTCAAGGTCTACGGCTCCGAGACCCGCCGCGACGCGTACGCCTGGCTGATGGAGATCGCCGCCGCCGCGGGCCCGCTGAAGGAGGGCTCGGCGGGCGCGGTCCTCCACGGCGACCTGGAACGCGGCTACCGCTCGGCGGTCATCTTCACCTTCGGCGGCGGCAACAACGAGATCCAGCGGGAGATCATCTCCTGGATCGGACTGGGGATGCCTCGGGTACGGCGTTAATCTTCGGTCATGGGCGCCGACCCCGGGCTCTTCACCCCGGCCTCCGTGACCTGGCAGCTGCACGGTGACCCGATGATGTGGGTCGCCGGAGTCCGCGCGCTCTATCTGCAGGCCCTGCACCCGCGCGCGGTGCGCGGAGTCATGGAGAACTCCGACTTCCGGCGGGACGCCTGGGGCCGGCTGATGCGGACCGCGAACTTCGTCGGCACGACCACCTACGGCACCACCGAGTCCGCCGAGCGGGCCGGGGCCCGCATCCGGAAGATCCACAGCATGCTGACCGCCACGGACCCGGACACCGGCGAACGGTACGGCGTGGACGAACCCGAACTGCTGCGGTGGGTGCACTGCGCCGAGATCGACTCCTACCTGCACGTCGTCCGCCGCTCCGGCTTCCCGCTCACCGACGCGCAGGCCGACCGCTACCTCGCCGAACACCGGACCAGCGCCCGCCTGGTCGGCCTCGACCCCGCCACCGTGCCGGGCGACCAGGAGGAGCTGGCCGCCTACTTCGAGAAGGTACGACCGCAACTCGGCGCGGGAGCGGACGCACGCGCGGTGGACGACTTCCTGCTCCGCCCGCCGACGCACCCGCTCCTGATACCGGCGCGCGAAGTGCTCTGGCAGCGCGTGGCCCAGCTGGCGTACGCCGCTCTGCCGCCGTACGCCCACGAGCTGTACGGCAGACCGGCCCCCCGAGCCGCCGTCGTCACCCGCCGGCTGCGCGCCACCGGCACCCTGCTGCGCTGTGTTCCCGCACGTCTGCGCTGGCAACTCCCGCCCAAACACATCCTGCGCGCCATGGCGAGGCTCGGTCCTGACGCGCGCCCCGCACCGTACAAAGCCGGGCGATAGGGCGCCATACTGGACGAGTTGGGGGTGTACGGCACCGCGCGGCCACGCGGCGCCCGTGACCCCCAGGGGAGGGCGGGCTGGAGGCGACGGGGGGCGACGGCGCGCGATGGCTGACACCAGGCTGGTCCAGGGGCGCTACCGGCTGCTGGACCTGATCGGGCGGGGCGGGATGGGGGAGGTGTGGCGGGCCCGCGACGAGTCCCTGGGCCGGCAGGTCGCCGTGAAGTGCCTCAAACCGCTCGGCCCGCACCACGACCAGGCGTTCACCCGTGTGCTGCGCGAGCGGTTCCGCCGCGAGGCCAGAGTGGCCGCCGCGCTCTCGCACCGCGGGGTCACCGTCGTCCACGACTTCGGCGAGTCCGACGGTGTCCTCTACCTGGTGATGGAACTGCTCGACGGCCGCAACCTGAGCCAGCTGCTGGAGGACAACAAGCACCATCCGCTGCCCGTGGGCGACGTCGTCGACATCGCCGAACAGGTCGCCGCCGCCCTCGCCTACACCCACCAGCAGGGCATCGTGCACCGCGACCTGAAACCCGCCAACATCATGCGGCTGACCGACGGCACCGTGAAGATCTGCGACTTCGGCATCGCCCGCCTCGGCGCCGACATCGGCTTCACCTCCCGGCTGACCGGCACCGGCATCGCCATGGGCACCCCGCACTACATGTCCCCGGAACAGATCGGCGGCGTCGAGGTCGACCAGCGCAGCGACCTGTACTCGCTGGGCTGCGTCCTGTACGAGATCGCCACCGGGGCACCGCCGTTCGACCTCGGCGACGCCTGGGCGATCCTCGTCGGCCACCGCGACACCCCGCCCGCCCCACTCCGAGACCAACGCGCCGAACTGCCCGGCTGGTTCGAGCGGATCGTCCTCGACCTGCTGGCCAAACGGCCGGACCAACGCCCCTACGACGCCAAGGAGTTGGGCCGTCGCATCACCCTCGGACGGACGACCCCCACCTACGTCCCCACCGTGGTCACCGCACGGCCACGACTCCGGTCCCCGGAACCGGCGTCGCGCGCACCCGGGCTGCCGTCCTGGACCCGGGGCATGACCACCGGCCACAAGGCGACCGGCGCCCCCCTGCGCACCACCCCGCCCGACCCGAGCGCCGGACTCACCGGCGAGTGGACCGCCCGCCCCGCCACCGGCACCGCACAGCCGCCGCCCGCGCTCACCGGTCCCGGTCCCGCTCCCGCTTCCGGTCCTGCTCCCGCTCCCGCTCCCGCTCCCGCTTCCGGTCCCGGTCCGGCTTCCGGTCCCGGTCCTGCTGCCGCTCCCGCTTCCGGTCCCGGTCCCGGTCCGGCTTCCGGTCCCGCTTACGGTCCCGGTCCCGCCCCCGAGACCGTGGCCGCGCTCGCCGGCCGCCACAACGCCGGGCTGAGCCTCGGGCGGCTCGGGCGCTGGGCCGAGGCCGGCGAGGTGCACCGCGGTGTCGCCGCCGAACGCGACCGCCTGCTCGGCGCCGACCACCCCGACACCCTCGCCAGCCGCTACGAGATCGCCTTCACGCTCAGCCGCACCGGCCGCGCCGCCGACGCCCTGCGCGCGTACACCGAGGTCGCCCGGGACCGGGAGCGCGCGCTCGGCGCCGACCACCCGGACACCCTCGCCGCCCGCCAGGAGATGGCCTACGTCCTGGGCCAGTTGGGCCGCCACTTCGAAGCCCACCAGGCGTACACGGCCGTACTCGCCTCCCGGCAGCGGCTGATGGGCCCGGACCACCCCGACACCCTGCGCTGCCGCCACAACCTCGCCTTCAACCTCAGCAGGCTGGGCCGCCTCGACGACTCCTACCGGATGGCCCACGACGTGGCCGCCGCCCGCGCCCGGGTGCTCGGCCCGGAGCACCCCGACACCCTGGTCACCCGCTACGAAGTCGCCTACGCGCTCGGCCAGCTGGGCCGCTGGGAGGAGGCCCTGGGGACCTACCGCGACGTCGCCGAGGCCCGCGCCCGCGCCCTCGGCCCCGACCACCCCGACACCCTCGCCGCCCGCTACGAGGTCGGCATCAGCCTCGGCCGCCTCGGCCGCAGCGCGGACGCGCTCGCCCTCTACCGCGCCCTGATCGACGACCGCACCCGGGTACAGGGCCCCGCCCACCCCGAGACCCTGCGCGCCCGGCACGGCCTCGGCGTCAACCTCGGCCGCCGCGGCCGCTGGGAGGAGGCCCTCGCCGAATCGCGTGACGTCTGCGCCATCCGCGAGCGGGTCCTCGGCCCCGACCACCCCGACACGCTGGTCAGCCGCCGCGAGGTCGCCGTGAGCCTCGGCTGGCTGGGGCGCTGGGCGGACGCGCTCAGCGAGTACCGGCGGGTGGCGGGCGCGCGGGAACGCGTCCTCGGCCCGGACCATCCCGACACCCTGGCCAGCCGCAACGACGAGGCGCACTGTCTGGAGCAGCTGGGGCGGGGCGCGGAGGCCGTGGAGCTGTACCGGCGGGTCGCGGTGCTGCGGCAGCAGCGGGCGCCCGGCGACCGCTGAGGCACCCGGATCACGGGCCCGGGGGCTCGCCGGGCCCCTTGTCCCCGGGGGTTACGGGACTCTGCGGACCGCGCACGGCGTCCAGCAGGGCCTGTCCCTGGCTGTCGACGGACCGGGTGAACAACTGCTGCGAGTAGCCGAAGACGACGGCCCAGGCGATGAGCTGCGCCGTGGAGTCCAGGGCACTGAGCCCCGGCACGAAGCCACCGCGCATCAGCAGCAGCCCGAGGACCGCCGTGATCGCGCCGGTCGGCAGCTTCAGCAGCGCGAGGACGACCGGAACGTCGTACGGCAGCGCCGTGCCCCTGATCCGCCGCAGGGCCGCCGCGGAGGCGATCGAGGCCGAGACCACACCGACCAGTTCCACCACGAGATAGTCGGCCGCGCGTGCGGTCTTGGCCATGTCCTCCGTGGTCGGCTGCGTCGGCCCGGCGTTCTGGGTCCGGGTCGGACACACGATGTAGTACATGTCGTCCATCTGCGGGGTGAAGCAGAGCGGGACCATGTGTTTCCAGCGGAAGCCCGCGATGGCGATGCCGACCGCCGCGACGGTCAGACACACCGTCACCACACTGACGATCCGCACGAAGCTGCGGACGCGGAGCGTCTCCCGGCGCTTGAGCCGCCGCGCGAGGCTGATCGTCTCGGCGAGGAAGTCGCGGTCGCCGGGCTTCAGCACCGCGTTCCTCGGATCGGCCAGCTTGCGCGCGATCGCCGCACTGCGCACCCGCCGGGGGTCACCGGGGGCGAAGTGCTCGTCGATCCGGGCCACGAGGTCCGGAAGGAGCGCCGTGATGTCGTCGAGCGAGGCCATCCACACCATCAGGTTGAGTGCGGAGTCCACATGTGACTGGGCCACACCCAGGTGCGAGGCCCGCCGCATCATCGGATGCGACCGGTGCCCGAGCGTGTCCATGGCGGCCCGCAGCTCCTTGCGCGCCTTCTCGGCATAACACGCGGCCACACCGCTCGTCTCGCTGTCCGCCTCCGAACGTGCCGCGACCGCGTCGAGGACCGCCTCCAGTTCGGCGATCCTGCTGCGGAGGATCTCCCGCTGCTCCCAAGGGCCCAGCTCCTCGCGGGAGGCCCAGACCGGCGTCCTCTCGGCGAACGAGTCCCGCGTCTTCGCCGCCCACGCCCTCACCTTTCCCATGCGCGTCTTCTCGACGGACGCCCGCGCGGACTTGACGGCGTCTGGTCCAACTGGAGGGAACAAGTCACCACAGAATCGTTTGGCTTCCCCGGTGGATCATCACGTGTTACGAAGAACCATGCCTCCTGCCACCACAGCATCCCGGACCTACGACGCCGTCATCGTCGGCGGCGGACACAACGGCCTCGTCGCGGCCGCCTATCTGGCCCGGGCCGGCCGGTCCGTGCTGGTGCTGGAGCGGCTGGGCCACACCGGCGGCGCCGCCGTGTCGACCCGCCCCTTCGCCGGCGTCGACGCCCGGCTGTCCCGCTACTCCTACCTGGTCAGCCTGTTGCCGAAGAAGATCGTCCGCGATCTCGGCCTGGACTTCCGGGTCCGCGCCAGGACCGTCTCGTCGTACACGCCCGTCGAGCGCGACGGCCGGCCGACCGGTCTGCTGGTCGGCGGCGGCGAGCGGCGGATCCGCGAGGCCTTCGAACGACTGACCGGCGGCAAGACCGAGTACCAGGCCTGGCAGCGGTTCTACGGCCGGACCGCCCGGGTCGCCGAGCGCGTCTTCCCGACGCTCGTCGAACCGTTGCCCTCGCGCGAGGAACTGCGCCGCCGGATCGACGACGAGGAGGCCTGGCGGGAGCTGTTCGAGGAGCCGATCGGGGTCGCGATCGAGGAGAACTTCACCGACGACCTGGTGCGCGGCGTCGTCCTCACCGACGCGCTGATCGGCACCTTCACCGACGCCCACGACACCTCGCTGCGCCAGAACCGCTGCTTCCTCTACCACGTCATCGGCGGCGGCACCGGCGCCTGGGACGTGCCGGTCGGCGGCATGGGCGCCCTCACCGACGCGCTGGCGGCCGCCGCGCGCTCGGCGGGCGCGGAACTCGCCACCGGGCACGAGGCGGTCCGGATCGAGACGGACGGCCGCGGCGCCGAGGTCGCCTACCGCACCGCCGACGGCGAGGGGGTGGCCGCCGCCCGGCACGTCCTCGTCAACGCCTCCCCGCAGGAACTCGCCGCCCTCACCGGCGACCCGGCCCCGGAGCCCGCCGAGGGCGCCCAGCTCAAGGTGAACATGCTGCTCAAGCGGTTGCCCAGGCTGCGCGACACCGCCGTCGACCCGCGCGAGGCGTTCTCCGGCACCTTCCACATCGCCGAGGGGTACGGCCAACTGGCCACCGCCCACGCCGAGGCGGCGGCCGGCCTGCTCCCCAGCGCCCCACCCTCCGAGATCTACTGCCACTCCCTGACCGATCCCACGATCCTCGGCCGGAACCTGGTCGAACGCGGCTACCAGACCCTCACCCTCTTCGGTCTGCACACCCCCGCCCGGCTCTTCGCCGCCGACAACGACGCCGTCCGCACGGAACTCCTCAAGGCCACCCTCGCCCAGCTCGACGCCCACCTCGCCGAACCGATCACCGACTGCCTCGCCCTGGACGCGGACGGCCGTCCCTGCATCGAGGCGAAGACCCCCCTGGACCTCGAACACGACCTCCGGCTGCCCGGCGGCAACATCTTCCACCGCGACCTCTCCTGGCCCTACGCCCAGGACACCACCGGCCGCTGGGGCGTCGAGACCCGGCACGCCAACGTCCTGCTGTGCGGGGCGGGCGCGGTGCGCGGCGGAGGGGTGAGCGGGGTGCCGGGGCACAACGCGGCGATGGCCGTGCTGGAGGGTGCGGACGGCTGACGCGGGGGACCGGCGCACCCGGTGCTTCCCGCCGGTGGCCGGGGCAGCCACGAGAAATCTGACGGAGCATCAGAAAAAGTCTTCCGTCGGCTGCCCGGCTGCGGCATCCTGCGCCCATGCAGACGGAGCTGAGCAAGACCCTGGGAGTCGAGCACGCCGTCTTCGGCTTCACGCCCTTTCCCGCCGTGGCCGCGGCCATCAGCCGGGCCGGCGGCTTCGGAGTGCTCGGTGCGGTCCGCTACACCGCCCCCGACGACCTCAAACGCGACCTCGACTGGATCGAGGCGCACATCGACGGGAAGCCGTACGGGCTCGACGTCGTGATGCCCGCCAAGAAGGTGGAGGGCGTCAGCGAGGCCGACGTCGAGGCGATGATCCCCGAAGGGCACCGGCAGTTCGTCCGCGACACCCTCGCCAAGCACGGCGTGCCCGAACTCGCCGACGGCGAGGCGTCCGGCTGGCGCATCACCGGATGGATGGAGCAGGTCGCCCGCACCCAGCTCGACGTCGCCTTCGACTACCCGATCCGGCTGCTCGCCAACGCCCTCGGCTCCCCGCCCGCCGATGTCGTCGCCCGCGCCCACGACCGGGGCGTCCTGGTCGCCGCGCTCGCGGGCAGCGCCCGGCACGCGGTGAAGCACAAGGAGGCCGGGATCGACATCGTCGTGGCGCAGGGCTACGAGGCCGGCGGCCACACCGGGGAGATCGCCACCATGGTGCTCACCCCGGAGGTGGTCGACGCCGTCGCCCCGCTGCCCGTCCTGGCGGCGGGCGGGATCGGCAGCGGCCGGCAGGTGGCCGCCGCGCTCAGCCTCGGCGCCCAGGGCGTGTGGCTGGGCTCCCTGTGGCTGACCGTCACCGAGGCCGACCTCTCCTCGCCCGCCGTGACCCGCAAACTCCTCGCCGCCGGCTCCGGCGACACCGTCCGCTCCCGCGCCCTGACCGGCAAACCGGCCCGCCAGCTGCGCACCGAGTGGACCGACGCCTGGGACGACCCGAGCGGGCCCGGCACCCTCCCCATGCCGCTGCAGGGCCTGCTCGTCGCCGAGGCCCTCACCCGCATCCAGAAGTACGAGGTCGAACCCCTGCTCGGCACCCCCGTCGGCCAGATCGTCGGCCGTATGACCAGCGAGCGCAGCGTCCAGGCCGTCTTCGACGACCTCACCCGGGGCTTCGAACAGGCCGTCGACCACATCAACCGCATCGCCGGAAGGAGCGGCACGTGACCAGTACGCCCCCCGCCGGATTCTGGGCCCAGGCCACCAGCGACCCCGACCGCACGGTGCTCGTCGCACCCGACGGCGCGGAATGGACCGCCGGACGCCTGCTCACGGAGGCCAACCGCCTCGTGCACGGACTGCGCGCGGCCGGTCTGCGCCGCGGCGATGCCTTCGCGGTCGTCCTGCCCAACGGGCCCGAGTTCTTCACCGCGTACCTCGCCGCCACCCAGGCCGGCTTCTATCTCGTCCCCGTCAACCACCACTTCGTCGCCCCGGAGATCGCCTGGATCGTCGCGGACTCCGGCGCCAAGGTGCTGCTCGCCCATGAACGGTTCGCCGGCCCCGCCCGCCAGGCCGCCGACGAGGCAGGCCTCCCGGCCACCCACCGGTACGCCGTCGGCGAGGTCGAGGGCTTCCGCCCGTACGCCGAACTCCTCGACCAACAGCCCGGGTCGGCCCCCGCCGACCGCGAACTCGGCTGGGTCATGAACTACACCTCGGGTACGACGGGCCGCCCCCGCGGTATCCGCCGCCCGCTGCCCGGCAGGCTCCCCGAGGAGGCCTACCTCGGCGGCTTCCTCGGCATCTTCGGCATCCGGCCCTTCGGCGACAACGTCCACCTGGTCTGCTCGCCGCTCTACCACACGGCCGTCCTGCAGTTCGCGGGCGCGTCCCTCCACATCGGGCACCGCCTGGTGATGATGGACAAGTGGACCCCTGAGGAGATGCTCCGCCTGATCGACACCCACCGGTGCACGCACACCCACATGGTCCCCACCCAGTTCCACCGGCTGCTCGCCCTCCCCGAGGAGGTGCGCGCACGCTACGACGTCTCCTCCATGCGGCACGCCATCCACGGCGCCGCGCCCTGCCCGGACCACGTCAAGCGGGCGATGCTCGACTGGTGGGGCCCCAGTGTCGAGGAGTACTACGCGGCCAGCGAGGGCGGCGGCGCCTTCGCCACCGCCGAGGACTGGCTGAAGAAGCCCGGCACCGTCGGCAAGGCCTGGCCCATCAGCGAACTCGCGGTCTTCGACGACGACGGCAACCGGCTGCCGGCCGGTGAACTCGGCACCGTCTACATGAAGATGAACACCGGCGGCTTCTCCTACCACAAGGACGAGGCCAAGACGGAGAAGAACCGCATCGGCGACTTCTTCACCGTCGGCGACCTCGGCTACCTCGACGAGGACGGCTACCTCTTCCTCCGCGACCGCAAGATCGACATGATCATCTCCGGCGGGGTCAACATCTATCCCGCCGAGATCGAGTCCGCCCTGCTCGCCCACCCCGCCGTCGCCGACGCCGCCGCCTTCGGCATCCCGCACGACGACTGGGGCGAGGAGGTCAAGGCCGTCGTCGAACCCGCCCCCGGACACGAGCCCGGACCGGACCTCGCCGCCGCCCTCCTCGCCCACTGCGCCGGACAACTGGCGGGCTACAAACGCCCCAAGACCGTCGACTTCATCGCCGAGATGCCCCGCGACCCCAACGGCAAGCTCTACAAGCGGCGCCTGCGCGACCCGTACTGGGAGGGGCGCACCCGGCCCGTCTGACTCAGGAGTGCGGGCGGGAACGGGCCTCCAGATACCCGGCGAGCCCGGCCGAGTCGGTACCGATCTTGCGGTAGACCCGGGACAGCAGCTGCCGCACACCCTGCTCGGTGAGCCGCAGCTCCTTGGCGACCACCGCCACCGGCAGTCCCTTGACGGTCAGTTCGGCGGTGCGCAGCTCCTGCGAGGTCAGCGTGTCCGCCTGCACGTACCGCAACGGCAGCGGGCGCATCCCGGCCGCCGACAGCTCCTCCCTGGCCCGGGCGGCGAGCGCCTCGGCCCCGCAGTGCACGGCTCCCTCCAGCCCCTGGTAGAGCCGGTCGGCGGCCTCCTGCAGCCGCCCGTTGCGGGACAGCGCGGCACCGTGGCCGATCTGGGCACGGGCGAGTTCGTAGGCGGCGGGCGACTGCTCCAGATGGTCGACCGCCGCCGCGTACAGGTCCACGGCGGCCGGCCCGCCGGTCACCTCGGCGAGCGTGTGCAGCGCCTGACCGATCGTGGAGGCGGCACCGAAGTCCCGCGCCCGCCGCACGGCGTCCTCGGCATGACCGACCGCCTCCTGCGGACGGGTCGGGGCCAGCGCGGACGCCAGCCGCAGCTTCCAGGGGCACCAGGCCGGATTGCGCCAGCCCCGCCCGTCCAGCCACTCCCCGACCGCGACCAGCAGCCGCGCCGCCTCGGCGTGCCGCCCTTCCGCGAGGAGGAGTTCGGCGTAGACGGTGCGGGGGTCGGGGTAGATGACCGTGTTGAGGGGTGTCTCGTCGAAGGTGTGCTCGTCCGCGAGCGCGCGTGCCTCGGCGACGCGCCCGCGGGCCAGCAGGGTCTTGACGAGGATGCTCATGCCGAACCACTGGGCGGCCACGACCCCGTCCATCCTGTCCGCGATGCGCAGACCCTCCCGTACGACGTCCTCGGCCTCGGCCAGACTGCCCCGGCGATAGCGGATGTAGCCGGCGATGGTCTGCCCGAAGGCCAGGTGGGAGCCGTGCCAGCCCTTGGCGATGCATTCGGCGATCCCCTGGTCGAACAACGCCTCGGCCCGATGCGGCTGGTCGCCGTAGAGGAACACCAGGGCGACGGAGAGGGGTACCTCGAACCCCCGGTTCTCGCCGGTCCAGCTCATACCGCCGATCAGGGCCTTCTCGGCATACCCGAGAGAGATCCGCCTCGGCTCGCCGCGCATGGCCGCGTCCCAGGCCCGCAGCCCCAGGATGTAGCGCTCCTCCAGGCTGCGGCCGGGCAGCTGTTCGGCCAGGCGGGCCATCGTCCGGGAGCGGGCCGGGGAGTCGTGGTCGTCGGAACGCACCATGCTCCAGACGAACTGGTCGGCCTGCATCCGCAGTTTGACGCGGGGGTTCGTGGCCTTGCGCGCCTCCTCGGCGGCCACGGCCACGGCGTCGGCCAGCTGGTCGGTGTGGGCCATGGCCGTCGTCAGCCGGTAGACGATGGAAGCGCGCAGATCGGGGTCGACGTGGGGCTGCGCCAGCGCCTGCCGCAGATGTCTGACCGTGGCCGTGGGCTCGATCAGGAACGTGGCACAGGCCAGTTCGTGGAGCAGCGCGGCACGGTCCTCGGGCAGCGGAGGCTCCTGCAGCGCACGGGTCAGCAGCCGCCCGGCCGCCTCGGTGGCACCGGCGCGCAGGTACACGCGGGCGGCCTCGCGCAGACAGGCGACCGTCTCGGGGCGGTCCTCGCAGGGGACCTCCATCAGATGCCGGGCGGCGGTGGTGGGGCCGTACCCCGCGGCCAGCAGGGCCTGTGCGGCGGTGTTGTGCAGACCGGTCCGGAAGGCCGTGCGGATGGACCGGTAGATCGTCGTGGTGATCAGGGGGTGGACGAACTCCAGCTCGCCCTCGGGTCCGTGGCCCTCGGCCAGGATCCGGGCCCCGCGCAGCTTCTCGATCGCCTCGGCGACCGCCTCCTCGCCGAGCACCGCGATGGTCGCGGCGAGCTGCGGCGA
Organism: Streptomyces sp. NPDC048288; assembly: GCF_043201555.1. Lineage (NCBI taxonomy): Bacteria > Bacillati > Actinomycetota > Actinomycetes > Kitasatosporales > Streptomycetaceae > Streptomyces > Streptomyces sp. NPDC048288. The sequence continues at coordinate 72,946 of NZ_JBICZD010000005.1, forward strand.
GAAGGGCGAGCCCAGCACGGCCGCGGTGTGCGCGAACCGGACGGTCGCCGTGCCGAGCCGTTCCAGACGCTCGATCAGTCCCGGGCCCTTGATCATCGCGGCGAGTTCACGCATCGCGGTCAGGTCGCCGTCGGTGCCGCCCAGCCTCCGCTCACCGAGGCCGATGGCCAGCTCCACCGCCTCGAACGGACTGCCGTTCGTGGCCGACCAGCACTCCTTGCAGAACCGGTCCTCGGCTGTCTCCCCGATCTCGCTCCTGACGATCCGCGCCACGCCCTCGGGGGTGAGCAGGGCCAGGTCGTGCGGGCGGCTCCCGTGATCCCCCGCGAGCGCGCGGAGCGGCACCGCCTCGGAGGGGAGTTCGTCGGGCCGGTAGGCGACCACGATCAGCAGCGGCAGGTCGTCGACCCGCGGCGCGAAGGAGGTGAGCCAGCTCAGCGACTCGGGGTCCGTCCAGTGCAGATCGTCCAGGAGCAGGACGACGGGTGCCTTCTTCACCGTGAGGCGCGTCATGACCCAGTCGAGCCCCTCGCGGACGCCGGTCGCGTCCGGCGCGGGGGCGGGCCCCTTCGCCTCGAGACCGAGCACGGCGGCGACGGTGTCGTACCAACTCCCCAGGAAGGCGTGGAGTTCCGCCTCGTCCATCCTCGCCAGGGAGGGCTGCAGCAACTGGCGCACGACGCGGAACGCCGAACTCTGTTCCGCCTCGCCGCCGCGGCCCGACAGCACGGTGAACCCCTGTGCCGAGGCCTGGGCGCGTGCCTCCGTGACGAGCGCCGTCTTGCCCAGTCCGGCCGGCCCCGTGAAGGCCAGCAGTCCGGTGCGCCGTGCCCGCGGCACGCCCTCCGTCGTACGCCGCAGCTCCTTGAACGCGGCGTCCAGGGCATGGAGTTCCCGTTGGCGCTCGATCAACGTCTCCGGGTCCATGACCGGTTGCCGCAGCTCCGTCGCCATGTGCCGTACCGCCCTCTTCGTTCGGCCTGCGGGACAGCCGAGCGTACGCCCCGAGCAGGTGCGATAGGACGGATTGAGCACTATAGGGTGAATCATCGACCGGGGATGGGAGAATGCCCTCTCACCGGGTACGGGGCCCCGGATGGAGGCCGGTGGCGGGGACCGAGGCCGCGTCCGCGTACCGGGGTACGCTTCGGGACCACTGGTAGCACCCGCGGATCCATCCGATCATGCCCTCCACATAGCCGATGCCGGCCGGGGTCAGCTCCGCCTCGATCGCCCGGTGGATCCTCTGGAACTCCTCGATCGTGTCGTTGATCCGCTGGACGGCCAGGTGGACGGCGGCCTGCAGTGAGCCACCGCGCTCGCGCTGGTACGCCAGGGCCAGGTTGATCATTTCGCCCGCGCGCTGCTCCTTCACCGCGGAGAACAGGTCGGCCGTCCACACCGCCGCGTCGGCCGACAGCCTGCCGAGCCGCAGTACGCCGGGGTGGTGCAGTTCGGCCAGGGGCACCTCGTGGGACTGGGCGGCCTCGTACAGCGGGTAGAACGGCTCGACGCCCGCGGTCAGCGACCGTATGGAGGTGCACTCCCCGGACCGCAGGGGGAAGGGCTGGTCCTGGGCCACCGCCTCGTACAGCAGGCCGTGCACGTATTCACGGCTCTTCCACGCCCACCGTGCGGCCTGTGCGGGTGTGCACCGGTCCCGGACCTGCCGCTGGAGGTCGGCGAGGGCCGCTCCGAGAGGAGTGGTGGGCGCCTGCCCGTCCCGCAGGATCGCGACGCTCTCGCACAGCATGGGCAGCAGCAGGCCCGGGGAGCGCCTGCCGACGTCCTCCGCGCGGTCGTCGAAGACGAACTGGTAGGCGATCTGGTTGGCGACGATCTGGAGAAGGCCGGGATCCACGCCCGGGCTGGTGCAGGAGGCGAGCTGGGCGGGGCGCGTGCGGGCGATCATCTCCGCCACGCCCGGGGCGCCGGTCAGCCCCCGCGCGCCCAGCCACGCGTCGACGCCGGCGGCCGCCTCGGACTCATGCGGGTTGCGGGCGAAGGGAAAGGGCATGCGCAGATGGTGGTCGATCAGGTCCCTGAGATTGGGGACCCGGGTTCCGTCCAGTACACCGACCGTGCAGTCCTCATGCGTCGTCGACAACGTGATCACCTGCCGTTCGGGAATGGGAGGTGCGCGGGGCGCCCGCGGTCCGGGGCGAGGGGGTTCGCGGGCGTGCCTCGCAGGTCATGAGCAGCGACCGTGGTCCCAGCGTGATGGCGGGCCGGGGCGGCTTCGGGGTGTGACCGGGGAGATGGCGCAGGCGCCGGTGGGCGGCGATGGTCGCGAGCGCCAAGGTGGCCTCCACCATGGCGAACTCGTCCCCGAGGCATTTGCGGTTGCCGACGGAGAACGGCATCGCCGCGCGGCGCTGTTCGGCGGTGGGCCGCCCCGGCAGCCAGCGGTCGGGGTCGAACCGCTCGGGGTCGGGGAAGGACGCCGGGTCGTGGTGCAGGAGGTAGGGGCTGTAGAGCACGGTGGCCCCCGCGGGCAGCCGGCGCCCGGCGAGTTCCGTCTCCCGGGTGGCGACCCGGGTGAAGAGCCAGCCCGGTGACGAGTGGCGCAGCGTCTCGGAGACCACGCACCGGGTCCGGACGAGGTGCGGGAGATCGTCGGGGCCGGGCCGGCGGCCGTCGGCGAGGACGGTGTCCAGTTCGGCGTGCAGGCGCCGCTCGGCCGCCGGATGGCGGGCCAGCAGATCGAAGGCCGCGGCCAGGCACAGGGCCGTGGTCTCGGCGCCCGTGAGCAGCAGGGTGATCAGGTGGTCGTGGATCTCCTGGTCCGTGATCGGCGGGCCGTCCCCGTCCGCGTCCTCGGCGCCGTGCGCCGCCGTCAGGAGCGTTCCCAGCACGTCGTCCCGGTCCGGGCCCCGGCGGCGCCGCGCGATCACCGTGTCGATGATGGCGTGCAGGCGTGACAGGGCGTTCCGGTAGCGGCGGTTGGCGGGGGTGGGCAGGCGGAACAGGGCGTCGATCGGGACGACCGTACGGACGAAGAGGCCGCGCACGACGTCGGCGAGACAGTCCCGGACCCGGGCGGTCGTCGGGTCGTCCAGCGAGTCGGAGAGCAGGACCCGGCTGATCGTGCGGGTCGTGAAGGTCATCATGGCGTCGGTGACCGGAACGGTCCGGCCCGTCCGCCACCCCTCGCACACCGCTTCGGCCTCCTCGGTGACGAGGTCCGTGTACGCGGCGACATGGGACGGGCGGAACGCCGGCTGCAGCAGCCTGCGTTTGTCGCGGTGCGTGGACTGACGGCAGGTGACCAGTCCGTCGCCCATCAGTTTCCCGAGCCTGTCGTAGAGCGGGCCCCCCTTGTCGAAGGTGTGCGGATCCATGAGCACCTCGTGGGCCAGCTCCGGGTGACACACCATCCAGGCACGCTGGGGGCCCAGTCGTATCTCGACCAGATCCCCGTGCGCGGGCAAAGAATTCAGAAACGCCAGCGGGCGACGGTACAAGGCGATACCGTGACCGAGGAGAGGGAATATGCCGGGAGCAGTACCTGTCGTCCACGTTCGTTTTTGTTCGGGCACGGCACGGTTCATGAAAGCCTCCTGTCCGGTGCGAGACGTGTTCTGCCCAGTTGAACGGTCTTCAGGTTTCCCGAAACCTTTCTCCAAAGGGGCGCACGGGGGCACGCTGAAGCAAATTGCACAGGGCGTGAACGGCTGTTGATGCCTTGTGCATCGACAGTGCATTCCTCCCGCCCCATGAGTGCGGTCCCGCCCCAGGCGCGGGACGGGACCACGTGGGCTCGGATTTCCTTCACCCGGACGGATTTCAGCGCGGGTGACGACCGGATGTCCTACTCGCAGAACCGCGCGGTCACCCATTTCTCATCCGAGAACAACAGGGTCCGGTCGCTGTGGTGGGGCGAGTTCGGGTTCGAGGACCGGGAGTACGCCAGCAGGGTGCGGGCCGCCGCTCCGTACGACGAACTGGTGCCCCCCGAGCGCGGAGCCGAGCGGGACACCCGCCCCGCGCGGTTCGTCGACGGTGTCCGCCAGGGCCGTGGCGAAGCCCGGAGTCGCGGTGTTGAGCGTGTTCGGTGTGTGCACCGGGTCCGTCGCGGAGAACGGCACCTTCCAGAACTGCGCGGCCGGCACGGAGGACCTCAGCATCCGCCGGAAACGGTCGAAGAGCAGGGCGCCCCCGCTGTCCGTGTTCATGGTCCGGTCCCAGGACGCCGGCACCGGGCACGCCCCGGCGACGTCGACGGCCTCGCCGTCACTGCCCGTCGCCGTACCGCCCGGCAGAGCGGCGCACGCCGTCGCCGCGTCGGCCGCCGCCAGCGCACCCGCGGGCGCCCGGTTCGCGAACTCCCGGTCCTGGAGGTCCCGGACCGTCAGCCCGCCCCGCGCGGCCATCGCCGCCACGTCTTCGATCGCGCCCCGGGTCCGCGGCCCGCGCTGCGACCCGACCGTGCCGAAGATCCGCCCGTACCCGGTGAGGGGCCGGTCGGCGCTGGCCGGCCAGGCGCCGTCGTTGGAGTTGGCGGGGTTGGGAGCGGTGAACGTCGCGACGTCTGCTGGTGTGCGGAGGCGGGCGGTAGACGTGCTGATGGGGTGGCCGTGTGCTTCGAGGGCGCTGGGCCGGAACCGTCCCACCCACGCTTCGGGCGGGGAAAGCCGCGGCGGTGTAGCGGCTGCCGGCCGTCGCCAAGTCAGGCGTACCGGGCGACCGGCCGGTCACGGTCGTTCGACGCCCTTGGCGTTGGCGCATGTCCTGGCCTGCGGCGGATGCACTCCGTCCTCGGCCGTCCCGACCGTGTAGTCGTGCCTCAAGGACGTCACGTCGATCGGCTCGGCCGGCGCCGGTGGCGCTGCGGGTCCGGATGGAGGTCCGCGCAGACTTTGTCCTCAGGGTGGAAAAAGTTGGATCCGTTTCGCTCCTAAGTTCTTCACGGTTTGGCAAATCGCTGCTACGTTCCTTCCCGAAGCCAGAGGACTTTGCCGACGCGGACAGAGGCCTGGGCCCTGGCCTGGGACGAGGGGAGGGGTTCGTGAGGCGCATGACCGCTCGACCTGAGAACTCGCATCAGGCGCGGCTGCTTCGCCTGCTGCGTGATGGCGGCTCCAACTCCCGTGCCCAACTGGGTGACCTGGTGGATCTGTCGCGTTCGAAGCTGGCTGTCGAGGTGGACCGGCTGCTGGAGACGGGGCTGGTTGTCGCGGACGGGTTCGCCCCCTCACGCGGCGGGCGACGCTCGCACAACATCAGGCTCGCGCCGACCCTGCGTTTCCTCGGTGTCGACATCGGTGCCACGTCGATCGATGTGGCCGTGACGAACGCGGAGTTGGAGGTCCTGGGGCACCTGAACCATCCGATGGATGTCCGTGAAGGGCCGGTGGCGGTCTTCGAGCAAGTGCTGTCGATGGCTGCCAAGCTCAAGGCATCCGGTGTCGTGGAGGGCTTCGACGGCGCCGGCATCGGGGTCCCGGGGCCGGTCCGCTTCCCGGAAGGTGTGCCGGTCGCGCCTCCGATCATGCCGGGGTGGGACGGCTTCCCGGTGCGGGAGGCGCTCAGCCAGGAACTCGGCTGTCCGGTCATGGTCGACAACGACGTGAACCTGATGGCCGTGGGAGAGCAGCACGCGGGCGTGGCGCGTTCCGCGCGTGACTTCCTGTGCATCAAGATCGGCACCGGCATCGGCTGCGGGATCGTGGTCGGTGGCGAGGTCTACCGGGGGACGACGGGCAGCGCCGGAGACATCGGGCACATTCCGGTGGAACCGGGAGGCCGTGCTTGTGCGTGCGGCAACCGAGGCTGCCTGGAGGCGCATTTCAGCGGTGCCGCGCTGGCCGGCGACGCGGAGGAGGCCGCGCGAGCGGGCCGGTCGCCGGAGCTTGCCGCCCGGCTGGAGGCTGCCGGGCGTCTGACCGCCGCGGACGTGTCGGCCGCCGCCGCGGCGGGCGACACGGTGGCTCTCGAACTGATCAGGGAGGGCGGGAAGCGTCTGGGCCAGGTCATCGCCGGACTGGTCAGTTTCTTCAACCCCGGCCTGGTGGTGATCGGCGGTGGTGTGACCGGACTCGGCCACACACTGCTCGCCAGCGTCCGGACCCAGGTGTACCAGCAGTCCTTGCCGCTCGCCACCCGCAACCTGCCGATCGTGCTGGGTGAGTTGGGGCCGAACGCCGGAGTCATCGGCGCGGCCCGGCTCATCAGCGATCACGTCTTCTCGCCTGCCTGACCGGATACAGATCATCCCGAATGCCACCGCGATCCGATGGCATAGCCGCAATCCCATGGCATCGCCACATTCCCATGGCATGGCCGCAATCCCGGGCCGCTACCTCAACCCCTAGAGCGCTGTACCACTCCATGACGCTCGGTGACCTGGTCCGGCCACCGCGCTGATCGCATGGCCGTCAGGCCCTCTCCGGCACCACCCGTACGCCCCGGCACGCACGACGCCTGGGGCTCCCCGGAGCTGCCCGCACACCCGAACTCCCTGTTCAGCCTGCCCACTCACGGCCCGCATCCGCCGAGGGGATTCTTCATGGCACCACTACCACCCCTGCTCACCATGTCCGGCATCACCAAGTCCTTCCCGGGCGTCCGCGCCCTGGACGGTGTGGACCTCGACGTCCAGGCCGGCGAAGTCCACTGCCTCCTCGGCCAGAACGGCGCCGGCAAGTCCACCCTGATCAAGGTGCTCGCCGGAGCCCACCAGCCCGACGGCGGTGAGATCACCTGGCAGGGCGAGCCCGTGACCCTGGGATCGCCGATCGCCGCCATGCGTCTCGGCATCGCCACCATCTACCAGGAACTCGACCTGATCGAGGGGCTGTCCGTCGCGGAGAACGTCTTCCTCGGACACGAACCGACCTCTGCCGGGTTCGTCGTGCGCGGCTCGGCCGCCCGCACGGCGACCGCGGAACTGCTCAAGCGTCTCGGGCACTCGGAGATCGATCCCGCACGGCTCGTCGGTGAGCTGTCCGCGGCACAGCAGCAGATCGTCTCGATGGCCCGCGCACTCTCCCACGAGGTGCGGCTGATCGTGATGGACGAGCCGTCGGCGGCGCTCGACCCCGAAGAGGTGGACAACCTGTTCAGGATCGTGGGCGATCTGACGGCCGAGGGTGTCGCCGTCATCTACATCTCCCACCGCCTGGAGGAGATCCGGCGCATCGGAGACCGGGTCACGGTTCTGAAGGAGGGCCGGTCGGTCGCCGACGGCCTGCCCGCCAAGTCGACTCCGACCCATGAGGTCGTGGCCCTGATGACCGGGCGGAATGTGGAGTACGTCTTTCCCGAGCGGCCCGAGGCCGGGTTCGCCGCGGGGAGGGAGCCGGTACTGCGGGTGGAAGGACTCACCAGGCGAAGGGAGTTCGCGCCCGTCGATCTGGAACTGCGGCCCGGCGAGATCGTCGGTCTCGCCGGACTCGTCGGCTCCGGGCGCAGCGAGATCCTGGAGACGGTCTACGGGGCGCGCAAGCCCGACGGCGGTCGTGTCCTCGTCGACGGCACGCCGCTGCGCCCCGGCAGCGTCCGGGCCGCCGTGCGCGCCGGCATCGGCCTCGCGCCCGAGGAACGCAAGGCCCAGGGCCTGCTGATGCTGGAGTCCGTCACCAGCAACGTCTCGATCTCCACCCTGTCCCGGTTCGCCCGCGCGGGCTGGCTCGACCGGCGAACCGAGCGAGCCGCGGCGCACCGGGCGGTCCGGGAGCTGTCCTTGCGGCCCGACAATCCCGATGCCGCGATCAGGACGCTGTCCGGCGGCAACCAGCAGAAGGCGGTGCTCGCACGCTGGCTGTTGCGCGGCTGCAAGGTGCTGCTGCTGGACGAGCCCACCCGGGGTGTCGACATCGGTGCCCGGGCGGAGCTCTACACGGTGATCCGCCGCCTGGCCGACGAGGGTCTGGCCGTACTGCTCGTGTCCAGCGAGGTGCCTGAGGTCCTGGGGCTCGCCGACCGGGTGCTGGTGCTCCGTGAAGGCACCGTCGTACACACGGCGGACGCCCGGGAGCTCGACGAGCACCGTGTACTCGATCTTGTGATGGAAGGGAGCCCGACGTCATGACGCAGCCGGCCGCATCGGCACACAAGGACGCGCCGACGTCCACCGCCAAGGCCGCGGCGGACAAGGAGGGTTCGGGAGCGCGCCGACCACTGGGCGGGTGGGGGGACGTGCGTACCCTGTCCCTGCTCGGTGTCCTCGCCGTGCTCGTCGCGGTCGGTGGGATCACCGCACCGGACGAGTTCCTGAAGACGAGCAATCTTCAGCTCATCCTCACCCAGTCGTCCGTGATCGGCGTCGTCACCGTCGGCATGACGTTCGTCATCACCAGCGGCGGGATCGACCTGTCGGTCGGCGCGATGGTGGCGCTCGCCTCGGTGTGGGCGACGACGGTGGCCACACAGGACTTCGGCTTCGCAGGCATCCTCTTCACCGCTGTGATCGTCGGCGTGGGCTGCGGTCTCGTGAACGGCCTGCTCATCGCCTACGGCAGGATGGTGCCGTTCATCGCGACGCTGGCCATGCTCGCGTCCGCCCGGGGTCTGGCGCTGCAGATCACGGGCGGCACCACCCAGATCGTGAGCGTCCAATCCGTGCTCGATCTCGGTGCCAGGGACTCCTACGTCCTCGGCATCCCTCCCCTGGTTCTGATATTCGCCGTGGTCACCGTCATCGGCTGGCTGCTGCTCAACCGCACCACCTTCGGCCGCCGCACCGTCGCGGTCGGCGGCAACGCGGAAGCGGCACGCCTGGCCGGGATCGACGTCCGCCGCCAGCGTCTGTACCTGTATCTGCTGTCCGGACTGTGCTGCGGAATCGCCGCGTTCATGCTGATCGTGCTGGCCGGGTCGGGCCAGAACACCAACGGCAACCTCTACGAGCTGGACGCCATCGCCGCCGCGATCATCGGCGGCACCCTGCTCAGCGGCGGCCGCGGCACCATCGTCGGCTCCGTCCTCGGGGTGCTGGTCTTCACCACCATCACCAACATCTTCGCCCTGAACAACCTCGAGACCGCTGTCCAGCAGATCGCCAAGGGCGCCATCATCGTCGCCGCCGTCCTGGTCCAGCGCCGCTCGCCGCACGGCGACGCCTGAGACGTCGGCGCCACCCGACGCTCGGCCCCACACCGCCGGACGGCGGCCCCTGACACCGCCGTCCGGCCCCCCCACAGCCACCATCCGGCACCTCCACAGCCTCCATCCGACACACACCGCCCAGTCGAAGGGTCGATCCGCCATGCCCAGAACCCCCGCCACCAGCCGCAGAGCGCTGCTGTTCGGCACCGCGGCCGTGTCCGCCGGTGCGCTGCTGACGGCCTGTACCAGCAACGACCCCAAGAACAAGGAAACGGCCGCGGACAACGCCCCGGTCGCGGACGACAAGCCGGGCAAGGCCGTCACCATCGGCTTCGCCGGCCCGCAGGCCGACCACGGCTGGCTCAACGCCATCAACGACAACGCCAAGTCCCGTGCCGAGAAGTACTCCGACGTCACGCTGGAGATCACCGAGGGTTCCAACGACATCGCCCAGCAGATCGGCCAGATCCAGACGCTGATCAACAAGAAGGTCGACGTCCTGGTGATCCTGCCGGCCGACGGCAAGGCACTGACCCAGGTCGGTCTCCAGGCCATGAAGGCCGGCATCCCCGTCGTCAACCTGGACCGCGTCTTCGCCTCCCCGCAGGCGTACCGCTGCTGGATCGGCGGCGACAACTACGGCATGGGGCTCAACGCCGGCCACTACATCGGCGAACAGCTCAAGGGCAGGAAGAACGCCAAGGTCGTCGAACTCGCCGGCCTCGACAACCTCGAACTCACCCAGCAGCGCACCAAGGGCTTCGACGACGCGCTGAAGAACTACCCCAACATCCGCAAGGTGGCCCGCCAGGCGGCCGACTTCACGGTCGAGTCCGGCCAGGCCAAGATGGCGCAACTGCTGCAGGCCCAGCCGCAGTTCGACGCGCTGTGGAACCACGACGACGACCAGGGCGTGGGCGCGCTGCGGGCCATCGACCAGGCCGGCCGCGACGACTTCCTGATGGTCGGCGGCGCGGGGGCCAAGTCCGCGATGGACGCCATCAAGGCCGGAAAGGGCGTGCTCAAGGCGACCGTCCTGTACCCGCCGACGATGGCCGCCTCCGCCATCGACCTGGCCCGGGCGCTCGCCCAGGGCAAGGGTGTCGGCGGCCTCGCCGAGTTCGAGATCCCGTCCTCGGTGACGCTCTACTCGGCCGTGGTCACCAAGGACAACGTCGACCAGTACCTGCCGACCGGCTTCATCTGACCGGTCCGGGCCGGGGAGCCCCGCGAACACAGCGATGAGTCAGTGACACTCCGACGAGGAGATCCGTATGGAACAGAGGGACAGTCGGACGGCCCCGCCGGCACTCGGCGTGGGGATGGTCGGCTACGCGTTCATGGGCGCCGCGCACTCACAGGGGTGGCGCACCGTGGGGCACGTGTTCGACCTGCCGCTGCGGCCAGTGCTGGCCGCGATCGCCGGCCGCGACGCGCACGCCGTGCGGGCGGCGGCGGACAAGCACGGCTGGGCCGCGGCGGAGACCGACTGGCGCGCCCTCGTGGCCCGCGACGACGTACAACTCGTCGACATCTGCACACCGGGCGACAGCCATGCGGAGATCGCGATCGCGGCGCTGGAGGCGGGCAAGCACGTGCTGTGCGAGAAGCCGCTGGCCAATTCGGTCGCCGAGGCCGAGGCCATGGTGACGGCCGCAGAAGCGGCCCGCTCGCGCGGTCAGCTGGCGATGGTGGGCTTCAACTACCGGCGCGTGCCCGCCCTCGCCTACGCCCGCCGACTCATCGCGGACGGCAGGCTGGGCACGCTGCGCCACGTTCGGGTCTGCTACCTCCAGGACTGGCTCGTCGACCCCGACTTCCCCCTGACGTGGCGGCTGCAGCGGGAACACGCGGGGTCGGGGGCGCTGGGCGACCTCGGCGCGCACATCGTCGACCTCGCCCAGTACCTGGCGGGTGAGCCGCTGGTCGGGGTCTCCGCCCAGATGGAGACCTTCGTCAAGGAACGCCCCCGCCTCGACGGTGTCTCCTCCGGTCTCACGGCTTCCGGCGGCCCCCGGCGCGGGCCGGTCACGGTCGATGACGCGGCCGTGTTCACCGGCCGACTCGCCTCGGGGGCCCTCGCCTCGTTCGAGGCGACCCGGATGGCATCGGGGCGCAAGAACGCCCTGAGCCTGGAGGTGAACGGCGAGTTCGGTTCGCTCGCCTTCGACCTCGAGCGCCTCAACGAGCTGTCCTTCCACGACCACCGGGAGCCCGCCGCCACCGCGGGGTTCCGCAGGATCGTCGTCACCGAGCCCGAGCACCCGTACCTGGAGGGCTGGTGGCCGCCGGGCCACGCGCTCGGCTACGAGCACACCTTCGCCCACCAAGCCCGTGATCTGGTCGAGGCCATCGCCTCCGGCGCCGATCCGATCCCGTCGTTCGCCGACGGTCTGCAGGTGCAGCGGGTGCTCGCCGGGGTGGAGGAGAGCGCGCGGAAGAACTCCGTGTACACCCCTGTCCAGGCCGTCGTGGCCGCAGTCCGGTAGCGATCCGGCACGAACCTCCGCCTCTCTTGGAGCCGCCATGCCCCGCCCGTTCACCCTGTTCACCGGTCAGTGGGCCGACCTGCCCTTGGAGGAGGTCTGCCGGCTGGCCCGCGACTTCGGCTACGACGGCCTCGAACTCGCCTGCTGGGGAGACCATTTCGAGGTCGACAAGGCCCTGACCGACCCGTCCTACCTGGCCGCGCGGCACGCCCTGCTCGACAAGTACGGTCTGAAATGCTGGGCGATCTCCCACCATCTCGTCGGCCAGGCCGTCTGTGACAACCCCATAGACGAGCGGCACCAGGGCATCCTGCCCGCCCGCATCTGGGGCGACGGCGAGCCGGAGGGCGTACGGCAGCGGGCCGCGGCCGAGATCAAGGACACGGCCCGTGCCGCGGCGGCCTTCGGCGTCGACACGGTCGTCGGATTCACCGGGTCGTCGATCTGGCATCTGGTGGCCATGTTCCCGCCGGTGCCGGAACGGATGATCGAACGCGGCTACGAGGACTTCGCGGAACGCTGGAATCCGGTCCTGGACGTGTTCGACACCGAAGGGGTCCGCTTCGCCCACGAGGTCCACCCGAGCGAGATCGCCTACGACTACTGGACCACCCGACGCGCCCTGGAGGCCGTGGACGACCGGCCGGCCTTCGGGCTCAACTTCGACCCCAGCCACTTCGTCTGGCAGGACCTGGACCCGGTCGGCTTCCTCTACGACTTCCGGGACCGCGTCTACCACGTCGACTGCAAGGAGGCCCGCAAGCGTCTGGACGGGCGCAACGGGCGGCTCGGCTCCCACCTGCCGTGGGGCGATCCGCGGCGTGGCTGGGACTTCGTCTCCGCCGGACACGGAGACGTCCCCTGGGAGGACGTCTTCCGGATGCTGCGTTCGATCGGTTACGACGGACCGGTCTCCGTGGAGTGGGAGGACGCCGGCATGGACCGCCTCACCGGCGCGCCGGAAGCGCTCGCCCATCTGAAGCGGTTCGACTTCGACCCGCCCTCCGCTTCCTTCGACGCCGCGTTCGGAGGCCGCGACAACTAGGGACCTCCACTCGGGACGATCGCTCCCTGGATCCAGCCGGACGAGGGCCCGGCGGTGGGACCGCCGCCGGGCGGATCCCGGCTGCCCGGACCCCTCTTTGTCCTGCATCTGGAGAAAGTTCGACTTCTTTCTGCGCAAGGTCTTTCTGCGGAGGACGAACCGGGTTACGGTCCCGTCTCAGACACAGGCGCCACACAGTGGTCCGACAGCGACGGCGCACACCCCACCGGTGGCACTGCTCACCGCTCCGTCTGCCGGACGCCATCCGTGCACAGCACACGGCCGGCCGCCGCCACGAATCCCGCACAACTCACCGCCGACTCCTTCGCCGTAACCACGCGCGCCACGGAGTCGCTCTCCCGGGCCGCAGCCAAGGCCCGCTCCTGTGCCGACGGTGGGCGGGGAAACCAGCCCCGCACCCGCCCACCGTCCTCCAACCGCAACGGAACATCGACATGGCAGGGAGGCACCCGTGAACAACGACGGGAACGCATCGAAGCCCCGGACCGGTGGGCAGACCGCACGCACCGGCGTCTGGTTCGTCGGAGCCCGCGGATCGGTGGCCACCACCGCCGTCGCCGGATGCGCGGCGGTCACCGCCGGACTGCACCGACCGACCGGCATGGTCACCGAGACACCACCGTTCGACGGCACCGGCCTGCCGTCCCTGTCCTCGCTCGTCTTCGGCGGCCACGACACCGCCCACTGCCCGCTGCCCAAACGGGCCGACCAGCTCACCGACGCCGGCGTCCTGCCGCACGGACTCGCCGCGGCCGTGCACGCCGAACTCCGGGCCGCGGACGAGGAGATACGACCCGGTGGCCCGCTCCCGGGCGACACGCGCGGCGACGAGGAACTCATCGCGGACTTCGCCGCCGACCTCACCTCGTTCCGCGTGCGCAACGCCCTGGCACGGGTGGTCGTCGTCAACGTCTCCTCCACGGAACCGCCGCCCGCACCCGAAGACCCGCGGCTCCCGCCCAGTTCCCTCTACGCGGCCGCCGCTCTGCGAACCGGGTGCCCCTACGTCAACTTCACGCCGTCCACCGGGCTGCACACCCCGGCGCTCACCACAGCCGCCGCGGCCGCCGGACTTCCGTACGCGGGCCGTGACGGCAAGACCGGCCAGACGCTGCTGCGGGCCGTGCTCGCCCCGATGTTCGTCCAGCGCGTCCTGAAGGTACGGGCCTGGTCCGGCACCAACCTGCTGGGCGGCGGCGACGGGGCGGCGCTGGCCGACCCCGGCGCGGCTGCGGCGAAGAACGCCGGCAAGGAACGCGTCCTGACCGACATCCTCGGGCACACCCCGCAGGGCGAGGTGCACATCGACGACGTACCGGTGCTCGGCGACTGGAAGACCGCCTGGGACCACATCGCCTTCGAAGGCTTCCTCGGCTCGCGCATGATCCTCCAGACCATCTGGCAGGGCTGCGACTCGGCCCTGGCGGCACCGCTCGTCCTGGACCTGGCGCGCCTGGTCGCCCGCTCCCACGAGGTGGGCCTGTCCGGCCCGCTCCCGGAACTCGGCTTCTACTTCAAGGATCCCGACGGCGGCCCGTCGGGCCTCTCGGAGCAGTTCACCGCCCTGCTGTCGTTCGCCGACCGACTGCGGGGGACGAAGTGATCGCCGCACCGCGGCGCGGGTCCCGGGCGCGGCTGCGGGACTGGGCCGAACTGCTCCGCGTCTCCGCGCTGTTGACCGTGCCGGGCGACGCCCTCGCCGGCGCTGCGGCCACCGGGCTGCGACCCAACCGGGGCACGGCGTACGCCGCGTGCGCCTCGCTCTTCCTCTACGAGGCGGGCATGGCACTCAACGACTGGGCCGACCGCGACGAGGACGCTCTCGACCGCCCCCACCGCCCCGTTCCCTCCGGCCGTATCTCCCCGACTGCGGCGCTGGCAGCGGCCGGACTCCTGACCGCGGCAGGCCTGACGTCCGCCGCCCGCGCCGGCCGGCCCGCACTCGCGGTGGCGACGAGCCTGACCGCCACGGTCTGGGCGTACGACCTCTGGTTGAAGCACACCCCCGCCGCCCCGGCGGCGATGGCGGCGGCCCGCGCCCTGGACCTCCTGCTCGGCGCCACGGCAACCATGTCCGCGCCCACCATGACGCCGACCGCCCGCAGAGCCGCCGACCCACCACCGTCCGCGATGCCCGGCCGGGGGAGAGGGCACAAAACAGGGGGGCGGAGCGGGGGACCTCCTGCCACGCCCGGTATCGCCTTCCGTGCCGCGGCTCCGGCCGCCGCGCTGGCCGCCCACACGTACGCCGTCACCGCCGTCTCGCGGCACGAGGCGCACGGCGGTTCGACGCTCACCCCCCTCGCCGCGCTCGGCCTGACGACCACGCTCGGCCTGCTGCTGTCCCGGACCCGCGTGACGGCAGGACCCGTCCCGGCGCTGTCGGCCGCCGCGTACGTCCGCACCGCCGCCGGTCCTTTCCTGCACGCCGCCCTCAACCCGTCCCCACCCCTCACGCAGCGCGCCGTCGGCGGTGGCATCCGCGCCATGATCCCGCTCCAGGCCGCGCTCGCCGCCAGGACCGGGGCGAACGGCACCGCACTCGCCGTGCTCGGGCTCGCCCCCGCGGCCCGTGCCCTCGCCCGGAAGGTGAGCCCCACATGAGCGGCCGGCAGCGACTGCGCCTCGGCTACGGCACCAACGGCCTCACCGACCTCCGTCTCGACGACGCCCTCGGCCTGCTCGCGGACCTGGGCTACGACGGCGTCGGACTCACGCTCGACCACATGCATCTCGACCCGCTCGCGGACGATCTCGCCGCTCGTACCGCCCGGGTCGCCCGCCGGCTCGGCGAACTCGGCCTCACCGCGACCGTCGAGACCGGCGCGCGTTACGTGCTCGACCCGCGCCGCAAGCACGGTCCGTCGCTGCTCGACCCGGACACCGAGGGCCGTGCCGCCCGCACCCGGCTGCTGCTCAGGGCGGTCCGGGTCGCGGCGGACCTCGGGGCCCACGCCGTGCACTGCTTCAGCGGCATCACCCCGCCCGGCACCGACGACGACACCGCGTGGCGGCGCCTTCGGGAGGCGCTGCTTCCCGTCCTCGACGCGGCGGCCGCCACCGGCGTGCCGATCGCGATCGAACCCGAACCGGGACACCTCCTCGCCACGCTCGCCGACTTCCATCACCTGCGCACCGTGCTCGGCAGCCCTTCTCCGCTCGGCCTGACCCTCGACATCGGCCACTGCCAGTGCCTGGAGCCGGCCACGCCCGCCGAGTGCGTGCGGGAGGCGGCGCCCTGGCTGCGGCACGTGCAGATCGAGGACATGCGCCGCGGGGTGCACGAGCATCTGCCCCTGGGCGACGGCGAGATCGACTTTCCGTCCGTGCTGGACGCACTCGCCGACACCGGCTACCGGGGCCTCACCGTCGTAGAGCTGCCCCGGCACTCCCACGCGGGGCCGGAGCTGGCCCGGTCCTCCGTGGAGTTCCTGCGGACCGCGACGGCCACGACCGCGAAGGGAGTGCCCGCAGTATGACGCACCCACTTCCCTGGACCCGAGCCGATGTCGAGGCCCGGCTGCCCGACGACGCGGCGCGCGCCTGGCTGGCCGAGGCGCTGGCCGACGCCGCGCGCGGACCGACAACACCCCCGACAGTGCCCGCCCCTTACGCGGCCGATACCTGGGAGCTGCGGTTCGCCGCCGCGGGACGGCACTGCGGCCATGACAACGCGGACGCCGTCCGCACGCTGCTGCTGATCGAGGCCCGGGCGGGACTGGCCGCCCTGACCCGGCTCTACCGGCACGGCAGTGCCGCCGAACGCCGCGCCGTGCTCCGGGTGCTCCCGGTGCTGGTCGACGGACCGCACGCCCTGCACCTCGTCGAGGACGCCCTGCGCAGCAACGACACCCGGCTCGTCGCTGCCGCCGTCGGCCCGTACACCGCCGCGCACCTCGATCCGCACGCCTGGCGTCACGCCGTCCTGAAGTGCCTGTTCACCGGCGTCCCCCTCGACGCGGTCGCGAGCCTGGCGCAACGCGCGTCCGGCGACGGCGAACTGGCCCGCATGCTCACCGACTACGCCGCCGAGCGGACGGCCGCCGGCCGCGAGGTCCCCGACGACCTCGGCCGCGTGCTGACCCTGACGGGCGAAGAGCCCAAGGAGCTTTGATGCGTATCTTCGACCCGCACATCCACATGACATCCCGCACCACCGACGACTACGAGGCCATGTATGCCGCCGGGGTACGCGCCGTCGTCGAACCGTCCTTCTGGCTCGGGCAGCCCCGCACCGATCCGGCCAGCTTCTACGACTACTTCGACGCCCTCCTCGGCTGGGAACCCTTCCGCGCGGCCCAGTACGGCATAGCCCACCACTGCACCCTCGCGCTCAACCCCAAGGAGGCCAACGACCCACGCTGCACGCCGGTCCTGGACGCCCTGCCCCGCTACCTGGCCAAGGACGGCGTCGTCGCCGTCGGCGAGATCGGCTACGACTCCATGACACCGGCCGAGGACACCGCGGTGGCCGCCCAGCTTCAGCTCGCCGCCGCCCACGGCCTGCCCGCCCTGGTCCACACGCCCCACCGGGACAAGCTCGCCGGTCTGCACCGCACCCTCGACGTCGTGCGCGAGTCGAGCCTGCCGGTGGAGCGGGTGCTGCTCGACCACCTCAACGAGACGACCGTCGAGCACGCGAAGGACAGCGGCTGCTGGCTCGGGTTCTCCGTCTACCCGGACACCAAGATGGACGAGGACCGCATGGTCACGATCCTGAAGACGTACGGGACGGAGAAGGTCCTCGTCAACTCGGCAGCCGACTGGGGAAAGAGCGACCCGCTGAAGACCCGCAAGGTCGCCGACGCCATGCTCGCGGCCGGCTTCGGCGAGGACGACGTCGACCAGGTGCTGTGGCGCAACCCGGCGGCCTTCTACGGACTCAGCGGCCGTCTCCGGCTCGACGTCCCGAAGCCGGAGGGCCTGCACGAAGGCAACTCCGTCCTGCGCGGCGGGGAGTGAGCCATGCGGTTCCGCCATGCCGACGGCTCGACGGTGCACCTCGCCTACTGCACCAACGTCCACCCCGCCGAGACCCTCGACGGAGTCCTCGCCCAACTCCGCGACCACTGCGAGCCCGTCCGCAGAGCCCTGGGACGCGACCGCCTCGGCATCGGCCTGTGGCTCGCAGGCGACGCCGCACGCGCGCTGATCGCCGACCCGGCGGCGCTGCGGCGGCTCCGGGCCGAACTGAACCGGCGCGGCCTCGAAGTCGTCACCCTCAACGGATTCCCCTACGAAGGATTCGGCGCGGACGAGGTCAAGTACCGCGTCTACAAGCCCGACTGGGCCGACACCGAACGCCTCGCGTACACCACCGGCCTGGCCCGGCTCCTGACGGAGCTGCTGCCCGACGACGTCTCCGAGGGGACCATCTCCACCCTGCCGCTCGCCTGGCGGACCGACTACGACGAACGCGCCGCCGCCACCGCCGGTGCCGCGCTGACCACCTTGGCGGAGCGGCTCGACGCGCTGGAGGAACTGACCGGCAAATCGGTCCGCGTCGCCCTCGAACCGGAACCCGGCTGCACGGTGGAGACGACCGCGGACGCCATCGGACCGCTCACCGCCCTGCCCGGCGACCGTATCGGCGTATGCGTCGACACCTGCCATCTCGCCACCTCCTTCGAGGACCCGGCCACCGCACTGACCGCGCTCAACGCAGCGGGTATCGGCGTCCCCAAGGCGCAGCTGTCGGCCGCCCTGCACGCCGAAGACCCGCGTCTGCCAGAGGTCCGCGACGCCCTCGCGGCCTTCGCCGAACCGCGCTTCCTGCACCAGACCCGCGCCCGCACGCCGACCGGTCTGCACGGCACCGACGACCTCGGCGAGGCACTGGCGGGCGACGCCCTGCCCGACGACACACCCTGGCGCGCCCACTTCCACGTCCCCCTGCACGCCCCGCCCGCCGCACCGCTCACCTCCACCCTGCACGTGCTCCAGGACGCCCTGGCCCTGCTGGTGGGCGGCACGGAACCCCGCACCCGCCACCTCGAAGTCGAGACCTACACCTGGCAGGCCCTCCCGCCGAAGCTGCGCCCCCGCACCAGAACCCAGCTCGTGGACGGCATCGCGGCCGAACTGGCCCTCGCCCGCGACCTGCTCACCGGCCTCGGCCTGAAGGAGCTGCCATGAGCATCCACCCGACTCCGCTCCTGGTCCTCGACGTGGTCGGCCTCACCCCACGTCTCCTCGACCACATGCCCCGCCTCAAGGCGCTGGCCGGCTCCGGCTCGCGGGCGAACCTGTCCACCGTGCTCCCGGCCGTCACGTGCACCGCACAGTCCACCTTCCTCACCGGCGAGCTTCCCGCCGAGCACGGCATCGTGGGCAATGGTTGGTACTTCCGTGAGCTCGGCGACGTACTCCTGTGGCGCCAGCACAACGGACTGGTCGCCGGCGACAAACTCTGGGACGCGGCGCGCCGCGCCCACCCCGGCTACACGGTCGCCAACATCTGCTGGTGGTACGCCATGGGCGCCGACACCGACATCACCGTCACCCCCCGTCCCGTCTACTACTCCGACGGACGCAAGGAACCCGACTGCTACACCCGCCCGGCAGCCCTGCACGACGAACTCACCGAGAAGTTCGGCACCTTCCCGCTCTTCCACTTCTGGGGACCGGGCGCGGACATCGTCTCGAGCCGGTGGATCGCCGATGCGACCCGCCACGTCATGCGCACCCGACGGCCCGACCTGACCCTGTGCTACCTGCCCCATCTCGACTACGACCTCCAGCGGTTCGGCCCCGACGACCCCCGCTCCCACCGCGCCGCCACCGAACTCGACGCCGTCATCGGCCCCTTGCTCGACGACGCCCGCGCCGAGGGCCGCACGGTCGTCGCCCTGTCCGAGTACGGCATCACGCCGGTCAGCCGTCCCGTCGACATCAACCGCGCCCTGCGGCGCGCCGGGCTGCTGGAGGTCCACACCCAGCACGGCATGGAGTACCTCGACCCGATGGCCTCCCGCGCCTTCGCCGTCGCCGACCACCAGCTGGCCCACGTCTACGTCCGCCGGCCCGAGGACCTGGCAGCCACCCGCGAGGCGCTCCAGGACCTCCCCGGCATCGAGGAGATCCTCGACGACGACGGCAAGAAGACGAACGGACTCGACCACCCGCGCTCCGGCGAACTGGTGGCGGTCGCCGCCCCGGACGCCTGGTTCACGTACTACTACTGGCTCGACGACGCCCGCGCCCCCGACTTCGCCCAGCTCGTCGAGATCCACCGCAAACCCGGCTACGACCCCGTCGAGCTGTTCATGGACCCCGGTGATCCCTACGTGCGGCTCAAAGCCGCCAAGGCGGTGGCCCGCAAGAAGCTCGGCATGCGGTACCGGCTCGCCGTCGTACCCCTCGACCCCTCACCCATCCGCGGCAGCCACGGCCGCCGCCCCGCGAGCGACGAAGAAGGTCCGCTCGTCCTGGTCTCCACCCCCCGCGCAGTATCCGGCCGCGTAGCGGCCACCGAAGTGAAGTCCCTTCTCCTGAGGCTCGCCGGCCTCTCCTGAGACGGCGGCCGACAGGCACCCGCAGCACCGCGACGACGAAAGAGAGAACCACTGTGACCGCGTTCAACGACGAAGCCGTCACCGGCGACGCCCTGCGCCGCACCCTCGGCGTCAACCGCCGCCGTTTCCTCAGCACCTGCACGGCCGTCACCGCCGGGGCGATCGCCGCCCCCGTCCTCGGCGCCGCCCCTGCCCTGGCGCAGGGCAGATCCGAAGCCGCCGGCCACGACCGGGGCCGCTCCACCCTGGTCCCGCCGGACAAGCGCGGCATCATCCTCTACACCGTCCGTGACGCGACCGGCCGCGACCCGCTCGCCTCCGACCTGCCCTCCGGTTTCCGCGAGGTCTTCCGGCAGCTGTCGCGCTTCGGCTACCGCCAGGTGGAGTTCGCCGGCTACGGCCAGCACGCCAACGCGCCCGGCGGCGCCGACCTGGGCACCGTCCAGGGCGCGAAGCTGCTGCGCTCCTGGCTCGACGAGTACGGGCTGAGGGCGCAGGGCAGCCACGGCTTCATCCCGCCGTCCTGGCCGCTGACGCCCTCCGACGTGGACGCCTTCAAGCGCTGGCTGGAGATCGCCAACATCCTCGGCATGGAGCACATGGGCACCGGCGCCGACCCCACCAACACCCCCTACCGGGCCGACTGGGACGCCGCCGCGCAGAAGTGGAACACCCTGGGTGCCATCGCCCGCAGGGAGGGCATCAAGCTCTACACCCACAACCACGACAGCGCCTACGACTTCCTGCTCGACGGCGGCCCGCTCGACTCCCAGGGCCGTCCGACCCGCAGCTCCGGCACACGGAAGCTGGAGTACTTCCTGAAGACGACCGACCGCAAGAACGTCTACCTGGAACTGGACGTCTTCTGGGCACACGTGGCCCAGTACAAGTTCCACACGTACACCGCCCACGACGGCTCGCAGCAGGAGGACGTCTTCGACCCGGCCGCACTCGTGGTCCGCAACACCAACCGCTTCCCGCTCTTCCACGCCAAGGACGGCGTCGTGAACACCCAGAGCGGCCTGGGCTACGACATGGTGCCGTTCGGCACGGGCGACATCGACTACCGCAGGTTCTTCACCCGGGTGGGCGCGAAGAACTACCACAACCCGATGGTCGAGCAGGACAACGCGCCGAGCACGAGCGTCCCCGGCCAGTCCCTGGAGTTCGCCCGGATCGGCTACGACAACCTCGCGGCCCTGCGCGCATGTAAGTGAGGGAGAACCACCCAGGAGTCCCGCCCGGCGTATCGACGCCGGGCGGGCCCCGAGCGGTGGGTGCCCTGGCGTCCAACGCAGCTACCTTCCGCGGTTTTTGATCAGCCATCACCAGACCGAAGGAGTTCTGAGTGCGCAACAGACGGATCGTCACCCTCGTGGGGGCGGCTGCGTTGGCCGGAGCCGTCGGGCTCCTGCCGCTCTCCCCGGCCCAGGCCACCACATCGGACCCCGCACCGCCGGCCTCGTCGGACTTCCAGAAGGTCACCCTCAACGACCGCCCGGGTGAGCCCATGGCCCTGGCCGTCCTGCCCGACCGGCGGGTCCTGCACACGGCCCGCACCGGAGAGGTCCGGATCCACGACCCCCGCAGCGGCGTGAACTTCCTGGCCGCAGACATGAAGAAGAGCCCCGCCGGGCTCTACCAGCACGACGAGGAGGGCGTGCAGGGCATCGCCGTCGACCCGGGCTTCGCCAAGAACCACTGGGTCTACCTCTACTACTCGCCGCGCCTCGACACCCCCATGGACGACCCGGCCACCCCGGGCGTCAACGAGGGGGACGCCCCGCAGTTCGGGACGGCCGCGGACTTCGCCCGGTACAAGGGCGTCACACGGCTGTCGCGGTTCAAACTGGTCGGCAACGAGCTGGACTTCGCCACCGAACAGAAGGTCATCGACGTCCCCGCCGACCGCGGCATCTGCTGTCACGTCGGCGGCAAGATCGACTTCGACCACAAGGGCAACCTGTTCCTGTCGACCGGTGACGACTCCAACCCGTTCTCCTCCGACGGCTACGCCCCCCTCGACGACCGCCCCGACCGCAACCCGGCCTACGACGCGCGGCGCACCGCGGGCAACACGAACGACCTGCGGGGCAAAGTCCTGCGCATCAAGGCCAAGCGCCACGGCGGTTACACCGTCCCGGACGGCAACCTCTTCGCGCCGGGTACCCCGAAGACCCGTCCCGAGATCTACGCCATGGGCCTGCGCAACCCGTTCCGCTTCGCCGTGGACGACAGGACCGGCGCGCTGTACCTCGGCGACTACTCGCCCGACGCCAACAACGCCAACCCCGGCCGAGGCCCCGCCGGCCAGGGGCGCTGGATGGTCATCGACCGCCCCGCCAACTACGGATGGCCCTTCTGCGTCACCCGGGACCAGCCCTACCAGGACTACGACTTCGCGACCCAGACCTCGGGCGGCGCGTTCGACTGCGCCAAGCCGGTCAACGACTCGCGCCACAACACCGGCCGCAGCGAGCTGCCACCGGTCACGGACGCGGAGATCGTCTACGGCTACGGAGCCTCCGACACGTTCCCCGAGCTCGGCACGGGCGGCATCGGCCCCATGGGCGGCCCGGCGTACCGCTACGACAAGCGGAACACGGCCCAGAACCGCTGGCCCCAGTACTTCGACGGAAAGCCGCTCTTCTACGAGTGGACCCGCGACCAGATGAAGGCCATCACCCTCGGGAAGAAGAACGAGGTCCAGAAGATCGAGGACGCGATCCCCACGATCACGACGGACGGCCCGATCGACGCCGAGTTCGGCCCGGACGGCGCGCTGTACGTCCTGGAGTACGGCACCGGGTATTTCGCGGAAC
The DNA here is from genome assembly GCF_043201555.1 of Streptomyces sp. NPDC048288. Classification (NCBI taxonomy): domain Bacteria; kingdom Bacillati; phylum Actinomycetota; class Actinomycetes; order Kitasatosporales; family Streptomycetaceae; genus Streptomyces; species Streptomyces sp. NPDC048288. The sequence goes on from NZ_JBICZD010000005.1 coordinate 95,885, forward strand.
TACCCGAGGCCCAGCTCTCCCGCATCGACTTCACCCGCGGGAACCGCACCCCGGAGCCCAAGGTCGCCGCGGACGCGGTCAACGGCACCAGCCCGCTGACGGTCCAGTTCTCCAGCGCCGGCACGAAAGACGCCGACGGGGACGCCCTGCGCTACGCGTGGGACTTCGACGCCGACGGCACCGTGGACTCCAGGGCGGCCGACCCGAAGCACACCTTCGACAAGAACGGCGTCTACGACGCCACGCTGAAGGTCACCGACAGCACCGGACGTTCGGCCTCCGCATCCGTTCCCGTCGTGGTCGGGAACAAGGCGCCGGTCGTCTCGCTCACCACCGACCCGGCTCCGCACGGCGGCACGGCGTTCCACTGGGGCGACACGGTCACCTGGCAGGTCACCGTCTCCGACGACCAGCCGGTGGACTGCTCGAAGGTCACCGTCTCGTTCATCCTCGGCCACGACTCGCACGGCCACCCGCTGTCTTCGAGCAGTGGCTGCTCCGGATCGTTCGAAACGTTCGTGGACGGCGGACATGCCGGTGCGGACAACCTGAAGGCGGTCTTCAACGCCACCTACACGGACTCCCCGCCGGCCGGCCTGCCGGCCCTCTCGGGCAGTGCCGAGGTCGCGCTGACGCCGGCCGACTGACCTGGCCGAGACACAGATACGGGGCGCCAACCCAAAGCGGGGGGGCGCCCCGTAGCCGGTCCGGCGACTTCTCGTCCCGGGGGCCTACGGCAGGGGGCTTCTGTGGCCGCAACCGCCGGCCGGCACCCGGCCCGACTCGCCGGGCGGTGAACCTGGATCACTGGACTCTCACGGACGAGGCCGGCCACACCGAGGAGGGCCGCGACAGCGCCACCTATACCCCCCGACTTCGTTGAGGGAAAGGGCAGTTGACCTCCGGTCCGGATGATCTGCCGCGACGGTGCTTGACCTGTCCCGGCGACGGGCCGAGGATCATGAGTCATGACGCACGGACAGGGCAGCACGGTTGACGGGGTGCTGCGGCGCAGCGCCCGGCGTACCCCCGCGCGGGTGGCGGTGGAGTACGGCGGACGGCGCTGGACGTACGAGGAGCTCGACGACGCCGTCTCACGCGCGGCGACCGTCCTGCTCGACCAGGGCCTGGACCGCGGCGACCGGGTCGGCGCCTACGGACACAACTCCGACGCCTACCTGATCGCGTTCCTCGCCTGCGCCCGGGCCGGCCTGGTGCACGTCCCCGTCAACCAGAACCTGACCGGCGGCGATCTCGCCTACATCGTCGGCCAGTCGGGCAGCGCGCTGGTCCTCGCCGACCCCGGCCTCGCCGGGCGACTCCCGGACGGCGTACCGGTGTTGCCGCTGCGGGACGCCGACGACTCGCTCCTGGACCGGCTCGCGGACGCGGCGCCGTACGACGGGCCCGAACCGCGCACCGAGGACCTGGTGCAGCTGCTGTACACCTCCGGCACCACAGCGCTGCCCAAGGGCGCGATGATGACCCACCGGGCGCTGGTGCACGAGTACTTGAGCGCCATCGCCGCCCTCGACCTGAGCGCCGGGGACCGGCCCGCGCACGCGCTGCCGCTCTACCACTCGGCCCAGATGCACGTGTTCCTGCTGCCGTACCTGGCGGTGGGCGCGACCAACGTCATCCTCGACGGGCCGGACGGCGACACCCTCTTCGACCTGGTCGAAACCGGGCGCGTGGACAGCCTGTTCGCACCGCCCACGGTATGGATCGGCCTGTCCAACCGGCCCGACTTCGCGACCCGCGACCTGAGCGGACTGCGCAAGGCCTACTACGGGGCGTCGATCATGCCGGTGCCCGTCCTCGAACGACTGCGGGAACGGCTCCCGAAACTCGCCCTGTTCAACTGCTTCGGGCAGAGCGAGATCGGTCCGCTCGCCACCGTGCTGGCACCCGAGGAGCACAAGGGGCGGCTGGACTCCTGCGGCCGCACCGTGCTGTTCGTGGAGGCACGGGTGGTCGGCGAGGACGGCGCGGACGTCCCCGACGGCACCCCCGGTGAGATCGTCTACCGCTCACCGCAACTGTGCGAAGGGTACTGGGACAAGCCCGAGGAGACCGAGGCGGCCTTCCGCGACGGCTGGTTCCACTCCGGGGACCTCGCGGTACGCGACGCCGACGGCTACTACACGATCGTCGACCGGGTGAAGGACGTCATCAACTCCGGTGGCGTACTGGTCGCCTCGCGACAGGTGGAGGACGCCCTCTACACCCACGAGTCGGTCGCCGAGGCCGCCGTGATCGGCCTGTCCGACGCGCGGTGGATCGAGGCGGTCACCGCGGTCGTGGTGGTGCGCGGCGAGGTCGACGAGGCCGGGCTGATCGCCCATGTGAAGGAGACACTGCCCGCCTTCAAGGCACCCAAGCGGGTCCTGTTCGTGGACGAGCTGCCCCGCAACGCCAGCGGCAAGATCCTGAAGCGGGAGCTGCGGGAGCGGTTCGGAGACGCCTCGTGAGGAGCCAAGAAGTCTGGTTCCATACCGTGCGCGGCTTCCGCCACCACGTCCGCCGTTCACCGGGGCCAGGCACATAGCAGACATGCGCTGCTGCTTCCCCGTCCCCCTCGGCGCGCTCGCGGGCATACCCGGCCCGTGCGAGATACTGCGCTCCGGTTTCCTGCTCGCGCCCGCCCTGCTTCGGGCCGCCGTCCCCACGGCCCGCCCCCGCCCACCCCGCTCCCTCGCCGCCGTCCACCTCGAACTGGTCACCCTCACCGAGGACCGCGCCGTCCTCACCTGGCACACCGCCCAGCCCGGCACCGACGACGGCACCGGCCGGATGCTGCCCGCCGTCACCGAGGGCGAGGTCGTCTACGGCACCCACCCCGCCCGCCTCAACCGCACCGCGGGCGAGGACCGGCCCACAGCGAACCACCACGTCGAACTCACCGGTCTGGAGCCGGGGCAGACCTACTACTACCAGGCCCGCTCCCACGGCGTACCCGCCACACCCACCGCCCTGCACCTGGTCCGCGGCAACGCGGCCGGCACCTCCCGGCACGGCCTCGGCTCGCCCGGCGGCCCCTACTCCTTCACCACCCCGCAGCCCCCGCCCGGCCGCCACCTCCTCTCCGTCGCCCTCTGCAACGACCTGCACATCGGCGAGACGACCGCAGGCCTGGTGGCCGGGGTGCCCTTCCTGCGCGGAGTGAGCCAGCGGACGGGGCTCGCCCCCTACCCGGAGCTCATGAGCCGGGCCGTGGTGGACGAGGCCCGCGACCGCGGCGCCCAGCTGCTGCTGGCCGCCGGCGACATCTCCGCGGGCGGCGGGCCGCGCGACCTGGCACAGGCCAGACGGATCCTGGACGGCTTCGGCACCCACGGCCGGGACTACCTCGTCGTCCGCGGCAACCACGACCGCGGTGCCCGTGCGGACGACCCCTTCCACCGTGTCTTCGGCGGCCAGGACCGGCCCGGCTACTTCGAACACGACGTGGGCGGCCTGCGGATCATCGGCCTCGACACCTACGACAAGCGGGGCAACGGCGCCGACACCGGCGGCCTCGGACCCGAGCAGCTCTCCTGGTTCCGGCGCCGGCTGCGCGCGCACCGGGAACAGCCCACCGTGGTCTTCGGACACCATCCGCTCACCGTCCGGGACGCGCTCTTCCCGGTGAGCCCCGGCCAACGCCTGAGCCGCCGTCAGGCCCGCGCGATCCTGCGGGCCTACGCCACCGCCCCCGGAGTGTTCCTCCACCACGCCGGCCACACCCACCGCAACAAACGCACCCGGCTGCCCCTCGCCCCGCACGTGACCCTGCAGGAGGTCGGTGCCGCCAAGGAGTACCCCGGCGGATTCCTCCTGCTGCGCATCCACTCCGGCGGCTACGCGCTCAACTTCTTCCGGGCCCGCGCCGCCGAGGCCCTGGAGTGGACCGAGCGCAGCCGCCGGCAGGCCGGGGGACTGTGGCCGTACCACGCCCTCGGCCGCACGGTCGCCGACCGCAACAGCGTGGCCGCCCACGACCTCTCCGGCATCAGCCGTCCGGTGCCCCCGTCCGCGCTGTCCCGTTCGCCCCAAGGGATGACGGCCGTTCCGAACCCCGGCCTGGATGTGGCCTAGGGAAGGCCACCTCCGTAGCGTGGGGCCATGGCGACCCTGTGGGACCTCATGCACGACTGCATCCCCGACGACCACGCCCGCCAGGTCACCTCCCGCTACTACCTCGACGAGGCCATGAGCTCGCCGCAGGCACCGGACCGGGTGGTCGACCTCGGGTGCGGGCGGGGCACGTCGGCCGACCTCTTCCGCAAGCACGACTCCGGCGTCCGCTGGGTCGGCGTCGACATCCGCGATTCACCCGAGGCCGCACAGCGCCGGCCCGGCGGCGACAGCGTCGTGTACTACGACGGCGTCAACCTGCCGTTCCGCTCCGACGCCGTGCCCCTCGTCTACTCGCACCAGGTCTTCGAACACGTCGCCCGCCCCAGGGAACTGCTCGCCGAAGTGGGCCGAGTGCTGCGCCCGGGCGGCCTGTTCATCGGCAGCACCTCCCAGTTCGAGCCCTACCACTCCTTCAGCCTGTGGAACTACACCCCGTACGGATTCCGGGTCCTCGTAGAGGAGGCCGGGCTCGCCCTGGACGAGATCCGGCCCTCCCTCGACGGCGTGACCCTGATCATGCGCACCTACCACGCCTCACGGAAACAGGAGTACGGCAAGTTCTGGCAGAAGGAGTCACCCCTCAACACCGAGATCGACACCTGGGCCCGCAAGAGCAAGCGCAACACGGCCCTGGTGAACCTGCGCAAGCTCACGTTCTGCGGACAGTTCGCGTTCCGGGTGAGCAAGCCGGCCCCACGGGGCTGACACGGCGCTCCCCACGGGCAGTGCAACCGACGTGGAAGCGAACAACCGGGTCACGGGTTCGGATTCGGTGCCGGACTGTCCGTCGACTTCTGCATGGACAGCAACGCGAACAAGCAGGCCTACGTCAATCCGTGCCAGGTTCCGGGCAACAAGTACCAGGACTGGTACATGCCTGGGCGCCCCCCCCCGCCCGGCGCATCCGCTCACACCATCACCCCCAACGGCAGCGCCTGGAACCTCATTCAGTAGTCCGTACGAGGGGGCGTGCGGTCTCCGCAGGCCCCCTCCGGGCACGGCCTGTCGAACTCCGTTGCGGTACGACCCCGCCGGGCCCGATGATCGGTTCCGTGCCCTCCTTCACCGCAGCCGACGGAACCCGTCTCGCCTACCACGTCACAGGCGAGGGCGAACCCCTCGTCGTGCTCCCGGGCGGGCCCATGCGGGCCTCCGCCTACCTCGGCGACCTCGGCGGACTGGCCGCCCACCGCCGGCTGGTCCTGCTGGACCTGCGGGGGACCGGCGACTCCGCGGCACCGGCCGACCCGGCGTCGTACCGCTGCGACCGACAGGTCGACGACGTGGAGATGTTGCGCGCCCACATGGGGCTCGACCACATGGACGTACTGGCGCACTCGGCGGGCGCGAGCCTGGCGATCCTGTACGCGGCGGCCCATCCGCACCGGGTGCGGCGGCTCGCCCTGATCACCGGCAACCCCTCGGCGCTGGGCCTGCGGCCGACCCCCGAGGAGCGGCTGGCGGCGGCCCGACTGCGGTCGGCCGAGCCCTGGTTCGACGAGGCGTTCCCCCTGCTGGAGGCGTGGCTGACGGGCACCGGAGACTTCGACGTGACGTTCATGCCCTTCTTCCACGGCCGTTGGGACGCCACCGCCCAGGCCCATGTCGCGGCCACCGAGAAACAGACCAATTTCGAGGCCGGCGACCGCTACTTCGCCGACGGTGCCTTCACCCCGGACGCCACCCGCGCCGCACTGCGTCTGCTGACCGCCCCCGTACTGGTGTACACCGGGGAACTCGACGGCAGCCCCAGCCCCGCGCTGGCCCGCCGCGCAGCCGAGGCCTTCCCGAACGCAGAGGTCGCCGTCCAGCCCGGCACCGCCCACTACCCCTGGCTCGACAACCCCGAGTGGTTCGTCCGCCGTACCCTCGGCTTCCTGGACGCCTGAGCCGAGGTCACCCGCGCGGTCCGAACGCCGTCAGGAACCGGTCGCGGAACTGGTTCATCGCCCAGATCGGGGCGTCCCCGGCCGGCTTCAGGCCCGGCGTCCAGCCCCAGCCGGCGACCCGGTCGAGGACCTTGGGGTCATGGGCGACGATCGTGACCGGGACGTCCCGGCGCGGGCTGCCCGCGACGACCTCCGGACGGGGCTGGTGGTCGCCGAGGAAGACCAGGACCGTGTTCGCGTCGGCGTAGCGCCGCATGAACCCGAAGAGGCTGCGCAGCGAGTACTCGATCGAGGCCCGGTACTCGGCGCGGATGCGCTCGGTGTCCTTCCAGACCTCCGCCGGATCCTTCCCCGCCCTCTGGATCGGCCCGAAGACCGAGCCGTCGCCCAGGCCGTTCCAGCCGATCATGCGGGGGAGGGGCGCCCAGGGCTGGTGGCTGGAGGCCAGGACGATCTCCGCCATCAACGGGCGCCGGTTCCTCCTCCCGAACTCCAGGCGGTCGAAGGCCTCCAGCGTGAACTGGTCGGGGACGGGCGTCCAGCTGAAGTACGGGCCGTGGTAGCCGAGATGCGTGGAGTCGTAGCCGCGGTCGAGACCGAAGAACCCGGCCTCCGGCCAGGCGCGCCGCACACCCGGGACGACACCGACCGTGCGCCACGCGCCGGTCTTGCGGAAGTACTTGTTGAGGGTCATGCGGTCGCCCGAGACGAGATTGCGATAACGCTGCTGGTTGTCGATCCACAGCCCGGACAGCAGCGTGGCATGGCACATCCAGCTGCCCGCCCCCAGCACCGGTGACCGCAGCCAGCCGCTCCGCGCGCCGAACCCGGCCGCCCTGAGCGAGGCGGAACCCTCCTTGAGGACCGCGCCGACCTGCCGGGCCATCGCCGGGTCCTCGATCGCCGTACGGCCGTAGCTCTCGACGAACGTGACCAGCACGTCCTTGCCGCGCAGGCCCGCGAGCAGCCGGTCCGGCGGGGTCTTCGCGAAGGCGTCGACGGCGGACTCCGCCCGGAAGACACGCGCGTCCGCCAGACCGGCGCGGACCGCCCGGACCCGCTCGTCGACCAGCTGCGCGTCGAGGGTCGAGGCGACGGGGGCGCCGCCCAGCTGGAGGCCGAAGGTGGCGCAGGTGACCCAGGCGGCGGCCAGGACCAGGGTGGTGCGGCCCGCGGGCGGGCGCCGGCGGGCCATCCGGTCGGCGAGCCGCACCGTGGCGAACGTGGTCACGGCCAGGACGGCCGCGACCAGGAGCAGCGCCCCCGCGACGGCGAGGACCTCACTGGCCCGGCCGAACGACTCGCGCAGGTAGTCCGCCGCGTCGTCCAGCAGGATCCAGTCGAGCACCAGGTCGAACGGGCGCTCCAGCACCGAGTAGGAGCCCATGTCCAGGCACTTCACCAGCGTCAGCACCCCGAGCCCGGTGCCCGCCACCGCCGCCGCGACCCGTCGCGCCCGTCCCGGCAGCACCAGCAGGACCGCCGCGAGCACGATCCCCTCGGCCGGCAGTCGCAGGAACGCCTTCGGCGTGAGCAGGTCCAGCCGGTTGGGCAGCGACAGCGCGGCCAGCAGCAGAACGGCCGCCACGACCGTCGTCGCCACCGCGACACCCCGGGCGACACGGGGCCACTTCGCCCTCGACCACCGGCCGCCCTCCGAGGCGGCTTCCGCCGCCGCCGACGGTCCGTCCGCGTCCGGCAGACCTTCGGTGTCCGGCGGCTGGGGAGGCGGGAGGTGCGACACCGTGGGTCCTTCCATGCGGCCGTCGTGACACTGTGTGCATGATCAGCGTCACATCGTGCGCACAGAGTACGACCCCCGCACCGCCCCACGGCGACGGCACACCCGTGCCTCGTGGCGGGGCGGGGCGGCTCGTCCGCCTCAGCTCTGCGGCCCGAACGCCTTCAGGAAGCGGTCACGGAACTGGTTCATGGCCCACTCCGGTGCGTTGTCCGCGGGCTTGAGCCCGTCCGTCCAGCCCCAGCCGGCGACCCGGTCCAGAACCTTCGGGTCGCGGGCGACGATGGTGATCGGTACGTCCCGGCTGGTGCTGCCGCCCGTGACCGTCGGGACGGGCTGGTGGTCGCCGAGGAAGACGAGGACGGTGTTGTCGTCGCCGTAGCGCTGCATCCACTGGGTCAGGCTGTCCAGGGAGTACTGGATCGCCTTGCGGTACTCGGTCCGCACGCTCTTCGCGCTCTTCCAGACCTCCGTGGGGTTCGTGCCCTCCTTCTTGATCTTGTAGAAGATCCTGCCGTTCCCGAGGTCCTTCCAGTCGATGATGTGGGCGATGGGGGACCAGGGGTTGTGGCTGGAGGCCAGGATGATCTCCGCCATGATCGGGTCGCGGTTCTTCTTCCCGTGCTCCAGCTTCTGGAAGGCCTCCAGGCTGAACTGGTCCGGCACCGGGGTCCAGCTGAAGTACGGCCCCTCGTACCCGAGGTGCGTGGAGTCGTAGATGTGGTCGAGGCCGAAGTACTTGCCCTCGGGCCAGGACTTGCGCACGCCCGGGACGATGCCGACCGTGCGCCAGGCCCCGGTCTTCTGGAAGTAGCTGGTGAGGGTCGCGTGGTCGCCGGTGGTCAGGGTCCGGTACCGCTGCTGGTTCTTGATCCACAGGCCGGACAGGAACGTCGAGTGGGCCAGCCAGCTGCCGGCGCCGGTGACGGGTGACCTGAGCCAGCCGCTCCGCGCCGCGAAACCAGCCGACTTGAGCCGGGCGTTCCCCTCGTTCAGCGTCGCGTCGATCTCCGGAGCCATCGCCGGATCGTCGATCGCCACCCGGCCGTAGCTCTCGATGAAGGTGAAGAGCACGTCCTTGCCGCGCAGCCCGGTCAGCAGCTGGTCGGACGGCGTGTCGGCGTAGGCGTCGACGGCGAGTTGCTTCTTGAAGACGTCGGCGTCCCCCAGCCCGTCGCGGACGTACTGCACACGGTTGGCGAGGAACTGGCTGTAGCCCTTGGTGGCGAACGGGACACCGGCGAACTGCACGCTCAGCGAGAAGCAGGTGATCCACACGGTGCCGAGGACGAGCGTCGTGGTCACGGCCGTGGAGCGGTGCCGGTCCAGGACGTTCGCCAGCCGCACCATCGCGAGCGCGCTGAGCACGAGCACGGCGATGAGCAGGACGATCACCCCGATCACCGCGAGCACCTCGCCCGTGTGACCGAACGAGTCCTTCACCCAGTCCGCCGCGTCGGTCAGCAGAACCCAGTCGAAGACCAGGTCGAACGGTCGGGCGAGGGTCTGGTAGAAGCCCATGTCCAGGCACTTCAGGACGGTGGACAGGCCGAGGAACGTGCCCGCGACGGCGGCCGTGATCCGTCGTGCCCTCGACGGCAGCGCGAGCAGGACGATCGCGAGGTACAACACCTCCACGGGCAGGCGCAGGAAGTTCTGGAAGGAGAACCGGTCGAGGCGGTCCGGCACGAGGATCGCGCAGAGCACGAAGGCACCCGCCAGGACACTCGTCCCCACCCGCACGCCGACGGCGGTCCGGGGGTGGCGGTCCATCCAGCCGGTCCATCCGATCCTGCCGATCCTGCCGAATCTGCTGAACCTGCCGAACCGGCCGGACCCGGTCGCCTGGGAAGCGGGTTCGCTCTCCCCCTCGGCCCCCTCGTCCGTGGGGTGTTCGCGCGACGAGGCGTTCGACTCGGTCTCGGTCGCCGCCGACTCGGTCTCGGTCTCCGTCGGCGCGGGCGATGTCCCCGCCGCCCGGTCCGGTGCCGACGCGTCCGCGTCCGGCAGTTGGCGAGGGGGCGTGAGGTGCGACACCCGCAGGTCCTTCCGTGCAAAGCCCGACGATGGCACGGCGGACCGGGCCCGCAGGTCAGGAACCGCCAACCTCGCGTACGGCCTGACGTAACCCGGTGTTCAAACAGTCGGGTCAATCGCGGGCAAAGAGCGGACCCGGCGGGTTCAGCGCCCGCCGCCCGCGCGTCCTACCGCGCGGCGGCCACCGCCACCTCCCGCGCCCACCGGTAGTCGGCCTTGCCGCTCGGCGACCGCTGGATGGACTCGGTGATCACCAGCTGGCGGGGGATCTTGTACCCGGCCAGCTGGGTACGGCAGTGGGTCTGGATGTCGGAGAGGGAGGGCCGTTCGGCGCCCTCGCGCAGCTGCACCACGGCCGCCACGTGGTTGCCCCAGGTGGTGTCCGGCACCCCGGCGACCAGGGCGTCGTACACGTCCGGATGCGACTTCAGCGCCTGCTCGACCTCCTCCGGGTACACCTTCTCGCCCCCGGTGTTGATGCACTGCGAGCCCCGGCCCAGCACGGTCACCACACCGTCCGCGTCGACCGTCCCCATGTCGCCGAGCAGCACCCACCTGCGGCCGTCCTTCTCGAAGAAGGTCTCGGCGGTCTTCCCCGCGTCGTTGTAGTAGCCGAGCGGTACATGGCCGCTCTGCGCGACCCGGCCGATCTCACCCACCGCGACGGGCTCGTGGGTGGCCGGATCGACCACCTGCGTACGGGAGTTGACGCGGACGCGGAACTTGCTGCCGGCGCCGGAGTCGTTCGTCGCGGTGCCGTTGAATCCGGACTCGGAGGACCCGAAGTTGTTCAGCAGCATGGCGGTCGGGACGAGTTCGCTGAACTGCCGGCGCACGGTCTCGGAGAGGATCGCGCCCGAGGAGGAGACGCTGAACATGGAGGAGCAGTCGGTGCCCTTCATCGGTCCGTTGAGGGCGTCGATCAGCGGACGCAGCATCGCGTCGCCGACCAGCGACATGCTGGTGACCTTCTCCTTCTCGACGGTCCGCAGCACCTCCTCGGGCACGAACTTGCGGTGGATCACCACGCGTTGCCCGAAGTTGAAGCCGATGAAGGAGGTGAGGGTCGAGGTGCCGTGCATCAGCGGGGGCGTGGGGAAGAAGGTGATCCCGGTCCCGCCCGCCGCGACCCGCTCGGCCAGCTCCTCCGGCCGCTTCACCGGCTCCCCGGTCGGCGCCCCACCGCCCAACCCGGCGAAGAACAGGTCCTCCTGACGCCACATCACACCCTTGGGCATCCCGGTGGTGCCGCCGGTGTAGATGATGAACTGGTCGTCCGCCGAACGCGCCGGGAAGCCCCGCTCGGGCGACCCGCCGGCCTCGGCCGCCTCGAAGGGCACGGCGTCGACCCCCGACCCCGGCCCGCCCACGCGCACCAGATGCCGCAGCTTCGGCGCCCGGGGCAGCGCCGCCGCCACCCGGTCGTCGAACTCCGTGTCGAAGACCAGCGCGACCAGGTCCGCGTCCCGGTAGAGGTACACCAACTCCTCTTCGACATAGCGGTAGTTGACGTTGACCGGCACCACTCTCGCCTTGAGGCAGCCGAGTACCGTCTGGAGGTACTCCACCCCGTTGTAGAGGTGCAGCCCGAGGTGCTCGCCGGGGCGGATGCCGCTGTCGATCAGATGGTGGCCGACGCGGTTGGCGGCGGCGTCCAGCTCCGCGTAGGTCAGCCGGCGTTCCGCGCCGGTGCCGGGGTGGTCGATGTAGACGAGTGCCTCGCGGTCCGCGGCCACGTCGACGACCGACTCGAACAGATCGGCAAGGTTGTACTCCACCGCTCCTCCTGACCCCGGCAACCGTGACGAAGAAAGGCGCACCTGTCGGTTCGCCGGTCATCAGAGCAAAGGGCGCGGCAAGTGGGAAGGGTTCGCGCGAAGAAATCTGACTGACTGTCAGAAAACCCTTGAAGTGGCTCCCCGGCTACTGCAACCTGTTCTCGTTCTTTGAGAGGGGAGACGGTCATGGGTGGGACGGAACACCTCACCGTGCGGCGCGAGGGCGCCACACTCGTGCTCACGCTGAACAGGCCCGAGGCGAAGAACGCGCTCTCGATCTCCATGCTCGTCGGGCTGTACGACGGCTGGATCGAGGCCGACGAGGACGACGGCATCCGCTCGATCGTGCTCACCGGGGCCGGCGGCGCCTTCTGCGCCGGAATGGACCTCAAGGCACTGGCCGGACAGGGCATGGCGGGGGAACACCTCCGGGACCGCCTCAAGGCCGACCCGGACCTGCACTGGAAGGCGATGCTCCGCCACCATCGCCCGCGCAAACCGGTGATCGCCGCCGTCGAGGGCTACTGCGTGGCGGGCGGTACCGAGATCCTCCAGGGCACCGACATCCGGGTCGCGGGCGAGTCCGCGACGTTCGGGCTCTTCGAGGTCAAGCGCGGGCTCTTCCCGATCGGCGGCTCGACGGTGCGGCTTCAGCGGCAGATTCCGCGCACGCATGCGCTGGAGATGCTGCTGACCGGCCGGCCGTACAGCGCGCGCGAGGCCGCCGACATCGGGCTGGTCGGGCACGTCGTCCCTGATGGTGGCGCGCTCGACAAGGCGCTGGAGATCGCCGAGCAGATCAACGCGTGCGGGCCGCTGGCGGTCGAGGCGGTGAAGGCGTCGGTGTACGAGACCGCGGAGCTGACGGAGACGGATGGGCTGGCCGCTGAGCTGAAGCGGGGGTGGCCGATCTTCGACACGGCGGACGCGAAGGAGGGGGCGCGTGCGTTCGCGGAGAAGCGGGTGCCTGATTACAAGCGTGCGTGAGTGTTTCGAGGTGCGTTTGAGGCTGCGGGCCGGTTGTGGCTGGTCGCGCCCGCGCGGCGGAGCCGCACATGTCACAGCCCCGCGCCCCTGAAGGGGCGCTACTCACTGACCTTCTCAAGGAGGCAGCCCGATGCCCGAAGTCCTCAAAGCTCCCCTCGTCGTCGAGTTCCCCTTCACCCGGTCGCTCGGGCCCGTCCAGAGCGCTTTCCTCACGGGCCTGCGTGAGCGTGTGGTCCTCGGCGTGAAAACCACCGACGGCCGCACGCTCGTCCCACCCGTCGAGTACGACCCCGTGACCGCCGAGGAGATCCGCGACCTCGTCGAGGTCGCGCCCACGGGCACGGTCACCACCTGGGCCTGGAACCACGAACCCCGCCGCGGCCAGCCCCTCGGCACCCCCTTCGCCTGGGTGCTGGTCCGGCTCGACGGTGCCGACACCGCCCTGCTGCACGCCCTCGACGCGCCCGGACCGGAGGCCGTGCGCACCGGCATGCGGGTCCGCGTCCGCTGGGCCGAGGAGCGCTCCGGTGCCGTCACCGACATCGTCTGCTTCGAGCCGTACGGCGGCGAGGCGGTCGAACCCGGCGGGCACGACGGGGAGTTCGAGGACGCCGTGCACGGCATCGTCGCCCATGCCCGCCTCGACTACACCTACTCACCGGGCCGCGCCCAGACCGCGTACATCAACGCCCTGTCGTCCCGGCGGACGTTCGGCGAGCGGTGTCCCTCCTGCCGGAAGGTGTACGTCCCGCCGAGGGGTGCGTGCCCCACATGTGGGGTGGCCACATCGGAACAGGTCGAGGTGGGGCCCGCGGGCACGGTCACCACCTTCTGCATCGTCAACATCAAGGCGAAGAACCTCGACATCGAGGTGCCGTACGTCTATGCCCACATCGCCCTCGACGGCGCCGGGCTCGCCCTGCACGGCCGGATCGGCGGCATCCCCTACGACCAGGTGCGGATGGGGCTGCGGGTGGAGCCGGTGTGGACGGAGGGGGCCCGTTATCCCGACCACTACCGGCCCACCGGGGAACCCGACGCGGACTACGACCTGTACAAGGAGCTGCTGTGATGCGTGACATAGCACTGGTCGCCTTCGCGCAGACCGACCACCGCCGCACCAGCGAGGACCTCTCCGAGGTGGAGATGCTCATGCCGGTGCTGCACGACGTCCTCGGCCAGACCGGACTGAAGACCGCCGACATCGGCTTCACCTGCTCCGGCTCCAGCGACTACCTGGCCGGCCGCGCCTTCTCCTTCACCCTGGCCCTGGACGGCGTCGGCGCCTGGCCGCCGATCTCCGAGTCCCACGTCGAGATGGACGGCGCCTGGGCGCTGTACGAGGCGTGGACCAAGCTGCTCACCGGGGACGCGGACACCGCGCTCGTCTACTCCTACGGCAAGTCCTCGCCCGGCTCGGTGCGGGACGTGCTGACCCGGCAGCTCGACCCCTACTACGTGGCCCCCCTCTGGCCGGACTCCGTCGCCCTGGCCGCCCTCCAGGCCCAGGCCCTCATCGATGCGGGGGAGACCGACGAGCCCGCGCTGGCCGCCGTGGGCGCCAGAAGCCGGGCCGACGCCACCGCCAACGCGCACGCCCAGCTGAGGGGACCGGTGGCGCAGGGGGAGTACGTCGTACGGCCGCTGCGGACCGGCGACTGCCCGCCCATCGGTGACGGCGCCGCCGCCGTGATCCTCGCGGCGGGGGAGCGGGCCAGGGAACTGTGTGCCAGGCCCGCCTGGATCCGGGGCATCGACCACCGCATCGAGGCACACAGCCTCGGGGTGCGTGACCTGACCGACTCGCCGTCCGCGCGGCTCGCGGCGGAGCAGGCCGGGGCTTTCGAACGGCCCGTCGACACCGCGGAGCTGCACGCGCCGTTCAGCGCGCAGGAGGTCGTGCTGCGCAAGGCGCTGCGGCTCGGCGACGACGTGCGGGTGAACCCGTCGGGCGGGGCCCTCGCCGCCAACCCGATCATGGCCGCCGGGCTGATCCGCATCGGTGAGGCCGCCGCCCGTATCCACCGGGGCGAGTCCGACCGCGCCCTCGCCCACGCCACCTCCGGGCCCTGTCTGCAGCAGAACCTGGTCGCCGTACTCGAAGGGGATCCGCGATGAGCAAGGAGCCCGTGGCCGTCGTAGGGATCGGCCAGACCAAGCATGTGGCGGCCCGGCGGGACGTCTCGATCGCGGGGCTCGTGCGCGAGGCCGCGCGACGGGCGCTGGACGACGCCGAGTTGACGTGGGCCGACATCGACGCCGTCGTCATCGGCAAGGCGCCCGACTTCTTCGAGGGCGTGATGATGCCGGAGCTGTACCTGGCGGACGCGCTGGGCGCGGTGGGCAAACCCATGTTGCGGGTCCACACGGCGGGCTCGGTGGGCGGCTCGACCGCACTGGTCGCGGCGAACCTCGTCGCCGCCCGGGTCCACTCCACCGTGCTGACCCTCGCCTTCGAAAAGCAGTCCGAGTCCAACGCCATGTGGGGGCTGTCCCTGCCGATCCCCTTCCAGCAGCCGCTCCTTGCGGGCGCGGGCGGCTTCTTCGCCCCCCACGTGCGGGCCTACATGCGGCGCAGCGGCGCCCCCGACACGGTCGGCTCGCTGGTCGCCTACAAGGACCGCCGCAACGCGCTGAAGAACCCCTACGCGCACCTCCACGAGCACGACATCACCCTGGAGAAGGTCCAGGCGTCCCCCATGTTGTGGGACCCCATCCGCTACTCGGAGACCTGCCCCTCCTCCGACGGCGCCTGCGCCATGGTCCTCACCGACCGGGCGGGCGCCGCCCGCTCGACGAAGCCGCCGGCCTGGATGCTCGGCGGGGCCATGCGCAGCGAGCCCACCCTGTTCGCCGGCAAGGACGCCGTCTCGCCGCAGGCCGGGAAGGACTGCGCGGCGGACGTCTACCGGCAGGCCGGCATCGCCGACCCGCGGCGGGACATCGACGCCGTCGAGATGTACGTGCCGTTCTCCTGGTACGAGCCCATGTGGCTGGAGAACCTGGGCTTCGCCGAGGAGGGCGAGGGCTGGAAACTCACCGAATCGGGTGTCACGGAGCTCGACGGGGACCTCCCCGTCAACATGTCGGGCGGAGTGCTCTCCACCAATCCGATCGGTGCCTCCGGGATGATCCGGTTCGCCGAGGCCGCCCTCCAGGTGCGCGGCCAGGCCGGAGAACACCAGGTGGACGGCGCCCGCAAGGTGCTCGGGCACGCCTACGGCGGCGGCTCCCAGTTCTTCTCCATGTGGCTCGTCGGCGCCGCGGCCCCCGACTCCTGAAAGGACCCCTTCACGTGGCCTGTTGAGTGCCGGAACCGAAAGCTAGGCTGGCCGCGGACGACGAATTCGGGAGGAGCACGGACGTGGCCGAGAGCACCATCCAGCAGCAGCCGGTACGGGGCTGGGACAAGCCGGAGCTGGACCTCAGCGGGGCCGAGTGGCAGTCCAGCAGCCGTGGCCTGGGGGATGTCCAGATCGCCTTTGTCGAGGGATTCATCGCGATGCGCAACAGCGGCAGCCCGCAGAGCCCTTCCCTGATCTTCACCCCCGCCGAGTGGGGAGCCTTCGTGTCGGGGGCCCGGGAGGGCGAGTTCGACCTGACCTGACGGACCGCGCGCCCGCGTGCTTCCCCCCGGTCCCGTGGCCGAGCGCCGAACCGGGGGGTGTTCCGCAAGGATTTCCGGACACGTGACCAGCAGCGCCCTTCCGGGGCCGCCGCCTGCGACAGGCTGGCCCCGGACAAAGGGAAGGTCGTATTCCGGAGGTGAGGAACGATGAGCACAGCGCCGGTCATCGCCGCGGTGGACGGTTCGGACGACAGTCTGCGCGCCCTGGACTGGGCCGTGGACGCGGCCCGGCGGCGGGGCACGTCGCTGCGGGTGGTGCATGTACGGCAGTACGCCGCCTGGGGGCAGCCGGACGTCCTGGTCGCCGGGGAGCCGGACGGCCCCGGCGATCCGGTGCTCGACGAGGTCCGCGACCGGCTGCGCACCGGTACCGGGGAACCGGCCGCCGAGTACGTCGCCCTGGAGGGCGCGCCCACCGCTCTGCTGCCGCAACTCGGCGCCGACGCCCAGCTGCTGGTGCTCGGCTCCCGGGGCCGCGGCGGCTTCGCCAGCCTGCTGCTCGGTTCCAACGGCCTGGCCGCCGCCCGCGACGCCGGATGCCCGGTGGTCGTCGTACCCCGGCCGGGGCGCGAGGTTCACGAGGAGCTGCCCGCGGCGCCCGGGCCCCGGGTGGTCGTCGGCCTGGACGTGGACAGTCCCGACGACGCCACCCTCGCGTTCGCCTTCGCGGAGGCCGCGGGGCGCGACGCCCTGCTCCAGGTGATCGCCGCCTACCCCTGGCCGGTGCGGAGCTGGGCCGCGGCCGGAGGAATGGTCCCGCCGGCCGTCGACCAGGACGAGGTCGAACACGAGACCCGTACCCTCGCCGAGGGCTTCCTCGCCCCGCACCTCAAGAACCACCCGGACGTGCGAACCCAGATCCTCGCACCGCCCGGCGACGCCGCCGGCCTGCTGGTCTCCGCCTCCAAGGACGCCGACCTGGTCGTCGTCGGCCGCCACCGCCGGCGCCCGCTCGCCCCGGCCCGCATGATGGGCTCCGTCACCCAGGCCGTGCTGCTGCACGCGGCCGCACCCGTCGCGGTGGTGCCGCCGACGCCGGCCGAGGAGTGATGTCAAGGCCCCCGCGTCAGTTACCCCCAGTAGGGAGCGGATCACTCTCGTCAGGCGTACGCTGAGCTGCCTGCAAGCCACGGTGCGCGCCCGCTCCCCGCGCACGCGTACCACCGTGGCGGGGGGTGGTCATGGGACAGCGGGTCCTGCGGAACCGGCGCACGCTCTACGAGCGCGAGAGCGAACTCGTCGCCGTCGACGAGGCGTTGGCCGAACTCACCGGGCTGGGCACGGACGGCGCGGCCCCGGCCGACCGGCAGCGCGGCGCCCTGCTCGCCTTCGCCGGCCGCGCCGGAATCGGCAAGACCACCCTGCTCGCCGAGGTCCGCCGGCGCGCCGCCGCCCAGGGCTGCACCGTGCTCTCCGCACGCGGCGGCGACCAGGAACAGCGCGTCGCCTTCCACGTCGCCCGCCAGCTCCTGCAACCCCGCCTCGCCGGCGCACCCGAGGCCGAACTCCGCGCCTCACTGGGCAGTTGGTACGACATCGTCGGCCCCGCCCTCGGCCTGTGCGCCCCCACCGAGGGCGCCCCGCCCGACCAGCAGGGCCTGCGCGACGGCCTCGACTGGGTGCTCACCCACCTCGCCGTGCGGCGCGCCCCGATGGTCCTCGTCCTCGACGACGCGCACTGGGCCGACCCCGAATCCCTGGGCTGGCTCGCCGCGTTCGCACCCCGCGCCGAGCAACTCCCGCTGCTCGTCGTCGTCGCGTACCGGCCCGACGAACTCCCCGAACACGCCGACGCGTTCCGCGGCCTGCCCGGCCGGGCGGGCGGCCGCCCGCACGACCTCGAACCGCTCAGCGCCGACGCCGTCGCCGGACTGGTCCGCGAGAGCCTCGGCGACCACGCCGACGACGCCTTCTGCCACGAGTCCTGGGCCGTCACCTCCGGCAACCCCTTCGAGATCGTCGAACTCACCGCCAAGGTCCACGACCGGGGCCTGGACCCCACCGAGGCGGGCGCACCCCTGCTGCGCGACCTCGCCGCCGCCGTCAAGGGCAGCGGACTGATCACCCGGCTCGAACGCCTCGGCCCCTCCGCCGTCCGGTTCGCCTGGGCCTGCGCCGTCCTCGGCACCGAGATCCATCCCGCGCTCGCCGCCGCCGTCGCCGGCCTCGGCCACGAGGAGGCCGCCGACGCCGCCGACGCCCTGCGCGGCGCCCGTATCCTCACCGGCGCCGAGACCCTGGAGTTCGTCCACCCGCTGATCGCCACCGCCGTCTACCGGGCCATCCCGCCCGCCACCCGCGTCGCCCTGCACGGCCAGGCCGCCTGGTGCGTGACCGACGACGGCCAGGGCGCCACCGCCGCCGCCCGCCACCTCCTCGAAACCCACCCCGAGGGCGATGTCTGGGTCGTGCGGCAGCTGCGCGCCGCCGCCGGGGAGAACCTCCGGGCCGGCGCCCCGGACGCGGCCCGCCGCTATCTCGCCCGCGCCCTGCGCGAACCCCCGCCCGCCACGCTGCGCGCCGCCGTCCTCCACGAACTCGGCAGCGCCTCCCTGCTCACCGAACCCGCCACCACCGTCAACCACCTCCGCGCGGCCCTCCAGGAACCCATCGCCGAGCCCGCCCTGCGCCACCACATCGTCTACCGCCTCTCCCAGGTCCTCGCCCACAGCGACCACCTCGCCGAGGCCTCCGAGACCCTCGCCCGGGAGATCCGGGTGACCGGCGACGCCCGGGTCCGGCTCCGCATGCTCTCCGAACAGTTCATGTGGGACGCCTTCCGCGCCGACGAACCCGACCACCCCTCCCGCTCCCGCCGGCTGGCCCGGCTCGCCGACCGGCTCCAGGGCCGCGACCTCACCGAGCGGTACATCATCGGCCTGCGCACCTGGGACGCGATCCAGCGCGGCGAACCCGCCGACATCGCCCTCCACCACGCCGAACGCGCCCTCGCCGGCGGGCTCGGCTGGGCCGAGGCCGACCGCGGCTTCGAGGTGCCCGTCCTGGTCTCCCTCGCGTTCATGTACGCCGACCGGCCCGACCGCACCGAGGAACTCTTCGCCGCCGGCACCGCCGACTTCGAACGCCAGGGCTGGCGCGGCGCCCACCTCTCCTTCGCGTACACCCTCCTCGGCTACGTCCGCTACCGGCGCGGCCGGCTCGCCGAGGCGGAGGACCTGGTCCGCTCCGGCCTGCGCCTCGCCGAACGCGTCGGCCCCGGCACCCCCGCCCACTGGTACGCCCTCGGCACCCTCATCCAGACCCTCATCGCCCGCGGCCGCACCGAGGAGGCCACCCGGGTCGCCGAGGACCACTCCTTCCGGGAGCCCTTCCCGGCGGCCGTGGTCTTCCCCGACGCCCAGACGGTCCACGGCGAACTGCTCCTCGCCCGCGGCCTCACCGAGGCCGCCGCCGCCGAGCTCTCCGCGGCCGGCCGCCGCCTCGAACCCCGCGGCATCCGCAACCCCGCCTGGTGCCCCTGGCAACTCCACCTGGCCCGCGCGGAAGCCTGCGACACGCCCGACCGAGCCCTGACGACGGCCCTGGAAGCGGTGACCCGCGCCCGTCAGTTCGGCGCTCCGTCGGCGATCGGCCAGGCGTTGCGTACAGCGGCCGAGGTCACGACCGGGTCGGCACGCGTGACGTATTTGCGAGAAGCGGTGACCTACCTGGACCGCTCCCCGGCCGCCTACGAACTGGCCTGCGCCCTGGTCGCCCTGGGCACGGAACTCCACGACGCCGACCACCTCCGCAGGGGCCTCAAGACCGCCGAACAGTGCGGAGCGGACGGCCTGGCCGACCAGGCGCGGGCGGCGCTGGAAAGGGCGCCCTTGTAGCGAGCCCGAGCGCCGACATCCCAGGGGCGCGGGGCTGTACCCGATATGCGGCTCCGCCGCGTGGGCGCGACCAGCCCCCACGTCGCCGCGCCAGACGACGTACCGCAAGCACCCCACACGGCCCGAGCCCGCGCAGCCCCCCGTACCATGGACCGCATGTCGTTCCTCCGCCGCCGCAGCGCCACCCCCGCCGGCCCCGACTTCGACGTACTGGCCATGGACCCGGGCGACTGGCCCGGCAACCTCGGTGCCGGGCTGCTGCCCGCCCCCGACGGCACCTGCCAGGGCGTCTTCCTGCGCTACGACCTCTTCGGCGGCCGCGGCCCCGCGATGATCATCGGCAACCTCCCCGAGGGCTCCCCGGCCCGCGAGGTCGCCGACGACGAGATCCCGTTCGAGGTGGGCCAGCTCCTCCTCGCGCTGGAGAACGACGAGGACGTCACCGTCGTGGGCACCGAGGACATGCCGGTGCTGCAGGGCGACAACCTGCTGATCGTGCGCCGGCTCAAGCTCTCCGAGAGCCGGATCTCCTGCGTCCAGTTCGACCGCAGCGACGGCGTCCTGGTGACCATCGCCGCCTGGGACCGCCCCATCACCGACGACCTGTACGCCCTGCTGAAGCCGCTCCCGGCGGAGCTTTTCCAGCAGGGCTGACAGCGGCTACCGCCCGCCCCACCTGCGGGACGACGTCACGTCGACGTCGGCCGCGCGGACGAAGGCGACCCGGTGGCCGTACTGGATCTCGTAGTACACGTCCTTGCCGACCACGACCTTGTGCGAGTCGGTGGTGAAGGTGACCGCGTAGTAGTACTCGCCCGGCACCTCGTCACCGACCACGTACTCCTGGCCCGCCGGGATCGTGTACGACAGCGGAGAGATCGACTGGGCCGGCACCCCCGAGGGGTACGCGGACGCCTCGGGATAGGCGCGGCCGTACACCGGGATGCTGGTCCGGCCCGCCTTCGGCGTCACTACCCGCCCGGCCGCAGTCACCGCCGTCGGCTGGGCGGCCGGGTTCTTGAACCAGGCCTTCTGCCCGAGGAACCAGATCGCCGTCCAGTCGCCCCAGGTGTCCGCCACCGCGTACTGCTGACCGGTGGCGACCCGGGAGGACAGGTCGTTGACGTCGGTCGTCGGCGTCGTACCGAGGCCGATGTCCTTGATCAGGGCCGAGGTCTCGTCGTGGTCGGAGTACAGCCGTACCGCGCTGGAGCCGTGCGCGGCGCAGGGCTGCCCCTTGGTGACGCAGCCGGTGTACGCCGGCTGGTTCGCGGCGTAGTCCGGCAGGATCGTCACCAGGCCGCCCTTCTTGCCGGCGGTCCGCTTGAAGGGGTGCTCCAGCAGCTCGAAGTAGTGCCGCCAGTCCCAGAACGGGCCCGGGTCGGTGTGCATGCCGGGGATCGACGAGGTGACCGGGCCGGGCACGGTGTCATGGCCGAGGATGTGCTGCCGGTCCAGCGGAATGCCGTACTTCTCGGACAGGTACTTCACCAGCCGCGCCGAGGAGAGGTACATCGCCTCCGTGTACCAGGCGTCCGGCGCGGCGAGGAAGCCCTCGTGCTCGATGCCGATCGACTTGGCGTTGATGTACCAGTTGCCGGCGTGCCAGGCCACGTCCTTCGCCTTGACGTGCTGGGCGATCAGACCGTCGGTCGAGCGGATCGTGTAGTTCCAGGACACATAGGTCGGGTCCTGGACCAGCTTGATCGTCGTGTCCCAGGAGCCCTCGGTGTCATGGATGACGATGAACTTGATGCTCTGCGAGACCGGCCGGTCGCTGACATCGTGGTTGCCGTAGTCGTTGTCCCCGAACTGGGAGTACGGCGCCGGGATCGACTCGCACGACACCGTTGTCGGGCACTCCGTGTCGCGCGCCGCCACCGTGCGCAACCCCGTCCGCCGCAGCTGCGTGGTGTCGGCCCTCAGGCGCGGCTGGGCGGCGAGCGCGACGAGCTGTCCCTCGTCCGTGGTGCGCTCCTCGCCCGTGTGGAGGACGTCGAACACGTCGTTCGCGTAGGCCGCCGCGGTCGCCTTGTCGTCGGCGCCGGAGAACCGGGCGATCGCGCCGTACCAGCCGGCCGGATCGGCGCCGAGGGGCGCGCCGAGGCTCCGCTGCGCGGCCGCGAGCAGGGCGGCACCGCCGGCCACGTTCGCCGCCGGGTCGGTGCGCAGCTCGGCGGCCGGGATGCCGGTCAGCTCGGCGGCCTTGGTGAGGGTCTTGAGGCGGGCCGGGAGCGCGGAGTCCGCCGGCACCTTCACCTTGGGGTGCAGGGCGGGGCGGGCGGTGTCGCCGCGGGGGTCCTCGGTGCCGTCGGCGAAGTGCTCGGTATCGGTGGCCAGCGCGGTGCGCGCGTCGGTGAGGTGCATCGGGCCGTACCCGCCGGTCACGCTCGGCGCGCCGCCGTGGGTGTCCCAGCGGGACTGGAGGTAGGAGACGGCCAGCAGCACGCTCTGCGGCACGTGGTACTCGGCGGACGCGGACGCGAACGCCCGCTGCAGCAGTCCGGTGGACGATGCGGTGGTGCTCGGGGGCGGAGCCACGCCCAGCAGCGGCAGCAGCAGCGCGGCGGAGCCGACGGCCCCGGCCGTCCTGCGCATACGTCTGCGGCGGTGGGCGGGCGCTGGCTCGGTGACGGGTCCTCGCAAAGCAGCCTCCTGGGGCGTTCGAGCGCGGCGGGGCGTGCGGGGCTGAGCGTGGCTCAGTGGTACCGGCTTGCCGACGGTCCGTCAATCATGCCCAGAGGGAGGTGATTTCCCATGTCATGCGATGATCGTGGGAGTTTCGCGATGGCGGCTTCGGGCCTGCACGGCGTCAGTGGCGTACACCTGTGCGGGGCCCCGGACACGAGAAATCCGCGGTGCGCAGCTGCCCTGAGCGCACCGCGGATCCTCGTCCCCGTCAGCGAGTGCCGACCGCCGCGCGCACGGCCCGGCGGGCCAGCTGGCAGTCGTCGTGCAGCCGCCGGAGCAGCAGCCGCTGTTCCTCGCCGGTCGGCGCGGCGCCCGGGTGGGCCGTACCCGGTGCCGCCGGGGTCGCGTCGTGCATCGAACGCTGCACGGCGGTCTCGTAGGTCCTGATCTCCCGGGTGAGGACCAGCATCAGATTCACCAGGAAGGCGTCACGGGAGGCGGGCCCCGCCGACTGGGCGATCTGGCTGATCTGACGGCGGGCCACCGGGGCGTCGCCGAGGACCGACCAGAGCGTCGCCAGGTCGTACCCCGGCAGGTACCAGCCCGCGTGCTCCCAGTCCACCAGCACTGGACCGGCCGGGGACAGCAGGATGTTCGAGAGCAGGGCGTCGCCGTGGCAGAACTGGCCCATCCCCTGACGGCCCGCCGCGATCGCGATGCCGTGCAGCAGCTTCTGCAGGTCCCCCATGTCCCGGTCGGTGAGCAGACCCAGTTCGTGGTACCGGGAGATACGGGCCGCGTAGTCCACCGGGGCGTCGAACGTCCCGGCCGGGGGGCGCCACGCGTTCAGCCGGCAGATCGCACCCAGGGCGGCCCGGATGTCCGCCCGGGGCGGAGCCTCCGCCGGGTGGCGCTGGATCGCCGCCACCCGGCCGGGCATCCGCTCGATCACCAGCGTGCAGTTGTCCGGGTCCGCCGCGATCAGTCTCGGTACCCGGATCGGCGGCCGGTGCCGGACGAACGAGCGGTAAGCGGCTATTTCGTGCCGGATCCGCTCCGCCCACGCGGGGGAGTGGTCCAGCAGACACTTCGCTACGGCCGTGCTGCGCCCCGTCGTCCCGACGAGGATCACGGACCGCCCGGAGCGGCGCAGCACCTGCACCGGAGCGAACTCCGGGCAGATCCGGTGCACCGCCGCGATCGCGGTGCGCAGCTGCGCGCCCTGGGGGCCGGACAAGTCGAGTCTCCCGCTGAGGGGCTGGGTGCCCAGACCCGGGGCGCGCCGCTGCCGGCCCACGACCGGTGCGGCGGCCCCGGTGCGCGCGGGGTCGAGATAGGGGCCGCTGCCCGCCGGTCGGGGGCGCAGCGGCCGGAGCGGGGCGGACACGGAGGACGATGCTGCGTACATGGGCGATACAGATCCCTTCGTGTACCTGCGGTGCCTGCCTGAGAAGTCCTGTGAGAAATCCTCGACGCCCACCCGGCCCGGTCACCCGGATCCACCCTGGGGAGAGTCTCCGAATCTCGCTGGCGGCGACCGGGTCGGGGTGGCGCACTTCTACCTGACACCGGATGCCCAGTGGCACACCATCTGGCGCACCCTGGCGAACCGTGGCGAATAGTCGCCCGGCAATCGTCACGGGGCTACTGTCAACTCAGCCGAGAACCTGGGGGCTTGACGTGAGCGGACAACCCAACACCCGTCTCTCGGACCTGTTCGGCCTGGCCGGCTGGTCCAAGGGCGAACTCGCGAGGCTGGTCAACCGGCAGGCGGCGGCCATGGGCCACCCCCAGCTGTCGACCGACACCTCCCGGGTGCGGCGTTGGATCGATACGGGAGAGATCCCGCGCGATCCGGTGCCGCGGGTGCTGGCGGCCCTGTTCACCGAGCGTCTCGGCCGTGTCGTGACCATCGAGGACCTCGGTCTGGTACGGCACGGGCGTACGGGAAAACGGCCGGACGACGGGAACGTGGAACATCCCGACGGCATGCCGTGGGCGCCCGAACGAACCGCCGCGGTCCTCACCGAATTCACGGGAATGGACCTCATGCTCAACCGACGCGGCTTGGTGGGTGCGGGTGCCGCGCTCACCGCGGGATCCGTACTCAGCAGCGCCATGTACGACTGGCTGCACACCGACCCCACACTCAGGGCCGACGCCCCCGTCCTCGACGACCCTCTGCACGCCGACCCCGCTGGGTTCGACCGCTACGAGGCCGCCCCCATCGGGTCCGAGGAGATCGAGGAACTGGAGCGTTCCGTCGAGGTGTTCCGCGCCTGGGACGCGGCCCGCGGCGGCGGGCTGCAACGCAAGGCCGTGGTGGGGCAGCTCAACGAGGTGGGCGGCATGCTCGCCTACCGTCACCCCGACCATCTCCAGCGGCGCCTGTGGGGCGTCGCCGCCAACCTCGCCGTCCTCGCGGGCTGGATGTCGCACGACGTCGGCCTGGAGCCCACGGCCCAGAAGTACTTCGTCATCGCCGCCCACGCGGCCCGTGAGGGCGGCGACCGGCCGCGCGCCGGGGAGGCGCTCTCCAGAGCGGCTCGCCAGATGGTGCACCTCGGCCGGCCCGACGACGCACTCGACCTGATGAAGCTCGCCAAGTCCGGTTCGGGCGAAGAGGTGCTGCCGCGCACCAGGGCGATGCTGTACACCATCGAGGCCTGGGCACAGGCGTCGATGGGCAAGGGCCAGGCGATGCGCCGCACCCTCGGTCAGGCGGAGGACCTCTTCGTCTCCGACCGGGGCGACGTGCCACCGCCGAGCTGGATGCAGATGTTCAAGGAAGAGGATCTGTACGGCATGCAGGCCCTGGCCTACCGCACGCTGGCCGAGCACGATCCGAGCGCGGCCGCGCACGCCCAGCACTACGCGGAGAAGGCCTTGTCGCTCAGGGTCGACGGCCGGCAGCGGTCGAAGATCTTCGACTTCCTGTCCATGGCGTCCGCCTGCTTCATCGCGGACGACCCCGAACAGGCGGACCGGTACGCGCGGCTGGCCCTGATGTCGATGGGACAGAACTCCTCCCACCGCACCTGGGACCGGCTGCGCCAGATGTACCGGCTGACCGCCGAGTACTCCAGCTACCCGAGGATCCAGGAACTCCGGGAGGAGATCGAGCTCGCCCTGCCCAAGCCCAAGAGCAGGGGGAGCGACAACAGCGCACCGGCATAGGGGCCGGCGCGCCGTCCTTCCTGCCCTTGTTTATTCACTCACCTTGGCGATGAGCACGCAGGCCTCGTCCCCGCGCTCGGTCTCGCCGAACTCCTCGACCACTGCCCGGACACAGTCCTGGGCGGTACGCACCGCCGCGAACCGCGGGGCCAGGCCGAGGAGACGGTCCAGGGCGTCCGTTCCGCTGTGCCCGGGTACCAGCCCGTCGGTGTGCAGCAGGAGCAGATCGCCCGGTTCCAGGGTCACTTCGGCCTGCCCGTAACCGGCTCCCGAGGTGGCACCGAGCAGTACGCCGTCCGGCGCGCTCAGCACGCACCCCGTCCCGTCGCGGTAGAGCAACGGGGCGGGGTGTCCTGCCTGGGCCCAGGTCAGGGTGCGGGTCGCCGGCCGGTAGCGGCAGCAGACGGCGCTGCCCAGGGCGGGTTGCACGGTGGCGTCGAGTAACTGGTTGAGCAGGGCCATGAGATGCCCCGGCTGGGCACCGGCCATCGCCATCCCGCGTATGGCGCCGAGCAGCATCGTCATGCCCGAGGTGACGCCGACGCCGTGCCCGGTGAGATCGCCGACGCTGAGCAGGGTGTCGCCGTCGGACAGCTCCAGCGCGTCGTACCAGTCGCCGCCGAGCGGGGTGTCGGTCCCGGAGGGCAGATACCGGGCGGCGACCTCCAGGGTGCCCGGACCCCGGCGGGGCGGCCGCAGCGCACCGCGCCCCGGTGGCAGCACGGCCTCCTGCAGTTCGACCGCGAGCCGCTGCTCGGTCCGGGCCCGCTGCTGGAGGCTCCGCATCGAGTCCCGGGTCTCGCGCACCGTCCGCTGGCTGCGCCGCAGTTCGCTGACGTCCCGCAGCACGGCCCACATCGAGGCGGTGCTGCCGTCGCCGCCGAGCACGGGCTCGCCCATCATGTGCACGGTCCGCACGTTCCCGTCGGCCCGCAGGACCCGGAACTCGCCGTCGATCGGCTTGGCGTCGACCAGGCAGGAGGTGACCATCGAGGTCAGCCAGGGCCGGTCCTCGTCCAGGACCACGGACGGCAGTTCGTCGAGGGTGAGCGCGGGCGTGGCGGGGTCGCGGCCCAGGATCTGGTAGAGCTCGGCGGACCAACTGGCCTCGTCCGTCAGGAGGTTCCACTCGGCGCTGCCGACCCGGCTGAGCAGCGAACCGTGCGGCGGCCCGGCCGGCGCCGGGCGCGGCTCCGGGAGCGCCTCGCAGCCGTCCGGCACGGCCGGCAGCCGTGCGGGGCCGTCCCGCAGCTGGGCCAAGTGCGCGTCCAGGTCGTTGAGTTGGTGCAGCGCCAGGTCGTACAGCGCCCGCTGCCACCGGTCCCGGGGATCGCAGCCGTCGCTCTGGGTGTCCCGTCGTACGGCGTCCACGTCCCCCTTGAGCCGCCGTGTCTGCGATATCAACGCCTCGACCGAGCCGCGCCCGGGCGGCTGGGCGGCGGGGCGGTCCGCGGAGACATGGGACGGCATGACGCACTCCGATGCGGGGACGGTACGGTCAGTACGGGCGGGGGACCGGTTACGACTGTTGCACAGCCTGCGACGCCCTGTAAGGGATTTGGCAACACACGATACGGTGGTGCTTCTGGCATATGCCAGAGTCTTCACGGGCTGGTCGACCGCTATGAAAGACGTACGCGTCCCGATGGGGGAAGGCGTAGGCGGACTACGTGACTTGGCCCCCTTACCGGGGCGTTCGTGTCGCGCTCGGGCGACTGTTCGACGCGCGTGTGTTCACAGTGTCGCGGTCTCGGCCACGCGCGGCAACTCTGTCCGGATTTCGCGTCATGCGAAGGGGCCGAACGGAGTCCTACAGGCATGGACATCACTTTCGAGCAGCCCGCCCGTGCCCGGCTGATCACCGCCGAGGACCAGGAGGTCCCGGTGCCCGCCACGCTGCGCTACACGTCCGGTGATCCGCTGGCCGTGTTCGTCGACTTCCCGGCCGAGGTCACCCTCGGCGGCGAGGAGGTCACCTGGACCTTCGCCCGCTCGCTGCTCGACCAGGGTCTCAGCACTCCGGCCGGGCACGGTGACGTCCACATCTGGCCCTGCGGCCGGGGCCGTACGGCCGTGGAGTTCCACTCGCCGCACGGACTCGCGCTGCTCCAGTTCGACACCCAGGCGCTGTTCCGCTTCCTGCAGCGCACCCACGAGGTGGTGAGCCCGGGGGAGGAGGACGTCGAAGCCGTGGTGGAGCGGGGCCTGAGCGCGCTGTTCGGCGGCGTGTGAGGCCCCGCGGGCCCGGCCGGCCCGCACTTTGACTTTTGTTCACTCCCGCCTCACCGCTCCGGTCTGGACCCGGACGGACGTCCCGTGCACCCTTGCGCGCGGTGTGCCGCACGGGCACACCCGTGACGAGGACGGGGCGAATGACACCGATCAGCCGAAGAGGCTTCGTGGGACTGGGCGCTTCCGTGGCGGCGGGCATGGCGGTGGGCGCCGCCGGCCCACGGACCGCGGCCGCGGCCGCGGCCCAGAGCACGGCGACCGGCACGATCTCGGACGTCAAGCACGTGGTGATCCTCATGCAGGAGAACCGCAGCTTCGACCACTACTTCGGGCGCCTCAAGGGCGTCCGGGGCTTCGCGGACCGCAGCGGCATCACTCTGAGCGGCGGCTATCCGGTCTTCGACCAGCCGAACGGCTCGGGCCGCCAGTACCCCTGGAAACTCAGCGCCACCCCCGACGCGGGCGGCAAGGACGGCGAGACCCTCGCCCAGTGCAACGGCGACCTCCCGCACTCCTGGTCCTCCCAGCACTCCGCCTGGAACAAGGGCCGCCTCGACAACTGGGTCGCGGGCGTCGGCAACGTCCGCTCCCTCGGCTACCTGGACCGCTCGGACATCCCCTTCCACTACGCGCTCGCCGACAACTACACGATCTGCGACGCCTACTTCTGCTCCACCCTCAGCGCCACCGGCCCCAACCGCACCTATCTGTGGAGCGGCAAGGTCGACTCCAGCAGCTACGACGGCGGCGACGAGTCCGGCCTGACCTGGCAGAACTACGCCGAGGCGCTGCAGAACGCCGGAGTGACCTGGAAGGTCTACCAGAACGCCCAGGACAACTACGGGGACAACGGCTGCGCCTACTTCAAGAACTTCGCGGGCGCCAAGGCCGGCAACCCCCTCTACGACCGGGGCATGTCCTCCGTCCCCGCGGTGACCGGCTCGACCCCCGACGACATCGCCGCCGCCATCCGGGCCGACGTGGTCGCCGGCACCCTCCCGCAGGTCTCCTGGGTGGTCGCCAACCAGGCCTTCTCCGAGCACCCCTACGCCCCGCCCGGCGACGGCGCCCACTTCGTCAACCTGGTCTACCAGGCCCTCGCCGCCGACGAGGACGTCTTCGACTCCACCGTCCTGTTCCTCAACTACGACGAGAACGACGGCTACTTCGACCACGTCCCGCCGCCGGTCCCGCCCGCCGGCACGGCCGGTGAGTTCCTGAACGGCGTGCCGTACGGCTTCGGCTTCCGCGTCCCGATGATCGTCATCTCCCCCTGGACGCGCGGCGGCTGGGTCTCCTCGGAGGTCTTCGAGCACACCTCGGTGCTGCGCTTCCTGGAGACCTGGACCGCGGCCCTCGGCAAGCCCGCCAACTGCCCCAACATCAGCGCCTGGCGGCGCGCGGTGAGCGGCGACCTGACCGGTGTCTTCGACTTCGCCCACCCGGTCCACGGCGCCGTCTCCCTGCCCGCGACCGGCGTCATCGGCTACTCCACCTGCGGCCCGCTGCCCAACCCGGTCCCCACGGACAACGCCCTGCCCGCCCAGGAGTCCGGCACCCGCCCGGCCCGGGCGCTGCCCTACCAGCCCAACGGCTACCTGGACCACCTGGAGTTCGGGAGCGCCGGCAAGATCCTCGCCTGGTTCACCATGGCCAACCAGGGCACCCCGGCGGCCCGGTCCGCCCACTTCTCCATCCACCCGAACGCCTACCGGGACACCACCCCCTGGCAGTACACGGTCGACGCGGGCGGCACGGCCTCGGACTACTTCAACATCGGCACCGGATACGGCGCCGGCAAGTACGACCTCACGATGACCGGCCCCAACCGCTTCCTGCGCCGCTTCCAGGGCGACGCCACCAAGGCCGGCAAGTCGGCCGAGGTGAGCGTCCGTTACGCCGTGGAACCCGGCACCGGCAAGCCAGCCGTCTGGTTCAAGATGACCAACACCGGCTCCGCGTCGGTGAAGTTCACCATCACCTCGAACAACTACCGCACCGACGGCCCCTGGACGTACACGGTCGCCGCCGGTGCCTCGACCGAGGACTACTTCAACGCCGTCGCGTACCAGAACGGCTGGTACGACTTCACGATCACGGTGGACTCCGACGCGACCTGGTCGCGCCGGTTCACCGGACACCTGGAGACGGGCGCCGCGAGCGTCAGCGGCTGACCTCGGCGTACAGGTCCGGGCGTGGGGCGAGTCCGACGGTCGTACGGCCGCCGGACTCCAGCGCCCGGACCCCGGCCTCGGCCACCACGGAGGAGGCGTAGCCGTCCCAGGCGCTCGCTCCGGTGACCCGGCCCTGCCGGGTGGCGTCCACCCAGGCCTGCACCTCGCGGTCGTAGGCGTCGGCGAACCGCACCAGATAGTCCTGGGCCACCTCCTCGCGGGCGCCGTCGGCCGTGGTGACCAGCATGGTGCGGTCCTCGCCGATCCGGGCGCTGCCCTTCTCGCACACGGCCTCGCACCGCACCTGGTAGCCGAAGCCGCTGTTGACGAAGACCTCGACGTCGACGAGGGCACCGCCGTCGGTCTCGAAGAGCACCAGCTGCGGGTCGATCAGCCCCTCGGGCGCGCCCGAGGAGGGCAGCGGCCGCAGCACGGTCACCGCGGTCAGCTCCTGGCCGAGCAGCCAGCGGGCCGCGTCGATCTCGTGCGACACCGAGCTGTCGATGAGCATGGCGCTGGTGAAGCCGGGCGGCGAGGAGACGTTGCGGTGCGTGCAGTGCAGCATCAGCGGCCGGCCCAGACCGCCGCCGTCCAGCAGGGTCTTCAGACGCCGGTACTCGACGTCGTAGCGGCGCATGAACCCGATCTGCGCCAGTCTGCGTCCCTGCCTGGCTTCGGCCTCCACCACCCGGAGGGCCCCGGTGGAGTCCGGCACCATGGGCTTCTCGCACATGACCGGCAGCCCGCGCTCGAAGGCCGCGAGCAACGGCTCCTCGTGCGCTGGGCCGGGGGAGGCGATCAGCACGGCCTCCACACCGGGCGCGGCCAGGGCGGCCAGCGGATCCGCGTGGACGGAGACGTCGTCCAGACCGCCCACCGCCTCCTTGGCGCGGTCCAGGTCGGGGTCGGCGACGGCCGCCACCCGCGCACCGCTCACCACCTGGGCGAGCCGTCGTATGTGGTCGGCCCCCATGTGTCCGGCACCCAGTACCGCGACGCCCAGCAGCTCTGCCACGCCCACACTCCCTCTCGGCCGACGATCACCGGCATCGAGCCTAGTCGTCGGCCGGGAGAGAGGGCTCGTCAGTACCGCAGCACGCCGGCGATGCCGCTCTCGTCGCCGAGGGTGCCGTCCGGGACGAAGCGGACCTCGGCGCCGGTCTCCAGGCACTGCTCGACGATCTCGTCCACGATGTCGTCGCGGGAGTCGAGGTCGCCGCCGGCCGCCGGGATCAGGTGGTCGCCGTCGTCGCGGACCGTGGTGCGGTAGTTCTCCTCGACGGCGAGGAGCCGGACCCGGCCCTCACGGGCGTTCTGCCAGACCTCGTCGACACCGGCCGCGAACGTCTTGTGGCCGCGCGCCGACTCCAGCTCCCGGGTCACCGACGCGGTGCTGCGGCGCGACTCCGCGGCCAGCAGCGGCCGGATCGCCTGCCACACGGCCTCCGGACCGGCGTGCGAGAGCCCGCCGTGCTGCACCGGGATGCTCTGCCGGGCGACGTTGCCGAGCTCCTCCCACAGGGAGAGGGCGGCCTGTTCGCCGGTGACGTACAGCGGTCGCGGATCCTCGCGCAGCAGCGCGGCCATCGCGGTGTTCGCGTCCCGCAGGAAGTGCTTGGTGTCCTCGTCGCGGAAGGTGCTCGGTATGTCGCCGATCTGCTCCCGGCGCTCGGCGTCGAAGTTCTGCCGACTGCGGGTCTGCGGGAAACCGGCGGCCCGGCTCTCGGCCACCCGGTCGACGCCGCCGTTCCACAGCGTGACGCGGTCGGCCGAGAGCGACAGCACCCAGAACGGGCGCTCGGCGGCGTGCGCCGAGACCAGGTTGCGGGTCAGGAAGGTGTCCGCGAGCACCACGCGCTCCGGGACACTGCGGGCCAGGGACCACACCTGGTGCTCGCCGGGCGCGGCGAAGATCACCAGACCGTCCTCGGTGTAGGTCAGATCGACCTCGGCGAGCGCCTGGTCGAGCTGCCTGAACACGTCGGAACGCCGCTCCCGGGTGACCGAGGGATCGTTCTCCAGCTGTTTCTTCGCCTCGGCCACGACATTGCGCAGCCGGACGGAATCCTGGGCGTTGTCGGGCTCGCGGCGGTGCGTCGGCGTCAGCACGGAGACGGCGGGGTAGGGACGCGGGCGGCGCAGCTCGGCGAGGGTCGTGGGACTGAGTGCGTGCTCCATATCAGCACCATAGGGCGGATTCGCGATTGCGGCATTTGGGGTAAACCTCCCCTGAATGGAGGAGGTGAGCGCGATGGCCCGGCTGACCGTCGACGGGGACGAGGTCGTCGTCCGCCTGAGCGGCCCGGAGCGGCTCCTGGCCCGCCGGATCCGGATCCGGGTGCCGCTCGCGCAGGTGCGCGGGGCCTCGGTGGAGCCCGACTGGTGGCGGGTGCTGCGCGGAGAGGCGCACCACCACGGCCACTGGCTCCCGGACCGGTTCTGCGTGGGCGCGTGGGAGTACCCGGGTGGACGGGACTTCGTCGCCGTCCACGAACACGGCCCGGTCGTCCTGGTCGACCTGGCGAGGTCCGCGCCCTTCGCGCGCCTCGCGGTCTCGGCCGGCGACGCGGACGACGCCGAGTCCGCCGTGCGGGCCATCAGGCGCACGCTGTAACCGTGTTGAGGCCGACTTCCCGATGACGCCGGACCAGGGCGCCGGTTACCGTACCCGGCAGTAACCGGATCACGCCCCAGGAGGCCCCCATGCCGCAGCTCGAAGTCGCCGGAGCGACGCTGGCGTACGACGACGAGGGCCCCCGCGACGGCGCCGCCGCGCCCCTGGTGTTCATCCACGGCTGGACCGCGAACCGGCACCGCTGGGACCACCAGCTGGCCCACTTCGCCGCGGACCGCCGGGTGATCCGCCTCGACCTGCGCGGCCACGGCGAGAGCACCGGAGCCGGGGTGAAGACCGTCGCCGAGCTGGCCCAGGACGTCGTCGCCCTCCTCGACCACCTGGAGGTGGACCGTTTCGTCCCCGTCGGCCACTCCATGGGCGGCATGATCTCCCAGACCCTCGCGCTCACCCACCCCGCGCGGGTCGAGCGGATGGTCCTGGTCAACTCCATCGGCCGGATGACGTACAGCCGCGGCCGGGGACTGCTGATGGCGGCCTCCACCCTGGTGCCTTACAAGCTCTTCGTCGCCACCAACATCCAGCGGGCCTTCGCCCCGGGGTACCCCAAGGAGGAGATCCGTGAGCACGTCCGGTCCTCCGCCGGCACCCCGCGCGAGGTCGTGATGACGCTCTACGGCGCCATGCGGGCCTTCGACGTCCTCGACCGGGCCGGCGAGATCGCCGCGCCCACCCTGATGGTGCACGGCTACCACGACATCCAGCTGCCGGTGCGGCAGATGCTGCGGATGGCCAAGGCCTACCAGGACGCGGAGGTCCGGATCATCGACGCGGGTCATGAGCTGCCGGTGGAGCGGCCCGCAGAGCTGACGGCGGCGGTGGAGCGGTTCGTGGGCGTGAAGCCGTAGCGCGAGGCGGCGACAGCACCAGGTGACCGGCGTCGGGCGAGGAGCCCGGCGCCGGTCCGCTTGGGGAACTTTTTGCGCTTGGCCTGTTCCGGGTGGGCCGGGCCCGCCGTGGGGCGGGTTCGCGGCCCTCGCGCGGGCAAAGCGCGGCCGAAAGAGGGAGCCGGTCCGGCCGTCCGTGTTACGGCCAGGTTGACCGGCCGGGGTCCCGGGCGCACGCTCGTTATATAGGTGCTGAATACAAGTGGTTCGCTCGGGCAATCGCCTCCGCCGTGGAACCGCAGGTGGCGCGGCGTGCCCGGCTGACCGGCAGCAGGAGGTAACGCATGTGTGGCATCACCGGCTGGGTCTCCTTCGACCGTGACCTCACCACCGAGACGCGCGCATTGGATGCAATGACGGAGACCATGGCCTGCCGCGGTCCCGACGACCGGGGCACCTGGAGCGAGGGCCCCGCGGCCCTCGGCCACCGCCGGCTCGCGATCATCGACCTGCCCGGCGGCCGCCAGCCCATGTCGGTCCGCACCCCGGACGGCACCGTCGCCATGGTCTACTCCGGCGAGGCCTACAACTTCACCGAACTGCGCCGTGAACTCACCGACCGCGGCCACGAGTTCACCACCGACTCGGACACCGAGGTGGTGCTCCGCGGCTATGTGGAGTGGGGCGACACGATCGCCGAGCGGCTCAACGGCATGTACGCCTTCGCCGTCTGGGACGGCCGCCACGACAAGCTCGTGATGATCCGCGACCGCATGGGCATCAAGCCCTTCTACCTGTATCCGACCCCCGACGGCGTCCTGTTCGGCTCCGAACCCAAGGCGATCCTGGCCAACCCGCTGGTCCGCCCGCGGGTCGGCCTGGACGGCCTGCGCGAGCTGTTCACCATGGTCAAGACCCCCGGCCACGCCGTGTGGGAGGGCATGCGCGAGGTCGAGCCCGGCACCGTCGTCACCGTCGACCGCCACGGCCTGCGCACCCGGGTCTACTGGCGGCTGGAGACCCGCCCGCACCCCGACGACCGCGACACCACCGTCGCCAGGGTCCGCGAGCTGCTCGACGACATCGTGCGCCGCCAGCTGGTCGCCGACGTGCCCCGCTGCACCCTGCTCTCCGGCGGCCTCGACTCCTCCGCGATGACCGCGCTCGCCGCCCGGCAACTCGCCGCCCAGGGCGAGAAGGTCCGCAGCTTCGCCGTCGACTTCGTCGGCCAGACCGAGAACTTCGTCGCCGACGAGCTGCGGGGCACCCCGGACACCCCCTTCGTGCACGACGTGGCCCGGCTCGCCCGCACCGACCACCAGGACATCGTCCTCGACGCGGGCAGCCTCGCCGACCCCGCCGTCCGCGAACGCGTGATCCGGGCCCGCGACCTGCCGGCCGGGTTCGGCGACATGGACGCCTCGCTCCTGCTGCTGTTCAAGGCCGTCCGCGACCAGTCCACCGTCGCGCTGTCCGGGGAGTCCGCCGACGAGGTGTTCGGCGGCTACCTGCAGTTCTTCGACGAGGGCGCCCGCACCGCCGACACCTTCCCCTGGCTTTTCCAGTTCGCCCGGCACTTCGGCGACGACTCCGACGTCCTGCGCGCCGACCTCGCCAAGTCCCTCGACCTGGAGACCTACGTCGCCGACTCCTACCACTCCGCCGTCACCGGCATCCAGCGCCTCACCGGCGAGAGCGACTTCGAGTTCCGCATGCGCCGGATGAGCCATCTGCACCTCACCCGCTTCGTGCGCGCCCTGCTCGACCGCAAGGACCGGATGAGCATGGCCGTCGGCCTGGAGGTCCGGGTGCCGTTCTGCGACCACCGGCTCGTCGAGTACGTCTACAACGCGCCCTGGGCCCTGAAGTCCTTCGACGGCCGTGAGAAGACCCTGCTGCGCGAGGCGACCCGGGACGTCCTGCCGCAGTCGGTGTACGACCGGGTCAAGAGCCCCTACCCGTCCACCCAGGACCCGGCCTACGGCAAGGCCCTCCAGGAGCAGGTCAAGGATCTGCTGGCCCGTCCCGGCCACCGGGTCTTCGACCTCGTGGACCACGAGAAGGCGGAGCGGGCCGCGAACCGGCCCGAGCTGACCACCCAGGCCGCCCGGCGCGGACTCGAACGCACCCTCGACCTGGCCCGGTGGATCGACCTCTACGCCCCGGAACTCACCCTCTCCTGAGCCCGCTCAGCCCGCGTCCGACGCCTCGGCGACGGCCCCGCGGCCGTCGTCGTCCGCCGGGCACGAGCTGCCGTCGGGCGGCAGCGTGCCGTACAGCAGATAGTCGTCGACCTTGCCGTGCACGCACCGGGAGGACGTGTACCCGGTGTGGCCGTCACCCCGGTTGTCCAGGACCACGGCCGACGGCCCGAGCCGCTTCGCCGTCTCGACCGCCCAGCTGTACGGTGTCGCCGGGTCGCCGCGGGTGCCCACCAGCAGGATCGGCGCGGAGGGCACGTCCTTGACCTGCTCACGGATGAAGTCCGTGCCGCGCGGCCGGCCGTAGCAGAGCAGCACCTGGGTGAGCCGGAACCGGCCGAACACCGGGGACGCCTGCTCGTACTCCTTCTTCAGCCGGGCGACGTCCGCGGTGAGCCGCGCGGCGCTCGGCCGGTCGGGGTCGTCGGCGCAGTTGATCGCCATCAGGGCCGCCGACAGGTTGTCGCTGGGGATGTCCGCGCTGTCGACCAGCCCGCCGCCCCGCCGCGTCCCGGACGGGACGGCATAACCGCCGGACGCGAAGTTCTGCACCCCCCGGGTGTCCCCGTCATCGGTGAGCGAGGCCAGCGCCCGCGCCAGCCGCGACCACAGGTCCCTGCTGTACAGCCCCTCCCCGAGGGCGTCCACCAGGTCCTGACCGGAGAACGAGCCGCCGAAGTCGGACGGCACCGGGTTCTCGTCCAGCGAGCGGATCAGCCGGACGACCGCGTCCCCGGCCTTGCGCCGGTCCTGCCCGAACGGACACCCCAGGTCGGTGACGCACCAGTCCAGGAAGTCGTCCAGCGCCGTCTGCTGCCCCCGGGCACCGGCCACCCCCTGCTCGGCCAGCGACTCGGTCAGCGTGTCCACGCCGTCCAGGGCCATCCGGCCCACCTTGTGCGGGAACTGCGCCGCGTACACCGCGCCCAGCTTGGTGCCGTAGGAGAAGCCTAGGTAGTTCAGCTTGTCGTCGCCGAGCGCCTGCCGGATGACGTCCAGGTCCCGGGAGGCGTTCACGGTGCCTATGTGGGACAGCACGGGCCCGGAGTGCTCGGTGCACCGGACCGTCAGCCGCTTCAGCGCGTTCATCAGGGCCTGCGGATGGGCGACGTCCGGGGGCTTGTCCGAGCTGTCCCCGTCCGAGGGCCCGCCTGTGTCGTCGCCGCAGCTCACGGGGGAGGAGCGGCCCACCCCGCGCGGATCGAAGCCGACCACGTCGTAGCCGTTGGTCAGGTCCATGTAGTCCTTGCCGGCGATGCCGAGCTGGCTGACGCCCGAGCCGCCCGGGCCGCCGAAGTTCAGCAGCACCGAACCCCGGGACTTTCCGGTCGCCCGGTAGCGGGAGAGCGCCAGATCGAGGGTGCCCGCGGCCGGCCGCGCGTAGTCGAGGGGGACGGTGACCCTGGCACACTGCATGTCCTTGGGCAGCTCCTGGTCCTTGCACGCCGTCCACCGGACCTTCTGCCCGTAGAACCGGGTCAGGTCGGGCTCCTTGCTCCCCGCCGCCTCGGCCGCCGCGGGCACGGGGAGCCCCGCGCCGAGCAGCGCCAGCGCGACGGCTCCGGCGCCGGCGCAGCGCCGCAGGGCGGGCCGGGTACGGGGCACGGCAGGCATCGAGAGCCTCCAGGGACGCTCCGTGACGGACCGGAAACAGGGCTTTCGCTCACCATAAGCGGGCTCCGGAGGCCACGCCTCCCGGCGGGCGGGGCGGGCCGGGAGGCCGTATTCTCCGCGCGATCACCCGCTTCCGGGCCCCTTGCATATTTTTGCCACTGGTTCGATACCAGTGTCACTCAATGGGGTGAAAGAGGGATAAGCCATAACTCGGATGGTTCGTCTGCGTTTTAACCGTTGCGGGCGAGCGCCCGCAATCATGTCTGGAAGGCAGGGAACCTATGAAACGGGTTACCCGAAACGGTGTGATCGCCGTCGCCGCCGCCTCCGGTGCGATGGCCGTGGCGGTCCCCTCCTGGGCCGACTCGGGCGCGAACGGCACCGCGGCCGGCTCGCCGGGGGTGATCTCCGGCAACGGCATCCAGTTGCCGGTCCACCTCCCGGTCAACGTGTGCGGGAACACCGTGAACGTGGTGGGGCTGCTCAACCCGGCGGCGGGCAACACCTGCGCCAACGAGGGCGGCGGCCATGGCGCGCCCGGCGGCTCGGCCACGTCCGGCGGTGCGTCCGCGCAGGGCACGGAGAAGGACTCGCCCGGGGTGATCTCCGGCAACGGCATCCAGTTGCCGGTCGATCTCCCGGTGAACGTCAGCGGCAACAGCGTCAACGTGGTCGGCGTCCTCAACCCGGCCATCGGCAACACCTCCGTGAACACCTCCGGCGACCACCCGAGCCCGCCGGAGCCCCCCGCCCCGGAGCCGCCGAAGACCCAGCCGCCCGCCCCGGAGCCGCCGACCGCGCCGCCGCCGGTCAAGCACCACCCCGGCCCCAGGACGGACCACCTCGCCGTCCCGCCGGCCCCGGCGGGCACCCTCGCCCACACCGGTACGGACCTGACGGCTGCGGCCGTCGCGGGCAGCGCGGCGCTGCTGCTCGCCGGCACCGCGCTGCACCGGCGGTTCCGCCCCGGCCGGACGGACTGACCGTCCGCCCCGGACAGCGGGGCGGGCCGACGCGCCGCGCATCCGCAGGCCCCACCGGACCCGACCGGTGGGGCCTGCGTCGTGCCGGGACGCATCGCCCCCTCCTGGCCGAGTGCCCAACGCACGCGCCGGAAACGTGTGTTGGGCACGTCGGCGGCTTGATCCCGGCGTGACGCGGCGCCCGGTGATCGGAAAGGATGGTGCGGACGCGGTGCCGGTCACCGCGCCGCCCGCCCGCCCGACCCGCCACGGAATGGACCGCGCCGATGACCTCCCCGGCCCCCCAGGACCTCGTCGTCACCCAGGCCACGCTCGACGACTGGCCGGTGATCGGCGGCTGGGCGGCGGACGAGGGCTGGAACCCCGGTCTCTCGGACGGCCCCGCCTTCTTCGCCCAGGACCCCGAGGGGTTCTTCATCGGCCGGATCGACGGGGAACCGGTGTCGGCCATATCCGTGGTCACCTACGGCGCCGACTACGCCTTCCTCGGCTGCTACCTGGTCCGCCCCGACCTGCGCGGCCACGGCCACGGCCTCACCACCTGGAAGACCGCGCTGGCCCACGCGGGCACCCGCACGGTCGGCCTGGACGGCGTGGTGGCCCAGCAGGACAACTACCGCCAGTCCGGCTTCGAACTCGCCCACCGCACCGTCCGGTTCGTGGGCGAGGCTCCCGCCCCCGAGGCCGCGGCCGGCGTCCGCCCCGCCCGCACCGCCGACCTGGCGGCCCTCACGGCGTACGACAGCGCCTGCTACCCGGCCGACCGGCCGCGCTTCCTCGCCGCCTGGCTGACCGGCGCGGGCCGCCACGCGGTCGTCCGCCACGACGGCGACCGCATAACCGGCTACGGCGTGCTCCGCCCCGGCCGCGACACCCTGCGCATCGGCCCCCTCTTCGCCGACACCGCCGACGACGCCCGCGCCCTGTTCGCCGCGCTCACCGCCGAGGCGGCCGGCGCCCCCGTCGCCATAGACGTCCCCGAGACCAACGCGGCGGCCGTCGCCCTCGCCGAGGCGGCCGGTCTCACCCCCTCCTTCGAGACCGCCCGCATGTACACGGGCCCGGTCCGCGACCACGCCCGCGAGCGGGTCTTCGGGGTGACGACGCTCGAACTCGGCTGACCCGCCGCCGGGCGGACGTGCCGGGCCGAGCGCGGGTAAATGCGTTGCCGCCGCCGGGCACGGATGCTGAAGTACTCGGATGGATCTTCAAGCAGTGCTCGCCCGCTACGACCGTGACATCCGCGAGGGCGCCCGGCCCGACGGCCCCGGCGCGCGCGTCGAACGCGTCGGCGCAGTGGTGCGACAGGCCGCGGACGCCGAAGGCTGGAACGGGGTCCTCTGGTCGGCGCTGGACGAGACGACCGCGGACCGTGCGATCGCCGAGCAGATCGACTTCTTCCGGCGCCTCGGCCACGAGTTCGAGTGGAAGCTCTACGGGCACGACCTCCCGGGGGACCTCGGCGCCCGGCTCGTCGCGGCCGGGTTCCGACCGGAGCCGGAGGAGGCGCTGATGGTCGCCGAGGTCGCCGGGCTGGGCCTCGACGCCGAACTCCCGGAGGGCGTACGGGTGGTGCCCGCGGTGGACGCGGCGGGCGTCGATCTCGTGATCGACGTGCACGAGAAGGCCTTCGGCACGGACGGATCCCGGCTGCGGCACCGGTTGCTGGCGCAGCTGGCCGAGCAGCCCGACAACGTCGTCGCCGTCGTGGCGCTGGCCGGGGACGAGCCGGTGAGCGCCGCGCGGATGGAGCTGGTGCCGGGCACGCGGTTCGCCGGGCTGTGGGGCGGCGGCACGGTGGAGGGGTGGCGGGGGCGGGGGGTGTACCGCGCCCTGGTCGCTCACCGCGCCCGTGTCGCCGCGGACCACGGATATCGGTATCTGCAGGTGGATGCGTCCGCGATGAGCCGGCCGATTCTCGAACGGCTCGGGTTTCATGTGCTGAGTACGACTACGCCGTACGTCTTCGCGCCGTAGGCCGGGTACGGGCCGGGTGTGCCGCCTACCGGCGTGATTTGGCTCGGTCGAGGGCCGATACGCCGAATGCGGCCAGGGCGATCTGGATGAACCACTCGATCCAGTCGGGGCCCTTGGTGTCGGCCACGCCGAAGCCGGCCGCGATGGCCGAGCCCAGCAGCGCCGCCACGATGCCGACGACGATGGTCCACAGCAGGCCGATGTGCTGGCGACCGGGGACGACCAGGCGCCCCAGTACACCGATGATGGCGCCGATGATGATGGCACTGATGATGCCCGAGATCTCCATGTCCGCCCCTCTTCGTCGGTACCCCGCTGAAGTCCAATCTGCCCGCTCATCCGGGACCCAGTCCCGTCCGGTTGTTACAGCGGTTTTCTGTTCATCGGTCGGACATGCCATGTACCTTTCAATGAGTCGACGCGTGTAGAAATCTCAAGCAGGTTCTACGCGCGCAGAGTTGGCGCCCGCACCGCCTCTACCCCACCCCTCATGGAGGTTCGCCGGATGCTTGGATCCAGCAGATCCCGCCACAGACTCACCACCGCCCTGGCCGGGTTCGCCCTGCTCGTCACCGGAGCCGCCCTCCAGGTCGGCACCGCCGC
Source organism: Streptomyces sp. NPDC048288 (assembly GCF_043201555.1). Taxonomy (NCBI): domain Bacteria; kingdom Bacillati; phylum Actinomycetota; class Actinomycetes; order Kitasatosporales; family Streptomycetaceae; genus Streptomyces; species Streptomyces sp. NPDC048288. The sequence goes on from NZ_JBICZD010000005.1 coordinate 136,954, forward strand.
CACCCCCGCCCACGCGGCCACCACCTACCGGGTCCTGTTCGACGACGGCCATGCCGAGGAGGCGGGCAACGCGGACTGGATCATCTCCACCAGCAAGCCCGACCCGCTCTCCCAGGACTCCTCCCCGTCCTCGGAGACCGACTGGACCGGCGCGCTCTCCTCGTGGGGCGTCGACCTCCAGCAGACCGGCAGCTACAGCATGAAGACCGCCACCAGCGCGCTGACGTACGGCGGTTCGTCGACGACCGACCTGTCGAACTTCGACGCGCTGGTGCTGCCCGAGCCCAACACGCTGTTCACGACCGCCGAGAAGACGGCGATCATGAACTTCGTGAACAACGGCGGCGGTCTGTTCATGATCTCCGACCACACCGGGGCCGACCGCAACAGCGACGGCTACGACGCGGTCGAGATCCTCAACGACCTGATGACCAACAACAGCGTCGACTCGACCGACCCGTTCGGCTTCTCGATCGACACCCTCGACATCAGCTCCGGCTACCCGGCCGCGATCAGCGACAGCAGCGACCCGGTCCTGAACGGCACCTACGGCACCGTCACCAAGAGCCTGATCGCCGACGGCACGACCGCCACCCTCAAGCCCGCCGACAACTCGTCGGTCAAGGGCCTGGTGTACCGCAGCGGTTACTCCGGCAACACCGGCGCCTTCTTCGCCACCAGCACCTTCGGCAGCGGGCGGGTCGCCTTCTGGGGCGACAGCTCCCCGATCGACGACGGCACCGGCCAGTCCGGCAACACGCTGTACGACGGCTGGAACGACTCCGGCGCCACCAACGCCGCCCTCGCCCTGAACGCCACCGCCTGGCTGACCGGCGCGAGCAGCGGCAGCAGCGGCGGCGGAGGGGGTGGCGGCGGCACCTGCACCTCCGCGCAGCTCCTCGGCAACCCCGGCTTCGAGTCCGGCAATACCACCTGGACCGCCACCAGCGGGGTCATCACCAGCTCCAGCAGCGAGGCGGCCCGCACCGGCTCCTACAAGGCCTGGCTCGACGGCTACGGATCCGCGCACACCGACACGCTGTCCCAGTCGGTGACCATTCCGTCCGGCTGCTCCGCGACGCTCAGCTTCTATCTGCACATCGACACCGCGGAGACCACCACCAGCACCGCCTACGACAAGCTGACGGTCACCGCCGGATCCACCACCCTGGCCACGTACTCCAACCTCAACGCGGCCTCCGGATACGTCCTCAAGAGCTTCGACGTCTCCTCCCTGGCCGGCACTACGGCCACCATCAAGTTCTCCGGTGTCGAGGGTTCGACCCTCCAGACGTCCTTCGTCATCGACGACACCGCGCTCAACGTGAGCTGAGCGGGACGGACGGTTCCGGCAGGCCTGCCGGAACCGTCCGCTCCACCGCGTTCCAGCCGGACACCCGCACCTGCGGCGCCGAGCCGTGCAGGTCGGCATTGCGGTAGGTGGCCGTCAGGGTTGCCGTCTCGCCCGGCCAGAGGCTGACCTCGTTGTCCGACCACCGGACCGGCAGTACGGGCTTGCCGTTCGCATCGACCAGATGGACGTCCGTCAGCAGGGCCGGCGTCCTGCCGGTGCCCGCGTTGCGGACGGTGACCGTGGTGGTCGAGGTGCCGTCGGCCTCCGTCGTCGACGCCGTGGCCGTGACCGGGACCTGGGCCATGGACGACAGCCCCGTGAGGTCCGCGTAGCTCGTCGTGGGGGTGTAGTACCAGTCGGTCTTCGCCCAGTCGAGGGTGTCCGGCTTGGTCGAGAGCCAGTAGACGTTGCGGCTCACCTCCCTGCCGTCGGCATCCGTGAGGGTCAGCCGGGCCAGATAGGTGGACGACAGTCCGCTCACCGACGCCGGCAGGGTGAGCGCGGTGGTGCGCGCCCCGTCGCCCCCGACCGAGACACCGCTGACGGTCTGGTCGTACTTCTGGGTGCCGTCGGGGTTGAAGAGGGTGGCCCGAACCGTGAGCCGGGAGGCCGGGGCGGGCCGGTTGCCGACCACCACGACCGAGCGGTCGTCGTAGGAGTACTGGACGTGCAGGGGCTCGTTGGCCTTCTTCGCGCCGAAGTAGGCGCCGCCCTGGTCGAGGTAACGGTCCATCAGCTGCCAGTGCAGCGATGTCCAGCCGCTGTTGAACATCCAGTACACGACCCCGGTGGACGGCTTCGAGGCGTCGGTCTGGTTGCGTCCGTACGCCTCGTACTGGGCGCGGACGTTCTCGTACTGGGCGAGCTGGGCCTTCCTGACGTAGTCGGTGAGGCTCTTCGGGGCGCCGTAGCGGCCGGTGAGGGCGGCGTCGTAGATCTTCAGGGTGCCGAAGGTCGCGGACGGCGAGCGGTGGTATTGCTTGGCGCCCGGGTTCTTCCAGAGGGTGTCGAGTTCGGCCGGGGTCATCATCCGGCGCAGGGTGTCGAGGGTGGGGATGTCCGGGCCCGCGCTGGTCTCGGAGTTGAAGCCGGTGGCGCCGCCCTCGCGCTTGGCGTACCAGTAGCCCGGCGGGACCCAGTCGTAGGGGCCGGTCATCTTCATGCCCGAACCGCCCAGCTGGGGAGCCGACTTGGCGGAGGCGGCGGGCACCACCGGGGTGGCCCAGTCGGCGGCGTCGAGAGCGTCCAGATAGTTCTTCTCGATCTTCGCGTCGGGCGCGGCGTCGCTGCCGATCAGGAAGGAGACCACGCTCGGGTGGTCACGCAGCCGGGCGGCCTCGGCTGCCATCGAGGCCTGGGCGACCGAGTAGTCGGCGGCGGTCCACTTCTCGCCGCTCTCGCCGGGGTTGGTCTGCCCCTCCCACTTGTCGCAGCACTCCCAGCCGGGGAGGGTGAGGACGCCGAGGCGGTCGGCGAGGCCGAAGAACTCGTCGGGCTCGATGTGGCCTTCCAGCCGGATGGTGTTCAGGCCCAGGTCCAGGGCGTACTTCAGACGGTCCTCGACATAGGTGCGGTCCCAGCGCAGGAACTCGTCCGGTGACCAGCCGCCGCCCTTGATCAGCAGCCGGCGGCCGTTGATCGAGTACTGGCGGGCGCCGTCGGAGTTGAGCGGGGCCCGCACGTCCCGGATGCCGAAGCTCTCGTGGGCGTTGTCCGAGGCCGTGCCGGTGACGGACGCGGTGAGGTCGAGGTCGTAGAGCGGCTGGCCGCCCATGCCCGCGGGCCACCACACCTTCGGGGAGGTCAGGTGCAGGCCGGGGGTGTCGGCGGGGGTGAAGGTGACGGTCCTGGTCTGGTGGGCGGCGAGTTCGACCGACCGGGTGAGGGTGACCCCGGCGACGGTGCCGGAGACCTCGGCGGTGACCGGCGTGTCCGAGTCGTTGCGGGCCTCGGCCTTCACCGTCAGGTCGGCCGTCGCGAGGGACGGCACCGCGAGCTTCGTGACCACGTGCGCGTCGCGCAGCGCGACCGGGCCGCCGCGCCGGACCAGGACGTCACGGACGATGCCCATGTTCTGGTCGGGCGGGGGCTGGAGCCAGTCGAGCCAGCCCATGGTGAGGTTCTTGTTCGGGTTGTTGGGCTGGACGCGGAAGGCGACCGTGTTCGTGCCGGACGTGACCAGGGAGGTGACGTCCAGTTCGTGGTGGGTGTAGGCGCCGGTGACCTCGTCGGTGGTGGCGACCCGGTGGCCGTTGACGTACACGTCGGCCGCCGAGATCACGCCGCTGAAGTCCAGGTAGGTGCGGTGGGAGGGGTCCGTGACCGTGAAGTCGCTGCGGTACCACCACGGCACCTGGAAGGGCGACTTGGGGATCTTCTGGAGGTTGGTGGAGACGAACGGGTCGTCGTACACGCCGTCGGCGAGCAGCGCGGCCAGCACCGTGGAGCGGGGGCCCGCCGGATACCAGCCCTTCGCCGGGTAGCCGGGGGAGGAGACCGCTGTGGCGGAGTCGCCCACCTCGGCCGTCGACCGGATCGCGTAGCCCGACAGGGGGGTGGCGGAGCCCGCGGCGGACGGCACCCGGGTGACCCCGGGGTGGCCGTGCGAGCGGGAATCGGAGGTGGCCCCGGCCGGGTTCCTGGCGCCGGCCCAGGCGCTCGTGTTGAGTGAACAGAGCAGGCCCAGGGCCACGGCGGCGGTGGCGAGGCGGTGTCCGGGGGCGGGGCGAGGGAACACGATGGTCTCCAGGCTCGTAAAGTTAGGAAACTTTACTAACCCGGCTCAAGCTAGGGTCCCGAGAGGGGCATGTCAATCACCGTGGCGTCCGCGCGAGTTGGCGCCGCCGGTTTCCGGAGGCCGCCGACCTGTGCGCTCGGGACGCGGCCGGCCCGCGCTCTCGGGGCGTGGCCGACCCGCAGTCTCAGGAAGTCGCCGACCTGCGCTCGAAGACCAGGTCACGGGCGGTCCCGAGGGCCGTGGCCACCGCGCCCAGCAGCACCGCGTCCTCGCCGAGCCGGCTGGGCGCGAGCTTCGGGCGCAGCGGTGTGAGCGTGCGCAGATGCTCCCGCACGGGACGCAGCAGGAGGTCGACGCTGTGGCCGACCCCGCCGCCCAGCACCACCAGGTCCGGGTCGAGCACGGCCGCCGCGGCCGCCACCGTGTGCGCGATCCGCTCGCCTTCGAGACGTACCGCCTCCACGGCCGCCCGGTCGCCCTGGCGGGCCGCGTCGAACACGGACTTCGCGGTGAGCTGCCCGCTCATCCCCAGCCGCCGCGCCGTCTCCACCACGGCCACCCCCGACACGGCGTCCTCCAGCCGCTCGGGCCCCCGCTGCTGCCCGGGCCAGGGCAGGAAGCCGATCTCCCCGGCGAGGCCGTGCGCCCCCGTGAACAGCCGCCCCTCGCTGACCACGCCCATCCCGAGGCCGGTGCCGATCATGATGTACGCGAAGAGCCGGCTGCCCGCCCCGACCCCGTAGGTGTACTCGCCCAGCGCCGCGAGGTTGGCGTCGTTGTGCACCTCCAGCGGCACGCCCAGCTCCTCGCGCATCCGGTCGAACAGCCCGGCGCGCCCCCAGCCCGGCAGATGCATCGCGTACCGCACCCGCCGCTGCCGCTCGTCGTACACCCCCGGCGTGCCCACCACCCCGTGCACCACCTCGGCCGGGTCCACCCCCGAGTTGGCGACGACCTGTCGGGCGGTGGCGACCAGCAGGTCCGCCATCGCGCCCGAGCCGCGGGCCCGGTTGCGCACCTCCGAGCGGGCGACCAGGGTGCCGTCGAGATCGGCGACCGCCACCCGCAGCCAACTACGCCCGACGTCGATGCCGAGCGCGTACCCGGCCGCCGGGTCGGGGGCGTACAGCACGGCCGTGCGGCCGCGCTCGGGGGCGTGGGTGCCGACCTCGTGGACCAGGCCCGCCGACTCCAGGGCGGCCAGGGCGCTGGAGACCGTCGGCTTGGACAGGCCGGTCTCGCGGGCCAGTTGGGCCCGGGAGGCGGAACCGAGCGCACGCAGCCGGTCCAGCAGCAGCCGCTCGTTGGTGCTGCGCAGTCGCTGCCGGCTCCAGGGCTGTTCCTGCTGCTCTACGACGTCGCTGGCGGCCATCACACCATTCTCACCGATTCCCGACGCATACTTGACGCATCTAGTAAGGCTCCTTAACTTTATCGGCCATCCCGCCCTCTCGGCCGAAGTCCTCTCCGTGTCCTCTCCGTGCCCCTTCCGCCCCGCCCCAGGAGCCCCGCCATGTCCGGTAGTCCCGGTAGTCCCGGCACCGCGCCACCCACGGGTGGCTTCGTCCGGCGCGTCGGCCTGTTCCAGGCCACCGCCATCAACATGAGCCAGATGTGCGGCATCGGCCCGTTCGTGACCATCCCGCTGATGGTGGCCGCGTTCGGCGGCCCCCAGGCCGTGATCGGCTTCGTCGCGGGCGCGGTGCTCGCCCTCTGCGACGGCCTGGTGTGGGCCGAGCTCGGCGCCGCGATGCCCGGCTCCGGCGGCAGTTACGTCTATCTGCGCCAGGCCTTCCAGTACCGCACCGGACGCCTGATGCCGTTCCTGTTCGTGTGGACGGCGATGCTCTTCATCCCGCTGATCATGTCCACCGGCGTGGTCGGCTTCGTCCAGTACCTGGGCTATCTCGCCCCCGACCTCGGAAAGACCTCGGGCGACCTGGTCGGGCTCGGCATCATCGCCCTGGTGGTGTTCCTGCTCTGGCGGGGCATCGAGCACATCGCCCGGATCACCGCCGTCATGTGGGCGGTGATGATCGCCTCGGTGGTGCTGGTGATCGCCGCCGCGGCCAGCGACTTCAGCCCGCACCTGGCCTTCACCTACCCGTCGGGCGCCTTCGACCTGACCAGTGACCACTTCTGGCTCGGCTTCGCCGCGGGCCTGACCATCGGCATCTACGACTACCTCGGCTACAACACCACCGCGTACATGGGCGCCGAGATCAAGGACCCCGGCCGCGCCCTGCCGCGCTCCATCCTGTTCTCCATCGTCGGCATCATGGCGATCTACCTGCTGCTGCAGATCGGCACGCTCGGCGTCATCGACTGGCACCGCATGACGAACCCCGACGACATCGCCTCCACGTCGGTGGCCTCGGCGGTCCTGGAGAAGACCTGGGGCAAGGGGGCCGCCGACACGGTCACCGTCCTGATCCTCATCACGGCCTTCGCCTCGGTCTTCACCGGGCTGCTCGGCGGCTCCCGGGTGCCCTACGACGCCGCCCGCGACCGGGTCTTCTTCCGGCCGTACGCGAAGCTCCATCCCAGGCACCGCTTCCCGATGCTGGGCCTCGCCACCATGGGCGTGATCACCGCGATCGGCTTCCTGATCGGCCGCCACACCGACCTGGCCACCCTCATCCAGCTCCTCACCACGGTGATGGTGATCGTCCAGGCGCTGGCCCAGATCGTGGCGCTCACGGTGCTGCGCCGCCGGCAGCCGGCGCTGAAACGGCCGTACCGGATGTGGCTCTACCCGGTGCCGAGCATCGTCGCCTTCGTCGGCTGGTGCGTGATCTACGGCTACGCCGACAAGAACTCCCCGGGCCGTCACCCCATCGAATGGTCGCTGGCCTGGCTCGCCCTCGGCTGTGTGGCGTTCGTGCTGTGGGCGCGGTTCGAGAAGGTGTGGCCGTTCGGCCCGAAGGACATCGCCGAGGACTACCTGGCACCCGACGAGGACGAAGCGGTCGTGGTGTAGTCTCCCCGGCAGACGTCAGCCTCACCCGGCGCGGGCAACTCCCGCCGGGTGAGGCTTTTTTCATGACCGACACCACCGATACGGACGTCGCCGTCCGCACCGCCGCCCCCGCCGACCGCGCCACCGTCGGACGGCTGTGGCTGATGTTCCGCCACGACCTGTCCGGGTTCCGCCGGCTGCTGCCCCGCCCCGACGGCACGTTCCGCGACGAACGCGTCGAGGACGCCTTCTCCTCGCCCGACTGGGCGCCCTACCTGTTCGTCCGGGGCGAGCACCCGGTCGGCTTCGCGTTCGTGCGCGGACTGGGCGCGCCCGTGCGGGTCCTCAACAGCTTCTTCGTGGTGCGCGGCGCCCGCCGGACCGGGATCGGCCTGCGCGCCGTCCACGAGGTGCTCACCCGGCATCCGGGCAGCTGGGAGGTCGCCTTCCAGTACGAGAACCCCGGTGCCGTCGCCTTCTGGCGGCGGGTCGCGGCCCAGGCCGCCGGGGACGCCTGGGCGGAGGAGCCCCGCCCGGTGCCCGGCCGGCCGGAGCTGCCGCCGGACGTGTGGATCTCGTTCGGCGTGCGGGGCCGAGCGCCTGGCGCCGGGCGCCCAGATTGACATGCAGGTGATTGCCTGCATAACGTTGGGTGTGCGATCAGAGGACGACAGTGCGATGGACAAGGTCTTCAGGGCGCTGGCCGACGACACGCGCAGACGGTTGCTCGACCGGCTGCACGAGCAGAACGGCCAGACACTGGGCGAGCTGTGCGGGCACATCGCGATGACCCGGCAGTCGGTGACCCAGCATCTGGCCGTCCTGGAGGCCGCGAACCTGATCAGCACGGTGCGGCGGGGGCGGGAGAAGCTGCACTACCTCAACCCCGTGCCGCTCCACGAGATCCAGGAGCGGTGGATCGACAAGTTCGAGCGCCCGCGCCTGCGCGCGCTCGGCGACCTGAAGCGACGAGCCGAGGAAGCCATGAGCGACAAGCCCAGCTATGTATACGTCACCTACATCGCCGGCACCCCGGAGAAGGTCTGGGACGCCCTCACGGACGCCGACCTGACCGCCGCCTACTGGGGGCACTCCAACGTCTCCGACTGGCGCCCCGGATCCCGCTGGGAGCACGTCCGCACCGACGGCTCCGGCATCGCCGACGTGGTGGGCACCGTCGTCGTGAGCGAGCGCCCGACCCGGCTGGTCACCACCTGGGCCGCGCCCGAGCACGAGGGGGAGCCGGACCGCCACTCCCGGGTCACCTTCGACATCGAGCCGCACGCCGGCATCGTCAGGCTCACCGTCACCCACGAGGAACTGAACGACGAGGACGAGCTGCGGGCCGTCTCGTCCGGCTGGCCGGCCGTCCTGTCCAACCTGAAGTCCCTCATCGAGACCGGCGGCCCGCTCCCGCAGGAGCCCTGGCTGGTGCCCGGCCGGTGAGCGGGCGGCGGGGCCGGTCCGCCGTCACCGGACCGGCCCCGCATCCTCCTTTCCGAGGAGGTGCTCGATGGCGCCTACGTCGCGGGCGTCCGCCTGGCCGCCGCGGCGCACACCAGCCCGAGGCAGAGGGCCAGCGCGCCGATGATGACGTTGTTGATGATGACGCCCGTGTCCGGGCTGCTGCCGACCACCCAGGGCGCGATGATCATCCAGATGCCCATGGCGCACATGGCCCAGCTCAGGCCGTACATGCGCTCCGGGGCCCGGGTGAATCCGAGTGCCAGCAGTCCTATCGCTATGCCCATGATCAGGTTGTGCGTCATGAGCGCGGGCTGGCTCGCCGAGTAGTGGAGGATCCACGGGGACGCCGCGCAGTACAGACCGAGCAGGAACACCGGTCCGTCCACGAGTGCCACATCACGACCGCCGAGCATGCGGGCGTAGCGCTCCCGCATCTCGGAGACGTCGGGGTGGCTGGTTATGTCACTTCTGCCGTGCGAGACGTTGGCCATGACTCGTCTCCTTTGACTTGCAGGCCTGACCGCGTCTGAAGCGTGCGGTATACGCCGCTTACTATCATTCTGCTCTTATTTCTTCTTTATGTGTAGCTCTCGGCGCGGTCAGCCGCGCTCGCGGGCCCGGCGGAACCGGTCGAGGCCCTCCGCGAGGTCGACGACCGGGTCCGGGTAGTCGAGCGCCGCCCGCTCGGCTCCGCGCAGCTTCCACGGCTCGTGCACCCTCGCGCCCGGCAGGCCGGCCAGCTCCGGCACCCAGCGCCGGACGTACGCGCCGTCCGGGTCGTAACGCCTCGCCTGGGCCACCGGGCTGAGGACGCGGTTGGGGCGGGTGTCCGTGCCGGTGCCCGCCACCCACTGCCAGTTGAGCTGGTTGTTCGCCACGTCCCCGTCGACCAGCAGGTCCAGGAAGTGCCGGGCGCCCACCCGCCAGTCGACGTACAGCGTCTTGGCGAGGAAGCTCGCGGTGAGCAGCCGGCCGCGGTTGTGCATCCAGCCCTCCGCCGCCAGCTGGCGCATCGCCGCGTCGACGACGGGGTACCCGGTGCGTCCCGTACGCCACGCCTCGACGTCCGCGCCGGCGGCGGTCCCGGTGCGCCAACGGTCCTGCCGGGTGCGGTAGTCGGCCGTGGCCGCCGTCGGTCGCGCGGCCAGCACCTGGCGGTGGAACTCGCGCCAGGCGAGCTGCCGTACGAACGCCTCGGCGCCCGGGCCGCCCGCCCGCCGGGACCGGTGGACCAGTTCGACGGGGGAGAGGGTGCCGAAGTGCAGGTGCGGCGAGAACCGGGAGGTGGCGTCGCCGGTCAGGTCGTCGTGGCGGTCCTCGTACGTGGCGAGGTCCGAGCGGAGCCAGGCGGTCAGCCGGGCGCGGCCCGCCGTCTCGCCGCCGGGGGCCAGGTTTCGCGACACCCCGGACAGCGCGGCGCGGTCCGGCAGCGGTTCGGATCCGACGCCCTCCGGGACCCGGACCGTGCGGGGCGCGGCCAGGGCGTCCCGCAGCGGCTGCCGCGACCACTGCCGGAAGTACGGCGTGAACACCGCGTAGTGGTCCCGGCCGGCCGGTGTCACCGCGCCGGCCGGGACCGCCGCCGTCACCGCGTCGTGGACGTGCAGCCGCCGGCCGTCCGCCGCCAGGGCCCGCCGCAGCCGCTCCTCCCGGCGCTGCGCGTACCCGCTGACGTCGGCCGCCAGGTGCACCTCCCCGGCGTCCGCCTCGGCGGCGGCCTTGCACACCTCCTCGACCAGGTCGCCGGAGCGCACCACCAGCCGGCCCCCGCGCTCGCGCAGCCCCGCGTCCAGGTCGCGCAGACAGTCGGCCAGGAAGGCCAGCCGGTTCGGGACCGCGAACCCGGCCCGCTCCACCGCCCGGTCCCGCACGAACAGGGGCACGATCGCGCGGGACCCTTCGAGGGCCGCCCGCAGCGGCGGGTGGTCGTGCAGACGCAGATCCGCGGTGAACAGGACGACCGAGACGTTCATGGTGCGACTCCGGGAACGGGGGCGAAACCCCCAGGCTTTCACCTCTCCGCGCCCCGGCGGCGGACCGGTGGCCGCGCCCCTCCGGCGTTTCCGGCATGTCCGCGTCGATCCGGGGCAGCCGAACGGGTACGGCGACGTCGACCGCGGAGGTGAGGGCCGGTATGGGCGCGAGGGTGTTGCAGCGATTTCCCGCCGGGGCTCCCCGGGGATCATGGCCGGCCGAGGAGTACGCGGCCGAGTGCCGGGCCCTGGGCGAGCCGGCGACCGTGGTCATGGACCTGAGGACGGACGCCTTCCTGGTCGTGGTCCCCGGCCCGGACGAGGACTGACCGTCACCGGGGAAGCGGCTGCTCGGCCCAGATGGTCTTGCCGCGCTCGCCGTAGCGCGTCCCCCAGTTCTGGGTGAGCCGGGTGATCAGGTAGAGGCCGCGTCCGCCCTCGTCCGTCTCCTGGGCCCGCCGCACGTGCGGCGAGGTGCTGCTGCCGTCCGACACCTCGCAGATCAGGCTCTGGTCCCGGATCAGGCGCAGGGTGATCGGCTCGCCGCCGTAGCGCAGCGCGTTCGTCAGCAGCTCGCTGACGATCAGCTCGGTGGTGAACGACTCCTCCGCCAGCCCCCACACCGCCATCTGACGTGCGGTCAGCTCCCGTGCCCGGCCCACCATCAGGTCCCGCGCCTCGATCTCCCAGGTGACATGGGAGTCCGGCGCGAGCCCGGTCATCCGGGCCACCAGGACGGCCACGTCGTCCTGGTGGCCCGGCGGCAGCAGCTCGCGGACCAGCGTGTCGCACACCTCCTGCGGCGCGGCCGACGCGGACGTGCGGGCCAGCACCTCGCGCATCCGGCGCAGCCCGGTCTCGAAGTCCTGGGACCGCGACTCCAGCAGCCCGTCGGTGTAGAGGACCAGCAGATCCCCGTCGCCCAGGGTGATCTCCCGCTCCTCGAACACGACACCGCCCAGCCCCAGGGGCGGCCCGCCGGGCAGGTCGACGAAGGAGACCCCGCCGTCCGCCGACACCACCGCCGGGGGCGGATGGCCCGCGCGGGCGAGCTGGCAGCGGCGCGACACCGGGTCGTACACGGCGTACAGACAGGTCGCCCCGGTCACCAGGGACACCTCGTCACCGCGCTCGTCGAGGAAGCGGTTCAGCTGGTCGTCCAGATGGGTGAGCACCTCGACCGGCGACAGGTCGAGATCGGCGAGCGTGCGGACGGCGCCGCGCAGCCGCCCCATGGTCACGGCCGACTGCAGACCGTGGCCGACCACGTCGCCCACCACGAGCGCCACCCGGGCGCCGGACACCGGGATCACGTCGAACCAGTCCCCGCCAAGCCCGGTGTGCTCGCTGGCCGGCAGATAGCGCGACGCGGTCCGCACCGCCGACGGCGACGGCAGCCGCTGGGGGAGCAGGCTGCGCCGCAGGGTCCGGGCCGTGGTGCGCTCCCGGTGGTAGCGGCTGGCGTTGTCGACGCACACCGCCGTACGGGTCACGATCTGCTCGGCCAGCAGCACGTCGTCGGGCTCGAACCGGCGGGGGCTGCGGGAGCGCATGAAGACGGCGGTGCCGAGTGCCACCCCCCGGGCGAGCATGGGGACCAGCAGCCAGGAGTGCACCTCGGGCCCGCCGTCCGGGGACGGCGGCGGACACACGACGCCCGGGCGGGTGCGCAGCCGCTCGTCGTCATCGGTGAGGAGAACGGACGTGCCCTTCGTCAGGGCGTCCAGGAACGGTGAGCCGGGCGCGGTCGCCGCCGTGTCGAGATCGCCCACCCGCACCGTCCCGTCCCCGGTCCCGCCGTCCGGACCCGGCTCCTCCGGGGTCCCGCCGGACGCGGCCCGACGCAGCCGCGGGGCGCGCGGCTGCTCGTCCTCGGCCGGCTCGTCCTCGGCGAAGACGGAGTCCAGCAGGTCCACCTGGCAGACGTCGGCGAAGCGGTCCACCGCGACCTCGGTCAGCTCCCGGGCCGTCTGCCAGAGGTCCAGGGAGGTGCCGATCCGGGTGCCCGCCTCGTTCGCCAGCATCAGCCGCTCGCGGGCGCGGACCTGCTGGGTCACGTCGGAGACCACATGGCCCAGCGCGATCACCGCTCCGGAGGGGTCCCTGAGCGGCAGGATCGACTCCGACCACACGTACTCGCGCGGCGAACCGGGCACCGGGTGGCCCTCGACCTCGGTGTCGATGAGGGCCTCGCCGCTCTCCAGCACCTGCCGCTGCCGGAGCTCCAGGGCGTCGAAGTCCAGCAGTCCGGGCGGTGCCATCTCGCGCATCGTGTGCCCGGAGTACTCGCTCTCCCGGAACACCCCGGCGCGACGCTCCGTGAGGTTCTGGCCGATGAACCGGAGCCGGGTGTCGAAGAGGTCGATATGGAAGGGGGTGTCGGTGAACAGCCCCTTCAACAGGGCGCGCCCGTACTCGTAGATGCGGAACGTCTCCGTGCCGACCGCCTGCACCAGCCACTGCCGCTCACCGTCGGCGGAGGTGAGGGGGCGTGCCCAGACCTCTGCCCCAAGGGGCTGTCCGTCGCGCCGCCGCAGCGCCACCGTCCCCCGGCGCAGGCCCTCCTCCCACCGGCGGGCGAGGTCCGCCGCGTCCGCGGGGTCGTGGAGCAGTTCGTCCGCGCGACGGCCGAGCACCTCCCGCGCCGGGTGGCCGAGCAGCCGCTCGGCTCCCGGCCCCCAGGCCGCCACCCGGGCGCGGGCGTCCAGCAGGACCTCCGCCTCGCCCCCGGGCTCCGGGAGCTCACCGCGGCCGTCGAAGGTGATGTCGTGCATCCTCACCTCGGGCACATCCGTGCCGGACTAGGGACATGGGTGTTTTGAGGTAATTGTGCAATTGATGATACCGGGCCCCCCTTCGCCGGGGCGCTCGTTCCCGGTCGGATGCGGCCGGACGAATTCTTGACCGCCGCTGCGGCCTCCGCGATGCTGTGTTGCGAAACACGAGATGCGTGCCGCATTGGGCAACATCTCGCCACCTCTGTCAGCCGAGGAGTGGCCATGTCTCAGCAGGTCCGTGCCGTCGTCGCGCGGAGCAAGGGCGCCCCCGTCAGCCTGGAAACCATCGTGGTGCCCGATCCCGGCCCGGGTGAGGCGGTGGTCAGGATCGAGGCCTGCGGGGTCTGCCACACCGATCTGCACTACCGCGAGGGCGGGATCAGTGACGACTTCCCGTTCCTGCTGGGACACGAGGCGGCCGGGGTCGTCGAGGAGGTCGGCGCCGGGGTCACCGACGTGGCACCCGGGGACTTCGTGATCCTCAACTGGCGTGCCGTGTGCGGCCAGTGCCGGGCCTGTCTGCGCGGGCGGCCGTGGTACTGCTTCAACACCCACAACGCCAAGCAGAGGATGACCCTGACCGACGGTAGGGAGCTCTCGCCCGCGCTCGGCATCGGTGCCTTCGCCGAGAAGACGCTGGTGGCGGCCGGGCAGTGCACCAAGGTCGACCGGCGCGCGTCGGCGGCGGCCGCCGGGCTGCTGGGCTGCGGGGTGATGGCCGGCCTCGGCGCCGCCCTCAACACCGGCAACGTCGGGCGCGGGGACAGCGTCGCCGTGATCGGCTGCGGAGGCGTGGGTGCCGCCGCGATCCTCGGCGCGAACCTGGCCGGCGCGGCGAAGGTCGTCGCGGTGGACATCGACGACCGCAAGCTGGAGACGGCGCGCACGCTCGGCGCCACCCACACGGTCAACTCCAAGGAGACCGACGCCGTCGACGCGGTGCGCGAGCTGACCGGCGGCTTCGGCGCCGACGTCGTCATCGAGGCCGTGGGCCGCCCGGAGACCTACCGGCAGGCCTTCTACGCCCGTGACCTCGCCGGCACCGTGGTGCTGGTCGGCGTGCCCACCCCGGAGATGAAGCTGGAGCTGCCGCTCCTCGACGTGTTCGGCCGCGGCGGGTCGCTCAAGTCGTCCTGGTACGGGGACTGTCTGCCCTCCCGCGACTTCCCGATGCTCATCGACCTGTATCTGCAGGGCCGCCTCGACCTGGATGCCTTCGTCACCGAGACCATCGCCCTGGACGAGGTGGAGAAGGCCTTCGAGCGCATGCACCACGGTGACGTCCTGCGCTCGGTGGTGGTCCTGTGACGGGTGGGGCCCGCATCGAGCGCCTCGTCACCTCGGGCACCTTCTCGCTGGACGGCGGAACCTGGGACGTCGACAACAACGTGTGGCTCGTCGGCGACGACCACGAGGTGATCGTCGTCGACGCCGCCCATGACGCCGACGCGATCCTCGGGGCCCTCGGCGGGCGCACCCTGCGCGCGATCGTCTGCACCCACGCGCACGACGACCACATCGGCGCCGCGCCCGCCCTCGCCGCCCGGACCGGCGCCCCGGTCCTGCTGCACCCCGACGACCTGCCGCTGTGGAAGCAGACCCACCCCGAGCGGCTGCCCGACGCCGAACTCGCCGACGGGCAGCGCCTCCAGGCGGCCCGCACCGAACTGACCGTGCTGCACACCCCGGGCCATGCGCCGGGCGCGGTCTGCCTGTACGCACCGGGGCTGTCCGCCCTCTTCAGCGGCGACACCCTGTTCGCCGGCGGGCCGGGGGCCACGGGGCGGTCGTACAGCGACTTCCCCACCCTCGTCGGGTCGATCCGGGAGCGGCTCCTCACCCTCCCCGGCGACACGGTCGTATACACCGGGCACGGGGACGGTACGACCGTCGGTGCCGAGGCACCGCATCTCCAGGAGTGGATCGACCGCGGTTTCTGACCGCGCCGCGACGCAGCGGCCCTGCCCCGGCGGCCGACCCCTTCGGCCGGCCCCGGGGCAGGGCCGTCGCGGCACTTGGAGGGGAGACTGTTTCCCCTGTTCAACCATGGTTTCGAGGATGCTTCGGCGTGCCCGCGCGACCGTCGTGGAGGCCCGCCCAAGCCGACGGGTGAACTCCTTGACAACGCTTCGGAACCGCCCCCAAACTGACGTTGCGCTCATCGCAATCCGTTTCGCTATACGCACCGAGGTGTCATGAAGATTCCCGCGTGCCGTCTCGCGGATCTGCCGCGAGGCGAGGCCCACCGGCTCGACATCGAGCCGCCCGTGTCGGTGTTCCACACCGACGACGGCGAGCTCTTCGCCATCGACGACACCTGCACCCACCAGGACGCCTCGCTCGCCGACGGCTGGCTGGAGGGCTGTGAGGTGGAATGCCCCCTGCACGCCTCCACGTTCGACCTCAGGACCGGCGCCGTGGACGCACCCCCGGCCAAGCTCCCGGTCCGCACCCACGAGGTCGTCGTCGAGGACGGCACGGTCTACGTCCGGCTCTCCACCGACGCCCCCAACTTGCCGCCGTGCGTCAGCGCCCGCCTCGCCGGAGGCCCCGCGTGAGGACCGTGGCCGTGGTGGGCGCCTCGCTGGCCGGGCTGTCGGCCGCGCGCTCGCTGCGGCGGCGGGGGTACGACGGCCGGCTGGTCGTCATCGGCGACGAGACCCATCGCCCGTACGACAGGCCGCCGTTGTCCAAGGAGTTCCTGGCCGGCACCCTCGGCGAGGCGGACCTCGCGCTGGAGCGGGACGACGAGGAACTCCACGCGGAGTGGCTGCTCGGAGCCCGGGCCACCGGGCTCGACCGCACCGCGCGGGCGATCCGGCTCGCCGACGGCCGGGAGGTCCGCGCCGACGGAGTGGTCCTCGCGACCGGTGCCGCCGCCCGCACCCTGCCCGGCACCGAGGGCCTCGCCGGGGTCCATGTGCTGCGCACCCTCGACGACGCCCGCGCCCTGCGCGACGACCTCGCCCGGGGCGGCCGACTGGTGGTGATCGGCGGCGGGTTCGTCGGCGCCGAGGTCGCTGCCACCGCGTACGCGCTCGGTCTCGACGTCACCGTGATCGAGGCGGCGCCGACCCCGCTGGCCGGGCCGCTCGGCGAGACCATGGGCGCCGTCGTCTCCGGCCTGCACGCCGACCACGGGGTGCGGCTGCTGTGCGGGGTGGGGGTCAAGGGACTGAGCGGCGAGCGCCGGGTGGCGGCCGTACTGCTGGAGGACGGCCGCAGCGTGCCCGCCGACACCGTCGTCGTCGGCGTCGGCGCGCGCCCCAATGTCGACTGGCTGGAGGGCTCCGGCATCACGCTCGACAACGGGGTGAAGTGCGGCGCCGACGGACGCACCGGCCTGGCCGGGGTGGTCGCGGTCGGCGACTGCGCCAACTGGTACGACCCGCACACCGGCACCCACCGCCGGGTCGAGCACTGGACCGGCGCGCTGGAACGGCCGGACGCCGCCGTGGCCACGCTGCTCGCGCACGGCGCGACGGAACCCGGCGTCCCCCGGGCCCCGTACTTCTGGTCCGACCAGTACGGCGTGAAGATCCAGTTCGTCGGCAGCGCGGCCGGGGCCGACAGCGTGACGGTCGAGGCCGGCTCCACCGAGGAGCGCAGCTTCCTCGCCGTCTACCGGCAGGCCGGCCGGCAGGTCGCCGTGCTCGGCATGGACCAGCCGCGGCTGTTCACCCGCGCGCGCAAGCAGTTCACCGCCGCCGCGTCCTGACCCGGCGCCCGCGCCACCCCACCGATCCACGACGTTCTCCGAGGAGTGCACCGTGACCTCGACCAGCCTGCCGGACAGCCTGATCGCCACCCTCCCCGGGTCCGCCTACACGGATCCCGGGATCTTCGCCCAGGAGCAGGAGCGCATCTTCGAGACGATGTGGTTCTGCGTCGCCCGCGCCTCGGACCTGCCGAAGCCCGGCGCCTTCCGCACCGTCGACGTGGGCCGCGAGTCCATCCTCGTCACCCGGGCCCGGGACCGGTCGATCCGCGCCTACTTCAACGTCTGCCGGCACCGCGGCGCCAAGCTCTGCACCGAGGAGACCGGCGAGGTCAGGCGCGCCTTCCAGTGCCCGTACCACGCCTGGACCTACGACCTGGACGGCAAGCTGGTCGCGGCCCCCAACCTCACCAAGATGCCCGACGTCGGCCGCACCGAGTACGGCCTGGTGGGCGTGGCCGTGCGCGAGTGGCTCGGCTATGTGTGGGTGTGCCTCGCGGAGAACCCGCCGTCCTTCGAGGAGGACGTGATCGGTGCCGTGGTCGAGCGGCTGGGCGATGTGGCGTCGATCGAGCGCTACGGCGTCGACGACCTCTCCGTCGGCCGGCGGATCGTGTACGACGTGCGGGCGAACTGGAAGCTCATCATCGAGAACTTCATGGAGTGCTACCACTGCGCCACCATCCACCCCGAACTCACCGAGGTGCTCCCCGAGTTCGCCGACGGCTACGCGGCCCAGTACTACGTCGGCCACGGCGCGGAGTTCGGCGACGGCGTGCGGGGCTTCACCGTGGACGGCTCCGAGGGCCTCGACCGCATCCCCGGCGTCTCCGAGGACCAGGACCGGCGGTACTACGCGATCACCGTCAAACCGCAGGTGTTCATCAACCTGGTTCCGGACCATGTCATATTCCACCGGATGTACCCGGTCGCCGTCGACCGCACGATCGTCGAGTGCGACTGGCTCTACCTTCCGCACGTCGTGGAGAGCGGCAAGGACGTCAGCCGGTCCGTGGAGCTCTTCGACCGGGTCAACCGCCAGGACTTCGACGCCTGCGAGCGCACCCAGCCGGGGATGAGCTCACGGCTGTACGCCAAGGGCGGGGTGCTGGTGCCCAGCGAGCACCACATCGGCGCCTTCCACGACTGGGTGCACGAACGGCTCGGCACCCGGCAGCCGGAGTGACGCCCGTGGCCCGCGCGAGCGGCTGAACGCGGGCCCGACGGCGCTCGTCCCGCGGGCGCTCAGCCCAGGTACCCCATCCGGTGGCTGATCTCCTCCGCGCCCTTGACCAGCACCGGAGCCAGCTCGTGCATGCGCTCCTCGGTGAACCGGTAGGAGGGCCCGGAGGCGCTGATCGACGCGACGACCCGGCCCTCCCGGTCCCGGATCGGCGCGGCCATGGCATGCAGCCCGATCTCCAGCTCCTCCAGCGTCCAGGCGTACCCGCGCTCCCGGGCCTCGGCGAGGTTCTTCTCCAGCTTCGCCTTCGCGGAGATGGTGTGCGGGGTGAGCTTCTTCAGGCCGCCGTCCGCGATCAGCGCGGCCCGCTCCTTGGCGGGCAGGTGGGCCAGCATGATCTTGCCGCTGGAGGTCGCGTGCAGCGGGGTCAGCTGGCCGACCCAGTTGTGCGCGGTGACGGCGGCCGTGCCGCGCACCTGGTAGAGGTTGATCGCGTAGTGCTCCTGCATCACCGCGATGTTGACCGTCTCGCCGATCTCCTCGGCCAGCCGCTCGCACACCTGCCGGCCCTGCTGGGTGACGTCGATGCGTCCCGTCACCGCGCCCGCCAGGCGTACGATGCCGAAACCGAGCGCGTACTTGCCCCGCTCGCCCGCCTGCTCCACAAGGCCGCGCGCCTCCAGGGCGCCGAGCAGCCGGAACGCGGTCGACTTGTGAACATCGATCTCGGCGGCCACCTCGCTGACCCCCGCCTCGCCGCGCTGGGCCAGGATCTCCAGGACGCTGATGGCGCGGTCGACGGACTGCACGCCGCCAGAAGATGAGCCGTTCGTTTCGGAATCCGGACTGTAGTTGCTCATAGCGAAACTATACGCGCAGTAAACAACAC
The DNA here is from genome assembly GCF_043201555.1 of Streptomyces sp. NPDC048288. Lineage (NCBI taxonomy): Bacteria > Bacillati > Actinomycetota > Actinomycetes > Kitasatosporales > Streptomycetaceae > Streptomyces > Streptomyces sp. NPDC048288. The sequence continues at coordinate 156,011 of NZ_JBICZD010000005.1, forward strand.
CCTCCAAGTAACGCGGTGTGAACAAAGATCTTACAAGTTGCGTTGTTCGCAACCTGGTGCGTATAGCGATACCCGTACTAGCATTCCGCGCAATCGACGGCGCGAGCGAGACGAGGCACCATGGCTCCCTTGCAGTACGACTTCGTCATCGTCGGCGGCGGCTCGGCCGGCAGCGCACTGGCGAACCGGCTCTCGGCCGACCCCGGCAACCGGGTGCTCGTCCTGGAGGCGGGCCGCCCCGACTATCCCTGGGACGTCTTCATCCACATGCCCGCGGCGCTGACCTACCCCATCGGCAGCCGCTTCTACGACTGGAAGTACGAGTCCGAACCCGAGCCGCACATGGGCGGCCGCCGTGTCTACCACGCCCGCGGCAAGGTGCTCGGCGGCTCCAGCAGCATCAACGGCATGATCTTCCAGCGCGGCAACCCCATGGACTACGAGCGCTGGGCCGCCGACCCCGGCATGGAGACCTGGGACTACGCCCACTGCCTGCCGTACTTCCGCCGGATGGAGAACTGCCTCGCGGCCGACCCGGACGACGAGTTCCGCGGCCATGACGGCCCCCTGGTGCTGGAGCGCGGCCCGGCCACCAACCCGCTCTTCTCCGCCTTCCTGAAGGCCACCGAGGAGGCGGGCCACGCGCCCACCGACGACGTCAACGGCTACCGGCAGGAGGGCTTCGCCAAGTTCGACCGCAACGTCCACCGCGGCCGGCGCCTGTCGGCGTCCAAGGCGTACCTCAAGCCCGCCCGCAAGCGCCCCAACCTCACCGTGAAGACCCGCGCCCTGGTCACCCGCGTCCTCTTCGAGGGCAAGAAGGCCGTCGGCGTCGAGTACCGGCGCGGCAAGGGCGCCCTCCAGCAGGTCCGTGCCAAGGAGGTTGTCCTCTGCGGCGGCGCGATCAACTCCCCGCAGCTGCTCCAGCTCTCCGGCGTCGGCAACGCCGGGGAACTGCGGGCCCTCGGCATCGACGTCGTCCACGACCTGCCGGGCGTCGGCGAGAACCTCCAGGACCACCTGGAGGTGTACATCCAGTACGGCTGCAAGCAGCCCGTCTCCATGCAGCCGTACCTGGCGAAGTGGCGGGCCCCCTTCATCGGCCTGCAGTGGCTCTTCCGCAAGGGACCGGCCGCGACGAACCACTTCGAGGCCGGCGGCTTCTGCCGCAGCAACGAGGACGTGGCCTACCCCAACCTGATGTTCCACTTCCTGCCCATCGCGGTCCGCTACGACGGCTCGGTGCCCGCCGGCGGCCACGGCTACCAGGTCCATGTGGGCCCCATGTACTCGGACGCCCTCGGCTCGGTCAAGATCAAGAGCAAGGACCCGAGCGAACACCCGGCCCTGCGCTTCAACTACCTCTCCACCGAGCAGGACCGCCGCGAGTGGGTCGAGGCGATCAGGGTCGCCCGCGAGCTGCTCAACCAGCCCGCGCTCGCCCCCTACAACGACGGCGAGATCTCGCCCGGGCCGTCCGTGGCGACGGACGAGGAGATCCTCGACTGGGTCGCCAAGGACGGCGAGACCGCCCTGCACCCCTCCTGCACCTGCAGGATGGGCACCGACGAGATGTCCGTCGTCGACCCGGCGACCATGCGGGTGCACGGGGTGGAGGGCCTGCGGGTGGTGGACGCCTCGGTGATGCCGTACGTCACCAACGGCAACATCTACGCACCGGTGATGATGATCGCCGAGAAGGCCGCCGACCTGATCCTCGGCAAGGAGCCGCTGGAGCCCTCCAAGGCCGTCTACTACCGGCACGGCGACGCGCGGCAGCAGGCCGGCTGACCCGCCCCGGGGGCGCCGCTTTTCGCGGCCGAATCGGGATACGCGGAGCCCTTGACGGCTGTCCGTACATTCGGTCAGGGTGTTCCACCAAAAGCAATCCAATGCACAATGCGCAACGATTTCGGGCTCGAAGGGCGCGGCCGTGGCAGATCTGTATGTGGATGGAAAATGGCGCGCGGCGGTGGCCGGCGGCCACCGCGAGATCCGCTGTCCGGCGGACGGCACCCTCGTCGCGACGGTCAGCGAGGCGACCCGCGCGGACACCGAGGCGGCGATCACCGCGGCCCGGCGCGCCTTCGACGAGGGCCCCTGGCCGCACACCCCCGAACGCGAGCGCGGCGCCCTGCTCCTGCGCACCGCCGACATCATCGAGCGCGACGCCAAGGAGTTCGCCCGCGCCGAGTCCCTCGACACCGGCAAGCGCCTGGTGGAGAGCGAGTACGACATCGCCGACGTCGTCTCCTGCTTCCGCTACTACGGCGGTATCGCCGGCACCGACGCCGGCCGGGTGATCGACACCGGCCGTGCGGACGCCGTCAGCCGTGTCGTGTACGAGCCGGTCGGCGTGTGCGGACTGATCACGCCGTGGAACTACCCGCTGCTGCAGGCGAGTTGGAAGGTCGCGCCCGCCCTGGTCGCGGGCAACACGTTCGTCCTGAAGCCCAGCGAGCTCACCCCCTCCACTTCGATCCTGTTGCTGAAGGCGCTGGAGGAGGCGGGACTGCCGCCCGGGGTCGGCAACCTCGTGCTCGGCGCCGGACCCGAGGCCGGTGCCGCGCTCTCCGAGGATCCCGCCGTCGACCTGGTGTCCTTCACCGGTGGCCTGGAGACCGGCAAGCGGATCATGGCCACCGCCGCCGCCACCGTGAAGAAGGTCGCCCTCGAACTCGGCGGCAAGAACCCCAACGTGGTCTTCGCCGACGCCGACTTCGAGACCGCCGTCGACTTCGCGCTCACCGCCGTCTTCCTGCACTCCGGGCAGGTCTGCTCGGCCGGCGCCCGGCTGATCGTCGAGGACTCCATCCACGACGCCTTCGTCGACGAGGTGGTCCGCCGGGCGCGCCTCATCCGCCTCGGCGGTCCCTTCGACCCCGAGGCCGAGACCGGCGCGCTGATCTCCGCACAGCACCGCGAGAAGATCGAGGCCTACGTGGCCGCCGGGATCGCCGAGGGGGCCGTGCTGCGCTGCGGCGGTGCGCGCCCCGAGGACCCCGCGCTGGCGAACGGCTTCTACTACCCGCCCACCGTCCTCGACGAGTGCCGGCAGGACATGCGCGTGGTGCACGAGGAGTCCTTCGGGCCCGTGCTCACCGTCGAGCGCTTCCGGGACGAGGACGCCGCCGTCCGCATCGCCAACGACACGGAGTACGGCCTCGCCGGAGCCGTCTGGACCCAGGACGCCGGCAGGGCCCAGCGGGTCGCGCGCGGGCTGCGCCACGGCACCGTGTGGATCAACGACTACCACCCCTATGTGCCGCAAGCGGAATGGGGTGGTTTCGGGCACTCGGGTGTGGGCCGTGAGCTGGGACCGACCGGCCTGGACGAGTACCGAGAGCCCAAGCATGTCTGGCAGAACATCCAACCCGGGCCGCAGCACTGGTTCCGCGGCTGACGCCGAAGAGAGGCCGATCATGACCCCAGCCCAGACCGAGGTGTCGCAGCGGCGCGGCACGTCCCAGGACCCCGAGGATCGGACCCCGGTCATCTCCGTGCGCCGGCTGTGGAAGGTGTTCGGGCCGAAGGCCGACGAGGTGCCGGGCTCCGAGGAGTTGTGCGGGCTCACCCGCCGCGAGCTGATGGACCGCACCGGCTGCACCGCCGCCGTCCGCGATGTGAACTTCGAGGTGTCCAACGGCGAGGTCTTCGTCGTCATGGGCCTGTCCGGCTCCGGCAAGTCCACCCTGGTGCGATGTCTGACCCGGCTGATCGAACCCACCGCCGGCGAGATCGTCTTCGAGGGCGAGGACATCCGCGGCGCCGACGCCCGGCGGCTGCGGGAGCTGCGGCGCAGCAAGTTCTCCATGGTCTTCCAGCACTTCGGGCTGCTGCCGCACCGCAAGGTCGTCGACAACGTGGCGTTCGGCCTGGAGATCCGCGGCATGAGCCGGGCCGACCGGATGAAACGCGCGATGGAGACCGTCGAACTCGTGGGCCTCGCGGGCTACGAGAACTCCTACCCCGACCAGCTCTCCGGCGGTATGCAGCAGCGCGTCGGCCTCGCCCGCGCCCTCGCCGGCGACCCCGACGTCCTCTTCTTCGACGAGCCGTTCTCCGCGCTCGACCCGCTGATCCGCCGGGACATGCAGAGCGAGGTCATCCGCCTGCACCACGAGGTCGGCAAGACCATGGTCTTCATCACCCACGACCTCTCCGAGGCCCTCAAGCTGGGCGACCGCATCCTGATCATGCGGGACGGCAAGATGGTCCAGTGCGGCACCGGTGACGAACTGGTCGGCGCCCCGGCCGACGACTACGTACGGGACTTCGTGAAGGACGTGCCGCGCGGGGACGTCCTCACCCTGCGCTGGATCATGCGCCCGCCCGCCGACGGCGACGAGCTGGACGGCCCCGAGCTGGGCCCGGACGTCGTGGTCCGCGAGGCCACCCGGGCGGTGCTCGCGGCCGAGAAACCGGTCAAGGTCGTCGAGAACGGCAAGCTGCTCGGCATCGTCGGCGACGAGGAGATCCTCGCCGTGGTCGCCGGGCAGGAGGGCGGCGCCTGATGGCCGCCGTCGCCGACGCGACCGCGCCGGTCGCGACGCTGCGCAAGAAGGTCAGCCGCCCGATGGCGGTGGCGGCGATCGTGCTCGTCTGGCTGGTGCTCTTCGCCGCGCTGCGCGGCCGGCAGACCCTGACACTGGCCGCCGCCGACCTCACCGGTCTGCACCGCTGGCTGAACGACGTCAACGACAGCATCGGCGCCAACCGCAACTCCAACCCGGTCTTCCTGTACTTCTTCAACGAGATCCGGCTGGTCATCGACAACCTGGTCACCTTCGTCCAGTCGCTGATCTCCCAGCCCACCGACGGCCGCCCGGTCCCGCAGATCGGCTGGCTCGGCGTCGTCGGCATCACCGGCTACGTCTCCTGGGCCGTGGGCAACTGGCGGGTCGCCCTGCTGGCCGTCGCCGGTTTCACCTTCTTCGGGCTCCAGGGCCTGTGGCAGGAGAGCATGGACACCCTGGCGCTGACCCTGTCGGCGGTCCTGGTGGCCCTGCTCATCGGCATCCCGCTCGGCGTGTGGGCGGGGCTCTCCGACCGGGTCAACCGGATCATGACGCCCTTCCTGGACTTCATGCAGACGATGCCGACCTTCGTCTACCTCGCCCCGCTGACCCTGATCTTCCTGATCGGCGGCGCCTCCGCCGTGATCACCACGGTCATCTACGCGGCCCCGCCCGCCATCCGCATCACCGCGTACGCCATCCGGTCGGTCCCCGAGACCACCGTCGAGGCGGCCGACTCACTCGGCGCCACCCGCGCGCAGCAACTGGTGAAGGTGCTGCTGCCGATGTCGAGGCGCACGGTCGTGGTGGGCGTCAACCAGACCATCATGGCCGCCCTGGCCATGGTCACCATCGCGGCCCTGATCGACGCGCCGGGCCTCGGCAAGACCGTCGTGCAGGCGCTCCAGTCGCTCGACGTCGGCACCGCCTTCAACGCCGGCCTCGCCATCGTCGTCATGGCCATCGTGCTCGACCGGGTGACCACCGCGGCGGCCGTCCGGACCGAGACCCGCCGCACGGACGGACGGTTCCTCAAGTGGCGCCGCCCGCTGCTGGGAGCGGGCGGAGTCGCCGCCGCCGTCCTGGTCTACCTCTCCCACACCTACGTCTGGGCGGCCGAGTTCCCCGGCGACGGCACCGTCGGCAGCCACATCGCGAGCGCCGCCGACACCACGTCCACCTGGCTGCAGGACCATCTCTACGGCCTCACCAACGCCCTGCGGGACGCCGTCACCAACGGCCTGCTCAACCCCTTCCAGACCCTGCTCACCGACTCCCCGTGGTGGCTGGTCGGCGCCGTCCTGGTCGCGCTCGGCGCGGTCCTCGGCGGCTGGCGGGCCGGGGTGACGGCGGGCGCCTGCGTCGGGCTGCTGGTCGGCACCGGACTCTGGTCGGACAGCATGACCACCCTCGCCTCGACCGTCGTGGCCACCCTCCTGACGATGCTGGCCGGTGTCGTCTTCGGCGTGTGGATGGGCCGCAGCACGCTGGCGGACCGGCTGATCCGGCCCACCCTGGACGCCGCGCAGGTCATGCCGCCGTTCGTCTACCTCGTACCGTTCCTGGCGCTCTTCGGTGCCACCCGCTTCACGGCGATCATCGCGGGCGTCGTCTACGCGGCACCCGTGGCGATCAAGATCATCGCGGACGGGGTGCGGAACGTGTCCGAGTCCACCGTGGAGGCGGCCACCTCGGCCGGGTGCAACACCTGGCAGATCATCACCAAGGTCCAACTGCCGATGGCACGCGGCGCCCTGACCCTCGCGACCAACCAGGGCCTGATCTACGTGCTGTCGATGGTTGTGCTGGGCGGCCTGGTAGGGGCGGGCGCCCTCGGCTACGACGTCGTGGCCGGTTTCTCGCAGAGCGAGCTGTACGGCAAGGGGCTGGCGGCAGGGCTCGCCATCGTACTGCTCGGAGTCATGTTCGACCGGATCACTCAGGCTGCGGCACGACGCACCAGGGCATAAGGAGCTCGACACCATGGCACAACACTGGCGAGCCGGCGCGGCCGGCCTGGCCGTCCTCGGCCTCACCCTCACCGCCTGCGGCGGGGCGAAGGTCGGCGACAGCAGTTCCGCCGGCTCGAAGTCCTCGGACGGCAAGTGCGGCACCTTCAACCTGGCCGTCAACCCCTGGGTGGGCTACGAGGCGGACGCGGCGGTCGTCGCGTACGTGGCGCAGCACGAACTCGGCTGTACGGTCACCAAGAAGGACCTCAAGGAGGAGATCGCCTGGCAGGGCTTCGGGACCGGCGAGGTCGACGCCGTCCTGGAGAACTGGGGCCACGACGACCTGAAGAAGAAGTACATCACCGGGCAGAAGACGGCCGTCGAGGCCGGTTCGACCGGCAACAAGGGCATCATCGGCTGGTACGTGCCGCCGTGGCTGGCCAAGGCGCACCCCGACATCCTCGACTGGAAGAACCTCAACAAGTACGCGTCCGAGTTCAAGACGTCCGAGTCGGGCGGCAAGGGCCAGCTCCTCGACGGCGACCCGTCGTACGTCACCAATGACGCGGCCCTGGTGAAGAACCTGAAGCTGGACTTCAAGGTGGTGTACGCGGGCAGTGAGACCGCGCTCATCCAGGCCTTCAGAACGGCCGAGAAGAACAAGCAGTGGCTCATCGGCTACTTCTACGAACCGCAGTGGTTCCTGTCCGAGGTGCCCCTGAAGAAGGTCTCCCTGCCGGCGTACACGACGGGCTGCGACGCCGACGCGGCCAAGGTCGCCTGCGACTACCCCGTATACGACCTCGACAAGATCGTCAGCGCGAGCTTCGCCAAGTCGGGCAGCCCGGCCTACGACCTGGTGAAGAAGTTCAACTGGACCAACGACGACCAGAACACCGTGGCCAAGTACATCGCGGTGGACAAGATGTCGGACGACGCGGCGGCCAAGAAGTGGGTCGACGCCAACCCCGACAAGGTCAAGGCCTGGCTGAAGTAGCGGGGTCGCAGGTCGCGGGAAGGCCGGTCCGGGACGCCCGGCGGGCGGTGCGCAGCTGTGCGCGCCGCCCGCCGGGCGTTGCCGTTTTCCGGGCTGCTCGGCGGCCCGTTCCCCGACGTCACCGGACCCCTTGACACCCCTCCTCGGCGACGGGCACATTGAGTTGCGCAACCTGAATCACGTTGCGCACAAAGCAACTGCACCGGTCTCAAGTTCGGAGGTTGGGCGATGGCGGGACCCCGAGTGGTCATCATCGGAGCGGGCGTCGTGGGGGCGGCCCTCGCGGACGAGATCTCCGCACGCGGCTGGACCGAGGTGACCGTGGTGGACCAGGGCCCCCTCCCGGCGACCGGGGGCTCCTCCTCGCACGCGCCGGGCCTGGTGTTCCAGACGAACCCCTCGAAGACCATGACGGAGCTGGCCCGCTACACCGTCGAGAAGTTCTGCTCCCTCGACGTCGACGGCAAGCCCTGCTTCCTCCAGGTCGGCGGCCTCGAAGTGGCCACCACCCCCGAACGCCTCGCCGAACTCCACCGCCGGCACGGCTGGATCACCGCCTGGGGCATCGAGGCACGCCTGCTGACCCCCGACGAGTGCGTCGAGCAGCACCCGCTGGTCAACCGCGACCGGGTCCTCGGCGGCCTCCTGGTCCCCACCGACGGCCTCGCCAAGGCCGTCCTCGCCGTCGAGGCCCAGATCCGCCGGGCCACCGAGCGCGGAGTCGCCTTCCTGCCCCGCCACGAGGTACTGGACGTGCTCCAGGCCGACGGCAGGGTGACGGGCGTCCGCACCGACCAGGGCGACCTGGCAGCCGACATCGTCGTGTGCTGCGCCGGCATCTGGGGCCCGAGGATCGCCCGCATGGTCGGCATGAACCTCCCGCTCACCCCGCTCGGCCACCAGCTCGCCTGGACCGGCCCGGTCCCCGCGCTCGCCGGGCAGACCGAGGAGGCCGTCCGCCCGATCCTGCGCCACCAGGACGCCGACCTCTACTACCGCGACCGCTTCGACGGCCTCGGCATCGGCTACTACGGCCACCGTCCCATGCCGATCTCCGCCGACGACATCCTCTCCGTCGACGAGGCCGACCAGATGCCCTCCGTCCTCAAGTTCACCGAGGAGGACTTCGAGGACGCCTGGACCGAGACCCGGTCCCTCCTACCCGCCACCCGCGAGGCCAAGGTCGAGGAGGGCATCAACGGCCTCTTCTCCTTCACCACCGACGGCTACCCGCTGCTCGGCGAGTCCCCGGACGTCCAGGGCTTCTGGGTCGCCGAGGCCGTCTGGGTCACGCACTCCGCGGGCGTCGGCCGCGCGGTCGCCGAATGGCTGGTCGACGGCCACTGCTCGTCCTTCGACCTGCACGAGTGCGACGTCAACCGCTTCGAACCGCACCAGCTGGCCCCGGAGTACGTCCTCGCCCGCGACTGCCAGAACTTCGTCGAGGTCTACGACATCCTCCACCCCCTCCAGCCGTCCGGGAAGCCGCGCCCGATCCGCACCAGCCCCTTCCACGCCCGCCAGCAGGAACACGGTGCGTTCTTCCTGGAGGCGAACGGCTGGGAGCGGCCCCAGTGGTACGAGGCCAACGCGGGCCTGCTCGAAGGCCGTTCGATCCCCACCCCCAACGACTGGGCCGCCCGCTACTGGTCCCCGATCGTCGGCGCCGAGGCCCAGGTCACCCGCGAGACCGTCGCGATGTACGACATGACCGCCCTCAAGCGCCTGGAGGTGAGCGGCCCCGGCGCCGCCGACTTCCTGGAGGGCCTGGTCACCGGCAAGGTCGCCAAGTCCGTCGGCTCGGTGACCTACACGCTGCTCCTCGACCACGACGGCGGCATTCGCAGCGACATCACCGTCGCCCGCCTCGCCCGCGACCTCTTCCAGGTCGGCGCCAACGGCAACCTCGACCTCGACTGGTTCGCGCGGCGCCTGCCCGCCGACGGCACGGTCCAGGTCCGCGACATCACCCCGGGCACCTGCTGCATCGGCCTGTGGGGGCCCCTCGCCCGCGAGGTCCTCCAGCCGCTCACCGACGAGGACTTCTCCAACGAGGGACTCAAGTACTTCCGCGCCAAGCGCGCCTACATCGGCTCGGTGCCGGTCACCGCGATGCGGCTGTCGTACGTCGGTGAACTCGGCTGGGAGCTGTACACGACCGCCGACCAGGGCGCGAAACTCTGGGACACGCTGTGGCAGGCGGTGGAGCCGCTCGGCGGCATCGTCGCCGGACGCGGCGCCTTCAACAGCCTCCGCCTGGAGAAGGGTTACCGCTCCTTCGGCACCGACATGACCTACGAGCACGATCCCTACGAGGCCGGCGTCGGCTTCGCCGTCAAGCTCGACAAGGGCGACTTCGTCGGGAAGACGGCACTGGAGCGGCGCAAGGGGGAGGTGCGGCGGCGGTTGAGCTGCCTGACGATCGAGGACCCGGCGGCCGTCGTGATGGGCAAGGAACCGGTGTACGACGGGGAGCGGGCGGTCGGGTACGTCACGAGCGCCGCGTACGGCTACACGGTTGGGAAGGGCATCGCGTACGCGTGGTTGCCGGTGGAGTCGGCGGTGCCGGGGACGGTGGTGCAGATCGGTTACTTCGATCAGCGGGTGGAGGCGGTTGTCGCTGAGGAGCCTTTGTTCGATCCGTCGATGTCCCGGCTGCGGGGGTGAGTTGTCGGGTGCGGGTGGGGTGTGGCTGGTCGCGCAGTTCCCCGCGCCCCCGACGGGGCGCTGTGGCTCGGTCTCTTGGAAGGAGGGCCGTCGGTGAGTGCACAAGTGCTGGACGGGAAGGTCACTGCTGCCGCCATTCGGCGTGAACTTGCTGAGCGGGTGGCCAAGTTGACTGCTTCCGGCGGTCGTGCGCCGGGGCTCGGTACCGTGCTTGTAGGGGACGACCCGGGCAGCCATGCCTACGTCGCGGGCAAGCATCGGGACTGCGCGCAGGTCGGTATCGCCTCCTTGCGTCGGGAACTGCCCGCCGATGCCTCGCAACAGCAGGTCGAGGAAGTCGTCGACGAGCTCAACGCGGACCCGGCCTGCACCGGCTACATCGTCCAACTGCCGCTCCCGCGCCACCTGGACGCCAACGCCGTGCTGGAGCGGATGGACCCGGCCAAGGACGCCGACGGACTGCACCCCGTCAACCTCGGCCGGCTGGTCCTGGGCGTCGAGGCGCCCCTGCCCTGCACCCCGCGCGGCATCGTCGAACTGCTCCGTCGGCACGAGGTGCCGATCGCCGGGGCGCGGGTCTGTGTGATCGGGCGCGGTATCACCGTGGGGCGGCCGATCGGGCTGCTGCTCACCCGGCGCTCCGAGAACGCGACCGTCACCCTGTGCCACACCGGGACCAAGGGGCTGGCCTGGCACGTGCGGGAGGCGGACATCGTGGTCGCGGCGGCCGGTTCGCCCGGGCTGATCACCAAGGACATGCTGCGGCCCGGGGCGGCCGTCCTGGACGTCGGTATCACCCGTACCGAGCACGGCCTCGCGGGTGACGTCCACCCGGAGGCCGCCCAGGTCGCCGGGTGGCTCGCGCCGATGCCCGGGGGAGTGGGGCCCATGACGCGGGCGATGCTGCTCGCCAACGTCGTCGAGGCCGCGGAGCGGAACGCGGGCCCCGTCTGAGCGCGTAGGACACAGCGGGCCGGCACCCACCAGGGTGCCGGCCCGCTGTTCGTGCGGTCAGCGGAAGACGACCGTGCAGCGGCCGTTGACCAGCACCCGGCTCTCGCTGTGCCAGCGCACGGCGCGGGCGAGCACCTGGGCCTCCACGTCACGTCCCAGGGCGACCAGTTCGTCGGGCGCGTGCGAGTGGGTCACGCGGACGACGTCCTGTTCGATGATCGGGCCCTCGTCGAGGTCGGGCGTCACGTAGTGCGCGGTGGCGCCGACCAGTTTGACGCCACGCCGGTGTGCCTGGACGTAGGGCCGGGCGCCCTTGAAGCTCGGCAGGAAGGAGTGGTGGATGTTGATGGCCCGGCCGTCGAGCTGTTTGCACAGGTCGTCGGAGAGGATCTGCATGTACCGGGCGAGCACCACCAGGTCGACGTCGAGTTCGTCGACCAGCCGCAGCAGCCGGGCCTCCGCGTCCGCCTTGGTGTCGGGGGTCACCGGGATGTGGTGGAAGGGGATGCCGTAGGTCCGGGCCAGTGACTCGAAGTCGCGGTGGTTGGAGACGATCGCCGGGATCTCGATGTTGAGCGCGCCCGTGGACCTGCGGAAGAGCAGGTCGTTGAGGCAGTGGCCGAACTTCGACACCATGATCAGGGTGCGGGTCGGGGTCGACGCGTCGTTGAGTCGCCAGGTGATCCCGTGCGCCTCGGCGACCGGCAGGAAGCCGGTGCGCAGGTCCTCCAGCGAGACCGCGCCGTCGGGGACGTCGAAGTGCACCCGCATGAAGAAGCGGTCCTGCGGCCGGTCGTCGAACTGCTGGCTCTCCAGGATGTTGCCGGAGTGCTCGACCAGGAAGCCGGTGACGGCGTGGACCAGACCGGCCCGGTCGGGACACGAAAGGGTGAGGACGAACTCGCGGCCGGGCTGCGGTCGAGGAGACATGACACCCTCCAGGATGCGCATCGCGCAACGATATGAGTGATGCGCAACATGGTCCAGCCAAGTCGGCTCGCGGGTCAAGAGGGAGTGTTCTTCTTGACGCATCGTTTTGTGCGATACGCAACAAGGGGGGTGGCCCTCCGGGAAGGCGGCCTTGTCAGCGGCCCGGGTGGCGGGGGTCGGCGAGTCGGCTCAGGTGTGCCGTGCGGGATTCGGCCGTCTGTCCCTGGACCAGCAGGAACAGGCCCTCCCTGGCCAGGCGTTGGGCGCGGTGGTCCAGGGACATCGCCCGGCCGCCTCCCGACACCACGGCCGCCGTGGTCGCCGTACGCATCAGCGTGAAGGCCTCCGCCCGCAGCGCCAGCCGCTCCTCCGCGTGCTCGTGCGGCACCGGGTGGTCGGCCAGGGCGTAGGCGCGGCGCCGGATCTCCTCCAGCCGGGTCCGCAGGCCGGCCGCGTACTCCTCCGCCACCAGGGCCAGTGCGGCCGTCGTGATCCCGAAGACCGCCGGATTGGCGTTGAGGGTCTTGAGGCGGTCCGGAGCCGCCCAGTCCGCGTACGGCAGCCGGAGCGCCACGTCCGCCTCGGGCACCCACAGGCCGTCCAGGCCCAGGGACACCGTCCTGGACGCGGTGAGCGCCGCCAGCCGCATCGGCTCCGAGGGGCGCAGCCCCGGCTGCTCCCTGGCCTCGACGAAGGCGAACAGGGCCTCGTCGTCCTCGGTCACCCCGGCCAGCAGCATCACGTCGTTCAGACCCCAGCCGGTGTACCAGGGCACGGTGCCGGAGAAGCGCCGGCCGTCGGCCTCGCGCCGGACCCGCACGGGAACCCGCGGGTACGACCGCAGATGCGCGTACGCCACCCCCGACAGCAGCTCACCGCGGGCCAGCGGGCCCAACAGGCGGTCCCGCACCGGCAGTGCGGTCTTCGCCAGGGTCAGCACCGGCGTGTGGTGCTGCGTCTGCACGAACCAGGTCGAGCAGCACGCCCCGGCCAGGATCTCCGCCGTCTCGCGGACCACGGCCGCCGGCGCCGCCGAACCGCCGTAGGCCACCGGCGCGCTCACCCCGAGCAGGCCCGAGCGCCTGATCGCCTCGATGTGGCTCGCGGGGACGCCCTCCTGGTCGACCCGCTCCGCCGCGGGGGCCAGCAGGCCGTCGGCGAGTTCCCGGGCGCGGACGACGAGCGGATGTGCGGCGACGGTCATGGACAAGATTCTTTCGGTTTCCCGGCGTGAGGTGTCGATCCGGGGGACTGCCGTTCGTGTAGAAGGCGAGAACATCCCGAAACGACCTGGGAGAACCCCATGAAGCACTACCTGCTCAGCGTGGTCCAGCCGGCCGACGGCACCCCGCCCTCGCCCGACGCGCTCGCCGCGATCATGCGTGACGTCGAGGCGTTCAACGACGAGCTGCGCGCCGCCGGCGCCTGGGTCTTCGCGGACGGCCTGCACGGCCCGGAGACCGCCACCGTGCTGCGGCCCGAGGACGGCGACGTGCTGATCACCGACGGCCCCTACGCCGAGGGCAAGGAGTACCTGGGCGGGATCTGCCTGATCCGCGCGGAGGACCTGGACTCCGCCCTGGAGTGGGGCCGCAAGTGCGCCCTCGCCACCACCCTCCCCATCGAGGTGCGGCCCTTCATGGGCCGGCACTGATGGCGGACGCCGCCGATGTCGAGGCCGCCTTCCGTGCCGAGTACGGGCGCGCGGTCTCGGTCCTCGTCCGCTTCCTCGGCGACATCGATCTCGCCGAGGAAGCGGTCCAGGACGCCTTCACCACGGCGCTCGACAGCTGGCCGGAGAAAGGGGTGCCGCCGAGCCCGGCCGGCTGGATCATCACCACCGCCCGCAATCGCGCGCTCGACCGGCTGCGCCGCGAGTCCTCCCGGGACGCCCGGCACACCGAGGCCGCCCGGCTGCTCGCCCCCGACGCACCGGCCGAGGAGGGCCCCGTGCGCGACGAACGGCTCCGGCTGATCTTCACCTGCTGCCACCCCGCCCTCGCCCTCCGGTCCCGGGTCGCCCTGACCCTGCGCCTGCTGGGCGGACTGAGCACCGCCCGGATCGCCCGCGCCTTCCTGGTCCCTGAGCCCACCCTGGCCCAGCGCCTGGTGCGCGCCAAGGCCAAGATCCGCGACGCGGGCATCCCCTACCGGGTGCCGAGGGACGCCGACCTGCCCGACCGGCTGAACGGGGTGCTCGCCGTCGTCTACCTCGTCTTCAACGAGGGGTACGGCGGTGATCCCGCGCTGTGCGCCGAAGCCGTACGCCTGGGGCGGCTGCTGTACGAGCTGATGCCGGACGAGCCGGAGGCCGCCGGGCTGCTCGCGCTGATGCTGCTCGTGGAGGCCCGGCGGCCCGCCCGGGAGCCGGCGGACGGCGAGCTGGTGCCGCTGCCCGAGCAGGACCGCGGGCGGTGGGACCGGGAGCTGATCGGGGAGGGCCAGGACCTGGTCCGGCGGTGCCTGCGGCGCAACCGGCCGGGGCCGTACCAGATCCAGGCCGCGATCAACGCCGTGCACAGCGACGCGCCCACGGCCGAGGCCACCGACTGGGGGCAGATCCTGCGGCTGTACGACCGGCTCATGGCCGTCGCCCCGAGTCCGGTCGTCGCCCTCAACCGGGCGGTCGCGGTGGCCGAGGTGGAGAGCCCGGGCGAGGCGCTGGCGCTGGTCGACGCGTTGGACCTGGACGGGTATCACGTGCTGCACGCGGTCCGCGCCGACCTGCTGCGCCGGCTCGGCAGGACCGGTGAGGCGGTGGCGGCGTACGACGCGGCGATCGCGCTCACCGGCAGCCTGCCCGAACGGGTGCACCTCGCGCGGCGGCGGGACGAACTCACCGGCTGAGCAGGTGTGACCTTCGTCAACCGTGGGAGTTTCGGGCCACCGGAATTTACTTCGGCCCCTGAATGGTTGCAATATACATCTGACTGTTGAGACCCCAGCCGGGCCGTCGGGCCCGCGTGCACCACCAGCGAGGCATCCGTGAACCAGTCCCTCCCCGAGCAGCCCGCCGACGTCGTCGCCAGGCTGCGCGCCACCTTCCGCACCGGCCGCACCAAGCCGGTCGAGTGGCGCACCGACCAGCTGCGCCGGCTGCGCGCCATGCTCACCGAGGGCGGTGCGGACCTGGCCGCGGCCCTCCACGCCGACCTGGGCAAGAGCACCGCCGAGGCCTACCGCACGGAGATCGACTTCACGATCCGGGAGATCGACCACACCCTCGACCACCTGGCCGAGTGGCTGCGCCCCGAGCCCGCCCCCGTCCCGGCTCACCTGGGCGGCGACGCGAGCGCCTGGACGCAGTACGACCCGCTCGGCGTCGTCCTCGTCATCGCCCCCTGGAACTACCCGGCCCAGCTGCTGCTCGCGCCGCTGGCCGGCGCCCTGGCGGCCGGCAACGCGGTCGTCGCCAAGCCCAGCGAGCTGGCCCCGGCCACCTCCGCCGCCCTGGCCCGGCTGCTCCCGGCCCACCTCGACCCGGACGCGGTCGCCGTCGTCGAGGGCGGGGTCCCGGAGACCACGGCCCTGCTCGCCGAGCGCTTCGACCACATCTTCTACACCGGCAACGGCGTGGTCGGCCGTATCGTGATGCGCGCCGCCGCCGAGCACCTCACCCCGGTCGCCCTCGAACTCGGCGGCAAGTCCCCGGCGTTCGTCGACCGCGACACCGACCTCGCGGTGGTCGCCGACCGGCTGGCGCGCGGCAAGTTCCTGAACGCGGGGCAGACCTGCGTGGCCCCCGACTACGTCCTCACCGACCCCGGGACGGCCGCCGCCCTCGAACCCGCCCTGGCCAAGGCCGTCCAGGCGCTGTACGGCGCCGAGCCGAAGGAGTCCGGCGAGTACGGCCGGATCGTCAACGAGCGCCACTTCGACCGGCTCGGTTCACTGCTCGGCTCGGGCCGGGTGGTGGTCGGCGGCGACACCGACCGCGCCGCCAAGTACATCGCGCCCACCGTGCTCGCCGACGTCGACCCGGAGTCCCCGGTGATGCGGGAGGAGATCTTCGGCCCGGTCCTGCCGATCGTCACCGTCCCGGACCTGGACGGCGCGATCGGGTTCGTCAACGACCGCGACAAGCCCCTCGCGCTCTACGTCTTCACCGAGTCCGACGCCACCCGGGAGCGGTTCGCCGCCGAGACCTCCTCCGGCGGCCTCGGCTACGGCCTCCCGGTCGCCCATCTCACCGTCTCCGACCTGCCGTTCGGCGGGGTGGGGGAGAGCGGCATGGGCAGCTACCACGGCCGCTACTCCATCGAGACGTTCAGCCACCGCAAGGCGGTCCTCGCCAAGCCGCTGAGCTGATCCGCCGATTCCCTCCGGGCCCGGCCGCGTACCGACGCGGCCGGGCCCGAGCGCTGCCGTTCCCGGCGGCGCCGAATGCCCGACTTCCTGGTTTCCGGGCGCAATTGCGGAAACCACCGGGCGGAGACCGCTCCTGGCTTGACTGGTCTACACCCTTGACTGGTACAGACCAAAGCAGTTGAGTGGGCCTCACACCCCCCACCGCGGCCGCTCCCCCTTCGAGGGGTGCGGCCGTGCTCCGCAAAGGAGTTGATCCGTGTGAGGCGTCGCATCGCCGCACTCCTGACCTCGCTGGCCATAGGAAGCTCCGCCCTGGTGTTCCAGGCGGCCCCCTCGGCCTCCGCGGTCGGCTTCGTCGTCAGCGAGGCGCAGTTCAACCAGATGTTCCCGAACCGGAATTCGTTCTACAGCTACAGCGGTCTCACCGCCGCGCTCAGCGCCTACCCGGCGTTCGCCAACACCGGCAGTGACACCGTCAAGAAGCAGGAGGCCGCCGCCTTCCTCGCCAACGTCAGCCACGAGACCGGCGGACTGGTCTACATCGTCGAGCAGAACACCGCCAACTACTCGCACTACTGCGACTGGAGCCAGTCCTACGGCTGCCCCGCGGGCCAGTCCGCCTACTACGGGCGCGGCCCCATCCAGCTCAGCTGGAACTTCAACTACAAGGCCGCGGGCGACGCGCTCGGCATCGACCTCCTCAACAACCCCTGGCAAGTCCAGAACAACTCCGCCGTGGCCTGGAAGACCGGGCTGTGGTACTGGAACACCCAGAAGGGTCCCGGCACCATGACCGGCCACAACGCCATGGTCAACCAGGCCGGCTTCGGGCAGACCATCCGCTCCATCAACGGCTCCCTGGAGTGCGACGGCAAGAACCCGGCGCAGGTGCAGAGCCGGGTCAGCGCCTACCAGAAGTTCACGCAGATCCTCGGTGTCGCGGCCGGAAACAACCTGTATTGCTGACCCCCTTGTCAGGGGCCGTGTGCCAGACTCCGTCGATGACCTCCGAAACGATCACCGCGGACGCCTCCGGCACCTGGAAACTGGGCGACCTGCCCGTCCACCGCCTCGGCTTCGGCGCGATGCGGCTGACGGGCAGCGCCGCCTTCCACCACGGCACCCCGAGCGACCGCGCCCGCTCGGTCGCCGTACTGCGCAAGGCCGTCGAACTCGGTGTGAACCACATCGACACGGCGGCCTTCTACTTCTCCGCGCTGCGCTCCGCCAACGAACTCATCAACACCGCCCTCTCCCCGTACCCCGCCGACCTCGTCGTCGTCACCAAGGTCGGCCCCTTCCGCGACTACTCCGGCGAATGGAACACCTCCGCCCGCCCCGACCAGCTGCGCGGCCATGTCGAGGAGAACCTGCGCCAGCTCGGCCGCGACCACATCGACGTGGTCAACCTGCGCCGCATGGGCCAGGACTCGATCGCCGAGCACTTCGGCGCCCTCGCCGAACTCCGCGAGGCGGGCCTGGTCCGGCACCTCGGCGTCTCCGACGTCGAACCGCGCCATCTGGACGAGGCGCTCGCCATCGCCCCCGTGGTGTGCGTGCAGAACCGCTGGGGCCTGGACATGCGGGATCCGGCCACCGACGAGTTGGTCCGCCTCTGCGGCGACCGGGGCATCGCCTTCGTGCCGTTCTTCGCCGTCGCGGGCGAGTCCGGGGCGCACGGCGCCACCGAGGACCACGACGAGGCCGTCCTCGCCGTCGCCCGCGCGCACGACGCCAGTCCCGCCCAGATCCGCCTGGCCTGGACCCTGCACCAGGGCCCGCACGTCCTCGCCATCCCCGGTACCGGAAACCCGGACCACCTCGCCGAGAACGTGGCCGCCGGCGCCCTCCGGTTCACCGAGGAGGAGCTGGCCCGGCTCGACGCCCTGCACACCGGTGCCGCCTGACCCGCGAGGGAGATTTCCTCCGTCCGCCGCGGCGGTCCTCCTCATAATGGGCTCAAGGGTGGTGGCCGCCGCAGTGTTGACTACACTGCCGTAGACGGTCTGCCGGACTGTGGACGACGAAGGGGTGAGGAATCTTCCATGGCCGACGCGAAGGACGAACGCCGGCCCGCCGGCGAACTCGAGGCGAGCGTCATGGCGGCTCTCTGGGCCGCGGGCGCGCCTCAGACCCCCGGCCAGGTGCAGCGCAGCCTCGGCACCGACCTGGCCCGTACGACGGTGACGACGATCCTGACCCGGCTGCACGACAAGGGCGTGGTCGACCGGCACCGCCAGGGGCGCGGGTTCGCCTACGTCCCCGTCCAGGACGCCCAGGGCCTCACCGCGAAGCGGATGCACACCGAACTCGACCGGGACGCCGACCGGGAGACCGTGCTCGCCCGGTTCGTCGCCCAGCTCAGCCCCGACGACGAGCGGGTGCTCCGCCATCTGCTCGAAGCCGACGAGCAGTCCGGTGGACGATGATCGCCCTGCTGATCCTGCCCCTGCTCGTGCCGTTCGCCCTGCCGGCACTGGCCCGGCGGGCGCTCGACCGGCTGTCGCCCGCCGCCGCGCTCTGGACGGTCACCGGCTCGGCCGTCGCCCTCGCGGGCTGCTCCCTGGCGGCGCTCGGCGCGTTCGTCCTCACCGGGCTGCTGAGACTGCCGTTCTTCGCCTCGCTCGGTGAGCTGATCCAGCCGCTGCGCTTCGGCTCCGACCGCCTGGTGCTGCCGCTGGCGGCCGTCTCGGCCGGCGCCGTCGCGCTGGGCACCCGGCGCCTGGTGCGGACGGTGCTCCACCAGGCCCGTGCCTTCCGCGCGGCCCGCGCGGAGGCCGGGCGGGCCGCCGCGGGCGACCTGTGCGTCGTCGACTCGCCGTGTCCGGACGCGTACGCGCTGCCGGGCCGGCCGCACCGGATCGTGGTCACCACCGGGATGCTGCGCAGCCTCGACGGGGCCGAGCGGGAGGCGCTGTTCGCGCACGAGCGGGCGCACAACGCCGGCGGGCACCACTTCTTCCTCGCGGTGGCCGAGTTCGCTGCGCACTGTCATCCGGCGCTGCGGCGGGTCCGGGACGTCGTCCTGCTGGCCGTGGAACGGGTCGCGGACGAGGCCGCGGCGCGTGCCGTGGGGGACCGGCGGCTGACCGCCCGCGCGATCGCACGGGCCGCGCTGGCGCGGCAGGGCGGGGGTGCGGAGCGGCCGGCGTTCGTGCCGGGGGTCGCGTCGGGGCCGGTGCCGCAGCGGGTCGAGGCGCTGCTGGCGCCGCAGGGGCGGCGGCGGGCCGGGGGGTGGGTCGCGGTGCTGCTGGTGGCCGGTGTCGGGCTGTCCTGCGCGGCGTCGGTGACCGGGATGGCCGACTTTCACCATCGGGTGGAGGTCGCTCAGGGGGAAGCGGAGCGGTAGGGCGGGCGGCCGGTGGTCGGGTGCGGGATTCGTCGTGGCTGGTCGCGCAGTTCCCCGCGCCCCTGACGGGGCGCTTTGGGCGTCGCCTCTTGAAGAGTCACCCCCGGAAAAGCGGAACTGGCGTCCGTCAAGTTTTACGTATAACCTCTCCCGCTAACCGCTCCACCGAAAGGCCCCCCATGCGACGCGTCGCCCTGGTCACCCTTGTCGTCGGCGACTACGACGAGGCGATCCGCTTCTACACCGAGGCCCTCGGGTTCCGGCTCGTCGAGGACGCGCCGCGCCCGGACGGGTCCCGCTGGGTCGTCGTGGAGCCGGGGGCGGAGGGAGCCGCCGGTACCGGACTGCTGCTCGCCCGCGCCAAGGACGAGGAGCAGCGCGCCCGGGTCGGCGACCAGACCGGCGGGCGTGTCGGGTTCTTCCTGCACACCGACGACTTCGCCCGCGACCACGCCCGGATGGCCGCCGCCGGCGTGACCTTCCTGGAGGAGCCGCGGCACGAGCCGTACGGCACCGTCGCCGTCTTCCAGGACCTCTACGGCAACCGCTGGGACCTGCTCCAGCCCGCCGCCTGACCTGACCGATCACCCCGAACCACCTGCCGAGGAAAGCCCCGCCATGACCGCTACGCGCGTAGATGCTGCTGTGATCCGTCGCCTCCCCAAGGCCGTCCTGCACGACCACCTCGACGGCGGCCTGCGCCCCGCCACCCTCGTCGAGCTGGCGGCGGAGGTCGGTCACACCCTGCCCACCACCGACCCCGACGAGCTGGCCGCCTGGTACTTCGAGGCCGCCAACTCCGGCGACCTGGTCCGCTACATAGCCACCTTCGAGCACACCCTCGCCGTGATGCAGAGCAAAGAGGGGCTGCGACGCGTCGCCGAGGAGTACGTCCTCGACCTGGCCGCCGACGGTGTGGTGTACGGCGAGGTGCGGTACGCGCCGGAGCTGAACGTCAACGGCGGGCTGACGCTCAACGAGGTCGTGGAGAGCGTGCAGGAGGGGCTCGCCGCCGGTATGGCGAAGGCCGCTGCCGCCGGCACGCCGATCCGCGTCGGCACTCTGCTCTGCGGCATGCGGATGTTCGACCGCGTCCGCGAGGCCGCCGAGCTGGCCGTCGCCTACCGGGACGCGGGCGTCGTCGGCTTCGACATCGCCGGCGCCGAGGCCGGATTCCCGGCCGTCGACCACCTGGACGCCTTCCAGCTGCTGCGCGGCGAGAACGTGCCCTTCACCATCCACGCCGGCGAGGCGTTCGGGCTGCCCAGCATCCACCAGGCGATCCAGGACTGCGGCGCCCAGCGCATCGGGCACGGCGTCCGGATCACCGAGGACATCGTCGACGGCAAGCTCGGCCGCCTCGCGAGCTGGGTGCGCGACCGCCGGATCGCCCTGGAGATGTGCCCCACCTCCAACCTCCAGACCGGCTGCGCCACCTCGATCGCCGAGCACCCGATCACCGCGCTGAAGGAGCTGGGCTTCCGGGTCACCCTGAACACCGACAACCGGCTGGTCTCCGGCACCACGATGACCCGGGAGATGTCCCTGCTGGTCGAGGAGGCCGGCTGGGGCGTCGAGGACCTGCGCACGGTCACGGTGAACGCCCTGAAGAGCGCGTTCATCCCGTTCGACGAGCGCAAGGCCCTCATCGAGGACGTCGTCCTGCCGGGTTACGCCGCCGCGCTCTGAAGCAGTCCCCGCAGGTAGGCGGCCTGTCCGACGTGCTGCAGATCGTCGGACAGGACGCTCACCAGCCGTACGCCCAGCGTGACCGGCGGATCCCAGCGGACGTCCACGATCCGTTCGAGGTCCGTCGCGGGGAGGTCATGGAGCATCCGCAGGGTCTGCTCGTGCACCGCGTCGTAGTAGCCGGTCAGCAGGTCGCCGGAGTCCACCGTGACCTTCGCGACCTGCGCGTCCGTGTGGCCGTACCCGTGGTCATGGGGCGGCAGGTCGAGGCCGAAGCGCTTCTCCCAGCCCTGGGTGAGCCACACCTGGTCCAGGTCGAAGGCGTCGGCGATGTGGTCGTCCTGGATCCGGGTGAGGTGCCAGACCAGCCAGGTGACGGAGTTGGCGTCGGGGGCCGGGCGCCGGTTGAGCAGTTCGGGGTCGAGGCCGTCGAGGGCGGCATGGACTTCTTCCTGGATGCGGCCGAAGCCGTCGATGAGGATGTCCCTTGCATGCATGCGACCACGATCGCGCATCCCCGGCCGTCATGCGTCCGGAATCCAGCTTCCGTGGAAGCCCAGCGGCACCCGGCCGGGGAGATGGATCCGGGCGACCGGCGCGCCGGTGAAGTCCTGCGCGGCGAGGATCACCAGGTCGGCGGCGCCCCGGTCGGGGTCGTGGACATAGGCGAGGGTGTACCCGTCGTCCTCCTGGGCCGCGTGTTCGCGCGGTACGAACACCGCCTCGCCCGCCGCGGCGCCCCTCGGCAGCCGGTGCACCTGGGCCGTGCCGCGGGCGAGGTCGTGCTTGAAGAGGGCGTCGGAGAACGCGCGGTCCGGAGGGTTGCCGTCGCCCGCGAGATAGGCGACGGACATCTCGGCGGCGGCCGCCGAGTAGCCGTAGCGGTGCCGGTGGGACACCAGCTCCTCGTTGACGCGCGGGAACTCCTGCGGCCGGTCGTCCAGGGTGCGCCGGCGGACCCGCCCGTGGCGCAGGTCGACCGTCCAGCGCTCCAGCCTCGCGGTGCCCACCGCGTGCGGTCCGTCGGTGGTCGGGCCCGCGACGTCGAACGGCGCCGGATACGTCGTCAGGTCGATCACCACGGACGCCCCCTCGTCGTACGCGTTGAGCGTGTGCGAGTAGAACACCGGATCGACGTCGAACCAGCGGACCGCGCCCCCGCCCCGGGGCATCACACCCACCCGCGCCGGGTGCTCGCGGTTCCAGACGTACGGCACCGGGGCGCCGCGCTCGGCGGCCGCCGGGTCGAAGGTGACCGGGACGTCGAAGACCACCACATGCCTCTCGGTGAGCGCGAAGTCGTGCATCATCGGCGCGTCGGCGACCGGGATCCGGGTGGTGCGGGCGAGCCGGCCGTCCGGGCCGACGACCAGGTGCCGGACGTGGTCCCAGGTCGGGTAGTAGGTGATCGCGTGCAGCTCGTCGGTGCGCGCGTCGTACTTGGTGTGCGCGGTGAACGCGCCCTCCAGGGTGCCCCGGAAGTCGTGGGTGCCCACGGTGTTGAGCTCGCCGTCGAGCTCGTACGGCAGCGGGCCGCTCTCCTGCAGCGCGAGGATCCGCCCCCGGTACGGGACGACATGCGTGTTGCAGGCGAAGTCGTCCGGCGGGACCGGGCGCGGGTAGGACTCCCCGAGCTTCGCGGCCACCTGGGAGGAGCGCACCCAGCGGTTTCGGTACCACTCGGCACGGCCGTCCCGCAGCCGCACCCCGTGCACCATGCCGTCGCCCAGCATCCAGTGGTGGGCGCGCGGATCCTCCAGGCCGAGGACGTTCGGGCCGTTGCGCAAGTAGCGCCCGTTCAGCTCGTGCGGGATGCGGCCGGTGACCGGCAGGTCGAAGGCCGTGAGTTCCTCGGTGACCGGGGCGAACGCGCCCTCCAGGAAGGGGTGGAGGCGCTCTGCCGGTTCTGCCGCCGCTGCCGGCCGGGTCGCCGCTCCCGTCAGCGCGCTTGCCGCCGCGATGCCCGCCGCCCCGCGCAGCACCGTACGCCGTGTGTGTTCCGCCATCTCCGCACTCCCCGTTTCCGTAGGTGACGGACACGAGTCTGCGGCGGCGGGGAGGCGGGGTCAGGAGGGGCAGGCCCCGTCCGGGGGTGGTGTCAGGTCCCCTGTTTCGAGGAGGGTGATCAGGGCCCGGGCCGCCGGGCTGGTGGCCGTCTCGGGCGGCAGCAGGGCGACCGTCTCGTACGCGGCCTCGTCGGTGTCCTTGAGGGCGAGCGCGGTGAGCGCGGGCCGCTTGTGCCGGAAGTGGCGGGGGACGACGGCGATGCCGAGGTTCTCGTCGACCAGGTCCAGGAGGCTGTGGACGTCGTTGACCTCCAGCGCGACCGTGCGCCGGACGCCCGCCGAGGCGAAGGCCGCGTCGGTCGCGCGGCGGGGCCCCCAGTCCGGGTGGAAGTCGACGAACACCTCGCCGCCGAGATCCTCCGGGAGCACCGCCGCGCCCGCCGTGGCCAGCCGGTGGCTGGGATGGCAGAGCACGGTGATCGGCTCGCTGGTCAGGGCCACCGAGCGCAGCTGGTCGGTGTCGTCCTGGGTGCGGTACGCGAAGGCCAGGTCGAGCCGGCCCGCGGCGACCTCCTCGGCCAGCGCCCCCGACCCCGCCTGCCGCAGCCGGATCTCGACGTCGGGGTGGCGGCGCCGGAACGCGGCGAGCAGCCCCGCCACATGCACCCCGGCGATGCACTGCTCGGTGCCCAGCGCCAGCGTGCCGCGCAGCACGCCCTGCACCGCCGCCACCGCCTCGTGCGCGGAGCGCACCTGGGCGAGGATGCGCTCCGCCTCGCCGAGCAGCGCCCGGCCCGCCTCGGTCAGCGTCACCCGGCGGGTCGTCCGCACGAAGAGCGGCGCCCGCAGCTCCCGCTCCAGGGCCCGGATCGACGCCGAGAGCCCGGACTGGGACACCAGCAGCCGCTCGGCCGCCCGGGTGAAGTGCTGGTCCTCGGCGACCGCCACGAAGTGCTGGAGATGACGCAGTTCCATGATTGAGAAGCCTAACCGCACAATTCCATCGGATTCTTCTGTTGGACCACTGCCCGCGGCTCGGGAAAGAGTGGGATCGGTAGATCGTGTGCCAACCCCTCTGGAGTCGCGTTGTACACCGCACACCCCGACCGCTACGCCGACATGCCGTACCGCCGCAGCGGCCGCAGCGGCCTGAAGCTTCCCGCGCTGTCGCTCGGCCTCTGGCACAACTTCGGGCCCGACCGGCCGGTGACGACCCAGCGCGCCATCCTGCGCCGCGCCTTCGACCTCGGCGTCACCCACTTCGACCTCGCCAACAACTACGGCCCGCCGCCCGGCGCCGCGGAGTCCGCGTTCGGCGAGGCCCTGAAGGCGGACTTCGCGGCGTACCGGGACGAGCTGATCATCTCCACCAAGGCCGGCTATCTGATGTGGCCGGGCCCGTACGGCGAGTGGGGTTCCCGCAAGTACCTGCTGTCCTCGCTCGACCAGTCCCTGGGCCGGATGGGCCTGGACTACGTCGACATCTTCTACTCGCACCGCCCGGACCCGGAGACTCCGCTGGAGGAGACGATGGGCGCCCTGCACTCCGCGGTGCAGCAGGGCAAGGCGCTGTACGTGGGCGTCTCCAACTACTCGGCGGAGCAGACCCGCGAGGCCGCCCGCATCCTCGGCGAACTCGGCACCCCGCTGCTCATCCACCAGCCCCGCTACTCGATGCTCGACCGCCGCCCGGAGACCGAGGGCCTGCTGGACGCGCTCGACGAGCTCCAGGTCGGCTCCATCGTCTTCTCCCCGCTGGAGCAGGGCCTGCTGACCGGCCGCTACCTCGACGGCATCCCCGAGGGCTCCCGGGCGGCGAGCGACAGCCCGTTCCTCAACTCGGACGCGGTCACCGAGGACCTGGTCGGGCAGCTCCGCGAGCTCGACGAGGTCGCCAAGGGCCGCGGCCAGACCCTGGCCCAGCTCGCCCTGTCCTGGGTGCTGCGCGGCGGCCGGGTGACCTCCGCGCTGATCGGCGCCAGCAGCGTGCGGCAGGTCGAGGACTGCGTCGGCGCCGCCGCGAACCTGGACTTCGACGCGGAGGAACTGACGCGGATCGACGCGATCATCAACCGGTGACGCGTTCGGTGACGCATTCGGTGAGGGGGACGCGGACCGCGTCCCCCTCACCCTTTCCGGTCGCCTCGCGGCCCTGTATCGCGCGTCGAACCCGGCGCCGGCTCAGGCTCCGGCCGGAACCCGGTCGAGGAAGCCCAGAACCCGGCGGATCCGGCCCTCCTCGTCGAGCGTGACCACGTCAAAACCGGCCACCGGTGCGGAGCCCTCGGCCTCGTTCACCAGCTCCCAGCCGAAGCGCGCGGTGTCGTGGTGGCCGTCCACCGCGCCGAGCGGACGGAACACGAAACCGGGGAACCGCGCGTGCGCCGCCGCGATCACGGCCGCGATCTGCGCATGCCCCGCGACATCGGCCAAGGGGTCGGTGTAGGAGCCCTCCGGAGCCCAGGCGGCGGCGACCGCCTTGCCGAGCGCCTCCGGGTCGGTGGCGTTCCAGGCCTCGAAGTAGCGGGCGGCGGCGGTCTGGTGACGGTCGGTGTTCACGGACATGGCGGATCAGCCTCCATCGAGGTCGTCATCGCAGGTCAGGTGGTGGATCGCGGTGTGCGGCGATCCGTTGGCACCACCCTGCCCGGATCCGGGCGACGGGTCGATTACCCCTCGGGTAATGAAGGTTGGCCGGTACAGCACGCGCATTTCGGCCAATTCGTAGAGGGAATATGCCAAGAGACTGGCCGGAAAGGCGTGGTGACAGTGTTTCGAAAGTGAACATACTCGAATGTCAGGAGCACTTCACCGCACAGGAGCCGCACGGAAAACCGGCCCGCGACGGCACACCGGCGAGCTACGGGGGAGTGATCGTGCACGACGAATTCCTGTGCCATGTCACGGCATACGGCACGTGCGGCGGGCAGCGCATCGGCGTTCCGCTCGGCACGTACCGTGCGCCGACCCTGGCACTGGCGCTGTGGTGGTTACGGGACCGGGCCTCCTGGATCGCGGAGCGGCTGGACCCCTTACCCGAGAACCCCAGATTTCCGCGGGGGGCACTCGTCCCGGTCGCGGAGACCGTGCTCGACGTGCCCGGACTGCTGCGCGCCTGGTGCTCCGACGTGGTCCGGCAGGAACTCGTCGCCGACGAGCTGGCCGGCGGACGGCTGGTCAGGATCGCCGTCCAGGACGACACCACCGAGTACGAACTGCTCGCCGAGTCCGTCGACGCCCTCCGTATGCAGCGCACCAGCCCGGCACTCGTCGTCCCCGTCGCCTGACACGTGACAGCCGCCGCCCCGGCGGCATGACCAGGCACATAAGAGGTCAGATCGGTAGAATTCTGGCCATGGCGGAGTGGCCGGTCGCCTCGACCGCGCCCGAACTCGTCCTGGAGACCGACACGGGCTCCACGGTGATGAGCCCGGGCCGCGACTACCACGTCGGGCGCGACCCGTACAGCGACATCGTCATCGACGATGCCCGGGTCTCGTGGCACCACGCGGTGCTCCGGCCCGCCGACGGCCACTGGACCCTCGAGGACGAGGACAGCACCAACGGCACCTACGCCGACGGCCGCCGCGTCCGCGAATGGGAGGTCGGCCCCGGTACGGTCATCCGCTTCGGCAGCCCCGCCGACGGCCCGAGCGCCGTCCTGGTGGGCCGCGCACCGCCCGCCCCGGACCGGCCCTCCGTCGTCTCGATGCCCGGCCGGACCGGCACCTTCCGGCAACCGTCCTCGGTACGGCCGCTCCGGGCCGGCACGGTCCGCATCGGCCGCGCCCCCGACAACGACGTCGTCGTCGACGACCTGGTCGTCTCCCGCCACCACGCCGAACTGCGCGCCCGCCCCGACGGCGGCCACGAGATCGTCGACCTGAACAGCCACAACGGCACCTACCTCAACGGCCGCACCGTCACCCGCGCCCCGCTCGGCCCCCGGGACGTCGTCGGCATCGGCCACTCGGCGTTCTGCCTGGTCGACGGCCGGCTCCAGGAGTACGTCGACACCGGCGAGGTCTCCCTCGACGTCCAGGACCTCACCGTCGCCGTCGACCACGGCCGCAAGATCCTGCTGGACCACGTCTCCTTCCCGGTGGGCGAGAAGTGCCTGCTCGCCGTGGTCGGACCGAGCGGCGCCGGCAAGTCCACGCTGCTCGGCGCCCTCACCGGGCAGCGCCCCGCCGAGCACGGCACCGTCCTCTACGACGGCCGCGACCTCTACCGCGACTACGCCGAACTGCGCCAGCGCATCGGCCTGGTCCCGCAGGACGACATCCTGCACGTCCAGCTGACCGTCCGCAGCGCCCTCACCTACGCCGCCGAACTCCGCTTCCCCGAGGACACCGCCAAGGCCGAACGCCGGGAACGGGTCGAGGAGGTCATCCGGGAACTGGGCCTGGAACAGCGCGCCGACCAGCCCGTGCACAGCCTCTCCGGCGGACAGCGCAAGCGGGTCAGTGTCGCCCTGGAGCTGCTGACCAAGCCGTCGCTGCTCTTCCTCGACGAACCGACCTCCGGACTGGACCCCGGCATGGACCGCTCGGTGATGAACATGCTGCGCGGCCTCGCCGACGACGGCCGTACCGTCATCGTCGTCACCCACAGCGTGCTCAGTCTCGACGCGTGCGACCGCCTCCTGGTCCTCGCGCCGGGCGGGCGGACCGCCTACTTCGGACCGCCCGGCGAGGCCCTCGGCTTCTTCGGGTTCGACGAGTGGCCCGAGGCCTTCGAGGCGTTCGAGCGGGACACCGGCCGGGACTGGGCGGGGGAGTACCGCGACTCGTCGTACCACCGGAAGTACATCGTGAACTCCAGCACGCAGCCGGTCGTGCCGCGCAGCGGGCCCCTCGCCCCGGCCCCGCCGCCGAGGCCGCGCGGCTGGGGCGCCCAGTTCGCCACGCTGGTGCGCCGCTACACGGCCGCGCTCGCCGCCGACCGCACCTTCCTCGCCATCATGATCGCGCTGCCGTTCGTGATGGGCTCGATGGCCCGGGCCGTCGCCGGCAGCAGGCTCACCGTCGACACCGCGACCAACGCGCTGCTCATCCTGTGCGTGGGCGGGGTGCTGACCGGCGCCGCCAACGCCGTGCGCGAGCTGGTCAAGGAACGCGTCATCTACCAGCGCGAGAGAGCCGTCGGCCTGCCCAGATCGGCCTACGTGATGTCGAAGGTCGTCGTCCTCGGCGCCATCACCGTGCTCCAGGCGATCGTGCTCACCCAGGTGGGACTCGCCGGCGTCGACCTCGACGCGCCCGGCGGCAGAGGGGTGCTGATGTCGCCCCTGCTGGAGATCACGGTCGCCGTGGCCGTGCTCTCCTTCACGGCGATGATGCTGGGCCTGCTGATCTCCGCGCTGGTCCGCAAGGAGGAGGTGACGATGCCGCTCCTGGTGCTGCTCACCATCGTCCAGGTCGTCTTCTGCGGGACCGTGCTGAAGGTGAACGGCGTGCCCGGTATCGAACAGCTCGCCTGGCTGGCACCCTCGCGGTGGGGGCTCGGCGCCATGGCCGGCACCGTCGACCTGCACCGGATCGTCCCCGGCGCCCTCACCGCCGACCCGCTCTTCCGGCACTCGGCGGGCGTCTGGCTGCGCAACATGCTGATGCTGGTGGTCCTGGCGGTCGGCTTCGGCGTGGTGCTGTCCCGGCTGCTGCGCCGGCACGAACCGGCCGTGATGCGAAAGTAGGCGAGGCGATGACGACGACGCCAGGATTCCGGCCCACCCACGTCGTCCCCGCCGACGGCATGCCCGCCTGGGAGGCCCCCGACCCCGCCCGGCCCACGGTGCCCCTCGACCCGCTGCTGCCGGTGCAACTGGTCGAGCGGCGCGGGGACTGGGCGCACATCGGCTGCGCCAACGGCTGGGCCGCCTGGGTCGACGGCCGCTACCTCGTCGCCGTACCCCACGACCCGCCCCTCACCGGCGGCCCGTCCACCGAGGCCACCGACCCGCGTCCGCTGCTGGCCCGCGCCGAACGGGCCCTGGCCGACTACAACGCCGCCGTCCAGGAGCTGGCGGGCGGCGCCCTCGACGGCGAGTCCTTCCGGGACCGCACGCACGGGCTGCGCATCGGCGTGGTGGTCGACGGGGAGTCCGTGTGGCTGTACGACCCCGCCGAGGGCCGCTGGCTGTACGGCGACGGACGACGGCTGACCACGTACGTCACCGACCAGGCCGAGCCGGACACCGACGGCCCCGGCCACTGCCCGACCCGGGTGGTCACCCCCGACGGAGAGCGCTGATGACCGGCGGCGGCGCGCAGGCGCTCACCGACCTGGCCGGCCAGGAGATCGCCGGCTATCGGATCGGGAGCCGGCTCGGCCGCGGCGGCATGGCCGTCGTGTACCGCGCCCACGACCCGCGCCTGGACCGCACGGTGGCACTGAAGCTGCTCACCCCCGAACTCGTCCGCGACGACACCTTCCGCCGGCGCTTCATCCACGAGTCCCGGGCGGCCGCCGCCATCGACCACCCGCACATCGTGCCGGTCTACGAGGCCGGTGAGTGCGACGGTGTCCTGTACATCGCCATGCGCTGCGTCGACGGCTGCGACCTGCGTCAACTCCTGGACCGCAAGGGCCCGCTGCCGTTCTCTGCGGCCGTGCGGATCGCCGCCCAGGTGGCGTCCGCGCTGGACGCGGCCCACGACCACGGCCTGGTCCACCGGGACGTCAAGCCCGGCAACATCCTGGTCGCCCGGGGCCCCGACAGCGACCACCCCGAGCACGTCTACCTCACCGACTTCGGCCTCACGAAGAAATCCCTGTCCCTGACCGGCCTCACCTCCGTCGGCCAGCTGGTCGGCACCCTCGACTACGTGGCACCCGAGCAGATCGCGGGCCGCCCGGTGGACGGCCGCTGCGACGAGTACGGCCTCGCCTGTGTCGTCCACGAGACCCTGACGGGCCGTCCGCCCTTCGTCCGCGACGACGACATGGCCGTGCTCTGGGCCCACCAGTACGACGAGCCGCCCGCGCTCACCCCGGGCCGCCCCGACCTCGGCCCGGCCGTGGACCAGGTCCTCGCGAAGGCCCTCGCCAAGTCCCCCGACGACCGCTACGACTCCTGCCTCGCCTTCGTCACCGCCCTGCGCGCCGCCAGGCCGGCCGTCACCCCCGCCGCCACGCAGGCCGACACGCCGGGGGAGCGGCGGCCGGTCCCCCGCCCGCCGTCCTGGGCCACACCCGTCCTGCGGGTCCGCTAGGCGGCCACCTCGCCCCGCCGGCGCACCCGGCGGGCCGCCGGCGCGCCCAGGAACCCGGCGACCAGGCCCCAGAGCGCGCCCAGCCCCACCGCCGACCACAGGTGCGGTCGCAGCAGCACCTCACCCGACAGGCCGCCGCCCAGGTCGCCGAGGCCGAACAGCGAGAGGCCGTAGTGGGCGGAGACCCGCACGGTCAGGCAGAGCGTCAGCATGGTCAGCGCGAGGGCGACCGCCAGATGCACCGCGTGCTGCCAGGGGCGGATGCGGGCGGGGGAGCGCACCACCATCACGAGGGCGGCCGCCAGCAGCAGCACCGCGGCCACCCCGACCAGCCACCACGCCCTGCCGTCGTGGGCCGCCAGGGTGCGCACGCTCAGGGTGGAGACGTCGGGGGTGCGCAGCACCTCCGCGAGCACCTTCGGCACCGGCAGACCGAACGGCCCGTCGACCCTGCCGTCCCAGGTCGCGCCGAGACCCACGGTCAGGGCCAGCCACGCCAGGTTGGGCAGCCCGAGCAGGATCAGCGCGAGGGTCTCCCTGGCCTGCCCGCGCGTCACCATCGTGACCAGGGCGATCACCAGTGCCAGCGCCACGTACGCCAGGACGAGCACGACCATCGCGTACGCCGCCGGGCGCACCGACGCCTGGAAGCGCAGCAGCAGCCCGGGCAGCGGCGCCCCGCGCGACACCAGCAGCGCCAGCAGCAGGATCCCGGCCAGCCACAGCAGCCCGAACCCGACGGTCAGCGGCACATCCGTGGTGAAACCCACCTTCGGCGAGGCGTCGAGGAGGTCGGTGACGTCACCGAGGACGCCGGTGCCCACGTTCACCGTGAAGGTGTGCCGGGCGCCGAGAGCGAGGCCGATCAGCGCGAGCAGCCACAGCACCGCCAGCCGGGCCGCCCACCCGGCCAGCTCCCGGGCACCGGCCACCGCCCGATGCCGCAGCGGCCGCAGGAAGCCCCCGGCCACCACGAGCGCCCCGACCAGCGTCACCGACAGGGGTACGGCGGTCAGCCCGGCGTTCGTCCGGGCCAGTTCCCCCGCGTTCCCCGACAGCTCGACCGTGCCGCCGACCGCCGTCACCACGGTCGCGAGCACCACCGGCCCGAACGCGCCCTTCGGCAGGTCCGTCGCGCCCGCCGCCCACAGCCCCCCGGCGGCCACCGCTGCCATGGCGACCGTCGCGGCCAGGACCACGGCCAGGGCCAGTGGCCAGCCGTGCCGGGCCACGGGACGGGCGGACGGCGCGGTCACCGGCCGCTCGGAGGCGATTCGGGGGCTCACGCTGTCACGCTAGGCAACGGCCGGACACCCCGCCCGCCGGGTGAGCCGTCCGCGTCCGCTTGCGGACGGTACGGGACCGGCGCACATTGGGCTCGTTGTGCATCAAATGAGGCATTTTCTGTAAATGCCGTTTATCGCAGCGGGGAGATGAGCGCGTGAGCGTCCAACCGCCGTCATCCGGCCGCCCCACGGGGCCTCCCTCCGGCCCGCTGTCCGGGCCCTCAGGACCACCGGCCGGACCCCCCTCGCAGCCTCCCACCGGCCCAGGCGGCGAGGACGGACGGCCGCACCAGCCGTGGTGGCGGTCCGCGCCCCGGATCGCCATGCTCACCACCGCCGTGGTGGTCGCCGCCGTCCTCGCCGTGGTCCTCACCCATGCGGGCAGCGGCACCGGCAAGCGCGGCGAGGTCTTCCTCCAGGCCGCCAACAGCGCCGGCCAGGACCCGTTCACCGAGTCCACCACGGTGAAGGGCTCCGCGACCTCGGAGTCCCCCGCCCCGGCCGCGCCGGTGGTCTCGGGGACGCCGGTGAACGAGGTGCGCGGGGTGAGCGGCGCGGCGCCCGGCCTGTACAGCGGCACCCAGAACAGCGGCAGCTGCGACGTAGAGCAGCAGATCAAGTACTTCCAGGCCTCGCCGCCGCGCAACAAGGCGTTCGCCTCGCAGGTCGGCGTCCAGCCCTCCGGTGTCCCCGCCTACCTGCGCTCGCTCACCCCCGTGCAGCTGCGCGCGGACACCCGGGTCACCGCCCACGGCTACCGCGACGGCGGTGCGACGACCTACCAGTCGGTCCTCCAGGCCGGTACCGCCGTCATGGTCGACGGACACGGCGTGCCCCGGGTGCGGTGCGCCTGCGGCAACCCGCTGACCCCGCCGGTCGCCCAGCGGACCGCCCCCCGGACCATCGGCGCCGCCTGGTCCGCGTACCGGCCCGGGAACGTGGTCGTCGTCGCACCCGCCGCGCGGGTCGTCAACGTCTTCGTCATCTTCGACCACCGGCACGACGACTGGTTCGGCCGCCACCGGGGCGACCACACCGGGCACCAGGACCACCGCACCAGGCCTCCGGCCGACCCGAACCCCATGTACCCGCCGGCCCCCACCGGCCCCTCGCGGCCGTCGAGCCCCGGCACCGGCTCGTCGTCCCCCTCGTCGCACTCGCCGTCCTCGAAACCCCCGTCGGCGAACTCGCACGCCCCGTCCTCACCACGGCCGTCCTCGAAGGCGCCCTCGTCCCAGTCGCCGTCCTCCGAGCCGCCTTCGTCGCAGGGTCCTTCGTCGGCGTCGCCGAAGACCGAATCGCCCAAGACTGAGTCGCCCAAGACCGAGTCCCCGAAGACCGAGTCCCCGGGGTCCGAATCGCCGGCGACCGAGCCGGGGCCGGGGTCGAAATCACCGGAGTCGCTGAGGTCGCCGGAGTCCCCGAAATCCCCGGAGTCTCCGAAGTCCGAGGTGCCACCCTCCGAGGTGCTGCCCTCAGAGGTGCTCCCTTCCGGGGTGCTGCCCTCCGAGGTGCCGCGCTCCGAGGGGCCGCCGTCCCCCGCGTCGCCCGGTCCGGAGTCCGGGGTGTCCTCCGCCGCCCCTGAATCCCCGGCGGTCCCGCCCGGCTCGGCCCCCGCGTCCCCGCCGGTGTGAGAAGCGCGACGTTCTTGTGCGCGATCGGCGAACATCTCCCGGGACTGCCCGACCGCACTCGGGGTACGAGCATGGATGCAACAGCGACCGGCCGTACCGGCCTCCGAGAGAGACACGCATGACCGAACACCTGGGCGGGGCAGTGATACCGACTGGCTTCGACGTACCCGTGGAGCCGCTGCGGCGGGCGGCGCACTACACGGGCGAACCCGGCTGCATAGCGGAGGCGCGGGATTTCGCGGCCCGCTTCCTGGAGCAGCTCAGGACCGAGTGGTGCGCCGCGATCGACCCCCGGGCCGACGGCGAGCTGCTCCTCGTGGTGAGCGAGCTGGTCACCAACGCCGACCGGCACAGCAACGGCCCGTACATCCTCGAACTGGAGGGCACGGACAGCGCGGTCCTGGTCTCCGTGTACGACAGCAGCGCCGCGCTGCCCCGCCGCTTCCCCCGGGACCCCGAGCGGGTCGGCCGGCACGGCCTGGAGATCGTGCACGCCCTGGCCGCCGAGGTCAGCGCCGAGCGGGTGCCGGTCGGCAAGCGGGTGCAGGCCCTGGTGCGCTTCCCGCACTGACCGCTTTCCTCTTCACCGACCCTCGCGGACACCACGGGCGCCGCCCCACGCGCCGGTGTGGGGCAGCGCCCGGAGTCCTGCCGTCAGGCGCAGCCGAGTTCGCCCAGCATCCCCTGACGCAGGCGTGTGATGATCCGCTTGATCAGCCGGGAGACATGCATCTGGGAGCAGCCGAGGCGCTCGCCGATCTCCGCCTGGGTGGCTTCCTCCACGAACCGCAGATGGATGATCTCCCGGTCGCGTTCGCTGAGTTCGGCCATGAGCGGGGCCAGCGACTGGAAGTCCTCGACGAGCCGCAGGCCCTCCTCCTCGACGCCGATGAAGTCGGCGAGCACGGACTCGCCGTCCTCGGGGCCGTCGCCGGTCAGGGCCGCGTCCAGGGAGGAGGAGTTGTAGCCGTTGGACGCCAGCTGGCCCTCGACCACCTCGTCCTCGGAGAGGTTCATCAGCGTGGCCAGTTCGACGACGCTCGGTTCCCGGTCCAGCCGGCTGGACAGCTCCTCGCGGGCCTTGGCCAGCTCGACACGCAGCTCCTGGAGCCGGCGCGGCACGTGCACCGCCCAGGTGGTGTCCCGGAAGAACCGCTTGATCTCGCCCACGATGTACGGGAGCGCGAAGGAGGTGAACTCGACCTCGCGCGACAGCTCGAACCGGTCGATGGCCTTGATCAGGCCGATCATCCCGGTCTGGACGATGTCCTCCATGTCATCGCCCCGGTTGCGGAACCGTCCGGCCGCGAACCGCACCAGCGACATGTTCATCTCGATGAGCGTGTTCCGGGCGTACTGGTACTCCGGGGTTCCTTCCTCCACCTCGGCGAGCCGGCGGAAGAACTGCCGGGACAACTCCCGCGCGTCGCGCGGGGCCACGGACTTCGGGTCCTCGATTCCGGGCAGGGCTCCCTCCGCTGTCAGCTCTTCCGCGGTGTGCGCGGTGACCACTGCTTCCGACCGGATCCCGGCGGTATCCATTTCCCTCTCCCAAGTCACGGTTCGGCGGCTGCCTCTTCGGCCTGTCGTTCCGGCCCTGTCCAGGGTTTCGCCCCTGGGTCGGGTACCCGGAACCGGACATCCCATGCGTGCTTGACGGTCGGGTACCCGGGGTGACGCCACGCATGCGTCCCGTCCGCACGCGTGGCGGAAAATCAGCGGCTCACCCGCCGGTCTCCCCGACGCGAACGGCCGTGATCAGCTCGTGCCAGTAGCGCTTGGTGACGACTCCGTCGTAGCGGGAGTCGATGAGCTCCCGGATGTCGGCGAGCAGGGCGTCGCGGGCGGGCTCGGGGAGAGCGCGGTGGTTCGAGTAGGTGAGCAGGACGTCCAGGTAGGCGCCGGTGCGGTAGGTGATCTCCTGGGCGTGGCCGTGCACCGTGACGTCCGTGAAGTACGGGGAGCCGGTGAACTCGGCCGTGTCGGTCGCGACGGCGGACTCGGGGGACGGGCGCAGCCCGGGCGGTGTGGCCGGATCCCATCGTTCGTAGCACTCCTGGACGTCGGCGAAGAAGTCCTCGGTGCCGCCCGCCACATGGTGGGTGGTGACGACGCCGAGCAGCCCGCCGGGGCGCAGCACCCGGGCCGGCTTCGTGACCCGGAGCGCCGGGTCGATCCAGTGGAACGCGGTCGCGCACACCACCGCGTCGAACGGCTCCGGTGGCGGCTCCCACTCCTCGAAGGCGGCGGTGACGACCTCCACCTCCGGGAACCCCGCGAGGCGCCGGCGGGCGACCGCGGCCATCGACGGGCCCATCTCCACGGCGGTCACCGCACAGCCGGACCCGGCCAGGTCGACGGTCAGCTGGCCGGTGCCCGGGGCGATCTCCAGGACGCGGACTCCCGGTGCGGCGCCGGTGACCCGGCCCAGCTCCGCCACGAGGGAAGGGGGATAGCGGGGCCGCGCCCGCTCGTACAGTTCGGCGTCCTCGTCGAAGGTGACCCGCAGGTGCTGCCGTGCTCCGCTGGACTCATGCGCTTCCATGCGGGGGAGAATGCCGATCTCCCTCCCGCGTGGGCCACTGCTTTTAGGCTGACGGGGTGAGCAGCCAACCGCCGAACCACGCCCCCGTCCTTCCGCTGCGTCCGCAGGAGCCGCCCGCCGACCCCAGGGAGCCGCTCTGGCGCGACCTGGTCGGAGACGTCCTGCGGCGCGAACGACTGACCCAGGAACGCACCCTCAAGGACGTCGCCGACACCGCCCGGATCTCCCTGCCGTATCTGTCGGAGGTCGAGCGGGGCCGCAAGGAGGCCTCCTCGGAGGTCCTCGCGGCCGCCGCCCACGCCCTCGGCCTCGACCTGGGAAGTCTGCTGTCCCGGGTCCAGACCGAGTTCGCCCGCAGGACCGCCGCCGCCCGCCCCGTGCCGAGGCCCTGCAACGGACTGTGCCTGGCCGCCTGACGGCGGTTCAGCGACGTGGTCATGGCCGGGATCGTAGGCGGGCCACCGATGAGTTTCCGGCCGCGCGGCGGTCGGTACACATGACCGCGTTCCCCGCTCCAGGAGGTGCCCATGACCACCGACGGATTCACCACGTGTCTCTGGTTCGACGGCCAGGCCGAGGAGGCCGCCCACTACTACGTGTCGATCTTCAAGAACTCCAGCGTCGGGAAGGTCGGCCGGTACAGCGAGGCCGGACCGGGCGAGCCGGGTTCCGTGCTGGCCGTCGACTTCACGGCCAACGGGCAGAAGTTCGTCGCCATCAACGGCGGCCCGCAGTTCAAGTTCAGCGAGGCGATCTCCTTCCAGATCTACTGCGACGGGCAGGAGGAGGTCGACCACTACTGGGCCAAGCTCACCGAGAACGGCGGCGAACCCGGCCCCTGCGGCTGGCTCAAGGACCGGTACGGCCTGTCCTGGCAGGTCATCCCCGACGGCCTGATCGAGATGATCGGCGACGCCGACCCGGAGAAGGCGGCGCGTACCACCCGGGCGATGTACGCCATGGGCAAGCTCGACATCGCCGCGCTGAAGAAGGCGTACGCGGGCGAGTGACCGCACACGGACGCGGGGCGGTGTCCGGACACCGCCCCGCGCGCGGACCCCGCCGGGTCAGACCCGGTCGGCCACGATCAGCAGGTACTGGAAGCTGCCGTTCTTGTAGGCGGTGAGGAACGCGTCCTCGATGCCGGTCACCAGGTGCTCGGCCTGCTTGCGCAGCTCCCAGTAGGGGATGGTGGCCTGGGTGAGGTCCTCCACATGGACCGGCACCAGCCGGTTCTTCGCCATCGCCCGGAAGTACTCCGAGCGCGGGTGGATGTCGCAGATGTAGTGCGCGTTGATCAGGGACACCTCGCGCGAGGCCCGGCCGTAGGTGTCGTTGTAGCAGCCGGTGATCGTGACGTAGCGGCCGCCCCGGCGCAGCAGCCGGGCGTGCTCGGCGAACAGCAGCTCCAACTCGACGTACATCGTGGACTCGTTGTTCCACGAGGCCGCGTACGCGCCCGTCTCGAAGCCGGTGTCCAGCATGTTCCGGTGGTGGTAGCGGACCTTGTCGCCGACCTCCCGCTTGCGGGCCATGTCGTTGGCGAACTCGTGCTGCTTGGCTGAGATGGTGACCCCGTCGGCCTGGCAGCCGTAGCGCAGGTTCGCCACGATGCTGCCGCCGCCCCGGCCGCAGCCGGCGTCGAAGACCCGGTCGGCCGGGGTCAGCGGGCCGAGGTGACCGGCCAGCAGTTCGGCCTGGGCGTGCTCCAGCCGGTGCAGTTCGCCGGTGACGCGCTCCTTGCGCAGCTCGGGGTCGGTCTCGTCGAGCACCGACCAGTCGGCCTCGCCGATGCCGTAGTGGTGGTGGTACAGGTCGTCGATCTTTCCGAGTTCGAGGTTGACCGGGTTCTCCTCGGCATTCCAGTAGTCCGCGACGCGGTTCTGGTACCTGGACTGGGTCGGCACCGGGGCTGACGTGGTGGTCTTCTTCCGGGCGACAGGGGCGGTGGTCAACAGGTTCTCCTCGACGTGTTTCTGACGGTGTTTCGGATGTGGCTGAGGGGCTACCAGTAGTCCGGCAGGTGGTAGCGGTTGGTGTTGGTGGCGTGCCACTCGTGATTGCCGGCGACCCAGGCGGCCAGGCTCTCGGCGTAACGCGCGACGAGCGGGGAGCCGGCGGACAGGGCGGCCGACTCCTCCTCGAAGGCCGCCATGATCCGGTTGTGGATGTCGACGGACTTCAGATAGGCCGCCTTCAGCCCCTGCCGGTCGTTGGCCGCCACCACCTGGGGCAGGTTGAGGTGGTCCGGGTCGCTGGCCAGCTCCTTGGTGAAGGAGTACAGGTCGTTGACGATCGTGGTGGCGTTGCAGGCCAGGGCCGTGATCCGCTGGATCTCCGGGCGGGCGTAGAGCTGCTCGGGCAGTTCGTAGCCGTCCACCGCGTCGACGATCGACAGACAGGGCCGGAAGTTGTTGTACTGCCGCATCACCAGGTACTCCCAGACCCGCGGCGTGTACCCGGTCTCCATCCAGGCCGCCTCGCCGAGATAGCCGAGGTGCAGCCGGGCCATGTCGTGCACGAACCGGTCGGTCTGGCTCGGCGTGGCGAACTCGGCGAAGTCCGAGAGCGCGAAGTGGTAGGAGCGCAGTGGACCGTCGGCCGCGATGCCCTCGCGCCACTCCTCCTCGATCTCCGGGATGCCGTGGTAGGGGTCGAGCGCCGACTGGGCGATGATCAGCGGGCCGCCGAGCCCGCGCCGCGAGCCGCCCCGCCCCTCGTCCTCCTCGCAGTAGCAGGAGTCCACGATGTTCTCGGCGAGCAGCAGCTTGCCGGCGGCGGTGAGCCGGTCCAGGTCGAGCCCGCCCGGATGCTGCAGGACGACGGCCCGGCCGAACTGGAAGTCCGAGAAGTCCCCCGTCCAGGCATCGGGGAACAGGTCGAGTTCCCGGGCCCAGGCCTCGAGCCGGCGGTCCAGCTCGGCGGCCTTCTCGGGGTCGGCGGGCACGGCCGGCCGGTAGTGCAGTCCGGGGACCGCACCGGTGCGCCGGGCCGGGCGCAGGCGCTCCGCGATGTTCGGCGGCCCGGGCAGGACGTAGGAGGTGGTGGTCGTGGTCATGGATGTGCTCCAGGCCGTCAGTCGGCGGTGCGGCCGAGCTGGACGTTCTCCAGGATCCCGGCCGCGTCGGGGACCAGGATGGCGAGCGAGTAGTAGGCGGTGACCAGGTAGTTGATGACGGCCTGCTCGTTGATGCCCATGAAGCGGACGTTGAGGCCGGGCTGGAACTCCTCCGGGATACCGGTCTGGTGGAGGCCGACGACGCCCTGGTCGCCCTCGCCGGTGCGCAGCGCGATGATGCTGCTGGTGTGGTCGTCGCTGATCGGGATCTTGCCGCACGGGTAGATCGGGACCCCGCGCCAGGCGGGGATCTCGTGCCCGTCCACGTTCGCCGTAATGGGCACCAGGCCGCGCCGGTTGCACTGCCGGAAGAAGGCCGCGATCGCCTTGGGATGGGCCAGCAGCACCTTGGTCTTGCGGCGCATGGAGATCAGCTCGTCCATGTCGTCCGGGGTCGGCGGTCCGGTGAAGGAGCTGATCCGCTGCCCGTAGTCGATGTTGTGCAGCAGCCCGAACTCGCGGTTGTTGACCAGCTCCCACTCCTGGCGCTCGCGGATCTCCTCGACCGTGAGGCGCAGCTGCTGCTGGGTCTGGTCCATCGGGTGGTTGTAGAGGTCGGCGACCCGGGTGTGCACCCGCAGCACGGTCTGGGTGATGGACAACTCGTACTCGCGCGGCGCCAGTTCGTAGTCCACGAAGCCGCCGCGCAGGGTCGGTTCGCCGCTGTGGCCGGCCTGCACCGGGACCTCGGCCTCGCCCTTGCGGTTCATCGGCAGCCGCTGCCGGTCCACGTACGCCTGGAGGTGGGCGCCCAGCGAGGGGACCCGGTCGATGACCTCCTCGACGACCGACCAGGGCAGGGCCAGCACCACGCCCGGGGTCTCCGCCCGGACCGAGGTCAGCCACAGCGGGTCGGTCTGGCCGACCGCCTCGTCGCCCATCTGGTCGCCGTCGGTGATGACGCCGACGACCTCCTCCTCGCCGTACTTGCCGGCCGCGTACCGGGTGAACCGGCCGTGCACCACCAGGTAGGTCTCGGTGACCGGCTGGCCCGCCTCGAACAGCACCTGGCCGGCCCGCACTTCACGGGCCCGGAAGCGGCCGGCGATCTCGGTGAGCGCGTCCAGGTCGTCGTAGCCGCGCAGGATGGGCAGTTCGGTGAGGGTCTGCGGGATGACCCGGATGTCGTTCCCGCCGTTCTGCTCGAAGCTCACCCGGCCGCGCCCGGTGCGCAGTTGGAGGCGCCGGTTCACCCGGTAGGTGCCGCCCTTGACGTCCACCCACGGCAGTGTCTTGAGCAGCCATCGTGAGGTGATGGCCTGCATCTGCGGTTCGGACTTGGTGGTCGTGGCGAGCTGACGTGCCGCCCGGGTGCTCAGACTGGTGAGCTGCCGGTCGGTGGTGGGATCCGGCTCGGGCTCGTCGACGGCGGAACCGATGACGCTGTCCGGTGTGGACACTTTCCCTCCAGCTACGAGGTGAACGACGGTGACCCGGAAGGTCGGTGGGGTGCGAGGTGGTGATGCGCACCGACAAGCCAAACAGCCCCGGTGATCTCCGGGTACGGCGCGAACGGGGCGGATCTTTGCCCGAGTTGCGCAAACCCGTGGTCCGATGCGGAAAGGGGCGCGTCG
Organism: Streptomyces sp. NPDC048288; assembly: GCF_043201555.1. Taxonomy (NCBI): domain Bacteria; kingdom Bacillati; phylum Actinomycetota; class Actinomycetes; order Kitasatosporales; family Streptomycetaceae; genus Streptomyces; species Streptomyces sp. NPDC048288. The sequence goes on from NZ_JBICZD010000005.1 coordinate 196,751, forward strand.
CCAGATCGCGCGCCGGTGGCTCGCTCTCGTGCCCGGGCGGGCGCGGGGTTGGACTCAGGAAAGGTCGTTCACCAGCACTGCGGCCCCGTCGAAGCGGCCCTCCTTGAGGTCCCGCAGGGCCTTCGGGGCCTCCGAGAGCGGGTAGGCGTGGGTGGTCGCACGGAGGTCGTACCGCTCGGCGAGCGCCAGGAACTCCCACCCGTCGGCACGGGTGTTCGAGGTGACACTCCGCAGCTCACGTTCGTAAAACAGTTCGCGTTCGTAATTCAATGGGGGGACATCGCTGAGGTGGATGCCCGCCACCGCCAGCACCCCGCCCCGGTCGAGGGCGCGCAGCGCGACCGGGACCAGATCCCCGACCGGCGCGAACAGGATCGCGCTGTCCAGCGGCTCGGGCGGCACCTCGTAGGCGTCCCGCGCCGAGTCCGCGCCCAGTTCCAGGGCGAGCCGCCGGGCCTCGGCACCCCGGGTCAGCACATGGACCCGCGCGCCCTCCGCGAGCGCCACCTGCGCGCACAGATGGGCGCTGCCCCCGAAGCCGTAGAGCCCGAGCCGCCCGCCCGGCGGGAGCGAGGCCCGGCGCAGCGCGCGGTACCCGATGATCCCGGCGCAGAGCAGCGGGGCGAGCGCCGGGTCGTCGAGGCCGCCGGGCAGGCGATAGGCGAAGCCGGCCGGGACCGTCGTGTACTCGGCGTATCCGCCGTCGGCGTCCCAGCCGGTGTACTCGGAGTGCGGGCACAGGTTCTCGGCGTCCCGCAGGCAGTACCCGCACGTCCCGTCGGTGCGCCGCAGCCAGGCCACCCCGACCCGGTCGCCGACCGCGAAGCCGGTGACCGCCCCGCCCGCGCCCGCGACCTCGCCCACCACCTCGTGCCCCGGGGTCACCCCGGCCCGGTGTACGGGCAGATCACCCTCCGTGACATGCAGGTCGGTGCGGCACACCCCGCAGGCCCGCACCCGGACCAGCAGCTCGTCCGCCCCGGGCACCGGCACCGGACGCTCGACGAGGCGGAGCAGATCCGCCTCGACCATCCCGGGCCGCACCACCGACCACGCCCGCATCGTGTCCGCCATCTCGCGCCCCGTCCGCCGAAGGCCGCCGGTCCCCTCCCCAGTGTCCGCCGGAGTCCGGCGTTCGGCGCGCGGGCGGACCGCCCGGTGGCTAGCGTGAGGAAGCGGGAGAATCCGCTCGATCGGAAGGGCCGCGGCCATGGCGGTACAACCTGAAGGAACGCCCTGTTGGGCCGACGCGATGTTCAGCGACCTGGAGGGGGCCAAGAGCTTCTACGGCGAGGTCCTCGGCTGGACGTTCGGCGAGTCGACGTCGGAGTACGGCAACTACACCCAGGCCTACGCGGACGGCAAGGCCGTCGCCGCCGTCGTCCCGCCCATGCCCGGCCAGGAGGGGCAGTCGCAGTGGTGCCTCTACTTCGCCTCGCCCGACGCGGCGGCGACCGCCGCGAAAATCCGGGAGAACGGCGGCGAGGTGCTGATGGAGCCGATGCAGGTCGGCGAGTTCGGCACCATGTGCCTGGCCCGGGAGCCCAGCGGCGCGGTGTTCGGCATCTGGCAGGGCGGTGTCCACGAGGGCTTCGAGGCCACGGCCGTGCCCGGCGCCTACTGCTGGGCGGAGGTGTTCACCCGTGAGCCGGAGAAGGCCGACCCCTTCTTCAGCGCCGTCTTCCCCTACACGGCCAAGCAGATCGAGGACGACAACGTCGACTTCCGGATGTTCGACCTCGGCGAGCAGACCGTCCTCGGCCGGATGCGGATGACCGACGACTTCCCGCCCGAGGTGCCCTCGTACATCAACGTCTACTTCACCGTCGCCGACTGCGACGAGGCCGTCGCCAAGGCGACCAAGCTCGGCGCGATCCTCCGCTTCGGTCCGATGAGCAGCCCCTTCGGCCGGTTCGCGGCGCTCAGCGACCCGCAGGGCGCCAACTTCTCGGTGATCGACATCACGACCACCGAGGGTGAGATGCCGCAGGTCAAGGACGTCTGACCAGGGCGGACGCGGGGCCACGGCCGGGCGGGGCGCCCGGCCGTGGCATGATCGGGGCCATGCGTGAACGAGTGGTGGCCGCGTGCGACGGGGCTTCTAAGGGAAACCCCGGACCGGCCGGCTGGGCCTGGGTGGTGTCCGACGACGCGGCGACCGCGGCCCGCTGGGAGGCCGGGCCGCTCGGCAAGGCCACCAACAACGTGGCCGAACTGACCGCCCTGGAGCGGCTGCTGGCGGCCACCGACCCGGACGTGCCCCTCGAGGTGCGGATGGACTCGCAGTACGCGATGAAGGCGGTCACCACCTGGCTGCCCGGCTGGAAGCGCAACGGCTGGAAGACCTCCGCGGGCAAGCCGGTCGCCAACCAGGACCTCGTGGTCCGGATCGACGCGCTCCTCGACGGCCGCACGGTCGACTTCCGCTACGTCCCCGCCCACCAGGTTGACGGCGACCCGCTGAACGACTTCGCCGACCGGGCGGCCAGCCAGGCGGCGACGGCCCAGGAGGCCGCGAGCAGCGCCCTCGGCTCCCCGGAACCGCCGTCCTCCCCGACGCCCGCGGCCTCGGCCCCGCGCCGCAAGGCGGCACCCCGCAAGACGGCGAACGGCTCCTCCTCCCGCACCCTCAAGGCGAAGTTCCCCGGCCGCTGCCTGTGCGGCCGTTCCTACGCGGCGGGCGAGACCATCGCCAAGAACGCGCAGGGCTGGGGCCACCCGGAGTGCCGTACGGCCGAGGCCTGACCGGACGGCTCAGACGTCGAACGTGTAGAACCGCGTGTGGTCGAGCAGATCCGCCGGCCGCACGTCGTTCCACGGCTTCATCGTCTCGTCCAGGTCCACCACGTCCGAGGTGCCGCCGCCCGGCACGTACCCCGCCTGCGGATGCCGGCGCTGCCACTCGGCCCAGAGCTTGTCGACGAAGGCGTGGTGCAGCCAGAACACCGGGTCGTTGGGGGAGACCCCGGTGGCCATCTGCCCGCCGACCCAGACATGGACCCGGTTGTGCAGATTGACCCCGCGCCAGCCCTCCAGATGGTTCCGGAAGCCGTCCGAGGCGCTGTTCCAGGGGGCCATGTCATAGGTCGCCATGTTCAGCACCGAGTCGACCTCGGCCCGGGTGGGCAGCTCGCGCACGCTCGTCCCGAGCGACCGGCGCAGGTAAGTGCGGCCGTCCACACGGACGTTGACCGGCCAGTTCCCGCCGGACGCGGCGAACGGCCCGTCCGTCACCCGGCCGTCCGAGCTGCGCCCGGTGCCGCCCAGGAAGTCCGGGCCCCACAGCGCGGCGCGGACGGTCCGGTCGGTGCTCCAGTCCCAGTAGGGGAGCGCGACGGAGGGGTCCACCGCCTGCAGCGCCTGCTCGAAGTCGAGCAGGAATCTGCGGTGCCAGGGCAGGAACGACGGTGAACGGTGGCCCGTGCGCTCCGAGTCGTCGGTGTCGGACATGATGAAGGCGTTGTGCGTGCGCACGAAGTCGTCGTACCGGCCGTCGCGCTTCAGCTCGATGACGGCGGCGACGAACCGCCGCTTCTCGTCGGCGGTCAGACTGGCCTGGTTCTTGCGTACGGTCATGTGCTTCGAAACTCCGGAAGTCCTTGCGGGGGCGGTCAGTTGGCGGGGAACGGCAGCAGCGCGGCGCCCTGCAGCTCGTCGACCGCGGCACGGGCGGCGGCGCGCGGGGTGGCGACCGGGTCGTAGTGGCTGACCACGCTGATCCAGCTGCCGTCGGCGTTCCGCATCACGTGCAGCTCGACCCCGTCGACGAACACCGCGTAGCCGGCGCCGTGTCCGTGGTGGTGTCCGCCCATGTCGCCCATGCCGGCCGGGCGGCCCTGTATCCGTCGGCCCCGGTAGACCTCGTCGAAGGGTTCGAGGGATCCCTCGTGCGAGTGACCGGCCGCCGAGGCGCCGGGCGCGACGAGGGTCTGGGCGCCGACCGCGGCGGCGAGGACGGCCGCCCCGGTGAGTGCGCGACGGCGGGTGAGTTCGGGCATACGGGTGCTCCTGTGGTGGGTGCGGGTGATGACCCCGTATGCCTATCCGCCGGTTCCGGAGCGGGAGAAATCGCCCGGATCGGGTTGGCTACGATCAGGACAATTGACTACATGTCATACAAGATTGAACGAAGATGATCTTGCTGCGACAGGGGGCTCGCCGCTACCGGAACGGGTAATTCCTTGCTCTGGCGAGGGGGTTTCCGTCGATCTTTCGCAGCGGTCCGCCGTCCGGGTGGCGTGGCTCACGGCGTCAATCTGGCGCGATTCGAAAACCCGGCCGGACTCACCCGCGCTGCTACCCTGCGGTGCCAATTGACCACGTTCAGTGAAATCCAGGGGTGTGTGCGTGAAGGTCGTCTGTGTCGGAGGCGGGCCCGCCGGCCTGTATCTCGCGATCCTGCTCAAGCGGCAAAACCCGTCCCACGACATCACCGTCCACGAACGCGGCCCCGAGGGCTCGACCTACGGCTGGGGCGTCACCTACTGGCGCGCCCTGCTCGACCGGCTGCACGCGCTCGACCCCGAGTCGGCGCGCGCGATCGAGGAGAGCTCGGTGCGCTGGCACCAGGGCGTCGCCCACGTCCGCGACCTGATCACCCGGCAGCCCGGCGACCCGGGCCACGGCATCGGCCGCCACCGGCTCCTGGAGATCCTCGCCGACCGCGCCCGGTCCCTGGGTGTGCGCCTGGAGTTCGAGGACGAGATCACGCCCGACCACCTCCCCGAGGCCGACCTCGTCGTCGCCGCCGACGGCATCCACAGCGCCCTGCGCACCCGGCACGCCGACGACTTCGGCACCGAGACCACCGAGGGCCGCAACCACTACCTGTGGCTCGGCACCACCAAGGTCTTCGACTCCTTCACCTTCGCCTTCGTCGAGACCGAGCACGGCTGGGTCTGGTGCTACGGCTACCCGTACGACGCCGAGCACAGCACCTGCGTCATCGAGTGCGCCCCGGACACCCTGGCCGGCCTCGGGCTCGACGCCATGGACGGGGCCGGCCAACTGGCCCTGCTGGAGAAGCTGTTCGCCGGCATCCTCGACGGCCACGCGCTGATCGGCGGTGCCACGGCGGCCTGGCCCGCCTTCCGCACCCTCACCAACCGCAGCTGGCACCACGGCAACCTCGTCCTGCTCGGCGACGCCGCCCACACCACCCACTACTCCATCGGCGCCGGCACCACCCTCGCCCTGGAGGACGCGATGTGCCTCGCCGACACCCTGCGCGAGCACGGCGCCGTGCCCCAGGCGCTCGCCGCCTACGAACGGCGGCGCAAGGCCGAACTGGTCTCCGCCCAGAGCGCCGCCCGCCTCAGCGCCCAGTGGTACGAGCAGCTGCCCCGCTACATCGACCTGCCCCCGCACCGCATGTTCGCCCTGCTCGGCCAGCGGCACTCGCCCCTGCTGCCGTATGTGCCGCCGCAGCTCTACTACGGCATCGACAAGGCGGCCGGGCGGCTTGAGGTGCTGCGCCGGTTCAAGCGGTGGCTCGGGCCGCGGGCGGCGCGGGCCCTGCACGCCCGGTCGTAGCGGCCGCCCGGCGGCATACCGGGTAGGTGAAAGGTAATTCACCCGGTAGGGTGAATTCATATTCACCTACTTTTCCGTGCCGTCCGCAGGAGCGCCGATGGAGCAGCCCGTCCCGATAGCCGCCCCCTCGGGCTCGCCCGCCGCACCGCGCCCGCTGCGGCAACGGCTGACCATCCCGGTCCTGGCCTTCGGCGGCATCCTGATGGCCGTCATGCAGACGGTGGTCGTCCCCCTGCTGCCCGACCTGCCCCGGCTCACCCACTCCTCGGCCGGCACCGTCTCCTGGACCGTCACCGCGACCCTCCTCGCCGGGGCCGTCCTCACCCCGGTGCTCGGCCGGGCCGGTGACATGTACGGCAAGCGCCGGGTGCTCACCGGAGCCCTCGCGCTGATGACCGTCGGCTCCGTGATGTGCGCGCTCTCCTCGGACATCACCGTCCTCATCGTCGCCCGCGCGCTCCAGGGCGCGGCCGCCTCCGTCGTCCCCCTCTCCATCAGCATCCTGCGCGACGAACTGCCGCCGGAGCGCCGGGGGTCGGCGGTGGCGCTGATGAGCTCCACCGTCGGCATCGGGGCCGCACTGGGCCTGCCGCTGGCCGCGCTGGTCGTGCAGTACTACGACTGGCACACCATGTTCTGGCTGACCAGCCTCCTGGGCGCGCTCGGCGTGGCGGGCGTCTGGTGGGCGGTCCGGGAGTCGCCCGTACGCGAGTCCGGCCGGTTCGACGTGCTCGGCGCGCTCGGGCTGGCCGCCGGGCTGACCTGTCTGCTGCTCGGCGTCTCCCAGGGCGGCCAGTGGGGCTGGTCCAGCCCGAGCGTCCTCGGACTCTTCGCCGCCGCGGTCCTCGTCCTGGTCCTGTGGTGGTGGCAGCAGCTGCGCACCGAGCAGCCGCTGGTCGACCTGCACCTCGTCACCCGGCCCCGGGTCGGGCTCTCCCATGTCGCCGCCCTGCTCACCGGGTTCGCCTTCTACGCCAACTCCCTGGTGACCGCCCAGCTGGTGCAGGCGCCGAAGGCCACCGGGTACGGCCTGGGCCTGTCCATCGTCGCCACCGGCCTGTGCCTGCTCCCCGGCGGCGTCACCATGCTGCTGTTCTCGCCGGTCTCCGCCCGGATCTCGGCCTCCCGCGGCCCGCGCATCACCCTCGCCCTCGGCGCCGCCGTCATCGCCTGCGGCTACGTCGTACGCATCGCCGACAGCCGCGACCTCTGGATGATCATCCTGGGCGCCACCGTCGTCGCCACCGGCACCACGCTCGCCTACTCCGCGCTGCCCACGCTGATCCTGCGGGCCGTCCCGGCGAGCCAGACCGCCTCCGCCAACGGCGTCAACGTCCTCATGCGCACCATCGGCCAGGCCACCTCCAGCGCCGCCGTCGCCGCCGTGCTCACCCACCACACGAGCCTCGTCGGCGGCGCCGCGATCCCCACCCTGCACGGCTATCTGCTCGCGTTCGCGATGGCCTGCGTCATCGCGCTCGCGGCCGGCGCCGCCGCCCTGTCCATCCCGGGCGACAAGGACCGGGCCACCGACGACGCCCCCCGTGCCAAGGACCGCGCCGAGGGCGTGCGCGACGACGCGCTGGAGGGAGCATGAGTGCCGTGAGCACCCCACCGGACCTCCCCGCCGCGCCCGCCCGCCGGGACGCGGAGGCCACCAGGACGGCCATCCTCAAGGCCGCCCGCCATCTCCTCGCCCGGCACGCGCACGCCGACATCACCCTCAAGGACGTCGCCGAGCGCGCCGGGGTCAGCCCGCCCCTGATCCTCAAGTACTTCGGCAACAAGGACGGCCTGTTCGCCCGGGTGATGTCCTTCGACGCCGACGCGGCCGCCCTGCTCGACGCCCCCCTGGACCGCCTCGGCCCGCACATGGTCCGGTACGTCCTGGAGGGCCAGCGCGACCGCGGCGCCGACCCGCTGCTGCGGATCGTCTTCGCACCCCTGCACGGCGACCTCGGGGACGTGCTGCGCGCCAACTTCCGCGCCCACGTGGTCGACGTCCTCGCCGCCCGGCTCACCGGCCCGGACCCCGGCCTGCGCGCCGAACTCGCCGTCGCCCAGCTGATCGGCCTGGGCGTGATGTACGGCATCGCCCGCGGCCCTCGGCTGCGCGACTCGGCGGTCACCGACATCGCCGACCGCTACGGCCCGGCCGTCCAGGCCCAGTTGACGCCCTAGCCGGGCTCCGGCGCGGTCAGGAGCGCCTCGACGGACCGGCGGAGGGCGGCCAGCAGGCGGCTGTTGTCACCGGCCCGGGTCGCCAGCACCACATGGCTCGGCTCGACGCCGTGCAGCGGGACGGCGGTGAGGTCGGGGCGCAGGGAGATGCCGGGCACCCGGGGCACGATCGCCACCGCCTGCCCGGCGGCCACGTGTTCGAACTTGTCCTCCACCGCGTCGATCAGCGGACCGCCGGGCGCCGGGCTGCCGTCCGGCCGGGGATCGACACGCCAGAACGCGTTCCAGAGCGGATCCCGGCCCCGGGGCAACGGCTCGTCGGCGAAGTCGTCGAGCGTGACCGACTCCTTCCCGGCGAGCCGGTGGTCCAGCGGTACGACCAGGACGCGGGGCTCGTCGTAGAGGACCGTCACCCGCAGCCCGTCGGTGCGCAGCGGCAGCCGCGTCACCACCGCGTCCACCCGTCCCGCCAGCAGGGCCTCGCGCGGCTCGCCCCAGTCGAGGTGCAGGGTCCGCACCTCGGCTTCGGGGAAGCGGCGGCGCAGATCGCGCACGGCCGGGGTGACGAAGATCCCGTTGATGTACCCGACGGTGATCCGGCTGGGCTCCGCGGCGGCCCGGGTGACGGCCGCGGCCTCGCCCGCGGCCCGCAGCAGCCCCTTGGCCCGCGGCAGGAACACCTCACCGGCCTCGGTGAGCCGCGCGCCCTGCGGGGTGCGGTCGAACAGCCGCGCCCCCAGCACCCGCTCCAGACGCTGGATCTGCCGGCTCAGCGACGGCTGCGTGATGTGCAGGGCACCGGCGGCCCGCCCGAAGTGCCGCTGCTCGGCGACGACGGTGAAGTACCGGACGATCCGCAGATCGAGGTCGGGGGCGGGAGCCGCATCAGCCATGTCTTCAGCATATGCACAATGACCTGCACTCATGCCTCAGAGGCATTGCGTAGTACGAAACAGGCTTTGGACGCGCGACACCCGCCGCCCGAACGATGGGGACACCACCCCATCCCTCGAAGGAGCACCCCTCATGCGGGTATTCGTTACCGGCGGCAGCGGCTTCATCGGCTCGGCCGTCGTCCCCGGACTCCTCGGCGCCGGTCACCGGGTCCTCGCCCTCGCCCGCTCCGACAAGTCCGCCGAAGCCCTGACGGCGGCGGGCGCCGAGGTGCACCGCGGCAGCCTCGACGACCCCGAGGACCTGGCCCGCGCGGCGGCCGGTACCGACGGCGTGATCCACCTCGCCTTCGACCACGACTCCTTCCCCGACATGACCGGGCCCGTGGCGACCGACCTCCGCGTGATCGAGGCGGTCGGCACCGCCCTCGCCGGCTCGGACCGGCCCTTCGTCGTCACCTCGGGCACCCTCATGCTCGCCCCGAACGGCGGGGTCGCGGCCGAGCAGGACACCCCGGCACCGGCCGTCCACCGCAGCGCCGCGGACCTCGCCGCGCTCGCCCTGGCCGCACGCGGCGTCCGCAGCTCCGTGGTCCGCCTCGCCCCCACCGTCCACGGCCGCGGCGACCAGGGCTTCGTCCCCCGCCTGATCGACGTCGCCCGCCGGACCGGCGTCGCCGCCTACATCGGCGACGGCACCAACCGCTGGCCCGCCGTACACCGCCTCGACGCCGCCCACCTGTTCCGCCTGGCCCTCGAATCGGCCCCCGCCGGCACCGCCCTGCACGCCGCCGCCGACCAGGAAGTCCCCTTCAAGGACATAGCGACGGCGATCGGCCGAGGCCTCGACGTACCGCTGAAGAGCATCCCGGCCGAAGAGGCCCAGACCCACTTCGGCTGGCTCGGCATAGTGGCGTCGGCCGACAACCCGACGTCGAGCGAACGCACCCGCAAGCTCCTGGGCTGGGAACCGGAACACCCCGGCCTGATCGCGGACTTGGAAGAAGGCCACTACTTCTAGTCGCCGGCTCCGCCGCGTGGACGCGACCAGCCCCCACCCACCCGCGGACTTCAACGTCGCACAAGCACCCCATCCAGAAATCCATTGCCGAACACCCCATGCGGATCAAGCCGATCCAGCACCCCCACCGCCGCATCCCACACCGCACCCCCGAACGAATCCGGAATCCTCACCCCGAGCACCTCCTCGTCGCTCCACACACCCGACTCCGTATAGGCCCACCCCTTGGACCACTCCACCCGAGTCCCCTCGAACCTCTCGAACAGAAACGTCTCCAACTCCCGCATGAACGCCTCCGCGTACGGCGTCCCCGGCAGCGTCAGCACGTCCAGCCAGACCGCCGTGTCGGCCCCGTCGCGCGGCCGTACCGCAGACAGCGACGGCACCTGCGCCCCGGCCACCCCCACATCCTCCGGCTCGTCCAGCCCCGTCACCCGGATCTCCACCGACCCGTTCACCGGGAACCGCCCCGACGCCGCGTACGTGGTGAGCCGTTCCCGGTAGAACGAGGTGAACTCGTGCACCACCCGCTGCACTTCGCCCCGCTCCGTCAGCACCGCGTACCCGTTCGCGTTGATCCGCAGTGTGGTCGGCCTGATGTACAGCAGCGTGTTCTTCGAAGGCCCCCAGATGTCCGAGGACAGCGTCGTCACCAACCCGAGCGCCGCGACGTCCAGTTGCGCGTTCCCCAGCACCGGCGCGAGGTACCACGCCGCGTCGGACACCATCCGCCCCGCCAGGTCGGCGACCACGGTCGGGACGTTGTCGGAGAAGGGGTAGTTGTACGGCGAGGTGACGTGCCGCGAGGTGAGCGGCCTGGCCGGCGCGACGCTCCACTCCTTCAGCCACGGGTACTCGGTGAACGCGAACCAGATCGCCTCGACCCGCCCGGACCGCGTCAGGAAGCCGTCGAGGGTCCGCCCGCCGGAACCCGGCGCCGCGAACAGTTCACCGGCCGGGATGTCGGTCCGGCTCACGCACCGCAGGCTGCTGTTCGCCCCCACCCGCAGCACGACCTCGGTCACCAGCGCCCGGCCCAGATGCGTGAGCAGCGCCGCACAGTCCGCCTCGCCCCGGCCGAAGGTCCGCAGGACGTACGCACCCGTGTCCTCGTCCCACACCACCGCGGTCAGCGACACCACCAGATTGCTCAACGAGCCGTAGGTGTGCCCGGGCAGCGGGTCCTCGCCGTCGGCCGGTACGGCGGTCCCGTGCGCGTCGACGGCCAGGGCGCCGCCGAGCGTCAGATCGCCGGGCGCCGGCGCGGCGGTGAGCCCGAGACCGTGGCCCTCCAGGAAGGTGAGCAGGGCCTCCAGGGTGACCCCGGTCCCGGCCCGCACCAGCGAACCGGACTCCAGGGAGAGACCCGTGAGATGAGCCGTGGTGTCCACGAGCAGGACCTGGTCGTCGGCCGCCGTCCCCTCCGTGATCGTCAGCGGCGACCAGCCGTGCGAGGCGCCCCGCGCACGCACCCGACGACTGTTCCGCCAGGCCCAGTCGACGACCGCCAGCACCTGGCCGGCGTCGGCCGGGGCACAGGCCCACAGCCCGTCCGCGGTGATCTCTCCCACCCAGTTGCGGTACGCCGAGCGGTACAGCGCGACCCCCGCCGGGAAGTCCGGCAGTTCGGCTGCGGCCTCGGCCGGATCGGCCGCCAGCAGCACCGGTACGGCGGCCAGCACGGCGGCGGACCGCAGGAAGGCCCGACGGCTCCAGCCGTCGCCCCAGGACGTGTTGTTCGCTGAAGTGTCAGTCACGCCGTCACGCTAGATCCGGGTTGACGCACTCCTGATTTCTGTCGAAGGCAATCACCCGTGTGAGTGAACGATTCACAGGTGGGGGCGGTCGCTCGGGCCCGTGACAGCGTTGTCGGTGGCGGATGACAGACTGGCGCCATGGACGAACGCGTAATCGGCAGGTCGGGACAGCGGGCATCGGTCGTCGGCCTGGGCACATGGCAGCTCGGCGCCGACTGGGGCGAGGTGGACGAGAAGGACGCTCTCGCCGTGCTGGAGGCGGCGGCCGAGTCGGGGGTGACCTTCTTCGACACCGCCGACGTGTACGGCGACGGGCGCAGCGAGCAGACCATCGCCGGCTTCCTGCGCGGCCGGCCGGACCTGCACGTGCTGGTGGCCACCAAGATGGGCCGCCGGGTCGACCAGATCCCGGAGAACTACGTCCTCGACAACTTCCGCGCGTGGAACGACCGGTCGCGCCGCAACCTCGGCGTGGACCGCCTCGACCTGGTGCAGCTGCACTGCCCGCCGACCCCGGTCTACTCCTCCGGCGAGGTGTACGACGCCCTCGACACGATGGTCGAGGAGGAGCGCATCGCCGCCTACGGCGTCAGCGTGGAGACCTGCGCGGAGGCGCTCACCGCGATCGCCCGTCCGGGCGTGGCCAGCGTGCAGATCATCCTCAACCCGTTCCGCATGAAGCCGCTGTACGAGGTGCTCCCGGCGGCCCGCGAGGCCGGCGTCGGCATCATCGCCCGGGTGCCGCTCGCCTCCGGTCTGCTGTCCGGCAAGTACACCAAGGACACCGTCTTCGCCGCCGACGACCACCGCACCTACAACCGGCACGGCGAGGCCTTCGACCAGGGCGAGACCTTCTCCGGAGTGGACTACGCGACGGGCGTCGAGGCCGCCGCCGAGTTCGCCGCCCTCGCCCCCGAGGGGTACACGCCGGCCCAGCTCGCCCTGCGCTGGATCATCGAGCAGCCCGGGGTGACCACGGTGATCCCCGGCGCCCGCAACCAGGAGCAGGCCCGGGCCAACGCGGCCGCCGCCAAGCTCCCCGAGCTGCCCGCCGAGACCGTCACCGCCATCCGTGAGCTGTACCTCGGCCGGATCAAGGACCAGGTCGAGAACCGCTGGTAGAACCGGGTACGGGCCGGGAGCGGACAGGCGCCGCCCCCGGCCCGCGCCGTTTGGGAGACCGGCCCGGCGGTTACCCGCATGTCATGACCGACCAGGACCGGCGCACCGGGCGCGACGAGACGGAGGAGGAGCGCGCCGACCGGATGTGGGGCGAACTCATCCAGGAGGTGCGCGTCGCCCAGACCGGGGTGCAGATCCTCTTCGGCTTCCTGCTGACCGTGGTGTTCCAGCAGAAGTACGCCGAGCTGTCCGACGTGGACAAGACGATCTACGTCGTCACGGTCGTCCTCGGGGCCTCGGCCACCGGCGCCCTCATCGGCCCGGTGTCCCTGCACCGGCTGGTCGCCGGACGGAAGGTCAAGCCGCAGGCGGTACGGCTGGCCTCCGGGCTGACCCAGGTAGGCCTCTTCCTGCTGCTGGCCACCATGACCTCGTCCCTGGTGCTGATCCTCCGGGTGGCCACCGGCGGCAGCGCGGTGACCTGGGTGGTGGTGGCCGTCGTCGGCTGGTACCTGGTGTGCTGGTACGGCCTGCCGTTCTGGTCCAGGCGCCGTCACAGCACCCGCTGAGCCGCCTCCAGCGCCCGCAGCTGCCGGTCGTGCACCCTGCTGAGCACCAGGACCGACACCGTCGCGCCGATCAGCGCGCAGCACATGTCCCACTGGGTGTCCCAGACATCGCCCTGCGTGGCCAGGAACGCGTCCGCGCCGTGCCCGCCGATCTCCGCCGCCAGCCACTCCAGCAGCTCGAAGAAGGCACTGAACGCGAGACAGGCGCACACGGTGAGCGGGGCCAGCCAGCGGCTGCCGCGCAGCGGCGAGGTACGGCTGAGCAGCTCCCGGACCAGGATCGCCGGCACGAACCCCTGCATGAGGTGGCCGAGACGGTCGTACGGATTGCGGTCCAGGCCGAAGGTGTCCCGGACCCAGTCGCCCAACGGCACCTCGGCGTAGGTGTAGTGGCCGCCGACGGCCAGCACCAGCGCGTGCGCGGTCAGCAGTCCGGCCAGCAGGCCCGTCAGCGGGAAGCGCCGCCAGGTCAGCACCACCAGCGGCAGCCCCACCAGCACCCACACCGTCTCCAGGAACCAGGTCGTACGGTCCCGTGCGCCCCATGCCGAGAGCGCCATGCCGGCCACCACCACCCCGGCGAGCAGGACGGGCGGAACACGGCGGGGCACCCGGTGCGGAACGGGGCGCGGGGCGGGGTGCACTGCGGTCATGGCGGACTCCTTGTCGTGGAGCCCTCATCGTGGCCGCGCCCCGGGGGCACGGACATGAGTACGGCTACTCAGCCGGTCGCGAGGATCGCCGCGAGTACGTCGTCCACCTGGACCTCCTCGCGCCCGGGCGCCACGACCATGTAGGTGTCGCTCAGGAACGCGGCCAGCGCGGGCGCCCAGGCGAACACCACCGCGTGGTGCCGGGTGCCGCCGGGCAGCGGATCGCCGAGGAAGTCCATGCGCACTTCCCGCCAGCGGCCCTGCCGCACCGGACGCAGCCGCACGTCCCCGACCCCGACCGGCTCTCTCAGCCCGTCGTTCAGCATCTCGCGGTCCAGCCGCCACCGGGCGAGCACCCGGCCGTCCAGGGTGAACACCGCGGTGACGGCGAACGGGTCACCGGCGTCGTACGACAGATGGGCGAGGACCGGGCAGCGGCCCGTCCCGTCCGCCCGGAGCTGTACGACCAGGGTCCTGTGCACGATGGGGTTCACCGAGAGGCCTCCGAGAACGATCGGCTGGGTGCCCTCTAGTACCCCTCTCACGGGAAAAACGCTCAATCCTGAGCGGAATTGCCCTCCGAGTCCCGCGAACGCAGCGCGGCCAGGCAGGAACCGATGGCCTGCTGGAGTTCCTCCAGCTGCTGGACCATGTCGTCCTCGTAGAAGTCCTGGGCGTCGTCGAAGGTCAGCTCCTCGAACGCCTTGGTCGCCTTCTGGAGGCTGTTGTAGAACTTCGTCCGCTTCTCCTGGACCCGCAGGTCGGGGTCGGCCTCGACCGCCTCGACGACCAGGTTCTTCAGGGTGTCGTAGGCCTCGGACGCCCACTCGCCGGTGTCCTCGTCCTCGTCCAGCTCGTCCAGGAGCGAGAGATGGCGCTCGGCCTCCTGGCGGAGTTCCACGGGGGCGTCGACGGTCTGTCCGGCCGGGGTCTTGATCTGGCCGGACTCCGCGATCTGGCGGACATAACCGATCCGGTCCGCCGAGCGGCTCTCGGTGGCCACGGCCTTCTTCAGGTCGGCGGTGCGGACCACGTCCCGGGCCAGTACCGTCTGCAGCTCGGGATCCTCCTTGACGCGGTCCAGGAGAGCCGTGCGGGCGGCGCTGGCGGTGGACGGGTCGGCGAGGATCGCGGCCCGCAGCGCGGTGGGGTTCTCGGCGACCTCAAGGGCCTTGGTGGGCCGGATGCCCTCCGCCTCCGCGGCCTCGGCGATGGCGGTGCCCCGCTCGGAGGTCGCGCTGCTGCGGGCGACGTAGTACGCCAACCACACGTCGGAGTCCGGCAGTTCGGCCTCCTGCCCGGGGGCCAGCGCCTCGAAGTGCGGGACCAGACCGTCGTCGGCGGCCTTGTCCCACGCCTTGTAGTAGCGCATCACCCGCTCCGGGGAGCAGCCCGCCAGCTCCGCGAACTCCCTCGCCGACACCTTCGCCGTCTCGTCCGCACCCTGGCCGCCCGGCCGCACACTGCGCGCCACCATCAGCCCGAACGTCCAGCCTCCGGTGCGCACATAGGCCCCGAACTCCCGCGCGTCCCGCGCCACGAGGTCGGACAGGGGAGCCGGGGACGCACCGGACGTCTCGGACGGGTCGATCGCTAGGGTCACGGAGAACACTCCTGAAGGCTGCGGAACTGCATGCGTACAGACCGGCAGCCTATATCCGCCCATTGACCAGCCTTTGCCACACCACCGAAGACCGCCCGAGCGCGCCGCGTGGCGCCGACCGGAGCATCCGGCGGCGTCGGCCCGGGGAGGGTGGGCGGTCAGGCCTTCGCCGGGCGGAACGTGGTGAGGAAGGTCTTCATCGCCAGCTTGTTCGCGGGCAGGTCCCAGGTGACGGCGGACGTGGTGATGCGCAGGGAGAAGCTGCGACCGCCACCGAGGAGGAAGCCGCGGCCGAAGGTGTGGACGCGATCGGCGCCGGTGCCGGAGAGCCATTCCATGTCGGCTGCCTTGTAGCCCTGGTAGGTGGTGGCGGTGATCTGGCCGACCAGCTGGTAGCCGTCCAGTTGTTCCAGTTGCGGTTCCACGTCGTTCCGCCAGACGGCGACCGGGTCGGGGCCGGCCTGGGTGCTGTAGGTGACCGCCAGGGTGCGCGGGTCCTCGCCGCCCGGGCCGAAGGTGACCCGGTAGGCCAGGTCATCGACCCGGGAGGTCTCGATGCGCTTCCAGCCCGTGGGGAGCGCGACGGAGAAGCCCTCCGGGGCGGTGTAGCGGTGGAAGCCGGCCGGCAGGGCGCCGGCGGTGGCAGTGGCGGAGGCCGAGGGGGACGGGTCGGCGGTGGCGCTGGGGGAGGCCGAGGTCTTCGAGGGGGAGGGGCTCGGTCCGTTGCCGTCGGTGCGGTTGCCCGGCTGGTCGGTCGTGGCGGTGGCGCTCGGCGCCGAGCCCGCCGAGGTGCTGCCGCCGCCCGGCAGTCCCTGGGTCGCGGCCAGTACGGCCACCGACACGGTCACCACCGCCAGCGCGGTGCCGCCGATCATGGTGGTCCTGCTCCATCCCGAGGCCCGGGCGGCCACATAGGCGCCGCGCAGCCGGGGCACGGGGGCCGGCTGCCCGACCGTGTCGGGATCCTCGTCGAGGACTCGTGTCAGCGCCTGGCGGACCACCGGCCGGCTGAGCCGCTCCCGGGAGTTCTTGCGCAGCAGCCCCTGCACGACCTGCGTCAGCGGGCCCGCCCGCAACGGGGTGCGCAGCGGCAGCCGGTCCACCCCCTTCAGGGTGGCGTCGGCCTTGCCCCGGTCCCGGAACGGCGGCCGCCCCTCGACCATCGTGTAGAGGATCGCGCCCAGCGCCCACAGGTCGGCGGCCGGCCCGATGCGCTCGTCACGGGCCTGCTCCGGTGAGGCGTACGACGGCGCGGTGACCCGGGGTGCCAGGGTCGCGCCCGCGAGACCGAACCCGGTGACCACGACCGGACCCTTGTCGCGGACGAAGATCTGGCCGGGGCTGAGCTCGCCGTGGGTGTAGCCGTCGCTGTGCGCGGCCTCCAGCACGTCGAGCACCTCAAGGGCGATCCGGGCGGCCCGTACGTAGTCGAACGAGCCCTGTTGCGCGAGGACTTCGCTGAGCGGTGTGCCGTCGATCAGCTCCGTCACCGTCCACAGCGCGCCCGCCTCCTCGAAGGCGTCGATCACCATCGCCACCCGGCCCGGCCGCAGCGCGCTCATGACCTCGGAGGAGCGCAGCACCCGGGCGGTGGCCCGGCGCACGATGTCGGGGGTGAGGTCGCCGGGAAGCGCGATCTGGGTCACCAGGCGCGGGCGCTCCGCCTGGATGTCCTCCGCGTACCAGCCGATGCGGTTCGGCTCGCGGTCGGCGACCTCGAGGAGCCGATACCTTCCGGCGACCAACTCTTGTGCGGAGACATGCGCCTTGACCATCGTCATCCCTCGCTGAACCCCTGCCTCGTCTTGACCAGAGGTACGGGGGACGCGCCCGGGTTTGTTCAAAGGATCTGCAACTCCGGGAGGGTTCTTGCCTTTTATTCAAACGGCGGCACCAGCGGCGAACTTGGGGAAAACAGTGAATGGCCGGGCTTCGACCTGCGGGTAACCGACGGTAAATGCCCGGCTGCGATGCGGTGGTCAGCCGAGCCCGAAGCGCTCGGTCCACTCGGCGATTTCCCGGTGTGTCACATTGCCCCCGCACACCACGAGCCCGATTTGCACCCCGTCGCCGACCCGCTCCCGCACCTGCCGGGCCGCGGGCAGCAGACAGCCGGCGGCCGGTTCGGTCCACACCTTGGCGTGCTCGGCGAACTCCAGGCTGCCCCGTACGGCCTCCCGGTCCGGGACCACCAGGACCTCCTCCACGAGGGCCGCCCCGTGGTCGTAGGTCAGCCGGGACACGGCCGGCGCGCTGAGCGTCGTCACGATCGAGGACACCGCGACCGGCAGCGGACCGCCCGCCGCGAGCGCCTCGGACATGGCCTGCGCGCCCTCCGTCTCCACGCCCCACACCCGCACGTCCGGGCGCTTCGCGCGCAGGGCCGCCGCGACGCCCGCGATCAGGCCTCCGCCGCCGATGCTGACGATCACGTCGGTGGGGTCGTCCGCGTCCTCGGCGAGTTCCAGGCCCACCGTGCCCTGCCCGGCGATGACGATCGGGTCGTCGAACGGGTGGACCAGGGTGAGGCCCTCGTCGCGCAACACGGTGACCAGCTCGAACGCCGAGCCCATGCCGTCGGTCAGCCGCACCGACGCCCCGGCCGCCTCGACCAGCGCGATCGACCGGGCGGGCGCGGTACGGGGCATGACCACCGTCGCCTTCACCTGGAGGGCCTCGGCCATCACCGCGAGGGCGATGCCGTGGTTGCCGCCGCTGACGGCCACCACGCCCGCCGCCCGCTCGGCCTCGCTCAGCGAGAGCAGCTTCGCCGTGGCGCCGCGCGCCTTGAACGAGCCGGTGCGCTGGAGGAGTTCGAGCTTGGCGGTGACGGGGGCGCCGAGCAGCTCCGACAGACCAGGACTGGGCACGGTGGGCGTGCGGACGACATGCCCGGCGATCTGCTGTGCGGCGGCTTCGATGTCCGAGATGCCGATCAAGGTGGTTCACCCTTCCGACGCGGAGGTGGAGGACCGCGCCCTTCGCACCCTGACCCGGCCGGACGTCCCAGGTCAACCCGGATTCACAGGTCCCGGCGGCTCAGGAGGTCCAGCAGGCCGTGGAGGTCCGTGGTGGTGAGTGGCGGCCTGGTGAGGAGTGTTCCGGCGTGCGGGGTGTGTGGGCGTGTCCCGGTGCGGGTG
>NZ_JBICZD010000005.1:215318-355875 GCF_043201555.1 Streptomyces sp. NPDC048288
GGAGGTCCAGCAGGCCGTGGAGGTCCGTGGTGGTGAGTGGCGGCCTGGTGAGGAGTGTTCCGGCGTGCGGGGTGTGTGGGCGTGTCCCGGTGCGGGTGGTGGTGCGCGTGGCCGCTTCCTCGAACCGGCATCACAGGTCCCGGCGCACCAGGAAGTCCGGCAGGCCGTGGAGGTCCGTGGTGGTGAGTGGCGGCCTGGTGAGGAGTGTTCCGGCGTGCGGGGTGTGTGGGCGTGTCCCGGTGCGGGTGATGGTGCGCGTGGCCGCTTCCTCGATCCGGATTCACAGGTCCCGGCGCACCAGGAGGTCCAGCAGGCCGACGAGGTCCGGGGAGGCGAGCGGGCTCCCGGCGGGCAGTGCCTCGGCGCGCTCGGTGTGCCGGCGCGCCTCGGCGAGCGCGGCCGTGCGCCCGCCCGCCTCCTCGATCAGCGCCGCCGCCTCCCCGGCCGCCGGTGTGCCTCCGCGACCGCCGGTACGTCGACCAGCGACGAGTTCACCGACAGGGAAGTCGACGCGCCCCGGTACTCCGGGGCGAATGCCTTGCCGTACATGCGTGCCTCTCCGCGCAAGGGCGTATACACACTGCGTATAGTGCGCCCGAATAATGCCCTGGCCGCAGGGGCCAGGGCTTTGCTGGTGTGCATCAGGACGTCGGCAGGACCGCCGGGGTTGCCCGTGTTGCGGGGATCACCGCACGAGGTGTCAGTGCTGCTGTGCCTTCTGCGGGGTCAGCTCGCTCGGCCGGACCACCACATATCCCTCGCCCTGCAGCATCAGCTGCACGGCCTCGCCCGAACCACCGCGCAGCATCGACCCGATGGACTGGGAGCGGTGCAGCGAGGTCTGCAGCTGGGCGGTCCAGCCCACCACGGCGTCGGTGTCGACGTACACCGGGGTCTGCGGCGAGACCGGTATCACCAGCGGGTTGCCGTCGCAGATCAGCCCCAGCTTGCCGTGCCCGGTGAACACGCTGTTGAACAGGCCGCCGCCGGCGATCCCGGACCCCTTCACGGTCTTGATCTCGTACGACAGGGAGGCGTCGAAACACAGGACGTTGCGGCCGTTGACCGTGAACTGGTCACCGGGCTCGACCTCCACGATGAAACAGTTCTGCGCCTCGTGCGCGAACCAGGCCTCGCCCTGGCCCTGCACCGACATCAGCGGCAGCCCCTCGCCGGTGACCGCGCGCTTGAGCATGCCGCCCACGCCCTGGCCCTTGCGTTCGAACTTGAGATTGCCGCGGTGCGCGATCATCGCGCCCTGGCGGGCGTGCATCTCGCCGTTCACGGCGTACTTGAGGCACTTCGCGTTCTCGACCGACATGCCGGGCTCGACGGCCGGTGCCACCATGTGCTGACTGGAAAAGAGATCACCCTTCATGCGGGGCATGGTGGCCCGGACGGACCCGTTCCGCCAAGATCACGGACGGTACCGGTTCAGGCACCGAACAGCTGGGTCCAGTAGGTGCCCGCCCGGCCGCCGCCGGCGAAGCCGATGCCGATGTGGGTGAACTCGGGTTTGAGGATGTTGGCCCGGTGGCCGGGGCTGTTCATCCAGCCGTCCACCACCTCGGCCGCCGAGCGCTGGCCACAGGCGATGTTCTCGCCGATGGTGCGCCGCCGGGAGCCCGCGGCGGCGGCCCGGTCCCAGGGCTGGGTGCCCTCGGGGGAGGTGTGCGCGTAGAAGTCCCGGGTCGCCATGTCCGTGCTGTACGCCTGCGCGGCCGTCGCCAGTTGCGGATCCACCGCGAGCGGCCGCAGCCCGGCCCGGGCGCGCTCGCGGTTGGTCAGGTCGACGACCTCGGCGCGGGTGCGGGTCAGCTCGGTCGGGGTGAGGGGTCTGGCCCACAGCGCGGTCCAGTAGGTGTCGCCGGCGCGCGGGTCGCGGACGTGGGCCAGCCCGGCGTGGGTGAAGGCGGGGTCGAGCAGGGTGCGCCGGGCGTCCTCGGTGCGCAGGCAGTAGTCGACGAACTCGGCGGGGGTGCGGGGGCCGGAGACGAGGTGTTCGCCGACGGTGACATACGCGAATCCGGTGTGGCTGATCCGCTGGTGGACGGAGACGCCGTCGCGGCTCTCGGTGGCCAGCCGGCCGGACTCGGCCATCGCGGTGGCATGCGCGTGGGCGGCGGAGGCCAGCCGGGCGTCGGGGGCCACGGGCGGGCGGCCGGCCTCGGCGCGGGCGGAGTTGACCAGGCCCAGCAGGCCGTCCGGGTCGGGCAGCGAGGCCGCCGAGGGACGGGCCGGGGCGGCCGCCGTGCGCTGCGCGGGGATGGTGGTGCGGAACGCGGGGGCGGCCGGGGCCGGTTGCCGGTCCTCGACGACGTCGACCCCGAAGTCCCGGGCCAGGCCCGCCAGCCCGTCCGCGTACCCCTGGCCGATCGCGCGCAGCTTCCAGCCGGTGCCCCGGCGGTATATCTCGGCGAGCAGCAGCAGGGTCTCGGTCCCCGGGCGCGGCGGGGCGAACCGGGCCAGGGTGCGGCCGAGCCGGTCGGTGACGTGCAGGGTGGACGCGGGCAGCCGGCCGAGCGCGGTCCCGGGCTCCTCGGCGGTGACGGCGAGGGTGACACGCTGGGCGCCGGACCGCAGCCGGCCCGGTTCGACGGTCAGCGTGTCGCCGCGCAGCCGGACGCCGGGTGCGTCCGGCTGGTTGTAGAACACGAAGTCGGCGTCACCGCCCACCTGGCCGCTCTCGCCGGTGATCAGGGCGGACACGTCGAAGGGACCGGGTACCCGCAGCGTGAGCGCGCCGCCCGGAAGGGGCAGATTGCCCCCGGGGACCAGCTCGCTCATCGCGCCGCCTCTGTGCGGTCGGGGGCACAACCTCGCGCCCGGTGGGGGGAGTCGCCGGTAGAACGTCCGGCCCGGGCGCGAGGTTCCCCCGGCGGGGCGCTAGAGCCGGCTCGGGTCGGCCGGTGCCACGTCCTCCTGCTCGACCGGCGTGGCCGCGCTCTTCGTGGCCGTCGCCTTCTTGCCGCAGAACGCCGACTCCAGCGTGCCCGCCAGCGCGTTGAGCACGGCCGAGTTGTTGGAGGCGTTGGCGACGGCGGTCAGGCTGCGCTTGCCGTCCTTGGTGGTGAAGGCGTACGTGTAGTACCCCTGGACGGCACCCGTGTGGCCGTACACCGAGATGCCGCACGACAGGTCGCGGCGGCGCAGGCCCAGGCCGTAGGAGGTGGTGGAGTTGACGCGGGTGAACCGCTGCATCTCCTTGAGCTGGGCGGCCGAGGTGAGCTTGCCCCGGACCAGCGCCGAGTAGAAGGTGTCGAGGTCCTGGGCGGTCGAGATGATCGCGCCCGCGCTCTGCGCCCAGGAGACCGTCTGGTTCGTGGCGTCGACGGGCTGTGCGCCCGTCTTGTCCGCGGTGAGGTAGCCGTTGGCGTGCTGTCCCGGGATCTTCGTGTCGGGGTGGACGTAGAAGGTGTCGCGCAGCTTCAGCGGCTTGAGGATGCGGTTCTGGTACTCGGTCCGCACGCTGTGCCCGGTGAGCTTCTCGATCAGCAGGCCGGCCACCACGAAGTTGGTGTTGGAGTACGAGTAGGCGGCGCCCGGCGCGTTGGTGCGCGGCTTCTTCAGGGAGAGGTTCACCAGCTGGCGGTAGGTGAAGACCTTGTTCCGCACCGCCTCGAAGCCGGAGACGCTGCTGGCGAACATGTCGTTGGTGTAGTCGTACAGACCGCTGCGGTGGCTCAGGACGTGCCGCACGGTGATGCGGTCGTCCGGCAGCAGCCCCGGCAGATAGCGGTTGACCGGCGCGTCCAGGGCGAGCTTGTGCTCGTCCACCAGCTGCAGCAGGACGACCGCCGAGAACGTCTTGGTGACACTGCCGACGCGGAAGCGGTCGCCGGTCGTGAGGGCGCGCCGGGTCGTCCGGTCGGCCACGCCCCGGGACGTCCTGTAGACCTTCGTGCCGTCGTCGATACGGGCCATCGCGCCCGGCGCGCCCTTGGACACCACCGAACCCAGCACCGCGGCCAGCCCCGCGGTGTCGGGCGCCGGCAGGGCGGCGGCGGCCGGCCGCGGCTCCGCTCCCGTCGTACCGGTCGCCGCCTGGGCCGGGACCGCGACCAGTGACAGCGCCACCGCCCCGAGCACCGCGCTTCTGCTCACCTTTGCCGAGACCATCCGGACTCTGCTCCTCTCCGTGCTGTTTCTGATGCGAGATGGGTCACATGCGTGTCAGGGAACCTTCTCGCATCCCGTCACATCTCCACAGCAGACGCACAGTTGGTCACCCAGTGATCACCATGCGGTGCGGTTTCGCAAAGTATTGCCACGAAAAGCAAGAAAAGCGACGAACCGCGCTTTACATGGACATGACTCGTCCGGAAGGGTTGCGGGCCGGGGCCCGACCAGCCCCCTTGGCGCCCCAGGGCGCCATGCCGCACGGCGATCGACGACCTCGACCGCCGTCCGAACAAAGGAACCCTGATCAGTGCGTAGCGCGCACATACGCAGCGTGGCCGTCGCCGTCGCCGTGACGACCGCCGCCACGGGCCTGGCCGGTACGGCCTTCGCCGGTCCCGCCACGGGGGTACAGCAGTCGGCGGCCTCCGCCGCGACATCCGCGCAGGTGGTGGAGGCGGCCCGGGCCGCCGCCTTCGCCCACGCCCCGTCGACCGGTGTCGGCGCGGGCGACGAACTCCGGGCCCAGGACGTGATGATCGACCCCGAAGGGGCACGCCATGTCCGCTTCGTCCGCACCCACCGGGGCATGCCGGTGCTCGGCGGTGACCTCGTCGTCCATCTTTCCCGTCGGTTGGCCTACACCGGTGTCACCCGAGCGGCCGATCACGCCGTGAAACCCGCCGCCACCGAGGCGAAGCTGACGGCCCGGCAGGCCGAGGAGAAGGCCGCCTCGGCCGCCGACGGCGACGCCGGCACCGCCGAACTCGTGGTGGACGCCCGCGACGGCGCCTCGGCCCTCGCCTATCAGGTGCCGGTGGACGGCGCGAACGGCTCCAGCACGGTCGTCGTCGACGCCCTGACCGGCAAGGTGCGCAGCAACACGCCGGACAGCGACGAGTTCCTCTCGCCCAAGGTGCTGGAGACCCTCCGCAGGCGCGGCGAGACCGTCGACCCGGCCCTCGGCATCGGCAGCCGGACCCAGGCGCTCATCGGCTCGTCCGCCGCGGCCGCCGCCCGCTATCCGGCGACCGCGCACGGCTCCGGCAGGTCCCTCTTCGTCGGCAAGGTCGCGCTCACCACCACGCAGACCGCCCGCAAGAGCTTCCTGCTCAAGGACCCGACCCGCTACGGCACCGAGACCCGGGACGCCAAGGGCAGGGAGACCGAGAGCTTCGGCCAGGGCACCAAGTTCACCAGCACCACCGACAGCTGGGGCAACGGCACCACCAGCAGCCGGGGCAGCGCCGCCGCCGACGCCCAGTACGGCATCACCAAGACCCTGGACTTCTACAAGAAGACCTTCGGCCGCAAGGGCATAGCCAACAACTCCAAGCCCGCCCGCGCCATGGTCCACTGGGGCAACAAGGTCGGCAACGCCTTCTGGGACCCGACCTGCGGCTGCATGCTGTACGGCGACGGCGACGGCCAGGAGATCAAGAAGCCGCTGGTCGTCCTCGACGTCACCGGGCACGAGCTGACCCACGGCGTGGTGGACGCGACCGCCAAGCTCGAACCGACCTACGTCGACAACGACGGCAACCAGTTCGGCGAGCCCGGCGCGCTCAACGAGTCGCTGGCGGACATCTTCGGCTCCAACGTCGAGTTCTCCGCCAACAACCCGAAGAACCCGCCGAACTACCTCCTCGGCGAGAAGCTGGGCCTCGCCCAGAAGTTCCTGCGCCGCCTCGACCACCCCTCGCTCGACCGCCTCGAAGGCACCGTCGACTACTGGTCGCCCGAGGTCGAGGACGCCGAGGTGCACGCCGGCTCCGGCGTCTCCTCGCACGCCTACTACCTGCTCGCCGAGGGCAGCGGCCGCAAGACGATCGGCGCCACCGCCTACGACTCGCCGACCTACGACGGGTCCACGGTCGCCGGCATCGGCCGGACCAAGGCCACGGCGATCTTCTACCGCGCCCTGACCCGGTACATGGTCTCCTCGACCGACTTCCACGACGCGCGGATCGCGACGCTGAAGGCGGCCAAGGACCTCTACGGCGCGAGCGGCGTCGAGTACCGGACGGTCGACCAGGCCTGGGCCGCCGTCAACGTCACGGTCGCCAACACGCCGGCCGCCCGCCGCTGACGGGCGCGCCACGCCGCTGATCCGGGTGCCCTGTCGGGGGGCGGGGTACCCGGATCGGTTCTCCTGGTGGAACACGGGCCAACGGCCCCGTCACACCCGCCATTTGAAGGCCACTGGAGCCTCACAGTCAACCTTCAGGTGATTCCTGTTTCTTTTATTGACAGCGGAAAATAAGCCACCTAAGTTCCCGGCCATGCGCTCCACCTCCCGTGCCGAGACGTTCCCGGCCCACACACCGGCCGTCTCGCAGATCTTCACCACGGTCCTGTCCCACGGCCCGCTCACGCGGCTGGAGGCGGCCCGCCGGGCCGGTCTGTCGCCGGCGGCCGTGACCAAGGCCGTCCGGCCGCTGCTGGCGGCCGGGTACCTGGCGGAGGACGCCGACGACGAGGCCAGGCCCGCGCTCGGGCGCCCCGCCAACCTGGTGCGCGTGGACGGCGGGCGGGCGCTGTTCATCGGGGTCAAGGTGACCGGGGACGAGGTCATCGCCGTCCTCACCGACCTGTGCTGCCGGATCCGCCTGGCGCGCCGGCTGCCGGTCACCGACCGCGCCGCCAGGGCCGTCCTGACCTCCATCGCCGAACTCACCCACGAACTGCGCACCGAGGCCGAGGACTTCGGCGCCCCCGTCCTCGGCCTCGGCATCGCCGTCTCCGGCGACGTGGACCGCGCCGAGGGCGTCGTGCGCTACTCGCCCTTCCTCGACTGGCGGGACGTGGCCCTGGCCGAACTCGCCGCGATGACCACGGGGTTGCCGGTCGTCGTCGACAACGACGTCCGCGCCCTGACCGTCGCCGAGCAGTGGTTCGGCGCCGGGGTCGGACTCTCCGACTTCGCCGTGGTCACCGTCGGCGCCGGCATCGGCTGCGGACTGGTGGTCCACGGACAGGTGGTGTCCGGCGCGCACGGCGTCGCGGGGGAGATCGGGCATGTGCCCATCGACCCGGCCGGACCGCTCTGCCACTGCGGCAACCGCGGCTGCGTGGAGGCGATCGCCGGGGACGCCGCGATCGTCGCCCGCATGCGCGAGGTGACGGGCCGGCAGGTCACCGACTCAGCCGACGCCGTGGCCCTCGCCCACGAAGGCGTGCCCGGAGCCCGGGAGGTGTACGCGCACGCCGGTGCGGCCATCGGCCGCGGCATCGCCACCGTCGCCAACCTCCTCGGCCCCGAACGCGTGATCATCTCCGGCGAGGGACTCGCCGCCCACGACCTCTTCGCCGAGCAGATCCTCGACTCGTTCACCGCGGCCGCCTTCGGCTCCGCCGCGCAGTGCGACGTACAGACCCGCCCGCTCCCCTTCGAGGAGTGGGCGCGCGGGGCCGCGGCCGCCGCGATCCAGTCCTTCATCACCTCTTCTCCCACTCCGACGGGCCAGGGCTGAGCCGCCCGAGACCCCGAACCCTGGAGGGCCCATGCGGTCACCTTCGCAATCCGTCCTGCCCGTACGCGGGCTGAGAACCGTCCTGGTGCTGGCACTGACGGCCGCCTTCGCGTCCGCCGTGCCCGCGGCGCGGGCCGAGACGCCCCCGCAGATAGCCGCCAAGCCCTACATGGGCTGGTCCAGTTGGAGCATGCAGTCGTCCAAATACCCCGGTCTGAACGACCAGGGCGACTACAGCTACCTCACCGAGGCGAACGTCCTGAAGCAGACCGACGCCCTGGCGAGCAAGCTGAAGAAGTACGGCTACGAATACGTCAACATCGACGCCGGCTGGTGGATGGACTGGAACTGGAAGCAGGGCTACGACCAGTACGGCCGCCAGAAGGCCGACCCCGCCCGCTTCCCCAGCGGTATGAAGGCCGTCGCCGACCGCATCCACGCCAAGGGCCTCAAGGCCGGCATCTACCTCCCGGCCGGCCTGGAGAAGGGCGCCTACGGCGACGGGAAGACGCCGGTCTGGAACGCCGACGGCTGCACCACCGCCGACATCGTCTACGACGACCTGCGCACCACCAACGGCTGGGACAGCTCGTACAAGATCGACTTCGACAAGCCGTGCGCGCAGAAGTACATCGACTCCCAGGCCCAGCTGATCGCCGGCTGGGGCTACGACTTCCTCAAGCTCGACGGCGTCGGCCCCGGCTCCGGCAAGAGCGGTGACCAGTACAACAACGTCGCCGACGTCGCCGCCTGGCACCGGGCGATCGCCGCCACCGGCCGCCCGATCCACCTGGAGGCCTCCTGGTCCCTGGACTTCGGGCACGCCGCCGACTGGCAGAAGTACACCAACGGCTGGCGCATCGACACCGATGTCGAGTGCTACTGCAACACCCTCGTCAGCTGGGAGAACTCCGTCGACGACCGCTGGGACGACACCCCGGCCTGGACCGACAAGGCGGGCCCCGGCGGCTGGAACGACCTCGACTCCCTCGACGTCGGCAACGGCGCCATGGACGGCCTCACCAAGGCCGAACGGCAGAGCTACGCCACGCTCTGGGCCATCGCCAAGTCGCCCCTGTTCACCGGCGACGACCTCACCAAGCTCGACGACTACGGCGTCTCGCTGCTGACCAACCGCGAGGTCATCGGCATCGACCAGAGCGGCAACCCGCCGGCCCGCCCGGTCACCCCGTCCGACCCGCAGCAGGTCTGGGCCGCGAAGAACGCCGACGGCACGTACACGGTCGCCCTGTTCAACCTCGCGGACTCGCCCTCGGCGGTCACCGCCGACTGGACGGCGCTGGGCTTCAGCGGCAAGGCGTCGGTGCGGGACCTGTGGAACAAGGAGAACCTCGGCAGCTTCCAGAACAAGATCACCGAGGCGCTCCCGGCGCACGGCTCCCGGCTGTTCACCGTGACGCCGAAGGGCAGTGCACTGGCCTCCACCGGCTACGAGGCCGAGGCGAGCGGCAACACGCTGAGCGGCAACGCGTCCGTCGCCGGGTGCGACGCGTGCTCCGGGCAGAAGAAGGTCGGGAATCTGTACCAGGGTGGCAAGTTGACCATCAACAACGTTGTCGTCGACAAGGCCGGGACGTACCTGGTGAAGGTGGCCTACATCAGCGGTGACTCCCGGTCAGCCACGATCTCGGCGAACTCCGGGGCCGGGACCAGCCACAAGTTCCCGTCGACGGGGGACTGGGGGACCGTGGCGTCGGTGAGTGTGCCGGTGGTGTTGAAGGCCGGGGCGAACACGATCAGCGTCGACAGCGGGTCGGGGTACGCGCCGGACGTCGACCGGATCGACGTTCCCAAGTCGCCTCGGTAAGTGCGTGGTTGGGGAGCTGCGGGCCGGTGGGGGCTGGTCGCGCAGTTCCCCGCGCCCCCAAGGGGCGCGTTGTATCGCCCGATACTTCAAAAGGACACCGTCATGCAGAATCACCTTGGCAGACGTGGCTTCCTCGCCCTTGCCGCCACGGGAGCCCTCGCCTCGCTTCCCTCGTTCACCGCCTCCGCCGCGCCGCTGCGGTCCTCCGAACCGCTCACCACGCCCCGTCACCAGCTCTGGTGGCAGGCGCCCGCCGACGACGGGTCGATGATCACGCAGGGCCTGCCCGTCGGCAACGGCCGGCTCGGTGCGCTCGCGAGCAATGACTCCGGCCGTGAGCTGCTGCTCGTCACGGATGCCACCCTGTGGACCGGCGGGCTCAACGACACCCTCGACTCCGACGGCCAGTTCCCCTACGGCCGCGCCGACTTCGGCTCCCTCACCCTGCTCGCCCGGCTCACCGTCGAGATCCCCGACCACGACCTGGGCGCCGTCTCCGGCTACCGGCGCACCCTCGACCTCGACAACGGCGTGGTGTCGGCCTCGTACGTCCGCTCCGGAGTGACCTACCGGCGGCAGGTGTTCGCCAGCCGCCCCGACGACGTGATCGTGCTGCACCTCGGCCAGGACGGCGGCGGGCGCTACACCGGCACCATCACTCTCGAGGGCACCCACGGCGAGACCGGCGGCACGGCCGAGTCGTTCGCCGGGTCCTTCGCCAACGGGCTGAAGTACGGGGCCGCCGTCAAGGCGTACGGCAGCGGCGGCAGCGTCCGGGTGAGCGGGTCGCACATCACCTTCGCCGACTGCCGGGAGCTGACCGTCGTACTGAGCGGCGGCACGGACTACGCCCCGGACGCCGCCGCCGGCTACCGCGCCCCCTCCGTGAACCCGGTGGCGCTGGCCCGCACCAAGGTCAGGGCGGCCGCCCAGCACTCGGCCGACGCGCTGCTGCGCACCCACGCGGCCGACCACCGGGCGCTGTTCGGGCAGTTCGACCTCACCCTCGGCACCTCGACGGCCGAGCAGCGCGAACTGGACACCTGGGCGCGCGTCCAGGCCCGCGCCGCCACCGGCGACCCCGACCCCGAACTGGAGGCCGCCTACGCCCAGTTCGGCCGGTACCTGATGGTCGCCGGATCGCGCGACAGCCTCCCGACGGGCCTGCAGGGCCTCTGGCTGGACGGCAACGACCCGGACTGGATGGGCGACTACCACACCGACATCAACGTCCAGATGAACTACTGGCTGTCCGACCGGCTCGGTCTGTCCCCGTGCTTCGACGCCTTCACCGACTACTGCGTCGACCAGCTCCCGTCCTGGCAGGACACCACCCGGCGGCTCTTCCAGGACTCCCGCAACCGCTACCGCAACTCCCGGGGCAAGGTCGCGGGCTGGACCGTCGCCATCTCCACCAACCCCTACGGCGGAGGCGGCTGGTGGTGGCACCCGGCGGGCAACGCCTGGCTCTGCCAGAGCCTGTGGGAGCACTACGAGTTCACCCAGTCCCTCGCCCACCTGGAGAAGATCTACCCGCTCCTCAAGGGCGCCGTCGAGTTCTGGGAGGCGCGGCTGCTCTCCACCACCCTGGACGACGGCCGGGAGGTGCTGATCGCCGACAGCGACTGGTCGCCGGAGCAGGGGCCGCTGGACGCCAAGGGCATC
The DNA here is from genome assembly GCF_043201555.1 of Streptomyces sp. NPDC048288. Lineage (NCBI taxonomy): Bacteria > Bacillati > Actinomycetota > Actinomycetes > Kitasatosporales > Streptomycetaceae > Streptomyces > Streptomyces sp. NPDC048288. Next base: position 226,404 of record NZ_JBICZD010000005.1, read on the forward strand.
ACCTACGCCCAGGAACTGGTCTGGACCCTGTTCGGGAACTTCCGTACTGCGGCGGCCGAGCTGAAGAGGGATGCTGGATACGCGGGCACCGTCGGCGGGCTCCGCGACCGCCTCTACCTGCCGGTGGTGAGCCCCAGGACCGGCTGGCTGGAGGAGTGGATGTCCCCGGACAACCTCGGCGAGACCACCCACCGCCACCTCTCGCCGCTCATCAACCTCTTCCCCGGCGACCGGATCCGCCCCGACGACTCCACGCCCAAGGACATCCTCGCCGGTGCCACCGCTCTGCTGACGGCCCGCGGCATGGACAGCTACGGTTGGTCCAACGCCTGGCGCAGCCTGTGCTGGGCCCGGTTGAAGAACGCGGAGAAGGCCTACCAGCTCGTCGTGAACAACCTGAAGCCGTCGGTGAACGGCAGCAACGGCAGCGCGTCGAACCTGTTCGACATCATGGACATGGGAGGGGGCCGGGGCATCTTCCAGATCGACGCGAACTTCGGCACCCCGGCCGCGATCGCGGAGATGCTGCTGTACTCCCGCCCCGGCCACCTGGAACTGCTGCCGGCCCTGCCCGACGCCTGGGCCACCGCCGGTTCGGTCACCGGCGCGGGCGCGCGCGGCGGCTTCGTCGTCGACCTGCGCTGGCGCGACGGAAAGCCCACCGAGGCCCGGATCCGCAGCGTCGGCGGCCGCACCACCACGGTCGCGTTCGGCAGCACGACCCGGACGGTCACGCTCAAGCCCGGCCAGTCCGTCACCCTGAAGGACCTCGCGCGGTGACCGGCCGGTTCGCGCGGCTGCTGAGCCTCGCCGCCGTGTTACTGACGACGGTCGCCTGCCAGACCGGGCCCGCCGAGGCGGCACCCACCTGGGAGCCCTCCTCCGGGGCCGCCGCCTCCGCCCGGCACGACGTCGTCACCTGGGGCGCCGGCGCCGACCGGCTGGGACAGGGCACCGCCGACCGCGGCTACCGGCTGGTCGTGCACACCAGCGCGGCCGGCAGCGGCCTGCGGGTACGACTGTCCAACGCCTTCGGCGACCGGCCGCTGACCCTGGACAGCGTCTACGCCGGACTGCAGAGCCGGGGCGCCGCCCTCAAGCCGGGCAGCAACAGGCGGCTCACCTTCGACGGCGCCCGCACGGTCACCGTCCCGGCGGGCGCCACCGCCTGGAGCGACCCGCTGCCCGGCAGCCTGCCCGCCGGCAGCAACCTGGTCGTCAGCCTGCACAGCCCGGACGCGGTCGGCCCCGCCACCGGACACGGCATGGCGATGCAGACGTCCTACGTCACCCAGGGCGACCACACCGCCGAGGAGAGCGCCGCCAACTGGACCGACACCACCGGCTCCTGGTGGTACCTGGACTCGGTCTCGGTACGGCCGCCGGACCCGGCCACCGGGGCGGTGGTCGCGCTCGGCGACTCCATCACCGACGGCTGGGCGTCCACCACCGACCTCAACCGCCGCTGGCCCGACTACCTCGCCCGCCGCCTCCAGAAGGCGGACACCGAGGTCAAGGGCGTCGCCGACGAGGGGATCTCCGGCAACCAGGTCCTCGCCGACGACGCCGGGCAGGCCGCTCTCAACCGGCTGGACCGCGACGTCCTGAGCCAGCCGGGCGTCCGTACCGTCTTCCTCTTCGAGGGGGTCAACGACATCAAGGCCCACACCGGGGTCACCGCGGCCGACCTGATCGCCGGGTACCGCGAGATCGTGCGGCGGGCGCACGCGGCCGGGAAGTGCGTGGTCGCCTCGACCGTCGGGCCGTTCGAGGGCTGGCCGGAGTGGGACCCGGCGGGCGAGGCCGTCCGGCAGGAGGTCAACCACTACATCCGCACCAGCGGGGAGTTCGACGGGACCGCCGACTTCGACCGGATCCTGCGCAGCCCCTACGACCAGGCCCGGATGCTGCCGTTCCTCGACGGCGGCGACCACATCCACCCCAACGACAAGGGGATGCAGGCCATGGCCGACTCCGTCGACCTGGCCGGCCTGGACTGCGACCGCTGAACCCGCGTGAGCGCCTGATCACCCCCGGGCCGACGGCTCCGGGGTGATCAGGCCTTCGCGATAGGCGATCGCCACCGCCTCCGTACGGCTCGCCGCGCCCAGCTTGGCGAGGATGTTGGAGACATGCACGCTCGCCGTCTTGCCGGTGATGAACAGCTCCTCGCCGATCTGCCGGTTGCTGCGGCCGAGCGCCAGCAGGCTCAGCACGTCCTGCTCACGGGCGGTGAGCGGAGAGACCCGATCGGCCTCCACGGGCGGGCGTACCAGCGTGTCGACGCGTTCCAGCAGGGGCACCGCCCCCAGGGCCACGGCCGTCCGCCGTACCGCCGCCGCCTGCTCCTCGGCCTCGGCACGCCGGCCGTCGGCCAGCAGGGCCTCCGCGTACCGCAGCCGGACCCGGGCCCGCTCGTACACATCGCCGTCCGCGAACGCGGCCACGGTCTTCTCCCAGGCCGCCACGTCCGGCCCCGACCCGGCCAGGGTCCGCTCCGCCTCTGCGCGCGCCAGCCAGGCCTGCCCCTCCGGCCCCTGCCGCACCGCCGTCTCCCGGGCCAGCCCCACCAGCTCGTCGGCGACGTCCGTCCAACGGTCCTCGCCCCCGGTACCGCGCAGTTCCACGGCCCGGTCCGCGACCGCCGCCAGCGCGAGCGCAGCCAGCCGGACCGACACGTACGGCGCCCGCCCCAACCGGTCGGCCAGCGACGCGACGGACTCCCGCACCCGCGCCACGGCCTCCTCCGCATCGCCCCGCAGGGCGGCTTCGTCGACGAGCACGATGCCCCCGACGAGCCGGCCCATCCAGTCGAAGGGCTCCCCGAGCAGCGCTCCGGCCCGCTCGGCCACCCCCGACTCGCCCCGGGCCAGCGCGACGTACAGCGCGGGTCCCTGCGCATACCCGGGCACACCGTCCCGGCCGGCCGCACCCACGCACTCGTCCCACCGCCCCAGCGTGAACAGCACCAGCAGCCGCAGGTACCGCAGCTCCGAGGCATAGGGCGAGGAGAGCAGCCCCGAACGCCGGGCCCGGTCGAGCCCCTCGGTGATCCACGGCAGGCACTCCTCGAACTCACCGGACTCGAAGCAGCCGATGGCGAGGCTGTACAGCGCCCGCATCTCCACCGGCGCGTCCCCGGCCGACCGCGCCAACTCCCGTGCCTCCCTGAGCAGTTCACGCCCCTTCGCGGTGCCGCGGGCGCCGTCCTCCAGCCGGGCCAGGGAGATCAGCAGCTCGGCCCGGGCCGCGGTGGCGCCGATCCGGTCGGCGGCCTCCAGAGCCTGCCGGGCGACCCGGAGCGCGGTGGCGTCGTCCCCGACCTGCCGGGCCGCCATGACATGGGTGGACGCGGCCCACACCCAGGTCCGCGACGGCGGTTCGGCGGGGATCATCGCGAGCGCCTCGCTGCTGTAGGCGAACGCCGCCGCGAGGTTGTCGACGGTCATCAGGTTCCCGGCGAGGGTGTACCTGACCCGGGCGGCGAGTTCCGGATCCGCGTCCTGACCGGTGCCGGCCAGCGCGGAACGGGTCAGCGACACCGCCCGGTGCACGTCACCGGCGTGCGCGGCCGCGGCCGAGGCCCGCAGCGTCAACGTCACCGGGTCGAGTCCCTCGCCCGAGGGCCGAGCGTCGGGTGCCACCGCCGGCCACAGGTCCAGGACCGTCTCCAGCCGCCGCAGCTCCTCGGCGGGCGCGCCCACCCGCCGCGCGTGGTCGGCGGCCTCCAGCGACGCGGCCAGGGCCTCGGGCAGATCATGGCTCTCCCGGTAGTGGTGCGCCCGCTCGGCCGCCGTCTCCGCCCCGCCGCCGCGCGCGGCCAGCAGCCGGGCGAACGTCCCGTGCAGCCGCGACCGCTGCCCGGGCAGCAGATCGGCGTAGACGGCCTCGCGCGCGAGGGCGTGCCGGAAGGTGTACGTGTCCTCGTCGCCCGCGACCAGCAGCTGCCGCCCGACCGCCTCGCGCAGCGCCGACTCCAGCTCCTCCTCCGGTATCCCGACCGCGTCCCGCAGCAGTTCGTGCCCGACCCGGCGCCCGGCCACCGCGGCCGTCCGCAGCACCTGCTGGGCCGTCTCCGACAGCTGCTCGACCCGGATGAGCAGCAGATCGGCCAGCCCGGTCGGCATGCCGTCCGCGTCGGCGGCGGCCACCAGCTCCTCCGTGTAGAAGGCGTTGCCCTCGGCCCGCTCCACGATGCCCCGCACCGTCGCGTCCGACAGCGGACGCTCCTCCAGCGCCCGCACCAGCCGGGCCACCTCGGCATCGGCCAACGGCCGCAGCTCCAGCCGGTCCACGGCGGGCAGCCGTACCAGCTCGGCGAGCAACGGCCGCAGCGGATGCCGACGGTGCAGGTCGTCGGCCCGGTAGGAGGCCAGCACGGCGAGCCGCCGGGGGAGCACACCCCGGCTCAGCAGGAACCGCAGCAGATCCCGCGAGGACTGGTCCGCCCAGTGCAGATCCTCCAGGACCAGCAGCAGCGGCGTGACGGCGGCCAGATCGGCGAACAGCCCCGCCACCCCCTCGAAGAGCCGCAGCCGCGCGTCCGCGTCCCGGGAGGAGTCCGACGCGGCACCCAGCAGCCGCTCGACGACCGGATGCGCGGCCACCACCCCGGAGAACCGCTCGTCGGCGGCCAGCACACCGAGGATCTCGGTGAACGGCAGGTACGGCAGCCCCACATCACCGAGATCGACACAGTGCCCGGTGACGACCACCGCCCCGCCCGCGACGGCCCGCACCGCCACCTCGTCCAGCAACCGCGTCTTCCCGACCCCCGCGTCCCCGGCGACCAGCACGGCCTGCCCACTGCCGTCCCGAGCACGCCGAAGCACCCCGGCAAGGCGGGCCAGCTCATCGTCCCGACCGATCAGCGGGGTGTTAAACGATCTCTGCGACACGCCCACATCCTCGCAGGAAGGGCGACCGGAGAAACCCGAAGGGGCGCGGGGCTGTTCCGATATGCGGCTCCGCCGCGTGGGCGCGACAAGCCACCGACCACCCGCAGTCGCGCACGCTCCCCAACCTCCCCACCCCTTGGGCGCTCAGCCCCGCAGAACCCGCGCCCAGTCCTCCGGCACCCGCTCCGCAGGACCCGGCACCGACTGATCCGCGGGATGACTCTCCGGCGGCGCCAACTCCGGCCCGGCCTCGAACAGTTCCTCCGTCTCGTAGTTCCAGAACCAGCCCTCGCCCGGTTCGTAGCTACGGATCACCGGATGCCCGGAGTCATGGAAGTGCGCCGTCGCGTGCTTCGCCGGCGAGTCGTCACAACACCCGATGTGCCCGCACTGCGCGCACCGCCGCAGATGGAACCACCAGCCCCCCGCCTTGTCGCACTCGACACACCCGGCACCGCTCGGCGGAACGTTCGTGTCGATCGCGGTGTCGCCGCTCATACCGTCTCCTCAGATGACTCGGATGCTTCGGCGGTCAGCGGGAGCAGCACCTGGAACCGGGTGTCCCCGGGCACCGACTCCACCCGCATGCTGCCGTGATGCTTGTTCACGACGATCCGCCAGGAGATGTCCAGGCCGAGGCCCGTGCCCTGCCCCACGGGCTTGGTGGTGAAGAAGGGGTCGAAGATCCGGTCCTTGATCTCCGGCGCGATCCCGCTCCCGGTGTCCCGGAACTCGACCAGCAGCTGTTCGTGGTCGAGGGCGGTCCGCACGGTCAGCGTGCCGCGTCCGCCGTCGCCGTCCTTCATCGCGCAGACCGCGTTGTCGATGAGGTTGGTCCACACCTGGTTGAGTTCGGCGGGGTAGGCCGGCACCGGCGGGACTGTACGGTCGTACTCCTTGACCACCTGGATGTCCTGCCCGATCTTCCCGGACAGCATCAGCAGCGTGCTGTCGAGGAGTTCGTGCACGTCCACCTCGCGGTAGGGCGCCCGGTCCAGCTGGCTGTACTGCTTGGCCGCGTCCACGAGGTGCGAGATCCGGGTGGTGGAGTCCTCGATCTCGTTCATCAACAGCTCGGTCTCGATGGTGTAGTTGAGCCAGCCGACCGAGTTCGGCAGGATCTCCTCGTCCACGGCCGCCGCGACCTGCTCCAGCCAGTCCACGTCGAGACCGGCCTGGACGAAGGTCGGCGCGAGCTGCCAGCCGTAGTCGATGCCGTGGTCCTCCAGCCAGTCCGTGAGCGCGTCCTCGCGGTCCGAGGCCTCCAGCGGACTGAGCGCCGGTGCCTTGGCGACCCGCTCGGCGGTGCGCTCCTGGATCTCGATCAGACCGGCCAACTGCTCGCGCGAGAAAGGACTCTCGGCGATGATCGCGAGCTTGTGCCGCATCTTCGCCACCCGCTCGCGCAGCGTGGACGTGGCCCGCACGGCCGCCGCGGCCGGGTTGTTGAGCTCGTGGGTGAGTCCGGCCGACAACGAGCCGAGCGCCAGCAGCCGTTCGCGCTGCCCGATCGCCGCCTGGGTGTTCTTCGAACCGAAGAACAGGCCCTCAAGCAGGTGGACGGCCATCGGGAACCACTCGCGCATGATGTCCGCGAACGTGTCCGCGGGCAGCACGAAGAACCGGGTCGGCTCGGTCACCCGCATCGAGTTGTTGTAGGCCTGCCGCACCCGGTCCCCGAGGTACGCCTGCATGGCGCCCGCGTACACGCCGGCCTGCGAGGTCCGGGTGACCTCGACGTCGTCCCCGCCGACCTGCCGGGAGAGCACCACCGTGCCCTCGATCATCACGTAGAAGCAGGTCGCCGGCTCACCCTCGGTGTAGACGGGACCGGGCTGGAACAGCTCCACCCGGCCCGCGGCGCACAGCCGCCCCAGCTGCTCCGGCTCCAGCTTCTCGAACAGGAACAGCGCGCCGACCTCCTGCGGGCTGCACGGCATCGGCTGCCCGCTCATGACTGCTCCAGGTACCGGTGGACGAGCATCACTGCCATGGCTCCTTCTCCGACGGCGGACGCGACGCGCTTGGCGGACTCGGCGCGTGCGTCGCCCGCCACGAACACGCCGGGAATACTGGTCTCCAGGTGGTACGGAGGCCGGTCCAGCTCCCAGGCCGCCGGTGGCCGTCCGTCGACGGTCAGATCGGGTCCGGCCAGGATGAACCCGCGTCCGTCACGCAGCACCGTGTCGCCGAGCCAGTCGGTCAGCGGTGCCGCCCCGATGAAGACGAACATCCACTGGGCCTCGACTTGTTCCCGGTCGCCGGTCTCCACATGGCGCAGGGTGAGCTGCTCCAGGCGCTCCACGCCGTGCGCGGCGTCGACCACCGTCCGGCTGCGCACCGAGATGTTCGGGGCCTCGTTGATCTGCTGGATCAGGTAGTACGACATCGAGGCCGACAGGTCGGTGCCGCGCACCAGCAGGGTCACCGACTTGGCGAACCGGGACAGGTACATGGCGGCCTGGCCGGCCGAGTTGGCGCCGCCGACGATGTACACGTCCTGGCCCTGGCAGGAGGTCGCCTCGGTGAGCGCGGAGCCGTAGAAGACCCCGCAGCCGGTCAGGTCGACGCAGCCCTCCGCCTCCAGCTGCCGGTACTGCACACCGGTCGCCAGGATCACGCTGTGCGCCGCGACCGCCGACCCGTCCGCGAACCGCACGACCCGGGCGCCCCCGTTGATCTCCAGGCCGGTCACCTCGCGGGCGGTCAGGATCTCCGCGCCGAACTTGTGGGCCTGCCGCCGGGCCCGGTCGGTGAGCTGGGCGCCCGACACGCCGTCCGGGAAGCCCAGGTAGTTCTCGATGCGGGAACTCTGCCCGGCCTGCCCGCCGGTCGCCGACCGCTCCACGAGTACGGTCCGCAGTCCCTCCGACGCCCCGTAGACCGCCGCGCCGAGCCCGGCCGGGCCGCCGCCGATGACCACGAGGTCGTAGAAGTCCGCCGTCGGCGTCGTCGCCAGCCCCACGCGCGCGGCCAGCTCCGGGGCCTCCGGCTCGATCAGGGGCGTACCGTCCGGTGTGATCACCAGCGGCAGCCGGTCCCCGTCGGCCTCGGCCGCGGCCAGCAGCCGCTGCCCCTCGGGCTCCTCGACCGAGTACCAGCGGTAGGGCACCTGGTTGCGGGCCAGGAACTCCCGCACGTCCGAGGACCGGGCCGACCAGCGGTGCCCGACGACCTTGGTGGCCGGCACCGGCTTGTAGTCGCTGGCCCGCCAGGCGTCCAGCAGGTCGTCCAGGACCGGGTAGAGCTTCTCCTCCGGCGGGTCCCAGGGCTTGAGCAGATAGTGGTCGAGATCGACGACGTTGATCGCGTCGATCGCCGCGTTGGTGTCCGCGTACGCGGTCAGCAGCACGCGCCGGGCGCCCGGATACACGTCCAGGGCCTGTTCCAGGAACTCGATGCCGTTCATCTGCGGCATCCGGTAGTCGGCCAGGATCACCGCCACCAGGTCGCCGCGCAGCTTCAGCTCCCGCAGCGCCTCCAGCGCCGAGTCCCCGGACTCCGCGCGCACGATCCGGTACGACGCCCCGTAGCGGCGCCGCAGGTCCCGGGCGACGGCACGGGAGACCCCCGGGTCGTCGTCCACGGTCATGATGACGGTCCGTGCTGCGTCGGCAGCCTGTGCCATACGTCTCCCACCCCGAGCCGTTGGTTCAACGGGACGGCGGGCCCTCCGTCAGGAGCGCGGCCACCGCACCGGTTCCCGCCCATCGTATGTTCGATCGCCCGCCTTCGCTCTTGTACGCCGGTGCACACCTGGCGGCCCGCGGTGCGGAACACTGATCGCGCAGACGCGGAACCGACGAGGAGGCCGGTGCATGACACGCCCGATCACGGCAGGGGTCGACGGGACGGAGGAGAGCCATGCCGCTCTCGACTGGGCGGCCCGGGAGGCGGTGCGCCGGGGGCTGCCCCTGCGGGTGGTGCACGCCTGGCGGTTCGAGGCGCACGAGGCGCTCGGCGAGGACCGGGAGGCCCAGCGCGGCTGGGTGTCCGACGGGGTGGCCGAGTCGGTGCGGGCCGTGACGGGGCGGTATCCGGACCTCTCGGTGAGCGTCGACGTCGTCGAGGGCGGCCCGGTCGAGGTGCTCGTCGAGGCGGCGGCCGGGGCGGAGCTGCTTGCGCTGGGTTCGCGCGGGCACGGACGGGTCGTCGGGTTCCTGCTGGGCTCCGTCGGCCAGCAGGTGATCGCGGAGGCCGCCCGTCCGGTGGTGCTGGTGCGCGCCGGGGACCAGCCGGCGGCCGAGGCCGGCGGGCGGGAGGTCGTCGTCGGCCAGCAGGGCGGGCCCGAGGACAGCGCGGCCGTGCTGGAGTTCGCGTTCGGGACGGCGGCGGCCCGTGGGGCGACGGTCCGGGTCGTCCGGGCCTGGACCCTGCCGCCGGTCTTCGCCTACAGCCCCGGCTCGCTGAAGCTGCTGGACGAGACCGGGGGCCTGGAACCGTTCGAGAAGAAGGCGCTGGCCGAGGCGGTACGGCCGCTGCGCGAGCGGTACCCGGACGTGCCGGTCGCCGAGCACGTGGAGATGGGCAGCGCCGGGCAGGTACTGCTGTCGGTGGCCGGACGGGCCCAGCTGATGGTCGTCGGCCGGCGCGCCCACCGGACGGCGGTCGGCGCCCGCATCGGCTCGGTCGCGCACGGCGTGCTGCACCACGCCGACTGCCCGGTGGCCGTGGTGCCGCACGACTGACGCAGGTCCGGCGCGCGGCTCACTCGGGCGTGACCGGCTCCAGGGTCTCCCGCGCCTTGGGCAGCACGTTCTCGATGTAGTCCTCGACCGCGTTGTCCAGGCCTATGTCGTGCTGGGCCCGCTCGGACAGGTACCAGCGGTGTTCGAGCAGCTCGTGGTAGATCTCGGCCGGGTCCATGGAACCGCGCAGCTCCAGCGGCACGGCCCGGACGGTGGGGCGGAAGACGTCCCGCACCCACCGGTGGGCCAGCACCTCGGGGCGGGCGGCGAGGGGGTCGCCCGGGGCGTAGTCGTCCTGGGTGGCCATCCAGCTCTCCAGGTCGTTCAGCAGCCGCCGCGCCTGGTTCTCCTCGGCGTCCAGGCCGGTCAGCCGCAGCAGCTGGCGCTGGTGGTGCCCGGCGTCGACGACCTTCGGCACGAAGGTGACGCTGTCGCCGTTGGAGGAGTGCTCGATCTGCATCTCGGCCACGTCGAAACCGAGTTCGTTCAGCCGCCGGATCCGGCGCTCGATGTAGTGGTACTTGCCCGCCGGGTACACCGAGGTCCGGGTCAGCTCCTCCCACAGCTCGCCGTAGCGCGTGCAGATCTCGAAACCGAACTCGATCGGGTCCAGTGACGGGTGCAGCGCTCCCGAGGCCTCCAGGTCCAGCAGCTCGCCGCTGATGTTCACCCGGGCCAGGTCGAGGTCGTACTCCCGCTGCCCGTTGCTCAGCTGCGGGTGCAGATCGCCGGTCTCGGCGTCGACCAGGTACGCCGCGTAGGCGCCCGCGTCCCGCCGGAACAGGGTGTTGGACAGCGAGCAGTCACCCCAGGCGAACCCGGCCAGGTGCAGCCGTACCAGCAGCACCGCCAGGGCGTCCATGAGGCGGTGCATGGTGGCCGGGCGCATGGTCGTCTCGAACATCGAGCGGTACGGCATCGAGCCGCCCAGGTGCCGGGTGACCAGCACCGACTCCAGCGGTTCGCCGTCCGGGTCGACGCGGCCGGTGAGCACCGCGAGCGGGTCGACCGCGGGGATCGCGAGCCGGTCCAGGTCGCGCAGCAGCTCGTACTCGCGCAGCGCCGGGCGCTCCGCCAGTTCCTTCACCGCGATGACCTCGTCGCCCGCGCGGGCGTAGCGCACCACGTGCCGGGAGATACCGCGGGGGAGCGGCACGAGGTACTCCTCGGGCCACTCCTCCAGCGGGACGTCCCAGGGGAGTTCGAGCAGGAGCGCGGGGTGCTCCGGGTTGGTGGCGCTGATCTGCAATGCCATGGCCCGAACCTTAGACGGCGCGTGCGCGGGCCTGCTGGGCGGCCGCCTTCACGGACCCCCGGTGCAGGGGCCCGTGCCCGGGCAGCAGCGCGTCGGCGTCGAGTTCCGCGATCAGGTCGAGCGAGGCCACCGCGCGGGCGCGTTCGTGGTGGAACATGTCGGGCAGCAGCTGCGGCCCCTGGATCCGCGAGGTGCGGTGCCCGCTGACCAGGGCGTCGCCGGAGATCACGATCCCGGCCTCGGGCAGGTGGTAGACGGTGTGCCCGTCGGTGTGGCCGGGGGTGTGCACCGGGACCGGGCGGCCCGGCAGGTCCAGCGGGCCGTCGGCGACCGGGAACGCCTCGGGGGCGGTGACCGGGTGCTGCTCGGTGCCGCCGACCTTCAGCACATGCACCAGCCAGGGCACCACACCGGGCCGCCAGGCGTTCTTCAGTACGTCGCCCACGGCCACCTGCTGGAGGAAGTCCCGCCGCGCGTGCGGCACTTCCGCCTCGTGCAGATGGACCGGGGTGCCATGGGTGTGGCGCAGGTACTCGGCCGAGCCGAGGTGGTCGTTGTGCGCGTGGGTGATCAGGACGGCCGTGACCGCCTCCGGCGAGCTGCCCACCTCCGCGAGGGAGCCGAGCAGGCCCTCCCGGTCCCCGGGGTAACCGGTGTCCACCAGCGTGACGGCGTCACCGTCCTTGAGGATCACCCAGTTGGTGTGGTGTCCGTGCACCAGGTAGGTGCCCTTGCCGACTTCGTGTACCTCAGCGTGCATGGACACAGCCAACCAGATGATCTGAGGCAGCCGTCAGGGAGGACCGGGGTCAGCGCACCCCGTGCGGCCGGAACTGGACGCTGATCCGCGGCCCGGCGGCCCGTGCCGTCTTCGGTACGCAGTGCTCCCAGGTCCGCTGGCAGGAGCCGCCCATCACGATCAGGTCGCCGTGTCCCAGCGGGCGCCGGACCGAGGGGCCGCCGCGCAGCGGGCGCAGCAGCAGGTCGCGGGGGGCGCCCACGGAGAGGATCGCGACCATGGTGTCCTCACGGGCGCCCCGGCCGATCCGGTCGCCGTGCCAGGCGACGCTGTCCCGGCCGTCGCGGTAGTGGCAGAGCCCGGCCGTGGCGAAGGGCTCGCCCAGTTCGTCGGCGTAGTGCCGGGTGAGCGCCTCGCGGGCCTCGGTGAGGACCGGGTGGGGGAGCGGGTCGCCCGCGCCGTAGAAGGCGAGCAGGCGCGGTACGTCCACGACGTTGTCGTACATCGTGCGGCGCTCGGCGTGCCAGGGGACGTCCGCCGCCAGGCGTTCGAACAGTACGTCGGCGCCGCTCAGCCAGCCGGGCAGCACGTCGATCCAGGCGCCGGAGCCCAGCACGGTCCGGCCGATGCCGTCGAGGGGACCGAGCCGCAGCTCGTCGGTCTGGTCGAACAGGGAGCCCTGGAGGTGCGTGGCCATGGAGCCAGCGTACTCCTTAATCGAAAATCTGTTCCCTTTCAATTCCGATCAGGCCCGACAGGGCTCTTTCGATACATTCATGTATCCGATACATTCGCGTATCGAACGGAGGCCAGGACATGACCGTGGACGGCGCGCCCCAGCGGGTGACCCGGCGCCGGGTGCGCACCCGGGCCCGGCTGCTCGACGCGGCGTTCACCGTGTTCGCCGCCAAGGGCTTCGGGCGGGTCTCCATCGAGGAGGTCTGCGAGGCCGCAGGGTTCAGCCGGGGCGCGTTCTACTCCAACTTCGCCACCCTCGACGAACTGTTCTTCGCGCTCTACCGGGAGCGCGCCGAGCTGATCGCCGAACAGGTCGCCGACGCGCTCGCCGGCGACGGCCCCGACCTGGACGTACCGGCCTCCGTGGACCGGGTCACCGACGTGCTGCTCCTGGACGTGGACTGGCTGCTCGTGAAGACGGACTTCCTGGTGCACGCCGCCCGGGAGCCGGCCGTCGCCGAAGCCCTGCTCGACCACCGCGCCCGGCTGCGGCAGGCCATCGCCGACCGGCTCTTCCGGGCCCGCGGTCACGCCCCGCTCCCCGCCGTCCTCGGCGGAGTCGAGGGCGCCGCGCACGCCGTGGTCGCCGCGTACGACGGAGTCACCACCCAGCTGCTGCTCGACAAGGACGTGGACCGGGCCCGTGCCTGGCTCAAGCAACTGCTCACCGCGCTGCTGACCGACGGCAGCACCCGATTCGGATAAGAAAGGCGTCGCCATGGACGCGGACGTCATCGTCGTCGGAGCCGGCCTCGCCGGCCTGGTCGCGGCGCACGAACTCACCAGCCGGGGCAGGCGGGTCGCCCTGGTCGACCAGGAGAACGCCGCCAACCTCGGCGGCCAGGCGTTCTGGTCCTTCGGCGGGCTCTTCCTCGTCGACTCGCCCGAACAGCGCCGCCTCGGCATCAAGGACTCCCTCGACCTGGCCTGGAGCGACTGGCGGGGCAGCGCCCAGTTCGACCGCGAGGACGACGAGGACTCCTGGGCGGTGCGCTGGGCGCGCGCCTACGTCGAGTTCGCGGCCGGGGAGAAGCGGCCCTGGCTGCAGGGCCACGGCATCAGCCTGCTGCCGACCGTCGGCTGGGCCGAACGCGGCGACCTGCGGGCCCACGGCCACGGCAACTCCGTCCCGCGCTTCCACGTCGCCTGGGGCACCGGCACCGGTGTGGTCGAGCCCTTCGTGGGCCACGCCCGGCAGGCCGCCCGCGACGGGCTGCTCACCTTCTACCACCGCCACCAGGTCGACGAACTCGTCATCGAGGGCGGCGAGGCGCGCGGGGTGCGCGGCACGGTCCTGGCCGCCGACGACTCGGCGCGCGGGGTCGCCTCCAACCGCGACCGGATCGGCGACTTCGAACTCACCGCCCAGGCCGTGGTCGTCACCTCCGGCGGCATCGGCGCCAACCACGACATCGTCCGCCGCTACTGGCCCGAGCGGCTCGGCACGCCCCCCGCCGAGATGGTCACCGGCGTCCCCGCCTACGTGGACGGCCGCATGCTCGACATCAGCGCCGAGGCGGGCGTCCGCCTGGTCAACCGCGACCGCATGTGGCACTACACCGAGGGCATCCAGAACTGGAACCCCGTCTGGCCCGGCCACGGCATCCGCATCCTGCCCGGCCCGTCCTCGATCTGGCTCGACGCCCTCGGCCGCCGGCTGCCCGACCCCTGCCTGCCGGGCTACGACACCCTCAACACCCTCAAGCACCTGCGCACCACCGAGGACATCGCCGGACACGACCACTCCTGGTTCGTCCTCACCCGCAAGATCGTCGAGAAGGAGTTCGCGCTCTCCGGCTCCGAGCAGAACCCCGACATCACCGCCAAGGACCGCAAGGCCGTGCTCCGCGACCGGCTGCTCGGCAAGGGCGCGCCCGGACCGGTGCAGGCCTTCCTGGACAAGGGCGCGGACTTCGTGACCGCCACCTCCCTGGAACAACTCGTCGAGAAGATGAACGGCCTCACCGACAAGGCCCTGCTCGACGCGGCCGAGATCCGGCGCCAGATCGTCGCCCGCGACCTGCAGATCAACAACTCCTACAGCAAGGACTCCCAGGTCCAGGGCATCCACAACGCCCGCCGCTACATCGGCGACCGGCTGGGCCGGGTCGCCACCCCGCACCGCATCCTCGACCCCGCCGCCGGGCCGCTGATCGGCGTCAAGCTGCACGTCCTCACCCGCAAGACGCTCGGCGGCATCCAGACCGACCTGGACTCCCGGGCCCTCGGCGCCGACGGGCAGCCGATCGGCGGGCTCTACGCGGCCGGCGAGGTGGCGGGCTTCGGCGGCGGCGGAGTGCACGGCTACAACGCGCTGGAGGGCACCTTCCTCGGCGGCTGCCTCTTCTCCGGCCGGGCGGCCGGACGCGCGGCGGCGAAGCAGACCGCGTGACCTATTCGGAGAGGAGCCTCGCCACCACCGTGGCGTGGCTCCGCTCCGGTGTCCTCGACGCGGTGAGCAGGGTCACCGGGCCCTTGTGAGCGGACTTCCGCAGGCCGTCCAGGAGCCCGGCGGCCTCGGGGGCGGCCAGCTCCGCCTCGTAGCGGCGGGTGAACTCCTCGTACGTGCCACCGTCGTGGAACCAGCGGCGCAGCTCGTTCGACGGCGTCAGCCCCTTGGGCCACTCGTCCACGTGCGCCTCCTCCTTGGACATCCCGCGCGGCCACAGCCGGTCCACCAGGACCCGGACCCCGTCCTCGGGCTCGGGCGTTTCGTAGATCCTGCGCACGCGCACGCTCACGGTCGGGCACCTCTCGGGTCGGCGACGGTGCCGCGAGCGTACGCGGCGGGCCCGCGCCACCGGCTGCCGACGCGGCTCGCTTTGACCAGAATGAGGGGGAAGCACAGACGCCCGCGCGCCTAGTCTGTGGGCCACTGATCATCGGCCACCCCCCTTCGAAGGAGCGCATGTGCTGGGTGCAAGCAGAGGTACCGGTACCGCAGTCCTCCGCCGCGAGGCCGTCCTCGCCACCGTCCCGGTCGCCGTGGCGGCCCTGCTCGCCGCCGCCGGACCGGCCTCGGCGGGCACCATAGGCGCCGCCGGCGCGGGCGACCCGTACTTCCCGCTCAGCGGCAACGGCGGCTACCACGTCAGCCACTACGACCTGACGCTCCGCTACGACACCTCCTCCCGTCACCTCGACGGCAAGGCCGTCCTCACCGCCCGCGCCACCCAGAAGCTCACCCGCTTCGACCTCGACCTCAAGGGCCTCAAGGTCACCCGGGTCACCGTCGACGGCCGGGCGGCCCGCTTCAGCCGCAGCGGACAGGAACTCGCCGTCACCCCCTCGCGGGCACTGGCCAAGGGCCGGGACTTCAAGGTCACCGTGGCCTACAACGGCACGCCCAAGCCGGTCACCGACCCGGACGGTTCGGACGACGGCTGGATCCGCACCGACGACGGCGCCTTCGTCGCGGGCGAGCCGCAGGGCGCCATGACCTGGTTCCCGGCCAACAGCCACCCCAAGGACAAGTCGTCGTACGACTTCACCATCACCGTCCCCAAGGGGCGCACCGCCGTCGCCAACGGCGTCCTCCTCGGACAGCACACGTCCGACGGCCGTACGACCTTCCGCTGGCGGCAGAGCGAGCCGATGGCCGCCTACCTCGCCACCGCGACCGTCGGCAAGTTCAAGGTCGAGCAGTACACCACCCGGGACGGGATCAAGGTGTACAACGCGGTCGACCCGCGGGAGGCGAGCGGCTCGGCGGCCGTGCTGAAGAAGCTGCCGTCGGTGCTGGAGTGGGAGAGCAAGCTGTTCGGGCCGTACCCGTTCCGCTCCGCCGGGTCCATCGTCGACCACGCGCCGGACGTCGGCTACGCCCTGGAGACCCAGGGCCGGCCGATCTACGACTCGGCGCCGGACCTGGACACGCTCGTGCACGAGAACGCCCACCAGTGGTTCGGCGACTCCGTCTCGGTCACCGCCTGGAAGGACATCTGGCTCAACGAGGGCTTCGCGACCTACACCGAGTGGCTGTACGACGAGCAGCACGGGGGCGACAGCGCGCAGAAGACCTTCGACGCGCTGTACGCGAAGCCCGCGAGCGACGGGTTGTGGGCCTATCCGCCCGGGAACCCGGGCAGCGGGGCGAACATCTTCGGCACACCGGTGTACGAGCGGGGTGCGATGACCCTGCACGAGCTGCGCAAGGCCGTGGGGGACACGGACTTCTTCCGGATCCTGCGGGCCTGGGCCGCCCAGCACCGCTACGGGCACGGCACGACCGCGGAGTTCGTGAAGCTGGCCGAGAAGGAGTCGGGCAAGGACCTGGGTCCGCTGTTCCAGACCTGGCTGTACCAGCAGGGCAAGCCGAACCAGGCCTGAATCCTGACCAGTTCCTTACAAATCTGCGTCACGCTCGCTCCATGATCCATCGCAGAACCGCCGTCGCCCTCGTCGCCTCCCCCCTGCTGCTCTCCGGCTGCGGGGGTGGCGCCGAGGCCGCGCCGAACCGGCCGGACGACAGCCGCCCGGACGACAGCCCGGCGACCGGGACGACGGCCACCCCCACACCCGAGAGCAGCACCTCGCAGGCGACCGGCATACCCGGGCTCGGACCGAGGACCACGGCCGTGATACCCGAGCGGGCCGAACAGGTCGTCGTCGCCAGCGGCCGCGGCAAGGACTCGCCCCTGTCCACCGTCGTCCTCTACGAGCGCGACGACACCGCCTGGCAGCCCGGCGCCCATTGGCCCGCGCACAACGGCAGGGACGGCTGGAGCGACCATCATCTGGCCGGGGACCTGCGCTCGCCCGTCGGGGTCTACGGGCTCACCGACGCCGGAGGGCTGCTGCGGGACCCCGGGAGCAGGCTGCCCTACCACCAGTCCTCCGGTTTCTACTCACCCGGCACCGGCTTCGAGGGCGAGCCGCTGGAGGGCTCCTTCGACTACGTCGTCGCCATCAACTACAACCGCGAGCCGGGGACCTCGCCGCTCGACTGGACCCGGCCGCTGGGCGCGAGCCGGGGCGGCGGGATCTGGCTGCACGTCGACCACGGCGGCCCGACCCACGCCTGTGTCAGTGTCGCGAAGGCGCACATGAAGGAGCTGCTGCGCACCCTCGACCCGGACCGGCATCCGGTCGTCGTCATGGGGCACGCCGACTGGCTCGCCCTGTAGGCCGCCGGTACTCCGCTTAGGATCCGAACTCGTGTGCGCACATGTGCTGGTCGCCGAGGACGACGAGATGCAGGCCGAGCTGATCCGGCGCTCCCTGCTGGCCGAGGGCCATACCGCGACCGTGGTCCATGACGGGGCCGCGGCGCTGGACGCGGCGCGCCGGCTCGGGCCCGACCTGGTCGTGCTCGACCTGATGCTCCCGGTGATCGACGGCTTCGGCGTCTGCCGGGTGCTGCGCGGCGGCGACCCGGAGATTCCCGTGCTGATGCTCACGGCCCGCTCCGAGGAGGAGGACGTGCTGCTCGGCCTGGAACTGGGCGCCGACGACTACATGACCAAGCCGTACAGCCCACGGGAGCTGATGGCCCGGATCCGGACCATCCTGCGGCGCAGCGGGCGCGCCGCCGCCGTCCGGGAGGAGCCCGCCGTGATCGCCGCCGGCCTCAGCGTCGATCCCGTACGGCACGAGGTCCGCTGCGACGGGGTACCGGTGGAGGTGACCCCGGCCGAGTTCCAGATCCTGCTCGCCATGGCCGGGGAACCCGACCGGGTGTTCACCCGGCGGCAACTGCTGCAGTGCACCCGCGGCTTCGACCGGTCCTCCACCGAACGGGCCGTCGACGTGCACGTGATGAACCTGCGCCGGAAGATCGAGGCCGATCCCCGGCGGCCGGTGCGGCTGCTGACCGTGTTCGGCGTCGGCTACAAGCTGAGCGGCGGCCGCCCGTGAAGCCGCGCATACCCTGGCGCAAACGGCTGCTGGTCCGGCTGCTGTTCACCTCGGTGCTGATCGCCGTGTGCTCCGTCGCCGCCACCGCCTGGCTCGCCGTGACGACCACCACCAGCGCGCTGGAGGAGGAGCAGGGACAGGACCTGGCAGCCGACAACAAGATCCTCGCCCAGCTCAGCGGGTACGCGGCGGACCACCCCGACTGGACCGGCGTCCAGCACACCGTGCGGGCACTGGCGGCCAAGACCGGCCGCCGGATCGCCCTGACCACCCCCGACCGCACCCTGATCGCCGACTCGGCGCCCCACGACACCCCGCTGCCGCCCCGGCCGGCCGCCGCCGTGGACCCGCTGCACACCGACACCTACACCGAGTTCGGCGCCCAGCTCAGCGGCATCGACCCGCGCGCGGTGGGCCCGTTCCTGCTGACCGCCCAGGAGCGCGCCAAGCTGGAGGCGGTCGCGCAGAAGGAGCGGTCCTGCTTCGACCGCTTCGGCATCCACGCCACCGTCCAGCACACCCCGAGCGGGCGGCCCCACGTCATCGTCGACGACGCCCGGGACGCTCCCCTCGAACTCAAGGTCGGCTGCGGCAACGTCTACGGTGAGGCGACCGCCGACACGCACGACGCGCTCGACTTCCCTATGCCCACCGAGACCCAGGCCCTCACCGCGCTGGCGGACCTGGCCCGCCCCTGCCTGCGGGCCCGGGACCTGGACCTCGGCGGCAAGCTCTTCCTCAGCTACGACACGACCGGCCGCAACCCCGTCTCCGGAGCCTTCCTGGTCACCAAGAAGGGCGTCGAGCGGACGACGGACCAGACCGCGAAGAACTGCATCACCAACGCCCGCCGCACCCAGCTCGAACCCTATGTCGCCCCGGCCGCCGAACTCTTCCTCGGCATCGGCGACCAGACCGCGCCCCGCTTCGACATGTCCCGGGCCAACAAGACGAAGATCGTCGGCGCGGCCGGCCTGGTCCTCGCCGTCACGGTCGCCGTCACCGCCGTGGTCGCCACCCGTCTGGTACGACCGCTGCGCGCGCTCACCGTCGCCGCGCGGCAGCCCCCCGAACTGCACGTCCGGGCGCCGGTGCGGACCCGAGACGAGACCGGCCTGCTGGCCGAGGCGTTCAACGACCTCACCGAGCGCCGGGAACGCCTGGAGGAGCAGCGCAAGGCGATGGTCAGCGACATCGCCCACGAACTGCGCAGCCCGCTCACCAACATCCGGGGCTGGCTGGAGGTCACCCGGGACGGCGTGGTCGACCCCGACCCGGCGCTGCTGTCCTCGCTGCACGAGGAGGCCCTGGTCCTCCAGCGGATCATCGACGACCTCCAGGACCTGGCCGCCGCCGACGCCGGCACCCTGCGCGTGCACCGCGAGCAGGTCCGGGCCGCGGAGCTGCTCGACCAGGTGGCCGCCGCCCACCGGGTCGCCGCCGACGCGGCCGGAGTCGCCCTGCTGACCGACGCCCAGGGCACGGCCTGGCTGGACGCCGACCCGGTCAGGATGCGGCAGGCCCTCGGCAACCTGGTCTCCAACGCGATCCGGCACACCCCCGCCGACGGCACGGTCACGCTGACCGCCCGCAGGGACGGCGACGATGTGCTCCTGACCGTCACCGACACGGGCAAGGGCATCGCCCCCGACGATCTCCCGCACGTCTTCGAGCGGTTCTGGCGGGCGGAGAAGTCCCGCAGCCGCCGCACCGGGGGCAGCGGGCTCGGCCTGCCGATCGTCCGGCACCTGGTCGCCGCCCACGACGGGACCGCCGAGGCGCGCAGCGAGCCGGGCAAGGGCGCCGAGTTCACCCTGCGGCTGCCGGCGGCCGAGGCCCCGGCCGACGTCAGCTGAACCGGCGCGCCGCCGCCTGCCTGCGCCGGGCCAGCAGCCGGCGCTCGGCCTCGGTCGTCCCGCCCCAGACGCCGACGGTCTGCCCGGTCCCCATCGCCCAGCGCAGACACGGGTCCTGGACCGGACAGCGCTCACAGACGGCCTTCGCACGCCGCGTCTGCCGCAGCGACGGGCCGGTGGTACCGATCGGGAAGAACAGGTCGGGGTCCTCGTCGCGGCACTCGGCGTGCTCTCGCCAGTCGTCCATCGAAGTCACCTGCGATCCAAGTCGACTCTGCCGTTTCGGGTGCGCGTTGCTCGGCTCCGGGTCACCACCGCGGACGCGGTCGAAACGGCCAAGTCCCTTGGAAAACGCGGGCGGTCACTGCTCGCGCAGGCCCCAGGGCGAGCCGTACTCGGTCAGCAGGTCGAGGAACGGGCGGGCCGGGAACGCCTCCGGGCCGAGGACGCCCGAGCCCGACCACGCGCCGGTGGCCAGGAGTTCGAGGGCGACGACCGGGTTGAGGGCCGTCTGCCACACCACGGCCTGACTACCGTACTCCGACATGGACCACTCGTTGTCGACAACGTGGTAGAGATACACCTCGCGCGGCCGCCCGTCCTTCGTCCCGCGCACCCAGGTCCCCGCGCAGGTCTTGCCGCGCATCCGGTCGCCGAGCGTCGCGGGATCGGGCAGCGAGGCCGCGACCACGTCCCGGGGCGACACCGCGACCGGCCCGTCCGGCCCCGGCACGGTCACCGGCGCGGTGGCGTCCAGGCCCAGCAGGTGCAGCGTCTTGAGCGTGTCGATGAACTCCTGCCCGAGCCCGTACTTGAAGGTGACCCGCCGGGCGTCCACCCAGCGCGGCACCAGCAGCACCTCCTCGTGCTCCACGTTCACGCACTCCACCGGCCCGATGCCGTCAGGGAAGTCGAACACCTCGGGCTCGCTGAACGGGGCGGTGGTGAACCAGCCGCGCCCCTTCTCGTACACGACGGGCGGGTTGAGGCACTCCTCGATCGTGGTCCAGATGCTGAAGGAGGGCGCGAAGTCATAGCCGTCCACCGTCAGGTTCGCGCCGTCACGGATGCCGATCTCCTCGATCTCGTCGAAGAGCTCGTCGGCCGCGTACCGGGCGAACACGTCGGACATCCCGGGCTCCACCCCCATCCCGACCAGCGCCAGCGCGCCCGCCCGCTCCCACTCCCCGGCCAGCGCGAACTGCTCGTCGCCCAGCTTCACCCCGCACTCCTCGTAGGGGCGCTCGGCATGCGGCCGGGACAGCGACATCGCCATGTCGACATAGCCGGCACCGGCGGTGCGGGCGGCCCGGAACAGGGGCATGACGAAACGCGGGTCGGTGGCGTTGAGCAGCACGTCGCAGCCGTGCCGGGCCAGCAGCGCGGCCACGGCCGCCTCGTCACCGGCGTCCACCCGCTCGGCCCGGAACCGGTCGTCGCCGACCGCCGCCACGGCCGCCTCGGCGCGGGCCGGGTCGTAGTCGGCGACCACCATCGCCTCGAAGAACGGACGACGGGCCGCGATCCGGGTGACGGCGGTGCCCACACCACCGGCTCCCACGAGCAGTACACGCATGCGGGGATCTCCTCCACAGACAGGGGTTCGGGTACGGGCGCGCCTTGGCCGGAATCAAACGCCCGGCCGTCACGTAAGGTCAATGGTGTTGGCATAAGACGTGGACGCCAGGAGAGTGTGCGATGCCCAAACCGGTCGTCCCGGAGGAGAAGCGCCGCCGGCGTCGCCCCACCCGCGCCGGCACCGTGCTGTCGGAGGACCTGATCGTGGCGGCCGCGCTGCGCCTGCTGCGCGAGCACGGCAGCGCGGGCCTCACCGCCCGCCGGCTGGGCCTGGCCCTCGACTGCGACCCCAGTACCCTCTACCGCTACTTCCGGGGCATGGACGACCTCACCCTGGCGATCGGCGACGCCGTCATCGGCCAGGCGCTGGCCGGCTGGGCGCCGACGGGGGAGTGGCGCACCGACCTGCGCACCATCGGCCTGCGCATCCACGCCCAGTACGTGGCCCACCCGCAGGCCGCCCTCCTGACCACGAACCGCGTGACAGGACGCGCCCACGAACTCGCCGCCGACGAGGCGATCCTCGACGTCCTGCGCACGGCCGGCTTCCCCCTCCCCGAAGCCGTACGCGTCTACCACGCCTTCATCGACCAGACCCTCGCCTTCGCGGCCCTGGACGCGGCCTCCCTGGCCCTCCCCAAGGACTCCCAACGCGCCGACGAGGACAAGTGGAACTCCACCTACGCCCGCCTCCCACCCACGACCCACCCACGCATCGCGGAAGCGGCGCCCCTGCTGGCGAAGCGCATGGTGACGAGCGCCTATCCAGCGGCCTTGGAGATGCTCCTGGACAGCGCGGGACGGTCCTTGTAGACGCCCCGACGGAAACGCGCCCCAAAGGGGCGCGGGGCTGTGTAAATATGCGGCTCCGCCGCGTGGGCGCGACCAGCCCCCACCCACCCGCACTCGCCTCACCACAGGCTGACCCCCTACGGCCGGCGCAACGCACCCCCCGCCGTACGCACCACCGCCTCCGCAACCGCCCCCAAAGCAGGGGAATCCAGCTTCCACTGCTGCCAGTACAACGGCACGTCCACCCACAAAGCATCACCGAGCCGCACCAACCCCCCCTCCCGCACCCGCGGTTCCGCCTGCGGCTCCGGCACCATCCCCCACCCCAGCCCGGCCGTCACCGCGTCCACGAACCCCTCCGACGTCGGCACGTAGTGCCGCAGCGCACTCGCGCCCGCGCCCCCCAATCGTCGTACGAACCCGTCCTGGAAGTCGTCCACCCGGTCGAACACGATCACCGGCGCCTCGGCGAGCGCCACCACCAGCTCCCCCGTCACCCACTCAGCCGCGAACTCCGGCGCCGCCACCGGCAGGTACCGCATCCGCCCCAGCGCCCGCACGGAGCAGCCCGGCACCGGATCCGGGGACGAGGTCACCGCCGCCATCACCAGCCCCTCCCGCAGCAGCGCGGCCGTGTGGTCCTCGTCCTCCCGCCGCAGTTCGACGAAGACGCGCGGCAGCCCGGTCAGCGCCGCCAGGAACCACGTCGCCAGCGAGTCCGCGTTGACCGCGACCGATACCCGGGTCGGCTCCCCGGCACCGCTCATGCCCAGCTCACCGCGCGCGTCCCGCTCCAGCCGCGCCAACTGCCGGGCGAACCGCACCAGCACCTCGCCCGACTCGGTCGGCCGTACCGGCTTGGTCCGCTGCAGCAGCACCCGGCCGGTCCGCTGCTCCAGCGCCTTCACCCGCTGGCTGACCGCCGACGGCGTCACATGCAGGGCCGCGGCCGCCGCGTCGAACGTGCCCTCGTCCACCACCGCCAGCAGGGTCCGCACCTGGTCGAGGGGAAGCTCCACCGTCCCACTCCCGTCTTCAGCTGCGCTAAGGGTACGTAAAAATCTTTAGCTGTACGTCCGGAGATCGCTTCCCTACCGTCGAAGGCATGTCCAGCTCCCTCACCGCCGCTGCCGCCGGCTTCGGCAGCGGCCTCTCGCTCATCGTCGCCATCGGCGCCCAGAACGCCTTCGTCCTGCGCCAGGGCGTACGCCGGGACGCGGTCCTCGCCGTCGTCGGCATCTGCGCCCTGTCCGACGCCGTCCTCATCGCCCTCGGGGTCGGCGGGGTGGGCGCGATCGTCGTGGCCTGGCCGGACGCGGTGCGGGCGGTCGGTCTGATCGGCGGTGTCTTCCTGCTCTGCTACGGCGTACTGGCCGCCCGCCGGGTGCTCAGGCCCGGCACCGGCGCCCTGGTCGCCGAGGGCGAGGCGGCCGGCTCCCGGCGGCGCGCGGTGCTCACCTGCCTGGCCATGACCTGGCTCAACCCGCATGTCTACCTGGACACCGTGTTCCTGCTCGGCTCCCTCGCCGCCGACCGGGGCGACCTGCGCTGGACCTTCGGCCTCGGTGCCGCGCTGGCCAGCCTCTGCTGGTTCGCGGCCCTCGGCTTCGGCGCCCGGCTGCTCGGCCGGTACCTCGCCCGGCCGGCCGCCTGGCGGGTGCTGGACGGGCTGGTGGCCCTGACCATGATCGGCCTCGGTCTGATGCTGGTAGCCGGATCCTGAGACAACTGGTCCGGCCGTCACGGAAGGTGCTGGGATAGTGAACCCGAACAGGAAAGATGTAGCGGGCACCAAGAGGACCAGGACACCAGGAACTCCGTGGACACCAGCGAGAGCGGCACCCAGTCCGGCACAGCGAACCCCGACGACACGGCGGCGGCCCCGCCCCGGCGCGGCTGGCGCCACTGGGCGATGGACACCCGTCCGCTGGCCGTGCCCGCCTACCGGCGGCTGTGGTCCTCGACGATCGTCACCTCGGTCGGCAGCCAGCTCACCGCGGTGGCCGTGCCCAAGCAGATCTACGACATCACCGGCTCCTCGGCCTGGGTCGGCGCCGCCAGCCTCGCCGGGCTGCTGCCGCTGATCGTGTTCGCGCTGTGGGGCGGCGCGGTCGCCGACGCCATGGACCGCCGCAAGCTGCTGCTGATCACCAACATGGGCATCGCCGTCACCTCGCTGCTGTTCTGGCTGCAGGCCGTCACGGGCCTGGAGTCCGTGGCCGCGCTGATGGTGCTGCTCGCCCTGCAGCAGGCGTTCTGGGGGCTGAACGCCCCGGCCCGCACCGCCTCCATCGCCCGGCTCGTCCCCGAGGCGCAGCTGCCCGCCGCCAACGCCCTGGGATCCACGGTGATGCAGACCGGCCAGGTGGTCGGGCCGCTGCTCGCCGGTGCCCTGATCCCCGTCATCGGCCTGCCCGAGCTGTACCTGATCGACGCGCTGGCGCTGTGCGTGACGGTGTGGGCGGTCTACCGGCTGCCCGCGCTGCCGCCGCTGGCGGGCGCGGCGGCCCGGCGGGCCGGGGTGCGCGAGATCGTGGAGGGGTTCCGCTACATCTCCCTGCACAAGGTGCTGCTGCTGTCGTTCCTCGCCGACATCATCGCGATGGTCCTCGGCATGCCCCGCGCCCTGTTCCCGCAGCTGGCCGCCCAGACCTACGGCTCCTACGGCGAAGGGCTCGCGCTCGGCCTGCTGTTCGCGGCGATCCCGATCGGCGCGGTGCTCGGCGGGCTCTTCTCCGGCACCTTCTCCCGGGCGCGCCGGCACGGCTGGATGGTGATCGGCGCGGTGGTCGGCTGGGGAGCCGCGATCGCCGGGTTCGGGCTGAGCCGCAACCTCTGGATCGCCGTGGCCTTCCTGGCCGCCGCCGGGGTCGCCGACATGGTCTCGATGGTCTTCCGGGGCGCGATCCTGCTGTCCGCCGCGACGGACGAGATGCGCGGCCGGATGCAGGGCGTGTTCACGGTGGTGGTCGCGGGCGGTCCGCGCCTCGCCGACGTCCTGCACGGCACCATGGGGTCCGTGTTCGGCCCGCGGGCGGCCGTCGCGGGCGGCGGTCTGCTGGTCGTGGCCGTGATGCTGACCCTGGCCGCGGCGGTCCCCGCCCTGCGCCGCTACCGCGTCTGAGCCCCCGACCGCCTCCGAGCCTCAGACGGGCCGTCGTCCGACGTAGGCGTCCAGCAGTTTGCCCCGGGTGATCTCCAGCCGGCTGGCGAGGATCTCGGCGACGGTCCGCACCAGCGAGAGCCCGAGCAGCGGGTCCTCCACGGACAGCGCGAGCACGGCCGCGGCGTCGTACTCGTAGGCCCGTACCTGGCTGAAGGCCACCGCGCCGAAGTCCCAGGTGTACGGCGGGAACAGCCACGACCAGCCGAGCAGGTCGCCGGCGCCGAGGCTGGCGACGGTGACCCGCTTGTGGGAGGTCACCTCCTGGTCCAGGTTGACCGCGCCCGAGCGGATCACCCAGAAGCGGTCCGCCGTGCCGCCCGCCTCGAAGATCCTGGTGTCCTCGGGGAAGGAGACCTCGTGAGCCAGTTCCATGAGGCGCTCGCGCTGCGCCTGGGGCAGAGCGGTCAGCAGTTTGATGGCTTTGGTCATGGCGCGGGGCTCCTCGCCGGCGAGGGTACGGGGGTTTCCCTACGCCCATTTCAGCCGCTGCCGCCGCGCCGGGCACCTCGAAGGACCGGGGCGGGCCGCCCGGGAGCCGTGCGGGCAGTAAAAAGCCCTGGCTGGACGGGGGAGGCCAGCCAGGGCCGTCAAAGGTGGTCCGGGAGGACCTTACGTCTACTCCTCGACCACTTATGGGTGAACGCTAAACCATCCGGGGCGATTTCGCGCTACCGGGAACAGGTTAAGTGACCCGTTTCACTTTGGGGAAGCCCTTGCGGCCCCCGGATGCGTTTGGACGCGCCCCGAGCGGTCAGCCGAACCAGGAGAGACCGTGCGGAGGGGGGGCACGGCAGCCCAACCGGTCCACCACGCAAGGAGCGAAGGGATGCGCGAGACGTATCGGACCGAACCTGCCCTGGCAGCACACGAATTCCGTCGGCCGTCGTCGTCGCCGTCGTCGTCGCTGCGACCGGCCGACGCCCGCAGAGCGGTCCGCGGCGCGCTCGCCTCGCGGGACGTGCCCTGCGCCGCCGAGGCGCTCGCTGACGCCCTGCTCGTCACCTCGGAACTGACCACCAACGCGATCCTGCACGGCGGCGGGGTCACCGGCTTCCATGTCGACGTCGACGGCTGCGCCGTGCGCGTCTCGGTCAGCGACCGCAGCGACGAGGTGCCGGTGACCGCCCCGGCCGCCGACGACCGGGAGCGCTGGCGGCCCGGCGGCCGGGGCTGGCCCATCGTCTGCCGGCTGGCCCGGGACGTGGAGATCGCCGGACTGCCCCGAGGGGGCAAGCGGATCACCGCCGTGGTGCCGCTGACCTGAGCCGGCGAACCGAACGTCCGGCGGCGGTGTTTGCGCCCGGTGCGAAGGGGCACGCGGACTGTTGTGCTTCGGACCGGAGGCGCGCGCCGACGGGAGCAGTCCCTGCACGGCGCCCGGGCCCGCACAGCGGTCCTGGCGGTGCTCCCGCGGCGACCCCGACACCGCAGTCCGGGTCGAGTCCCGGAACCACGTTCCGGTGATGCCCTGAAACCCACAGTTCAGGAGCGATTCCGCATGCTCACCGACTTGTCGACCAGCCGTTCCCGCACGCCCGACCGCACCACCCGGGACACGCCCCGGCGTGTCCACGACGACGCCCCCGACACCGCCGCCCGCTTCGCCCGCCTGGCCGCCCTCGGCGACGGCCCCGAGCGGAACGCGCTGCGCGACGAACTGGTGGCCGCCTGGCTGCCGATGGCCCACCGCATCGCCGGCCGCTTCCGCGACCGCGGCGAGGCCGTCGAGGACCTGCGCCAGGTCGCGGCCCTCGGCCTGGTCAAGGCCGTCGACCGCTACGACCCCGCCCGCGGCGCCTTCGAGAGCTACGCGGTGCCCACCGTCACCGGCGAGGTCAAGCGGCACTTCCGCGACCGGATGTGGGCGCTGCGCGTGCCCCGCCGGGTCCAGGAACTGCGCAACCGGGTCCGGGTGGCCCGCCGCGAACTCACCCAGCTCCCCGGCACCCCCGAACCCACCGCCGCCGACCTCGCCGCCCACACCGGCCTGACCGAGGGCGAGGTCGCCGCCGGCCTGGAGGCCCTGGACAGCTACAGCACCCTCTCCCTGGACGCCGAACTCGCCGCGGGCGACGAGGGGTACAGCCTCGCCGAGACCCTCGGGGCGGCCGACGGCTCCTACGACGTCGTCATCGACCGGGAGGCGGCCAAGGAAGGCCTGCGCCGGCTCCCCGAACGCGAACGCGCCATCCTCTACATGCGCTTCTTCGAGGACATGACGCAGAGCCGGATAGCCGACCGCCTGGGCATCTCCCAGATGCACGTCTCCCGCCTCATCAGCCGCAGCTGCGCCCGGGTCCGCGCCGAGGCCCTGGGCGGGTCCGCCTGATCCCGCCTCGGGGGCCGCGGTGACGCACCGTCAGGCGGCGCGTGCCCCGACCGGTACCTTCAACGGACGGGCCAGGCCGGTCACCGCCTCGTCGAGGCGCTGCAGATGGCGCAGCACCCGGTCGGTCACCCGGCCGTAGCGCGGGGCGCCCAGCGTGCCGGGCTGCAGCATCGCCGCGATGCTGGGGCCGGTCTCGATCTCGGGGACGGGGCGCCGGCCGGCCACCTGGGCGCTGATCGCCTCGATGTTGTGCACGATCCGCCGGCCCGCCCCGCGCAGCCGGGGATCCGCCGCGATCGCCGGATGGGTGGGCAGCAGCTCCGCCGTCGCCGCGAGGGACCGCGCGTGGTAGGCGCAGGTCTCCAGGAGCGCCACCACATAGCGCGCGGTGTCCCGGCGGGAGCGCAGCGGGGTGATGGGATGCGTCAGCGGCTGCACGGCCGCCCGCAGATCGGCCAGCGCCTGGTCCAGGTCACGGGCCTTCTCCACCAGGTCGACCGGTGCCGCCCCGCTCAACTGGTCGGCGGCGGCCCGGGTCACGTCGGCCAGCCGGTCCAGCGTCTCGACGAGCAGTTCGTCGGTACGGCGGTCGGTGTGCACCGGCAGCACCACCGCCGCCGCGATGACCCCGCACACCGCGCCGAGCGCCGTCTCCGCGATCCGCAGCACCAGGACGTCCAGGCTGTAGGTGTTCAGCAGCGTGTACAGCAGGCCCAGCATCGCCGTCACGAAGAACGACATCAGGGTGTACGACAGCGGCGCCGAGTAGAACATCGCGAAGATGAAGAGCAGCACCAGCCCGAACGCCGTCCAGGTGTGGTGCCCGACCAGGCCCGCGAGCCCGATGCCGGCCACCACCCCGAGGACCGTGCCGAGCAGCCGCCGGTAGCCCTTCACCAGGATCTCGCCGGTGGACGCGGTGTTGATGAACACGATCCAGCAGGTCAGCACCGCCCAGTACCAGCGCTGCGCGGACAGGAACTCGCCGCCGACCATGGCCAGCGCCGAGCCGACCGCCACCTGCACCGCCGCCCGGGTGGTGGGCCGGTGCAGCCCGGTCTCCTCCTCGGACTTCCCGTCCCGCTCCTCGGTGCCCTCGATCGCCGCGTCCTCGGCGTCCAGTTCCTCGCGGGACCGGGAGGTCGCCGGGGTGTCGTCGGACTCGTCCTGCGGCCCGTCCAGCGCGATCCGCAGCCCCAGCACCGCCCGCGCCGCCTCGCCGATGCCCCGGAAGACGTCCTGGACGGCCGGGGAGGCGGGCGGCAGGTTCTCCTCCTCGCGGTAGCCGAGGAGCCGGTTGCGCAGCCCGGACAGCGCGGTCCCCGCCTCCGGGCCGGCCGGCCGCAGCCCCAGCAGCCGCAGCGCCTCCAGATCCAGCCGCAGCCGCTCCATCGCCTCGTCCCGCACCGGCTCCCGGGCGGCCGACGGCAGCGGGGCGCCCGGCAGATGCAGGGTGAGCGTGTCCGCCCGCCGCGCGCTGCGGGCGGTGAGCAGCAGTAGCCCGAGCCGCTCGGCGGCGATCTCGGCGTCCGCGATCCGGCGCTGCACCAGCCGGGCCACCGCCTCGTCGGAGGTGCCGTCCGCGAGCCGCCCCTGGATCAGCAGCGCCGTCTCGTGCAGCCGGGCCGTCCTGACCCGGACCTCCTCCACCGTCCTGTCCAGCTCCTCCGGCCCGGCGTCGAGCAACTCGGCCTGCGCGGAGACCAGTTGCCCGAACCGGGCCCGGAACGCCCGCCGCAGCCGGTCGAGGATGCCTGCGGCTGTCTGCCGTACGAGCACGAAACGCGCCACCGCCGCGCTGCCGAAGGCCACCGCGATCGTCACGTACAGACCCGGCAGCGCGGTCAGGGTCGCGTGCACGAACAGCGAGGCGAAGTAGATCTGGAAGCCGATCAGGCCCAGCGCCGTGCCCCGGTCGCCGAAGCGACGGCCGTAGACCGCGCTGAAGATGAGCGCCACGAAGAACAGGTCGCCGATCACGATCCGGGAGTTGAGCAGCGCGCCCAGCGACATGGAGGCCAGCGCCACCGGCAGACCGAGGGCGAGCGTGACGGCCTGGGCGCGGGCCTGCTTCTCCCGGATCGCGAAGGTGGCGACCATCGCCGTGATCGCTCCGGCCACCAGATGCGACACGTCGGCCCGCAGTGCCGCGAGGACGGCCAGGGTGAGGGCGATCGAGGTGACCGTGCGCAGCCCGGCGGTGAAGCGGAGCAGCCCGGGGTCGGCCGCGGCGAGCCGCCCCCTGACCTCCGCCCACGCCGGCCGGCCCGCCGCGCTCACTCCGCCGCGCTCTGCGTCACGCGGTCGGGCCGGCGGGGCCCTCGGCGCGCGCCCGGACCTGCTCCGGGGTCAGATAGGTGTCCGTGTACTCGAAGTCCTTGAGCCGGGCGGGCTTGCGGGCCTGGAAGCCCGTACGGACGAAGTCGTCACCCGCGAGCGCGTTCAGCAGCCAGTTGGTCGCGACCCGGGTCTTGGCCACGTTGGTGCGCAGCGCCGACCAGTGGTAGCCGCGGGCCACCGCCTGGGCGGCCACCCCGCGCAGTTCGATGCCGAGCGGCTTGGACACCGCGTCCTTGCCGCCGAGGTCCACCACCAGCCCCAGGTCCCTGTGCACGTACGGGTGGAGCGGTTCGC
Source organism: Streptomyces sp. NPDC048288 (assembly GCF_043201555.1). Lineage (NCBI taxonomy): Bacteria > Bacillati > Actinomycetota > Actinomycetes > Kitasatosporales > Streptomycetaceae > Streptomyces > Streptomyces sp. NPDC048288. Next base: position 256,933 of record NZ_JBICZD010000005.1, read on the forward strand.
CCCGCAGGGTCGCGATGACGTTGTCGGCGACCGCCTTGCCCTGCCGCATGGCGTGCTGCGCGGTCGGCGGGCAGACCGCGCCCGCCTCGTCCTTCGCCTTGTCCGGTACGGCGGCCGCGTCGCCGAGCGCGAACACCCCGTCGTGGCCGGGCAGGGTCATCTCGGCGTTCACCGCGAGGCGCCCGCGGACCGTCTCCGCGCCCAGGGTGGCGATCAGCGGGCTGGCGACCACCCCGGCCGTCCAGATCAGCGTGTGGGTGGGCACCACCCGCCCGTCGGTGAAGGTGACTTCCTCGGGTCCCGCCTTCTCGATCGACACCCCCAGGGAGACGTCGATGCCGCGCCGGGCCAGGATCTCCTGGGCGCTGCGGCCGAGTTTGTCCCCGAGCTCCGGCATCAGCTTCGGGGCGATGTCGATCAGATGCCACTTGATCAGCTTCGGGTCGAGGTTCGGATAGCGGTGGAGCGCGGCATGGGTGAGCTTCTGCAGACAGGCCGCCGTCTCGGTGCCCGCGTAGCCGCCGCCGACCACCACGAACTGCAGCCGCGCGGCCCGTTCGGCCGGGTCGTCGCTGGCGTCGGCCAGGTCGAGCTGGGAGATCACGTGGTCGCGGATGTAGGCGGCCTCGGCCAGGGTCTTCATCCCGAAGGCGTGCTCGGTGAGACCGGGGATGTCGAAGGTGCGGGTGACACTGCCCGGGGCCAGCACGATGTAGTCGTACCGCTCGTTGACGAGCTGGTCGGTTATGGAGCGGACCACGCACACCTTGGACTTCAGGTCCACGCCGATCGCGCCGCCCGGGATGATCCGGGTGCGGTACCGCTTGCTGCGGCGCAGCGAGACGGCGATCGACTGCGGCGTCAGCACACCCGAGGCGACCTGCGGCAGCAAGGGCAGATAGAGCTGGTAGGAGGTCGGCGACACCAGGGTGAGGTCGGCCTCGTCGGGGGCGAGCCTGCGCTCCAGCCGGCGCACGCACCCCACTCCGGCGAAGCCAGCGCCCACCACCAGGATCCTGGGTCGTGTCACGGTGTCCATCCCTTTCCGCTGCTCCGGGCCGTCCGGCTCGACGCCGTTCGCATGCCCCGGAACGCTTGCCTCGCACCACATCGATCCCACCGTGCCCGAAGCCGTTCCGCCAGCCGGGCGGCGCAGCCAGACGAACGCGTGGGCTCCAGCATGCCCCTGGAACGCCCTCAGAAACCGGGTGTCGCACAGATATGCGGCGGACTCGCGTCCGGTTCGAGGCCGCCCGCGGCGATCACCTACGCCAGTAGAGTGCGCGCCATGGCGCAGACCCAGCCCGGAACGGGCTTCCAGAAGCGGCACATCGACCCCGACCGCGTGGCCCCGCTGGTGGGTGCCCTGGACAGCCAGGACGCCAATCCGGGCGTACGACGGCTGCGCGCCTGGGCCGAGGAGGCGCTGGCGGTCCGGCCCGGCGAGCGCGTCCTCGACATCGGCTCCGGAACCGGCTCGCAGACCCGGGTGCTGGCCGCCGCCGTCGGCTTGGACGGGGTCGCGATCGGCATCGAGCCCAACCCGGGGCTGCGCGCGGTCGCCGAGGAGCGCTCCGCGGACAGCCGGGTCCGCTACACGGAGGGCGACGCGCTCGCCCTGCCGCTGCCCGACGGCTCGGTGGACGTCGTCTGGTGCGAGCGGGTGCTGCAGCACCTCCCCGAGCCAGGCAAGGCGGTCTCCGAGATGGCCCGGGTGCTGCGCCCCGGCGGCCGGGTGGCGCTCCTGGACACCGACTGGGGGACCACGATCCTGCACCCCGGCGACCCGGAGGTGGTGCGCGCCCTCACCTCGGCCGTCCTCAACGGCGCCAACCCCTGCTCGGGCCGCCGGCTCGTCGGACAGCTCAGCACCGCCGGGTTCGTGGTCGACGACCGCGGCTCGCAGGCCCTGCTCCAGGACCACCGCTCGGTCGCCTGGCCGGTGATCCGCATGCTCGGCGAGTCCGCGGTCCGCACCGGAGGCCTCACCGAGGAGCGCCGGGACGCCCTGTACACCGAACTCGCCGAGGCCGCCGAGCAGGGCGCGCTGCACATGTCGGTGACGATGTTCGGGGTGGTCGCGCACCGGCCCGCGTGACCGTGCCCGGCGCTCACCAGGGCAGGAAGGCGTGGACGTCCTTGCCGTCGTCGGTGAGGACCACGCTGACCTGGTCGCACAGCGTGTGCAGCAGGTGCCAGCCGACACCGCCCCCGCCCCGCTGCGGATGGAACGGCCGTGGCTCGGGCCGCACCCGGCTGCTGTCGTGCACGGTGACATGCACACCGTCGTACGTGCGGCGCATCCGCAGCTCGAAGGGCCCCGGCGCGTACTGGACCACATTGGCGGCCAGCTCCGTCACGACCAGCAGGATGTCGTCCCAGCTCTCGGGGACGGTGGGCGGCGCGGCCCGGGCGAGGTCGGCGAGGTAGCCGTCGGCGGCGAGCCGGGCGCCGGTCACATTGCGCAGCTCGCCCGGGAAGGCGACCGTACGCTCGAAGGTCTCCTCCACCGGTGGTCTGCCCCGTCGTGGCCCGGTCGCCATCTCGCCTTCCCCGGTCCGGGTGCGTGGGCGCTGGTCGTCCGCGCGCCGTGGGCTGTCGTCGTCGCTCATCGGCTCTCACCGCGACGAGTTCCCAGCGACCGGCCCGATACCCCTGATCCGCTCAGCGGAACACGTTGTCCGAGTCGTCCCAGTCGGCCGGGTCGGGCGGGCCCGGCCGGCGGACCGCGTGCGAGCGGGCCTGGTACATGGCGTCGATCTCGGCGGCGTAGTGCCCCGCTATCGCGTCCCGGCGCAGCTTCATCGACGGCGTCAGCATCCCGTTGCCCGGGGCGAACGGTTCCTGGAGCACCCGGTAGACCCGGATCGACTCGGAGCGGGACACCACGCTGTTGGCGGAGGCGATGGCCCGGGCGATCTCCTCGCGCAGCGCGTTCTCCTCCCGGGCCTCCCGCCCGGGCGAGTCGCCCGAGACCGCCAGGCCGCCGCGCCAGTGGGCCAGGAAGTCCGGGTCCAGGGTGATCAGCGCGCCCACACAGGGCCGGTCGTCGCCGACGACCACCGCCTGGTGCACGAGCGGATGCATCCGCAGCCGCTGCTCCAGCGGGGCCGGGGCCACGCTCTTGCCGCTGCTGGTGATGATGATGTCCTTCTTGCGGCCCGTGATGGTCAGATAGCCCTCGGAGTCGAGCCGCCCGATGTCCCCGGTGGCCAGCCAGCCGCCGCGCAGCGCGGCCCGGGTCGCGTAGTCGTCACCGACGTACCCCTGGAACACGGACGGCCCGCGCACCAGGATCTCGCCGTCGTCGGCCACCTGGATCTGGGTGCCCGGCAGGGCCTGGCCCACCGTCCCCGACTTCTCCCGGCCCAGCGGCTGCATGGTGATCCCGCCGCTGGACTCGGTCAGGCCGTAGCCGTCGTGGACGTACATCCCGATGCCCTCGTAGAACAGGGTCAGTTCACGGCTGAGCGAGGAGCCGCCCGAGGTGGCCCGCAGCACCCGGCCGCCGAGCGCCCCGCGCAGCTTGCGGTACACCGTCCGCTCGTACAGGGCGTGTTGCAGCCTGAGGTCGAAGCCCGGGCCCGCCCCGGTGCCCAGCCGCTGCCGTTCCTGGGCGGCGGCGAAGTCCCGCGCGGTCTCCGCGGCCCGCTCGAACAGGACCCCCCGGCCGTGCTGCTGCGCGGTGCGCAGGAACGTCTTGTACAGCTTCTCCAGCACCGACGGCACGGCGTACAGATAGGTCGGCCGGAAGGTGCCCAGCGCCGCGGCCAGCGCGTTCTCGGACATCTCCGGCTCGTGGGCCATCAGGATCCCGCCGCGCAGGCACAGCACCATCACCATCAGGCCGTACACGTGCGAGAACGGCAGGTAGGCCAGCACGGAGGCCTGTTCGCCCGGGCGCGCGGCGGTGTGCCCCCAGCCCGCGAGCAGGGTGTCGCACGGGTACGCAAGACCGCGGTGGCTCAGCGCGCAGCCCAGCGGGCGGCCCGAGGTGCCGGAGGTGTAGGTGATGGCCGCGGTCGAGTCCGGCATCACGATCCGGCGCAGCGACTCCACCGTGGTCAGCGGGACGTACAGGCCCTTCTCCACCAGCTCGGGCAGGGCCCCCGCGTCCAGCTGCCACACGTGTCTGAGCCCGGGCAGGCTCTCGCAGACGGTGCCGACGGTCATCACCGCCTTGTCGTCCTCGACCACCACGGCCACGCAGCGGGCGTCCCGCAGGATCCACTCGACCTGGTCCCGGGAGGACGTCGGATGGATCGGGACGACCTCGGCCCCCACCGACCAGAGGGCGAGGCACAGGACCGTCCACTCGTAGCGGGTCCGCGCCATCACGGCCACCCGGTGTCCCGGCGAGATCCCCGATGCGATCAGGCCCTTGGCCAGATCGACCACCTCGTCCCGCAGTTCGACCGCGGTGATCTCCTCCCAGCCCGCGGGGGCGCCCTCGGGCCGGCGCGCCAGCACCGGCAGGGTGGGGTTCCGGTCCGCCGTCTCGAAGACGCTGTCGGCGAGCCCGCCGGTCAGGGTCGAAGCGGTCGTCGGAGCGAGGGCGTAGTCGCGCATGCACTGCTCCTGGATGTACGGAGGGTGACCCTCCCGATCGGTACTGTTGTCGACGCGGGTCGAATCTAGCCCAGGTGAGCACGGCCCGTGTCGGGAACGGTCAACTCGTTTCCACCTGATGACAAGAGGTCAGCCCTGGGTACGGCGCACACACGCGACGACGACGTCCCGCAGGCTGCCGGTGCGCTCCAGGAACCCCCGCTGCTCGCGGGCGCCGGTACCCCTGTGCAGCAGCTGTGCGACGGCCTCCTCGACGAGGCGCGCGTCTCCGCTGTCGGCGAGCGCCTCCGCCGTGTGCGCCACCAGCGCGCGCACCACGTCGACCGCGGGCCGCGGCCGCATGGTCGCGGGATCGAGCAGCTCCTGGTCCAGCCCGGAGCGGGCGGCCTGCCAGGACGCCAGCCGGAGCATGCTCACGCTGTGGTCGAGCGGCGGCCGGCCCGCCCGCCAGTCCCGGGCGGCCGTCTCCACCAGGGCGCGGGCCAGCGTGGCCACGAGGACGGTGGTGTCGGCCCGCAGGCACACGTCCGCCACCCTGATCTCCACCGTCGGGTAGCGCACGGACAGCCGGGCGTCGAAGTACACCATCCCCGCGTCGAGGATGACCTCGCTGGCCACCATGTCCGCGACCCGCCGCCGGTACCCCTCGGCCGACCCGAACAGCTCGGTCGGCCCCGCCGACGGGCCGCGCGCCCACAGCCGGCTGCGGTAGCTGGCGTAACCGGAGTCCCGGCCCTGCCAGAACGGCGAGTTGGCGCTGAGCGCCCGCAGTACCGCCAGCCAGGGCCGCAGCCGGTCCAGGACGGCGACGCCCTCCTCGGCGGACTCCACCGCCACATGCACATGGCAGCCGCAGACGAACTGGTCCAGCGTGGCGGTCCCGAACCGCCCGGCCATCCACCGGTACCGCTCGTGCGCGCTGAGCGCGGGGGTGACCGGCAACGGGCAGGTGGCGAGCGCCGCGACCGCGCAGCCGATCTCACCGGCGAGCCGCGCCGCCTCCTTGCGGCAGCGCAGGATCTCGGCGCCCAGGTCCGTCATGTCCCGCTGCGGAGTGGTGGCGAGCTCCAGCATCTGCCCGAACAGCTCCTTCTGGAACACCACCTGCCCGGGATCGTCCCGGGCCGCACGGTCGACGACGGCCGCCGACCCGGGCATCGGCTCCCCGGTGTCCGGGTGGACCAGCAGGACCTCTTCCTCCACTCCGACGGTACGCAGCACTGGAGACCGCCCTCCGGCCGGGCCGCGACCGGGCGCGGCGGGGTCTTTCATCCCGGACTGCCCGGACCCGGGCGCGGAAACACGTTCCGGTGCCGTCGGCGGGCTAGGGGACGACGGGCTCCAGCCACACCGTGGCGAGCGGCGGCAGCGTCAGCCGGAGAACGCCGTCGTCGGCCAGCAGTGGTCCCCGGCCGACGACGTCCCCGCCGCCGTAGCGCGCGCTGTCCGTGTTGAGGATCTCCTGCCAGACGGGCGCCCCCTTGGGCACGCCCAGCCGGTAGCCGGGACGGACCACGGGGGAGAGGTTGGAGACCGCCAGCAGGGGCCGGGCCTCGGCATCGAACCGCAGAAAGGCGAAGACGTTGTCCTCGGCCGCGTCCCCGAGGACCCACTGGAAGCCCGCCGGATCGGTGTCGCGCTGCCACAGGGCCGGGCGGGTGCGGTAGACGGAGTTGAGATCGCGGACCAGATCCCGGACACCCCGGTGGTCGGCCTCGGCGCCGTACCCGGGGTCGAGCAGCCACCAGTCCGGGCCGTCGGCCTCCGACCACTCACCGCCCTGGGCGAACTCCTGACCCATGAAGAGCAGTTGTTTGCCGGGATGGGCCCACATGAAGCCCAGATAGGCGCGGTGATTGGCGCGTTGCTGCCACCAGTCCCCGGGCATCTTCGAGACCAGCGAGCGCTTGCCGTGCACGACCTCGTCGTGGGAGATGGGCAGGACGTAGTTCTCGCTGTACGCGTAGACCATCGAGAACGTCATCTCGTCGTGGTGGTACTTGCGGTGCACCGGCTCGTGCGCCATGTACTCCAGCGAGTCGTGCATCCACCCCATGTTCCACTTCAGCCCGAACCCCAGGCCGCCGCTGTCCGTCGGCCGGGTCACCCCGCCCCACGCCGTGGACTCCTCGGCGATGGTCACCACACCCGGCGCCCGCCGGTACACGGTCGCGTTCATCTCCTGCAGGAACGCCACCGCGTCCAGGTCCTCGCGCCCGCCGAAGACATTCGGCGTCCACTGCCCGGAGTCCCGCGAGTAGTCCAGGTAGAGCATCGAGGCGACCGCGTCCACCCGCAGCCCGTCGATGTGGAACTCCTCGCACCAGTACACCGCGTTGGCGACCAGGAAGTTGCGCACCTCCACCCGGCCCAGGTCGAACTCGTAGGTCCCCCAGTCCGGATGCTCGGCCCGCCGCTCGTCCCCGGGCTCGTACAGCGGGTCCCCGTCGAAGCGGGCCAGCGCCCAGTCGTCCTTGGGGAAGTGGGCCGGCACCCAGTCCATGATCACGCCGAGGCCGGCCCGGTGCAGGGCGTCGATCAGGTACTTGAGGTCGTCCGGGGTGCCGAGCCGGGAGGTCGGCGCGTAGAAGCCGGTGACCTGGTAGCCCCAGGAGCCGCCGAACGGATGCTCGGCGACCGGCATGAACTCGACGTGCGTGAAACCGAGGTCGCCGGCGTACGCGGGCAGCTCCTCCGCCAGCTCGCGGTAGGTCAGGCCCGGACGCCAGGACGGCAGATGCACCTCGTACACCGAGAACGGCGCCTCGTGCACCGGGGTGTCACCCCGGTGCGCCATCCACTCCGCGTCGCTCCACTCGTACCGGGACACCGCCACGATCGACGCGGTCGCCGGCGGCACCTCCGTGCGCCGCGCCATCGGGTCGGCCTTGAGGAACCGGCCGCCGTACCGGGACGTGATCTCGAACTTGTAGCGGGCCCCCTCGCCCACCCCCGGGAGGAACAGCTCCCACACCCCGGCGGCGCCCAGTGAGCGCATCGGGTACTGCGTGCCGTCCCAGCAGGTGAAGTCCCCGGCCACCCGCACCCCCTGGGCGTTCGGCGCCCACACCGTGAACCGGGTCCCGGCCACCCCGTCCAGGGTCATCGGCTCCGCACCGAGCGCCTTCCACAGCTGCTCGTGCCGCCCCTCCCGGATCAGATGCAGGTCCAGCTCACCCAGCGCGGGCAGGAAGCGGTACGGGTCGTGCACCTCCTGCTCGCCGTCCCCGTACGCGACGAGGAAGGTGTACGAGGGGACCTCGGCGTACGGCAGCACGGCCGCGAACAGCCCGTCGTCCTCCGGCGCCAAGGGGCTGCGCACCCCGTCGGCCAGCACGCTCACGGCACGGGCCTGCGGGCGCAGCGCGCGGAAGAGGACGCCGCCGTCCACGCGGTGGGCGCCGAGCAGGGCGTGCGGATCGTGGTGGGCGCCCGCCAGCAGCCGCCCGCGGTCGCCGGGGTCCAGGGGCGGAGCCGTGGGACGGGAGGGACCCGAGGGCTCGGGGAGCGAAGAGTCACGCAGGGCCATCAGGTCAGCCTCCCCAGCGGGCGAGCCGCTCGATCGCGGCCATCGGAACCGGAAGCCAGGCCGGCCGGTGCCGGGCCTCGTACACCACCTCGTACACCGCGCGGTCCGTCTCATGGGCACGCAGCAGCGCGTGTTTCTTGCGCGGATCCCAGCCGGCCCGCGCAGCGTATCCCGCGCAGTACGCCTCCCGGCAGCGGCTGGCCCACTCCGGGCGCCAGGGACGGCGCTGCCGGGCCGCGTAGTCGAAGGACCGCAGCATGCCGGCCACGTCCCGCACCGGGGACTGGTTGCCGCGCCGCTCGGCGAGCGGCCGGGACGGCTCGCCCTCGAAGTCGATCACGAACCACTCCCGGTCCGCCCGCAGCACCTGGCCGAGATGCAGATCGCCGTGGACGCGCTGGGCGAGCGGCCCCGCGGCACAGGTGGCGAGCGCGTCGAACGCGCCCCGCAGCCCCGGCACGAACGGCCGCAGCGCAGGCACCGCGTGCGCGGCCGCGGCCAGCCGTACCGACATCGCCTCGGCGGTCCGGCCGTGTTCGTCGCGGACGGCGGACGGGAACGCGGCGGCGAGCGCGAGATGCACCTCGGCGGTGGCCCGGCCCAGCTCGTGCGCCTCGGTGGCGAAGTCGTCCCCCTGCGCGAGCGCGCGCAGGGCGAGGGTCCAGCCGTCGGCCGCGTCCGGCAGGAAGGGCTGCAGCACCCCGAGGGTTGCCGGGATGGGCTCGGTGGTGCGGAACCAGGCCACCGGCGCGGGCACCCGGGCACAGCCCTGCGCGGCCAGCGCCCCCGGCACCTCCAGGTCCGGGTTGATGCCCGGCTGGATCCGCCGGAACACCTTGAGAATGTAGGAGTCGCCGTACACCAGCGAGGAGTTGGACTGCTCGGCGTCCAGCAGCCGGGGCGCGAGTCCGCCGGGTATCCGGGCATCCGGGGCGGCCTCGAAGTGCAGCGGGCCCGCGGTGCCGGGCATCCGCAGCCGCTCCAGGAGCATCCTGGCCGCGTCGGGGTCGTGCAGGGCGTCGTAGACCGCGAGCCCGGCCAGCGGACCCTCCTCGGCCCGGCCTATGTACGCCCGCTCCAGCCGGGGCGTGCGCTGTTCGCGTACCGAGAGCAGGAGTTGGTAGCAGTCACCCGACGGCGAGGAGCCGCCGCCGTCGGAGTGGTCGGCGTGGACGAGCAGATGCAGACAGCCGGGGAAGAGCTCGGTCAGGGACAGCACGGACAGCTCCGTGACGGGCCGGTCCTTGCCCGCGAACCAGCGCTGCCGGGGCAGCCAGTCGCGCAGCATCCCGCCCAGCGAGGCCAGCGAGGCCGGCGGCCGGTCGAGGCCCGCCGCCGTGCTCCGCCCCGGCAGTCGGGGGAGGTCAACGGTCTTCGTCATGGTGAGGCGTCCTTTCCTCGGCTCGGCACGCTGGATTCCGCACGCTCAGCTCCGACTGCCGATGCGGGAGGCGGCCCGGGAGAGCCGGAACCAGTAGAAGCCGTGCCCCGCGAGGGTGAGCAGATACGGCAGTTCACCGATCGCGGGGAAGCGCACGCCGCCGATCAGCTCGACCGGATGCCGGCCGTCGTACATCCGCAGATCGAGTTCCGTCGGCTGCGCGAACCGCGAGAAGTTGTGCACGCACAGGACCAGGTCGTCCCCTTCTTCCCCTGACAGGGGAGCCTCCCGCAGGAACGCGATCACCGCCGGATTGGAGGACTGCAGCTCCGTGAACGTCCCCAGCCCGAAAGCGGGGTTCTGCTTGCGGATCTCGATCATGCGGCGGGTCCAGTGCAGCAGCGAGGACGGCGACGACATGGACGCCTCGACGTTGGTGACCTGGTAGCCGTAGACGGGATCCATGATGGTCGGCAGGTACAGCCGCCCCGGGTCGCAGGTCGAGAAGCCGGCGTTGCGGTCCGGCGTCCACTGCATGGGGGTGCGGACGGCGTCGCGGTCGCCGAGCCAGATGTTGTCGCCCATGCCGATCTCGTCGCCGTAGTAGAGGATCGGCGAGCCGGGCAGGGAGAGCAGCAGGGCGGTGAAGAGTTCGATCTGGTTGCGGTCGTTGTCGAGGAGGGGGGCGAGGCGGCGGCGGATGCCGATGTTGGCGCGCATCCGTGGGTCCTTGGCGTACTCGGCCCACATGTAGTCGCGTTCCTCGTCGGTGACCATCTCCAGGGTCAGCTCGTCGTGGTTGCGCAGGAAGATGCCCCACTGGCAGCCGGACGGGATCGCGGGGGTCTTGGCGAGGATTTCCGAGACCGGGTAGCGGGACTCCCTCCGTACGGCCATGAAGATCCTTGGCATCACGGGGAAGTGGAACGCCATGTGGCACTCGTCCCCGCCCTTGGCGTAGTCGCCGAAGTAGTCGACGACGTCCTCCGGCCACTGGTTCGCCTCCGCCAGCAGCACCACGTCCGGGTACATCGCGTCGATCTCCTTGCGGACCCGCCTGAGGAACTCATGGGTGGGCGGCAGGTTCTCGCAGTTGGTGCCCTCCTCCGCGTACAGATACGGCACCGCGTCCAGCCGGAACCCGTCGATGCCCAGGTCCAGCCAGAACCGCAGAGCCGCCAGGACCTCCTCCTGCACCGCCGGGTTCTCGTAGTTGAGGTCCGGCTGGTGGGAGAAGAAGCGGTGGAAGTAGTACTGCCCGCGTACGGGATCGAAGGTCCAGTTGGAGACCTCGGTGTCGACGAAGATGATCCGCGCGTCCTGGTACTGCTTGTCGTCGTCGGCCCACATGTAGTAGTCGCCGTACGGCCCGTCGGGGTTCTTGCGGGACTCCTGGAACCAGGGGTGCTGGTCGCTGGTGTGGTTCATGACGAAGTCGATGATGACGCGCATGCCGCGCTGGTGGGCGGCGTCGACGAACTCCACGAAGTCGGCGAGGTCACCGAACTCGGGCAGCACGGACGTGTAGTCCGCGACGTCGTAACCACCGTCCCGCAGCGGCGACTTGAAGAACGGGGGCAGCCAGAGGCAGTCGACGCCGAGCCACTGCAGGTAGTCGAGCTTGGCGGTCAGGCCCTTGAGGTCGCCGATGCCGTCGCCGTCGCTGTCGTGGAAGGAGCGGACCAGGACCTCGTAGAAGACGGCGCGTTTGAACCAGTCGGGATCCCGGTCCTTGGCAGGTGTGTCCTCGAAGGTGTCCGGGACGGGGTCGTTGACAGTCATGACGCGCTGGGTCCTCCGTTCGCTGGGGTCGGTCGCTCTACCTGGAGCACATGCGCCGGAGTCCGGCCGGGGGTGAGGCGCACATAGGTGGTCCTGCCCCATGCGTAGGCCTCACCCGTCAGTTCGTCCCGCACGGACAGGACGGAGTTCCAGTCCAGGCCGAGTCGCGGCATGTCCAACGAGACCGTGGCCTCCTGGGTGTGGTGGGGGTCGAGGTTGACGACCACCAGAACCGTGTCCGACCCGGTGCGCTTGCTGTACGCGATGACGGAGTCGTTGTCCGTGTGATGGAAGGTCAGATTGCGCAGCTGCTGGAGCGCGGGGTGGCGGCGGCGGAGGGTGTTGAGGCGGGTGATGAGGGGGGCGATCCCGGTCGTCTCGGCCTGTGCCCAGTCGCGGGGCTTGAGCTGGTACTTCTCGGAGTCGAGGTACTCCTCGCCGCCTTCCCTGAGCGGGGTGTTCTCGCAGAGTTCGTAGCCGCTGTAGATGCCCCAGGTGGGGGAGAGGGTGGCGGCGAGCACGGCGCGGGCCTCGAAGGCGGGGCGGCCGCCGTGCTGGAGGTAGGCGTGCAGGATGTCCGGCGTGTTCGCGAAGAAGTTCGGCCGCATCCAGGCGGCCGACTCGCCGGACAACTCCGTGAGGTACTCGGTGAGTTCCTGCTTGGTGTTGCGCCAGGTGAAGTACGTGTACGACTGCTGGAAGCCGATCTGGGCGAGGGTGTGCATCATCGCGGGGCGGGTGAACGCCTCGGCGAGGAAGATCACGTCCGGGTCGGCCGTGTTGATCTCGGCGATGACCCGCTCCCAGAACACCACCGGTTTGGTGTGCGGGTTGTCGACGCGGAAGATCCGCACCCCGCAGGACATCCAGTGCCGCAGCACCCGGACCGTCTCGGCGATCAGGCCGTCCAGGTCGGCGTCGAAGGCGATGGGGTAGATGTCCTGGTACTTCTTCGGCGGGTTCTCGGCGTAGGCGATGGTGCCGTCGGGCCGGTGGTGGAACCACTCCGGGTGCTTCTCCACCCAGGGATGGTCCGGCGAGCACTGCAACGCGAAGTCCAGCGCGATCTCCAGGCCGTGGCGGCCCGCCTCCGACACGAACCACCGGAAGTCCGCGAGCGTCCCCAGGTCCGGATGGATGGCGTCGTGCCCGCCCTCGGGGGAACCGATGGCCCAGGGCACGCCCACGTCCTGCGGATCCGGGGTGAGGGTGTTGTTGCGGCCCTTGCGGAAGGTGGTTCCGATGGGGTGGATCGGTGGCAGGTAGACGACGTCGAAGCCCATGTCCGCGATCGGCTTCAGCCGGCGGGCCGCCGTGCGGAACGTGCCGTGCGGCCGCTCAGGTGTCCCCTCCGACCGCGGGAAGAACTCGTACCAGGAGCCGTACAGGGCGCGCTCGCGCTCGACGAGCAGCGGCAGCGGCTCGGAGGCGGTGACCAGCTCCCGCAGCGGATGCCGGGCCAGGATCTCGTCCACCTCGGGGGCCAGCGCCCGGGCCAGCCGGGTGTGCACGGGGCGGGAGTCGTCGCCCAGGGCCCGGGCCGCCGCCAGTACCCGCTCGCGGTCCGGTCCCGCGGGGACTCCGGCCGCCGCGCGCTCGTACAGCTCGGCGCCCTCCTCCAGGACCAGGCCGGTGTCGATGCCCGCCGGGATCTTGATCCGGGCGTGCCGCAGCCAGGTGGTGAGCGGGTCGCTCCAGGCCTCCACGTGGAAGGTCCAGCGGCCCGGCGCGTCCGGGGTGACCTCGGCGCCCCAGCGGTCGGTGCCCGGGACCAGTTCCCGCATCGGCGTCCACGGGCCGCGGCGGCCCGCGGGGTCGCACAGCACCACGTCGGCGCCGACGGCGTCATGACCCTCACGGAAGACGGTGGCGGTGACCTGGAAGGTCTCGCCGGGGACCGCCTTCGCCGGACGCCCGCCGCCCTCCACGGCCGGCCGGACGTCACGCACCGGAACGCGGCCGATGGCCTCCGTCGTCTTCATGGGTCTCACCTCCGCCGTGCGCGGAGCCGGGCCCGGCTCCGCGGTCCGTAGTGCGCCGGAAGACCGGTGTCTTCCCGCGGGGTCCGCCTGCGGTGTCACTGCCGCGCGGAACGCCGGTCCACGGGCGGGCCCGGCCGGATCTTTCCGCTCAGCTGGGGCCGTTCCGACTGTTCCCGCACATAGGTGACGAGGCTGGTGCGCAGATAGCGCTCGGCCGCGTCCACCGCCTCCCGGGCGCAGCGCTTGCCCATCAGGACGCACAGCGTGTAGCCCGAGTCCTCGAAGGTGGACCGCACCTCGCGGTCGTGCGGCGAGGCGAGCATGACGCGCTCCCACGCCCGGTAGCGCCGCAGCTGCCGGGCCACCTCGGCCTTCGCGGGTAGCAGCATGGCCGTGTCTTTCCTTCCGACGCTCTCGAGTGGGCACGTGTCCCCGGTGTTCGGGGGAGCGTCCGGGCACGGAGAGGCACGGAGCCGTTACGGCGAATCGAGGCTTTCACTCATGGTGCATGTCCGATGACCGAGCGTCTTGTTGGATCTTCAACCACCCCGTGCGGCTCTCGTGTTGCACGAATGGCGTAGCGCCCCCACAGTGAAGGTGACTCAGGAGCGATCAGCGCTCACGCTGCGCGTCCGGAACCGATTTCCGGAGGGGTTGGGGGAGCGGGAGCTTCGCGGGTGAGGAGCTAGCGACAATGAAGACCGCAGTGCCCTGCTACTACCACCTCGACGTGGAGGTCAGCCCGGAACGGGTGGGACAGGTCAGCCGCATACTGGCCGCACATCTCCGCTACTGGGACCTCGACAACCTCGTGGACCCGGTCTGCGGCGGCGCGGAACTGCTGCTGCGCGCCATCGATCAGCACGCCACGGACAAGCACACGTCCATCGAGATGTGGTGGAACGGCCAGCACCTCATCACCGCGATCGGCGACGACGACCGCGATCTGCGTCCGGACCAGGACCTTCGCTCGTGTCTGGCGCACATCGCCGCCATGAGCGACGGCTGGGGCTGCTGTGCCTCGGACACCGGCAGCAAGATCATCTGGTTCTCGCAGCGGGCCCGGTCCGGCGAGCGTGTCCCGCTGGTCCCGACCGGACCGGAGCCGCGCCTGCGCCGCACGCTCCGGGTGCCCCGCACCGAGCCCGTCGCCCGATTGGCCGCGGCCGCCGACGGCGTCCTGGAGGGCGCCCGGTGACGGCGAGGAAATCCTGGAAAGGGGTGCCCGTGTGGAGCGGGCACCCCTACCCGTTGGGCGCCTCCTTCGACGGACAGGGCACCAACTTCGCCCTGTTCAGCGAGGTCGCCGAGCACGTCGAACTGGTCCTGGTGAACGACGCCGGGACCCAGCGGCCGGTGCCGCTGAACGAGGCCGACGGCTTCGTCTGGCACGCCTACCTGCCCGGGATCGGTCCCGGGCAGCGCTACGGCTACCGGGTGACCGGCCCCTGGGACCCGTCCCTCGGCCACCGCTGCAATCCCGCGAAGCTGCTCCTGGACCCGTACGCCCGGGCGGTCGACGGCCAGATCGACAACCACGCCTCCCTCTACGAGCGCACCCCCGGCGGGCCGTCACCGGCCGACAGCTCGGGGCACTCCATGCTCGGCGTGGTCACCGACCCGTACTTCGACTGGGGCGACGACCGCCCGCCCCGGCGGCCGTACGCCGACTCGGTGATCTACGAGGCGCATGTCCGCGGCCTCACCGCCACCCATCCGGAGGTACCCGAACGGCTCAGGGGCAGCTACGCCGGTCTCGCGCACCCGGCGGTCCTGGACCACCTGACCTCGCTGGGCGTCACGGCGGTCGAGCTGATGCCGGTCCACCAGTTCGTGCAGGACGGGGTGCTGCAGGACCGGGGCCTGTCCAACTACTGGGGCTACAACACCATCGGCTTCTTCGCCCCGCACAACGCCTACGGCGCCTTCGGCACCCGGGGCCAGCAGGTCAACGAGTTCAAGGCGATGGTGAAGGCGCTGCACGCGGCCGGCCTCGAAGTCATCCTCGACGTGGTCTACAACCACACCGCCGAGGGCAACGAGATGGGGCCCACGCTGTCCTTCCGTGGCATCGACAACGCGTCCTACTACCGCCTCGTCGACGGCGACTGGGCGCACTACTACGACACCACCGGCACCGGGAACAGCCTGCTGATGCGGCATCCCCACGTACTCCAGCTGATCATGGACTCGCTGCGGTACTGGGTGACCGAGATGCATGTCGACGGCTTCCGCTTCGACCTCGCGGCCACGCTGGCGCGGCAGTTCCACGAGGTGGACCGGCTCTCGGCGTTCTTCGACCTGATCCAGCAGGACCCGGTGATCAGCCGGGTCAAGCTCATCGCCGAACCCTGGGACGTGGGGGAGGGCGGCTACCAGGTCGGAAACTTCCCGCCGCTGTGGTCGGAGTGGAACGGCAAGTACCGGGACGCCGTACGGGACTTCTGGCGGGCCGAGCCGGGTTCGCTCGGCGAGTTCGCCTCCCGGCTGACCGGCTCCTCCGACCTGTACCAGCACAGCAGGCGGCTGCCGCGGGCGAGCGTCAACTTCGTCACCGCGCACGACGGCTTCACCCTGCGCGACCTGGTGTCGTACAACGACAAGCACAACCAGGCCAACGGCGAGGGCAACCGGGACGGCGAGAGCCACAACCGGTCCTGGAACTGCGGCGCAGAGGGCGAGACCACCGACCCCGGCGTCCTCGAACTCCGGGCCCGCCAGCAGCGCAACTTCCTCGGCACGCTGCTGCTCTCGCAGGGCATCCCGATGCTCGGCCACGGCGACGAATTCGGCCGCACCCAGGGCGGCAACAACAACGCCTACTGCCAGGACAACGAGGTCTCCTGGACCGACTGGGAACTGACCGGGGAACAGCGGGCCCTCACGGACTTCACCCGGTACGTCATCGCACTGCGCGCCGCCCATCCCGTGCTGCGCCGGCGCCGGTACTTCCGCGGCGAGACCGCCGTGCACCCCGGGCAGCCGCTGCCCGACCTGGTCTGGCTGCTGCCCGACGCCCGCGAGATGACCGACCGGGACTGGCAGCGCCCCGACGCCCACTCGGTCGGCGTCTTCCTCAACGGCGACGCCATCGCCGAACGGGACCCCTACGGCCGGCGCCTGATCGACGACTCGTTCCTGCTGCTGCTCAACAGCCACTGGGAACCGGTCGACTTCCGGCTGCCCGACGACTCCTACGGCGACCACTGGACGACCCTCATCGACACCGCCGACCCCGACGGCATCCCCGACGAACGCGAACACAAGGCGGGCACCAGGCTGCGCGTCGAGGCCCGCAGCATGGTGGTGCTGACCCGGCCGTCCCGCGAGGAGGGCGGGAACTAGCGGGAGCCCGGGGCCGTCCGGCGGATCGTGCGGCGGACGCGGGGTCCGCTGCCGCCGACGCGGGGTCCGGCAGGGCGTCCTCCGCCGCCTCGCGGCCGGACGCCCCGGACCCCGCCCGCCTAGCCGACAGGGCGCGTCATCACCGTGAACTGCGCCCCGTCCGGGTCGCGCAGGATCGCCTCCGTGTCCTTCTCGCTCAGGACGCTGCCGCCGTGCTTCTCGGCCGTGCGGGCGCACTCCTCGATGTCGCTGACCGCGAAGTGGATCTGCCAGTGCGGCCGTACCGACGGATCCGGGGCCGCCTCCACCGCACCGGAGTCGATCCGCGCCACGGCGTCACCGCGGCTGCGCAGCACGACCTCGCCGCCCTCGTACTCGACCTCGCAGCAGCCCCGCCGGTCGGAGGCCCAGCCGAGCACCTCGCCGTAGAAGATCGCCGAGTCGAAGGCGTTGCGGGTGTGCAGCCGGATGAAGGTCGGGGCGGCCCGGCGCCAGATCTCCCAGTTGGAGACCAGCTCGCCCTCCCAGATACCGAAGACGGCGCCGTCCCGGTCGGCGATCAGCGCCGCCCGGCCGGGCGGGAAGGAGAGCGGCCCCACCGCCGGGGTACCGCCGCGCTCGCGGGCCCGGGCGACGGCCTCGTCCGCGTCCTGGACGGCGAAGTACGGTGTCCAGGCCACCGCCATCTGCCACATCGAGGCGACCGCGGCGATGCCCGCCACCGGCACCCCGTCCGCCAGCGCGATCCGGAAGTGGTCCCCGAGCCGGACGCTGCGCCATCGCCAGCCGAGCACGGCGCTGTAGAACTCCTCGGTCGTCTGGAGGTCGCGGCTGGTCAGGCTCACCCAGCACGGAGCCCCGAAGACCGAGTGCGTGGAGACGACCTCTCGCTTCTTGGGCACGGGACCGGGGGGAGGCGTGTCGTTGTTCATGGCACTCGCGTCCTGGTGTCGGGGCCGGCGTGGGGGACCGGCCTGACACCAGTCTCCAACCGGAAGCGGCAGGAACGCCTGGCGAGTACCCCGGTGGCAGGAGGTCATTCGAGTGACACGATGGGGGGATGGGCGAGAGCGAGCCGGACCGGATCCTCCACCTTCAGGACGAGGTCGACCAGCTCAAGGAAGCCGTCGCCTCCCATGCCGTGGTGGACCAGGCCATCGGGATGGTGGTCGCGCTCGGCCGGGTCACGCCCGACGAGGGCTGGGAGGTGCTCAAGGAGGTCTCCCAGCACACCAACATCAAGCTGCGCAACGTCGCGGAGCTGATCCTGGTCTGGGGGCGCACCGGGGACATGCCGGACGAGATCCGCACGGAGCTGGGGGAGGCGCTGGAGCGCTACGGCCCCACCCAGATCCCCGGCGCGCCGCCCGTCGGGTGAGCCTCAGCCGGCCTCGGCCAGCAGCTCCTCGCGCAGCCGGTCGAAGCAGGTGCTGAGCAGCCGGGACACATGCATCTGCGAGATGCCCAGCTGCTCGGCGATGCGGCTCTGCGTCATACCGCGGAAGAACCGCAGATAGAGGATGAGCCGGTCGCGCTCGGGCAGGCCCGCGAGACAGGGCCGGACGGCGGTGCGGTCGACGACCAGGTCGTAACCGGAGTCGGTGTCGCCCAGGGTGTCGCAGAGCGCGTAACCCTCGCCGCCGGGCACCTCGGCGTCCAGGGACAGCGCCGAGAAGCAGTCCAGGGCCTCCATGCCGGTGCGCACCTCGCTCTCGGTGAGCTGCGCCCGCTCGGCGATCTCGGCGACGGTGGCCGTGTGGCCCGGGGTCGTCTGGCCCAGTTCCTTCAGGGCGGCCCGGACCCGGTTGCGCAGCTCCTGGACCCGGCGGGGGACGTGCAGGGTCCACATGTGGTCCCGGAAGTGGCGCTTGATCTCACCGGTGATCGTCGGCACGGCGTACGCCTCGAAGGCGCGGCCGCGGGCCGGGTCGTAGCGGTCGACGGCCTTCACCAGTCCCAGCGCGGCGACCTGGTAGAGATCCTCCAGGGTCTCGCCACGGCCGCGGAAGCGGATCGCGATCCGCTCGGCCATGGGCAGCCAGAGTTCGACCAGCTCGTCCCGCAGCGCCCGGCGCCGCGGGCCCTCGGGCAGCCCGGCCAGCCGGGCGAAGCCCTCGGCCGTGTCCGGAGCGTCGTCGTGCGGATGGGACGTGGGTTTGCAGGTGGCACCCATGGGCGCGCACCTCCCTCAGCGGGTGCTGGTGGACGGACACCGTGGGAGGAACGCGCTCGGACCCTGGGGAGGACACGGGGCGACCGGCGAAAGCCGGCTCCCACGCGGGTGCCTCCGGTCCGAAGCACTGCCCTCCGGATGCCCCGGGACGGACATAGCGAAACAATTCACTCGAAAAGGTGAGATGCATCTCATTTGGTCCGCCCGTCCGGTCCGCCCGCGTATCGCTCCTTGACCCTCCCTTGGGGGCGATACCTCTGTAGCAGAGGTAATATTCGGGGTGTGGAATCGGAGACCTTTCCGGAAGAACTGGCCGACGCGCTGGTCGGCATCCAGCGGCTGATCCGCCGCCGGCTGCGGCGCGGGCGCCCGTTGCCCCGGCTGCGCGGCGCCGAGGTGGAGCTGCTGCGCCTGGTCGAATCGCGGCCCGGGATCGGCATCTCGGACGCGGCCAAGGAGCTGTACCTGGCGGGCAACTCGGTGTCGACGCTGGTCAACCGGCTGGTCAAGGACGGATACCTGCTTCGGGAGACGGACCCGGCCGACCGGCGGGCCGCCCGGCTGCTGCTGACCGACTCCGCCGCCCAGCGCCTCGCCGACTGGCGCCGGCGCCGCTCCGAACTCGTCGCCGGCCAGGTCTCCCGGCTCGACGAGGCCGATCGGGAAGCGCTGAGAGCGGCGCTTCCCGCACTGCGCAGACTGGCCGTCGCCCTGCACGAGGAGGCTGAGGAAACATGACGCCGGACACCCCCGCCGTCGACTGCACCGGGCTTGCCTACTCCTTCGGGGAGACCCGGGCCGTGGACGGGCTCGACCTGACCGTCGGCGAGGGCGAGGTCTTCGGACTGCTCGGCCCCAACGGCGCCGGCAAGACCACCGCCATCCGCTGCATCACCACCCTGCTCCCCGTCCCCGCCGGCATGGTCCGCGTCTTCGGCCACGACTCCGGCCGGGAACGGATGGCCGTCCGCCGGCTGCTCGGCTACGTCCCGCAGCAGCTGTCCGCCGACAGCGGGCTCACCGGACGCGAGAACGTCGCCCTGTTCGCCCGCGTCTTCGACGTCTCCCGGCGCGAACGCGCCGAACGGGTCGCGCAGGCGCTGGCCGCCGTCGACCTCACCGACGCCGCCGACCGGCTCGCCGGCACCTACTCCGGCGGCATGATCCGCCGCCTCGAACTGGCCCAGGCGCTGGTCAGCGCGCCCCGGCTGCTGATTCTCGACGAGCCCACCATCGGCCTCGACCCGATCGCCCGCACCAGCGTGTGGGACCAGATCAACGCCGTACGCGAAGCCACCGGTATGACCGTCCTGGTCACCACCCACTACATGGACGAGGCCGATCAGCACTGCCACCGGGTCGGCCTGATGCACCGCGGCCGCATCCGCGCCCTCGGCACCCCCACCGAGCTCCGGCAGGGCCTCGCCGAACGCCAGGGCACCGAGACCCTGCCCACCCTCGAAGACGTCTTCCGCGACGTGGCCGGCAGCGGCCTCGACGAGCAGTCAGGAGGTTTCCGCGATGTCCGAAGCACCCGCCGCACCGCGCACCGCGTCGGCTGAGCGCACCGGACCGGTGTCCCTGCTGCTGACCCCGCCCCAGCCGCGCTCCGGCTGGCGGCTGCTGCCCGCCCGGGTCGTCGCCATGTGCGCCGTGGAACTCCAGAAGCTCCGCCACGACCGCACCGAGCTCTACACCCGGGCGATCCAGCCCGCCCTCTGGCTGCTGATCTTCGGCCAGACCTTCACCCGGATCAAGGCGATACCCACCGGCGGCATCCCCTACGTCGACTACCTGGCGCCCGGCATCATCGCCCAGTCCGCGATGTTCATCGCCATCTTCTACGGCATCCAGATCATCTGGGAGCGCGACGCCGGCGTCCTCAACAAACTCCTCGTCACCCCGACCCCGCGCTCCGCCCTCATCACCGGCAAGGCCTTCGCGGCCGGGGTGAAGTCCCTGATCCAGGCCGTCGTGGTGATCGTCATCGCCGCCATCCTCGGGGTCTCCCTCACCTGGAACCCGCTGAAGCTGCTCGGGGTGGGGCTGGCCGTCGTCCTCGCCTCCGCCTTCTTCTCCTGCCTGTCGATGAGCATCGCGGGCATCGTCCTCAGCCGCGACCGGCTGATGGGCATCGGGCAGGCGATCACCATGCCGCTGTTCTTCGCCTCCAACGCCCTCTACCCTGTGGCGATCATGCCCGGCTGGCTGCAGGTGGTCAGCAAGATCAACCCCCTGAGCTACCAGGTCGACGCCCTGCGCGGCCTGTTGCTCGGCACACCCGCGCATCTAGGCCTCGACTTCGCGGTGCTGGCGGTCGCCGCCGCCCTCGGCATCACCGCGGCCTCCTCGTTGCTCGGCCGTCTGGCCCGCTGATCCCGCCGAGGGCGGGACGGCACCGACGTGATGTGCGGCACGCGGCTCCCTCCCGCCCCGAAGGCCCCGGGAGGGATAACCGCTGCGCAACGCTTGATCAGCGATCAAAGCGGGCGAATGCCCTGGCCACAGCGCATTCCACTCATTTGACAGTGCGCTCGGCGCACAGATAAACAGCGGGGGTCGAGAGGGGCACTGTGTACGAGCCGAACGTGGTCGGGGACTGGCACGAGTACGACGAGCATGCCGGTCTGCGGGTCCGCGTCCACCGCCTGGAGGAGGCCGAGCCGCCGCGCGGCCGGGACGACGCCGCGGCCGGGCTCACCTACTTCAGTGCTCGCGTGACCATCGAGAACCGCGGCTCCGGCCACTACAGCGTCCAGCTGGAGGACGGCCAGATCGACGTCCGCCTCGGCCCCGACGGCGAGGGCGCCTTCATCGACTGGCGCAACTCCCAGTTCATCGAGGGCTTCGACGTCTACCCGCTGCGCCGGGCCACCGCCGTCCTCTACGCCGCCGGCCCGGAGGCCGCCCTCACCCAGGTCGACATCCAGATCCAGCTGCGCGTCGACGAGGAGTGGACCGACCGCCGCCTGTGGGCCGGCGGTATCGGAGTCCTGGAGTCCACCACCGCCACCACCTGCCAGACCGCCACCCCGGGCAGCCTCGCCCACCAGGTCAGCACCTTCCTCAAGGACCAGACAGAGCCCGGCCCCACCACCCCCTGAGCACCAACGCGCCCCGGTTCGCTATCTCCCCGGTTCGTTAGCGCCCCGAAGGGGCGCGGGGAACTGCGCGACCAGCCACGATGCCGCCGCAGCCGAACGACGCCCCCCGCCCCCCCCGGCGGCCCCCCCGCGGAGCGCCTAGTGGGGAATACCGTCGATGATCTCACGCGCCCCCTGCCGCAGCAGCGCCACGGCGACCGAGGTGCCCAGCGTCGCCGGGTCGAGGCGGCCCGCCCACTCGTGCGCGTTCAGCCGGGTCTTGCCGTCCGGGGTGAACACACAGGCGCGCAACGACAGCTCACCGCCGCGGTCGGCCCGGGCGAAGCCGGCGATCGGGCTGTTGCAGTGCCCCTGCAGCACATGCAGGAACATCCGCTCGGCGGTGGCCTCCCGGTAGGTGTCCGGGTCACCGAGCTCGCTCACCACGTCGATCAGCTCGCTGTCGCCCTCCCGGCACTGCAGGGCGAGGATGCCCGCTCCGATCGGCGGCATCATCGTCTCCGTGTCCAGCACCTCGCTGACCACGTCCGTACGGTCGATCCGCTCCAGACCCGCCAGCGCGAGCAGCAGCGCGTCCGCGTCCCCGGCGGCGAGCTTCTCCAGCCGGCGGTTGGCGTTGCCCCGGAACGGCACGCACTCCAGATGCGGGTGAGTGGCCGACAGCTGGGCGACCCGGCGGACCGAGGAGGTGCCGATCCGGGTGCCGGCCGGCAGCTGGTCCAGCGTCAGCCCGTCCGGGTGGACGAGGGCGTCACGGATGTCGTCCCGCTTCAGGAACGCCGCGAACACGGTCCCGGCGGGCAGCGGCCGGTCCGCCGGCACGTCCTTCACACAGTGCACGGCGAGATCCGCCTCGCCGGCCAGCAGCGCGGCGTCCACCTCCTTGGTGAACGCGCCCTTCCCCTCCACCTTGGAGAGATCGCCCAGCCACTTGTCACCGGTCGTCTTCACCGGTACGACCTCGGTGCGCACATGCGGATGGACGGCGGCCAACTCGGCACGGACACGGGCCACTTGAGCGAGCGCCATCGGTGAGTCTCGGGAGACGATACGGATCAACTCGGGCACGGACATGGGGACACGATAGACCTTCGTGACGCCCGTGGATTCCGACATCCTGTCGGTCGCCGCTCAGGGGGACGGGAACGCGCCGTCGCCCGCCGGCGCGCGGCGATCCGGGTACAGTACGCGTCCCCGAACCGCCGGCCGCCGTCCTGACCGCGGTCAGGCGTTGGGGTCGAAGGAGATGCCCGACGGCTTCGCCGAGCCGAGGTGGGAGGCGAAGCTCGCGTCC
Source organism: Streptomyces sp. NPDC048288 (assembly GCF_043201555.1). Lineage (NCBI taxonomy): Bacteria > Bacillati > Actinomycetota > Actinomycetes > Kitasatosporales > Streptomycetaceae > Streptomyces > Streptomyces sp. NPDC048288. Next base: position 280,092 of record NZ_JBICZD010000005.1, read on the forward strand.
TTGAGGCCGAAGTTGGCGCTGCCGAAGTCGTAGCCGCTCAGCTTGTCGCGGATTCCGGCAGGGTAGCCGTTCCAGCCGACCAGCGGCGGGTACTGCCAGGTGCCCTTGTGGTTCTCCGGCGGTTCGTCATTGGAGTTGGCCAGCCGGAAGCAGTGGGTGCTGACGCCGTCCTTGTGGTAGACGATCTTCGCGTGGGTGCCGTCGAAGCGGACCGTGGACGCGGCGTGCACGGTGAACGAGCCGTGGTTGGACGTGGACACGTACTGGATCTGGCCGTTCTGCACCCACACCACGACATGCTCCCAGTCGTGCCGGTGCCCGCCGATGCTGCTGCCGGCTATCGCCTGGTCCTTCTCGAAGTACAGGCCGTACATGTAGGCGCACCAGCCGTTGTTGCACTTGTAGCGCGAGTAGCTGTTGGTGTTGTCGAGGTCGGAGGCGTCCCGGCACTGGCCGTTGAGCGCGCCGGTCGGGTTGAGGCCGCCGTTGACCGTGCCGTCGGGACCGATCGCGGGCGTCGAGTAGCAGCCGTCGGTGTCGTAGTCGAAGGCCGGCTGGTACGTCTTCTCGACCGTCTCGGCGTTGGCGGGCAGCGCCTGCGGCGGGGCGGCGAAGGCGGCGGCGGGGAAGGCGACGACCAGGGCGGCGGCACCGGCGAGACCGGTCAGCCATCTGCGGCGGCCGATGCGGAACGTCCGTGACGACACGGGAACCTCCAACTGCTGTGGGGAGCAAGGCGGTTCAGCTTCGCGTTCGGTCAAGGATTTGCCAAGAGGTGGTGGGCGTCCCGTCGGTGAAGCCCCGTCCAACAGTCGGTTCAGGCGAGGTCCCCGGGCAGCTCCGCCGCCGACTCCTCGGGTGCGAGGTCGGGGCGCAGCCGGTGCCAGGACGGCTGGCGCAGCAGCCCGGCCCGGGTACGGGTGCTGTAGCCGACCTCGCCGACCAGCCGGGGCAGCACCCAGCGGGCGCCCGCGACCGGCGGGACCGGGTCGAAGGGGCAGCGGTCGGTCCCGGCGGCCCGCAGCAGCGCGGCCAGTTCGGTGCGTTCGGCCTCGCTCCAGCCGGTGCCCACCCCGCCGACGTACCGCAGCCGTCCGTCGGCGGCGCGCTGGCCGACCAGCACCGCGCCGGGCAGCCCGCCGAGCCGGCCCCGACCCGGCAGCCAGCCGCCGACGATCACGTCCTCGGTGCGCATGTTCCGGATCTTGATCCAGGCGCGGGACCGCACACCCGGTTCGTACACCGAGTCCAGCCGCTTGCACACCACGCCTTCGAGACCGTTCTCCCGGGTGGCCCGCAGCGCCTCGGCGCCGTGCCCGACGACGGCCGCCGGCGTCGACCAGTACGGCCCGTCGAGGGCCAGGGACTCCAGCCGCGCCCGGCGCTCCGCGTAGGCCACCCCGAGCAGCGGGTCGCCGTCCAGGAGCAGTACGTCGAACAGCACGAGGCGGACCGGCACCCGGGTAGCCATCCGGGCCGCCCGCGCGGGGGAGTGGGCCAGCCCCATCCGGCTCTGCAGCAGCTGGAAGTCGGCCCGCCCGTGTTCGTCGAGGGCCAGTACCTCGCCGTCCAGGATCGCCGGGACCCGGCCCAGGACCCCCGCCAGCGGGCGCAGTTCGGGATACGCGGCGGTGATCTCCGCACCGGAGCGGGCGCGCAGCAGCAGACTGCCGTCCCCGGGCAGATAGACGACCGCGCGCTGGCCGTCGTTCTCCAGACTGCGAGGTGTCTCATGAGACACCGGCGGCTGAGCTGCCTCTCTTACCGCCAAGTCATTGGCTCGGCTTGCACTGGCGGTCGTACCCCGCTGGTCAGCAGACTGTCAGCACGAACCATCGGCGCCCGGAAGGCGAGAACCCTTGCTCCTTGCGACTGGCAGTGTCGTCATTTGCCTATGGCTGTTCCTCTTTACGTGGGTCGGCTGGCGGCGCAGGCATGGCGGTGGCGGAGCATCCACTGCTGAGGCGTGGGGCGAGCTCTTCCATCCGTCACAGCGACACGTGCAACAGGAGCGGGAACGCCAACTTGTTCTCCGGGACGACGCCGAATCCGGTGCACCTCCCAGCTCTGTAGACCTTGACTCCGGCAAGGCGGTTATCCGCCCCGTGCAGAGCGCCACGAGCAGGTACGACGCGCCGTAACGGTTCCCTATCCGCCTGCGCTCGACTGCCAGGAGTTCTCGGGTTCCTCCAGCCCCGTGCATCCGCTGTGTCCGCAGAAGCTGGTCGTCCCACCGGACTGTTTTCCCAGCACCAGCATGCCGGGTCCACGCCTTGGTGGCCGGCGGCCGATCAGCAGGTCGAGGTGGTTTGCTTGCCGACCACCTCGGTAGGCGCATGAACTCGGAGCGTATTTCTACTCCAGCAGCTTTTTCCTGGTGCAGTAACTTGCCAACGCCCCCTGGGAACGATCAGCTGCCGCAGGGCAGGACAGCCGGAGGATCATCCATGCCCCGAGAGGCGCCGTACCTCGCAGTAGCCGACGTGCTGCGCGCACGGATCCTCTCGGGAGAGTGGGAGATCGGGGAGCGCCTGCCGTCGCGGGCACGACTCGCCGTGGAGTACGGGGTCGGACGCAACGTCATGCAGAGGGCCATGGACCGTCTGATCATCGACGGTCTTCTCGAAGGACGCGCCGGATCGGGCACCTACGTCCGCACGCCGCGAGAGCGCCTGCGGCTGGTTCGCTCGCGGCACCGCGAACGCCGGGAGGGCTCCCGGCCTTGGCCCGATAGGAGGGAGCGGGGCAGGGCCGACGCCTGGGATTCACACAGTCAGGTGCGCGTCCCCGCCCCCGAGCCAATCGCCGAGCGACTCGCCATCAGCCCTGGGGACCTCTGTGTCAATACGCATTACGAGTTCCTCGCCGACGGGCAACCCGTCCAGCTTTCCGAATCCTGGGAGCCGATGGCTATCACGGATGGAACGCCGATTGTGCTGCCCGAGATGGGGCCCTTTGCAGGAAAGGGGGTGGTAGAACGTATGCGTTCGATTGGCGTGGTCATCGCGACTGTGGTTGAGGTGCCGCGCCCGGCTCGCGCCACCCAGGTGCAGGCGAACCTCTTGGGGATCAGCGTGGGGGACCTCGTGCTTCAGATCGAGCGGACCATCTTCGACACGGACGGACGCCCGGTGGAAACGGCCGACATGGTCATTCCGGACGTGCGCCGGGAAGTGGTCTACGAGTTCGGAGTCGGCCGTCCTTAGCCGTTGGAGCCATGAGACATGCATCGGAAATTCGACAGTAGGGTATGCCATGCCAAAATCCTCCCGGCTCGGCCTTTTACGTAATCAGGACTTCGGACGATTGTTTGCTGCCACTGCGCTCGGTCAGTTGGGCGACCGCATCATCTTTTTGGCCTTGCCTCTGGTTGCCATCGCGGCATTGCATGTCGACGAGTTCCAAGTGGGCTTACTGGCCGCGACGACTTCGGCGGGGTCGCTCCTGGTCGGGTTGCCGGCAGGTGCATGGGTGGACCGGATGCGGAAGCGATCGGTGATGGTCAGCACTGATCTCGCTCGCGCGCTGTCCCTCTTGACGGTTCCGATGGCGTGGTGGGCGGGCCTTCTCACCATCTGGTGGCTCTATGCAGTCGCCTTGATTCACGGAGTGTTGACTGTCTTCTTCGATGTTGCATACGTCAGCTATCTCCCGCACTTGGTGGGACGCCGCAATCTCGTGGAAGGAAACTCAAAACTGTCGGCGATACGCTCGGTGACCAGTATCAGCGGGCCGACGGTGGCAGGGCCGCTGGTCGGCCTGGTCGGAGCTCCTGCAACGCTTTTGGCGAGTTCAGCAGGGATGGCTATGTCAGGACTGCTCGCGATCACTATCCGGAAACGCGAACAGAAGCCTGAGCCGAGTGATCACCCTCAATTGGCCCGAGAGATCAAGGAGGGGCTGAAGTTCGTCATTAAGTCCCCTACCCTCCGTGCGATCATGCTGGGGGATGCGATATTCAACCTCTTCCTCGTCATGTATCAGACCATGTTGCTGGTCTTTTTGGAGCGGGAGATAGGTCTCCAGTCCTTTGGCATCGGCCTCATTTTTTCCGGAATGGGTTGTGGTGCCTTGCTGGGCGCACTGTTGGCAACCAGGGTCTCCAAGTGGGTCGGGCAAGGTCCGGTCATCTGGCTCGCGTCGCTGGTTACCTGTCCGTTGACCATGCTCATGCCGTTGGCGCGAACGGGTTGGAGCCTGTATGTGGCTGCGATCGGACTCGCGACTCTTTCAATGGGGGGAGTCGTCCGAGTGGTGACTCAGTCAAGCCTCCAGCAGGTCCTGACGCCGGATCGGCTTCTGGGCCGGATGAGCGCAACAGCTCGATTTGTTTCCTGGGGTGGCATACCTCTCGGTGGGCTTTTGGGTGGAGCCTCGGGCTCCGTGTTCGGAGCGGCAGGCACTTTGTGGATTGGTGCAGCGGGTATGACGCTGAGTGTCCTTCCCAACTTTCTGTCACCGCTTCGAACAATGCGCACGTTGCCTACGGAGAAGGCCCCCGAGTTCGCGCGTTGAGGTGTCGTTAATGGCTGACAAAAGGGCGCGCACAACCTGTAGGGCCAAGGGGTCTTCACTCCGTAATGAAGTGAGTGCGGTCGAGGGGGATGATGACGGCTGATTGTTTGGTGGCTTGCTCGCGCAGGGCTGCGTTCTCCGCGAGCAAGACGGCGATGACGGTAGCGGCTGCGTCGACCTGGTCCTGGAGTTTCTGCCGCTCTTGCCGGTTGTTCTTGAGCTGGCGGCGAAGGTCAGCGATCTCCTGCGTTTGCCGTTGGTCGTGGAGACTTGCCGGGCTCTGGCCGATGTGGTCGTCCCAGTCAGCGAGCACGTCGGTGGCGCGGTTCATGGTGGCTCGGCTGATGCCGGCCTCCCGCCAGAGGTTGTTCTTCGTCAGCTTGCCGTCGGTGCGGGACGGTCGGCCGGTGAGAAGTCGTTCCATAGCTTCTCGCAGTGCCTTCTCAGCCCGCGCGGAGACCTTGGGCCGAGGGGCCTCGCTCATGCGCCGTCTGCCTTCCTGATGGCGAGTTCGACGTCACGGATCTGTTCGTCGATGGCAGCTCGGCGGTTCGGGGGCAGCCGTGGCTGGTCACGGAGCCGGCTCAGCGAATCGTGCTCGGCCTTCCAGATCGGTAGGTGTTCGGGGGCGATGATGCTGTTGCTGCAGCGTGCGGGCTGGCAACGATCGATGAGCGGCCCTCGGTGTCCCGGGGGCACGATGGTGTCTTCCAGGCACTTCGCGCCGACGGGGTTGTTCTCGTCCAGGGTGCAGTGGTTGAGCTTTCCGAACCGGATCGACAGGTGCGTGCGCTTGAGCAGGCCGTGTTCGACGCGAACGTCCCCTCGCTGGGCCTTTCCGTTCGCTCGGAGGGCTTCGGCCTTCTCCCTGACGGCAGCGAAGGCCGAACGCATCTGGTCAGCGCCGGGCCCGAAGCCGATGGCCTCGCCGCGGCTGTCGGCGTCGAAGAGGTCCCTCAGCCGTTGGAGGCGGCGTTCGGCGATGGCGGTGGTGAGGAGACGGGCCCAGGAGGGGTCGTGATCCATGTAGCCCTGGGTCCAGCGGTTGGCCAGGGCTCGGGTGGCTGCGTGCTTGAGCTGCATGCCGACAGCGATTTCCGATCCGGGATAGTCGCGGGTGAGCATGGCCATGGTCCGGCGGAACATGTGCGGGGTGACCTTGCTGGGAGGGATCTTGGCGAGACCGGTGACGCTCCGGTGACGGTTGACGTGCTGGATGAAGCACCTGATGGCGGTCTGGCTGGTGAAGCCGCTGCCGTGGAAGCGCGGGGTGACCGCCGCGAAGGCGAGGGTGTCGCTCATCGATAGGTGCATGGCCGTTTCGATGGCCTGGGCAACCGGTGCGATGATCCACCAGTGGGCGGTGGGCAGGTCGGGATCGAGCTTGCGTTTGACCGACTTCACCGCCGGGGTGCCGAAGTACTCGGTGAGAGCGTCTTTGGTGATCTCGCGGATCTCGCAGTCACGCATCATCGACAGCGCGGCGACGAAGACATAGCAGGCATTGCGCAGGGCCAGGCACTCCACCGCGAGTTCGCGGGGCTGGAGACTGTCGTGCCAGGGGCCGCGGCTGCCGTCCGGCCTGGTCACCTCGCACAGTCCGTCGATCAGGCTGGTGCGGATGCGGCCCTCGGCAACGAGCCGTTCAGCGATGGCCCGGCGGGCCAGGCCGATGCGCTTCTGCTTGGTGAAGAAGGCCATCTTGCGGGACTCCAACCCCATCAGGAAGGTCAGCAGCTGCCAGTTCACCGTCGGTTTCCCTGTGAGCTGGTGCACGGGGACCCTGTTGCCGGGGTCGGCGACCCACGCGGTGAAGCGGGTGTCCGCCTCGGCCGTGGACAGTGGGAGGGCTTCGTCCTGGAGACGGCTCCAGTGATCGAGTGCGCGCAGGATGTCGGGGCCGAAGTCGTTGATGTACGCCCATGCGGCCCGGACGAGCGGGAACCATGTCTCCGGCCGGATCACAGGGGTTTTCAGTTCGGGGACGGTGGGATGGTTGACGACGGCGTTCGTGCTGGTGTCGGGCCAGGGATCGCGTGCCAGCCCGCTGCTGGCCAGTGTTCCCCGGAAACGGTGCAGGGTCTTGATCACGTGGACGTGTCCGGTGGCGCTGGCCGCTTCGCCCTGCTGGCAGCGGTGCTCGATGTAGGTCTTGAAGTCGTCGTCGCGCCAGTCGCCGACCCATGGGGGAAGCTGCCGGGAGACGCCGTGGGCGTGCAGGGCTCGCAGGTGTCCGATGCGCTGGGAGACCGTGTGCGGTGCCACCGGGTCGGGCGGAAGATGCAGCCCGCGGGCGAGTACGGCCGGGTGGCGCGGGTTGAACCAGATCATGGCCATCTCGCGGGCCAGGAGATTCCAGTGAGGGTCCAGCTCGCGGAAGAGCACGCGGAAGCCGCAGGCAGCCAGGTTCGGTGCCCTGCGGACGATGCCGTTCAGGTCCCAGCAGCCGGTGTTGCCGAACAGTGGCGGACAGGCGCCTTCCAGGACGGGGTGGGACTGGATGACGGGTTCGTCGTCCCGGAAGATTGAGACGGGCAGGGCGAGCGGCAGGCGGCTGGTCATGCGTCGAACTCCACGTGTGCCGAGAGGGGGAGAGGCAGGGCCGCTGTGCCGTCGGCGATCTGGCGGCGGGCCTGAGCGATCTCTGCGTCGGTGCGGGCCTTGACCGCTTCGGTGACGTTGGCGCGGCTCTGTCCCCAGAGCGTGTGGAAAAGCTGAGGCGACAGCCGCAGCCGCAGGCGTTCGAGATGGTCGGAGAAGAGCAGAAGCTGGGGCAGGTTCGAGGGCAGTACGAACGCGTTGCGGCATTCGAGGCAGCGGGTGGGAGCGACCGGGCAGAGCTGGCCGGCGCGTCCGTAGGGAGACGCGAAGGGGTCCCTGCAGCTGGAGACTCCCATGTCGAGCTGCCCGGTGCGCAGCTGTTCCACTTCTTCCTCCGACAGCCCCAGGGCGGCGGCAGAACCCGGCTGGCCCAGCGACCGCTCGGCTTCCTCGCCCAGCACGACGGGACCGGCCACCGCTTTGTCGAGCCAGCGCGTCTGTGCTGCGGTGATCACGCTGCCGGCGATCACCTTCAAGGTCGTGCCGTGCGCGTAGTGGCGGTGGAAGGTCTGGACCGAATGGTCGTCGGCGATGTCGCTGACGCGGCCCTTGAAGGTGATGGCCTTCTCGACCTTGCTGGACTTGCGCAGGCGCCGGATGTCCGGCTGTCCGTCGACGGACAGCCCTCGCTCTTGCAGCCAGCCGGCGAAGGTCGACGTCCGGTCGAGCCTGGCGGGTGTGACCTGTGGCCAAAACATTGCCGCCCGCAGGAACAGCGGGACAGGCGAGATACCGAACCTTTCGGCCAACGGCCTGTTCAGTTCCAGCAGCCGACGGCAGATCTCCCCGGCGTCGAGCCGCGGCCGGGCCGGGTGCAGCAGAGCTGGGCTCGTCGGTGCCGGTGTGCTGAACGCCTGGCGCATTCGGGCGCGGGCCCGGCCCTTGCTGAAGTCGATGGTCACGCTGGAGGAGCCGAACTCGATGTCGTGCTCGGTGAGCGCGGCCACTTCCTCCGGGGCCCGGCCCGTGGCTGCCATCAGCAAGATCCGGTAAGCCTGCAGATCGGAGTTGTGCAGGAACAGTTGCCTCACCAGGCCCCTGACGACAGCAACCTTGGCGGCGACCGGCTGGGTGCCGGCCGGTGCCAGTTGCCGCAGGCTCGGCGGCATGTCCCGCCAGGACGGCAGGGCCTTGCTGATCTCCGTGCAGTTCAGGGCATCGTGGGCGATCGCCCACAGGAGGTTGGCCTCCTCGGCCCAGCCGCCCTCGCGCGGATCACGGCCGCGGGCTGAGAGTTCCCAGCCGCGAGCGAGGCGTCTCTCGACGTCCAAGCGGGCGGCCCAGGCGGCCTGGACAATCTTCTTCCTGTCGGCCCGGGAGAACTCGTCCAGCTCAGTGGTCTCCCCTCGGCGAAGTCCCAGGGCCCCTTCGAGCCAGCCGTGCATGTGCCCGGCGACCACACGCTCGGCGTGGAGCGACCGCCGCCCGATCAGCGTCCTCAGCCGACCCGCGTGCCAGGACGGACTTCGCGAGCCGGGCCTGTGCCGGGAGGGCAGCAGACGGACCCATTCCGTCACCGCGTGATGCAGGTCCGGCTCGGTGCCCGCCAGACTCGCCCGATGCGGCCGGGGAACAGTGGCATCGACATGCTTGCAGAACGCCTCGATCGTCTGCCGGTAGTGCGTCGCCGAGGTCGGACCGTAACGGGCGTCCTCCACCAACTCCACCCACTCGTTCGCGAGTTCCCCCGCCAGCGTCGCGCAGGCGAAGCGTGCCGGATCGAACGTCACCGTCCGGGGGCGGCCCTGACCGTCGACCGTCGACACCTCGCGGACGCCGACCCGGGCCGGGGCCGCAGGGCGAGGAACAGGAGCGGGGAAATCACGGGTGTAGTGTCCGCGTCGGGGCATGGCCAGCGTCCTCCAAGTCCATCAGGGTGCGGGCGATCGTGATGTAGGAGGCGCCGCCGGCGGCCGTCCACTCGCGGAAGGCGTCATCGACCTCCCGCATCGGGTCCTTCAGGTAGCGGATGTAGCGGTAGGTGGTCGACGGGTGTGCGTGGCCAAGGCGGCGCTGGACCACCAGCAGCGGATTGCCGGTCATGTGGTCCAGCAGCGTGGACATCGGCAGTCCCTGGTCCTCGGCGTCGTTCAGGGCCTCGCGCGTCAGGAAGATCAATAGTCGCAAGGCGAAGGTGTGCCGAAGGTCGTGGTAGACCCAGCACCGCCTGGGCAGCACCGGCGCGTGCCGGTCGCCGGCCCACGCCTTCATCCGGTCCCAGGCCCTCCAGCGGATCTTGTCCCAAGCCGAGAAGGTGAGCATCCTGCCGCCCTGACCGATGAACAGCGCAAGCGGATCGAGGCCCTCACCGGTCTCTACCACCGCTAGACGCCGAAGGTCCGGCTTCATGTTCTTGACCGTGCGCGTGATCGTCCGGCCGTCGAGTACCCCGCGGACCCTCGTGCCGTCGGCCTCCAGGCTATGGATTACGAACAGCTCTCGGTGCCGCCGTCGAAGTGAGCGTTGGGCCCTCGCCACGATCTCCGGACGTTCGAGCAGCAGGTAGGGACCGAGCAGTTCCATCGGGTCCGGTGCGACATAGACCGAGCGCGGCCGTCCGAACTTGGCGCAAGCCTTCAGCTCGACGTCCGCGAACGCCGGCCGCCGGCCATCCACCAGACCGAGCTCGGGCAGGAGCAAGGTGGACCACTCTTGGATCCGCATCCCCGTCATCAGCGCCAGCTCGCAGGCGGCGCGGTTTCGGTGGGGCCGCCAGCCCCGGAACGAGACATCCAGTCCGGCGCCCGGAGTCAGTCCTCCGAATCCGACGTCCCTCAGGTAGAGGTACTGGTCAAGCTCCATATGCCGGACGCGCAGGTCAGGGCGGATTCTGCTGGCGAGGTTGTCACGCTGCGGTGTCGCCCGCCAGGGCTGCCGGGTGACGACACCGATCCGGATCAGATACCGGTAAAGAGACTCGATGGCAGCCCAGTCCCGGTCCCAGGCGGCGTCACCGACCACCTCCTCCGCCTCGTCCTGCCGCCACAGACGAAACTCCCGAAGGTCTGTCTCCGTGACCGACTGCAGGTCCCTCTCACGCGCCAGCAGGAAGTGCAGCAGCATCAGCACGGAGTACGCGTACGAACGCATCGTCTTCGCGTCCTTGCGTTCCAGCGCCAGCGACCGGAACCACGACGACACCGGCTCGACCGGGCGCATCGCTTCATCCAGCAGGATCGGCGTACCCGAAGGCACCAGACGCCGGGCGAACAGAGCTGACAGCTCTGCCTGACTCAATCCAGCGACCTGGCCGACCTTCCAGACCTTCCGCTGGTCGGTGAAGAACAGATGCACGTAACCCCACAGGCGAGCGTCACCACTCTGGCAACGTGCAGTCTTTCGGTGCCAGTCGGAGGTGTGCTGGGAGATGCCGCGATGTCACTCGGATGAGACAACTTCAAGTGTCTGGAGAACCGTCCTGTTTGGTCTCGTAGGCCCACCGGGTGTCCTGCGCGGCGGGCGGCAGCCTGCCGGGGGTGGCGAGCATGGGCGGGATCAGCGGCAGCGCGGTCACGCAGAAGAGGTGGCCCGGCCGGGGCCCGCGCACGCGCCCCGCGGCACCGGTTCCCCCGAACAGGCCTCAGCCGTCCTGGGCCGGCGGCGGGGGCTGCACCAGCCCCGACTGGTAGGCCATCACCACGAGTTGGGCCCGGTCCCGGGCGTCCAGCTTGGTCATCGCCCGGTGGACGTGGGTGCGCACGGTCAGCGGCGAGACGAAGAGCTTCTCGGCGATCTCCTCGTTGGAGCGGCCCTGTGCCGCCAGCGCCATGACCTCGCGTTCGCGCGCGGTGAGCACCCGCAGCTGCTCGGGGGCGGCGAGCCGGGCGCCGGGCGCGGGCGTGGCCAGGAACCGGCTGATCAGGGTGCGGGTCGCGGTGGGCGAGAGCAGCGACTCGCCGGAGGCCACCGTGCGGATCCCGGCCAGCAGCGCCTCCGCCGTCACGTCCTTGCCGAGGAAGCCGCTGGCCCCGGACCGCAGCGCCTGCGCCACGTACTCGTCGACCTCGAAGGTGGTCAGGATCAGCACCCGGACGCCGGACAGCTCCGGGTCCGCGCAGACGGCGGCCGTGGCGGCCAGCCCGTCGGTGCCGGGCATCCTGATGTCCATCAGCACGATGTCGGGCCGCAGCTCACGGGTGAGGGTGACGGCCTCGGCGCCGTCGGTGGCCTCGCCGACCACTGTCATGTCGGCGCAGGAGTCGATCAGGATCCGGAAGGTGGCCCGCAGCAGGGCCTGGTCGTCGGCGAGGAGCACGCGGATGGTCATGAGGTCCGTTCTTCCGGTTCCGGTTCCGTTTCCGTGGCACTGGGGTACAGCGGCAGCCGGGTGGTGACTTCGAAGCCGCCCCCGTCCCGGTGCCCGGCGGCGAAGGCACCGCCGACCGACTGGGCCCGCTCGCGCATCCCGATCAGCCCGAAGCCGCTCCCGGAAGCGGTGGCGGTCGGCGCGGTGGCGGTGCCGTCGTCGGTGACGGTGAGGGTCAGCCGGTCCGGGGACCAGCCGAGCCGGACGTACGCGGCCTCGGCGGCGGCATGCTTGGTGACGTTGGTCAGCGCCTCCTGCACGATCCGGTACGCCGTGAGGTCCACGCCGGCCGTCAGCGGGCGCGGGGTGCCCTCGACGCTGACGTGCACCGTGAGCCCGGCCGTCTCGCAGGCCTCGGTGAGCTCCGGCAGCTGGGCGAGACCGGGGCTCGGCGCCAGCGGCAGGTCTGGGTCGTCGGTCTGCCGCAGCAGGCCCACGGTGGCCTTCAGCTCGCGCAGCGCGGAGGCGGTCGTACCGGCGAGATCGCCGAGGATCCGGTGCACCTGGTCGGGATGGGTGCGCGAGAGGTGGGCCGCCGTCCCGGCCTGGGCGTTGGCCAGCGCGAGATGGTGGGCGACCACGTCGTGCAGCTCCCGCGCGATCCGTATCCGCTCCTCCCCGACCCGGTGCCGGGCCTCCTCCTCGCGGCTGCGCTCCGCGTACTCCGCCCGCGCCTGTACGGCCTCCAGGTACGCGCCCTGCAGCCGGACGGCGTTGCCGGCCACGATCGGCAGCAGCAGCCAGGCGGCCGGGCTGATCGTCTTCAGCGGCCAGGGGACGGCCCCGGGGCCGAAGACCGTCGCGGCGCCCACCACCAGCGCGAGACCGGCGAAGTAGTAGCGGCGCGCGGTCGGCCGGTCGGTGTCGACGGCCAGCCGGTACAGCGCCAGCATCAGCCCGCCCAGCAGCAGCGGGGTGGGCAGGTGCCCCAGCCCCGAGGCCGCCGCGGTGCAGACCGCGCTGACGGCGACGACCGTGCGCGGCCGGCTCCGCTGCCAGAGCAGGGCACCGCAGCCGACGGCGGCGAGGGCGATGGTGATCCCGACCTCGTGCGGCCGCTCGTCGCTGCTCATGGTGATCTCGCTGCCGAACAGGAACGAGGCGAACAGCAGGACGGACGCCATGGTGTCGGCGGTCCGGGCGTGTTCTTCGGCATAGCGCTGCCAGGGGGTGCTCATCGGTCGCTCCGGTCGGTCTCTGCTCTGACCATGGTCGGCGATGCCCGGCCGGGACGGTCGGCGTACGGCTGAGCGCGTCCCAGCGCTCCGGGTGGCCGTACCGCTGTACTCGGGGACCGGTCCAGGCTCCCGGAACCATCCCGTCCTGTCGTCGTGCGATTGCCGTCGATCCCGGCTACTGAGGACGCAGTACGAGCGCGGCCGCCGTCATCCCGGCGGCCGACGGTCCGCCGCGCGAGGCGGCGTACCGCGTCGAAAGCGTGGCGCGGGCCGCCCGCCGGCGAACGGCCCGCTCCACCGTGGCTCATCGCGCTCAGTGCACGGACTCGGCCGTGGGCTCGGCCGGGACCGGAACGGGCTCCGCCGCGGCCGGCCGGCGGCCGGGCAGGAAGGAGGCGAGGACGAAGGCCAGGACGGCCGCGCCCGCGCCGATCGCCATGACGACCTTGAAGGCGTTCTCGGACGGCAGGGTGGCGGTGCCGAGGCTGATCGTCATCTGGGCCAGGATCACACCGGCGACGGCGCTCGCCACCGACGTACCGATGGACCGCATCAGCGTGTTGAGGCTGTTCGCGGCGGCCGTCTCCGAGGCCGGGACGGCGCCCATGATCAGGGCGGGCATCGCACCGTACGCGAAGCCGACACCGGCGCCGATGACGCAGGAGACCAGGATCAGGTGCCAGACCTCGGACATCAGGACGATGTTGAGGCCGTAGCCGGCGGCGACGATCACCGCGCCGATCATCAGCGTGATCTTCGGTCCCCTGGCCTTGGTGATGGCGGCCGAGACCGGGGCGAAGGCCATCATCACCAGACCCTGCGGGGCCATCACCAGACCGACCGTCAGCATCGACCTGCCGAGGCCGTAGCCCGTCTGGGTCGGCAGCTGCAGCAGCTGGGGGAGGACCAGGGACATCGCGAACATCGAGAAGCCGAACGCGATCGAGGCGAGGTTGGTGAAGAGCACCTGGCGGCGGACCGTGGTGCGCAGGTCGACCAGCGGCTGCGGGGTGCGCAGTTCGAAGAAGCCCCAGGCGACGAGCACGACCACCGCGACCGCGAACAGGCCGAGCGTGGTGCCGCTCGCCCAGCCCCAGTCGGCGCCCTTGGAGACGGCCAGCAGCAGCGAGACCAGACCGACCGCGAGGCCGACGGCGCCGACCGCGTCGAAGCGGCCGCCCGAGCGCACCTTGGACTCCGGGACCAGCAGCATGACCAGCGCGAAGGCGACGACACCGAGGGCGGCCGAGGTCCAGAACAGCACATGCCAGTCGAAGTGGTCGGCGATGAAGGCCGCGGACGGCAGACCGAGCGCGCCGCCGACGCCGAGTGAGGCGCTCATCAGCGCGGTCGAGCCCGCGAGGCGCTCCGGCGGCAGCTCGTCGCGCATGATGCTGATGCCCAGCGGGACCACGGCGGCCGCGAGGCCCTGGAGGGCACGGCCGACGATCATCGGGACCAGGGTGTCGCTCAGCGCGGCCACCACCGAGCCGCAGACCAGCAGCACCAGGCTGACCAGCAGCATCAGCCGCTTGCCGAACATGTCGCCGAGACGGCCGGCCACCGGGGTGGCCACGGCGGCGGCCAGCAGGGTCGCCGTCACCGCCCAGGCCGCGTTGGACGCCGAGGCGTCCAGGTACTTCGGCAGCTCCGGGACGATCGGGATCACCAGGGTCTGCATGAGCGAGACGGTGATACCGGCCAGGGCCAGCACCGCCACCACCGCGTTGGGATGGGGGCCCGCGGGGCGCGCGGGCCCGGCGGACCCGGCGGGCCGGACAGGGGCTTCGGACATGGGAGAGGGCCTCCGTAGGCAGAACAGGGAGCGACGTGACCCTTTTTTAAGTCAGTCGCTTGACTTACGTTACTGGTACGGATGGCGGCATCGCGCACCGCCGCCGCGTAGGCTCTTTCGGCTGGACCTCGCCGCCCCGGGCGAGGCCCCGGTACGGCTCGCGGGACCGGCCGGTCCGGGCGGTGCGCGGTCCCGGAGCGGTGGTGGGCATGGCGGGCAGGACGGCGCGGGCGGAGCAGGCCGGCGCGACACGGGAGGTCATCCTCGGCACGGCGGAACGGCTCTTCGCCGAACAGGGCGTCTACGCCGTGTCCAACCGCCAGGTCAGCGAGGCCGCCGGCCAGGGCAACAACGCGGCCGTCGGCTACCACTTCGGCACCAAGGCCGACCTGGTCCGCGCGATCGCCGCCCGGCACTTCGGGCAGATCGAGGAGATCCGGGCCCGCCTGCTGGCCTCCGTCGGCGACTCCGACGACATCCGAGGCTGGGTGGACTGCCTGGTCCGCCCGATCACCGAGCACCTCGCGGGGCTGGGCAGCCCCACCTGGTACGCCCGCTTCTGCGCCCAGGTGGCGACCGACCCGGCCCTCTACGAGATCATGGTCGAGGAATCCCTGAACTCGCCGTCGCTGCGCCAGGCCGCGGCCGAGCTGACCCGCCGGCTGCCCGAGCTGCCCGCCGAGGTCCGCACCGAACGCGCCCAGATGGCCCGCACCCTGATCCTGCACACCTGCGCCGAGCGCGAGCGCGCCCTCGCCGAGGGCACCGACACACCCCGCGCCACCTGGGACGACGCGGCCACCGGGCTCGCCGACGCGCTGCTCGGGATGTGGCTGGCGCCGGTCACCGCTACGCGTCGAAGGTGACGACGACCTTCTCGGCGGCGCCCGGGGTGAGCGTCAGCTGGAAGGCGCCCTCCACGTCGGTGAACGGGACGCGGTGGCTGATCAGCTTCGCGAACCGTTCGTGGTGCTCGACCAGTTCGGGGGTGACCTCGAAGATCTCGGTCGGGTAGCCCTGCGAGGCGATGAGCGTCAGCTCGCTGCGCAGCATGCCGCCCAGGTCGACCTCCCCCTTCTTCTGCACGGCGACCATGACCAGGCTGGCGTGCCACTTCGCGTTGGCCACCACGGTGTCGAAGACGACCGGGGCACCGGCCGCGTCGATGAAGATGTCGGTGTCCGGGCGGGGCTGGCCCAGCGCGTTGGCGCCCTGCCCGTGCAGCTCGGTCAGCCGCGCGGTGACGTCCTCCTCGGCCGAGTTGATGACCGCGTCCGCGCCCACGGCCAGCGCCTTCTCCAGCCGGGCCGGGATGACGTCGGCGACGACCACGTGCCGGACGCCGCGCAGCTTCAGCCAGATCGCCGCGCCCAGTCCGATCGGGCCCGCGCCGAAGACGACCACCTTGTCGTCCGGACCGGCCTCGGAGCGGTTGACCGCGTGCCGGGAGACGGCCATCGGCTCGTTGAGGGCGGCGACCTCGAACGGCACGGTCTCCGGGAACACCGCGACGCTCCGGCCGACCTCGGCGTTCTCGATCAGCAGGTACTCGCTCAGCGCGCCGTACCGGCCGCCGCAGCCGATGATCCCGGTGGGCGCGTCCTGCGGGTTCACCACCACCCGGTCGCCCACCTTCAGCCCGGTGACCTCGGCGCCGGCCTCGACGATCTCACCGGCCGGCTCATGGCCCAGCGGGACCGGGACCAGGTCGCCGCCCAGGTGGGCGCGGGCGGGCATGCCGCCCATGTGCAGGAAGGTGACGTCGGTGCCGCAGATACCGCCCGCGCGGATCTTCAGCAGCACGTCCTTCGGGCCGGGCACGGGACGCTCGACGTCCACGACCTCGATCCTGCCGACGCCACCGGTCTGTACGGACTTCATCGTGGCCATGGGGTGCTTCTCGCTTTCTTGGAGGTACCGGCCCGGGCGGGCCGCCGGGGCTCGCCCGGGGGTGGTGCGGTTGTGGTGGGTGCCCTCGGGCCGGGTGCCGGGCCGGGGGGAGTGGGCCGGCGGCCCGGCCCGAGGGCTGCGCCGGTACCCGTCCCCACGGGTCCGGCGCCCGGGCCTGCCGCCGGGCAGGCCCCTCGGGGCGGCCTCCGCTCAGAGCGACCCCGATTACTTGAGTTAGGCAAGCATATGTGGCTTACTTGAGTCAAGCAAGCGAATTGCCCGGCGCTCACGAAGGAACGGCTCCCCATGTACGGCAGCTCCCCGGCACCGCAGGTGCTCGCCCGTGGCAGCGGACAACATCTCCTGGTCGCCGCCGGTGACCCGGACATCGCCGAACTCCTCGCCACCACACTGGAGTTGGCGGGCTATCGGATCGGCCTGGCGGACAGTGGTGCCGACGTGGTCCGGCGGTTCGCCGAGCACCGGTTCGACCTCGTCGTCATCGACGCCGAACTGCCCGGACTCGACGACCTCACCCGGGGTGGCCGGTTCAAACCCGCCTACCGGCCACCCGTCCTCCTCCTGGCCGACTGCGACTCCCTGGCCCGGCTGGTGCCCGAACTCGGCGCCGGCGAGCGGGACTGCGTCACCAAGCCCTTCCGGATCGCCGAAGTCCTCGCCCGGGTGAAGGTGCTGCTCCGGGACCGGGGTGACGGCGGCCGCCTGGGAAGCGTGCTCGACCACGCCGACCTGGTCCTGGACGACGGCACCTGCCGGGCCCGCCGCGGCGGCCGCAGCCTGGACCTCACGCCCGCCGAGTACCGGCTGCTGCGCCACCTGCTCGTCAACGCCGACAAGGTGCTGTCCAAGGAGCAGATCAGCCGCTACGTCTGGGGCGAGTTCCGGGGCGACAACGCCATCGAGCAACTGGTCTCCCGGCTCAGGCGCAAGGTGGACCACGACGCGTCCGCGCTGATCCACACCCGGCGGGGCTTCGGCTACTGGCTGGGGGAGTCGACGGACGGTGGGTGAAGGATTCGCGATGGTGTCCGGGAGCAAATGTGCGGGCTGCGGTGCCGATCGGTCGCCGATGGGTGTCCGGGTGGTGGGGGTGGCGGTCGTCGGGTGCGCACACAGTGTCCTGACACCGTGTCAACCTCCCTTTTCCGTCGGCAGATTCACGCCATCTGCCACTGATGTGCCAGGTACGGCAACAGTGCTGCGGTGTGATCCGGACCACGTCAGCCCGTTGTCAGGAATCTGACCGGAACCAGTCAGTCCCGCCTGTTTGCATGTGCTCATCGAGGCCTCGCTTCCATCATCCCGGCGCTCCGCGGCGAGCGGAGTCCCCCCACCCCGAGGAGACAGAGATGGCCGACACCCTGACGGACTACCCGATGTCCCGGGCCCCCGGCTGCCCCTTCGACCCGCCCCCGGCCCTGACCGCCGCCCAGGAGGAGGGCCCCCTCACCAAGGTCCGGCTCTGGGACGGCAAGGACTACTGGCTGCTCACCCGGTACGCGGACCAGCGCGCCCTGCTGCTCGACCCCCGGCTGAGCGCCGATCTCACCCGGCCCGGATATCCGCTGCAGATGCCGGTCACCGACGGCGGGAACACCGCCAGCTTCATCATGATGGACGACCCCGAGCACGCCCGGCTGCGCCGTATGGTCACCGCGCCGTTCGCGATCAAGCGCGTCGACGCCATGCGGCCTGCCGTGCAGAAGATCGTCGACGACCTGATCGACGAGATGCTGGCCGGGCCCAACCCCGTCGATCTGGTCGAGGCCTTCGCGCTCCCGGTGCCCTCGCTGGTCATCTGCGCGCTGCTCGGCGTCCCCTACGACGACCACGACTTTTTCCAGGAGAACAGCAGGCTGCTCATCAGCCGCGACACCACCGTCGAGGACCGGACGGCCGCCCACGGCAGGCTCGCCGAGTACCTCGACCGGCTGATGGGCGAGAAGATGGAGCGCCCCGCCGACGACCTGTTCTCCGGGCTCGTGGCCCGGGTGCGGGCCGGCGAGCTGACCCGGCTGGGCGCCGCGCAGATGGGCGTCCTGCTGCTGCTCGCCGGGCACGAGACCACCGCCAACATGATCGCGCTCGGCACCCTCGCCCTGCTCGAACACCCCGAGCAGCTGGCCCTGTTGCGGGACACCGACGACCCCGCGGCGATCGCGGGCGCGGTCGAGGAACTGCTGCGCTACCTGAGCATCGTGCACAGCGGCAGGCGCCGTGCGGTCCTCGATGACATCAAGGTGGGCGGGCAGGTGATCCGCGCCGGTGAGGGCGTGATCATGCCCAACGAGATCGCCAACCGCGACCCCGAGGTCTTCGCCGACCCCGACCGCCTCGACCTGACCCGCGACGCCCGCCGCCATGTCGCCTTCGGCTTCGGCGTCCACCAGTGCCTGGGCCAGCCGCTGGCCCGGATGGAACTCCAGGTGGTCTACGGCACCCTCTACCGCCGCATCCCCACCCTCCGCCTCGCCGCCGACATCAACGACCTCCCGTTCAAGCACAACGGCGGTGTGTACGGCGTCCACGAACTCCCCGTCACCTGGTGACCCCACCCCCCGAAGGAAAGCTGAGGAGAACACCATGCATGTCGAACTGGACGAACCGAAGTGTGTCGCGTCCGGGCAGTGCGTGCTCGTCGCCCCCGAGGTCTTCGACCAGCGGGACGAGGACGGCATCGCCTTCGTGATCGACGAGAACCCGGCCGAGGAGGCCCTCGACGACGTCCGCGAAGCCGTCGCGATCTGCCCGGCCGCCGCGATCCGGCTGGCGGAGAAGTGAACCGGATCGTGGTCGTCGGCGCCTCCGCCGCGGGGCTCGCGGCGGTCGAGACGCTCCGGCGCGAGGGCTACGACGGCACGCTCACCCTCGTCGGCGACGAACTCCACGCGCCGTACGACCGGCCGCCGCTCTCCAAGCAGGTGCTGTCGGCCGAGTGGGCGCCCGAGCGGGTGGTACTGCGGGCGCCCGTGGAACTCGACGCCCTGGGGCTGGAGTTGCGGCTCGGGACGGCGGCGGCCGGGCTGGACGTGGCGGACCGTACGGTGCGTCTGGCCGACGGCTCGGAGCTGTCGTACGACGGGCTGATCCTGGCCACGGGGGTGCGGCCGCGCCGGCTGCCGGGGGAGGGGGCGCATGTGCTGCGCACCCTCGACGACGCGCTGACCCTGCGGGAGCGGCTCGGTCCGGGGCAGCGGCTGGTGGTGGTCGGCGCCGGGTTCCTCGGCGCGGAGGCCGCCGCCGTCGCCTGGAAGCTGGGCGCGCGGGTGACGCTGCTCGAACCGGTGCCGGTGCCGCTCGCGCACGCGGTCGGCGAGGCGGTGGGGCGGGTGCTGTCCCGGACCCATCGGGAGCGGGGCGTGGACCTGCGGACCGGGGTCGGCGTGAGCGAGGTGACCGAGGACGGGGTGCGGCTCGCCGACGGGGAGGAGATCGAGGCCGACGAAGTGCTGGTCGCGATCGGCTCCCTGCCGAACACGGAGTGGCTGGCCGGGAGCGGGCTCTCGGTGGGCGACGGGGTGGTCTGCGACGAGTACTGCGAGGCCGCGCGCGATGTGTACGCGGCCGGGGACGTGGCTCGGTGGTACAACCCGCTGTTCGGGGTCTCCATGCGGATCGAGCACCGGACGAACGCGGCGGAGCAGGGCATGGCCGCGGCCCGCAATCTCCTCCGTCCCGGGGCGCGCAAGGCGTTCGCGCCGGTGCCGTACTTCTGGTCGGACCAGTACGAGATGAAGGTCCAGGCGTACGGGTACCTGCGCGGGCACGAGGAAGTGCGGGTCGTGGAGGGGGAGTTGGAGGAGGGGCGGTTCGTGGCCGCGTATCGGACGGGGGAGCGGTTGAGCGGGGTGCTTGCGGTGGGGGTGCCGCCGAAGGTGCTTCGGGGGTGGCGGCAGGCGATCGTGGCGGGAGCGGCTTGGAAGGAAGCGGTTGGGTAATGGGGGGTGGTTCGGTCGTGGGTGGACTGCGGGCCGGTGGGGGCTGGTCGCGCCCACGCGGCGGAGCCGCACATCGATACAGCCCCGCGCCCCTAGCGGGGCGTGAGACTTACGGCGTTCGCGGCTACCACCGCGCCGATCCCCGCCCACTCGGCGACCCCCAGGCTCTGCCCCAGCACCACCCACCCCACCACCGCTGCCAGGACCGGGTTGACGCTCATGAACAGGCCGAAGGTCTGGGCCGGGATCTTGCGGAGGGTGAGGAGGTCGGCCAGGTAGGGGACGGCTGAGGAGAGGACGCCGGCGGCCACCGCGCAGAGGATCGCGCCGGCCGTCGGTGGGTGTCGTACCGCCAGCACGATCCCGACCGGCAGGAACGTGAACGCCGAGACGGACGCGGCCGCCGCCGAGCCCTGGGCGCCCGGGACGCGGCGGCCGACGAGGCGGTTGAGGAGGATGTAGGAGGCCCAGCAGCAGGCGGCTATGAGGCCCAGGGCCATGCCCGGGTAGTCGGTCGAGGGCTGGGGGCGCATCAGGACGACCACGCCGGCGGCGGCCAGGAGCGCGCAGCAGGCGTCCAGTCGGCGGCGGGACGCGGCCAGCGCGATGCTCAGCGGGCCGAGGAACTCCAGGGTGACCGCCAGGCCGAGGCCGATGCGGTCGATCGCGGTGTACAGGGTCAGGTTCATGGTGCCGAAGACCACGGCCAGCAGCAGGACCGGCCACCACTGCCGCCAGGTGAACGCACGCACGCGGGGGCGGCCGACGGCGACCAGGACGAGGGCGGCGACGTACTGCCGTACCGCCACCACGCCCAGCGGGCCGAGGACCGGGAAGGCCAGGGAGCCGATGGCCGCGCCGGTCTGGTTGGACAGGCCGCTGCCGAACATGGTGGCCACGCCGGCCGGCAGCGCCGGGGAGGCGGCCGGGCGTTCGAGGGTTCGTCGCATGAGAGCAGAGTCCGCCCGGTCGGCTCATGCGCAAAATGCATGTTCTCGCGGATCTATACGCTGTACGTATGGATGAGGTCGAGCTGCGGCAGCTGCGCTGTCTCGTCGCCATCGTCGACGAGGGCACCTTCACCGACGCGGCGATCGCCCTGGGGGTGTCCCAGGCGGCCGTCTCCAGGACCCTGGCGGGGCTGGAACGGGCCCTCGGCGTGCGGCTGTTGCGGCGCACCTCGCGCGAGGTGACGCCGACGGCGACGGGGCTGCGGGTGGTGGAGCGGGCCCGGCGGGTGCTCGCGGACGTCGCCGGCCTGGTCCAGGAGGCCGGTTCCGGGCACACCCGGCTGCGGATCGGGTACGCCTGGTCGGCGGTGGGCCGGCACACCGTGGCCTTCCAGCGGAGGTGGCACGCGGCGCACCCCGGGATCGACCTGCATCTGATCCGGGTGAACGCGGCGTTCGCCGGGCTCGGTGAGGGGGCCTGCGATCTCGCCGTCGTGCGGCGGCCGCTGGAGGACCGGCGGTTCGACTCGGCCATCGTGGGGCTGGAGCGACGGCTGTGCGCCCTGGCCGCCGATGATCCGCTGGCCCGGCGCCGTTCCGTACGGCTCGCCGACATCGGCGGGCGGATCCTGCTCGTCGACCGGCGTACCGGCACCACCACCCCCGAGCTGTGGCCGCCCGACGCGCGTCCCGTCGTCGAGGAGATCCGCGACGTCGAGGACTGGCTCACCGAGATCGCCGCCGGACGGGGCATCGGCGTGACCGCGGAGTCGACCGCCAACCAGTATCCGCGGCCCGGCATCGTCTACCGGCCGGTGCGGGACGCCGAACCGGTGGCCGTCCGGCTGGCCTGGTGGCGGGACGATCCGCACCCCGCCCAGCAGGCGGTTCTCGAACTGCTCAGCGAGCTGTACCGCTCCGGCTGAGCGCGCGTCCGCCGGAACGCGTCCGCGGACTGCGGCGGCAATACGGCAGACAAAATTGTTGACAATCTTGTTTGGCTAGATTTACGTTCGACAGGCACTCACTCAGGGAGGGCGCAATGCCGAAAGAAGCCCGTCCGACCACCGGAGAGCAGGCCAAGCAGCATGCGCTCGCGCAGCTGCGGCAGGCGATCCTGCACGGCGAGATGGCGCCGGCCCAGCGGCTGGTGGAGAACGAACTCGCCGAGGAGTTCGGTGTGACACGGGCCAGCATCCGTGCGGCGCTGATCGATCTGGAGGCCCAGGGACTGGTCGAGCGGATCCGCAACCGCGGCTCGCGGGTGCGGGTGGTGACCGTGGAGGAAGCGGTCGCGATCACGGAGTGCCGCATGGTCCTGGAAGGACTGTGCGCGGCCAAGGCGGCCGTCGCGGCCAGCGACGAGCAGCTCACCGAACTCGCTGACCTCGGAACGGCCATGACCAAGGCCGTCGCCGACGGCGAACCGGTCACCTACTCCGAGCTCAACCAGGAACTCCACGCCAGGATCCGGGTGATCTCCGGCCAGCAGACCGCCGTGGAACTGCTGGAGCGGCTCAACGCCCAACTGGTGCGTCACCGCTTCCAGCTGGCGCTGCGCCCGGGGCGTCCGCAGCACTCCCTGAACGAGCACCTGGCGATGATCGAGACGATCAGGGCCAGGGACCCGCAGGCGGCCGAGGCGGCCGTCCGCGCCCACCTCACCAGCGTGATCGACGCACTACGCGACTGAGCACGCCCGGGGTGGGTGGGCGCACACCTGTCCACCAAGGAGATTTCTGCAATGACCCACGCCAATGCGCCCGCCACCCCACCGCGATCCACTCTGGTCGTCACCGCGCACGCCGGGGACTTCGTGTGGCGGGCGGGCGGAGCCATCGCCCTGGCCGCGTCCCGGGGCGAGAAGGTCACCATCGCGTGCCTGACCTTCGGCGAGCGCGGCGAGTCCGCCAAGGCGTGGCGCGAGGGCAGGAACCTCGAGGAGATCAAGGCGATACGCCGGGAGGAGGCGGAGAAGGCCGCCGCCGCCCTCGGCGCCGAGGTCCGTTTCTTCGACGCGGGCGACTACCCGCTGGTCGCCTCCGCCGAGCTGACCGACCAGCTGGTCGCCGTCTACCGCGAGACCCAGCCCGACGTCGTGCTCACCCACCCCGTCGACGACCCCTACAACGGCGACCACCCGGCCGCCAACCGGATGGCCCTGGAGGCGCGCATCCTCGCCCAGGCCATCGGCTACCCGGGCGAGGGCGACATCATCGGCGCCCCGCCGGTCTTCTACTTCGAGCCGCACCAGCCCGAGATGAGCGGCTTCCGGCCCGAGGTCCTCCTCGACATCACCGAGGTCTGGGACACCAAGCGCAAGGCGATGGAGTGCCTCGGCGCCCAGCAGCACCTGTGGGCCTACTACACCGACCTCGCCGTCCGCCGGGGCGTCCAGCTCAAGCGGAACGCCGGCCCCAACCTGGGCCTGGCGCACCAGACCATGGCCGAGGCGTTCATGCGCCCCTTCCCGCAGATCGCGCAGGAGCTGGCATGAGCGGCGTGATCGTCACCAACCCGCCGAAGGCGGAGCTGAAGGACGTCGACGCGCTTGCCGGCTTCGGGGTCGCCACCGTCAGCGAGGCGATGGGCCGGACCGGGCTGCTCGGTCCGGAGATCCGGCCCGTCCAGCAGGGCGTGCGGGTCGCCGGCACGGCCGTGACCGTGCTCAGCTGGCCCGGCGACAACCTCATGATCCACGCCGCCGTCGAGCAGTGCGGCGAGGGTGACATCCTGGTCGTCACCACCACCTCGCCCTGCACGGACGGGCTGTTCGGCGAGCTGTTCGCGACCGCGCTGAAGCAGCGCGGGGTGCGCGGGGTCGTCCTGAGCACCGGCATCCGGGACACCCAGGAACTGCGGGACATGGGCTTCGCCGCCTGGTCCCGGGCGGTCTCCTCGCAGGGCACGGTCAAGGCCACCGGCGGCTCGGTCAACGTGCCGATCGCCATCGACGGCCAGGTGATCAACCCCGGTGACGTGATCCTCGCGGACGACGACGGTGTCGTGGTCGTACCGCGCGAGCGGGCCCGGGAGACGGTCGAGAAGTCCGAGGCCCGCGAGGCGAAGGAGGCCGCGACCCGCGCCGCCTTCATCGAGGGCCAGCTCGGTCTCGACCGCTACGGACTGCGGGAGACCCTTCAGCGGCTCGGCGTCGAGTACCGGACGTACGAGGAGTACAGCAAATGACCGGGCCCGCGGAGGTGCGCTGCATGCTGATGCGCGGCGGCACCTCCAAGGGCGCGTACTTCCTGGCCGAGGACCTGCCCGCCGACCCCGCCGTCCGGGACGACCTGCTGCTGCGGGTGATGGGCAGCCCCGACCCGCGCCAGATCGACGGCCTCGGCGGGGCGCACCCCCTCACCAGCAAGGTGGCGGTCGTCTCGGTGTCGGACGACCCGGAGGCGGACGTCGACTACCTCTTCCTCCAAGTCGCCGTCGACCGGCCGGAAGTGACCGACCGTCAGAACTGCGGGAACATCCTCGCCGGGGTCGGCCCGTTCGCCGTGGAGCGGGGGCTCGTGGCCCCCGGGGACGGCGAGACCTCCGTACGGATCCGGATGCTCAACACGGGGGAGGCGGCCGTCGCCACCTTCCCGACCCCGGGCGGGCGGGTCGACTACACCGGGGACGCCGAGATCTCCGGCGTGCCCGGCACCGCCGCCCCGGTGGTGATCGAGTTCCCGGCGGGGGAGAGCCCGCTGCTGCCCACCGGGAACGTCCGCGACACCATCGCCGGTACGGCCGTGACCTGCGTCGACAACGGCATGCCGACCGTGCTCGTCGCGGCGGGCGACCTCGGCGTCACCGGGTACGAGGAGCCCAAGGACCTGGAGGAGGATCTGGCGCTCGCCGACCGGCTGCGCGAGATCCGGCTCGTGGCGGGGAAGCTGATGGGCCTCGGTGACGTCGAGACCGCCACCGTGCCCAAGCTCAGCCTGCTCGCCGCGCCCCGGGACGGCGGCGCGGTCACCACCCGGACCTTCATCCCCGTCCGCTGCCACACCTCGATCGGCGTCCTCGGCGCCGCGAGCGTGGCCGCCGGACTGCGGCTGCCCGGCGGCGTGGGGGAGGGGATGGCCCGGCTCCCGGAGCACGGCGACCGGATCCGCATCGAACACCCCACCGGATTCCTGGAGATCGACACCAGCGTCGACCCGGGCTCCGACGGCACCCCGCCGGCCGCCCGCCGCACCGCGGTCGTCCGCACCGCCCGCAAGATCTTCGACGGCACCGTCTTCCCGCGGTCCGTCGGCACCACCCCCACACCCGCACGACCCCAAGGAGGCAACGATGGCCCCGCCCCTCGGTGACATCGCCCATATCGGCCACGCCCAGCTCTTCACCCCGGACCTGGACGCCAGCGTCGCCTTCTTCACCGACTACCTCGGACTGACCGTCAACGGCCGGCACGGCGACACCGTCTACCTGCGCACCTTCGACGACTACGAACACCACAGCCTGGTCCTCACCGCCCGGGAGCAGCCCGGCCTCGGCCGGCTCGCGCTGCGCACCTCCAGCGAGGAGGCCCTCCACCGCCGTATCAAGGCGATCGAGGAGGCGGGCGGCACCGGCCACTGGACCGAGGACGAACCGGGCCTCGGCAAGCTCTACGTCACCACCGACCCGGACGGCCACGAGCACGCCCTGTACTGGGAGAGCGAGTACTACCGGGCCCCCGACGAGCTGAGGCCCGCGCTGAAGAACCAGCCGCAGGCCAAGCCCAACCGGGGTGTGGGGGTGCGGCGCCTGGACCACGTCAACTTCCTGGCCGCCGATGTGCTCGCCAACGCCGAGTTCCAGGAACAGGTGCTGGGCGCCCGCCCGACCGAGCAGATCCGGCTCGACACGGGAAGGATCGCCGCCCGCTGGCTGACCTTCACGAACAAGTCGTACGACGTCGTCTACACCTCCGACTGGACCGGCTCGGCCGGACGCCTGCACCACATCGCGTTCGCCACCGACACCCGCGAGGACGTGCTGCGCGCGGCCGATCTGGCCATCGACAGCGGGGTGTTCATCGAGACCGGCCCGCACAAGCACGCCATCCAGCAGACGTTCTTCCTGTACGTCTACGAGCCCGGCGGCAACCGCATCGAGCTCTGCAACCCGCTCACCCGGCTGGTGCTGGCCCCCGACTGGCCGCTGATCACCTGGACCGAGGCCGAGCGGGCCAAGGGGCAGGCGTGGGGTCTGAAGACGATCGAGTCCTTCCACACCCACGGGACGCCGCCGGTCGGTTGATCCGTCTCCGGTCGGCAGGGGGGTGTACGACGTGCTGCTGTGCGCGCGTCGGGCACCCCCCTTTTCACCCCGCCTTTCCCGCTGCCTTCCTCTGTCTTTCGCTCCACTGAGATTGTTAACAAAAACGTTGACACATCAGATCCGGGTCCTTAACGTCTAGCGCACCACGGGTCAGCCGCACGAGCCGCGCGGCCCGCTCACAGATCCCCTCCAGGGAACGCCTCCTGGACGAGAGGAAAACAAAGATGTCCTCCTCCCCCGCCCTGTCCGCTCGCGGCGGCAAACTGGCTCTGCTGGTCGTCGGCCTGTGCTGGCTGGCCGTCCTCTTCGACGGCCTCGACATGTTCATCTACGGCTCGGTGCTGCCCCACCTGCTGGAGACCAAGACCTTCGGCCTCACCCCGGACCAGGCCGGCGACCTCGGCTCCTACGCCACCTTCGGCATGCTGGTGGGCGCCCTGACCGCGGGCACGGTCGCGGACCGGATCGGCCGCAAGCAGCTGATGGTCGGCTGCGTCACGCTGTTCTCGCTCGCCTCCGGGATCTGTGCGATCTCGGGCAGCGTCGCCGTCTTCGGTCTCGGCCGCACCCTGGCCGGCGTCGGCCTCGGCGGGCTGCTGCCGACCGCGATCAGCATGGTCTCCGACTACGCCAGGGGCGGCCGGGTGGCGATCACCATCGGCCTGCTGATGACCGCGCACCACGCGGGCGGCATCCTCTCCGCCTATGTGGCCAAGTGGCTGATCGACCCGCTGGGCTGGCGCTCCGCGTTCTGGGTCTGCGTGCTCCCGCTGCTCTTCGTCCCCGTCCTGCTGAAGTTCCTGCCGGAGTCGCTGAGCTTCCTGGTCGCCAAGGGCCGCACCGAGGAGGCCGGTGCCCTGGCCGAGCGCTACGAGGTCGAACTGCCCGCCGTCGCGGAGAAGAAGACCGCCGCCGACCGCTGGGACGCGCTGCGGAACCTGTTCCGCGGCGGCGAGTGGATCCAGACCCTGCTCTACTGGCTGGCCTCCTTCGGCGGTCTGCTCCTCGTCTACGGTGTCGCCACCTGGCTGCCCACCCTGATGCGCACCGAGGGTTACGAGCTGGCCAACGCCCTGACCTTCGTCGTCGTCTTCAACCTCGGCGGCATCGTGGGCATGCTGGTCGCCGGCCGCGCCGCCGACCGGTTCGGCGCCCCGCGCATCTCGGCCGTCTGGTTCGCCCTCACCGCCGTCGGCGTCTACCTGCTCAGCGTCCACATGCCGATGGGCGTGACCACGCTGGTCGTCTTCCTCACCGGCGTCTTCCTCAACAGCGCCCAGACGATGATCTACGCGACCGTCTCCATCCGCTCCACCCCCGACAACCGCGCCACCGCCGTCGGCTGGACCTCGGGCATGGGCCGCTTCGGCGCCGTCTTCGGCCCCTGGCTCGGCGGTCAGCTGCTCGCGGCGGGCAACGGCGACTGGGGCTTCACCGCCTTCTCGCTCGCCGGTCTCTCCTCGATGGTCTTCATAGGCATCGCCGCCCTGCGCTCGGCCAAGCAGCCGCCGGCCGGCGCCGACCGGGAGGAACTGGTCGCCGCCCACTGACCGGTACCCCCGACCGGTCCGGCGCCGCGCCCCTTCCACGGGCGCGGCGCCTTCATGCCGTCTACTCGTCGTCCGGCTGCCCCTCCAGGCCGGTGCACGCCAGCTGCCCCCCGACCTCCGCGCACGCCTCCACACCCCGGGGGGTCGGCACCGCGAGCATCGGGCTGGTGTAGCCGACGGAGTCCTCGGCCGGATAGCTCGCCGAGAGCACGTCCTGGCCGGCCCGGACCGAGACCTCCCGGGCGTGCGCCGAGTGCAGCCGCACCTCGGACCAGGCGGCACCGCAGGTGGGGGACCAGCGCAGCCGGACGTCGTAGGCGGTGCCGGTGACGGTGGTCTTGGTCTGCGCGTCCCGGGCGCACGCCGACGCGTCCGGCAGTTCGCCCTGGCAGGACCGGCCATGACAGCGCGGCGCCGCCGACACCGGCTGCGCGCCCGGGGTGCCGCGCCGGTCCGAGACGGTCACGGCCGCCGCCGTCACCCCGGCCACGGTGAACAGTGCGAGCGCGGTCAGCGGCAGCCGCCACCGCCGTCCCGCCGGCCGCCGCCGCTCGGCCGGCTCGGTGGGCGGGGGTTCCTCGGCGGCGTCGTACAGGGCCAGGACGGCGGCCGGGTCGGCGCCCGCGAGCCGGGCCAGCGCCTCCACGGCCGGGCGCGGCGGCCGCTTGGCGCCGGAGAGATAACGGTGCCAGGCGGACTTGCTGTACGGGGTGCGGGCGGCCAGTGCCGCCAGGCTCAGCCCCGTACGCTCCTTGAGTTCGCGCAGTCTCGCCGCCGGTTCGTCCTCCGGCGGGGTGGTCGCTCCTTCGGGGTGCCGCATGTCGCGTGCCTCGACTTCATAACGCTATGGGCGTTTCGCCCCTGTTGTCGGGATGGCTTCCCAGGGGGACCGGGGCCGCAATCGGCGGACGGGTGTGAAGACGGTGAATCAGGGGGTCATGTCGAAGGCCTGTTCGGGAACACGGGGTTCCCGAACAGGCCGGTGCGATCAGGGAGTGCGGCGGGACGGAACCGTCAGCACCACGGGACGGCGTGGCCGACCCGGACGTAGCGGCCGGAGACGTACCCCTTGCGGTGCGGGAGCCGGTACCAGGTGTGCGTGCCGCGCACCGAACCGCCGTACGTCTTGCAGGTCACCGGGACGAGCCGGCCGTTGTGGCGGTGGCCGACCACGCGGTAGCGGGTGCTCGGGCCGGAGCGGACGTTGAGGCGGACGTGGTGCCGCGTGGTCACCCGGCCCACGCTCCGGTACGTGTGGTGCCGGTGGTGCAGGCGGTGGACCGCCGGCGCCGGGAGGGTGGTGTAGTCGTAGTACTGCACGATTCCCTGCGGCGCGGGGATCGGAGTGGCGGCGCTCGCGGTGGCGGCCCCGGCCGTGGGCAGGAACGCGAACACCGCGACCGTGGCCAGCAGCCCGCTCTTCAGGATCCGTCGGGACATGGAAACCTCCGTGCTGTCGTGCTCGTGACCACGAAGCGTGATCACGATTCGGAGGATTGCCGTGGCCGCACGGCACCATGTCGTCCCCGCGTGCCGTGGGACGCGCGGGACGTCCCCGGGGACGGGGCTCAGCCCATCTGGTCCTCGGTGGAGAGGTGCTCGACCGTCTTCCCCGTCTCCGTGAAGGTCCGGGTCACGTACCCCGAGGAGTACACCCACAGGATCCGCAGCGGAGTGTCACCGACGTTGCGGAACAGGTGCGGGACGGGGGACGGGACGTACGTGGTGTCGAACCGCTCCAGGCGGGTCACCTCTCCGTCCACCCACACCTCCGCCTCACCCTCCAGGACGGTCACGTGCTCGTCGCAGTTGTGCGAGTGCAACGGCGCGCCGGAACCCACCGGGTAGACGCTCATCCCGCTGGTGATCAGGTTCTCCCCGCCCGCCGACGGTGTGGTGATCAGCGGTGTCGACAGGACCGCGCCGCCCCGGTCGAGCAGGGGCACGGACGCGGCCTTGATGATCGTGGTCATCGGGGATTCCTCTCCACGGCTCTCCACTGCGAGGTGGTACGCCGACCGAGGCTAGGTCGTGATCGGGCCCGTGGGTGCCCCCTGGCGTGCAGTTTTACCTTGCGCTCCGAGGTGGGTGCGGCGGCCGGAACCGGCGGTACCGTCACCGGCATCCCAGGCCGCCGGAGAGAAAAGGCAGGTACCGGCCCCATGAGGCTCCCCATTCTCAGCGAAGACGCGATGGACCCGCGGCAGCAGGAGCTCGCCGCCCGGATCGCCGGGCGGCGCGGCGCGGTCCGCGGCCCGTTCCGGGTCTGGCTGCACAGCCCGGAGATGTGCGAACGGGCGGAGTCCCTCGGCGCCTTCGCCCGGTTCGACTGCAGCCTCCCCAAGCACCTGCGCGAACTGACCCTCCTGATGGCGGCCCGCAACTGGGACGCCCAGTACTCCTGGAACGCCCACGTCCACCAGGCGATCGAGGCCGGCATCCCCGAGGCCGCCGTCCAGGCCATCGCCGAGAAGCGCGAGGCGGTCTTCGACGACGAGGCCGACCAGGCCTTCTACCGGTTCTGCCGGGAGATCCTGGAGGACCACTTCGTCACCGACGCGACCTTCGCCCGCGCCCTGGAGCACTTCGGCCCCAAGGGGCTGGTCGACACCATCGGCGCGCTCGGCAACTTCACCATGCTCGGCATGTGCCTCAACACCTTCCAGGTGGACCTCCAGGCCGACCGGGAGCCGCCGTTCCCGGACATCCGCGGCTACGGCCGTATCACCCCGGACGGGGCCTGATCCCCGGCCTGACCATGAGAAACGCGGCTGATCTTTTAAGCGAAGAGACGTTGACAAGATTGCCGACATTCGATTTGTGTGGGTGACCGGCGCGAGCCGCACGCGCGCCTTCGGAGGAAAAATGGACCGCTTGCTCCTCATGCACAGCTTCGTCACCGTCGCCCAGGTCGGCAGTTTCAGCGGAGCCGCCAAGAAACTCGGCTCGTCCGGCTCCCTGGTCTCGCGCCACGTGGCGGAACTGGAGCGGCAGATCGGCGTCCGCCTGGTCAACCGCACCGCCCGCTCCGTGAGCCTGACCGAGCCCGGCCGGCGCTACGCGGAGTTCGCCGCGCGCATCCTCGACGAGATCGAGGCCGAGGACGCCGGCATCGCCCAGCTCCACGACCGGCCCGAGGGCACCCTCAGTGTCATCTGCCCGAAGTGGATAGGCAGCCTCGACCTCGGCGACGCGATAGCGGCCTTCTCGGCGGCGCACCCCAGAATCCAGGTCCGGTTCGAACTCGGCGGAAT
The DNA here is from genome assembly GCF_043201555.1 of Streptomyces sp. NPDC048288. Taxonomy (NCBI): domain Bacteria; kingdom Bacillati; phylum Actinomycetota; class Actinomycetes; order Kitasatosporales; family Streptomycetaceae; genus Streptomyces; species Streptomyces sp. NPDC048288. The sequence continues at coordinate 311,355 of NZ_JBICZD010000005.1, forward strand.
GTCCGACCGCACCTACGATTTCCTGGACAGCGGATTCGACGTCGCGTTCCACACCCGCGATCTGCGCGACTCCAGCGTCCGGCTGAAGAAGATCGCCTCGCTGCCGTTCGTGCTGTGCGCCGCCGAGGAGTACATCGAGCGGTGCGGCGCGCTCGCCCACCCGAACGACCTCGCGGCCCACGACTGCCTGGTGCACGTCAACGACCCGGTGTGGCGGATCGGCCACGGGCACGCCAGCACCCTCCACAAGATCCGCAACATCGCCTTCTCGTCCAACTCCTACATCGCCCTGCAGAAGGCGGCGGTGCACGGCCGGGGCATCGCCCTGCTGCCCCAGCGCCCGGTCTACGACGACCTCGTCTCCGGCGCCCTGCAGGTGCTGCTGCCCGACCTCGCCGTACCGGACCGCCCGCTCTACGCGATCTACGGTCCCGGGCAGGACACCCCGCGCAAGGTCAGCGTGTTCCTGGACTTCCTCGCCGAGTGGTTCGCGCAGAACCCGATTCCCGCGATCCGCGCATAGCCGGGGCCGCAAGAAACGCTTGCGCATTCCGTAGAGCTCAGGGCATTGAGGCCCTCGCGCGCCGAAATCTACGCTCGCGGGGCGACCCGGAAACGAGGAATCCATGGGAATCCAGAGAATCGAATCGGTCACCTACGGCATCGACGACCTTGCCGTATGCGCCCGGTTCTTCGACGACTTCGGGCTGTACCAGCTGGAGCTGACCGACGAGCACGCCGTGTTCGAGACCCGCACCGGCCAGACCCTCCACCTCGACACCCTGCCGGGCCCGCTGCTGCCGGCCCCCGTCGAGGACGGGCCCACGCTGCGCGAGGTCGTCTGGGGCGTCGACACACCGGAGGAACTGGAACGGCTGGTCACGTCCGCGGGCCGGGACCGCGAGGTCCGCGAGAGCGCCGACGGCGTCCACCACACCGTCGACGAGACCGGCTTCGGGGTCGGCCTGACCCTGGCCCGCCCCAGGCCCGCCCCGGTCGAGCCCCGCCCGGCCAACGCGCTCGGCCATGTCAACCGCTGGAACACCGCCCTGGAGCCGATCACCCGGGTCCGCCCGCTGCGCATGTGCCATGTCGCCCTGAACATCCCCCAGGAGGGGCGCGAGGCGGCCGTCGGCTTCTACGTCGACCGGCTCGGCTTCCGCCCGACCGACGTGGTCGAGCCCATGGGCGTCTTCCTGCAGGCCCCCGGCGACGACGACCAGCACACCATGCTGCTCTGCCACCGCCCCGACAGGGCGGGGATCAACCACATCGCCTACGAGGTCCCCGGCTTCGACGACGTCATCGAGGGCGGCAACTTCATGATCGAGCACGGCTGGCGGGAGGCCCGCAGGCTCGGCCGGCACACCATCGGCTCCAACGTCTTCCGCTTCCTGCACGCCCCGTGCGGCGGCCGCGTCGAGTACGCCGCCGACATGGACCGGGCCGACGCGACCTACGGCACCCGGGTCCACGAGACGACCCCGCCGCACCACATCTGGGCCCTGCGCACCAACCGCGACCAGGAAGCCCCCACCGCCTCCTGAATCTGAGAGGGCACCCCTTCATGACCACCGACCACGGCTATCCCGCCGTCCGCATGTACATAGCGGGCGAGTGGTGCCCGGGCGGCTCCGGACGGACCGCCCCCGTCGTCAACCCCGCCACGGAGGAGACGATCGGCGAGGTCCCCCTCGCCACCCCGGCCGACCTCGACCGCGCCCTCGAAGCCGCCGCCGAGGGGTTCCGGGTGTGGCGGGCGACCCCGATCGCCCGGCGCTCCGCGATCCTCGACCGCGCCGCCGACCTCATCGCCGACCGCGCCGCCGAGATCGGCCGGGTGATGACCCTGGAACAGGGCAAGACCCTCGCCGAGTCCACCGGCGAGGCCAGGCGCACCGCCGAGACCCTGCGCTGGCACGCCGAGGACGCCCGCCGCGCGTACGGCCGGATCGTCCCGTCCGCGCCCGGCACGGTCCTCACCGTCCGCCGCGAACCCATCGGCCCGGTCGCCGCCTTCGTGCCCTGGAACTTCCCGGTCGGCGGCCCCAACCGCAAGATCTCCTCGGCCCTGTCGGCGGGCTGCTCGCTGATCATCAAGGCCTCCGAGGAGACCCCGGCGACGGCCGCCGCCCTGGTGGAGTGCTACGCGGACGCGGGACTGCCCGCGGGCGTGCTCAACCTGGTCTTCGGCGAACCCGCCGAGATCTCGGCCCACCTCATCGCCTCCCCGGTCACCCGCATGATCGCCTTCACCGGCTCGGTGCCCGTCGGCAAGCTCCTCGCCGCCGAGGCGGGCAAGGTCATGAAACCGTCCCTGATGGAGCTGGGCGGCCACGCCCCCGTCATCGTCTGCGCCGACGCCGACCCCGGACAGGCCGCCCGGCGCGCCGCCCAGGCCAAGTTCTTCAACGCCGGCCAGGTCTGCACCTCGCCCAGCCGCTTCCTCGTCCACGAGTCCCTGGCCGACGACTTCACCGCCGAGTTCGTGAAGGCCGCCGAGGCGGTCGTCACCGGCGACGGCCTGACCCGGGGCACCACCATGGGACCGCTCGCCAACGAGCGCCGGCTGCGGTCGATCGAGCGGCTCACCGCGGACGCGGTGGCCAAGGGCGCCACGGTCCGCACCGGCGGCGAACGGCTCGACCGCCCCGGCTACTTCTTCGCGCCGACCGTCCTCACCGACGTACCGGCCGACGCGGACCTGATGTCCGAGGAGCCGTTCGGGCCGCTGGCGCCGATCGTGCCCTTCCGCGACCTCGACGAGGCCCTGGCCACCGCCAACTCACTGCCCTACGGGCTGGCCGCCTACGGCTTCACCGAGTCGGCCGCCACCGCCGAGAAGCTCTCCGACGGGCTGGAGGCCGGCATCCTCTCCCTCAACCACTGCGGCGGCTCGGTGCACGAAGCCCCGTCGGGCGGGGTGAAGGACAGCGGGTACGGCCGGGAGGGCGGGCCGGAGGCGCTGGACGCCTACCTGGTCACCAAGCGCGTCTCCCACCTGCTGACGCCATGAGGTTCGCACGGGTGGCCATCGACGGCCGGCCGGTCTGGGGGCGGGTGGGGAAGAAGGACGTCGAACTGCTCTCCGGCTCGCCGCTGGAGGGCGGATTCGACGTCCTCGGCACGGTCCCCGTGACCGACGCCGGCTGGCTGCCGCCCGTCGTACCCGGCGTCTTCTACGCCGTCGGCTACAACTACCCCCGGCACATCGAGCACGCCGGCGCCCCGACCCCCGAGCGCCCCGAGGTCGGCTACCGGGCCAACAACGCGCTGACCGGGCACGGTTCGCCGATCGTCCGGCCCGCCGAGGTGACCGGACGCTTCGAGGCCGAACCCGAACTCGTCGCCGTCATCGGCCGCACGCTCCGGCACGCCGACCACGAGCAGGCACGCGAGGCGGTGTTCGGCTGGACCATCGGCAACGACATCAGCGCCCGCACCTGGCAGCACCAGGACCGCACCTTCTGGCGCAGCAAGAACAGCGACACCTTCAAGCCGATGGGCCCCTGGATCGAGACCGATGTGGACGCGCTCGCGCAGACCACCACCCTGCGCGTCAACGGCGAGGTCCGCGCCGCGTTCCCGACCGGGGACATGGTCTTCGACCCGTTCGACCACATCGTCGAGATCACCAGGCACATCACCCTTCACCCCGGTGACGTGCTCTGGATGGGCGCCGAATCCACCTGCCAGCTCGAACCCGGCGACACCGTCGAGGTCGAGATCAGCGGCATCGGCGTGCTGTCCAACCCCGTACACCTGGAAGGGAACCACTCATGAGCGCGGAACCCCGCTACATCCACCACGTCAACTTCCCCACCACCGACCCCGATCGCACCGCGGCCTGGTACACCAAGGTCTTCGGGATGAAGCGGATCCAGCCCAAGTCCAACACCCGCGTGGTGCTGATGACCCGGGGCAACTTCGACCTGCACTTCACCCCGGTCGAGGAGATGGAGCGCATGGCGCCCTACCACTTCGCCGTCGAGGTCGACGACTGGGACGAGTTCCTCGCCCACCTCACGGAGCTCGGCATCCGGCACACCCGGCCGATCGAACGCCCCGAGAACCAGTCCAAGTTCTGCTACATCCACGACCCCGACCACACCATGATCGAGCTCGTGTACCACGGCCGCCGCCCCAACTAAGCGCTTCAGTACGGGAGTTCACCCTATGCCTCTCGCCGACTCCGACGGCACCGCCATCTACTACGAGCGCCACGGCAGCGGCCCGGCGATCCTGTTCGTGCACGGCAGCGGCGGACACCACGCCGCCTGGTGGCAGCAGGTGGCCGCGCTGCGCGACGAGTTCACCGTCCTCACCGTGGACCTGCGCGGCTTCGGCAAGTCCGACTCCTCCATGGACGAGTTCGACGGCCAGGACTTCCCCGGCGACGTCGTCGCCGTCCTCGACCAGGAGGACATCACCGACGCCATGCTCGTCGGCCAGTCCATCGGCTCCGTCGCCGCCCTGCGCGCCGGCCTGCTCCGCCCCGAACGCGTCTCCTCCGTCGTCCTCGGCCACTCCCTCGGCGGCATCAGCCACCCCGAGCTGAAGGAACTCGCCGCCGCCGACCGGGCGGAGGCCGTGAAGCTGCCCGTGATCGACCGGCTGCTCACCGGACCGTTCCAGCGGGAGCGGGCCGACCTCACCTTCCTCTTCCAGCAGATGGGCACCTTCAACGTGGCCAGGATGCAGGACCTGCGCAACCTCGACACCAACGGCCCCTCCCTGGCGGAGATCGGAGCCTCCGGCGTCAAGGTCGCCTTCCTCGCGGGCGAGAAGGACGCGGTCCTCAGCGTGAAGACCGTGACCCGCGCCCACGAACTGCTGCCCGGCTCCCACCTGGAGATCGTCCCGGACGCCCCGCACTCCATGTACTGGGAGGCGCCCGACAAGTACAACGCGGCCGTCGCCCGGCTCCGCCGCACCCTCACCGCACCGAAGGAAGCAGCATGACCAGCCTCACCCTGGCCGCCGCCGAGGAGATCATCGGCGCCGCCCACGAGCGCGCCCAGGAGATCGGGAAGTCGGTGAGCGTCGCCGTCGTGGACGCCGGCGGCTTCCCGATCGCCATCCGCCGCCCCGACGGCGCCCGCCCGCTCACCCCCGACATCGCCCGCGCCAAGGCCTACACCGCGGCCGTCATGCAGCGCCCCGGCCCCATGCTGAAGAAGTGGCAGGAGAGCCAGCCCGTCTTCTTCGCCCAGCTCTCCCAGCTCCCCGGCGCCGCCCTCCCGATCATGGCCGCCGAGGGCAGCGTCACCATCAAGAAGGACGGCGAGATCATCGGCGGCCTCGGCATCGCCGGCGGCACCGCGGACGAGGACCAGCGGATCGCCGAGGACGTCCTCAAGGACCTCGGCTACGAACTGGAGTTCGCCGCGTGGGGCGTCACCGGTTCCGGCGGAAAGGACTGACACCATGGCGGACACCTTCAACTACCGCATCGACCACCACGGCAGCCTGGTCCGGCCGCCCGGCCTGTCCACCGCCGACCCGGAGGCCGTCGACGCGGCGGTCCGGGAGGCCGTCGCCTACCAGCGCAAGCTGCGCTCCACCGTCGTCACCGACGGCGACTTCCCCCGCGAGGACTTCCGCGGCGCCGTCCTCGACACCGTGTCGGGCTTCCGCCGCACCGACGACACGGGCCCCGACGGCCTGGTCCGCTGGGTCGCCGAGTCGCTGCCCAAGGCCAACGGCCCGCTGCTCGCCGACCGGGCCGCCCGGCTCGCCGATCTGACGGTGATCGCCCCGAAGGCCGCCCTGCCCTCCCCGGCCTACCTCGCGGCCACCACCTTCCAGCCGGGCCTCGGCGTCTCCTCGGCCCGCGAACTGGGCGAGGCCCTCGCGGAGATCGTCCGGGCGGAGATCCAGCTGCTGGTCTCGCGGGGCGTCCGCCTGATCCAGCTCAACAACCCCCTGCTGCTCGGCCAGTTGGGGTCGAGCCCGGCCGACCCCGGTGCCCTGTCCTTCGCGGACGCCCTCGCCGTCGACGCCCTGGCGGTACGCCTGGACGAGCGCCCCGAGGGCGTCCGGATCGCCGTGGCCCCCGGCTGGACCGCCCCGGCCGACCTGGACCGCACCCGCGCCGAGCACCTCTACGACGCCATCGCCGCCGACCGCTGGATCCTGCCCTTCGACCAGGGCACACCGGCGGAACTGGACCTCCTCAGGGCCCTGCCCGACGAACGCGACTTCTGCCTCGGCGTCGCCGACGCGACGGTGCCCGACCTGGAGGACGTCGACACCGTCATGTCCCGCATCGACGCGGCCGGCGAGTTCAAGGACCTGGAGGACGGCGCGGTGTCCCCGTCGAGGGGCTTCGCGGACGTGGCGAGCCGCCCGCTCCTGGGAGCCGAGGACCAGCGCAAGAAGCTCGTACTGGTCGAGACCGTCGCCCGGTACGTCTGGGGCAACGAGTTCTGACTGCGGGCCCGTCGTGGCCGGTCGCGCAGTTCCCCGCGCCCCTGAAGGGGCGCGGGGAACTGCGCGAGAACCACACTCCATCCGCGCCTCTGAGACGGCCGACGCTAAAGCACCTCCGCGAACGTCACCGTGCGCTCCACAAGCAACGGCCACACCACCCCCACCACAACCTCCTTGAAGTGGTCAGCCGCCTTGTGCGCCTCGAACCCCTCCCGATCGACGTACCGCTCATAGAGCAGGAACCCACCCGGTTCCCCCTCCACCGCGTGCACCTCGTACATCAGGTTCGCGGGCTCGGCACGGGAAGCGGCCTGCGCCTTCAGCAGCGCGGCACGCACCGCGTCCGCGTCGGCCGGTGCGCAGCGGTACTGGGCGACGACTGCGTATGCCATGCGATCTCTCCTCAGGACGTGTCGGACCCGCCGATTCCAGCATGGATCACCCGGCCGCCGAGGCGCGCACGGCGCAATCAATGCCTGCCCCCACGGGGCTGGTGGACCCCCTCCCACATGGTGTGTTGTCGCATCCGGCCCCGTACGGGCGGCACCGCGGACGACGAAGGAAGTGATCTCCATGCGCACCCTGGAAACCCTGTCGGGCGGGGAGTGGGTGACGACCGGTGAATGGATCGACGTCCACGACCCCGCCGACGTCCGCACCCCCTTCGCCCGCGTCCCCGCGCTCTCCGCCAAGGACGTCACCCGGGCCTACGACCACGCCGAGCGCGGTTTCGCCGTCTGGAAGCGCACCAGCCCCTTCGAGCGGGCCCGGGTCTTCACCGAGGCGGCCCGGCTGATCCGGGAACGGGTCGAGGAGATCGCCGCCGACGTCACCGCCGAGAACGGCAAGACCGTCGCGGAGGCGACCGGCGAGACCCTCAAGGCCGCCGACTTCCTGGAGTACTACGCGGGTCTGGCCCGCCAGGGCTACGGAACCCTCCTGCACGACGTACGCCCGAACCACCGTACGCACACCCAGCGCGAGCCGATCGGCGTGATCCTGGTGATCAGCCCCTGGAACGACCCGTTGATCACCCCCGCCCGCAAGCTCGCCCCGCTGCTCGCCACCGGCAACGCGGCCGTGTTCAAGCCGGCCGGCGAGACACCGTTGTCGGGGCTGCACTTCGCCCGCGCCCTGCACGACGCGGGCCTGCCGCCCGGGGTGCTGAACGTGGTCACGGGCCGGACCGCCGAGATCGAGGAGGCGCTCCTCGACGACCCCCGGATCACCGGCATCACCTTCACCGGCTCCAACGCCGTCGGCAACCGCATCCGCCGCCGTCTCGCCGACCGCAACGTCCGCTTCCAGGGCGAACTCGGCGGCAAGAACGCGTCCGTGGTGCTGCGCGACGCCGACCTGCCGGCCGCCGCCCGGGCCGTCGTCGCCGCCTCCTTCGGGCAGGCCGGACAGCGCTGCACGGCCACCAGCCGGGTGATCGTCGAGCGGCCGGTGTACGACGAGTTCGTCGCGCTGCTGGTCGCGGAGGTACGGGCGCTGACGGTCGGGCCGGGCGACGACCCGGCGACGACCCTGTGCCCGCTGTCCAGCCCGAAGCAGCGCGACAGCGTCCTCGCCGACCTCACCAGGGCGGTCGAGCAGGGCGCGACCGTGCTCACGGGCGGCGACACGGACCCCGAGCGGCCGCACGGTTGCTACGTGCGGCCCACCGTCCTCGCCGATGTCACGCCCGACATGGCCGTCTGGCGGGAGGAGGTCTTCGGGCCGGTCCTCGCCGTCCGCGCGGTCGACGGCTTCGACGCGGCCGTCGAGGCGGTCAACGACTCCGCCTTCGGCCTCGCCGCCGCCGTGTTCACCCGCGACCTCGGCTCCGCGTACCGCTTCGCCGACGAGGCCGAGTGCGGGCAGGTCGCGGTCAACACGACGACCACCGGGTGGGACGTCCACCTCCCGTTCGGCGGCTTCCACGACTCCGGTACGGCCTACAAGGAGCAGGGCGAGGAGGTCCTGAGGTTCTCCACGCGGGTCAAGACGGTGGCCGTCCACATCGGTGCCCCGGAGCGGGCCGATGGCTGACGAGACGATCGGCGTGGTCGGCGCCGGGATCGTGGGCCTGGCCACGGCCCGCGAGATCGCCCTGCGCCGACCCGGCACCCGGGTCGTGGTGTTCGAGAAGGAGCAGGAGGTCTCCCGGCACCAGACCGGCCACAACTCCGGCGTGGTCCACGCGGGCATCTACTACACCCCGGGCAGCCTCAAGGCCGACCTGTGCGTACGCGGTGTGTCCCTGCTGCGCGAGTACTGCCAGGACCGGCGGCTGCCGTACGACGAGATCGGCAAGCTGGTCGTGGCGGTGCGCGCGGACGAACTCGGCCGGATGGAGAACCTGTACACCCGGGCGAAGAACAACCATGTGCCGGAGCTGCGGAAGGTCTCCCGCGAGGAGATCCGGGAGATCGAACCCCACGCCGGCGGGGTCGCCGCCCTGCACTCCCCGCGCACCGCGATCACCGACTATCCGGCGGTCGCCCGCGCCTTCGCCCAGGACGTCGTCGACGGGGGCGGTGAGGTACGGCTCGGCTTCCCGGTCACGTCCGTCACCACCGTGCCCGGCGGCATCGAGGTCGCCTCCGGCCAGGACCGCGTGCGCGTGGACCGGCTGATCCTCTGCGCCGGCCTCCAGTCCGACACCGTGGCCGGACTCGCCCAGGACAAGCAGGAGCCCCGGATCATCCCGTTCCGCGGCGAGTACATGCTGCTGAAGCCCGACAAGAGGCATCTGGTGCGCGGGCTCGTGTACCCGGTGCCCGACCCCCGTTACCCCTTCCTCGGCGTGCACTTCACCCCGCGTGTCGACGGCTCGGTGGAGGTCGGCCCCAACGCCGTCCTCGCCCTCGCCAAGGAGGGGTACCGGCGCAGCCGCGTCTCCCCCCGGGACCTGCTGGCCCTCGCCGCCTACCCGGGTACCTGGCGGATGGCCGCCCGGCACTGGCGCACCGGCATCAGGGAGTACCGCGGGTCCTTCTCCACCGCCGCCTTCATGAAGGACGCCGGGCGCTACGTCCCGGAGGTCGGCGTCCGTGACGTCGTGCGCGGCGGAGCGGGCGTACGGGCGCAGGCGCTGGACCGCGACGGCACGCTCGTCGACGACTTCCGTATCCATCAGGTCGGCCGGATCACGGCCGTACGCAACGCGCCCTCGCCGGCCGCCACCGCCTCCATGGCGATCGCCGAACACATCGCCGCCGCCGTCTTCGACGGCTCCCGGGGTACCCGCTCCGGGGCCTGAAAGGCCGCTGTGAACAGGGCGCTTCCGCGCAACAACAGCTTGCGCTCCGGGATCTCCGCAAGAGCGCACCGGACGCCTAGCGTTCCTTCCGCACCACCCCAAGATCCCCACCGAGAAAGAGAGTTCGCGCCATGTTCGTCGTCGACACGCAGATCCACATCTGGAAGGAAGAGACCCCGGACCGCCCCTGGGTGCCCGGCGCCCGTGAGCGGATCCGGCTCAACGGCCACCGCGAGGACCCCTTCTCCTACGAGGAGGCCCTGGAGCTGATGGACGAGGCCGGCGTGAACCGGGCGCTGATCCTGCCGCCGTCCTGGGAGGGCGACCGCATCGACTACGCCCTGGAGGCCTGCGAGGCCCACCCGGACCGGTTCGGGATCATGGCCCGCATCCCGCAGAACAAGCCCGAAGAGGGCACGGCCATGCTCAAGGACTTCGCGCAGAACCCCCATGTGAAGGGCACCCGGCTCACCTTCCACCGGCCGCAGGACCGCAACTGGATGATCGACGGCACCAACGACTGGTACTGGCCGCTCGCCGAGGAACTCCGGATTCCGACCATGGTCCACGCGCCGATCTGGAAGCGTGAGCTGGGTGAGATCGCCGCCAAGCACCCCGAGCTGAAGATCATCATCGACCACATGGGCATCATGGCCCGCTGCGTCGACGACGCGATCGGCTACTGGGTCCAGGAGACCGCGGACCTGGCCGTCCACCCGAACATCTACGTCAAGGTGTCGGCGCTGCCGGGCTACTCCACGCAGCCCTTCCCGAACAACAACATCCAGAAGTACGTGCGCGAGATGGTCGACAAGATGGGCCCGCAGCGCTGCTTCTACGGCACCGACATCACCCGGCTGCTAGGCCACGGCATCACCTACACCGACACGATCGAGCAGTTCACCAAGCACTGGGACTTCACGCCCGAGGAGCTTGAATGGATCCTGGGCCGCGGTATCTCCGAGGTCCTGAACTGGCCGATCGAGGGCTGAGGAAGCACCGCTCATGACCAACACCCCAGGAACCGACGGCGGGGACGCCCTCGTCTCCGCCTTCAACGCCGTGGGCGCCGACTACCTCTTCTGCTCCTCGGGGTCCGAGTGGGCCCCGGTGTGGGAGGCGCTGGCCCGCCGCCACCGCGACGGCGCCCCCGCACCGCGGTACCTCGACCTGACCCACGAGACGGTCGCCGTCGGCATGGCCACCGGCTACGGGCTGGTCAGGCGCCGCCCGCAGGGCGTGCTCCTGCACGCCGCCCCGGGCCTCCTCCAGGGCTCGATGGCCGTGCACGGCGCGCTGCTGGCCGGCGTGCCCATGGTGGTCGCCTCCTCGGAGTCGACGACCTACGGCGACGCCCCCGGCCACGACCCGGGCGGCCAGTGGTACCGCAACCTGTCGATCGTGGGCGGCCCGCACGGCGTCGCCCAGCCGTTCACCAAGTGGTCGACCGAGGCCGCCAGCGTGCACACGCTGCCGACCATGGTCACCCGGGCGGCGGAACTGGCCTGGCGTGCGCCCGCCGGGCCGGCGTACCTGAACATCCCCCTGGAGATCCTCCTGGAGGAGTGGGACGGCCGCGAGGCCAAGCCGGTCGTGGCGCCGGGCTCCACCCACAGCTCGCCCGAAGAGGTCGACCCCGTCGCCCAGTTGATCCGCGAGGCGGTCAACCCTGTGATCGTCACCGAGACGGCGGGACGGGAAGCGGGCGGCTTCGAGGCCCTGGTGGCCTTCGCCGAGGCCTGGAACATCCCGGTCGTCGAGCCGGACTCGGCGGTGTGCGGCAACTTCCCGCGCACCCACCCGCTGCACGCCGGCAGCGACATCGGGCCGTGGATGGACACGGCCGACCTCATCCTCCTGGTGAACTGCCGGGCGCCCTTCTACCCGCCCTCCCGCCGCCCCTCGAAGGCGAAGATCGTCGTCATCGACGAGGTGCCGCAGCGCCCGCACGTCGTCTACCAGGTGCTGTTCGCCGACACCTACCTGGAGGGCAACACCGCGAACACGCTGCGCCAGCTGACCAAGCGGGCGCGGGACCTCGACGAGACGGCCGTCGCCGAGCGCCGGGCGGCCCAGCACACCCGGTACTCCGAGGAGACAGGCGCGCTCGCCATGGCCGAGGTCAAGGCCTGCGAGGAGCCCGGCAGGACGGGCGTGGACCCGGTGCTGGTCGCCGCCACGCTGCGCAAGCTCCTCGACGGCCGGAACGGGATCGTCGTCGACGAGACCATCACCCACAGCCGCGTCGTCAAACGCCATCTGCGCACCGCCGACCCCGACTCCTACTTCTACGTCCAGGGCGGACTCGGCCAGGGCATCGCGGTCGCCCTCGGCGTCAAACTCGCCGCGCGGGAACGCCCGGTGGTCCTCACCATCGGCGACGGCGCCTTCACCTACAACCCGGTGATCCCGTCGTACGACGCCTCCAAGGCGTACGACCTGCCGCTGCTGGTCGTGGTGTTCAACAACCGTGTCTACAAGTCGATGAATCTCAACCACCGCCGCTTCTACCCCGACGGCGCCGCCGCCGAGACCGGCGAGTGGCTGGGCACCGACCTGCACCGGCTGCCCCGGCTCGCGGACTTCGCCGAGCCCTTCGGCATGCACACCGAGACCGTCGACACCGCGAACGACCTCGCGCCCGCCCTCCAACGTGCTCTCAAGGCCGTCTCCGAGGGCACCACCGCCGTCGTCGACGTCCTCGTCACCCGCTAGCCCAGGAGACCCGCCACCATGTCCGACACCCCCACCAAGACCCTGGTGCCCGCCGACGACCTGCGCGCCTTCTCCGCCGCCCTCCTGGAGAAGGGCGGCCTGAGCGCCGAGCACGCCCGCACCACCGCCGACGTGTTCGTCTGGGCCGCCCAGCGCGGCGTCGACTCGCACGGCACCGCGCGGGTCCCCGCGTACCTGGACCTGCTCGCCAAGGGCGTCGCCAACGCCGACCCGCACCTGACCGTCGAATCCACGGCCCCGGCCGCCGCCGTCCTCGACGCCGACCGCGCCCCCGGCCCGGTCGCCCTGACCGCCGCCGCCGACGAGGCGGTACGACGGGCCCGCGACACCGGCATCGCCTCGGTGGGCGTCCGCCGTACGGTCCACACCGGCGCCATCGGCTACTACGTCTCCCGGATCGCCGAACAGGGCCTGGTCGGAATCGGGTTCGTGGCCGGCATGCCCAACATGGGCTACACCGGCGTCCAGGGCGCCGCCGTCGCCACCAGCCCGCTCGCCATCGCCGTACCGGCCCGTGAACACGCCCCGCTGCTGCTGGACATGGCCACCGCCACCATCGCCCTCGGCAAGATCCGCCAGGCCAAGGCGAGCGGCACGCCGCTGCCCGAGGGCGCCGCCGCGACCGCCGACGGCACCCCGACGACCGACCCCGAACAGGCCGTCATGCCCCTGCCCCTGGGCGGCGCGAAGGGCTCCGGCATGTCCCTGGCCTTCGAACTCCTCACCAGCGTCCTGGTCGGCGCCCCGATCTTCGCCTCCTTCCACACCGGCGACCGCGCCCACCGCCAGAACGCCCTCCTCATCGCCCTCGACCCGGCGGCCTTCGGCGACCCGACCGCCTTCCTCGCCGCGGTCGACGACACCCTCACCACGCTCAAGTCCCTCCCGCCCGCCGAGGGCGCGGCCGGCGTCTTCTACCCGGGCGAGCGCAGCGCGGCGAAGGCTGCGGAACGGGGCGAGAAGGGGATCCCGGTGGCACCGAAGGTCTGGCGCGAACTCACCGAGCGAGCCGACAAGTTGGGCGTCACTGTGCCGAGTCTCGAAGCCTAGCTTCATAAGCAACGGTTCGTCCGCGCCCCAAAGGGGCGCGGGGAACTGCGCGACCAGCCACAGCTCACCGTCAGCCGCCGGCACCCCCGCACTCCCCGAGTTCTCAGGCGCCCTTCTCCCGAACCGCCCGCAGATGACGCGCGATCAGCGCATACACCTCCCGCGCCTTCGCATCGTCCTTGCCGTCGTACCCGTGATCCACCCCACCCACCTCGTGATGCTCCGCCAACGCCCCCACCGCCCCCAGCCGTGAGGCATACCGCTCACCCTCCGCCCGCAACAGGTCGTACTCCGCGGTGATCACCACCGCCGGGGCGATCCCGGTCAGATCGGCCGTGTCCGAGGGGTGCGCCGGAGAGACCAGCGGGTCGGCCCGCCGCTTCGGCTCCGGCACATACGCCGTGTCGAACACCTCCGCCATCCACGGCCGCAGCATCGGCCTGGCGATGGCCGCCCGCTTGTCCGCCGCGCTCGTCACCAGGTCCAGCGGCGGATAGTGCAGCACCTGCAGCGCGATCGAGGGGCCGCCCTCCTCCCACGCCTGCCGGGCCACCGCCGCGGCGAGCCCGCCCCCCGCGCTCTGCCCGCCCACGGTCGGCCGGGAGCCGTCCCAGCCCTGCTCGGCCGCGTGCTCGGCGACCCAGCGGACCACCTCGTAGGCCTGGCGGGGCGGGGCCGGGAAGGGGTGCTGCGGGGCCACGACGTAGTCCACGTTCACCACCGCCACCCCGGCCTCGGCCGCCAGGAACCGGCAGAGGGGGTCGTCGAGCTCCGTGAGCGACATGACGTAACCTCCGCCGTGGAAGTTGACGTGCACCGGGGGAGCGGTCACCTCGGCCGCCGGGAGGTAGACCGTGGCGCGGGCCGGGGCGACGGACGTCGGGACGGTCAGCTCGCGGACCCGGCGCGGGTACTCGGGGAACCGGGCGTGCGAGGCGGCGTCGGAGCCCGGGCCGCTCAGGCGCCTGCTCGCCAGGAGGGTGAGCCGCTGCAGGGTCTTCGCGCCGAGGGCGGCGACCGATGGACGGGCCAGGAGGGACATACGGCTCCGATCGGTGAACGCTGCGCGTCACGCAGTACTCTGCGTAAACGCACGCAGTAACTTACTTGAGTTACGCAACGATATGGTAAACTGGCTGGTATGTCCACAGAACCGCTTCCAGCCGTCCCCGCCGCCACCCCGGAGGTGGTCGAGATCGAGCGCGCCCTGACCCGTATCACCTATCTGAGCACCAGGGCCCGGCAGCACGAGCGGCTGATGGCCCTCGCCGGCGTCCCGCTGGACCGCGCCGCGGTCGCCCTGCTGCGCCAGGTCGCCGACTCCGAGCCGCTGCGCCCGGGGGAGCTGGCGCAGCGCCTCGGTGTCGAGGCGTCCCACGTGACGCGGACGGTACAGCAGCTCCAGAAGTCCGGCTATGTCACCCGTGTCCCCGATCCGGACGACCGCCGGGCCCAGCGGATCGAGCTCACCGACGCCGGCCGGGACGCCGTCGACCGCGTCCGGGACGCCGGGGCGCGCGGAATGCAGCTCGCGCTGGGCAACTGGAAGCCGGAGGAGCTGCGGCAGCTGGCCGTGCTCTTCCATCGCATGGTCGACGACTTCCTGGCGTACGCGGTCGAGGACGAGCCCGGCCAGGAGTCCGGAGAGACGGTGCGTCCGGCCGGGACCGTGTAGGTTTCCGGCATGCGCGGACGGTCCGAGGGTCAGCCCGGTGTTCCCCGAATGTCCCGGCACGACTGGTGGGGCGTCGTGCTCGAAGCCCCCGACCCGCAGGCTTTGGCGCGCTTCTACGCCGATCTGCTGGGCTGGGAGATCGTGAAGGAGGAGCCTGACGGGGCGGCCGTCGCCCCGCCGGAAGGCGTCGCCTACCTGGCCTTCCAGCTCTCCGAGGGGTACGTCCCGCCCGTCTGGCCCGCGCGGGCGGGGGCTCAACGGATGACCATGCACCTCGACTTCGAGGTGACGGACCTGGGGGCCGCCGTCGCGCACGCCGTCGAACTCGGCGCGCGCGAGGCCGGCCACCAGCCGCAGGCCGATGTGCGCGTGCTGCTCGACCCGGCGGGCCACCCCTTCTGCCTGTACGTCGACGGGAGCGACGCCGGCTAGGGCGGTCAACGCACCACCCCCGTACGCCTCTTGAAACCCAACTCGACACGTCCAACCCATTGACGTGTCATTGCCACCCCCTTACCTTCTGGTCGAAGTTCCGTACGTCGTTCGGCATTCCGAACGAACTGGCCGCCGGAAGGGACTCACCGTGCTCCGCACCCGCCCCTGGCTCGTGCTCGTCGCGGCGCTGCTCGCCGTACTCGGGTCCTTCGTGACCACACAGCCCGCAGCGGCGGCCGACGGCCGCCCGTTCACCAACCCGGTCAAGGCGCAGAAGGGCGCCGACCCCTGGCTGGAGTACTACAACGGCAACTACTACCTGATCAGCACGACGTTCACGAACGAACTGCTGATGCGCAGGTCGCCCACGCTCGCGGGCCTGGCGACCGCGCCCAGTGTCCAGGTGTGGTCCGACACCACCGCCGGACGCAACGCCAACATGTGGGCGCCGGAGTTCCACTACTTCGACGGCCACTGGTACCTGTACTACGTGGCCGGCCAGTCCGGCGCCGCCTGCTGCGACACCCAGCGGACCTACGTGCTGGAGAGCGCGGGCACCGATCCCATGGGCCCGTACACCTACAAGAACCAGCTCACCGGCTCCAATCTCACCCCGGGCGGCTGGCTCATCGACCCGAGCGTCCTGGAGTACGGCGGCAAGCTCTACCTCGTCGGCAGCGGCTTCGTCGGCGGCAGCGCGCAGAGCCTGGTGATCGCGCCGATGAGCAACCCGTACACGGTGAGCAGTTCCGCCTTCACCCTGATCTCGCAGCCCACGCTCAGCTGGGAGACCTCCGGCGCCGCCGTCAACGAGGGCCCCGAACCGCTCTACCACGACGGCAGGACGTTCCTCACCTTCTCCGCGAGCTACTGCCAGACCGCCGACTACAAGCTCGGCCTGCTGGAACTCACCGGCACCGACCCGCTGAACCCGGCTTCCTGGACCAAGTCGGCGTCCCCGGTCTTCCAGCGCAATGACGCGGGCGGCGTGTACGGCCCCGGCCACAACGGCTTCTTCAGTTCGCCGGACGGCACGGAGAACTGGATCGTCTACCACGCCAACAGCTCGGCGAGCGGCGGCTGCGGCAACGCCCGGACGACCCGCGCGCAGAAGTTCACCTGGAACGCCGACGGAACCCCGAACCTCGGCACACCCGTCGCCACCGGGACGACCCTCGCCGGACCGTCCGGGGAGACCGCGGCAACCCCTACCGCCTACACCCTGGTCAACCGCAACAGCGGCAAGTGCCTCGACGTGGCGGGCGGCAACACCGCCGACGGCACCAACGTCTTCCAGTGGACCTGCAACGGCGGCAGCAACCAGAAGTGGCGCGTCGAGGACCAGGGCAACGACACCAGCCGGCTCGTCAACGTGGCCACCGGCAAGGTCCTGGACACCGCCGACTGCTCCACCGCCGACGGCGCCGACCTGCGCCAGTGGTCCTGGCTCGACAACACCTGCCAGAAGTTCCGGCTGATCTACACCGGCGGCGACTACGTCCGGATCGCGAACGCCAACAGCGGCAAGGTCGCCGACGTCGCCGACTGCGGCACCGCCGACGGCGCCGACGTACGCCAGTGGACCTGGCTGAACAACACCTGCCAGCAGTGGCGCCTCACGCCCACCACCTGACCCGCACCCGCCGCCACCGAGAGGAACCACCCGCACCGTGAGACGTATCGTCGGCCGGACGCTGACCGCCGTCCTCGCCGCCCTCGCCCTCGTCCTGACCGTCACCCCCGCGCACGCGGCCGTCCCCACCTCTCCCGCCGTGACCTTCACCAACCCGATCGCCGAACAGCGGGCCGACCCGCACATCTACAAGCACACCGACGGCTACTACTACTTCACCGCCACCGTCCCCGAGTACGACCGCATCGTGCTGCGCCGGGCCACCACCCTCCAGGGCCTTTCCACCGCCCCGGAGACCACCATCTGGACCAAGCACGCCAGCGGAGTCATGGGCGCCCACATCTGGGCACCGGAGATCCACTACATCGACGGCAAGTGGTACGTGTACTTCGCCGCGGGCTCGACGAGTGACGTCTGGGCGATCCGGATGTACGTCCTGGAGACCGACGCCGCCAACCCGCTCACCGGGACCTGGACCGAGAAGGGCCAGATCACCACCACCTGGGAGAGCTTCTCGCTGGACGCGACCACCTTCGTCGTGAACGGCGTGCGCTACCTGGCCTGGGCGCAGCACAACCCCGCCGAGGACAACAACACCAGCCTGTTCATCGCCAGGATGGCCAACCCCTGGACCATCAGCGGCACCCCGGTGGAGATCTCCCAGCCCACGCTCTCCTGGGAGACGATCGGCTACAAGGTCAACGAGGGCCCGGCCGTCATCCAGCACGGCGGCAAGGTCTTCCTGACCTACTCCGCCAGCGCCACCGACGCCAACTACTGCCTCGGCATGCTCACCGCGTCCGCCTCCGGCGACCTGCTGGACACCGCCTCCTGGACCAAGAGCCAGACGCCCGTCTTCAAGACCAACGCCTCGACCTCGCAGTACGGGCCCGGGCACAACTCGTTCACCGTCTCCGAGGACGGAAAGTCCGACATCCTCGTCTACCACGACCGCAGTTACAAGGACATCACCGGCGACCCGCTGAACGACCCCAACCGCCGCACCCGCCTGCAGAAGGCCTACTGGAACGCCGACGGCACCCCCGACTTCGGCATCCCGGTCGCCGACGGCGTCTCCCCGGTCCGCCTGTCCTCGTACAACTACCCGGACCGCTACATCCGCCACTACGACTTCCGCGCGAGGATCGAGGCGAACGTCACCAACCTCGCCGACTCCCAGTTCCGGATCGTCACCGGACTCGCCGGCACCGGCACGGTCTCCCTGGAGTCGGCGAACTACCCCGGCTACTACCTGCGCCACAAGAACTTCGAGGTGTGGGTCGAGAAGGACGACGGCACCACCGCCTTCGACAGCGACGCCTCCTTCTACCAGCGCTCCGGCCTCGCCGACCCGGCCGGGGTCTCCCTGGAGTCGTACAACTACCCGGGCCGGTACATACGGCACTACAACAACCTGCTCCACGTCCAGACGCCCGGCACCACGCTGGACCAGCGGGACGCCACCTACTACCTGGAGTAGGGCCCGACGCGGACCGGGGCGGTACCGCCGGGTAATATCCGGCGGCAGGTCGTCTGAGGAGGCTTCGTGTCCCGGTCCGAACGTTCACCCCTGCTCCTGGCGGGGCTGCTGGCCACCGCCGGGGTCGCCCACTTCGTGGCGCCGAAGTCCTTCGACGCCACGATCCCCAAGGCGCTCCCCGGGGCGCCCAGGGCGTGGACGTACGGGAGCGGGGCCGTGGAACTGGCGCTGGCGGCGGGGATCGCCCTGCCGCGCACCCGCAGGGCGGCGGCCAAGGCGGCCGCCGCCTTCTTCGTCGGCGTCTTCCCGGCCAATGTGCAGATGGCCGTCGACTGGCAGCAGCGGCCCGAGCCGCTCAGGACCGCGGCCCTCGCCCGCCTGCCGCTCCAGATCCCCCTGGTGCTGTGGGCGCGCGGTGTCGCACGCAACGAGGAGGGCCGATAGATGGCGGGAACCGTCGAGGTCGGAAGCAAGGTCGAGGACTTCGCGCTGGCGGACGAGACCGGTACGACCCGGACGCTCACGGAGCTGCTGGCCGACGGGCCGGTGGTGCTGTTCTTCTACCCGGCCGCCCTGTCGGCGGGCTGCACCGCCGAGGCCTGCCACTTCCGGGACCTGGCGAGCGAGTTCGCGGCCGCCGGCGCACAGCCGGTCGGAATCAGCGGGGACAGCGTGGAACGCCAGCAGGAGTTCTCCGGGAAGCACACCCTCGGCATGCCGCTGCTCTCCGACCCCGACGGCGCCGTACGGGAGCTGTTCGGCGTCAAGCGCGGCTTCTCGCTCGCCCCCACCAAGCGGGCCACCTTCGTGATCGCCCAGGACCGCACCGTCCTGGAGGTCGTCCGCAGCGAGCTGCGGATGAACACCCACGCCGACCGGGCGCTGGCCGCCCTCCGCGGCCACCAGGGCTGAGACGGTCCGCGTCCGCGCTTGATGCCCCGGGACATAGGTCTCATCCTGGGGCGTATGGAGCGTGTCGCGGCCGCGGCGGTCATCGATGCCCTGGGCAGGGTGACGGGGTGGAGCGAGGGCGCGCGGGTGCTCACCGGGCGCCCGGCACAGGAGGTCGTGGGCCGGCCCGCCGCCGACCTGCTCGCCGAGGAGGTCCCGGCGCGGACGCTGGCAGCCCGCTCCGGGACCGTCACCCTGCGCCACGCCGACGGGCGGCCGCTGGAGATCGCCCTGACCGCCTGCCCGGTCCTCGGCCCCGACGGCGGCACCACCGGGTACGTGCTCACCGCCGACCCGCCCTGGCAGGCCGACCCCACCCTGGCCGGACAGGCGTTCCAGCAGGCCTCCATGTCCATGTCGGTCTTCGACGTCGGCCAGCGCTACCTCCGCTCCAACGCGGCCGCCTGCCGTGTCATGGGCATCCCCGAGGAAGCCCTGCTCGGCCGCTTCTTCCCGGACACCGTCGAGGAGGCCCCGCACAGCGAGGGCTTCCTGCGCCATCTGCGCCAGGTCGTCGAGACCGGCCGGGCCCTGCGCTACGAGAGCTTCACCGGCGCCCCGGCCCTGAACCGGGACCACGCCTGGAGTATCGAGATGTGGCCGCTGCGCGATCCCGGCGGGGAGCTGACCGCGGTCGCCCTCGCCGCCTTCGACAGCACCGAGCAGTACCTGGCCCGGCTACGGCTCGCCCTCCTCAACGAAGCCGCCACCTCCGTCGGGACCACCCTGGACGTGGTGCGCACCGCCGAGGAACTCGTCGAACTCCTCGTCCCCCGGTACGCCGACTTCGCCAGCGTCGACCTCCTCGACTGGGTCCTCGGCTCCGAGGAACTGCCCATCGTCCCGGAGGGCGACATCGTGCTGCGCCGGGTCGCCCACGGCTCCGCCACCGAGGGCACCCCCGAGGCCGCCGTACGGCTGGGCGAGACCGAGGTGCACCTGGCTGCCTCACCGCCGGCGCGGGCGCTGCGGGAGCGGCGGGCGGTGGTCAGCCAGGCCGGCGAGCCCGAGTTCCGCCGCTGGGTCGACGAACGCAACGCCCGCGCGCCCGAGGGCCGCGCCCACCGCGAGGGCGTCCACTCCATGATCGCCGTGCCCCTGCAGGCCCGCGGCACGCTGCTCGGCGTCGTCGTGGGCGTCCGGATGCGCCACCCCGACGACTACGTCACCGACGACACCGTCTTCGCCGAGGAACTCGCCAGCCGCGCCGCCGTCTGCATCGACAACGCCCGCCGCTTCGCCCGCGAGCGCTCCACCGCCCTCGCCCTCCAGCACAGCCTGCTGCCCAGCGGCCTGCCGCGCGGCCAGGCCGCCGTCGAGGTGGCCCACCGCTATCTGCCCTGCGGATCGGTGGCCGGCATCGGCGGCGACTGGTTCGACGTGATCCCGCTCTCCGGCAGCCGGGTCGCCCTGGTCGTCGGGGACGTCGTCGGCCACGGCATCCGCTCCTCCGCCACCATGGGCCGGCTGCGCACGGCCGTCCGCACCCTCGCCGACGTGGACCTGCCGCCCGACGAGCTCCTCACCCACCTCGACGACCTGGTCACCCACCTGGCCGCCGACGGCCCCGGCGAGGAGGTCGCCGAACTCGGCGCCACCTGCCTGTACGCCGTCTACGACCCCGTCTCGCGCCGTCTCGCGCTCGCCGCCGCCGGCCATCCGGCACCGGCCCTGGTGCTGCCGGGCTGCGCCGCCGAGCTGATCCCGATGACCGCGGGCCCGCCGCTCGGTGTCGGCGGCCTCCCCTTCGAGGCGACCGAGCTCGAACTGCCCGAGGGCGCCGTCGTCGCCCTCTACACGGACGGACTGGTCGAGGACCGCGACCGGGACGTGGACCGCGCCACCGAGGAGATGTGCCGCGCCCTGTGCGCGCCGGCCGAATCCCTGGAGTCCCTCAGCGACAACGTGCTCAAGGCCGTCATGCCCGAGCAGCCCTCCGACGACGTCGCGCTGCTGCTGGCCCGCACCCGCACCCTCGGCGCCGACCGGGTCGCCACCTGGGAGGTGCCGCCCGACCCCGCCCAGGTGGCCCACTTCCGGCAGGCGGCCACCGAACGGCTCACCGCCTGGGGTCTGGACGAGGCCGCCTTCGTCACCGAACTCGTCGTCAGCGAACTCGTCACCAACGCCATCCGCTACGGCGAACCGCCCATCCGGCTCCGGCTGATCCGCGACCGCGCCCTCATCTGCGAGGTCTCCGACGGCAGTTCGACCTCGCCGCATCTGCGCCGGGCGCACGCCTACGACGAGGGCGGCCGCGGGCTGCTCCTCGTCGCCCAGCTCACCCAGCGCTGGGGCAGCCGGCAGACGGGCAGCGGCAAGACCATCTGGGCCGAACAGCCGCTGCCCGAAGGCCCGTTGCCGGTCACGGAGCCGTGAACCGGACCACCCGGACTACTCGAAGTCGCAGCCCGGGTTCGGCACCGACTCGGCGTACGGGGAGCCGTGCGGCAGGACGTACAGCACGTCCAGGACCAGGTCGGTGTCGCCCAGGTTGGCGCCCAGATGCACATCGCCGGAGCCGCCCGGCTCGTACACCGTGCCGCCCCGCCGGTACACGCCGTCCTCCTGGCAGTCGGAGTGGAAGTGGCTGAGCGTGCCCTGCTGGACGTACCCGTAGACCGGGCCGTCGTGGTAGTGCCAGCCGGTGGTCTGGCCGGGCGGGACGGTGATCTCCCGCAGGACGTAGTCGGTGTCCCCGATGGTGGTCTGGCTGATCACCCTGCCGGTCACCCCGGGTCCGGCGGGGGTGGCCTGGGCGGTGCCGCAGGTCAGCAGCGTGCCGGCGGCCACCACCCCGGCCACGGCGGTACGGAGCGCGGTGGTGCGCATACGAGAGGCCTCCTGAGCCGAAGATCGAGTGCCGTCGTGAACATAGGCCGCCGCGAGGCCGGGCGGGGCCGGAACGGCGCAATCCGGGGCTCAGAACTCCTCGTGGCTGTCCGGGTCGCCGCCGAGGCGCTGATGGGCCCGCTCCGAGACGGCCGCCGTCTGGGCCGCGTTCAGCCGGAAGCCGGCCACGTCCAGGTTGGCCCGCTGCCGCTCGGGGTCCGCCGACTTCGGGATGGCCACCGCGCCGAGCTGGACGTGCCAGCGCAGGACGACCTGAGCGGGCGTCACCCCGAGCGCCTCGGCCACCCCGACGACGGCCGGGTCGCGCAGCAGCCGGCCGTCCTGGCCGAGCGGACTCCAGCTCTCGGTGACGATGCCCTTCCCGGCGTGGAAGGCGCGCAGCTCCTCCTGCGGGAACAGCGGATGCAGCTCCACCTGGTTCACCGACGGGAGCACCCCGGTCTCCTTCTCCAGCCGCGCGAGGTGCTCCTCGGTGAAGTTGGAGACGCCGATCGAGCGCACCAGCCCCTCCTCGCGGAGCTTGATCATCGCCTTCCACGAGTCGACGTACTTCCCGACCCGGGGGTTGGGCCAGTGGATCAGATACAGGTCCACGTACTCCAGGCCCAGCCGCTGCCGGGACTCCTCGAAGGAGGCGAGGGTCTCCTCGTAACCGTGGTGGCGGCCCGGCAGCTTCGTCGTCACCACCACCTCCTCGCGGGGGACGCCGCTGCTCGCGACACCCCGGCCGACCCCGGTCTCGTTGCGGTAGTTCACGGCCGTGTCCACCAGCCGGTAACCCGCCCCGAGCGCATGGCGAACGGCCTGCTCGGCCTGCGTGTCGTCCATCGGCCAGGTGCCGAGGCCGACGGCGGGGATCGTCGTACCGTCGTTGAGCGTGTACGCCGGAGTGCTTGTCACGATGGGACCTTCCGTCGACTGTGTCCTGCCCCACCCTCACGGATAGGGTGAGTGGTGATCAAGCGGGGCGGGCGCGACGAGCGAGCAGCGGGCGGTATGGGCGGCGGCGAGGACAGGAACGGCAGCGGCGGCGGACGGCCCACGTCGAAGGACGTGGCCCGGCGCGCCGGCGTCTCGCACACGGCCGTCTCCTTCGTCTTCAACGGCCGCGCCGAGGGCAACCTCTCACCCGCCACCCAGGAACGCATCCGGGCGGCCGCCGCCGAACTCGGCTACCGGCCCGACCCCGTCGCCCGGGGCCTGCGCCGCCGCCGCACGGCCGTGATCGGCCTGGTCACCGACGAGATCGCCTCCTCGCCCTTCGCCGGACGGCTGCTGCGCGGAGCCATGGAGACGGCCTGGGACCGCGACCACCTCGTCCTCACCATCGACTCCGGCGGCGACCCGGCCAAGGAGGACGCGGCCGTCGCCGAACTCCTGGACCGGCGCGTCGACGGCATCATCTACGCGGCGATGTCGCTGCGCCGGGTACGCGTCCCCGAGGGCCTGCACCGCACCCACTCCGTGCTCGCCAACTGCCTGCCCGAGGACGACTCGCTGCCGGCCGTCGTCCCGGCCGAACGGGCCGGCGGCCGTACGGCGGCCCGGCTGCTGCTCGACGCCGGGCACCGCAGGATCGCCATGGTCGGCGGCCAGGACGACATCGCCTCCGTCGAACGGCTGCGCGGCTTCCGGGACGCCCTGCGCGCCGCCGGAGTCACGCTCCCGAAGGAGTGGGTCGTGCGCACCGGCGGCGAGATCGTCGCCGGCTACGAGGGCGCCGCACGTCTCCTGGACGGCGTCGCCCCGCGGCAGCGCCCGACCGGTGTCTTCTGCTACAACGACCGGGTCGCGGCGGGCGTCCTGCACGCGGCGACCCGGCTCGGGATCGCCGTACCCGGGGAACTGTCGGTGATCGGCTACGACGACCAGGAACACATGGCCGCCTTCCTCACCCCGCCGCTCACCTCGGTCGGCCTGCCGCACCGGGCGATGGGCGAGGCCGCGGCCCGGCTGCTGCTCGACACCATCGACACCGGCCGCACTCCGCCCGCCACCGTCCGGCGCCTCGCCTGCCCGCTGGTCAGCCGCTCGTCGGTGGGACCAGCTCCCACCCGATGACCTCGGCGTCCCCCTCGACCGTCAACTCCCGCACATCTCCGGGACGTTGATACACCCGCTCGGTGACCGTCGCCCGGTCCGCCACGAACAGTTCGAGCAGCGAGCCGTCGACGAGGAGGCGCACGGTGAGCGGTACGCCCGGGGGAGTATCGAGGGCGAGGGGCGCGGACCCTTCCCGGCCGGCCCGAGGCCAGCCGGTGCGGTCCAGGGTGACGGTGCCCTGCCGGGGATCCAGCCCGATCGTCAGCCGGCTGTCGCCGGACCGGAGCAGGGTCACCGTCGCGCGGTCGTGCGCGGTGATCTCCAGGTCGTACGACACCGGAAGCGGTCCGGCGCCGAACGGGTCCGGCGCCCGCAGGAGGTCCAGCTCCGGCGCGGGGGAGACCCGGAGGCCGCCGTCGGGACGCGTGCCGACGACCCTGGGCGCGGTGAGCACACCCGCCCAGCCCTCGGGGGTGTCCCGCGCCTCCCACGACCAGCCCCACAGCAGGGCACGGTCCTCCTCCTGGAGCACGGCGGGCGCGTAGAAGTCCCGGCCGTGGTCGAGCCGCCCGCCGACAGTGGCCTCGAAGCCCAACCCGCCGCCGGTGCCGCTCACAAGACGGCCCGTCAGGTATCCGGTGGAGCACGGATCGCCGTCCCACAGGGACACCACCAGGACATGGCCGCCGTCGACCGTCCGGTACAGCTGCGGGCACTCCCAGCCCACCGCCTTGTCCCCGAAGGCGTCCGAGGCGACCGGGTCGGCGCCGTCGAGCAGGACCCCGGCGAACCGCCAGTCGGTCAGGTCGTCGCAGTCGTACACCAGGACGGACGGGGTGCCGTCGGCATGTCCGGCGCCGACGAGGGCGTGGCGGCGCCCGGCGTGCCGGAAGACGAAGGGGTCGCGGAACATCACCACGTCGAGGCCCTCGGGCGGGGCGCCGACGACCGGGGCGGGCACCGGCCGCCACCGGACGAGCAGCGGGTCGGCCGCCCGGGCCAGGCAGATCGTGCCCAGGCCGGTGTGGTCGTGTCCGATCCCGGTGTAGACGGCGGTGGGGGTGCCGTCGTCGTCGACCACGCATCCCGACCAGCAGCCGCCCTCGTCCGGGCCGCCCGGGGTCGGGGTGAGGGCGATCGGGTGGTGCTCCCAGTGGGCGAGGTCGGGGCTGGAGGCGTGGCCCCAGTGGATGTTCGCGTGCACGGGCGCGGCGGGGTTGTACTGGTAGAAGAGGTGGTAGCGGCCCTGCCAACGGAACGGGCCGTTGGGGTCGTTGACCCAGTTGGCGGGCGGACGGACCCGGAACCGCGGGGCGTTGGGATCCTGGGGAGCGGCGAGGCTCAACGGTTGACTCCTGCGGAGGTGATGCCCTCGCGGAGAGGGCGCTGGCCGACGAGGAACACGGCGACGGCGGGGAGCATCGACAGCACGACACCGGCGAGGACGACCGAGACGGAGCCGGTGCCCAGGTTGCCCTGGAGGGAGACCAGACCCAGCGGCAGTGTGTAGTTCTGGCCGGAGGTCTCCAGGATGAGCGGGCGGAAGAACTCGTTCCAGTGGTAGTTGAAGGCCAGCACACCGACGATCGCCAGCCCCGGCGCGGCCAGCGGCGCGTACACCGACCGGAAGATCCGCCAGGGGCCCGCGCCGTCCAGCATGGCCGCCTCGCCGAGGTCCTTCGGCATGCCGAGGAAGTACTGCCGCATCAGGAAGGTGCCGAACGCGGTCGGGAACGCCGGGATGATCAGACCGAGGAGCGTGTCGGTCAGCCCCATCGACTTGAGTACGAGGAACACCGGCACGATCGTGACCTGCAGCGGAACCATCATGGTCGCCAGGACCAGCCCGAACAGCGGCCGCTTGAAACGGAATTCGAGGCGTGCGAAGGCGTACCCGGCGAGCCCCGCCGTGATCATCTGGCCGACCGCGATCAGGGCGGTCACCAGGGTGGAGTTGAGAGCGAGCAGCCAGACGTCGATCTGGTCGAAGACGCCCCGGTAGGCGGCCGTGCTCGGGTGGGCCGGGATGATCCGCGGCGGCAGGTCGAAGGACTCGGCCGGAGTGCGAAGGGAGGTCGAGACGGTCCAGATGACCGGACCGAGCGTCAGCAGCGCGCACACGGTCAGTCCGGCGATCCGCGCCCAGGGCGCCAGCCGGTACCGGACACCGCCGAGGGTCGGAGTTGCTTGGCTCATGGTCGCTTGGCTCAAGGGACTCACCGGCTCACTGGTAGTGGACGAAGCGCCGGCTGAGCCGGAACTGGACGGCGGTCACCGCCATGATCAGCACGAACAGCAGCACGCCCACCGCGGACGCCTCGCCGAAGCGGAGCTGCTCGAAGGCCCGCTCGTAGATCACCATCACGACGGTGCGGGTGGAGTCGCCGGGGCCGCCGTCGGTCAGGACGTACGGCTGCTCGAAGACCTGGAGCGCGTTGATGATGCCGACCACCGACGCGACCAGCAGGGTCGGCGACAGCAGCGGGAGCGTGATCGCGAGGTGCTTGCGCAGGCCGGTCGCGCCGTCCAGGGCGGCGGCCTCGTGGATCTCCTTCGGGATGTTGTTCAGACCCCCGACGAACAGCAGGA
This sequence comes from Streptomyces sp. NPDC048288, assembly GCF_043201555.1. Classification (NCBI taxonomy): domain Bacteria; kingdom Bacillati; phylum Actinomycetota; class Actinomycetes; order Kitasatosporales; family Streptomycetaceae; genus Streptomyces; species Streptomyces sp. NPDC048288. The sequence goes on from NZ_JBICZD010000005.1 coordinate 338,479, forward strand.
AGGAGAAGCCGAACTGCTGCCACACATAGACGATGACCACCGTGGCCATCGCCCCGTGCTCCGACGTCAGCCAGGGCACCGGCGCGATGCCGACCAGCCCGATCAGCCAGTTGACGACGCCGAAGTCCTGGTTGAAGAGGTACTTCATCACCACCGAGATCGACGCGGCGGACAGCACCAGCGGGAAGAAGAACGCCGACCGGAAGACCGAGCGCAGCCAGCCGGGCATCCGGCCGTTCAGCGCGAGCGCCAGCGACAGCGCGATCATCAGCTGCAGGGCGACCGCGAGCACCATGAAGACGAGCGTGTTCCGGAACGAGACCAGGACGGTCGAATCGCCCACGATCTCCCGGTAGTTGGCGCCGCCGGCGAAACGCGGCGGATCGATCACGTTCCAGTCGAAGAAGCTCAGCACGATCGACCCGATGATCGGTACGACCGTGAAGACGACGATCCCGACGATCGTGGGCGTCAGGAAGAGCGCCGCCAGCAACCGGGTGCCACGCTCCCGGCCCGGCGCCCGCACGGACACCGCGGGCGGAGCGGACACGGAACGGGCCCGTCCGGCGGTGATCTGGGTGTTCGTCATAGGTCACGCTCCATGGCCTGCTCCAGATCGCCCTGCATCCGGCGCAGCGCCGGCGCCACCGAGCGCGGACTCGCCAGCGCCGTCCCGGTGTACTTGAGCAGTACGTCGGTCACCTCGGCGACCTGCGGCGGAGCCGGGATCGGGCCGGTGTCGGGGAACTTGTCGAGGGTGTCGTAGAAGACCTTCCAGTGCGCCGGGCCGGTCTCCCGGTAGCGGCCGGCGGTGAGCATCGAACGCCGGGCCGGGGTCGTCTGGTTGGCCGCGAACAGCTCGGTCATCACGTCCTTGCGAGCCGCGTACTTGATGAACTCCCAGGCCGCGTCCTGCTTCTTCGAGGTCCGCAGCAGCGCGTAGCCGGCCGCGCCGAACTGCATGCGCTGGGTGCGCCAGCGGGGGAAGTACTGGACGTCGTAGGCGTCCGCCTTCATCCCGGCCAGATGCAGGCCGCCCGCCCAGAAGCCGCCCGCCGGGGTCACCCCGACCCGGCCGGTGGAGAAGACCCCGACCAGGTTGGTGCCGTTGCCGCCCTCGGGCCGGGTGCACAGGTCCTCCTGGATGAGCGAGGCGAGATAGTCGTAGACCTCCTCGACCCGGGCGGAGGTGGCCTGCGGGGTGGTCCAGCGGAAACCGCCGCCCCGGCCCAGGCGGTCGGCCGCCGGGTAGAAGGCGTCCCACAGCCAGCTCCCGCCCGGCGCCCTGGACTCGGCGAGCAGATTGGTGCCGTTGTTGAACAGCCACGGCACCACCCCGCCCCACAGCCGGTTGGTCCAGAAGTACGGGGTGAAGTGGGAGTCGCTCGACCGCTTCATCTCGCGCAGCAGCGCGGTGAAGTCGTCGCGGGTCCAGTCGGCCGGCGGGAAGCCCGCGCCGGCCCGCTTCAGCACCTGCTGGTTGAGGTACATGTCGGCCGCGTTGAACTCGACCGGGAGCTGGTACAGGCTCCCCTCGTACATCATCGACTCCACCAGCGAGGGATGGACGTCGGCGAAGTACTCGCGCAGTTCGGCCGCGTCCCGCCGCACCCAGCGGTCCAGCGGTACCCCGAGCCGTTCGGCGAACAACTGCACGCCCTCGGTGGCGACATAGACCAGGTCGGGCGCGGTGCCCGCCGCGATCTGGGTGAGGATCTTCGCGAAGAAGTCCGACCAGTCCACGGCCTGCACGGCGTTCACCCGCAGCGGGACGTCCGGGTGGAGCTCGCGGAAGCCGGTGCTCAGCGCGTGCACGGCGGCCGGGTCGAAGGCGGAACCGAGGGTGGCGACGACGAGTGAGCCGTCGTCCCGGCCGGGTATGTCGGCCCCGGTGAGCCGGTCCCAGCTCGCGGCGGTGCCGGCCAGCGCGGCGGCCCCCGCGCCGTAGGCGCCGTACCGCAGCAGGGCGCGGCGGGAGAAGTGCGAGTCGGTCATCCAAGGTGCCTAACTCGTTTTAGGAAAGGTTCGACGCCCCAGATGATGAGAAGCGCGTCATATCCCTGTCAAGGGCCGTGAACGCTTGACCTTTAACGAGTTAGGTCTACAGTCCTGGATTCAGCCGACCGTCTTTCCGAGCCGCGGAGACGGCCGGTCGGGACGAGAGGAACGATGCCTGATGCCAGGGCTGTCCAGGAGAGCGCTGTTCGCCGGATCGGCGGCGGGGGCGAGTGCCGCACTGCTGCCCACCGCACCGGCCGCCGCCAAGCCCGGGCCCAAAGCCGTTCGCGGCTGCGCGAGTTACCGGGCCGTCTACCACTTCACCGTCCCCGACCAGTGGAAGAACGACCCCCAGCGCCCGGTCTGGATCGACGGCGAGTACCACTACTACTACCTCTACAACGCCGACTACCTCGACGGCGTCGTGGGCACCGCCTGGCGCCTCGCCACCAGCACCGACCTGGTCTCCTTCACCGATCGCGGGATCGCGGTACCGAAGGACACCACCGTCAACGGCGACGTCTGGTCGGGCTGCGCCGTCGTCGACACCGGCGACACCGCGGGCTTCGGGGCGGACACGGTCGTCGTGATCGTCACCATGTCACCCGGCGGCGGCACCGACCACCAGGAGCAGTTCCTGTACTACTCCACGGACGGCGGCCGTACCTTCACCAACCATGGCACCGATCCGGTGCTGCCCAACCCGGGCGTCGCCGACTTCCGCGACCCCAAGGTGATCCGGGACGAGGCCGGCGACCGCTGGGTGATGGCCCTCGCCGAGCGGAACAAGGTCGGCTTCTACCACTCGGCGGACCTCAAGTCCTGGACCTACGCGGGCGGTTTCATCAAGGACGGCATCGGCACACTGGAGTGCCCCGACCTGTTCCGGATCACCGCCGACGACGGCACCGCCAAGTGGGTGCTGGGGGTGAGCGCGGACGGCACCGGCTCCGGGCTGCCCAACACGTACGCCTACTGGACCGGTTCCTTCGACGGCAGCGCCTTCACCGCCGACTCCGCCGACCCCCAGTGGCTCGACCACGGCTGGGACTGGTACGCGGCCGTCACCTTCGAGAAGCGGGACGCGACCGGCACCCTCGACGACTCCGCGCGCTACGCGCTGGGCTGGCTCAACGACTGGGCCTACCCGAACACCACCCCCACCATCGACTGCGACGGCTTCAACGGCACCGACTCCATCGTCCGCGAAGTCACCCTGAAGCACGCCTCCGACGGCGGTTACCACCTCGCCTCCCGGCCGGTCGCCGCGCTCGACTCGTACGTCTCCCGCACGGTCGACCTCGGCGACCTGACCGTCGACGGCACCCTCCTCCTCGACTACACGGGCACCTCGTACGAACTGACCACCGAGATCACCTGGTCCCAACTCACCGGAGCGGGAGTGCAGTTGCGGCGCTCGCCGGACGGCGGCCGGCACATCGACGCCGGGGTCTACGGCGACTACGCCTTCCTCAACCGGCGCAACACCGTGAACCCCGACACCAGCGGCGACCGGCAGGAGAGCCACACCCCGTTCGACCTGTCCACGGGCTCGGTGAAGCTGCGCATCCTCGTCGACCGCACCTCCGTGGAGATGTTCGTCGGCGACGGCCGCTACACGCACTCCGCCGAGGTGTTCCCGTATCTCGTCGACGACCGGCTGGCCCTGTTCACCATCGGCGGTACGGCGGTGTTCCGGAACACCGCCGTACGGGAGTTCACGGTGTGACGGCCGCGACCAGCCGGGACACGGCCGCGAGGTCCGGTACGTCGGCCAGCCGGGACACGACCTCGCCGCTCCCGAACTCGCGCTGCTCGGGCGTCAGGTCGGGGTCCACGGCGGCCTCGGCCTGGACCTGGACGTAGTTCAGCGAGGTCGCGAAGAGCATGGAGAACGACTCCGGGCCCCGGACGGTGGCGGGGCCGCCTGCCCGCCGGTAGGCGTCGACCAGGCGCCGGGCGGCCGCCGGGTTCACGTCGTTGCCGCCCGACCAGACGAACAGGGCCTGCGCCAGCTCCCGTTCCGCGGACGTGGGTCCGGCGTTGTCCCAGTCGAGCAGGACCGGGCCGGCCGGGCCGACCAGGACGTTCTGGGGTTGCAGATCCAGGTGGGAGATCACCCGGTCGGCCGCGTCGGACGGGCTCACCCAGCGGGCCAGCTCCACCGCCGACGTACCGATGAACGCGCCCAGAGCGTCCGCCCAGGGCAGCCCGGCCTCGGCCACCTTCCCGTGCAGGTCCTTCCAGTCGCTCTCCCGGGGGCACCGCTCGTACCAGTCGTGCGGTGCCTCCGTCGCGCCCGCGCCCGCGCGGTGCAGCAGGCCCATGGTCCGGCCGAACCAGTCAAGGACCGCCGGGTCGCCGACGTCCGCCCGGGTGCCCTCGATCCAGTCGTACAGCTTCACATGGGTCATCCCGCCGTCGGCCGGGACCCGCGTGAGGTGGGCGCCATGGCGGTTGGCGAACAGGCGCGGAGCGGCGATGCCCAGGCCCTCGCCCGCGAGCCGTAAGGCGGCCTCCCGCGCCACGTCCCCCTCGGCGCAGTCGAAGAGGAGCTGCTTCGCCGCCCGGGCGGACCCGTCCGGGCCCGTGAGCCGCCAGATCCGCCCCAGCGCGCCACGGGCGACGGGCGTCAAGGTCCAGGGCCCCGGACCTAGTTCATAGGCCTCGGCGATGAAGTCGGCGCTGTCGTGCATGAGTCGCTCCTCGGGGACGGGATCCACTGTCGTGCCCTGCGATCATCACGTGGCCGACGCGATGCGACACGTCTTTTTTTGCGCGCCCCCGGCTGTCACGATCTTGGGGAACCGACACCGACGACCATCGGAGCGCGCATGACGACGGAACGCAGCACGGGGACCGGGGCGGCCGAGGTGAAGCCCGTCGCCGGGCACATCGGCGCCGAGATCACCGGGGTCGACCTCACCGAGGACCTCGACGACGCCGTGGTCGCGCTGATCCGGGAGGCCGTGCTGCGCTGGAAGGTCGTCTTCTTCCGGGGGCAGCGGCTGGACCACGCCGGTCATGTGGCCTTCGCGCGCCGCTTCGGCGAGCCGGTCGTGCTCGGGCGGCGGGGCAGCGCGTCACCCGACGGCTTCCCCGAGGTGGAGACCACCGCCGACCGGCTGGAGCTGGGCGGCCGGTTCGGGATGGAGCACGAGGAATGGCTGCGCCGCCGCCGGCACACCCTGCTGCGCGGCTGGCACTGCGACCACGGCGCCCGGATCGACCCGCCCGCCGCGACGATCCTGCGCGCCGAGACCGTCCCGCCCTACGGCGGCGACACCACCTGGGCCAACCTCGCCGCCGCCTACGCCGGACTCTCCGCACCCGTGCGCGCCTTCGTCGACGGACTGCGCGCCGAGCACCGGCTCGGCGTCGGCTACCAGCCCCGCCCCGGCGATGACACCTATCTGCGCCACCTCCTGGACCACCAGGTCGCCTCGGTGCACCCGCTGGTACGCGTCCACCCCGAGAGCGGCGAGCGGGTGCTGTACGTCAACGGCTACTACGTCGAGCAGATCGCCGACGTCTCCCGCCCGGAGAGCGCCGCCCTGCTGGAGATGCTCCTGGAACAGGCCGTACGGCCCGAGTACACGGTCCGCTTCCGCTGGGAGCCCGGCAGTGTCGCCTTCTGGGACAACCGGGCCACCATCCATCTGGCCCCGAGCGACAACGCGCACCTCGGCCTCCCCCGGGTCATGCACCGGGTGATGCTGCACGGCGAGGTGCCGGTGGGCGTCGACGGCAAGCCGTCGGAGCCGGTCACCGGCACGGAGGCACGCCGCTGGTGACTCAGGCGGCGGAACCGGGAAGCCGGCCCAGCGCCGGGCCGAGGCGGGTCGCCATGTCCGTGAGGATCTGTACGTAGTCCTCGTGCTCGAAGTCGAAGGGCAGCGCGAAGGCCACCTCGTCGACCTCGCGGAACCCGGCGTGCGCGTGCAGCCGCTCGGCGATCTCCGCCGAGGTGCCCACGACGTCCGGCGCGAACAGCAGCCGCGCCGGGCCCTGCGGGGCCGTGGTGCGGGGCAGCCGCTTGGCCGCGTACGCCTCGTACCGGGCACGCTGCTCGGGCGTGGCCGAGTCGGTGGGGATGACGACCAGGCCCTGGGAGACCCGGGCCGCCTCCCCGTCGGGGTGGTGCGCGCGGAACTCGCGGATCTGCGCCCGCTGGATCTCCGCGAAGTCGTACGGCCCCTCCGGATCCTCGGCCTTGACGACACTGCTGGTCAGGAAGTTCATCCCGTGCTCGCCCGCCCAGCGCGCCGAGCCCAGGCTGCCGCCGCCGTACCAGAGCCGCCGCCCCAGGCCGGGGGAGTGCGGCTGGACCACGTCCGAGAACACCTCGAAGCCCTCGACCCCGCTGAAGTCGGTGGCCGGCTTGCCGCGCACGAAGTCCAGCAGCCGCCGCACCCGCTCGTAGCCGAAGTCCTCGCTGTCGGCCGTGTCCGGGTAGAGGGCCTCCTTGACCTGCGCGTAGTGCATGGGCGGGCCCACGCTCACGCCGGGGTTGAGGCGCCCGCCCGACAGCAGGTCGACGGTCGCCAGGTCCTCGGCGAGCCGCAGCGGGTTCTCCCAGCCCAGCGGGATCACCGCGGTGCCCAGTTCGATCCGGCTGGTGCGCTGCGAGGCCGCCGCCAGCACGGCGACCGGGGACGAGATGCCGTACTGGAGGTGCCGGTGGCGCACCCACGCGCTGTCGAACCCCAGCCGCTCGCCCAGCTCGATGATCTCCAGCGTGGACTCGTGGCCCTTGCCCGGGTCCGCCCCGTCGAACAGGCCGATGGTGAGGAAGCCCAGTCTGCGCAGCGGGCGGGGGGTGGACGGCACGGGTCCTCCAGCGGTCGTACGTCAGTTCTGCCCCGATTGTGGCATCCGAACATTGCGGGAGTGTGATCAGTTCCGGGTCAGGTCAGGGGGATGGTGATCTCGTCCTCGACCGGCGGATCCAGCTCCTGCGGGCGGTTCCCGGTGGCGGCGAAACAGCGCAGCCGTACCGCCTCGGGGCTGACGTCGAGGCGCAGGAAGCACTTGAAGAAGGGCGGGCTGTAGGTGGCCGAGCCGGGGGAGAACAGCTGGGTGTAGATCTTCTTCACCGGCAGCCGGAACCGGGGGCCGCGGTCCGGGCGGCTGCCGGCGCCGAGCAGGGTCGCGACCAGCCGGGTGCGCCGGGTGACCCGGGTGTCCGGGGCGGGAGCGCGGCCGGGCGTGATGCCCAGGCGCTCGGCGATCACGGCCGTCGCCTCGGCCTCGGTGAGCGTGAGGAAGCGGCGCAGCCGCAGCTTGCGGGCGTACAGGCGGCTGTAGAACGCGAGGGAGTCGCCGCGCAGCGGGTAGCAGCGGAAGTCGTCCTCGGTGACGTTCGCGATCGACACCGGCGGGATGGTGTGGGTGGCGTGCATGAAGGCACCGCTGCCGCCCGCGACCACGTACTGGATGGTGCGCCCGGCCACGTCGACGGGGTAGCGCTGGTAGTTGTGGATGTCACCGCCGATCGCCGCCACATAGTGGTGGTCCGGGTCGCGGACGATGTCGTCGACCGTGCCGCCGCCCTCGATCGGGCAGGGGTGGTGCTCGCCGTCCACGTACAGCGGGGAGCCGGTGACCAGGATCTTGGGACGCGGCCCCCGGGACACCTCGCGCAGCCAGGCGCCCTGCTCCGCGTCGATCGTGCCGAGCAGGCCGGTGTCGATGCCGACGATCCGCACCGGGCCGGCGTCGATCGCCCAGTAGGGACCCGGCTGGACGGCCGTCTGCTCCGGTCCCGGCCGCAACTTCCGTGCCTCCGCGAGGAGTTGCTCGTCCGCCGGGCGCGGCCGGTGCCAGAGCAGGGCGCGCCACCAGGCCCGGGTGAGCGGGCGGGGCTTCGGCTCGGGCGGGAGCGGCGGGGTGTCGTCGCAGAAGACGCGCATGAACGCGCCGAGATCCTCGTACCAGTCGTGGTTGCCGGGTATCGCGTATATCGGCGCCGGATAGTCCTGGTACGGCCGGAAGAACTTGGTGCCGTAGTCGTCGGTGGTCCCGACCGGATAGATCACGTCGCTCGCGATCACCGCGAAGTCGGTGTCCTGACCCGCCTTCAGGAACCCCGGCACGACCGCGTACTGGGAGTCGTCCCCCTCGCCGGTGTCGCCGATCACCATGAACGAGAACCGGTCCGCCTCATGACGCCGGATCACCTTGTCGGCGGGCGCCCCGGCGGCCGCCCGCCGCGCCACCCAGCGGCTGCGGGTTCGGCCGGTCGGGTCCCCGAACCAGGAGGCCAGCACCCCGTTGCGGGCGGCCCACATGGTCCTGGGGTTGAACCAGAAGATCTTCTCGACATGGTCCGGCATCAGCCGGCGATAGGCACCGCGCTCGGCCTCGCCCCAGCCGGCGCCCGCCGCGGTCTTGCGTGAGGAGTCAGACACGCGGGAACCGTAGCAATGCCCAACGGGCGGGTGGGGCGAGGGGGTTGCCTGCGTCCCGCGTCACCATTCATAGGGGTTCGCGGGGGCGCCGTACGGGTCCTGCGGACCACCGGGCGCGGGCCGGGCCTGGGTACCGGGCCGACCGCTCCCGCCCGGCGTGCCGTGAGGCGGGCCGTACGGGCCGACTCCGCCCGGCGCCGGGCGACCCGGTGTGCCGAACCGGTCCGGGCCGGCCGTGGCGGGGCGCGCCGGGGTGCCGTTGCGGTCCGTCGCACCCGGCGCCGGGCGGCCGCCGCGGTTGCGAGGGGTGCGCCCGCCGCGCGGGCCCGGCGGCCGTGACCGCGTCGCGCGGACCGGTGCCGACGCCCCCTCCCGGCCGGCCTGCTGCCGTCCGCTCCAGTCGCCTTCCCCCAGCACCAGCAGCGGATCGAACATCACCACCACCCCGGCCAGCAGCAGGAACACGATCGGGCCCAGCAGCATGGGCAGCAGCAGCGAGGTCGGTGACGCGCTCGACCAGGAGGTGGCGGAGGCCGGGTGCACCTCCACGCTCACGGCCGCCATGGCCGTGTAGTGCATGCCGGACACCGCCAGCCCCATCACCAGGCTGGCGCCCAGACTCGCCGTGAAACCCCTGATCGAGACGGCCGCCCAGAGCGCGGCCGTGGCCGCCGCGATCGCGATCACCACCGAGAGGGCGACCGTCAGCGGGGCGTAGTGAATCGTTCCGTCAAGGCGGAGTGCCGCCATGCCCAGGTAGTGCATGGCCGCCACGCCCAGACCCGTGATGACGCCCGCCGTCCAGAGCGTCCCGGCGGTCGCGCCCCGGTAGCCGACCGCGAAGACGCCGATGCCGACCACCAGGATCGCCACCGCCAGACTGAGCAGGGTGAGGGCCACGTCGTAGCGGATCGTGGTCTCCTGGACGTGGAAGCCGATCATCGCGATGAAGTGCATGGTCCAGATGCCGCAGCCGATGGCCGCCGCCCCCAGCGCGAGCCAACCGGGCTTCCACGACTGCCCGTTGTGGTACAGCGACCGGACGATGCAGCGCAGCCCCAGCGCACCGCCCAGACACGCCATCAGATACGCGGCCACCGGAGTCACGGCGCCGTAGTGGAACCCGTTGATCGTGCCGTGCATGTGCAACTCCCCCCAGAGTCACGGCTGTTGTGAGGAAAGTACTACGCACCGGGGGCGTGCGCCGCAGGGTTCACCAGGACTTCAGCCGTCTCTCGGGCACCAGGGGGAGGTTCAGGGGGCGACGATCTTGAGCGCGCTCATCCAGCCGTGCCCCTCGGGCCGCGACTGCAGGGCCATGTGCAGCAGCTGGATGCCCTCCAGCTCGCGGGCGTGGCGCAGTCCGCCCACGATCACCGGGTTGAGGCCGCCGGACGCGGCCAGCTCGGCCACCTGGTCGCGGGCCGCCGCGTCGTCCCCGGCGATGAACACGTCCAGCGGCAGCCCGCCGACCTCACCCGCGAGCAGCGGGCCCGCGAACGTGGTGTTGAAGGCCTTCACCACCCGGGTGCCCGGCGTGGCGGCCTCCGCGATCTGCTGTGCGCCGGAGCTGTCCGCGGGCACCGTCAGCGAGTCCAGGGTGGCGAAGTCCACGGGGTTGGTGATGTCGACGACCGTCTTCCCGGCGAGCTGGTCCCCGTACTCGGCCACGACCTCCTTCGCCGCGTCGAACGGCACCGCCAGCACCACCACGTCCGCCGCCCCGACCGCGTCCGGCACAGCCGGGGCCACATCGGCACCGGCCACCCGCTCGACCAGGGCGTCGGCCAGCGCGGTGGCCTTCGCCGGATCGGTACCGACCAGCCGGACCACATGCCCGCCCGCCAGGGCCCGGGTGGCGATACCGCCCGCCATGTTGCCTGTGCCGACGATGAAGACCCGCATGGGTGAGCCCTTTCGGTGGGGGTGGGAGCTGCCGACGTCCGGACCGGGCGCGAAGACAGACCTCGGACGCGAATCAGGATAAATGGGGCGGGGTGGAGTGGCTCGGCAGGGCTGGCCGGGAGATCGCGTGATGTTCCCTGGGGGTGGGGAGGAGGAGGCTGCGGGGCGCAGGGTGCGGGGGCGTGGCGTCCGGGGTGGTGCGGGGTGCAGGAGTATGCGGCGTTCGGCGGGTGGGGTGGGGTGTGTGGCTTCCGGCGGATGATGCGCGGTGCGCGATGCGTGGATCCTCGGCGCATGGTGTGCCGAGGCGTGACCGGCCCGGCGGGCCGCCGCTGGGGCGAATCGGTGGCCCGCTCCGTCCCGGCGGCGCCCCGCCGAGGGCGGGGACCGCCGCGGGGCACGCCTGTCGTCCGCGCCGCCCCTGGTTCCTTGCGCCGCGCCGCAGCCGCTCACCGCCCCGCCCCGGCGCGCTCGCACCGCTCACCGCCCCGCCGCGTGCCCCGCCTCTCCGGCATCTCGTCGGCATGCTCGTCGGTCGGCCCCGAACTTGCCTCCACCGTGCGCCTGTTGTGAGCCGGACCCGCCCCTTCACCCGCCGAACCGGTCCCATCGGCTCCTCCGGCTCCTCCGGCTCCTCCGGCTCCTCCGGCTCCTCCGGCTCCTCCGGCTCCTCCGGCTCCTCCGGTCCCACCGGTCCCACCGGGTCCACCGGTCCCACCGGGTCTACCGGGTCTACCGGGTCTACCGGGTCTACCGGGTCTACCGGGTCCACCGGGTCCACCGGTCCCATCGGCTCCTCCGGCTCCTCCGGCTCCTCCGGGTCCACCGGTCCCACCGGCTCCATCGGCCCCCGGATAGTCTGGCGTTCGTGTGGGACTGGGAGATGAGGCCGGCGTCGGTGGCGGATGTCGAGGCGGTGGCTGAGTTGCGGGCCGTCGTGTTGCGGGCCGATCTGGAGCGGTTGGGGCGGTACGACCCCCGGAGGGTCCGGCAGCGGCTGCGGGACGGGTTCGACGCGGCGTGCACGTGGGTGATCGAGGTGGGCGGCGGCTTCGCCGGCTGTGTGGCGCTGCGCCCGGCCGGGGACGCCCACTGGCTGGAACACTTCTATCTGGCACCGGCGGTTCAGGGCGCCGGCGTGGGTTCGGCCGTGCTGCGCGAGCTGCTGGAGCGGTGTGATCGTGACGGCGTCGTCGTCCGGCTGAACGTCCTGCGGGGCAGCGCGGCCCGACGGCTGTACGAGCGGCACGGATTCATGGTCGAGACCGAGGACGCGGTGGACGTGTTCATGGTGCGTACGCCGACCCGCTGAGCCGCCACCCGAGTCGCGGCCCGTCCCGGCAGCCCCACGGTGCATAGGGAAAACCCTCGATTGACCTCGACGTGGCTGACATGCGCGGGTCAAAACTGGAATCCTCGCTCAGCACACGCTTTCTCCATCTCTCCACGGCGTGTCCACGGATCCCGGAGCGCACCCCACGTGGCCCGTTCCAGGATCCCTGATCCCGGTTCCCGCACAGCTCAGCTCGTCCCGGACAGCACACCCGTCTGCCCGGTCTGTCACCGGCCGCGACCCGGCGGCCGCAGCAGGAGGAGTACGAGTGAGACGTCTTCCCCACAGACGCGCGACGGTAGGGGCCGCCCTGGTCTCCACCGCGGCCTTCCTCGCCGTCGGCATCCAGTCGGTCCCGGCGAACGCCCAGCCCGCCGCCCCCCACCCCACCCCCGTGCGTACGGGCGGCCTGGAGGCCAAGCTCAGTCCCGCGCAGCACACCGCGCTGATCAAGAGCGCCCAGCAGAAGACCGGCACGACGGCCCGCACGATCGGCCTGGGTGCCAAGGAGAAGCTGGTCGTCAAGGACGTCGTCAAGGACAACGACGGCACCCTGCACACCCGTTACGAGCGGACGTACGCCGGACTGCCCGTCCTCGGCGGCGACCTGATCGTGCACACCCCGCCCGCCTCCCTCGCGGCCGGCACGGTCAGCACCACCTTCAACAACAAGCACACCATCAAGGTCGCCTCCACCACCGCGACCGTCGCCAAGTCCGCCGCCCGGACCAAGGCGCTCAAGACCGCCAAGGCCCTCGACGCGCAGAACCCCGCCGCCGACAGCGCCCGCAAGGTGATCTGGGCCGGCAACGGCACGCCGAAGCTGGCCTGGGAGACCGTGATCGGCGGCTTCCAGGACGACGGTACGCCCAGCAAGCTGCACGTCGTCACGGACGCCACCAACGGCAAGGAGCTGTACCGCTACCAGGCGGTCCAGACCGGCACCGGCAACACCCAGTACAGCGGCACGGTGACCCTCAACACGACGCTGTCGGGGTCGACGTACCAGCTGTACGACACCACGCGCGGCGGCCACAAGACGTACAACCTCAACAACGGCACGTCGGGCACCGGCACCCTGATGACCGACTCCGACGACGTCTGGGGCACCGGTTCCGGCTCCAACACCCAGACCGCCGGCGCCGACGCCGCCTACGGCGCCCAGATGACCTGGGACTTCTACAAGAACACCTTCGGCCGCAGCGGCATCAAGAACGACGGTGTCGCGGCCTACTCCCGGGTCCACTACAGCAGCAGCTACGTCAACGCCTTCTGGGACGACGACTGCTTCTGCATGACCTACGGCGACGGCTCCGGCGGCACCCACGCGCTGACCTCGCTGGACGTGGCCGGCCACGAGATGAGCCACGGCGTCACCTCGAACACGGCCGGTCTCAACTACACCGGTGAGTCGGGCGGGTTGAACGAGGCGACCTCCGACATCTTCGGCACCGGCGTGGAGTTCTACGCGGCCAACTCCTCCGACGTCGGTGACTACCTCATCGGCGAGAAGATCGACATCAACGGCGACGGCACGCCGCTGCGCTACATGGACGAGCCGGACAAGGACGGTTCGTCGGCCGACAGCTGGTACTCCGGCGTCGGCAACCTCGACGTGCACTACTCGTCGGGCCCCGCGAACCACATGTTCTACCTGCTGTCCGAGGGCAGCGGCAGCAAGACCATCAACGGCGTCACCTACAACAGCCCCACCTCCGACGGCGTCGCCGTGGCGGGCATCGGCCGGGCCGCGGCCCTGCAGATCTGGTACAAGGCGCTGACGACGTACATGACGTCCAGCACCAACTACGCGGCGGCCCGCACCGCGGCCCTGAACGCGGCCTCCGCGCTGTACGGCTCCAGCTCCACCCAGTACGCCGGGGTCGGCAACGCGTTCGCCGGCATCAACGTCGGCAGCCACATCACCGTGCCCACCTCGGGCGTCACGGTGACCAACCCGGGCAGCCAGTCCTCGACCGTGGGCACCGCGGTGAGCCTGCAGATCTCGGCGAGCAGCACCAACAGCGGCTCGCTGACCTACGCGGCGACCGGCCTGCCGACCGGCCTGTCGATCAGCAGCTCGACCGGTGCCATCACCGGCACACCCACGACGGCGGGCACCTACAGCACGACCGTCACGGTGACCGACTCCACCGGCGCCACCGGCACGGCCTCCTTCACCTGGACCGTCAGTTCCAGCGGAGGCGGGGGCACCTGCACCTCCTCGCAGCTGCTGGGCAACAACGGCTTCGAGTCGGGCAACACGACGTGGACGGCGACCAGCGGAGTGATCACCAACTCCAGCAGTGAGTCGGCGCACGGCGGTTCCTACTACGCCTGGCTCGACGGCTACGGATCGACCCACACCGACACGCTGTCCCAGTCGGTGACGATCCCGAGCGGCTGCACCAACACCACGTTCACCTTCTACCTGCACATCGACACCAGCGAGACCACCACCAGCACCCAGTACGACAAGCTGACGGTGACCGCCGGTTCGACCACCCTGGCCACGTACTCGAACCTCAACGCGGCCTCCGGCTACACCCAGAAGTCCTTCAGCCTCGGGTCCTACGCGGGCTCCACCGTCACCCTGAAGTTCAGCGGTGTCGAGGACTCCTCGCTGCAGACCAGCTTCGTCGTCGACGACACCGCCGTCACGACCGGCTGACACGCAGGGCAGTTGAGCGGCCCGTGACCGGATTCCGGTCACGGGCCGCTCGGCCGTGTCAGCTCAGCGGGTCCAGCGTCAGGTACGCCTGCTGCGGACTGCCGTCGTTGACCAGGGACTCCTGGTTGCCGACGTCGTCGAAGGCGAAGGCGTACGCCTTGCCGTCCGCCATCTGCGCGTGGATCTTCCGCGCGTACTGGTTGGTGACCGAGTCGAGGTAGAAGTCCGCCGGGTCGGTGTCCGGCTGGTTCGCGCTCGTCAGCAGGGTCGAGCGGTTGAACCCCGCGCACAGCGTGCGCGAGATCGGGCCGCGGACCTGGTCGTTGGGCGCGTCGAGCAGGTTGTGGCAGCCGAAGACGCTGTTCGCGTCAGGCTTCTGGAAGCTCGTCACCACCGCGCCGGAGGAGTTGGTGAAGTTCATGACGTTGCCCGAGACCCGGCCGAAGTACTTGGTGTTCGGCTGGTCCGCGAACGGGGTGACGGTCAGGGTCGACGACGCGTACTTCGCCCACACCCGGTTGACGTAGTCGTCCATGACGGTGGACGGGAGCGCGCCGGTCTCCACGCCGTACAGCGGGGAGAGCGCGCGCAGCACCGTGCCGTCGGACCTGGTCTGGATCAGGTTCGCCCAGCCGCCGGGCTGTCCGCGCAGGGCGCTGAAGAACCCGTTGTAGCCGCCCGACTTGAGGTGCCCGGTGCCGGCCGTGCTGCCGTCGGCGCGCTGCACCCCGACCGCGTACGGCACCGAGAACATGTCCACCTGGGTGCTGTTGATCCACAGGCCCGCGTCGTTGAGCGTGTACTCGGACCAGTTGAAGAGGATGTCGCGGTTGGGGTCGGTCGGGTTCTGCACCGCGGGCTGCACCAGACCGCCGGTGGTCAGCCGGAAGTCGAGCTTCTGGCCGTAGGAGAAGTAGATCCGGCCGGAGAACTTCGGGATCCGGATCGTCTTCGACTGGCCCGCCGCCGGGCCGGTGATCGAGGCGTCCGGCGCCGGGGTCGGCGGGTTGCCGCCGGCCGGCCAGGCGTGGAAGGTGCCGTTGGCGTCGGCGTAGCCCTGCTTCCCGGAGGAGAGCTGGGTGCCGAGGTCGTAGATGTACACCTGGTCGCCGCGGCCGGAGTTGTTGGTGATCTTCAGCGGGATCGTGTCCGGTACCGCGGCGTCGGCCGAGTGCGGGGTGCCCAGGGTGAGCGCCCCGCCGAGCAGCGCCGCCGTGGCCGCCAGGGGCAGCGTCCGGCGTGCGAGTCCTGTGCGCACTCTCCACCTCCGTGTGGGGTCGGGGTTGGCACGGATGTTGGTCCGGACCAAGTCTGAGAGCGCTCTCAGCGTGCCGGTGGGGCGGGTGCATGTCAATGTGCGGGACGAGATCGGGGCCCCCGCCGGTCGGCGGGAGCCCCGTGACGCGGACGCGATCGGCTCAGAACGTGCGCTTCAGCAGGCCGAGCAGCGCGTCCCAGTGCCGCTCGGCGGCCTCGGCGGAGTACGACGGGGTGTCGGCCTGGGTGTAGCCGTGCTCCGCGCCCCGGTAGATCTCGACGGTGTTGCGGACCCCGGCGGAGTCGAGCGCCTCCTGGAAGGTGTGGATCTGCTCCTCGGTCATCGACTGGTCCTGGTCCGCGAAGCCGAAGTACAGCTCGGCGGTGACCCGGTCGGCCAGCAGGTGCGGGCTGTCCGCGCCGTCGGTGACCATCCGGCCGCCGTGGAAGCCGCCCGCCGCCGCGACCCGGTCCGGGAACGCGGCCGCGGTCCGCATCGCGAGCCGGGCGCCCATGCAGTAACCGGTGATCGCGACCGGTCCGTCGGCCACCAACGGGCTCGCGGCCAGCCAGTCCAGGTAGGCGGCCGAGTCCCGGTCGCTCAGCTCCGGGGTCAGCGACATCATCACCGGCATGATCCGCTGCCAGATCGTCGGGTCCGCGGAGGGGTCGATGAACTCCGGCAGCTCCCCGACCGGCGTGCGGCCGTGGCGGTAGAAGACGTTCGGGACCAGCACCGTGTAGCCCTCGCCGGCCAGCCGGTCCGCCATCGCCTTCAGGTGCGGGCGGATGCCGAAGGCGTCCTGGTAGAACAGCACTCCCGGGTGCGGGAGCCCGTCGGCGGGGTGGGCCAGGTAGGCGTCGGCGACACCGTCCGCGGTGGTGATGTCCACGTCGGTTCCCTGTACGGCGGTCATGGCGCAAGTGCCTCTCTGTGGAGTCGGCGTCGGGGTGCGGGACACCCGGCGCGGCATGTCCTGATCATCGTGGCACGCGACGGTGGGGGAGCCGCTCCGGGGGAGCCGGAAGTGGTCACTCGAAGCGCGCGGTGTCCCCGGCACCGCGGCGGACGATCTCCGCCTCCCCGCCCGAGAAGTCGATGACCGTCGTCGGCTCGGTGCCGCACTCCCCGGAGTCGACCACCGCGTCCACCTGGTGGTCGAGCCGGTCCTTGATCTCCCAGCCCTGCGTCAGCGGCTCCTCCTCGTCCGGCAGCAGCAGGGTGCTGGACAGCAGCGGCTCGCCCAGCTCCGCCAGCAGCGCCTGGGTGACCACATGGTCGGGGATGCGCACACCGACGGTCTTCTTCTTCGGGTGCAGCAGCTTGCGCGGGACCTCCCGGGTGGCCGGGAGGATGAAGGTGTAGCTGCCCGGGGTCGACGCCTTCACGGCCCGGAACACGTCGTTGTCCACCCGCACGAACTGGCCGAGCTGGGCGAAGTCACGGCACATCAGAGTGAAGTGGTGCCGGTCGTCCAGATGCCGGATCGAGCGGATCCGGTCGATGCCGTCCCGGCTGCCCAGCTGGCAGCCGAGCGCGTAGCACGAGTCGGTCGGGTATGCGATGAGCGAGCCCGAGCGCACCGCGTCGGCGATCTGCGAGACGCTGCGGGGCTGGGGGTTGTCGGGGTGAACGTCGAAGTACTTCGCCATTCGCCGAGCTTATGCCGTACGAGCGGGAAGCGGCTCGCGCGGCCCCCCGCGCCACGCACCGGGGGCCGGCCGGAGACGTGGGGGGGGGGGGGGGGGGGGGGGGGGGGGGGGGGGGGGGGGCCGGCGGGGGCGGGGGGGGGGGGGGGGGGGGGCGGGGGGGGGGGGGGGCG
>NZ_JBICZD010000005.1:355880-467349 GCF_043201555.1 Streptomyces sp. NPDC048288
GCGCTGCTGATCACCGTCGCCGGCTTCCTGGCCTCGGCCTTGCTGCTGCGCCTGGGCACCCGGGGGCCCCCCCCCCCCCCCCCCCCCCCCCCCGGGGGGGGGGCCCCCCCCCCCCCCCCCCCCCCCCCCCCCCCCCCCCCCACGTCACTCCCCGGCGGTCCGGAATCCGTGTGCATACCCCGCCGGTTCCCGGGCACCCGATCTTCGAGCCACCCGGGGCCTCCCCCCGCCCCGGCCGTGGCCTTCTCCGCCGGCGACCCGTCCCCCGTGGGCCGCCGGCGGAGTCGTACCCGGCGCGCGGCGGCCGGGACCCGGGCGGCTTCATCGGGTAACGTCCATAGGCCGAGGTCAACGCGATGGACGAGGAGCAGGGCGAGATGGCAGGCCGAGCCGGCGGGGGCCCGCACCCCCGACACCCCGACGGCGACGGCTGGGCCGCGCAGCTGCTCGACCATCTGCGCCCCGGCGCCCGCGATCCGCGCCGGGTCGTGGGCTGGCTCGCCGGGGCCGTGCCGGCGACCGTCTGCCTGCAGGCCGCCGACGGCACGCTGCTGGCCGGGGAGCGGATCCCCCTCGACGAGGGGCTGGTGGCCGACGTGGTCGCGGGGAGGATCTCCTCCGCCGCCGTCCAGGACGGCGACCGGCACCTGCGCCTGGTGGCCGTCCGCGGTCCCGACCCGCGTTCGACGGCCGCCGGACTGCTCGCCGTGGCCCGCACCACCCCCTTCGACCGGCGCGCCGCCGAGATCGTCACCCACGCCGCCGGAGTGGTCGAACTCCTCCTCGGGGAACGCGAACGGACGACGGCAGGCGACCGGCTCCGGCGGGCCACCGCCGACCTGCGCCTCGCCATCCTGCAACTGCTGATGGTGGAGGACACGGTCGCCGCCCGCCGGGTCGCCGCCGGCCTGTGGCCCGGCCTCCTGGACACCGACAGCGCCAGTGTGTACGTCGTCGAGACGCACCCGGCGGAACGCGACGGGCTCGCCGAGGACTGCCTCGACATCACCCGCGGCCAGGCCCTGGTCGTCCGCTGCCCCGCGATCGACAGCCATGTGATCGTCGTCAGCCCGGCGCCCACGGCGGGGGAGTGGCTGCGCACGCTCGTCGACGGCCGCCCCGGCATCTTCCTCGGCGGCAGCGTCCGGCAGAGCCTCGGCCGTACCGCCACCGCCTACGGCCAGGCCGTCAGCGCCCTCGCCGTCGCCCACTTCCGCCCCGACCAGTCCGCCGTCTACGCCGAACGCACCCACCCGGAACGGCTGATGGACCCCGCCGCGCTGCACGCCTGGTCCACCGCCGTGCTGGGACCGCTCGACGCCCTGCCCCACCACACCCGCGCCGAACTCCTCGCCACCACCCGCCTCGGCCTGGAGGCCACCGCGGTCAACGCGGCCAAGGTCCTCGGTGTCAGCCGCAACACCGTGCGCGCCCGCATGGACCGCGTCGAGGCGCTGCTGGGCGCCGACTTCTCCGACCTCACCGTGCGGGCCGCCGCCCATCTGGCCCTCAACACCCAGGCGGCCCGCACGGAGGACCTCGTCCGGGCGGCGCCCCGCGCGTCCGGCGTCCTGCTGGCCGACCTGCTGGCCTCGCCCGCGCTGCACGCCTGGGCGCAGGACCTGCTGGACCGCCTGACCCAGGACGGCCGGGACCTGCGCGGTACCCTGCGCGCCTGGATCGCGGCGGGCGGCAACGCCGAACGCGCCGCCCAGGACCTGGGCATGCACGCCCAGACCGTCCGCGAACACGTCCGGGGCGCCGAACCCGTCCTGGAACGCCAGCTGCTGGCCGCCGGCACCGATCTGTACGAGGTCGTCCTCGCCCATCTCGTCCTCGGCGACCTCACCGCACCGGTTCTGCACCGGGCGAATCCGGGTCAACCGGACTCACCTGTGCACCGGTGAGCCCTCGGCGTGCCCGAACGGGCATCGGCGCGATACCCAACGGCCGGATCCGCACGTAGGTTCGCGGTACGCGGGGGCACGACCGGAACGGGGGACCGGTCGACGCCCCCGCGGTCAGCGCCTCACCCGCCGAGCCGTACCGGGATCTCCTGCCAGCCGAACGCGATGAACGAGGGCACCTGGCGCAGTTCCCGCTCCCCGACCGCCAGCCGCAGCCCCGGGAAACGGTCGAACAGCGCGGGCAGCGCGGCCAGCGCCTCCGCCCGGGCCAGCGGCGCGCCGATGCAGCGGTGCACCCCGATCCCGAACGAGAGATGGTCGTCGGTGCCGCGCGCCGCGTCGAACACGGCCGCGTCGGGGCCGTAGCGCTCCGGATCCACGCCCGCCGCCGCGTACGTCGTGATGATCGCGTCCCCGGCCGGGATGGTGACGTCCCCGACCTTCAGGTCGCTCACCGCGAACCGCAGCGGCAGCGAGGCGATCGACGGGTGCACCCGCAGCGTCTCGTCGATCACAGCGTCCCAGCCGACCGTCCCGGAGCGCACCGCCGCCAGCTGCACCGGATGCGTCAGCAGCGCCACCACCGCGTTGCCGATCAGGTTGACCGTGGTCTCGAAGCCGGCGCCGATGACCAGCAGCAGGGTGTAGAGCAGCTCCTCGTCGCCGAGCCGGTCGCCGTCCTCGTCGCGGACCCGGATGAGCTCGGTGGTCATGTCGTCGCCCGGGTGCTCGGTCTTGTGCGCGATGAGCGAGCCAAGGACCGTGCCGATCCGCTCCTGCACGAACGCGGCGTGCTCCGGGCTCGGGTCGGAGGTGTCCATGATGGCCGCGATCAGCTCACCGGTGGCGTCCCGCAACTCGTCCGGGACACCGAAGAGTTCGCAGATCATCCGCATCGGCAGCGGATGCGCCAGCTCGGCCCGCAGGTCCACCACCGCGCCGTCGGCGCCCGCCGCCGCGACCCCGTCCAGCAGCTCCGAGGTGATCGCCGCGACCCGCGGCAGCATCGCCTCGGTACGGCGGTGGGTGAAGCTCGGCGCCACCAGCTTGCGCAGCCGGGTGTGGTCCGGGCCGTAGGTGGAGAGCATGTTGATCACGCCGACCCAGCCCAGGATCCAGCCCCAGGAGGGGTGCTCGCCGAGCTCCGGCCACAGCCGCCAGTGCCGGCGCGGGTCCTTGCTGACCTCGGGATCGAGGATGAGTTCCTTGAGGACGTCGTAGCCGGTGGGCGCCCAGGCGGGGATGCCGCCGGGCAGCTCGACGGGCACGACGGGGCCGAGGGCGCGCAACCGTGCGCTCTCGGCCGGGATGTCGGAGCCGAACGGGTCGAGAGCGATGCGGTCGGTGACGGTCACGACGTCTCTCCAGGCTGGTCGGGGGAGCGGGGGCTGAACCGGACGGGAAGCGACGTCAGCGAGCGGTGGAACGGGCCGGGCCGCCAGCTGAGCCGTTCGCGGGGCAGGACGGGGTCGAGGTCGGGCAGCCACAGGGTGAGCCGTTCGATCGCCTCGGTCGCGATGAGCAGCGCGTGGTGCCGGACCGGGCAGGCGTGCGGTCCCGCCCCCCAGGACAGGTGCGAGGCGTCCCCGGTCCGCCGCCCGTCGGTGATCTCCCGCTCGGCGAACAGTCCCATGGCGCCGAAGGAGACGACCACCGGGATCGCCGGCCGCAGCCACGCCCCGTGGAAGGAGAGGGGCCTGCGGGCGTAGTAGATGCCGTAGTTGGACAGCGGGGTCTCGTGGTGCAGGACCTCCACCACCGCGTCCATGACCGGGCGGGCGCCGCTGGTGAGCGTGGAGTAGTAGAGCGGGTTGCCGAGGATCCGGGAGAGCGCGTTGGACACCAGGTTCGTGGTCGGCTCGTAGCCCGCGCCGAGGGTGAGGAACACCTGCCAGGTGACCTCCTCCGGGGTGAGCCGGGCGGGGTGGTCCAGGAGCATGCTCGGCAGGTCCTCGCCGCGCTCCTCGACCTTGGCGGCGATCAGCCGCAGCACGTAGTCGGCGAACTCCGCCTCGCCCTCGGCGGCCTGCGCGCCGCCCTCCATCATCTTCAGCAGGCCCTCGTTGAGCCGGTCGCCCTGGCTGTCCGGCAGCCCGAACAGGTTGTTGAACACCAGCGCCATCAGCGGCCGGGTGAAGTCGACGACGAGATCCGCCTCGCCCCGGGGCGCGAACCGGTCCACCAGCAGCCGCACCGCGCGGTGCACCAGCGAGCGCAGATCGTGCGGCTCGATCAGGTCGAACACGTCGATGAGCGTGGCCCGGTAGCGCAGGTGCGCGTCGGAGTCGGAGAACAGGGCGTTGGGCCGCCAGCGCATCATGCCGAGCAGCGGGGAGTCCTCCGGGACGGTCGCCTCCCAGTCCCGCGGGTCGTGCGAGAAGGTCGCCACGTCCCGCAGCACGTCGAGGGCGGCCCGCCGCTCGGTCACCACGTAGGCGGGCGTGCCCGGCGCCAGCTCCGCCCAGCCGACCGGGCCCTGGGCGCGCAGCGCCGCGTAGTAGCCGTGCGGGTTCCGGGCGAAGCCGTCCTCCCACAGCCGTACCGGACCGGACACCGTGAAGGACTGCTGCGCGGTCATGTGGCCTCCGTCGGCCGGTCGTCGATCAGATGCTGTACGAGGGCGAGCAGCGCGTCGACCGAGGAGTGCGCGTCCCGGGCGTCGCAGGTCACCAGCGGGGTGCCCGGCTCCAGGTCCAGGGCGGCCCGCAGCTGCTCGCCGGTGTAGTGGTCCGGCGCGTCGGGGAACGTGTTGAAGGCGACCGCGTACGGCAGCCCGGACTCCTCCACCAGGCCCAGCACGTCGAACGAGGCGTCGATCCGGCGGCTGTCGACCAGGACCAGGGCGCCGAGCGCGCCGTAGGAGATGTCGTCCCACAGCGTCCGGAACCGGTCCTGCCCCGGCGTCCCGAACAGGTACAGCACGATCCCGCCGGCCAGGCTGATCCGCCCGAAGTCGATCGCGACGGTCGTGGTCTCCTTCTCCCGCACCCCGTCGAGGTCGTCGACAGGGACGGAGGCCTCGGTGAGGTGCTCCTCGGTGTGCAGCGGGCGGATCTCCGACACCGAGTCGATCAGGGTCGTCTTGCCCACCCCGAACGCTCCCGTGACCAGGATCTTCACCAGGTCGCGGGCCGATTCGGGGAGATGGGAGCCGCCCGCGCGGGGCAGCTCACCGGTGCTTGAGGGCGCGGAGGCCATCGGCCACTCTCTTCAGCAGGTCGGGGTCGAAGCGTTCGGCGGGCGGGATCGGCGCGCGGGCCCGGACCAGGTCCCGGTCCAGGAGGTCGGCGGCCAGCACCCGGACGGCGGAGACCGGCAGCCGCAGCAGCGCCGCCGCCTCCACCACCGTCAGCGAGCCGCCGGACAGCAGCTCCAGCAGGGCCAGTTCGGCGGCGGGCAGACCGCCGGGCAGCGGAGTGCCGTCGCGGCTGAGCACCGTCAGCCGTTCCAGATGCGGACGGCTGGGCCGGGCCAGCCCGCCGGTCGACAGATACGCGGGGACCAGGGGACGGCCGCCACGGCGGCCGGTCATGCCGACGCGCCGCCGTCGGAGCCTCTGGGCGACGCCGCCATCGCCTTCTCGCCCAGCCGGGCCACCTGCGAGTGCACCCGGTGCGCCAGCAGGTCCAGGCGCACCTCCGGGTCGCCGTAGGCCGCCACACAGGTGCCGTGGTCGGTCGGCACGATGAGCACGTACCCGTGGTCCGACTCGATGACCACCTGCCGCACCTCGGCCCGGTCCCGGTCCGCGAACGCGGCGGCCGCGGCCCGGCAGGCGCCCTGCACGGTGCTGGTGATCGCGGCCACCCGCTCGGCGGTCGCCTGGGAGAGGGCGTCCGTGTAACCGGTCGCGAGGCCGTCCCGGGTGAGCAGGACGGCGGCCAGTACATGCGGTACCTGCAGGACGGGCTCCAGCACCCATGCCGTCTCGCCCGCGTCGCGGCTGGTCATCCGGTCGCTCCTCCTTCGTCTTCGGTCCGCTGGGATTCGGGCGCGCTCGCCCGCTTGGGGGTCCGCGCCGCCGCGGTGCCGTACTGGAGCGCCGCGAGCGCGGCGGCCGCCTCCTCGGGCCGTCGCACGGCGGGCTGCTGCTCGGGCGCGCCCTCCGCCGGGGTACGGCTACGGCGCCGCCGCCTCGGCAGACCGGCCAGGTCACCCGGCTCCTGGTGGCCGAGAGCCCGTTCGTGCTCGGCCTCGTGGGCGGACGCGACGGGCTCGGGGGCGGGTACGGCAGGTGCGGGCGCGGGTACGACGGGCGCTGGCACGGGTACGACGGGTGCGGCCGGCGCCGCGGGTTCGGCCGGCGGTGCCGTGGGCGCCGCGGACTCGCGCACGGGTTCCCTGCGGGCCGTACGCTCCCGGCGCTCCCGGGTCGAGCGGGGTGCGCTGACCGACGGCGGCCGTTCCTCCGGGTCGATCCGGCCGAGCAGATGGGTGTCCACCCGCAGCACCGCGCGCACCCCGCCGTAGGGCGAGGGCGAGGAGACGTCGACGCCCAGGTCGAACTGGCGGGTGAGCTGGCCGATCGCGGCCAGCCCCATGCGCGGCGGGTCCCCGAGGTCGGTCAGCAGGATCGGGTCGCTGCCCGCCACCAGCCGCTGGGCGCGGGCCCGTTCGTCCTGGGTCATGCCGAGGCCCGCGTCGTCGACGGTGACGCACACCCCGTGGTGGACGTGCTCCAGGTTGACCACGACGTCGGTGTCCGGCGCCGAGTGCCTGAGCGCGTTGTCGAGGAGCTCGGCGACGATGATGGCGACCGGCTCCACCGCGTGGGACACCAGGGCGGTGCCCGGCTCCAGATGGTTGTGGACCTTGACCCGGTGGTAGCCCGCGAGCCGGGCCTGGCCGCCGGTCACCGCGTCCACCACATGGGACTCCTCGCGGGCCAGCCCCACCCAGGCCCCGCACACCACGGCGGCGACCTGCGCCCGCCGCAGCGACTGCTCGTTCTCGTGGTCGAGCGCGAACAGGGTCTGCGCCAACTCCGGCTCGTCGTACCGCTGCTGGAGTCCCCGCAACGCGTCCTGCAGCCGGTACAGGGCGGCCTGGATCTCCCGGGTGGCGCCCCTCAGGCCGGCCTGCGCGGCCGCGTCGATCCGCACCCGCTGCGCGGTCAGCTCCTCGCGCAGCGCGGTCAGCACGTACTCCATCGCGATCCCGGTCGGAGTGCCGGGCGTGTTCGGCCGCACCGGACCCGGCACCTTGAGGTGCGGATGGGCGAGCTGGGCCGCGGCCGCGGGCATCCGGCGGGCGGCGAGATGCTCGATCTCGGCGGTGAACGCGCCCTCGGAACCGTCCAGTTGGGTCCGTAGCTCCGCCACCTCGGCCCGCAGCAGCGCTTTCTGGCGCCGCGACCGCAGCAGGCCGCCGCCGAGGGCGAGCGCGGAGAGCGTTCCGGCGGCGAGACCACCGGCCACCAGTTCCGGTAATTCGATCATGGAATCGGTTTCCAGGGGAGTAGGGCAGCAGTGGGCAGGGGGGAGCCCAGGGCCCTCCCATGTGGCGCTCGCAGCACAGTACACACCGTCATTGACCGGCCTCGCACGGTGAATCGTTACATCGCTTCGAATCCGCTCGGTGACTGTTCGCTTCTGTGTCAAGTGTCTGAAATGCCGTGCACGGAGGGTGAGTTGAGGTCCGGCGTGTCGTGCGCAGTCACCGGGTGGCGGCGGCCGGTGCGGGCAGGTCGAAGACGTGCGCCGGGGAGATGATCCGGGTGATCGCCTGGCCGAAGAGGGTGCTGGGCTCGATGTTGCCGCGGTAGCTGATGTCGGTGTTGAGCAGGACGACCACGGTCGTCCGCGTCGACGGCAGATAGACGGTCAGGGCCTCGTAGCCCGGCAGTGAGCCGTTGTGCCCGATCCAGCCCTGGACGTCGAAGATGCCGAGGCCGTACCCGGCGCCGGCGATCCCGGTCGGCGGGGTCGCCAGCCGCTGCCGCTGCACCGCGGGGCTGACCATGGTCCCGCCGTCGGGGAAGACCCCGGTGGCCGCCGTGCGGGCCCAGCTGTGCAGGTCGTCCAGGTCGGAGATCATCGCGCCGGCCGCCCAGGCCCAGGACGGGTCCCAGCCGGCGGTCTCCTCGACCCTCCCGGTCGCCGTCTGGTCGGTGTAGCCCTGTGCGTGCGGGGTGGGGAACTCGTTCCCGGTCGGGAACAGGGTGTGGCGCATGCCCGCCGGAGCGAGGATGTGCTGCCCGATGTAGTCGCCGAGCCGCTGCCCGCTCTCCTTCTCGACGAGCAGACCGAGCAGGATCAGGTTGGTGTTGGAGTAGGAGAACTTCTGGCCGGGCTGGAACATCACCGGGTGCTTGAAGGAGTAGGCGAGCAACTCCTGCGGGGTGAAGTGGCGTCGGGGGTCCGTGGTCAGGGCCTTGAAGAAGCCGTCGTCCTCTGAGTAGTTGAACAGTCCGCTGCGCATCCCGGCCAGGTCCCGCAGGGTGATCCGGTCGCCGTTCGGCACCCCGTCGACGTACTTGCCGATCGGGTCGTCGAGGCCGACCTTGCCCTGGTCGACCAGTTGCAGCACCGCCGTCACGGTGAACATCTTGGTCTCGCTGCCGATCCGCGTGTACAGGTCGGACGACATCCGCTGACCGGTCGCCCTGTTCGCGGTCCCGAACGAGCGAACGTAGTCGGCCTGGCCGGGGGTCCAGACGCCGACGGTCACACCCGGCACGTCCGCCTCACGCATGACGTGCTGCACGGCCGCGTCGAGCCGGCGGGCGAGGGCCGGTGTCATGTCCCGCACGGCCGCGCTGCCGGACGGCGACGGGGTGGGGGAGGTCGCGGCGGACGCGGCCGGTACGGCGGCGGGCAGGGCGCCGGCCGTCCCTCCGGCGAGCGGCACGGACAGGATCCCCAGGGCGAGGACCGTCGCGGCCCCGCGGCGCGGCTTGGCGGACGAGTGCGACATGGGCTGACTCCAAGCACGTGGAAGGGAACGTGCAGTGGGGTCGGACGTCAGAACCCTGGCTCCCCAGGATACGAGCGTGCCCCCGGCGGCGCCCGTCGGCCGCCGACCGCCGGAATGCCCGGCCGCCGGAGTGTTTGTACGACGGACCGGCGGGCCCGATCGGGCGACGCGCTCACCCGACCCGGTGAGCGCGCCGGACGTCGCGTACCACCGGCGCGCTCCCGGCGTTGCCCCGTCATGGACGGAACCTCTCCGGCGCCGTGGCGCCCCGCCCCGCTGCCCCGGGCGCTGTGCTGCCGTGAACCGATCTACGCCCAGCTCGTCCGGGAGTGGCGGGACCAGGGCCGTGCCGTACCGGCCGACCCGGACGGCCGCTGGGCCACCGTCCTGGTCCTGGCGCCCCGCCGCTGACCCCGCCCCCGCTACTCGGCGCTGAGCGGCCGCAGCACCGCCAGTGTGCCGTTGGCCTCCTGCAAGGCCAGCTCCAGCGTGCCCGGCGCGTGCAGCCCACCGCTGCCGTCGGGCGGCACCAGCCACTCCAGGTAACGCGCCGGCCGGTACGGCGGCGGTACGGCGACCCACGTCCCCTTGCACGCGTACCGCAGCCCGGAACCGATCCAGCCGCCGGACGGATCGGGCGGCAGGAAGAAGCCGACCCGGCCCGCCGCGGTGTCCACCAGAGTCGGCCCCGGCACCGGCAGCGAAGGCCGCCACAGCAGGTCCAGCGTGAGCAGACCGAGCCGGTCGGGCACGCTCAGCACATCCCAGAAGCGGCCCGCCTCCAGCAGTGTGACGCCTTCTCCGTGGTCCCACTCCCACTTGCACGCCCGCGGGTCGGCCGAGGCCGCCGCGAGCCACTCCACGCCCTGCATCCACATCCTGTTCGTCATGCACTGCTCCGAGGAATCTCCGCGTCCGCACGCCAACCCGGCATATGCATGCTGGTAGATATTTCTAACTGGCGGAAGGGGTGGCGAACCGTGGCGTTTCAGGGCGAATGTTCGAACACGGAACGCCCGTCCGGTTGCCGGGCTTCAAGCCCGGTCGCAGCCCGGTCGTACTCGGGAGGGGCTGGCACTCGAATCCGTCGTTCTGGCAATCGATTCGAGCGTCACATCTTGAAATGCGGTCGATATCGGTCGTACGCTCCCGTCGTTCCGTCGCCGCCGCTCCCGACCAGGGGTACTCCATGGACCGCACCCGACTGCACACCCTCCTGGCCCGGGAGAGCGCCGAGGCCGAGCGGCGCAACCCCCGTTCCCGAGCGGCATATGCCGGCGCCGAGCATCTCTTCGGCCGGGTCCCGATGACCTGGATGAACAAGACCGCCGGCGCCTTCCCCCGCTATCTGGCGACCGCGCGCGGCGCCCGGGTCACCGACGTCGACGGGCACACCTACATCGACTTCTGCCTGGGCGACACCGGCGCGATGGCCGGCCACTCGCCGGCCGTCGTGACCGAGGCGGTGCACCGCAGGTTCGCCGAGCTGGGCGGGGCCACCGCGATGCTGCCGACGGAGGACGCGGAGTGGGTCGGCGCGGAGCTGACCCGCCGCTTCGGGCTCGCCCGCTGGAGCTTCTCGCTGACCGCGACCGACGCCAACCGCTGGGCGATCCGGCTCGCCCGCGCCGTCACCGGCCGGCCGAAGATCCTGGTCAACAGCTACAGCTACCACGGCAGCGTCGACGAGTCCCTCATCGTCGTCGGACCTGACGGCAAGGGAGCGCCCCGCCCCGGCAACGTGGGCGCGCCCTGCGACGTCACCCTGACCAGCCGGGTCGCCGAGTTCAACGACCTGGAGCAGCTGGAGCGCGAGCTCGCCCACGGCGACGTGGCCGCCGTACTCATGGAACCCGCGCTCACCAACATCGGCATCGTCCTGCCCGAGCCCGGCTACCTGGCGGGCGTACGCGCCCTGACCCGGCAGCACGGCACGCTGCTCATCAACGACGAGACGCACACCTTCTCCGCCGGACCCGGCGGCTGCACCGCGGCCTGGGAGCTGGAACCCGACCTGCTCACCGTCGGCAAGGCCATCGGCGGCGGCATCCCGGCCGGTGCCTACGGCCTCTCCGCCGAACTCGCCGAACGCCTGCTCGCCCGCGCCGACCTGGACCTGGTCGACATGGGCGGGGTCGGCGGCACCCTGGCCGGCAACGCGCTCTCGGTCGCCGCGACCCGGGCCACCCTGGAGCACGTGCTCACCGACGAGGCGTTCGCCCGCATGACGGCGCTCTCCGAGCGCTTCGAGACCGGCGTCCGCGCGGCCGTCGAGGCCCACGCCCTGCCCTGGTCGGTCAGCCGCCTCGGCGCCCGCACCGAATACCGCTTCGCCTCCCCGGCCCCGCGCACCGGCACCGAGTCCGAGGCCGCCGCCGACGCCGAGCTGGAGGACTTCCTGCACCTCTACCTCGCCAACCGGGGCATCCTCCTCACCCCGTTCCACAACATGGCGCTGATGTGCCCCGACACCAC
Source organism: Streptomyces sp. NPDC048288 (assembly GCF_043201555.1). NCBI lineage: Bacteria > Bacillati > Actinomycetota > Actinomycetes > Kitasatosporales > Streptomycetaceae > Streptomyces > Streptomyces sp. NPDC048288. Next base: position 367,178 of record NZ_JBICZD010000005.1, read on the forward strand.
CGAGCAGGACGTCGACACCCACACCGCCGTGTTCGGGGCCGCCCTGCTCGAACTGGCCGGCTGAGGAAGAGGGCCGGGACACCCGTGGACGACATCGACCGGGCCATCCTGCGCGAGCTGCAGACCGACGGCCGTATCGCGTACGCCGACCTCGGACCGAAGGTGGGCCTGTCCGCCTCCGCGGCCCGCCAGCGGCTGCAGCGCCTGCTGGACTCCCGGGCCGTCCAGGTCGTGGGCGTCACCGACCCGATGGCCATGGGCGGCCAGGCGATGGCGCTGCTCGGCATCGCCGCGGACGGCGACCCGCGGGCCGTCGCCGACGCCCTCGCCGCCCACCCCGAGGTGGTCTACTCCGTGTTCACCTCGGGCGGCTTCGACCTGTTCGCCGAGGTGGTCACCCCCGGCCCCAAGGAGCTGCTCGACTTCGTCAACGACGTGGTCCGGCCGATCGAGGGCGTCCGCGAGGTCCAGCCCTTCCCGTACTTCGGCATCCACACCCACCGCTTCCTGTGGGACGTGGGCTGACCCCTGCGCCTCAGGCGATGACGGGCGACAGGACGAGCATGGTGGCGTCGTCCCGCACCTCGAAGTGCCGGATCAGGTCGGCCCACACCAGTTCGGTGAGCACGGCCGCCTCCGCGCCGGCGAACCCGGCGAGCCGCTCCGCGAGCGGGTAGAAGCCCCCTGCCTTGTCCCGTGCCTCCCAGACCCCGTCCGAGGCGACGAACAGCCGGTCGCCCGGCCCCAGCTCGACCGTGACCTCCTTGGCCTGCTCCACCCCCACCAGCCCGATGCCCAGCGGCGCGCCCGGCGGGACGGCCAGCTCCTGGGTCCGGCCGTCCCGCAGCAGCACGGGCGCCGGATGACCGCAGACCACGACCCGCACCGACCGCAGATCGGCGGAGAACTCCAGCAGCAGCACGGTGGCGAACAGCTCCGCGTGCGGTACGTCGGCCGAGTCCACCGTCAGCCTGCGGTCCATCCGCGCCGCCACCGACTCCAGGTCCTGCTGGTCGAGGACCGCCTCCCGGAAGGCCCCGAGCAGCGACACCACCGTGGAGACGGCGGCCAGCCCGTGCCCCCGTACGTCCCCCATCACCGCCCGCACCCCGTACGGCCCGTCGCGCACGTCGAAGAAGTCGCCGCCGACCAGCGTCCCGTGCTGCGCGGCCCGGTACAGCCCCACGCACCGCACCGCCCCGACCCGCTCCGGCAGCGGCGGCAGCACGGCCCGCTGCACCGCCTCGCCCACCGCCCGCTCGGTGAGCAGCTGCGCGTCCCGGTGACTGCGCACATAGGACACGAACACGCTCAGTACCGCGACGAAGGTGACCGTGAGCAGATCGGTGTCGCCGGGGTGGTTCAGATGGGTCGCGGGCACGTTCAGCAGGACCACGACCAGGCAGCTGAGCACGGCTGTCGCCAGCGGGCCGTACGAGAGGACGGCGAGCGGCGGGATGGCCCCGAGGAGGAAGCCGAAGTCGTGGCCGTTGGGGCTGAGCAGCGTCGCCGCGGTCACCACCCCGAGCAGCACCACGGGCAGCACCCGGACCCAGCGTGGCGGCGGCGCACCCTGCAACCAGCCACGACCGTCCCGGTAGCCACGCGACGACCAGCCGCGCACCGAAGTCACATCCCTAAGCTACGCCCGTGCCCGTATACCCGACTCGTCCCGATCTTGGATTCCGGGGGTGGGAAAACCCGTGGACGCGCCCAGGCACTGCCCCTAACGTATGAGCGCACGCCCGAGACCGCACGGAAGGAGGCGAGTGCGATGTACATCACACCCATCCCGCGCTCCCTCCCCGTTTCCCCGGGCGTGACTGGTCCGAGCTGACCCGGGAGCGCGTCCCGCTGCACGCATCCCGGAGGAATCCGTGACCGATCCGGTCATCCGTACGCTCGACGACAGCACCGCCCACCTCTTCGACGACCTGCCCGACCCGCTGCGCCTGCGCGAGAAGCACCAGAACACGCAGTACCGCTCCGACTGGAAGCGGGTGGCCCTGCGCGACGGCCGGGTCGTGGCCCGCGCCGCCTGGTGGGCCCGGCCCGAAGACACCGCCCCGCTCCTCATCAACTGGCTCGACGTCGCCGAGGGCGAGGAGGAGGCCGGCGCCGAGCTGCTGCGCACCGCCCCCTGGCAGGTCGACGAACTGGAACTCGACCTGCCCGCCGGCTGGCGCGACGACCCCGCACTGCGCACGGCCGCCGAGACCCGCTTCGGCGCCGCCCGCAAGGCGGGCTTCGAACTGCTCGTCGAGCGCTACAACTACCGCTGGACACCCGAGTGCGGTCTGCCCGAGCGACCCGGCCGCCTCGTCTTCACCGCCGAACCCGACGACGAGGTCTTCCTCGACGTCCTGCGCGCCATCAACTCCGCCACCCTGGACGCCCACGCCCGCCGGGCCATCGAGAAGGGCGGAGTGGAACTGGCGGCCCAGGAGGACCTGGAGATCTTCCACTGGTTCCCCTCGCCCCGCGAGTGGTGGCAGGTCGCCCGCACCCCCGACGGGGAGCCGGCCGGCATCCACATCCCCGCCCGCAACCCGTCGGGCCCGTGCATCGGGTTCATCGGCGTCCTGCCCGGGCAGCGCGGCCACGGCTACGCCTACGACCTGCTCGTGGAGTGCACCCACTTCCTCGTCGAACACGGCGCCGAGGCCATCGGCGCCGCCACCGACCAGGACAACTTCCCGATGGCCGCGCACTTCGCCAGGGCGGGCTACCCCGTCACCCGGGAACGGGTGAACTTCTGGGCGCCGGCCGCTGTCAGTGCCGGGTGACATGCTGAGAGGACGTTGATCGACAGCTCACGGGGGGGAGTCGGCATGGGGTTCGAGGGCGGTGTCTGGCAGGTGCGCGGCGGGCGCGAGCCGGTCGGCGAGATCGTCGTCGACGAGGCCGACTTCCCCTGGCTGTCCGGCGGCTTCACGCCCGGGCCCGGCTTCGCCGCGGTCCGGGACCTGTTCGCCCGGGAACTGCTGCTGGCCGAGGCCGAGGACTGGACGGCCTGGGAGGAGGTCCACGACGAGATCCGCCGGCAGCTGTCGCTGATCTCGCCGGACGGCCCGGTCCCCGAGTTCCTGCTGCACATCGAGGGGGACCGGGCCTGGTTCCGATGGAGCGACGAGCCGTTCGACCCGCCGCCCGACGAGGCGTAGCCGGCGGCTAGCCGATGTCCTTGCCCAGGAGGGCCTCCGCCTCCGTGAGGATCTCGGTGACCCGCAGCCCGAACGCGGCGTCACAGGGATGCGCCCGGCCCGTGCGTACGGCCGTGAGCAGGGCGTCGGCGGCCCGGGTCAGGGCGGGGACGGCTCCTTCCGCACTCCTCGGAAGGAGGGTCACCCCCGCCTCGCCCCGCAGCTCCACATCGGCCCCGGCCGCCGCTTCGGGCGCGGTGAGGCTCAGCGTCACCGTGCTCGAAGCCCCGCCGCTGTGGTCGAGCACGAGATGGACGGTGTCCGCGGGCCCGTGCACGGCGGCCGCCACCCGCCGTACGTCGCCCAGCACCGGCAGCAGCACGGACAGGGCGTGCGGGCCCACGTCCCACAGCGCCCCCTTCTCCCGGCGCCACGGCGAGTCGGCGAACGGACTGTCGCCGGTGAACACCGAGCCCAGCCACTGCGCCCGCGCCGTGAACCAGCCCGCCGCGGCGGCCTGTTCGCCGATCCACGCCTCCGGCTCCTGCTGGAAGCGGGTGGTGAAGAACACCACCGAGGCGACCCGGGCCCGCTCGGCCGCCTCCACCACCGCCCGCCCCTCGGCGACGCCGACCGCCAGGGGCTTGTCGAGGAGCAGATGCCGCCCGGCGTCCGCCGCCCGCACCGCCAGCTCCGCCTGGACGGCCGGCGGCAGCGCCACCGCCACCGCGTCGACCTCGGCGAACAGGGCGTCCACCGTGCCGAACGCCCGGACGCCGTACTCCTCGGCCAGCTCCGCCGCGGCCTCCGGGCGGCGGCCCCACACCCCGACGAAGTCCAGCGAACCGTGTCCCGCCAGCGCGGGGGCGTAGGCCGCCCGCGCCCACGGCCCGGTCCCCAGCAGTCCGATGCGCATCTCCCGTTCCTTTCTCCGTACCCGGTTCCACACCGCCGACCGGGCGGTCAAGACGTCGTGCTCCGCCCGCCGCCGGCGTACGACCCGCATTCTTGCGTGCCGTGCGCCAGCCACCCGGCGATGGCCCCGGCGATCGGCTGTCCGGTGTCCATCTCGACGAACCCGAACTGGCCCGACTGGTTGCACTCCAGGAACCACCAGATGCCGTCGGCGTCCTCCGCGAAGTCGAAGGCACCGTAGGCCAGCTCGGCGTCCTTCATGTACGTGTGGACGGCCTCGGCGACCCGGGTCGGCACCTCCGCCGCCGCCCACGGCGAGACGGACGGGGCGAACCGGACGTCCACGTCGTCGGGGTGGGCGTCCGGGTGCACCGGCTTGCGGGCGGCCAGCAGCTGCTCGCCGACCACCGTCAGCCGGATGTCGGCCCGCTTGGCGACCCGCCGCTGGAGCAGCGTCGGCCCGAAGGCCACCGCCGCGAAGTCGGTGTCCGGTGCCACCCGGCTGGTGGGCACCGCCCGCGGGGGCTCCTGCGGATGCGCCCCCGACACCGGCTTGACGACCAGGTCCGGGAACCGCTCCGCGAACTCCCGGGCCGCCTGCGGGAACGTGGTGATCAGCGTCGCGGGCACGGCGAGCCCGCTGCGCTGCGCCAGCCGCAGCTGCCACGGCTTGTGGCGGGCCCGCAGGGACGCGTCCGGATGGTTCATCCAGCGCGCGTCGGTGCCGCGCAGCATGCCGTACAGCGCCTGCGCGGACTCCTCCGTCAGCCACGGGGACGGCTGGGCGGCCCGGGAGGCCGCCGTTCCCGGCCTGCGCACCCAGATGGAGCGCAGGCCGTTCACGCTCACCAGCCGCCCGTTCACGGACAGGTGCCCGCGACTGGCGCCCTGCACATACTCGCCCGACAGGGCCACACCGCTGGTCAGATCGGCAGGATCGAGGCGGACGACGGGCACTCCGGCCTCGTGCAGCCGGAGGACCACCATGTCCGCCGTCACGTCCTCGTCACTGGTCAGGATGAGCACGGTCATCGTCGGGGTCCGCGCTCAGTCGTCGAAGTGCGTCTTGGAGCCCGCGGTGGAGGTCGTGGTCCCCAGGGCTCTGAGCGTTGCGTGATCGGTGGCCGCGATCCGGCCATCATGGAGAACGTTCAACTGCAGTCCGGAGTCATACGCGTACGGAGTGGTGACGTCCAACTGCACTGCGGGGCGTGCGTAGTTGAGCGCGAACGGTTGCATGGTCTCTCCCTGTTTCGTTCTTCCATGCACTTATACGATTCGAACGCGTGGTTGGTTTCCTTACTCTGCGTAATCTCAGTCCCAATTAAGAGCTTGTTAAGGAACCAGCGGGGAACCAGCGGCGAATCGTCACCGCACGTGGCCGATTTCACATGCCCGTCCGGCACATGACGGTGTCACATGTCAGAGATCGTCCGGGATGTCGCCAACGCCTGTTCGGCGTAGCTCCGTCCGAAGAGCACCGCATGCACCAGAAGCGGGAACAGCTGGTGCATGCCGACGCGCTCCGCCCAGCCGTCGGCGAGCGGAGCCGCGTCCTGGTAGCCCGTCAGGATCCGGTCCAGGAACGGGCAGCCGAAGAGGCGGAGCATCGCGAGATCGGTCTCGCGGTGCCCGCCGTGCGCGGCCGGGTCGATCAGCCGGACCCTGCCGTCGGCGCCCCACAGGACGTTGCCGCTCCACAGGTCGCCGTGCAGCCGTGCGGGCGGCTCGGCCGGCCCCGCCAGCTCCGGCAGCCGCTCGCAGACCCGCTCGACCACCACGGCCTCACCGGGCCGCAGGGTCCCCTGGTCCACCGCCGCGCGCACGTACGGCAGCACCCGCCGCTCCGCGTACCAGCGCGGCCAGTCGGTGCCCGGCTCGTTGCGCATCGGGGCGCGGCCGATCCAGGCGTCGCGCGGGCCGTCCGGCGGGGCCGCACCGAAGGCCGGGGCGCCCGAACCGTGCAGGGCGGCCAGCTGGGCGCCGAAGCGGGTCGCGGCCCCCGCGCCCGGCTGTCCCGTGGGGACCAGCTCCGTCACCAGCCACCGCTCGTCCTGCCCCAGGACCTCCGGGACCGGGACCGCCCCTGCGGCGGCCAGCCAACGCAGCCCGGCCGCCTCCGCCCGTACCGCGCCGGGACCGTCGCCGCGCTTGACCATGACGGCGCGCCCGTCCGCGAGCAGCACCTCCGCCGGGCCGCCCGACCGGGTCCGCTCGGCAGAGACCGGCCGCCCGGTGAGCCGGGCGGCCGCCGCGCCCGCACCCTCGCCGCAGTCGACCACGGCTCCCAGCGTACGGTCCGGCCGGGATCAGGAGCCCCAGGTGCCCTGGTCCACGGCGCAGTTCCACCCCGTGCCGTGCAGCGCGAACTTCACCTTGTAGGTGCTGGTGTTCAGCAGGTGCGTCTGCACCCTCACCCCGAGGCTGGCCTTCTTCTTCAGCGTCGTCGTGTACACCGACACCGTCTTCGACGTCTTGTGGGTGACCTTGCCGCCCTTGGCGGTGGCACTGCCGAAGCGGATGTTCTTGACGTCCGTGACGGTGAACGTGACCTTCTTGAAGCTGGTGCTCGCGCTCTTGTTCTTCACCGCGAAGTACAGGCCGCCGTTGGTCACCCAGCCGCTCGAGTTCAGATAGAAACGGCTCGGATAGACGATGTCGACCGGGCACCCCGTGCTCTGCGGCGCCTCCGCCCGCGCGGACGCCCCGGTGGCCAGGCCGAGCTGGGCGGCGGTGACGATGCCGGTGGCGACCAGCACCCCGAAAGACGTGTTCATACGGTTCACTGTGGTGATACCTCCCCCTGCGGTACTCATCGGACCGTAGAGAAGATTCCCATCTCGCCCACCCGAAAGCAGCCGAATTTCCACAGGACTTCCATAGAGGGCCTGCTCGAACTCCAGTCCGGGCCAGGTCGAGTGGAGGGCGGTGACGTCGGCGATCACCTCCGGGATACTGGTCGCCCATGGATGAGGTCGAAGTCGTCGTCGCCCACTCCGAGCGCGCGACGCTGCGCGTCGGCGACGTGTTCCTGAAGGTGGACGCCGACCAGGCGCGCATCGACGCCGAGGTCGAGGCGATGGCCCTCGCGCCGGTCCCGACCCCGGAGATCCTGTGGCGCAGGCCGCCCGTGCTGGCGCTCGCCGCACTCCCGGGCACGACACTCGGGCGCCTCGGCGGGCCGTCGACCGGGTCGCCGGCGGCGTGGGCCGCGGCGGGCGCCGCCATCCGGAAGCTGCACGACGCGCCCCTGCCGGCCCGGCAGGGACAGGCCGGCCGGAGCATCGACGCGCTGACGGCGGAACTCGACGCCGAGTGCGCCTCGCTCGTCACCGACGGCGTCCTGCCCGCCGACCTGGTCACCCGCAACCGGCAGCTCGCCGAGGCCGCGCTGCGGCCGTGGACTCCGGCCTTCACCCACGGCGACCTGCAGATCGCGCACGTCTTCGTGGACGGCGACGAGGTCACGGGCATCATCGACTGGTCCGAGGCGGGCCGGGGCGATGCCCTGTACGACCTCGCCACCTTCACCCTCGGCCACGAGGAACACCTCGACGACGTCCTCGCCGGCTACGGCACCGACGTCGACCTCGACGTGATCCACGCATGGTGGTCGTTGCGGAGCCTGCTGATCGTTCGCTGGCTGGCCGAGCACGGCTTCGACCCCTTCGCGCCGGGCTGCGAGGTCGACGTGCTGAGAGCCCGGATGTGAGGCCGCGCGGACCGGCCCGCCACCTGCGCGTTCACCGGCCCGCCCCTCGTCCCTCAGCCCGCGACCGTCTCCCAGGTGTCCACGGCGAAGTGCACGGTCATGCCGTGGCGGGCGTACAGCTCGGGCGCCCCGGTCTCGTTCGCGGTGTCCACGCCGAGCCCCACGATCCGCCGTCCCCGCGCGGCGAAGGCCGCGAACGCGTGCCGGAGCAACAGCCCGCCGAGGCCCCGCCCGCGGGCCTCGCGCAGGACGCCGACGCTGCGGATCCAGCCCATGGCCTCCCGGTCGTCCCGCGCGATCAGGAAACCGGCGTCGCCCCGGTCGTCCGTGGCGACGATCCACACCAGCGACCAGTCGAGCCCGTCGGCGTCGATGTCGTTCAGCCACTGCCGGTAGGTCCGCGGCTGGAAGTCGAAGTGCTCGGCGAAGGCCGCCTGGTACAGCGCGTGCGCGGCCTCCCGGTCCGCCGCACCGGCACACGACCGCACCCGGACGCCCGCGGGTGGCTCGGGCAGCCGGCCGTCGGCAGGCCGCAGCGCCTTCTCCAGCACGTGGTACCGGCGGACGACGGTCCAGCCCCGCGCGCGGACGAGCGCCTGGTCGACGGTGGGCGCCACGTTGAGGTGCAGGTGCAGCACGGCCCGTTCGGCGCCGTTGGCCCGGGCCATCTCCAGGGCCCTGGCCTCCAGGGCCGCCAGGAGCAGCTGTCCCGCGTCCTGGTGGTCGGGGAGCACGTAGTGGTCGGCGTCGATCCGCTCGCCGTGCGACTCGTCCCAGACCAGCGCGTACGCCACCAGCCGCTCGCCGTGGAAGGCCAGCCAGGAGTCGCGCGCCAGATCGATGTCGGGGTGTCGGAGGTCGGCCTCCACCGTGTGCAGGTCGGTCTCCGGCCGCCCGATCTCGATGCGGTCGATCTCGTTGAGGAGACCGGTCACGGCCGGCGCGTCGGCGAGCGTGGCGGGGCGCACGAAAGGGGACATGGGGGCAGCGTCCGGGAGGTGGCCGGCCGGCCGCAATCGAGTTTCCGACGCCCTCGCCCGCCATGGCGTCGGGCGTCGGGCGTCACAGGGGGGTGACCTCCGCGCCGCCCGCGGCGGGCAGGCGGTCGGCGCTCGCGGACCCGGTGGGGTGCGTCAGAGGGACCGGATCCGGCCGATCGCGTTGCCCAGCAGTTCGGTGAACCACATCGTGCGGTCCGGGCCGGTGGTGAGCCGGAAGGGTGCCTTGTCGGGGCCGTGCGGCACCCGTACGACGGTGATCCGCCCGGCCGCCGTCACCCGGCCGACCCGGCCGGACTCGTCGGTGAACCACACCCGGCCGTCGGGCCCCGCGGCGATCCCGGCGGGGTCGCCGTCGGCGTCGGGCAGCCGGTACCGGGTGACGTGGCCGGTGCGGTCGATCCGGTCGACGGAGTTCGACCCGGACGCGGTGAACCACATCCCGCCGGGCCCGGCGACGATGTCCTCGGGGAAGTCCACGCGGCTCGGCAGCCGGAACTCGGTGATGCGGCCGCCGGGTCGGATCCGCCCGATCCTGCCCCCGGCCAGCTCGGTGAACCAGAGTGCTCCGTCGGCGCCCGCCGCGATGCCGTACGGGAGGCTGTGCGGTGTGGGTACCCGGTACTCGGTGACCCTGCCCCCGGCCGTGATCCGGCCGATCCGGTCGGTGCCCAGCTCGGTGAACCACAGCGCGCCGTCGCGGCCCTGCGCGATGCCGGCCGGGGCACTCGCGGCCTTGGGCAGGGCGAACTCCGTGACGGTGCCGGACGTGGTGATCCGTCCGATCCGTCCGGCCGACTGCTCGGTGAACCAGAGGGCACGGCCCGGTCCCGCGGTGATGCCGAAGGGGCCGCTGTCCCGGGTCGGGGTGCGGTAGTCGGCGACCGTGCCGTCCGTGGCGATGCGCCCGATCCGGCCCGCTCCGGATTGGGCGAACCACAGGGCGCCGTCCGGCCCGGCGGCGATGTCGGCGGGGAGGCTGTCGGCGGTGGTGGTGATCGGATACTCCGTCACATCCCTGGCGTCGGCGCGGGCGGGGGCCGCGACGGCGGAGGCGCCGGTGAGGGCGCCGAGGAGGAGGGCGAACAGGCGGCGGGGGAGACGGCCGGGCATGTGGGGCCCTTCTCGGACGCGGTGTCAGGCCGAGTCCCGGACGCGGTGGCCGGGTCTCGGACGGAGTGTCGGATCGAGGCTAGGCGCGGTGGCACGGCCGTACGACCCGGCCCGTCCGGACGGGGGAGGCGATGCCGTCGCCTGAGAGGGGCGAAGGGGCTCGGGAGGCGTCATTGACATCACCGGTCCGTCCCCTACCGTGGAACCCAGCACAGCATGTCGCACTGCTTTCGGCATATCGAACGACAGCTCGTGGGGCGGGGGAACGGGACTCCCTCGCCCCACGCCCTCGACATGCGGAGGACCCCGTGCCCCCGATCCTGAACGGACGAGCCCGCCCCACCCCGGCCGGGGCGTGACGGGTTCAGGACGCTGCCGTCACCGGTACCCGCTCCGGTCCGGCGGCCGTCCGGCGGCGCTCCGCCCAGCGCACGGCGGGCGGCGCCGCCAGTCCCGTGACGGCGAACAGCGCGCCCATGACGTACCAGCCGGGCCGGCCCCGGTCGATGCACAGCCAGATCAGCAGACCCGGCCCGAAGGCCTCGGCCAGCCCGGCGCCCATCCCGAAGACGCCGAGGTACTGCCCGGTCGCCCGCTCCGGGGCGAGCCCGAAGGACACCTCGAAGCCCGCCGCCGCGTGCCACAGTTCGCCGACCGTGTGCACGACCACCGCCCCCAGCAGCACGCCCGCCGCCACCGGGCCGGACACCCCGGCGGCCAGCGGGATCAGCGAGCAGGAGAGGAGGAACGCCACCCCGGCGCGGCGGTAGGCGCGCCCGCCCGCCGCCGGCGAGTCGACGCCCCTGCTCGCCCGCACCTGGAACGCGACGACGATCACCGTGCAGGTGAGCATGGTGCCCGAGACGAGCCAGCGCGGCGCGGCCGTCGCACCGATCAGCCACAGCGGCACGGCCACGGTCAGCACCTTGAACTGCACCGCCATGACCCCGTCCAGAGCGGTCAGCAGGAGATACGGCCGGTCCCGCAGCGCCGCCCGGCGGGGGCCGTCGGCGGCGGCAACGGGTGCCACCGGCGGCAGGGCGAGAAGGACCAGCGCGGCGGCGGCACAGGACACCGACAGTCCGACGACCAGGAGCCGGTACGAGGTCACCGTGCCGACCTGGACCGCCCAGCCGGCACCCAGCGCGCCGACGGAGACGCCGACGTTGGTCACGGCCCGCAGATAGGCGCGGAACTCCTGCGGGCGGTCGCCTCCGTAGTGCCGGATCAGGGGGCTGCGGGCCGCCGTCCCAGCCGCCTTCGCCGCGCTCGCCACGGACACCACGAGGACGAACGGCCAGAAGTCGGCCGTCCACAGGAACGCGGCCGTCGCCAGCGACTGCGCCACGAGCGTGGCCGCGTACACACCGCGAGCCCCGCGCCGGTCCGCCAGATGTCCGACGGCGACGGCCAGTGCCAGCGAGACCAGCCCCGCGACCGCGAGCCCGAGCCCCACCTGTCCGGCGGGCAGCCCCACGGCCTCGGTGAAGTACAGCACGCCCGCCGTCAGATACAGGCCGCTGCCGACCGTGAAGACGAGGTTGGAGAGGGCCAGGACGCGCTGCGGGCCGGTGTCCGGCATGAGTCGGGGCATGGCGGGACTCCGCGTCGTGAGGCGATGGTAAGGACCCCGACAGCTTGTTGCATATTACTTGCAGGAACAAGTCCTTTGCTGAATTCCTCTCAGGAGACGGAGAGTCGACGATGAGCGAACAGCACACCGGCGGAGTGACCCGACGTCAGGCCCTCGGGCTGGCCGCGGCGACGGCGGCGGCCCTGGAGGCCGGCCTGCCGGCGACGCGGGCGACGGCCACCGCTGCCCGGGTGCCGCGCGAGCGGTCCTTCGACGCCGACTGGCTCTTCCTGCGCGGCGACGCCGACGGCGTGCAGCAGCCGTCGTACGACGACACCGCCTGGCGCACGCTGGACCTCCCGCACGACTGGAGCATCGAGGACCTGCCCTACGCCGGCTCCACGGACGGCGCCGCCACCAGCGACCCCTCGCTGCTCGTCCTGAAGGACCCGGACCCGGACCAGCCCCCGGCCCCGCAGGAGATCGGTCCGTTCGACACCGCGCGCAGCCAGAACGGCGGCTCGACCGGCTACACCGTCGGCGGTATCGGCTGGTACCGCAAGCACTTCGAACTCGACGCGGAACACGCGGAGTTGCGCTTCGACGGCGTCTACCAGAACGCCGACGTCTGGCTCAACGGCGTCCACCTCGGGTTCCACCCCTACGGCTACACCTCCTTCGCGTACGACCTGGGCCCGCACCTCGACCGCACGGGACCCAACCTGCTGGCCGTCCGGGTCGACAACAGCGGCCGCAACAGCCGCTGGTACTCGGGCTCGGGCATCTACCGCCACACCTGGCTCACCGTGACCGGCCCGGTCCGCATCCCCCTGTGGGGCGTCCAGGTCACCACCCCCGAGGTCGGTGCCCGGCGCTCGACGGTGCGTGTGGAGGTGGCCGTCGAGGGTGCTCCGGCGGACGTGCGCGTCACCGTCCTCGACCTGCACGGCGACCCGGTCGCGACCCGGCGCACGGCCACCGGCGCCACCGGCCGGGCCGCCCTCGACCTGCCCGTCCGCTCCGCCGCGCTGTGGTCCCCGGACTCGCCCCACCTCTACACCGCCCGCGCCGAGGTGCTGGTCGGCGGCCGGGTCGTCGACACCGTCAGCACGGCCTTCGGCATCCGATCCCTGCTCTGGAACGGCGAGGTCGGCTTCCGGCTGAACGGCGAGACCGTCAAGATCACCGGCGGCTGTGTCCACCACGACCACGGGCCGCTGGGCGCCGTCGCCCTCGACCGTTCCGAGGAGCGCCGGGTCGAACTCCTCAAGGCGGCGGGCTTCAACGCCCTGCGCACCGCCCACAACCCGCCGACCCCCGCCCTTCTCGACGCCTGCGACCGGCTCGGCATGCTGGTGATGGACGAGTTCTTCGACGTCTGGGACACCGGGAAGAACCCGGACGACTACGCGCTGCACTTCGCCGAGTGGTGGGAGCGCGACCTGACCGCCACCGTCCTGCGCGACCGCAACCACCCCAGCGTGGTGATCTGGTCCCTGGGCAACGAGATCACCGACACGACGAACGGCCGGCGGGGCGCCCAACTGGCCGCCGCCGTCCGCGCCCTGGACCCGACCCGCCCCCTCACCCTCGGCGGCGGCTCCACCTTCGGCGCCGACGACCCGTCCTGGAGCTATGTGGACGTCGGGGACGTCCACTACAACGCCAACGGCAAGACGTACGGCCCGATGCACGACGCCCACCCCGGGCGGGCGATGACCCAGAGCGAGGGCTTCCCGGCCACCATCTACCAGGACACCAGGTTCGTGGAGGAGAACGCCTGGGCCGTCGGCAACTGGGTGTGGGCCGCCTGGGACTACCTCGGCGAGTCCGGCATCGGCAAGACGCCGATGGCTCCAGAGGGCACGGCCGCCTCGATCGGCGACCAGAGTGTCATGCCGGGCTGGTCCCTGGCCCGTACCCTGCACCACTCCTGGGGCGGATTCGGCTATCCGTACCCCTGCTTCCAGGGCAACTGCGGCGACCTGGACCTCATCGGGCAGCGCAAGCCGCAGAACCACTGGCGGGCCGCGCTCACCGGCCGCAGCCCGGTGGAGATCCTGGTGGAACGCCCGACGCCGCCCGGCACCGAGCAGGTCGCCGTCTGGTGGGGCTACTTCGACGAACTCACGAGCTGGACCTGGGACGTGGACCTCGGCCACCCGATGACCGTGCACGTCTACACGCCCGGTGACGGCGTCCGGCTCCTGCTCGACGGCGAGGAGGTCGGCCGGGCGGCTCCCGAACGCGCCATGGCCACCCTCACCGTTCCCTACCGGCCGGGCGAGCTGACGGCCGTGGCGTTCCGCGACGGCAGGGAGATCGGCCGGACGGCCCTGCGCACGGTCGGGGCCCCGGCGGCCCTGCGCCTCGTCCCCGACGTACGGTCCCTGACCACGGGGCGCGACGACCTGGCCCATGTCCTCGTCGAGGTCGTCGACGCGCACGGCCGGCTCGTCCCCGACGCGACGGTCCAGGCCGGATTCGAGGTCGGGGGCGCCGGTGAGCTGGCCGGGGTCGCCAACGGCAACCCGCACAACGTGGACAGCTTCCGGCGGCCGCGCCACCACACCTGGCACGGCCGGGCGCTGGCCGTCCTGCGCCCCGGTGAACAGCCAGGTCACATGAGGCTCACAGCGACGGCCCCCGGACTGCGTCCGGCGACCCTGACGCTCGCGGTGGAGCGTGGGAAATCCGAGTAACTCCCTTGTTACGCAAGGATTGACGCGCCCCACGCGTCCCTCTAGTTTCTGATCGGTTTTCCGAACCGCGTCCGATATTTCGGACAATCCCCCCTGTCTGGAGCGCACATGAACGGCACCCCCCTGTCGCGCCGCCACTTCCTCGGCCTGACCGCGACCGTCCCCCTCGCCGCCACCGGTGCCCTGGCCCTCGGCGCCGGAAGCGCACAGGCCGCCACCAACTCGGCCTACGTGATGTGCTACTTCACCGAGTCCCCGGACATGCTGGCCGCCAACTACGGCCTGCACCTGGCCGTCAGCACCGACGGCCTCCAGTGGACCCCGCTCAACCAGAACGACCCCGTCGCCACCCCCACGGCCGGCTCCCTCGGCCTGCGCGACCCGTTCATCCTGCGCAAGCAGGACGGCACCTTCGTGGTGCTCGCCACCGACCTGAACGGCACCGACTGGACCTACGTCAGCCAGTACATCCACATCTGGGACTCCACCGACCTGCGCAGCTTCACCGGCTACCGGCGGATGAAGCTGCACGACATGGACACCCACAGCTGGGCGCCGGAGGCGTTCTGGGACGCGGGCCGCGGTCAGTACGGCGTCATCTACTCCGCGGTCAACAGCAGCGGCCACAACGTCATCATGATCAACTACACGAGTGACTTCGTCACCGCCGGCGACCCCCAGGTCTTCTTCGACCCCGGCTACGACGTCATCGACGGCGACCTGGCGGTCGGCGTCAGCGGCGTCAACTACCTGTACTTCAAGAAGAACTCCACGCTCGTCGGCGCCCGCTCCACCTCACTGGACCCGGGCAGCTTCACCGAGTTCAGCACGGCCGTCTCGCACAACGGAACCGAGGCCCCGACGCTGGTCAAGTCCCTCACGTCCAGCTCCACCTGGTACCTGTGGGGCGACACCTGGGACCCCAACGGCGTCTTCTACGCCTGGCAGACCTCGGCCCTGTCGGCCGGCACCTGGACGGCCCTCGACCAGAAGACCTACACGCAGCCGCTCAACTCCAAGCACTGCGGCATCCAGCCGATCACCTCGACCGAGTACACCAACCTCGTCACCCAGTGGTCCACCCCCACCTGGAACCGGCTGAAGTCCTACAACTACCCGGCCCGGTACGTCCGGCACAGCAACTTCGTCGGCCGGATCGACGAGTACGCCTTCGACCCGTACACCGACGGCCTGTGGAAGCTGGTCCCGGGCCTCGCCGACAGCGGCGGCGTGTCCTTCCAGTCGGTCAACTACCCGACCCGCTATCTGCGCCACTACAACTACCAGCTGCAGCTCGACGTCAACGACAGCACCACGTCCTTCGCGCAGGACGCCACGTTCTACCGGACGGCCGGCCTCGCCGACTCCTCGTGGTCCTCGTTCCGGTCGTACAACTACCCGACCCGCTACATCCGCCACTCCAACTACGTCCTGCGGATCGACCCCATCTCCACGAGCACGGAACAGGCCGACGCCACCTTCTACGTCGGCTACTGACACGGCGGCGGGCCCGTCGTCCGCGGACACTCCGACGGCGGGCCCGTTCGTGCCCGAATGGCGGTGTGCCCGCCCGGAGGATTGACCCAGCCGGGCGGTGTTGGGCGTGTCGCCACCCCGGATGGGCGGCCGGGATGGTGCCGGGCGGGGGCCTGGCTGACGGTGGTTCATGTCGGAGCCGGGTCGTTACAGCTGATGGAGTATCGGCGCCCGGCCACGGCGGAAGGACATCGAGATGCGTTCTGCCCGCATGATCCTCGCGACGACGGCCGCCACCGCCGCCCTCGCGTTCGCCGCACCCGCGGCCCAGGCCGCGGTCGCGAGTGACTGGGACGACGGAGGCCGTGACGACTCTTCCTACAGCAGCAGCGACAGCAAGTTCGACCCCGACACCTACAAGGACCAGGAGGACGAGGGCCAGGGAGGCAAGGGAAACCAGGGAGGCAAGGAGGACCAGGGGGGCAAGGGAGACCAGAGCGGCAAGGGGGACCAGAGCGGTAAGGGAGACCAGAGCGGTAAGGGGGACAAGGGCGACGACCAGGGCGGCTCCTGGGGTGACGACGAGGAGAGCGGCAAGCCGCACGGCGGCATGCACACCGGCGGCGGCGGCCTCGCCACGCCCGGGGTCACGGCCGGCGGGCTGGCCGTCCTCGGCGTAGCGGCCACCGGCGCCTACGCGCTGCGGCGCAGGAGAGTCCCGGGCTCCGTGTCCTGATGGGCATACGCAGCCGGGGGCCGCGGTGCCGCCGACGTCCGACACGCCGACGGCACCGCGACCCCCGTTGCCGACCATCCCGCTGCCGTGCCCAGAAAGGTGACCCCCGATGGCAGCTGGCGCCTCCTCCCCGCGCCCCGGCGCCCCGCACGCCGACCCCCCGCACCCCGTCGGCCCGCCTCCCGAGGACCCGAACGCCGGGGAACCGGACGGCCCGCGGCGCGGCGGACGGCTGCCCGTGTGGGCCGTGGCCGTGCTGCTGCTGGCCGTGGCGCTGTTCGGCGGACACGGCAAGGCCTCCGACGGCTCGGGCACCGCGCCCACCGAGAGCGCGGACGCGGCCCCCTCGTCCGGTGTCCGCGGGACCGCCACGGCGCTGTCCCGGTCCGCTCCGACGCGTCTGGTGATCCCGAAGATCTCCGTGGACGCCCCGTTCACCGAGCTCACCCTCGGCCCGGCGGGCCAGCTCCAGCCCCCGCCGTCCGACGACATCAACCTCGTCGGCTGGTACTCCGGGGGCCCGGCTCCCGGTGAGGCGGGCACCGCGATCATCGCGGGCCATGTCGACACCAAGATCTCGGCGGCCGTCTTCGTCCGGCTGGACGAACTCGAACCCGGCGACCGCTTCACGGTGAGCCGGGCCGACGGCACCGACGCCCACTTCGTCGTCGACAGCGCCGACACCTTCGCGAAGGACGACTTCCCGAGCGAACGCGTCTACGCGGACACCCGCCGTCCCGAGGTCCGGCTGATCACCTGCGCCGGCGACTACGACCACGACGTCAAGGACTACACGGAGAACCTGGTGGTCTTCGGCCACCTCGTCTGATGTCGCACGCGTGATCGCGTGTCGGTCATGAACCCCGGCTGGACCGTCCGGCCGGTGGCCCGGGCGGCCGATCGGTTCAGCCGCCCGTCGACTCCCGCACCACGAGGCGGAAGGGACCGGTGAACTCCTCCCGCTCCGGCCCGGGCCCGGCCCCGTCGATGCGCGCCGCCAGCAGGGCGACCGCGCGTTCGGCCATCAGATCGTGGTCCGGGTCGACGGTGGAGAGGGAGGGGACGAGATACGCGCTCTCGTCGACGTTGTCGAAGCCGATCACCCTGACCTGCTCCGGCACCCGGATCCCGGCGTCGGCGAGCGCGCGCAGCACTCCCATGGCCACCGAGTCCGTCACACAGAACACCCCGTCGGCGTCGAGACCGTCCGCGAGCCTTGCCCGGAGGGCACGGGCGCCCCCCTGCATGGTGAGCGACTCGGCGGTCACCACCAGCTCCGGATCCGCCGGCAGGCCCGCGGCCGCCAGCGCCCGCAGATACCCGGTGTGCCGCAGGGTCGACACATCGGCGTCGCCGCCGAGCCGCCCGCACACGATCGCGACGCGCCGGCAGCCCCGCTCGACGAGATGACGGGTGGCCGCCTCCGACGCGGCCTCGTTCGGCATGGCGACATGGTCGACGGGACCGCCGAAGATCCGCTCGCCCAGGATCACCACCGGATGGTCGACCTCCAGCGCCTCGGCATCGGCCGGCCCCATCCCCACGGTGGCGAGGATGAGGCCGTCGTAGAGCCGGTTGCGGGACAGCGACAGAGCCGCCAGCTCGCTCTCGCGGCGGGCACCTGTCTGCTCGATGCTCACCCGGAGGCCGTGCCGGGCGGCCGCCGCGATGATCGAGGCGGCCAGCCGGCCGTAGTACGGGCGGTTGATCTCGGGGACCGCCAGACCGATGGTCCCGGTACGGCCCTTGCGCAGGTTGCGGGCGGCGACGTTGACCCGGTAGTCGAGCCGGGTGATGGCCGCCAGGACGCGGTCCCGGGTGGCCGGGCGGACGTTGGGGTGGCCGTTGATCACGTTGGAGACGGTCATCGCCGACACCCCGGCCGCCTTCGCCACGTCCTGGATCGTCGCCACGCTCACTCCCGTCCGCTGTCCTCCCCGCTCTCCTCCGCAAGACGATAGAGGGCGGCGCCGTGCGGGGGCAGTTCGACGATCAGCCGCCGGCCGTCGTGGGCGGTGTCGGCGTGGGTCCACAGCTCCCGGACCCGGTCGCCGGGCAGGGCTCCGATCGACCCCAGCGGCACCTCGAAGCGGCGCGCCTGGTCCGCGAGCGAGAACACCGCCGCGTACCGGGCGTGCCCGTCGGTGTCCCGGGCGGTCCACAGCACCAGGTCCCGCTCGCGCAGCACCTCCCGGTTGCCGGTGCTGTGCCACAGGACGTCGAGCGCCTCGTCGTTGCTGAGCAGGGCGATGGTCTCGGGCGGGGAGGTGGGCAGGTCGCCGCCCATCATCAGCGGCGAGCGGGAGATCAGCCAGAGGGTGAGGAGGCTGGTCTGCTCGGCAGGGGTGAGGGCACACTGGCGGTCCGTGCCCCGCTCCGCGCGGATGCCGATGTGGCCCAGCGGCAGCATGTCGGCGTCCGCCCAGCCGGGGCCGTCCTGCCAGGGGGCCCAGCGGGCCATGCGCGCGAACTGCGCCTCGACGTCCTCCCAGCGGTCCCACAGGTCGTCGCAGACCCGCCACATGGTGGCGTGCTCCCGCAGATGGTCCAGGCGGGCGACCGACATGTCGGTGCCGGGGGAGAGGCTCAGCTCGATCGGGCGCCCGCTGCGCTCGATCGCCCGTGCGTAGGCGGCGATCTCCCGCTCGTGGTACGGGAAGAGCATGTCGTCGGCCTTGACGAAGTCCACGCCCCAGGCGGCGAACTGGGCGACCTGCGCGTCGTAGTACGCCTGGGCGCCGGGATGGTCGTGGTTCAGGCCGTAGTTGTCGGAGTTCCAGGGGCAGACGGAGTCGGTGTCGGCGACCTGGGCGGCGGTGAACTCCGTGCCGAGCACGGGCAGTCGGGCCGTCACGGCCCGCCGGGGGATGCCGCGCATGATGTGCAGCCCGAACCGCAGGCCCATGGCGTGCACCCGCGCGGCCAGCGGCCCGAACCCGGCCCCGGCCGTGGCGGAGGGGAACCTGTTGGGCGCCGGGAGCTGGCGGCCGTGGCCGTCCAGGACGAGCGGCGCGTCCGGGTTGTAGCCGTGGGAGCGCGCGGTGGGTTCGTACCACTGGATGTCCACCACGACGGTGTCCCAGCCGTGCGGGAGCAGGTGCTCGCGCATGAACTCCGCGTTGGCGAGGACCTCGTCCTCGGTGACGGTGGTGCCGTAGCAGTCCCAGCTGTTCCAGCCCATCGGCGGGCGCAGCCGGCGGGCGGGCAGCGGACGCGAGGATCGGGTCATGTGCGCACTCCTTCCGGTCAGCGCTGGTTCAGGGGGGCCTGGACGGTGACGAACGAGTGCGGCGGGAGGGCGAGCCGCAGTCCGCCGGGGGTCACCGACAGGCCGTCGAAGGGGCGCGGCGCGACCGTCGTCGACGCCTCGGGGGTGTTGTGGGCCTGGAGCTTGTCGGCCGTGAGGATGCGCGCGGTCGGCGCGCCGAGGGTGCCGCCGCGCAGGTCGAGGGTGACCTCGGCGGGTTCCTCGGCGTCCAGGTTGCTCACCGAGACGAGCACCTGGCCGTCCTTGACGCTGGCGGAGGCGGACAGCGTCTGCAGCTCCCCGTCCCCGGCCCGGCGCCGGGCGCCCTCGCCGTTGAGGTGCACGGTGAGCGAGGTGGCGTCCTGGTGGCCCTTGTTCATCTCGAAGACGTGGTAGGTCGGGGTCAGGACGAGTGCGTCGCCGTCGGTGAGGATCATCGCCTGGAGGACGTTGACGGTCTGGGCGATGTTGGCCATGTGCAGCCGGGCGGCGTGCTTGTGGAAGATGTCGAAGTGGGTGCTCGCCACCAGCGCGTCGCGCAGGGTGTTCTGCTGGAAGAGGAAGCCGGGGTTCGTGCCGGGCTCCACGTCCCACCAGGTGCCCCACTCGTCCAGGACGAGGCCGACCGTGCGGCCCGGGTCGTAGACGTCCATGACGGTGGAGTGGCCGGTGAGGATGCGGTCGATGCGGGCGGCCGAGAGCATCGTGCGGTAGTAGTCCTCGGTGTCGAACTCCGTGGCGCTGCCCTTGGCCTCCCAGGGGCCCGCGAGGGTGTAGTAGTGCACCGAGAGGCCCTGGAAGAAGTTCTTCGGGGTGGCCTCGCAGCCGAAGCAGCTGATCTGCTGCATCAGGGTCTCGGTCCACTTGTAGTCGGCGTCCGAGGCGCCCGAGGCGATCCGGTAGAGCTTGTTGTCGCCGTGGTCCCGGCAGTAGGTGGCGTACTGGCGGGCCAGGTCGGCGGAGTACTCGGCGCGCATGTTGCCGCCGCAGCCCCAGGTCTCGTTGCCGATGCCCCAGTACTTCACCCGCCAGGGCTCCTCGCGCCCGTTCTCCTTGCGCAGCCGCACCATCGGGCTGTCGCCGTCCCGGGTGAGGTACTCCACCCACTCGCTCATCTCGCGGACGGTCCCGGAGCCGACGTTGCCGCTGATGTAGGGCTCGGCGCCGAGGAGTTCGCACAGGGCCATGAACTCGTGGGTGCCGAAGTGGTTGTTCTCCTCCACGTTGCCCCAGTGGGTGTTGACCATCCGGGGCCGCTGCTCGCGCGGTCCGATGCCGTCCCGCCAGTGGTACTCGTCGGCGAAACAGCCGCCCGGCCAGCGGAGGTTCGGGATGTCCAGGGCGCGCAGGGCGGCCACGACGTCGAGGCGGATACCGCCCTCGTTCGGGATCGGGGAGTCCTCGCCGACCCAGAAGCCGCCGTAGACGCAGTGGCCGAGATGCTCGGCGAAGTGGCCGTAGAGATGGCGGCTGATCGTCGGGCCCTCGATGTCGAGGTTGATGATCGCGGTGGCGGTGGGCACGCGGGTACTCCTGTCCAGACCTGTTGTTCGGTATACAGAACGACGTTCGCGACTCCGGTTGTATCGATAAAAAACTGCCATCGGACCGTGGCCGCGTCAAGAGCGCGGACGGCCCGGCCCCCTGCGGGCGCAGGGGGCCGGGCCGTCGGAGGCGGGGAGGGTCAGACCGCCGGGGAGGGGAACGTCGGGTACTCCACGCCCGAGACGTGCTGGACGACCCGGACCACCTGGCAGGAGTAGCCGAACTCGTTGTCGTACCAGAGGTAGAGGATCGCGTTGTCGCCCTCCACCTTCAGCGCGCCGGCGTCGACGATCGACGCGTGGCGCGAGCCGATGAAGTCGCTGGAGACCGCGTCCGGGGCGGTGATGAAGTCGATCTGGCGCTTGAGCGGCGAGGTCAGCGACACCTCGCGGAGGTAGTCGAGGACCTCCTCGCGGGAGGCTTCGCGGGCCAGCTGCAGGTTGAGGATCGCGATCGACACGTCCGGCACCGGGACCCGGATCGAGCTGCCGGTGATCCGCGCCTTCAGGTCGGGCAGTGCCTTCGCGACGGCGGAGGCGGCACCCGTCTCGGTGATGACCATGTTGAGCGGCGCGGACCGGCCGCGACGCTCCGACTTGTGGTAATTGTCCAGCAGGTTCTGGTCGTTGGTGAACGAGTGCACCGTCTCCACGTGCCCGCGCAGCACCCCGTACTCGTCGGCCATCGCCTTCAGCGGCGGCACGATCGCGTTGGTGGTGCAGGACGCGCAGGACAGGATCTGCTCGTCCGGCTTGACGGTGTCGTGGTTGACGCCGTGCACGATGTTCGGGACGTCGCCCTTGCCCGGTGCGGTCAGCACGACCTTCTCGATACCGGGGCGCAGGTGCTTGGACAGGCCCTCGCGGTCCCGCCACTTGCCCGTGTTGTCGATGAGGATGGCGTCCCGGATGCCGTACTCGGTGTAGTCCACGGCGGACGGGTCGTCGGCGTAGATCACCTTGATCTCGTTGCCGTTGGCGAGGATCGTGCTGTTCTCCTCGTCCACGGTGATCGTGCCCTGGAACTGGCCGTGGATGGAGTCCCGGCGCAGCAGCGAGGCGCGCTTGACGATGTCCTCGCCGCCGGCCCCGCGCACCACGATGGCGCGCAGCCGCAGGCCGTTGCCGGAGCCGGACTTCTCGATGAGCAGCCGGGCGACCAGGCGGCCGATGCGGCCGAAGCCGTACAGGACGACGTCCCGCGGCTCCCGCTGCTCGATCTTGTTGGCGCCGGTGGCCCCGGCGACCGCCTCCGCGGTGAACGCCTCGACGCTCAGACCCCGGTCGTCGGCCTTGTGGGTGGCCGCGAGCATGCCGATGTCGATCTGGGACGGGCCGAGGTCCAGCGTGGTGAGCGCCTGGAGGAAGGGCATCGTCTCGGTGACCGAGAGCTCGGCGCCGTCGATCTGGCGGGCGAAACGGTGGGTCTTGAGGATGCTGACCACCGACTTGTTCACCAGGGAGCGGCTGTGGAGGAGGACCGTCACGTCCCGCTCCCGGTGCAGCTTCCCGATGATCGGGATCATCGACTCCGCGATCTCCTCACGGTTCTTCCAGTTGGTGAACGAGTCCTCGTTGACAGTCACAGACCTGCATCTCTCGATCGAGCTGGGTGGCGCTCATATGGTAAACCGACAGGTGAATGATCGATCAAGGGGGTCTCCGTGTGATGCGGGTCGCCCAGGTCTGAACGGGTGCGGAAGACCGTAAGAAACCTCCGTGACGCGTTGCGCCGCCGCGGGCCGCTGCCGATCGTCGGAGCGTGAGCACGTCATCCGTCCGGCGGCCCGGATCCGCCGAGCAGCTCGGTCCCGCCCACCCCCCGGCCCTCCGCCGCACCCCGTCCGGCCCGGCGCGCGCCCTGGCGCTCTTCACGGCCGTCCGGCTCGCCGGAGTCGCCGCCGTCGTCGCGGCGAACCACTTCACCGGACGCCCCCTGGTCAGGGACCTGGCGCACGCCTGGGACGCCCGCTGGTACCAGCACATCGCCGCCCACGGCTACGGGCACCTCATCGAGATCACCCGCCAGGGAGCCGTACAGACCGACTGGGCGTTCTTCCCGCTCTACCCCGGACTCGTCCGGGTCGTGACGACCGTGCTGCCCCTCACCCCCGGCCAGGCCGCCTTCCTGGTCGCCGCGGCCGCCGCCGTGGTGGCGGCCTGGGGCATCCACCGGGTCGGCGCCCACCTGTACGGGGGCGCCGTCGCCACCGCGCTGGTCGTGCTGTGGGCGGTCCTGCCCCAGTCGGTCGAACTCACCATCGGCTACACCGAGTCCCTCTTCTCCGCCCTCGCCGCCTGGTCCCTGTACTGCGTGCTCAAGGGCCGCTGGCTGTGGGCCGGTTCCCTGGCCGCCCTGGCCGGCCTGTCCCGCCCGAGCGGCTTCGCGGTCGCGGCGGCCGTCGTGGTCGCGGGCGGGTACGAAGCGGTACGACGACGGGGCCGCGTCCCCGTGGGACTGTGGGCGGGGTGCCTGCTGGCCCCGCTCGGCTGGCTCGGCTACGTCCTGTGGGTGGGGCAGCGCACCGGGGACCTGCTCGGCGGCTACTTCGAGGTGCAGCGCGCCTGGAGCTCCCGCTTCGACTTCGGCGCCGGGTCCCTGCGTTTCCTCAAGGGGCTGCTCCTGCACGGCGGCGCCTTCGTCTACACCGTGGACCTGGCGATCGTCGCGGCGGGCGTCCTGCTCTTCTGCCTGCTGTGCCTGGACCGGGCCCCGCTGGTCCTGGTGGTCTTCGCGGGTGTCCTGGTCCTGGTCGTCATGGGCGGCTCGGGCGACTTCTCCTCCAAGCCGCGCTTCCTGCTCCCCGCCTTCCCCCTGCTGATCCCGCTGGCCCGGGCCCTGGTCAGGAGCCGCCGGGCGCGGCCGGCCCAGGCGGTCCTCGTCGTCGGCGCCCTCACCGCGGTCTCGCTGCTGTTCGGGGCCTACGTCATGACGGTCGCCCGCTCACCCCTGTGAGGCCTCAGCCTGGTGGCGGCCTCATTCCTGTGGCGGCCAGGCGTCCTTCAGCTCGGCCGCCACGTCCAGCAGCAGTGCGCGGAAGACGTCCGCCAGCGGGGTGAGCGCGGTGTCGGACCGGGTCACGGCGTGCAGATCGCGGTGGAGCGGCGGGTCGGCGAGCGGGCGGTGCGTGGTCCCGGGGACCCGGGTGAGGGCCAGCCGGGAGACGAGCGCCACGCCGTAACCGGTGCCGACCAGCGCCTGGGCGAGGTCGTACGACGCCGTCTGGAAGCGGATCCTGGGCGTGAACCCGGCTCCGCCCGCCGCCCGGTCGAGCTGCTCACGGGCGGCGTGCCCGGCCAGGATCGTCACCCAGGACTCGTCGCGGAGCTGCTCAAGGCGCAGCGGTGTGCCCTCGGGCGAGCCGGTGACCAGCGGGTGGTCGTCGGGCAGCACGATCACCATGGGGTCGCGCAGCAGGGTGTGGACGGCGACGTTCGGGAGCGGCTCCGGGGGCAGGGCCCAGGAGGCGATCACCGCGACGTCGAGCTCGCCCGCCGCGACCCGCTCGACACCGCGGTCGGACAGCAGGTCCTCCACCGACACGTCCGCCTTCGGATACCGGTGGCGCAGCGCGGTCAGGGCGGGCGGGAGCAGATGCAGCGCGGCGGCCAGGAAGGCGCCGACCCGCAGCCGCAGCGACAGCTGACCGAGGAGCGCGGCGAGCCGCTCGCCGGCCCGGTCGGTCTGCTCGTCGATGATCCGCCCGTGCTCCGCGAGCAGCGCCCCGGCCGCGGTGAGCGACGCCCCGCGCGGCCCGCGCACCACCAGCGGCGCGTTCCAGTCCCGTTCCGCCCGGGCCACCTGCTGGGTCACGGCCGCCGGAGTGACACCCAGCGCGTGCGCGGCGCCGGTGAGCGAGCCATGGCGGTCGATCAGGGCGAGCAGACGCAGCTGGCCCGGATCCGAGGTCATCATCACTAAATCATCTTAATGCTGACCAAGAGAGCCCTAACTTCTCTTCACGCGTGCCCCGCGCCAGCCTGGTGGTGGATCACCTCCCACCCCAGGAAGAAGGTCGGCGGCACCGTGCCCACCCATCTGCCCCTGTTCGTGATCACCACCTGGCTGCTGGCCATGCTCCCGGGCGCCGGGCAGGCGCTCATGATCCGCCAGACCCTGGAGTTCGGCCCCCGCCCCGCCCGGGCCACCATCGCGGGGAACGCGACCGGACTGCTCGTCTGGTCGACCGCCGCCGCGGTGGGCCTCTCCGCCGTCCTCCTCGCCAACCCGCACGCCTATCTGGCGGTACGACTCGCGGGCGGGGCCGTGCTGCTCGCGCTCGGGGTCAACACCCTCCGGGCGGCGGCCCGGCAGCCCGCCGCCGACACCTCCTTCGTGAGCGCCACGGGTGGCGCGACGGTCGGTCCCGGCGGGCTCTGGGGTGCGTACGGCGCCGGGCTGGGGACGACGCTGGGCAACCCGAAGGCCGGCGTCTTCGCCGTCTCGGTGCTCCCGCAGTTCGTCTCCCCGCACGGTCCCGTCCTGCTGAGCAGCATCGCGCTGGGTGTCCTCTGGGCCGTCGTCCAGGTCTGCTGGTACCTCCTCTTCGCCTGGGCCGTCGGCCGCGGCCGGGCCCTGGTGTCCCGCCCGGCGGTCCGCCGCACCCTGAACATCGTCACCGGCGTGGTGCTGTGCGGGCTGGGCGTCGCGGTCGCCGGGGGCGTGTGAGCGGCGGGCGCCGGCGGTTCAGTCGGCGGCGGGGATCGCGGCGACGGCCGCGACCGCTGCCGCGGTCATCTGCCGTGCGGTGGTCACCAGACCGGCGATCGCGTCCTCAGGGGCCAGGTCACAGAGGTCGAGCAGAGCGAACAGGGACTCGGCGCTGATCACGAGGGCGAGGCCACGCACCAGTTGTTCCACGTCCGGACGTCCCGCGGAGCCGGATTTTTCGATCCACGGGGCGAGAGCGTGCTCGATGAGTCCGAAGCGGTGGGCGGGACGGCCCTTGGCCATCGAGGGTTTCGCAATGGTCGAGGAGACGACCACCCGGACGGCGCCCTGCCGCCGCAGCACCGCCCGGCCCAGGACCTCCGCGGCCTGGCCGATCCGTTCGACCGGGTCGTCGCCGCGCGTCACCGAGCGCAGGACCGCGACCAGATCCTCCGACATCACCGCGGCCCGCAGGAGCGAGAGGAGGTCGGGAAAGTAGCGATAGGCGGTCGCTTCCGAGACCCGCGCCGCGGCCGCGATCTTCGGCATCGTGATCTCCGCCCCGGTGTCGGCGAGGTCGCGGGCGGCCGCCACGATCGCCGACCTGGTGCGTTCCATCTGACTGCTGAGCCCGTTCGGGCCACTCCGCTCGACCATGATCGTCCTTTCCTGCCGACCGAGAGCATACCGGCGGGGTCATCACCATCATGAGAGCTCACTCTTTTTTTGAGAGTGGACTTGCATGCGGATCGAAACTGATCATATGGTCCTGGTGTTCGCAACCACCAGGCAGGGAGGCTTCATGGCCAAGGTGTCGATCATCGGTCCCGGCGACGGCGAGTTAATCGTCAGCGGGCCCTCGACGATCCGGATCCTCGAGGACGGCAGCAACACCGAACACCGGCTGGGAATGGGTGAGATCACCATCCCTCCGCACACCCCGGGTCCTCCGCAACACCGCCACGCACAGCACGACGAAGGCTTCTACGTACTGTCGGGCCGCGTGCGCTTCACCGTCGGTCAGGAGGACTACGACGCCGGTACCGGCACATGGGTCATGGTCCCGCCGGGCGCGCCGCACACCTTCGCCAACGTGAGCGACGAAACGGCGGTCATGCTCAACACCTTCACCCCGGACCTGTACGTGCAGTACTTCCGCGACCTCAAGGCGATGGTCGACTCCGGGCAGCCGTTGTCGCACGACTCCCTCGCGGCGGTCTGGACGAAGTACGGCACCGAACCGTCGACCGACTACGCCTCGTGAACGCTCTGCTTGCGGCCAACGCCGTCGCCGCTGTCGCCGCCGTCGCCTTCGCGCTCGTGGGAGGCGTGCGCCCGGCGGCGCTGAGCGAGAGCGGCACGCCGAGTGCCGGGGAACGCTTCTACGGCTGGATGTACGCGACCAGGGGAGTGCCACTGGGGGTGGCTGCCCTCGTCGCACCGCTCGCGTGGTCGGGGCCGGCCAGTGCACTCGTTCTGTCCGCGGCGGCCGCGGCCCAGGTGGGCGACGCCGCCATCGGGATCGCCACGCGGAAATGGACGATGATCGCGGGCGCCTCGCTCCTGACGGTCGTACACACCGCAACGGCCGTCGCCACCGCGTGAGCGCGGCTCACTGCCGAAGGCGGCACGAAGCCCGGTGAGTTCCGGCACCGGCACCGGTGATCGTGCCGCCGAAAGGGGCCGCGACGGCCCGCATCCGCACCTTTCCGCCAGGAGACGAACGCATGCCCACCACCCTCGAACGTGTCGTACACGCCTGCGTCCTGCTCGACTTCGACGGGGCGAAGATCCTTACCGACCCCTGGTTCTCCGAGCGGGTGCTGTACCGCCAGGGCGAGCCGCGCAGCATCGCCACCGCGGCCGACCTGCCGCGACTGGACGGCATCCTCATCAGCCACGCCCACTACGACCACTGCGACCTGGGCGCGTTGGCGAGTTACCCCGACAGGAACGTGCCCATCGTGGTCAACCGGGGGACCGGGAAGAAGGTCCGGGCAAAGGGGTGGCGCAACGTCACCGAGCTCGACCCCTGGCAGTCCACCCGCCTCGGCCCGGTACGCGTCACCGCCGCACCGGCCGCCCACGGCGTGCCGGAGGTCACCTACCTTCTGGAGGCCGACGGCACGACGGTCTTCTTCGGCGCCGACACCCGCCGCATACCCGAACTCGACGAGATCGCCCGGCACTTCCCCGACATCGACCTGGCCCTGATGCCGATCAACGGGCTCACCTCCCGTCCGCAGGGCAACCGGCAGGAAGTCATGGACGCGACCCAGGCCGCGGAACTCACCGCCCTGTTGCGCCCCAGGCTGGCGGTCCCGATCCATTACGCCTACACCTCCGGCGCGATCGGCGACCGGATCCTCGTGAAGCTCGACCGCAACCACCCCGAGCACTACCAGGACGCCGCCGGCGATCTCGCCCCCGACACCGAGGTGCGCATCCTGCCCACCGGCCAGGTACTCACGCTGTGACCGGCGCCCGGCCGACGGCCGCGCAACCTCAGCGACCGCGTTGCGCGTCATGCAGACCGGGGGTGCTCCATGCGACGGTTCCGGCCGGGTGAGACCGCTGTCCGACGCGATGTGTTCCGTCGGAAGGTGTGGAGCGCGCAGGCGTTCCACGTCGTTGCGGACGGGGCTGAGGCGCTGGTCGTGGGGTGCGGTCCCGGCGCGGAGGTTCTGGCTCCGACGACCTGGATCGAGTGGCTGCTGACCGGCGACGACGATCTGAGGTTTCAGGCCCTGCCGAACCTCGCCCGCGGTTCGTGGCGGCTCGGGCACTGGTCCTGGCGCGACACGGCGCACCTGCAGTGGGTCCCGCCGGGAGCATGGTTCAGCGTGAACGCGTTCTACGACGTCTCGGCCGGCCATCGGCTGACTCACTGGTACGTCAACTTCCAGCGGCCGATGCACCGCACGGCCCTGGGCTTCGACACCTTCGACCTCCTCCTGGATCTGGTCGTAGCGCCTGACCTGTCGCGGTGGGAATGGAAGGACGAGGGCGAGTACGCCCACGGCCGTCGGCTCGGAGTGGTGAACGACGCCGACCATCGGGCAGTCGAAGAAGCCCGCGAGCAGGCGGTGGCGATGATCGAGGAACACGGCGGACCCTTCGCAGCCGGGGCACACTGGCGAGACTGGCACTCCGAGCCCCACGAGCCGGCTCCCGCCCTGCCCGCCGACGTCCAGACCTTCGGTCTCAACTGACCGGCCGACGCCCAGCGGCACCCCTGGGCGCGGCTGCTCCGGCGTTCAGAGCTGCGGTCCGCCGGGGCCGCGTCTGTGCCGGTCGCGGGTGTCGCTCGTTCGGTGGGGAGGCGGGGCGAGTGGTGGGGAGGTCGGTTTGACGAGGCCGTGGAGGTGGGCGTAGGCGACGGCCTGGACGCGGTCGCGGAGGTGGAGTTTGGTGAGGATGCGGGAGACATGGCTCTTCACGGTCTCGTCGCCGATGCCGAGCCGGTCGGCGATCTCGGCGTTGGAGCAGGCCTCGGCGATCAGCAGCAGCACGTCGCGCTCGCGTGAGGTGAGGTCGTCCAGGCCGACGGGGACGGCCGGCGGCGCGACGCCTTCGGCGAGACGGGTCAGGAGGCGCCGGGTGACGGAGGGGTCGATGAGGGCGTCGCCGCGGGCGGCGATCCGGACGGCGGCGATCAGCTCCTCCGGGGGAAGGCTCTTGAGGAGGAAACCGCTGGCTCCGGCGCGCAGGGCCCGGTGGACGTAGGCGTCCTGGTCGTAGGTGGTCAGCAGGATGACCCTGGTGGTGTTCTCCGGGTCGGCCAGGATCGTCTCGGTGGCGCGCAGACCGTCCAGCAGGGGCATGCGGATGTCGAGGATGGCGACGTCGGGGCGGAGCCGGCGCACCTCGCTCACCGCGTTGCGGCCGTCGGAGGCCTCCGCCACGCACTCCAGGTCGGGCTGGCTGTCCAGGACCGCGCGCAGACCGGAGCGGAACATGGCGTGGTCGTCGGCGACCAGGACGCGCAAGGTCATGACGGATCCAGGGGGTCGAGGGGGAAGGTGACGGTGGTGGCCCAGGCGGTGCCGTCGGGCGTGGGGCCGTAGCTGACGGAGCCGTGGAAGAGGGCGGCGCGGCTGCGGATGCCCTGCAGCCCGCGGTGCGGGGAGTCGGGCCGGCCGCGCGTTCCGACCGGGAGGGGGTTGGTCGTGGTGACGGCGAGGGCGGCGGGGGTGTAGCGCAGTTCGACCTCGGCGACCCCGCCGGCCCCGTGCCGCAGGGCGTTGGTGAGCATCTCCTGCACCACCCGGTACGCGGCGATGTCCAGGGACTCCGGCAGCCGGGGCGGCACGCCGTGCACGGTCACCCGGGTCTTCAGACCAACGGCACGGACCGTGTCGAGGAGCCCGGACAGGTTGTCCAGACCCGGCTGGCTGTCCTCCCCGGCGGGGGCGCCGTGCAGGAAGTCCAGCAGGCGCCGCAGGTCGACCATGGCCGCCCGGCTGGACGTCTCCACCGCGCTCAGCGACTCGGCGACGTCGACACCGCCCGGTGCCGCTCCCGCCCGCAGCCGGGCGACCCCCGCGTGCATGCTGATGGCGCTGACGTGGTGGGAGATGACGTCGTGCAGATCACGGGCGATGCTGCTGCGTTCCTCGGCGATGGCCTCGGCCAGGGCCTGCTGCCGCTCGTGCCGCTCCCGCTCGGAGCGCTGCTCCAGTTCGGCGATGTAGGCGCGGCGTGCGGTGGTGTACCGCCCGACCAGCCAGGGCAGCAGGGCATCGCCCAGGGCGCCGAGCAGGATTCCCCCGTGCCCGAAGTGCTCGCCGCCGAGCAACTGCCCCCCGACGATCCCGGTCGCCAGGCAGAGCAGGGAGGCCACGGCGGGCCCCCGGTCCAGCCAGGCGCCCGCCCGGTACGCGGAGACCAGCATGCCCGCGTTGTTGAGCTGGGGCAGCGGACCGTGACCGGGCAGCAGGACGCTGCCGCCGACCGCGACGACAGCCTGGGCGACGGCCACGGCTCCCGACAGCCGCGGCGGGGTGGCCAGAGCGGCGTCGACCACGACGATCGCCGCGAGGACCACCCAGTGCCACGCCGTCAGCGGGTGGGACTGGTCGGCAAGGAGGAAGCCGAGGCAGTCCACCACCAGAGTGGTCGCCGCGACCAGGAGCGACTGCCGGGTCAGTGATCCGCTGACGTCCCGGGCGCGGACGGACGCCGCTCGGCCCGCGCCGCGCGCCTCACTCCCCTCGCTCTCGGGCAATGCAGTCCTCTCCTCCGCGCCACAGACGGCTTCGACGACCCATGATGCCTGGTCACAGCCACGCGCGAGTCCCCCGCTCGGGGGAGGGAGCCTCCCCTGTCACCGTGACGACACCGGCGCGCGGCCGCCATAGCTTGGCCCGACCATGAACGACACGCCCCCTCGTACGACGGTGCGCCCCACCCGCCCGCGTACGCCCCACCCCCGCCCCCACTCCCGCCCCCACCGACGCCGCCTCTGGACCGCGCTCTCCGTCCTGGTCTGCGCCGTGGTCCTGCTGCTGACGTCGAGCTCGGCCGCCACCGCGGACTCCGCGTCCACCGGCAACGACGTCCAGGTGGCCCAGACACTCGGCGACCGGGAACTGACCGTCGTCCTGCGCCGGATCACCGGAGTGCCGGGTCCCCTGCACGTGGACGTGATCACGCACAAGGGCACGGCCGCCGGCCGGATCGAGCTCGCGGTGACACCCACCGGCGTCTCGACGTCCGCGTCGAAGGGCAGGGAATCCGGTACGACCGTGGACTCGGCCGTCGTGAAGCTGGAGAGCACCCCCGGCTCCTACTCCGCCCAGCTGAACGTCGACGAGGTCGGCCCCTGGGAACTGACGCTCGACGACGGCGCCGGGCACACGGCGAAGATCCCCTTCGTCGTGTCGAAGACGACCACCTCACCGGCGGAGAAGGCGGTGTACGCCGGTTTCATCGGCGCCGGGGCCCTGATGCTGGTCACCGTCCTCGTGGCCGTACGGGTGCGGCGCGGCTGGTGGACGTTCGTGCCGTCCGGCGGCGTGCTCGCCTGCCTCGCCGTGGCGGTCACCGGCGCCGTCCTCTCCTCCGGTCTGCCGCTGCCGGTGTCCCAGGGAGTCCAGGTGGACGCCACGATCGACGGTGTAGGCAACCCGTACACCTCGGTCGTCCAGCAGGCCGCCGACTACTCGCGCCCGCCCGCCACCCTGCTGCTCGGCTCCTCCACGACCCGCGCGGGCGGGACCGACACCCTGACGCTGAAGCTGACCGACGCCTCGACGGGCCTGGCCGTCGACGACCTCGTCGTCCACGACGGGGCATTGGTGCACCTGCTGGTCGTCGGCCCCTCGGGTCAGCTGTACCACCTGCACCCGGTCATGACCGGATACGGCACCTTCGAGGTACGGCTGCCGCTGCCCGAGGCCGGCCACTACGCGGTCTCCGCCGAGTTCGCCCGGCGCGGCGGCGGCGTCCAGGACGTCCGCTCCGCGACCGGCATCGACGCGACCGGCTCGACGAAGGCGGCTTCCACCACCCTGCCGACGGGGGAAGGCACGGGCACCCGGACGGTCGACGGGATCCGCGTCCGCACGACCGCGTCGTCGCTCGTCGCGGGCAAGGCGGCCGTCCTGACCGCCCGGATCGGGGACTCCGCGACCCTCCAGCCGTGGCTCGGCATGCTCGGTCACCTGATCGTCGTCGGCCCGCTGAGGTCGAGGACGGCGGCGGTGGGCGCGGAGACGCAGAACGCCGAGGTGTGGGCGCACTCGCACTCCATGGGCTCCGTCGCCGACGACATGCCGGGCATGGCCATGAGTTCCGGCGACATGAGCTCGATGAGTGGCCTGACCTCCGTCAACGGCGACAGCACCGCCGACGAGACGGTCGCCGCCTACGGGCCCGACATCTCCTTCGTCTACACCTTCCCGACCGCCGGCCACTACCGGATCTGGATCCAGGCCGAGCGCGACAACACGATCCTCACCGTCCCCTACCTGCTGCACGTCACCGACGCCACCACGGAGAAGACCCGATGAGCGGGCCCATGTCACCGTCCCGCCGCCGACGTCTCCGGATGGGCGCGGTACTTCTGGCCACCGTCCTGTTCACCCTGCTGGCGCTCCGCCTGACGATGTCGTCGGGTACGACCGGCTCTTCGTCCGGTTCCTCGTCCGGCGGCACGACCCTCACCGGCGGCACCGCCCACGACGTGGTGACCCTGACGATCACCTCACCGAAGACCGGCACGACGGCGGTCGAGGTACGGCTCACGCCACGCGAGGGGATCAGGGCGACCGGATCGGCGACGGCCGTGACCGTCTCGGCCGTGCTGCCGACGGCGGGCCACGCGGTGCCCGACCACACCGCCGTGCGTACCGCGAACAACCGCTACCGGGTCGCCTCCCTGCCGCTGATGATGACCGGCCGCTGGGAGTTCCTCGTCGACATCGACGGCCAAGGCCGCGACGACCACCTGGTTTTCCCGCTCACCCTCACTCGCTGACTCCACTGAAAGGCAGTACCGATGGACGCCGTCCCCGAATCCACACTCACCGTCGCACCCGACGAACCGTCACCACCCGGCAATCCGCCCCGGCCGCAGGCGGACCGGTCCGGCCCCGTCGCCGCCTTCACCGTGCTGGCCGGCACGCTAACCTCGCTGATCGGCATCAGCTGGGACATCGAATGGCATGTCGACGTCGGCCCGGACACCTTCTTCACCCTCTCCCATCTGCTGCTGTACTCCGGCAGCGCCCTCGCCGGTGTCGCCAGTCTGGTGATGGTGCTGCGCTCCACCTTCGCGCAGCGCGCCGGACGTGCCACCGACCGGTCCGTGGGCGGGGCGCCGGTCCGGGTCTTCGGCGGCACGTTCACCGCGCCGCTCGGCTATCTCATCTCCGGCACCGGTGCCGCACTGTTCCTGATGTACGGCCTGGTCGACCTGTGGTGGCACTCCCTGTACGGCTTCGACGCCGTGCTCAACTCCCCGCCGCACGTGGCGCTGTTCATCTCCATCAGCCTGACCATGGTCGGCAGCATCAGCGTCTTCGCCGCCGCCCGGGAGCAGCTGTGGGGACGGATCGGCCTGGTCGTCAGCACCCCGGTGCTGATCACCTTCTGCCCCCTCACCACCTACGCGTTCCAGGGGGTGTCCCAGACCGTCGACCCGCAGCTCGCGGGCAACATCTTCTTCTCCGTGTGCCTGCTGATCACGGGGGCGCTGACCTTGCGCCGCCGGGGCATCGCGCTCTCCATCGCCGCCGTGCTCGGTGTCATGCAGCTGTTCCTGTGGTGGTTCTCGCCGTGGGCCGCCAAGTGGTACGCCGGCTACGTCGGGCTGCCGCTGCGCGACAACCTCATGGACGCGGCGCCCGTGCTGCCCTCCGGTATCCCGATGTTCATGCTCGGCGTGGCCGTGGTGATCGAGGCCCTGCTCCTGCTCGGCCGCGGGCAGAACTGGTCGGGGCGCTGGATGCCGCAGGCCGTCGGCGCCGTCGGCGGCGTACTGGTCAGCCTCTCCATGCTCCTCCAGACCTCCCTGGTCAGCGGCGGCGGTGGTGGTGGGGGCGGGGGTGGCGGCGGTCCCATGGGCCAGTCCGGCACCTCCGCGAGCACCCTCCTCACCGACACCGTTCTCGGGCTGGTGATCGGCACACTGGCCGGCTACCTCGGTTCCCGCTTCGCCGTTCTGCTGCGGATCAACTCCACCGTCACCGACCAGGAAGACAGCCTGACCCGATGAACACGCACCGCGCCCGCGCCCTCGTTCTCGCCCTGTGTGCGACGGCGGGCATGCTCTTCGTCTCGGCCCCGTCCGCCCAGGCCTACGCGCCGGTCGACATCGTCCACACCGAGAAGGTGAGGGTCGGCCCCTACAACCTGACGGTCGGCTTCTCCAAGTGGCCACTGCGTGCCAACCAGTCCCTGGACTTCACCTTCGCCCCCGACGGAGGCATCAAGGGCAGGTCCGGCACCCTCTCCATGAGCCTCGCCGGCCGGCAGAGCGGCATGGGCGGCCCGGGCGGCGGAGGCGGGGGAGCGGGAGGAGGCGGCATGGGCGGCCAACTGGCCCGGCATCCGCGCAAGCTGTCGGTCTGGGGCCTGGACGTCCAGTCGCTGTCCACCGCCGGCCAATGGAACTTCACCTTCACCATCAAGGGCTCCCAGGGCACCGGAACGGGCACGCTGAAGAACATCCCCGTCCTCTCCCAGCCCGGCCCCCCGTACGCGGTGAGCTGGACCGTCTGCACGCTGCCGCCGGTCGGCGGCCTGATCGCCCTGCTGACCGTGGCCTGGCGCCGTCACCGCCCGGGCCGCCGCACGGCGGCACTGAGCTACTGACGCACCTGACGAGCAGCGCTCAAGGGGCGCCGGAGGATCCGCACCGGTGGGGCTCAGCGGAGGACGAGGTTGTGGGGAGGTGAGACGTCCGGCTGCAGGTCGCCGTGGCCGAGGTCGGCGAGGAGGGGGCCGAGGATCTTGGCGAAGGCCTCGAACGACTCGGGAGACTCCCACACGTCGGTGACCCGCCAGCGGTCGCCGACGGGCCCGGCGATGTGGGCGAGCAGTCCGGGCACGGGCAGGTCGGCCGGCGACGCGAAGCCCCGGCCCTCGGTGACGCGGTCGATGGTGGTGTCGTACAACTCCTGGGCGGCAGGCGTGTTCTCGAGATCGAAGGTGACGACGATGGCCATGGGCGGGCACTCCTGTCCGTTACCCGCTGGGTTCAGCGGATGCCGCCCTACGGTCCCCCCGCTCCGAAGGCGGCGGCAACGGCGCACGCCACGGCTCGCCGGAGCGCCGGGAGCTGATGCCTGTGCGAGCGATCGCCGTACGTGCCTCGCACGCCCCTCGGGCGGAGCGCCGTGCCTTTTCCGGTCCCGGCCGGGCCGCTCTACTCGGTGTCGTCGGGGCGGAGGGTCAGGTCGAGGAGGCCGGGGAAGCGGGCGTCGAACTCCTCGCGGCGCAGCCGGTTGAGCCGTCGCGGGCCCTGGTCGCGCTGTTCGACCAGACCGGCGTCGCGCAGCACCGAGAAGTGATGGCTCTTCGCCGCTCGGCCGACCGGCACGTCGAAGCTGCTGCAGCTGAGCGCCCAGTCGGGGTGGCCGGCCAGGTCCCGGACCAGCTGGATGCGCACGGGATCCGCGAGCGCGGCGAGGGCGCTGAGAAGCGGGACGTCGTCGGGGTGCGTGTGCACGGGTGCCGGACGGTGACTCGCCCCTTCGGACCGGTCTGACATTCCGATGCCCTCCTCTGCCCTCCTCCAGCACTGTTCGATGGTCATCGTACACTGCTAGTGTTCGATCCAGGTTGAACACTCATGGAGGGGTGGTACTGCGTATGCGTGCGGTCGAGTTCCAGGAGTACGGCGGTCCCGAGGTGCTGCGGGTCGTGCGGACCGCGGCACCCGAGCCGGGTCCCGGCCAGGTGACCGTCGAGACCGCCTGGGCAGGGGTGAACTTCGCGGACGTGAAGGCACGCGCCGACGGGTACCGGGTGGCGTCGCTGCCCTACCGTCCGGGCCTGGAGGTCTCCGGGCGCATCCGGGCGGTCGGGGACGGGGTCGAGGGTCTGCGGGCGGGGCAGGAGGTCGCCGCGCTCGTCGACGGCGGTGGCTACGCCGAGGTCGTGCTCGCGGAGGCCGCGCGGGTCTTCCCGTTGCCCGACGGGCTGGACCTGCGGACCGCGGCCACGCTGCCGACGGTGCTGCCGACCGCGCACGCCCTGGTCCACGAGGTGGGGCGGCTGCGGGCCGGGGAGAGCGTGCTGGTGCACGGTGCGGCCGGAGGCGTCGGCACGGCGGTCGGGCAGTTGGCCCGGGCGGCGGGCGCCGGAGCGGTGTACGGGGTGGCATCCAGCGACGCCAAGGCCGACTACGCGCTCAAGTACGGCTACGACGAGGTGTTCCGGCCCGACACCTTCGAGACGGACGTCCGGCGGGCGACCGGCGGCAGGGGCGTCGACCTGGTCCTGGACCCGGTGGGCGGCGACACGCTGCGCCGCGGCCTGGAGGCCCTGGCCGTCTTCGGACGCCTGGTGTCCTTCGGCAACGCCGGCGGCGCCGAACCCTGGCAGGCCGGGCAGAACGAGCTCTACGCGCGGGGCCGCTCCGTCGGGGGCTTCTCCGTGCTCGCCCTCGCCCGGTCCGCCCCCGACGCCCTGCGCGCGCTCACCGAACGCGCCCTGCGCACCGTCCGCGACGGAACGGTCGTCCTTCCCGTCACCGCCGAGTTCCCCCTGTCGGACGCGGCCGGCGCACATCACCTCATCGGCGGCCGCACGTCCACGGGCAAGTTGCTGCTGCGCATCACCGAGTGAACCCGCCGAGGCGGACGCTCAGTCGATGCAGAACTCGTTGCCCTCGATGTCCTGCATCACGATGCACGAGTCGTTGCCGTCGTACAGCAGCCGCACGCGCACCGCGCCGAGCGGGAGGAGCCGTGCGCACTCGGCTTCAAGAGTGGCCAGGCGCACCTCACCCGTGAGCCCGGTGCCGACCCGCACGCACAGATGCACCCGGTTCTTGACGACCTTCTCTTCGGGAACGCGCTGGAAGAACAGCCGGGGCCCGACCCCTGACGGATCACTGCAGGCGAACCATGATCCCTGGTCCTCGGCGGGCTGGGAGCGGGGCGGCGACGGTATGACGTACCCCAACACCTCGCACCAGAAGCGAGCGAGGCGCTCGGGTTCCGCGCAGTCGAAGGTGACCTGGAACTGCTTGATCGATGGCATCGGCGCACCATAACAGTGCCGCGGGGCCTTCAGTCGTCGAGCAGGTCGGTGGTGTTGTACTGGTCGTGCCTGATCCGGAAGGCTTTCAGCTCCTCGGGGCCGCGCTGCGCGTACTCGCCCAACTTCTCGAAGTACTCCTCCCTGGCGGCCCCCGGTGTGAAGAGCAGCAGGAACGACACCGGGTCGTCGCTGTCGTTCTGGAAGGCGTGGAGCCCGCCCGGCGGTACGTGGAGGAAGTCTCCCTCGCCTCCGGTGACCCATTGTTCGCCGTTGTAGAGCCGGACCTCGCCGGACAGGACGTAGAAGGACTCGGAGATGGTGCGGTGGAAGTGTTCCGCGGCGCCCATGGTCCTCGGCTCCATGCGGATCCGGTACAGGCCGAACTCGCCGCCGGTGTCGCCCCGCTGGGCCACGTAGTCGATGCCGGTGCCGCCCGAGCCGGTGCCGGGCTGCGCGGACGCGGGCCGGAACAGTGCGCTGACCCGACCCTTCTCGTCGAGGTAGCGGGGTTCTGGGTAGGACATGGCGGCTCCCTGAGGCGTGCGCACACGGACCGGTGGCGCCGATCGGCGAGTCGTGATCGGCGCCACGGGCGGGCTGGACGGGCCGGACGGGCCGCGGTCTAGCGGGGGTTGAAGACCACGCTGGCGAAGTGCACATTGCCGGAGGCGGAGTGGCCGGGGGCGATGCGGCGCGCGGTGCCCTTGCACTTCGCCTTGCTGTAGACGACCAGCGCCTTCTTCGTGGCGTTCTGCGGTCCGCGTGCCTCCTGGGCCATCTCCAGGCACTTGCGGTCCGGCGGGTTCTGGATGGCGTACGCCTTGCCCTTCGGCCCCACCCAGACGAAGGAGCCTTCGGCGGCGGCCGCCGGACCCATGGTGATGACGGCGAGGGCAAGCCCGCCGAGAGCGACGGCGAGCGGACGGCAGAGACGCATCGTGATGTCCTTAGTGAGCGATGACGACGGCGACAACGGGGGCCACGGAACGACCGAAGCCCGGCGCCATCACACACCGTCACCGCACCCGGATGCCCCGGCGACACGGAAACTTCCCACGTCCGGGCGACCCCCGTCGGCGTGTCGTGGCGGATGGGGCCTGGTCCGGGGGGCGTTCACACCAGCGCCACGATCAACGCGACCGCGATGGTGAGGGCGGACAGGCCGACCATCGCCGTCCGCCACGGGGAGCCGGGAGGCGGTTGCGGGGGTGCCGGGTCCGGTGTGGGTTCGCCCAGGTGCGGACTGTCCAGCCAGTAGGCGTCGGACAGTTGGGCGAAGGAGGGGAGGTCGCTGAGGCCCATGCCCGTTCCAACGCCGTTGACGCGCACGGGAGTCGGAGTGAACGGCGGCATCACACCTTCGGGGCAATCGGGTCCCATGGGCGTGATCGGGGTGGCGGCGGTTGGGCGGGCCGTGGCCTGGGAGGGGCGGGTGGCGGACGGGAGCCGGACGGGGTGCGCGAGCCCTCGGCGATTCATTGCGGGATGCGCCGGACATAGGGGTAAATTCCCGACCATTGTTGGCGGGGTGTCACCGGCGGACGGGGCAAGGGATGAGCACGGACGACCGCGTCGCGGTGACGACCGGGATCGCACGGCTGTACGCGTCGCCCGCGCTCGCCGGGCCGGGCCGGTTCGGGCTGGTGACCAACCACACCGGTGTGCTGCCCGATCTGCGCCCGGCCGCACCGGCACTGCTCGCGGCCGGCGCGCCCCTGGTCGCCCTCTTCGGCCCCGAGCACGGACTGCACGGAACCGGCCAGGCCGGCGAGAGCGAGCCCGCCCGGGTCGACCCGGACACCGGACTGCCCGTGTACGACACCTACCGGTGCGACGGCGAGCGGCTCGACAAACTGCTCATCGACAGCGGCGTCGACGCGCTGGTTTATGACCTCCAGGACATCGGGGCCAGGTTCTACACCTATGTGTGGACCATGTTCGACCTGCTGGTCTCGGCGGCCCGGACGGGCGTCCGCTTCGTGGTCGCCGACCGGCCGAACCCGCTCGGCGGACTGGTGAGCGAGGGCCCACGGCTGGACCCGGCGTGGGCCAGCTTCGTCGGACGCGCCCCGGTCCCCGTCCGGCACGGCCTGACCTGCGGTGAGCTCGCAGGACACCTCAACGCCCGCGCCGTCCCGCAAGCGGCCGGTCGTGCCGCCGACCTGACCGTCGTGGAAACCGTCGGCTGGCGGCGCGCCATGGACGCGGCGGCCTGCGGACTGCCGTGGGTCGCTCCGTCACCCAACATGCCGACGCCCGCCACCGCCCTCGTGTACCCCGGCACCTGCCTGTTCGAGGGCACGAACCTCTCGGAGGGCCGGGGCACCACCCAGCCCTTCGAGATCGTCGGCGCCCCCTACGTCGACGCGCGGTTCGCCCCCGCGCTCGCCGAACTCGCCCTGCCCGGAGTGCGCTTCCGCGATCTGCGGTTCGTACCGGCCTTCCACAAACACGCCGGACGGACGCTGCGCGGAGTCCAGCTGTACATCACCGACCGCGCGGCGTTCGCCCCCGTCCGCACCGCCGTCGCGATGATCGCCACGCTACGACGGCTGTACCCGGACGACTTCGCCTGGCAGACCGGGGACGGCGGTGCGGAGGGGACCGGGCACCGGCACTTCGTCGACCTGCTGTGGGGGTCCGACCGGCTGCGCCGCGCCGTCGACGCGGACCAGGACCCGCTGCCGCTGTGCGATCCACCGGAGCCGCCCGGCCGATGGGCCGGCGACGACGTACTGCTCTACCCCTGATCCGCCGCTGCGCTCGGAAGGACCACCCGTCGATGACCCAAACCACGACGACGACCCGGGCCGGGGCCGGGATCCGGGGCTTCCGCGCGGGCGACGGCCCGCGGCTGGTGGAGGCATGGCGCCGGAGCGCGCCCGCCGACCCCATCACCCCAGACCGCTTCCGCTCGCTGGTGCTGCTCGACCCCAACTTCGATCCGGAGGGGCTCAAGGTCGCC
Organism: Streptomyces sp. NPDC048288; assembly: GCF_043201555.1. Classification (NCBI taxonomy): domain Bacteria; kingdom Bacillati; phylum Actinomycetota; class Actinomycetes; order Kitasatosporales; family Streptomycetaceae; genus Streptomyces; species Streptomyces sp. NPDC048288. The sequence continues at coordinate 407,665 of NZ_JBICZD010000005.1, forward strand.
GTCGACGGCGACCAGGTCGTCGGCGCCGCCTACGCGGTGCGCCGGCTGACCCCGATGGCCGGCACCGACCTGGAGCCGGACCAGGGCTGGATCCCGTTCTTCTTCGTCGACCCGGCCGCCCGCGGGCGCGGCCTCGGCCGCCGGCTGCTCACCGAAGCCCTCGACTGGCTGCGCGGCCACGGCCGCACCCGGGTGGACTTCTCCTCGTACACCCCGAACTACGTCTTTCCCGGCCTGGACGCCGAGGCCTACCCGGAGGCGGCCGGGCTCCTCGACTCCCTGGGGTTCCGCACGCTGTACGAGGCGGCGGCGATGGACCGGGTCCTGGTCGGCTACCGCCTCCCGGACGAGATCGCGCGCCGGGTCGGCGAACTGACGGCGCGCGGCTTCCGGTTCACCACCCCGGCCGACGACGACCTGGTGGACCTCCTGGCGCTCGCCGGGAGCCGCTTCGGACCGGACTGGGCGTGCACGATCCGGGCGTGTCTGACGGCGGGCACCCCGCTCGACCGGATCGTCGTCGCCCGGGACCCCGGAGGCCGCATGGTCGGCTGGGCGATGCACGGCGCGTTCGACGCGGTGGACGAGCGGTTCGGACCGATCGGGGTGCTGGAGGAGATGCGCGGCACCGGACTCGGCGAGGTCCTCCTCCACCTGGTCCTGGAGCGGATGCGGGCCCTGCGGGCGCACTCCGCGTGGTTCCTGTGGACCGGCGCCCAGTCCCCGGCCGGCCACCTCTACCGCAAGACCGGCTTCACCACGACCCGGGTGTTCCGCGTACTGCGCCGGGAGGACACCACCCCATGACACCGCCACCCCACCCCGACGGACCGGACGGACGGGACGGACGGGACGGACCGGACGGCCCTCACGGCCTTGAGCCGGCACCGCGCACCGGCCGCAACCGCCCGATCCGTCGCCGCCTCGCGCTCGCGCTGCCCCCGGCGCTGCTGGCCGCCGGCTGTGCCGCGCCGCGTCAGGGCACCGGGCGGCCCGGTGACCCGATCGTCCTCACCCTGCTCTCCCACTACGCGAGCGGGGAGCTGAAGAAGGCACTCCAGGGCCCGGTGGACGAGTGGAACGCCACGCACGACCGGGTCCAGGTGGCGACCAAGGCCGTCGAGTTCACCGACCTGCTGACCACCTTCATGGTCCGGCAGGCGGCGGGCCAGGGCACCGACATCCTCCACCCGTACTGCCTGTGGAACGGCCAGCTCGCGCGCGCCGGTGTCCTGCGGCCCGCGCCGCCCGAGCACGCGAAGGAGATCAGACGCGGTTACGGCGAGGCCGCGGCGGGCGCCGCCTCCGTGGCGGGCGAGGTCTACGGCTACCCCACCGAGATGCAGACCTACGCCCTGTACTACAACAGGCGGCTGCTGCGCGAGGCCGGCGTCCAGGGCCCGCCGCGCACCTGGCGGGAGCTGGAGGACACCGCCTACCGCACCGCACGGCAGGACCGGTACGGCAACACGCTCGTGCAGGGGTTCGGGCTGTCGGACTTCGACGACTCGACCACCGTCGGCCAGACCCTCGCGCTGCTCAACGCCGCCGGCGGACGGTTCGTCTCCGCGGACGGCCGGAGCACCGCCATCGACTCACCGGCCGGGCGGGCCGTGTTCGATCTGGAGCACCGGCTCGTCGCGAAGGGCGCCAGCGCCCCCGGCGTCAACGTCTACAAGGCGTTCGCTTCGGGGCAGGTGGCCATGGTGATCAGCGCCGGATGGTGGACCACGAACCTGAAGGGCCTGATGGGCAGGGACTACCGGGACGTCGGTGTCGCCCCCGTGCCCCTCCCGGCGGCGGGCGGCGAGCGGGCCACGCTCTCCACCGGTTTCATGCTCGGGGTCAACGCGGCCAGCGAACATCCGCAGGAGGCCTGGGAGTTCCTGCGCTGGCTCAACGCCGAGAAGGTGAACGGCGCGACCCGGATGAGCGCCCTGCAGGCGTCGGTCGGCTCGCTGACCGGGCGCGCCGACGACATGCGCACCCTGCTCGGCGCGGGCGGCGACCCGAACCTGCACCCGTTCCTGGACGCGCTGGCGTACGCCGTGCCCGAGCCGAACGTGCCCGGCGCCCAGCAGGCCAAGTCCCTGCTGCGCAAGAACATCGAGGCCCTGTGGACCGGTCAGCAGACCGTCGACGAGGCCCTGCGCACCACCCGCCGCCAGGTCGACCAGGAGGTGGCGCGGTCATGGTGAACGCCACCCTGGCACCGGAGACGACCGAGCGGGCGACGCGCGACGAGCCCGCCGTCGGCCTCCGCGCCCGCAACCGGCACCGGCGCCGCCAGGCCGTCGTCGCCTACCTCTTCCTGGCGCCCACCCTGCTGTTCTACGCCGTCTTCCTGCTCCTGCCGCTCGGCTTCGCGCTGCTGCTGTCCACGTCCCACTGGGCGGGCTTCGACCTGGGCGACATCGACCCGGCCGGCCTGGACAACTTCGCGGCTCTCTTCGCGGACGGCTCGACGTTCCTGGCGCCGATCCTCACCAACACCCTGCTGTTCGCCCTGGGTACCGTGGTGCTCACGCTCGCCGGGTCGGTGCTCGTCGCCACCTGCATCGACAAGCTGCGGTTCCAGGGGCTCTGGCGCACCCTGTACTTCCTGCCGATCGTCACGACCGTCGTCGCCGTCGGCAACGTCTGGAAGTACATGTACGAGCCGGGCGGCCTCGTCAACGGCGTCCTCAACGCCGTCGGCCTCGGCTCCATGGCCTTCCTCCAGGACCCGGACACCGCGCTGCCCGCCGTGGTGGTCGTGCAGGCCTGGGCCTCCGTCGGCTCGGCCATCCTCGTGCTGACCGCCGGGCTGAAGTCCATCCCCGAGTCGTACTACGAGGCCGCCGCCCTCGACGGCGCCGGACCCGGCACCGTCTTCTGGCGGATCACCCTGCCGCTGCTGCGGCCGTCCCTGCTGTTCGTGTGCGTCACCCAGTTCCTCACCGGACTCCAGTCGTTCGCGCTGATCATCGTGATGACCAAGGGCGGACCGGGTGACGCGACCAACGTGGCCGCGCTCGAGATGTACCGGCAGGCCTTCTCCTACGGCGACTGGGGTACCGCCGGCGCCGCCGCCTTTGTGCTGTTCACGGTGGTCCTCGCGGTCACCCTGGTGCAGTTGTGGTTGTTCCGGCGCAAGGGGGAGGACGCGTGATCCGCCGCCGTTTCCCGTGGCTGTCGTATCTGCTGGTCGTCACCGGCGCGGTGCTCACCGTGGTGCCGTTCGCCGACATGCTGATGACGTCCTTCAAGGGACCGGGCGAGGCCGGCACACTGCCGTACCGGTTCCTGCCCGAGGTGTTCGACCTGTCCAACTACCGGGCGGCGATCCACCAGCTCGATCTCCCGGTGCTCTTCCGCAACAGCGTCGTCGCCACCGGCCTGATCACCGGGTCTGTGCTGTTCACCTCGTCGCTGGCCGGCTACGCGCTCGCCAAACTCCGCTTCCCGGGCCGGGACCTGGTCTTCCGGCTCGTGCTGTCGACGATGATGTTCCCGCCGTTCCTCTTCTTCATCCCGCACTTCCTGATCCTGGTGCACTGGCCGCTGGCGGGCGGCAACGACCTGCTCGGGCGCGGCGGCGCGGGGCTGACCGTCAGCATCGTGGCGCTGGTCATGCCGTTCCTCGTCAGCAGCTTCGGGATCTTCCTGACGCGGCAGTTCATGGTGTCGATCCCGGACGAGGTCCTGGAGGCGGCGCGCATCGACGGCGCCGGCGAGTTCACCGTGTGGTGGCGGATCGTCCTTCCGCAGACCAAGCCGGTCCTGGTCACCCTCGGTCTGCTGACCTTCGTCGACGCCTGGAACGAGTACATCTGGGCGCTGCTCGTCTCGACCGCCAACCCGGACGTGATGACCCTGCCCGTCGGCATCCAGCTCCTGCAGGACTACGTCGACCCGACCCGCACCCTGCCGATCGTCATGGCCGGTCTTGTCCTGAGCGTCCTGCCGGTGCTGGTCCTCTTCCTGCTGCTGCAGAAGTACTACATCCGGGGCGTGATGCTGAGCGGCCTCAAGTAGGCGGCGAGGAGCGGGCGTCGACTGTTGGTCTGAACCATTGACATGTACGTGAACCGGGGCCTTCAATGCAGAACACGTGCACATGCCAATCTGCGGTCACGCCCGAGGAAGGTCCTCGCATGATCACCCCCCACTCGCACCTGTCCTGGCCCCGGACCCTGCTGAGACTGTTCGCCCTGGTCGCCGTCGTGCTGGGCGTCCAGGCGGGACCCGTACCCGGCGCCCGCGCCGCCACCACCGTCAACGTGATCGCCTTCTACGACGGCACCTACGACGCGGCACACATCAGCTTCGACCACGAGGCCAACACCTGGTTCCCGCAGGCCGGTGCGGCCAATGGCTTCACCTACACGGCGACCACGGACTGGAGCCGGCTCAACACCGCGACCCTCGCCGGCTACCAGGTCGTCATGTTCCTCGACGACTACCCGCACACCGCCTCCCAGCAGGCGGCCTTCCAGACGTACATGGCGGGCGGCGGCGGTTTCATCGGCTTCCACGTGTCGGCGTACAACGACGACACCAGTGACTGGCCCTGGTACCACAACACGTTCCTCGGCACCGGCACCTTCAGGAGCAACACCTGGGGGCCGACGCAGGAGACGCTGCAGATCGACGACCCCTCGCACCCGGCGACCGCGAACCTCCCGTCCACCATCACGTCCTCGGTCAGCGAGTGGTACAGCTGGCAGAACGACCTGCGGCAGAACCCGGCCATCGACATCCTCGCCTCGATGGCCCCGTCGACCTTCCCGATCGGCACCGACCCCAACCAGACCTGGTACAGCGGCTATTACCCGATCGTCTGGTCCAACCGCGACTACAAGATGGTCTACAACAACTTCGGCCACAACGCGATGGACTACGCCACCAACACCACCCTGTCGTCCACGTTCGCGAGCGCCCAGCAGAACCAGCTCCTGCTGCAGGAGATCAAGTGGGCCTCCGGCCAGTCCGGCCCGGTCACCCCGCCCACGAGCACCACCGGCCCGATCCACGGCTACGGCGGCAAGTGCGTGGACATCGCGGGTGCGGCCACCGCCAACGGCACCGCGGTCCAGCTCTACGACTGCAACGGCACCGCCGCGCAGAACTGGACGGTCGCCGGCACCGGGACGCTCACCGCGCTCGGCAAGTGCATGGACGTCACCGGGGCCGGCACCGCCAACGGCACCAAGGTCCAGCTGTACGACTGCAACGGTTCCGGCTCACAGGTCTGGCAGGCGGGCTCGAACGGCTCCCTGGTCAACCCGCAGTCGGGCAAGTGCCTCGACGCCACCGGCCCCAGTTCGGCCAACGGCACCCGGCTGCAGATCTGGACCTGCTCCGGAGCCGCCAACCAGAGCTGGACGCTGCCGTCCTGAGCCACCGGCAGGGTCCTGTACGACGCCGGCCTTCCCGGACGGTCAGGTAAGGGTGCGCACCGGTGTTCCGGCGCTCCACGCGGCGATGTCCTCGACCGCGTCCCGGTAGAACACCTCGTACAGATCCCGGCTCACGTAGCCGATGTGCGGGGTGACCACGGCGTTCGGCAGCGAACGCAGAGGGTGGTCGGCGGGGAGCGGTTCGCGGTCGAAGACGTCCAGCGCCGCCGAGGCGATCCGCTTCTCGGTGAGCGCCGTGATCAGTGCCGTCTCGTCCACCACGGGGCCACGCGAGGTGTTCACCAGGATCGCCGTCGATTTCATGAGGTCCAGTTCGCGCCGGCCGACCAGCCCCCGGGTCCGCCCACTGAGCACGACGTGAATGCTCAGCACGTCGGAGCGCCTGAACAACTCGTCCCGCGCCACGTGTTCCGTCCCTTTCGCGGCCGCGTCCGCGGGCGTCAGATTCTGGCTCCAGGCGATGGTCCGCATGCCGAAGGCACGCCCGATCTCCGCCACCGCCGTCCCCAGCCGGCCGAGGCCCAGCACCCCCAGCGTCGCGCCCCGCAGACTCGTCCCCAGGCCCTGCTGCCAGCCGCCCCGGCGGACGGAGTCCACCTGCTGCGGGATCAGCCGGGCCGCGGAAAGGATCAGTCCCCAGGTGAGTTCGACCGTGGGACCGGAGAAATATCCGGTGCCGCAGACGGTGACGTCCGCACGGCGTGCGGCGTCCAGGTCGATCGCCGCGTTCACCGGCCCGGTGGTGACCAGCAGCTTCAGACGGGGCAACGCGCTCAGGGTCGAGGACGGGAACGGCGTCCGCTCCCGCATCGCCACCACGACGTCATACCCGGCGAGCGCCGCCACGACCTCGCCCTCGTTCTCGAACGGGTCGGTGAAGACCTCCACCTCCGCGCCGAGCGAGTCCCAGTCGGCCAGGCCGAGCGCCACACTCTGGTAGTCGTCCAGGATCGCGATCCTCATGCGGGTTCCTCTCGCTGCGGGTGCCTTCACGTTCGCACAGTGAACGCGCGACGGTCGTGATCGTGGACGGTACCGGCCCACGATGTCCGCCTCCGCCGCCTGCCCGGCCGTGCCCGCGCGCCGCGGTCAGGCGTAGTGGACGTCGCTGAGGTCGATGCCGACCATCACGCGGTCGGGGTCGAGGCGTCCGCCGGGCTGCCGGAGGTAGGCGCGGCGCCTGGTCGGGAACCTGATCCCGTCCGCTTCCTCGATGCCGCCGACATACTGCGCGGCCGCGAAGCCCCCGGCGATGTCCACGTGGTAGTCGTGGCGTCGCAGCAGCCGGTCGTCGCCGAAGTAGAAGTCCTGGACGGTGCTGTGGCTCGCGATGCCCTCCGGGAAGGTCACCCGCAGACCCCGCCAGCGTTCGGTCGGCGACTCCTGCCAGGGTTCGGTCTCCGCCACGACCATCCCGTCCATGGCCATGAAGAACGGTGTGGTGAGGTACGTCCACAGGGCGTAACCGTTGAAATAGGCACGGTCCAGCGGATCCCAGGGAGTCTCCAGGGTGTGCCCCGCGAACGCTTCTCTCGGGTCGAGGCGTTCGGCCACGACGGTGGCGTCCGCGCGTTCGATCGCGATACGGCGGGGGGTGAAGTCCGTCTGCTGGCCGGGAGCCCCGAAGGGGCGCACCGAGGCGTGCTCCTCGTGCAGGTCGACGGTCATCCGGCGCGGCCGCAGGTCCTGGGGCAGGCCCTTGGCCGCGAAGAGCTCGCCGTCGCTGACCAGGGTGGCCGTGACCCTCGTCAGCCGTCGCCACCGGCCGAGGCCGCCGTGGGCCTCCAGCACCTCTGGGAGCAGGCTGGTCATCCGTCCTCCAGGGACCGTGTACGGGCTCAGGCCGTCGAGACCAGCCTCCGCCCGATGGGCGCCCACGGCATCACCAAGGCGACCGAGGGCGCCGTGTGGCCGGTTCGGGGCGGGGGACGCTCCGTGGGGGCGCAACCATGCGCGGGCGGGTCCGTACGGACTTTATGCTCGTGCGAAGCCGCGCGGCTCCGAAGGCCGGACGCGGCGGCCGTTCATGTCGTCACCGTCGGTACAGGGGACTCCTTGCGTACACGATTCGCCGTGCTCGGACCCGTCCGGGCCTGGCGCGGCGACACGGAACTGGTGCTGGGACCGCCCAAGGAGCGTGCGCTGCTCGCGCTGCTGCTGACCGCGGCCGGGCATCCGGTGGCCGTCCACGAGATAGTCGACGCGCTCTGGGGACAGGACCCGCCGGACACCGCCGTGAACGTCGTCCAGCGGCACATCGGCGCGCTGCGCCGGCTGCTCGAACCCGGCCTCCCGGCCAGGGGCGAGTCCCGGTGGCTGGTGCGCGGCTCGGGCGGGTACCGCCTCGACGTCGACGCCGACTCCCTCGACCTGCTCCGCTTCCGGGCCCTGCGGCGCCAGGCCGACCAAGCGGCACAGGACCGGCAACCGGCCGCCGCCACCGAGCTGTTGATGGAGGCGCTGGCACTGTGGCGCGGGCCCGCCGCCTCCGGGACATCGGCCGAGGTGCGCTCCCACCCCTCCTTCACCGCGCTCGACGACGAGCACCTGGCCGCCGTCAAGGAGGCCGCCGAACTCGCCCTGGAGGCCGGCGGCGGGCTGGGCGCACGGGTCCTGGTGACCCTGAGGCAGGCCGCGGCCCAGCACCCGCTGGACGAAGGACTCCAGGCCAGGCTCATCCTGGTGCTCGCGGCCACCGGGCACCAGGCCGAGGCACTGGACGTCCACCGGACCGTACGCACCCGGCTCGCGGACGAGTTGGGCGTCCAGCCGGGCCCCGAACTCCAGGCCGCCCACCAGCGGGTCCTCGGCCGTACCGCCACCCGGTCCGAGGGCACCGAACCGGCCGGGTCCGCCGACGGCGCGGCCGGGCCGGCCGAGGCCGCGGTGGCAGCGCCGGCCGTCGCCGTCACCGTGCGCCCCGCCCAACTGCCCGTGGACCTCGCCGCCTTCACCGGCCGGAGCAGTGAACTCGCCCGCGTCCGGGACCTGTTGCCCACCGGCGACGAACGGCCGTCGACGGTCGTGATCAGCGCCATCGGCGGCATGGCCGGCGTCGGCAAGACCACCCTGGCCGTGCACTGGGCGCACAGCGTCGCCGACCGTTTCCCCGACGGGCAGCTTTACGTCAATCTCCGCGGCTTCCACCCCACCGGCTCCCTCATGAGCGCGGCGGAGGCGATCCGGTCCTTCCTCGACGCGTTCGGCGTCCCCGCGCAACGCCTCCCCGCGGGCCTGGACGCCCAGGCCGCGCTGTACCGCAGCCTCCTCGCCGACCGGCGCGTCCTCATCGTCCTCGACAACGCCCGGGACACCGAGCACGTTCGCCCCCTGCTGCCCGGCGCGCCCGGCTGCATGGTCGTCGTCACCAGCCGCAGCCAGCTCTACGGCCTGGTGGCCGGCGAGGGTGCGCACTCCCTGAGCCTGGACGTGCTCAGCGAGGCGGACGCGCACGCGTTCCTGTCCCGCCGGCTCGGCGCCGAACGCGTCGCCCGTGAACCCGACGCCGTCGCGGAGATCATCGCCCTGTGCGGCCGCCTCCCGCTGGCACTGGCCGTGGTCGGCGCCCGCGCGGTCGTCAACCCGACGTTCCCGCTCGCGTCCGTCGCCGAGGAACTCCGCGACAGCGAGGACAGCCTCGACGCGTTCGCCGGGGAAGCGCCCGTCGCGGACGCACGCAGCGCGTTCTCGTGGTCGTACCAGCTGCTCACGCCCGCCGCCGCCCGCGTCTTCCGGCTGCTGGCCCTGCACCCGGGCCCCGACTGCTCGGTGGCCGCCGCCGCCAGTCTGGCCGGGCAGCGGGTCGGCCAGGTACGGCCGCTGCTCGCCGAGTTGGTCCGCGCCCACCTGCTCACCGAGCCCGTGCCCGGCCGCTACGGCTGCCACGAACTGCTGCGCGCCTACGCCGGCGAACTGGGCCGGGCCCAGGACGGCGCGCAGGACCTGGACACGGCCCGGCGCCGCCTGCTCGGCCACTACCTGCACACCGTGCACGCGGCCGACACCGTCATCGCCCCCACCCGGGAACGCCTCCGGCTGCGGCCGCACGCCACCGGGGTGACCGTCCCGCGCCTGCCCGACCGGGCGGCCGCGAACGGCTGGCTGGAGACGAACCGGTCCGTCGTGCTCGCCGCGATCGAGCAGGACGCGCGGGACGGCAGCGGTGAGTTCAGCTGGCAGCTGGCCGCGACCCTGGACCTGTACCTGGACCGCGCGGGCCGCTGGCAGGAGCAACTCTCCGCGCAGGCCACGGCCCTGGGCGCCGCCCAGCGGCTGGGCGACATCCGGGGCCAGGCGCACGGGCACAAGGCGCTGGGGTTCGCCAACGGCCGCCTGGACCGGTGGGACGAGGCGGACGCCCACCTCGCCCGCGCCCTCGAACTGTTCGGCGAGACCGGCGACGCGATGGGCCGGAGCCGGGTGCACCGCCACTGCGCCTACCTGGCCAACCGGCGCGGACGGCACGCGGAGGCCCTCCGCCACTACGCCGACGCGAGCAGCCTCTACCGTGCCGTCGGCTGGCACAGCGGCGAGGCGTACGTCGCCAACGAGGTGGGCTGGACGCACATCCTGACCGGCGCCTACGAGGACGCCCTCAAGGAGTGCGCCCGGGCGCTCGCCGCCCACCAGGTGTCCGGCGACCGCAACGGCGCGGCCTCCGCCTGGGACAGCCTCGGCTACGCCCATCACCATCTGCACGCACACGCCCGGGCGCTCGAATGCTACGAACAGGCCCTGCTGCTGTACCGGGAGAGCCGCGACCGCTACCTGGAGGCCGACACCCTGGTGCACATCGGCGACACCCACCGCGCGGCCCGCGACGACACCCGGGCCGCGCTCGCCTGGCGCGAGGCACTCGGCATCCTCGAAGAGATCGACCATCCGGAGGCCGCGGACCTCCGCGCGCGGCTGAACGGCCTCGGAACAGCGGATCCGGCGGTCCGTCAGTAAACCGTCAGAGTTTCGGAAGCGGGCCCTGCCTACGCTCCCCGTTCCGCTCCGACCGGAGCGGGAGGTGCGTACGGCATTCCCGTCAGGAACCCGAAGATGACCATGACCACGCACGCGCGCCCCGCGTCGGGCGCGCAGCGGGACCAGTTGCTGCACACGATGATGACCGACCACGCGAAGGCCCTCCTCGCTTACGCGGAGAAGCTCCTGAACGACCGTCACACGGCGGAGGACATCGTCCAGGAGACCCTCATCCGCGCCTGGCCGCACGCGGAACGCCTCTACAGCACGGAGGGGTCGGTGCGCGGCTGGCTCCTCAAGGTCACCCGCAACCTCGTCGTCGACCGGATGCGCAGCGCCGCCGCCCGGCACGAGACCATCGGCGCCGACGACCGGGACGTGCCGCTGCCCGACCACTCCGGTGCCGTGCTGGCCTCGGTCGAGGCGAGGGACCTGCTGCGGCAGCTGTCCCCGGAGCACCGGGAGGTCCTGCTGCACACCTACCTGTGCGGCCGGACCGCCCAGGAGACGGCGGCCTTCCTCGGCATACCGGCCGGGACCGTCAAGTCCCGCCGGCACTACGCCCTCAACACCCTGCGCGCCAAGGCCGGCCACACCCGCGCTCCGGACCTCGCGCCGGGCCTCACGCCGGAACGGTGAGCCGGACATCCAGCACCGGGATGTCGACATGGCCGTCGGCGTCGGTGAGCCAGCGCCAGTGCGCGCCGTTCGCCTCGCCGCAGACCAGCCCGGTCCAGCCCGCGCCGCCCGGTCCGCACAGGGCGGCCAGCTCGGCCGCCGCCGGCCCGTCCGGGGTCCCGGCGACCACGACCAGTCCCCGTACCGGCCTGCGCGAGGCTCCGGCGCGCACCGTCCCCCGCCCCTCGGCGGGCGCCGCCGGGGCCGGGGTGTCGACCCGGGGCAGCTGCCGCAGCCCCGTCGGCACCGCGACCGGCAGGGCACCGTCCGCCCCGCGCAGCACGGTCACCGGAGTGTCGGGGCGGGTCCGCGCGATCTCGGCCAGCAGGTTCTGTACGACGTCCCGGGCGACCACCCGGTCCCCGCACACGCTGAGCACCCCGTCCAGCCGGCTGAGGTCCACGAACACCGGCTCGCCGTCGGCGTCCGTGCCCGCCCGCACCAGGCAGGCCGCGCCGATCGAGGCCTGGGACGTCGCCCCGGTGTCCTCGCCGCGGGTCAGCCAGCCGGTGGCGGCCGCGGGACGGCGCCAGCGGGTGCCGTCGAGGTTCGTCCACGGGGCGTCGGCCGTGTCGGCGGCCGTCAGCCACACCGTGACCCCCGTGCCGTCCACGCGCAGCGCGTGCACCGGCCGTTCCGGCTGCCGCCGGGTGGGCGCGAACTCGCCGAGGGTGCCGTAGGCCCGTCGTACCGAATCCGCGTCGGTCGCGAACCGGCGGCCCGTCGCCCGGCGCTGCGTCAGCCGGCGCCTGCGCCGCATCGGTTCGCCGAGCCGGCGCACGGCGCGGCGGACGGCGGCGTACGCGGTCCGCACCTTGCGCCTGCCGACGATTGCGGCGGTGATCAGCGCCAGCAGGATCGTGCCGAGCACCGCGACGGCCGCGGCCAGCGGAAAGGTGAACGCCGCGGAGGACTGCTGTCCGGACGCCGGGGGAGCGGAGGTGGCGCCGCCCTGGGCCCCGGTGTCCCGGGCCAGTTGCACATCGGGTCCCGAGGCGTCCTGCGGCAGCCGCAGGATCCAGCCGGGGTGCAGCTGGTCGTCCGGGCTGTTCAGGGCCCCGCCGTCCTTCTGCGCCTGACCGCGGTTGAGGTCGAAGATCTCACCGGACCGTGAGGCGTCGCCCAGCGTCGAGACGGCGATCGACTGCAGAGTGGCGAGTTGCCCGCCCGTCCGCGCCGGGTCCGGGACGACGAACACCTTGATCAGATCGTCGTCGGGGGCCGCGTGCGCGGCGGCGGCACCGCCCAGCGCCACGAGGCACGCCGCCAGCAGCGCCGCCAGGGCGCGCAGGAGTGTGCGTACCGCGGGGGTCGCCGGCCCGGGCCCGGACCCGTGGTCCGTGCTGCTGCTCATCCTGTCCACCCATGCCCTCTCTGGTTCCGTTGCACCGACTACACGGAGCCGCCCGGTGAAAGAGTTCGAAGCGGACCCGGCCGCGCATCGGGTTGAACCCTTCGTGACACCGACCCCGTGTACCTGGCGAACCGCACTCACAGGCACCGGACCGGGGGACCCCAATGGCACGTCGGCACGCGAGTCCCGAGGACTTCCAGCTCGTCGGCATGGACTCGGACCCGACGCCCGGCGACCCCGACCTGATCCAGGGTGTGATGACGCGGTACCGGGACATCGGGGACGCCGCGGAGAAGGCGCTGAACGTCCTGAAGAAGGACGGCACGATCGCGCAGGGCCGTGGTTCGGCGATGGACCAGCTGAAGGAGAAGATCGGCGACGATCTCCCCGACAAGCTGACCAAGACCATGACCTCGTACCACGACGCGGCCCAGGCCTACAGCGACTACATGCCGAAGCTGCGCGAGGCGCAGGACACCTTCGACCGGGCGGTGGACCAGGCGCGGTCCGCCGCACCGCAGGCGAACCAGGCGCCCAAGGAACTCGGCGCCAACCCCACGGACCAGGAGAAGTCCGATGCGCGCCGGACCCAGGACGCCATCGACACCGGCAAGTCCGAGCTGAACGCGGCCAAGAGCCTGGCCGAACAGGCGAAGTCGATGCGGGAGAGCGCGCAGCGCCAGTGCGCCGACGTGCTGGACCGGGCCGCGCAGGAGGCGATTCCGGAACGGAACATCTTCCAGAAGATCGCCGACTTCTTCAAGGACTTCCCGTTCGTCCAGATCCTGCTGGCCGCGCTCGTCGCCGTCGTGGCGGTGTTCTTCCCGGTGGTGGGTGCGCTGCTGGGGGGCGCGCTGTTCGTCTTCAACCAAGTGATAGCCAGTCAGACCGGCGGTATCAAAGCCGGTGACTTCATCGTGGGCCTGCTCGGGATCGTCCCCGGCGGCTCCCTGCTCAAGCTCGGCGGCCGGGCGGTCGAGGCGATCGCGCCGGCCGCCGTGGCCGCGGTGAAGAACTCCGGGTTCATCGCCAAGAGCACCGGCTCGATCACCAAGATCGGGGAGTCCGTCACCAACAGCAAGATCGTGAGCGGTGTCCTCGCCCACCCCGTCGGCAAGGTGGGCGCGGAGGTCACCGGCAACTTCCTGAAGAACTCGGCGCTGGAGGCGGGCGCCAAGGCGGCCAACCACGACCAGATCACCGCCGCGGGCGTGTTCGCGGGGGCCGCGGCCGGAGCGGTGGCCGGAGCCGCCTTCAAGGGCGGCATCGGCAGCATCGGGAAGAGACGCGGCAACCCGCCGGTCGAGGAGGGCAAGGGCGGCCGGTTCGGCGACACCACGGCACCTGCGGCCGGGGACACCGTGGGCAAGCGGGCCGCGGACCAGGTCGGCGGCTTCGTCGAGGAGGGCGCCACCCTCGGCACCAAGATCGGCGTGGGCGTCGCCCAGGGCGGCGATCTCAACGAGGTCGCGGCGGGCGAGATCGCCAACTCCGCCCCGAAGCTCGGCGCGGGCCCGGTCGGAAAGGCCGGCCTCGGCCGCTCGATCGACGGCATCGCCGACAAGATCCCCATCAAGGGCAGCCCCCGGCCGTCGACCGGACCTGCGCACACACCGGCCCCCGCGCCGGACCCCGGGCACGGGCCGGCTGGGGCGCAGCCGTCGGTGCCGGATCCCGCACACACGCCCGCCGGTGCCCACCCGGCTCCAGCGGCTCCGGCGGATCCGGCGAGTGTGCCGGTTCCGGCGTCGCCGACGGGTTCGCGGCCGTCCACTCCGGCTCCGGTGGATCCTGGGAGTGTGCCGCTGCCGTCCACCCCGACCTCCGCGCACCCGTCGTCACCGAACTCCGGCGACGCGACGCCACCCTCGCCCACCACCCCGGACAGCGGTTCCTCCCCGGGGCGCCCGGCGCTCCCGCCCATCGACACGTCCGGCTCGCAGTCGAACGCCGGCAGCGAGTCGCCGTCCCCGTCCCCGTCCCCGTCCCCGTCCCCGTCCTCGTCATCGTCATCGTCCTCGTCCGGCGACGGGTTCGTCACCGCGCCGACGAGCCCCGTGGACAGTCCGGGCACCGGCGGCGGCTGACACCGCCGCCGGCCGTCCGCACACCCAGTCCTCCGTCCCCGACCGGGACGGATCGCACCGACAACCAGCAAGGAGCACTCCCATGCCCAACTACGCCGTCAACTCGGACACCACCGCCTCCACTTCGCAGGCCCTGCTCAACGACTTCTCCCAGCTCCAGGACAAGCTCAACGAGGTCAAGGGCAAGATTTCCAACCTGCTCGCCGACGGCTACAGCACGCCGGCCGCCCAGCAGAAGTTCTCGCCGTTCTTCGACGAGTTCGCCAAGGGCTTCGACCAGGTCAACCAGGGTCTCCAGGGGATCGGCCAGTACGTGAAGTCCGTCGGCGAGGCCTTCGACCAGACCGACAGCCAGCTCGGCTCCAACCTGTCCTGACCCACCGGCCCGGCCCGCCGCCACGGCGGGCGGTGCCGCACCCACCTCCACACGAGAAGGACGATGAGCAGTGCGATTGACCGTCAGCGTGCGTGACCCTGAGGTCGAGGGGGTGTCCGCCACCGTCGCCGTGGAAACCGAACCGTCCGCGCAGACGGGCAGGTTCGCGGCCGAGCTGGCACGGGCCGTCGGGTATGCCGGAGCGGCCGCGGGGGAGCCGCCCCTCTACATCGGCGCGACCCCCGTCGACCCGCACACCACCCTCCAGGGTGCCGGGGTGCGGGACGGCATGGACCTCGGGCTCGGCGCCCCTCTGCCGAGGGAGCCCGAGCCCGAGGGCCGCACCGAGGTCCGGCTGGTGTCGGGCCCCGGCGCCGGGACCGTCTTCCGGCTCGTCCCCGGCGACTACGACATCGGCAGCGGCCCCCTGTGCCGGATCCGGCTCGCCGACGGCGCCCCGCCGCTCGCCGCCCGGGTCCGGGTCCGTCTCGACGGCGGTGCCGAACTCCTCATGGCGAACGGTGCGCTGGTCGACGGCAAGCCCGCGCAGGGGCCCGCCCCGTGGCGGGAGGGCAGCCAGCTGGCCGTCGGCGACATCCTGCTGGAGCTGACCTCACGCCCGACGGCCCGCGCCCCGCTGACCCCGGCCCAGGACGGTCTCGGCCTGGAGTTCAACCGGCCGCCCAGGTTCCTGCCGCCCGCCGCCGGCGCCAAGTTCCGGCTGCCCGCCCCGCCGGTCAAGCCCGACAAGCGGCCCATCCCGCTGCTGCCGATCCTGCTGCTGCCCGCGGGCAGCGCCGCGATCGCCATCTTCGTCACCCATCGCTGGTCCTTCGTCTTCATCGCCCTGCTCTCCCCGATCGCCGCCCTGGTCACCCAGTTCGGCGGCCGCAAGCAGGCGATGCTCAAGTACCTGGAGAAGAAGGAGGAGTACGACAAGGCGCTGGCCCGGGTCCGCGCGGACATCGACGCGGCCGTGCTGGAGGAACAGCACAACCTGCGGCTGTCGCTGCCGGATCCGGCGACGCTCCTCCAGATGGCCGTCCAGCCCTCGGAGCGGCTGTGGGAACGCCGCTGGCAGGACCCCGACTTCCTCTCCATGCGGATCGGCACCACCGACCTGCCCTCGTCGGTGAGCGTCGACGACCCGGAGCAGGACGAGCACCGGCGCAGCACCGTGCCCTGGCTGAACCAGGTGCCGGTCTCCGTGGCGCTGCGCCGGGCCGGTGTCGCGGGCGTCGCCGGACCGGGCGCCACCCGGCTCGCCGGCTGGCTGGCCGCCCAGGCCGCCGCCCTGCACAGCCCCACCGACCTGCGGATCGTCGTCCTCGCCGGACCCGATGGCGAACACGACTGGTCCTGGACCCGCTGGCTGCCCCACAGCCAGGCCCAGGGCGAGGACGCCTACGCCCTCATCGGGAGCACCGCCGAGTCGCTCGCCCGGCGCATCGGCGAACTGGGCCAGCTCGTCGCCGCCCGCACAGCTGCCGGACCCGACGTCACCCGCGGCGGGGCGAACGGCTACCCCGACATCCTGGTCGTCCTCGAACAGGCCCGCCGGGCCCGCTCGCTGCCCGGCGTGATCGCCCTCCTGCGGGACGGCCCCTCCGTCGGCGTCCACACCCTCTGCATCGACCGCGAGGAGCGGCTGCTGCCCGAGGAGTGCGGCGCCGTCGTCGTCACCGAACCGGGCGCCACCACCTCCCGGGTGCGCACCGGCTCCGGCGCCGCCCTGGAGAACGTGCGCAGCGACTCGCCGGAGGCCGACTGGTACGAGCACTTCGCCCGCGCCCTGGCCCCGCTGCGCGGTGTCGGCGACAGCGACGAGAGCGCGCTGCCCGGCTCCGTACGCCTGCTGGACCTGCTGCACATCGAACCGCCCACCGCCGAGGCCGTGGTGGCCGGCTGGTCGCTCGGCGGCCGCAGCACCCGGGCACTGCTCGGCGTCGGCTACGACGGTGAGTTCGCCGTCGACCTGGTCCGCGACGGCCCGCACGCCCTCATCGCCGGCACCACCGGCGCCGGCAAGTCCGAGCTGCTGCAGACCCTCGTCGCCACCCTCGCCGTGGTCAACCGGCCCGACGAGATGACGTTCGTGCTCGTCGACTACAAGGGCGGCAGCGCCTTCGCCGAATGCGCCGACCTGCCGCACACCGTCGGCCTGGTCACCGACCTCGACACCCGGCTCGTGGAGCGGGCGCTGGTCTCCCTCGGCGCCGAACTGCGCCGCCGCGAGACCCAGTTGGCGCAGGCCGGCGCCAAGGACATCGAGGACTACCTCGACAAGCGCGCCCGCGGCGGCAACGTGCTGCCGCCGCTGCCCCGACTGCTGCTGGTCATCGACGAGTTCGCCTCCATGGCGCGCGAACTGCCCGAGTTCATCTCGGGGTTGGTCAACATCGCACAGCGCGGCCGCTCGCTCGGCATCCACCTGGTGCTGGCCACCCAGCGGCCCGGCGGCGCGGTCACCCCGGACATCCGCGCCAACACCAACCTGCGGATCGCGCTGCGCACCACCGACACCAGCGAGAGCCGCGACATCATCGACGCCCCCGACTCCGGGGACATCTCCCCGGCCAACCCCGGCCGCGCCTACGCCCGGCTCGGGCCCTCGGCCCTGCTGCCGTTCCAGGCGGGCCGGGTCGGCGGCCGTCGCCCCGGCGGCCAGGCCGCCGAGGGCACCGAGGTGGCCGTCCGCGCCGAACCGGTGACCTGGCAGAACCTCGGCGGGCCGCTGCCGGCCACCCGCTCCCGGGGCGGCTCCGGCGGGGCGCGGACCGAGGCCGTCACCGACCTCGCGGTCCTCGCGGGAGCCGTCGCCCAGGCGTCCCGCCTCGCCGACGTCCCCCGCCAGCCCAGCCCCTGGCTGCCGCCGCTGCCCGACCTGCTCCCGTGGACCCCGCCGCCCGCGCCCAAGCCCGCCGCCGAGCGGGAGGCGGCCCTGCCCGCCGTCGAGTACGGACTGGTCGACCTGCCCGCCCAGCAGACCCGCGTCCCCCTGGTCCTCGACCTCGACCGGGCCGGCCATCTGCACATCGTCGGCTCGCCCCGCAGCGGCCGCTCGCAGACCCTGCGCACCCTGGCCGCCGCCCTCGGCCAGGCCCACGGCGCCGACGACGTCCACCTGTACGGCATCGACTGCGGCAACGGCGCGCTCAACGCGCTGACCGCGCTGCCGCACTGCGGCGCCGTCGTCGACCGCAACCAGATCGAACGCCTCGGCCGGCTCCTGGACCGCCTCGGCGCCGAACTCACCGCCCGCCAGAGCATCCTGGGCGCACGCGGCACGGCCGACCTGACCGAACTGCGCCGGGCCCAGCCCGCCGAGGAACGGCTCGCCCACATCGTGCTGATGGTGGACCGCTTCGAGGTCTTCGAGCGCGAGTTCACCGCGTACGACAACGGCAGCTACCTGGAACGCATGATCCGGCTGCTGCGCGACGGAGCGGGCGTCGGCATCCATGTCGTCCTCGCCGGTGACCGGGTGCTGGGCAGCAGCCGGTTCTCCGGCACCACCGAGGACAAGATCGTCCTCAGGCTCAACGACCGCCAGGACTACTCCAGCGTCGGCATCCCCTCCAAGTCCGCTCCCACCGACCCCGCGCCGGGGCGCGGCATCCGCACCCAGGACCTCAGCGAGGCCCAGATCGCGGTACTCGGCGAGGACCTCGCCGGCAGCGCACAGGCCGAGATCCTGGTCACCCTGGGACAGGAGCTGACCGAACGCGAGTCCGCGGTGCCCGCCGCCCGGCGCCCGATCCGGCTCGACGTCCTGCCCGACCGGATCGCCTACGCCGACGCGCTCGCCCTGCACACCCACGGCGGGCCGATGCGGCCGCTGGTCGCCGTCGGCGGGGACACCCTCACCGCGCTCGGCCCCGACCTGGCGGACGTACCGACCTTCGTGATCGCCGGGCCGCCGCGCACCGGCCGCAGCACCGCGCTCCTCGGTGCCGCGGAGTCGCTCCTCGCCGCCGGGACCGGCCTCATCGTGCTCGCGCCCCGCCGCTCACCGCTGCGGCAGCTGCGGGGCCGGCCCGGCGTGGCCGTCGTCATCACCGACGCCGAGGTGCCCGCACAGGAGTTCCGGCAGGCGCTGGGCAACGTGCCCGAGGAGAACGGGGTGATCGTCGTGGACGACGCCGAACTGTTCATGGGATCCGAGATCGACCCCGACCTCGCGCTGCTCGCCCGGGGCGGCGCCGGAACCGGCTGGGGCGTCCTCGCGGCCGGCAACGCGGAGTCGCTGTCGCTCAGCCTGGCCGGCTGGATGGGCCAGGTGAAGCGCAACCGCACCGGCATGCTGCTCTCCCCGCAGGGGCTGAGCGACGGCGAGGTCATCGGCGTGAAGCTGAGCCGGGGCGTCGTCGGACAGGCCCCGCAGCCCGGCCGGGGCCTGCTGCACCTGGGCGACGGCACCCTGCGGGCGGTCCAGGTACCGCTCCTGGAAACCCTGGAGACCGACGCGGCGGGCCGGTGAGGCGCGGCTTCGAGACGGGGCCTGTGAGACGGGGCTTCTGAGACAGGGAGGCGCACCCCGCCCCCGTCGGGGTGTGCCTCCCGTCCGCCCCCGGGTCCGGCACGGCGGCCGGACCCGGGGAGCGGAGAAGGGCGGCCGGACCGTGGGGGTCCGGCCGCCCTTCGGGCTTTCGTGCGGCGGGGTCAGGCGGCGACGCCGTCGGTCCGGTCGCCGTCCGGGGGGACCTGGACGCCGTCGTCCGTGACGAAGCGGAACGTGCTGGTGATGGCGTCGAAGAGGTCGTACACCTCGCTCCTCAGGGGCAGGTTGGGGCTGGCGAGGGTGACCACGAGGAAGTCCTCGGTGCTGCCCGGCACCGGCATCATCGTGTGCATCGTCAGCAGCTTGACGTCGATGTCCCCGGTCAGCCGGGTCACCTCGGTGCCGGTCACCCGGGCCACCGTGCCCACGTGCGGCACGCGGGCCGAGGCGATGACCCGGTCCCTGGGCGCCACACCGGTCGCCGAGGAGACCCCGAGCCGGGCGGACAGCACGGGCAGCGTGAGCTCCTCGCCCTCGGGCGTGCTCACGGCGAAGACCATGCCGTAGGCCATGAACAGGCCCTCCGTGTACATCGTCGCCGTGCCCGCCGCCAGCAGCGCCCCGTACCGGCGGGCCGCCCGGGTCACCTCCCGGCCCTGCCGGAACATGTCGTTGATCCGTGCCTTCTCCCGCGGGTCCTCGGTCGAGGCGAGCGCCTGGGCGCGGGTCCTGGCGAGTTCCTCGCCGCTCAGGTCCACCTGCTGCCACTGGTCCGGGATGTCCAGCAGAAATCGTTGTGCGGTGCTCATCGGTCGGCCGTCGCCTTCGGGGGAAGTGGTGGACAGGTCGGGGGATGCGCCGGGGAGTTCACCGGCCGCTGCCGTCGTCGAGGTTGGACACCGCGTCCTGGTCGGTCTTCTCGAAGGAGTCCAGGATGGTGCCGATGGCGTCCTTGATGCCCTGCACCTGCTTCTGCAGCTGGTGCTTGCCGTCCTCCCACTTGTTCTCGAAGTTCTGTGCGGAGCCGTGGGAGAGCTCGGGCCCGAACGCGGCATCGAAGTCGAACGTGTGGTGTCCGATGTCGATGAAGTCGTGCACGAAGCCCAGCATGTCCTGGGCCTCCTTGAGCTCACTCCCGGGGATGTTGACGTCCGACGCCACTGCGGGCCCCCGTTCCTGTGCGGTGAGGATTCGTCTCTGCCGGGAACACGACGTCGACGGCGGAAAACGTTCACCCGGCGGGCGTCCGCACGGCTCCGGCGCGGCTCCCGCACGGCGGTGAACCCTTTCCGGGGTCCGTCTCGTGTTGCAGGCATGACCTCGCTCTTCACCCGGCCGCCGCTGCCCGGCGGTGCCGCGCGCCGTGCCGTCGTCGCCTCCGTTCTCGCCCTGTGCGGCGCGGCGAGCCTGACGGCCTGCGGCAAGACGATCTCCATCGGCGACAGTTCGCCCCCGGCCGCCTCGTCCGCCCCCGCGGCCTCCCCGTCGGCCACCCAGTCCGCCTCGGGCGCGGGCAACTCGGCGCTGCAGGTGGTCGACTCCACCGCGCAGGACGCCGGACTCAGCGGCAACGGCGGCACGGTGGTCGGCGCGGCGGTGCAGGAAGCGCCGCCCAAGTGGGTGCAGTTGTCCGCGGTGACCTCGGCCGACCTGTCCGCGGCGCACCTCATCAACATCAACCAGGCGGCGCTGTACCGCTTCGACGACGACACCGCCGCCCCGTCGCAGTCGAACTGCACCGGCGCCTGCGCGGCGAAGTGGCCGCCCGTGACCATCCAGGAGGGCGGCAACGTCTATCTGGCGGGCGTGAACCCCAAGCAGGTCGGAGCCATCCGTCGCCCGGACGGCCAGGTCCAGATCACCGTGGGAGGCCGGCCCGTCTACCGCTTCTCGGGCGACAGCAGGCCCGGCGACCTCAACGGCCAGGGCGTGGACGGCAAGTGGTTCGCGGTCGGCCCGACCGGGGAGAAGGCGACCCAGTAGCGGGCGTGCCCCGCCCGGCGTCGCCCGCCCCCGGCCGACGCCCGCACGGCAGGGTTCGCTACAGCCCGCGCCAGACGTTGTCGAAGGCCGCGTCCTCGATCTCCCGGCGCTGCCGTACGGCGGCCAGTTCGGTCACGGCGTCGCTGACGGCGGCCACCACCGTCACGGTCGCGTCGGAGGCGGTGCTCGCCAGGTCCTTGGCCGCCTCGTCCTGGATGCCCACGGCCGCGGCCAGCGCGGCGAGCACCGGCTCGCCCGACGTCCAGCGCTCGTGCGCCCGGGCCCGCTCCGGCGAGTCGGCAAGGGTCGTCCGCTCGGTCGGCAGCGGCAGCCAGCGCCGCCGCTCCCGGGCCACCGTGCCCGCCGTCTCCAGCTCGGTGAGGTAGGCGGCGGCCAGGCCCCGGCCCCGGCGCCACAGCCAGTCCTCGACCGACTCGTGCGGGGTCTCCCGCTTCAGCGCCCCCACCGCCTCGTCGAGCAGCCGGTCACCCGCCTCGCCCCGGGATGCGGGCACGATGAGGTCGCCGTCCAGGGTGACGGCCCCGGTACCGGCGAGGTCGACCAGTTCGGCCCCCGCCAGCGCCAGCGAGAGGTCCCCCTGCTCGACGGGCCGGCCGGCGGCGTCGTACACGGCGACGATGAACAGGTCCCGGGGTGTGGTCATGTCGGACTCCCCAACAGAGACGGCGGCGGCACCAGAGATACCAGGGGTATCAGAAGTACCAGAGGTATCAGGGCAACAGCGGCATGCAGGAGAACGATGCCCCGTCGGCCGCCGGACAGTCTCCCGCCCTTCACCCGCACAGGTCACCCTCCCCGTCCGGGCCGGGGGTCCGGACCGGAACCGGAGCGGAGATCGGCAGCACCGGTGGAGCGGGGGCCCGCGCGATAGGCTGCTCGGTGATCAGAAGGGTGACATGGGCCGGAGGTGGCGGGCATGACCGCGGAAGTCGAGTCCTCGTCGTCCGCCGTCGGCGCGGGCGGGCGGGACAGCCGGCTGGGCCCGCTGATCATCACCCTCTTCGGGCTGTACGCGCGCGGTGAGCACAACTGGCTCTCCGTGGCCTCCGTGATACGGCTGATGGCCGACCTCGGGGTGGAGGGACAGGCCGTGCGCTCGGCGGTGTCCCGGCTGAAGCGGCGCGGGGTACTGCGCGGTGAACGGCACGAAGGCGCCGCCGGGTACGCCGTCGCCGACGGCACGCTGGAGGTGCTCGCGGAGGGCGACATACGCATCTTCGAGCGGCACCGGGCCGAGGCCGGCGACGGCTGGCTGGTCGTCGTCTTCTCCGTGCCCGAGTCCGAGCGCGACAAGCGCCACGCCCTGCGCGCCGCCCTGACCCGCCTGGGCTTCGGCACCGCGGCCCCCGGCGTGTGGGTGGCCCCCGGCATCCTCGCCGACGAGACCCGCCGCGCCCTGCAGCGCCTCGGCCTGACGCCGTACGTGGACATCTTCACCGGCGACCACTTCGCCTTCGGCGACCTGTCGGCGAAGGTCCGCGAGTGGTGGGACCTCGACGAGCTCACCGCGCTCTACGCGGACTTCCTGGCGCGCTACCGTCCGCTCAGCGAGCGCGTCGCGGCGGGCGGCCTCGCCCCGCAGGAGGCGTTCGGCAGCTATCTGCCGATGCTCACCGAGTGGCGCCGGCTGCCCTACCGCGATCCCGGCCTGCCGCTCTCGCTGCTGCCCGCGGGCTGGAACGGCGAGAGTGCCGGCGCGCTCTTCGAAGAACTGGACCGGACCCTGCGCGAGCCCGCGCACGCCCATGCGCAGGCGGTCATCCACCAGGCCGACTAGGGCCTGACCAGCCGTTCCTCCGGGATCACCGCCACCCCGAGGATCTCGATCAGTGCCTCCGGCTGCCAGAGGGCCGTGCAGCCGATGCCCGCCATCGCCGGGTAGACCGGCCCCGCGAGTTCCCGCCAGACCCGGCCGATCTCCCGGCCGTGGGCCTGGTAGTCGGGGATGTCGGTGAGGTAGATCGTCACGCTCACCAGGTCCTGCGGCTCACCGCCGGCCGCGCGCAGCGTGGTGAGCACATTGCCGAACGCCTGGCGGAACTGCTCCACGATCCCACCCGGAACGATCTTCATATCGACGTCGAGTGCGGTCTGGCCGCCCAGGTGGAGCGTGTTTCCCGCGAGCGTTCCGTGCGAGTAGCCGCTCGGGGCGGGCAGTTGGGGCGGGTTCACGGCGACGGGAGTCATGAGGCCTCCGGTTCGGTGGTGTCCGGCGCCGGCCACTCGGCCAGGCGTATTGACAATAAATGACGACCGTGAAAAATACGAGATAGAGCGTGCTCCTGTTCCGGACCCGAGCAGGCCCACCGACCCGAGCAAGCCCACGGAAACGGAGCCGATTCCATGGAGCCAGACCTCAGCAAGTACGAGCTCGACGGCGACAACGCGATGTACCGGCTGCCCAGCGGCATCGTCGCGCCCGTCGTGACCCGGGCCGGTCTGGAGGACGTGAACACCGCCGACTCCGGCGGCGCCGTCCGGGTCTCCGGCGTCAGCGCCCAGCACACCCCCGCGCGCCGCCTCTGGTACGGCAAGGTCAGCAACGAACCCGGCTACCGCTCGGTCACCCACCACCACGGCGAGGCCGAGACCGGCGGATACGTCCTGTCGGGGCGGGCCCGGATCTACTTCGGCGAGAAGTTCGAGGACTACGTCGACATGGCGGAGGGCGACTGGGTCTTCGTCCCGCCCTTCATGCCGCACGTCGAGTGCAACCTCTCCCGGACCAAACCGCTGGTGTGGATGACCACCCGGACCCCGGACAACATCGTGGTCAACCTCCCCGACGTCGCCGACGCCGAGCTGCGCGACTGGCTGAACCGATGACCGCGGCCCCGACCTCCGCGATCGTCACCGCGGCCCTCACCCTCAAGCCCGCCCCGCCCGAGCGCTTCGACCTCGCCTTCACCGCCACCACCCAGCCCTGCCCCTGGCCCAAGGCCTACGGCGGCGACCTCGTCGCCCAGGCCGCCGCCGCGGCGATCCGCTCGGTCACCGACGGCAAGTCCCTGCACTCGACCCACAGTTACTTCCTGCGCCCGGCCGACATCGGCGCGGAGGTCCGCTACGAGGTCGAGATCCTGCGCGACGGCCGCGGCTACAGCACCCGCCAGGTGCGCGGCTACCAGAACGGCAAGGTGCTCTACGTCTGCCTCGCCAACTTCGCGGCGGGGGAGCCCGGCGCCTCCTTCCGGGCCGAGTTCACCGAGGAGGTCCCGGCCCCGGAACACCTCCCGAGCTCGGCCGAGTACCTCGCCGACCGCACCGGCGGCACCATGACCGCCGAGTCCAAGGCCTACTGGCGCGGCGGCCGCGGCTTCGACATGCGCCATGTGCCCGGCCCCGTCTACCTCACCGTCGACGGCGAGCGGCTGCCCCACCAGGCCGTCTGGGTGAGGCCGTTCGACGCACTGCGCCCCGTCGAGGGACTCACCGACGCCCAGCGCGACCTCGCCGCCCTCGCCTACGTCTGCGACTACACCATCCTCGAACCCGTCCTGCGCGTCCTCGACCTGGCCTGGGCCGACCCCGGCCTGGTCACCGCCAGCCTCGACCACGCCATGTGGTTCCACCGCCCCGCACCGGTCGGCGACTGGCTGCTCTACGTCCAGGAAGCGGTGGCCGCCGACGCGGGCCGCGGACTGGGGACCGGCCGCTTCTTCACCCGCGACCACCGCCACCTGGCCACCGTGGTCCAGGAGGGCATGATCCGCCCCACCTGAGCCGCCCGCCGTACGCCACCGGCGGGCTCCCGGAAGGAACCCCACGTTGGCTCTTCCGCTCCCACCCACCGCGCACCTGGACACCTTCGCCCGGGACCACCTGCCGCCCGCCGCACAGTGGCCCACGATCGAGTTCACCACGCCCGAACTGGCCTACCCCGACCGGCTCAACGCGGCCGGCGAACTCATCGACGCCGCCGTCGAACGGTACGGCCCCGACCGCCCCGCCCTGCGCACCCCGGCCGGCGAGCTGTGGACGTACGGCGAACTGCGCACCCGGGCCGGCCAGGTCGCCCAGGTGCTCACCGAGGACCTGGACCTGGTGCCCGGGCAGCGCGTCCTGCTGCGCGCCCCCAACACCCCCTGGACGGTGGCCTGCTGGCTCGGCGTCCTCAAGGCCGGCGGCGTGGTGGTCACCACCATGGCCGCGCTGCGCGCCCGCGAGATCACCCCGATCGCCGAACGCACCCGGCCCGCGATCGCCCTGGTCGACCACCGCTTCACCGACGAGGTCCGTACCGTCCTGCCCGGCCTGCGGGTGGTCGAGTACGGCGGGAGCGGCGCCGACGACCTGGCGGCCCGGTGCGCCGCCAAGTCCGGCGAGTTCACGAACGTCGACACCGCCGCCGACGACGTGGCGCTCCTCGGCCCCACCTCGGGCAGCACCGGCGTCCCCAAGATCACCATGCACTTCCACCGGGACATCCTGTCCATCGACAACACCTTCGGCCGGCACGTCCTGCGGCTGCGCCCGGACGACCTGGTCGCCTGTACCGCGCCGTTCGCCTTCACCTTCGGCCTCGGCATGCTCGTCGTCTTCCCGCTGCGGGCCGGCGCCTGCGCCCTGCTCACCGAGACGGCGACCCCGGCCCAGCTCGCCGACCTCGTCGAGAAGCACGGTGTCACCGTCCTCGCGACCGCGCCCACCGCCTACAAGGCGATCGTCCGCGACGGCAGGGAACACCGACTGGCCGGGCTGCGGGCCGGCGTCTCGGCCGGGGAGCACATACCGCTCGGCACCTGGCGGGAACTCCGGGACCGCATCGGCCTGCGGGTCATCGACGGCATCGGCGCCACCGAACTGCTGCACATCTTCATCTCCGCCGCCGGCGACGACATCAGACCCGGCGCCACCGGGCGTCCCGTACCCGGATACCGGGCCACGATACTCGGCTTCGACGGCGAGGAACTCGGCCCCGGGGAGCCCGGACAGCTCGGCGTGATCGGCCCGGTCGGCTGCCGCTACCTGGACGACAAACGACAGCAGGACTACGTCGTCAACGGCTGGAACGTCACCGGTGACATCTTCCACCGCGACGAGGACGGCTACTTCCACTACCACGCCCGCAGCGACAACATGATCGTCTCCTCCGGCTACAACATCGGCGGACCCGAGGTGGAGGCCGCCATCGACACCCACCCGGACGTCGTCGAGTCGGCCGTCGTGGCCCGCCCCGACCCCGAACGCGGCTCGGTCGTCTGCGCGTTCGTCGTGCTGCGGGACGGCGTTGCGGGCGACACGGCCAAGGCCAAGGAGATCCAGGACCACGTCAAACAGGTCCTGGCGCCCTACAAGTACCCCCGTGACGTGCGCTTTTGCGAAACCCTGCCACGCAACACCAGCGGAAAACTCCAGCGGTTCGCGCTCCGGCGGATCGTCGAGGCCGAGCAGGCCGCCGGGCAGTGAGAGGAACCCCCTTGAAAATCGCGATCATCGGCGGTGGCCCGGGAGGTCTCTACCTCGCGGCCCTGATGAAGCAGCTGGACCCCGCCCACGAGATCACCGTCTGGGAACGCAACGCCCCCGACGACACCTTCGGGTTCGGCGTCGTCTTCTCCGACGAGACGCTCGGCGGCATCGACAACGCCGACACCGTCTTCGCCGAGGCCATGTCCCGCCGCTTCGCCCGCTGGACGGACATCGACATCCACTACCGGGGCGAGAGCCACACCGTCGGCGGCCAGGGCTTCGCCGCGATGAGCCGCAAGGAACTGCTGGGGCTGCTCCAGGAACGCTGCCTGGACCTGGGCGTCACCCTGCGCTTCTCGACCCCCGCACCCGACGTGGCCGGGCTGCGCGCCTCGCACGACCTGGTGGTCGGCGCGGACGGCGTCAACTCCGCTGTCCGCACGGCCCACGCGGAACTCTTCGGCCCGTCCCTGGACCGGCGGCACAGCAAGTACATGTGGCTCGGCACCGACCGGGTCTTCGAGGCCTTCCAGTTCTTCGTCAAGGAGACCGAGTGGGGCGTCGTACAGGTGCACGGCTACCCCTACTCCGACGCCGGCTCGACCTTCATCGTGGAGATGCACGAGGACGTATGGCGCCGGGCCGGCTTCGACGCCACCGAGGACGCCGTGTTCGCGCCGGGCGTCTCCGACGAGCAGGCCGTGGACCGCATCCGTGAGCTGTTCGCCGAGGAACTCGCCGGCCACCAGGTCTTCGCCAACAACTCCAAGTGGCTGAACTTCACCACCGTCCGCAACCGGCACTGGCACCACGGCAACCTCGTCCTCATCGGCGACGCCGCCCACACCGCCCACTTCTCCATCGGCTCCGGCACCAAACTCGCCATGGAGGACGCCCTCGCCCTCGCCGCCTGCCTGCACGAACACCCCGACGCGGAGGGCGCGTTGAGCGCGTACGAGGCCGAGCGGCGCCCGGTCGTGGAGTCCACCCAGCGGGCCGCCCAGGCCTCCCTGGAGTGGTTCGAGAACATCGGCATGTACGCCGGCCAGGAGCCCACCCAGTTCTGCTTCAACCTCCTCACCCGCTCACGCCGGATCACCTACGACAACCTGCGCACCCGCGATGCGGAGTTCGCCGACCGCGTCGACGGCGCCTTCGCGGCGACCCAGGGCCTGGACACCGGGGCCCCCGCGATGTTCCAGCCGTTCCGCGTCGGTGGACTGGAGCTGAAGAACCGGGTCGTCGTCTCCCCGATGGACATGTACTCCGCCGTCGACGGCGTCCCCGGCGACTTCCACCTCGTCCACCTCGGGTCCAAGGCGATGGGCGGGGCGGGCCTGGTGATGACGGAGATGGTCTGCGTCTCGCCCGAGGGCCGCATCACCCCCGGCTGCACCGGACTGTGGAACGACACGCAGCGCGAGTCCTGGACGCGGGTGGTCGACTTCGTCCACGCGCACAGCACCGCCCGCGTCGGCCTCCAGCTCGGCCACTCCGGCCGCAAGGGCTCGACCCGCCTGATGTGGGAGGGCATGGACGAACCGCTGCCCGACGGGAACTGGGAGGTCGTGGGCCCCTCCGCACTGCCGTACGGCCCCGGCTGCGCGGTTCCCCGCGAGGTCACCCGCGCCGACCTGGACCGGATCACCGCCGAGTTCGTGGCCGCGGCCCGCCGGGGCGCGGACGCCGGCTTCGACCTCCTCGAACTCCACTGCGCGCACGGCTACCTGCTGTCCTCGTTCCTGTCCCCGGTCGCCAACCACCGCACGGACGAGTACGGCGGCCCGCTGGAGAACCGGCTGCGCTACCCGCTGGAGGTCTTCGACGCCGTCCGCGACGCCTGGCCCGCCGAACGGCCCGTGATCGTGCGGATCTCCGCCACCGACTGGGCCCCCGACGGCACCACCGAGCACGACGCCGTCGAGATCGCCCGCGCCTTCGTCGCCCACGGCGCCGACGCCATCGACGTCTCCACCGGCCAGGTCACCAAGGACGAACAGCCCGCCTACGGCCGCTCCTACCAGACGCCGTTCGCCGACCGCATCCGTCACGAGGTGGCCGCCGAGACCGGCGCCGCCGTCATCGCCGTCGGCGCGATCGCCTCCTACGACGACGTCAACTCCATCCTCCTGGCCGGCCGCGCCGACCTGTGCGCCGTAGGGCGGACGCACCTGTACGACCCGCACTGGACCCTGCACGCGGCCGCCGACCAGGAGTACCGGGGCCCGGCGGCCGCATGGCCGGCGCAGTTCCGGGCCGGCCGGCGCAAGCCGCCCACCGCACGCACCGACGCCGTCCGCCCCCGCCTGTCGCTGCTCCGGGCGGACCGGGCGGAAGAGAGCGTGCACCTGCGGTGGAAGCCCGCGGGGGAGGGCCTACCGGTGGTGCGGTGACGTCAGGTAGTGCTGGCGGAGCAGTTCCTTCCCGTAGTCGTTGCCGTTGGGCGTCCGGATGATGGAGTGCACGTGCATCTGGGTCGGGACGCCCTCGGTGCCGCCGTAGGCGCCGCGCAGCGGGCCGGGCGCCTGGCAGTCGACCTCGACCCAGACCACCGGGCTGTGCACCCGGACGTAGAACGCGTCGTCCGCGCCCGTGCCACCGGCCCAGGTCACGTACGTGTCGTCGAGATGCGCCCGCACCTCGGCCATCCGCACCTTCGCCGCGTCCGCCCGGGCCCGGTCGACGAACGCCTCGACGATGCCGAGGAGCTTCTGCTTCTGGACGCGGGTGAGGGCGTTGCCGCGCAGGCCCTCGTACGCCTGGACCGCGTTGTCGGAGAAGGCGCCCGCCTTCATCGACTCGCTGCTCTTGGTGGCGGAGACGATCGCGACCGCCTGCTGGTCGGCGGTGAGCGAGCCGACGAAGGCGAGGCTCGCCAGCACCTCCTCGTGGCAGACGGTGACGGTCTCGCCGTCGATCTCCATGGAGGTCGGCTCCGACCCCCAGAAACAGGGGCTCATGACGACCTGGTCGCCGAGGACGAAGTAGTTGATGACGCAGTGGTGGCCGTCGAACTGGAAGCCCCAGGGCTCGCTGTCCGAGGGGGTGCCCATCAGGGTCCAGTAGTAGGCGTCCTCGTTGAAGGAGGCGGTGTTGCCGATCGCCTCGCCGGCCGCCTGGTTGATCTTGCGGATCTTCTCCGTGGTCTCCAGGCCGTCCGCGCTGAGCGCGGCCTTCAGCAGGGCCGTGCCCAGGTCCTTCTGCGTGTCGGTGAGGTCCGCGAGCGACACGCCCTGCCGGCTGTAGGAGTCGACGTTGCTCCACAGCCGCCATTCGGTGGAGTGGACCGTGAACTGGGTCGC
Source organism: Streptomyces sp. NPDC048288 (assembly GCF_043201555.1). Lineage (NCBI taxonomy): Bacteria > Bacillati > Actinomycetota > Actinomycetes > Kitasatosporales > Streptomycetaceae > Streptomyces > Streptomyces sp. NPDC048288. The sequence continues at coordinate 437,752 of NZ_JBICZD010000005.1, forward strand.
GGTCTTCTGGGTGTCGGTGAGCCCGGCCAGGAAGGCGTTCGCGGCGGTGATGACCGGGGCCGTGTCGACCCTGGTGGAGTGGATCGTGAACAGGTCGTCGATCCGCTTGCCGTCCGTGGTCAGGCCGAAGAACTCCTCGGTCAGCGACTGGTTGCCCGGACCGCCGGTGCCGCCGCCCGGGCCGCCGCTCGGCGCGCCGCTGGGGGAGGGGCTCGCCGAGGCGTCGGCGGTGCCCGCGCTGTCGTCCGCGAGCGCCGTCCAGGCCCCGGCGCTGCCCATCGTCACCAGGGCGGTGGCCCCGGACGCGAAGAACACCTTGCGCATGAAGTTGCGGCGGCTCGCCTCGGTCCGCTCCGGTCCCTGCACGGGGCCCTCACCGGCGTCGATCTCGGGCATGCGGCTCCCTTCGTCATGGGCGTCCCTCGTGGACGGCCACCGGACGACCAGCCTGGTCCGGTCAACTGAGGCTGGGCTGAACCGAGTTGCCCACCAGAGCCCTGAGAGCGCCGTTGACCTGGGGTTATGTGAGGAAGCTGAGGATTCAGGAAAGCTTCAGGGGGAGCTGGGCGGCGACCGTGTCGGCGAGCGGCAGGGTGACGGTGAACTCGGTGCCGCCGGGCGCGCTGTCCACCTCGACCCGGCCGCCGTGCGCCTGGGTGATCGCGGCCGCGATGGCCAGCCCGAGGCCCGCCCCGCCCGGGGTGCCGGGGGCACGGGAGCGGGAGGCGTCCCCCCGGGTGAAGCGCTCGAAGACCGTCGGCAGGAGGTCGCCGGGGATGCCCGGGCCGTCGTCGTGCACCCGGATCGCGCACCGCCCGTCCGCCGCCTCCACGGTGACGGTGATCCGCGTTCCGGCGGGCGTGTGCACCCGGGCGTTGGCCAGCAGGTTGGCCACCACCTGGTGCAGCCGGGACGGATCGCCGACGACGGTCGCGGGCGCGTCAAGACGCAGCACCAGCTGCCAGTGGTGGCCCGACCCCGCCGCTCGCGCGTCCCAGACCGCGTCCCCGACCAGGGTCGCCAGGTTCACCTCGGCGGACTCCAGCGGCCGGCCCTCCTCCAGGCGGGCGAGCAGCAGCAGGTCCTCCACCAGTCCCGTCATCCGCGCCGACTGGGCGGAGACCCGGCGCCAGGCCAGCTCCGGTTCGATCTTCTGCGTGTCCACGCCCATCAGCATCAGTTCGGCGTATCCGGCGATGGAGGCGAGCGGGGTGCGCAGCTCGTGGCTGGCGTCGGCGAGGAAGCGCCGCATGTGCTCCTCGGCGCGCTGGCGTTCGGACAGGGACCACTCCACGTGGTCGATCAGCCGGTTGAGGGCGACGCCGACCTGGCCGACCTCGGTCCGCGGATCGGTGTCCGGCGCGGGTACCCGGGTCAGCCCGCTGACCTCGCCCCGGTCCAGCGGCGCGTGCGAGACCTCGACGGCGGTGGTGGCGACCCGGCGCAGCGGCCGCAGCTGCCGCCGGACCGCCACGGCCGACACCGACCCGGCGAGCACCAGCCCGACCCCGGCGATACCGGCCTCGACCACCACGAGGGAGTCGATCATGTGCTGCACACTGCCGACGGGCAGCCCGGCCAGCATCGCGGTGCCGTCCTCGGTGACGGCCGTCAGCCGGTAGCTGCCCAGGCCCGGGACGGTACGGGTGTGCAGGGTGCCGTCCGCCGGGATGCCGTCCAGGGCGGCGCGCTGGGCGGCGGTGAGGGTGCGCGGCCCGTCGCCGGTCACCACCTCGGCCGTGGTGATCTCGTCCCCGCTCATGAGGGCGGCCAGGGTGCCGGTGTGCTGGCCCCGCTCGTTGAGGAAGCCGAGGGAGGCGCCGGCCGGTCCGTGCTGCCGGCCGCCCTGGCTGTGCTCGGCGGCGTCGGTCACCCGCTGGTCCAGGTCCCTGATCAGGTAGTAGCGCTGGACCACCACGGTGGCGAGGGCCATCGCCGTGCACACGGCGGCCAGGGTGAGCGAGTGGACGAGCACCATACGGGCCCGCAGGGAGCGCCCGCGCAGCCGGGCCAGGGCCCGCCGGAGCGCCGTCACGCCTCGTCGTCCGCCGGTCTGAGGACGTACCCCGCGCCCCGCACGGTATGGATCATCGGCCGCCGCTCCTTGTCGATCTTCGCGCGCAGGCCGTAGACGTACACCTCCACCAGATTTCCGCCGCCGTCGAACGAGCTGTTCCAGACGTGGTTGAGGATCTGCGTCTTGCTGAGCACCTGGCGGGGGTGGCTCATCAGGAACCGCAGCAGGTCGAACTCCTTCGCGGTGAGCGTGATCGGCGTACCGCCCCGGCGCACCTCGCGGGTCTTCTCGCCGAGCACCAGATCGCCGAGGACCCGCACCCCCTCCTCCTCGGCGATGTCACCGGCCCCGGCGCGGCGCAGCAGTCCGCTCAGCCGGAGCATCACCTCCTCCAGGGAGAACGGCTTGGTCACATAGTCGTCGGCGCCCGAGGAGAGCCCGTCGAGCCGGTGCTCCACCGCGTCCCGGGCGGTCAGCATCAGCACGGGCAGCCTGGTGTTCTCGTACCGCAGCCGGCGCAGCACCTGGATCCCGTCCAGGTCCGGCAGCATGCCGTCCAGGACCACGGCGTGCGGGCTCCAGCGGCGGGCGGTGCGCAGCGCGCCGTACCCGTCCCGCGCGACGAACGGGCGCCAGCCCGCCGCGGTGACGGCCACCGACAGCAACTCGGTCAGTTCGGGTTCGTCGTCGACGATCAGCACCCGGATCGCGTCCGGCGCCGATGTGGGGGTGTCAGACATGAGCGGATGCTCTCGCAACGGGCTGTACATGAGCTGTGGAGCGGCCCGCTCTGCGATCATGACGGACCACGACTTGCACGAGGGGGCCAGATGTACGACGAGATCCCGGACACCGGCGGACCCGGCACCGTCATCCTGCTGAACGGCACCTCCAGCTCCGGCAAGTCCAGCATCGCCGCCGAGCTGCTGCGCATCCTGGACGGCACCTGGTTCCACCTGCCCGTCGACGCCTTCCACGCGATGCGCGGTGGCGGCGAGATCGCCCCCGACGCTCTCCAGGCCGAGATCGACCGCACCGCCAAGGGCTTCCACCGGGCCGTCGCCGGCATGGCCGCGGCCGGCAACAACGTCGTCGTCGACCATCCGCTCAGCCGCCGCTGGCGCCTCCTCGACCTGCTGGACCTGCTCCCGCCCGAGCGGACCCTCCTGGTCGCGGTGCGCTGCCCGCTCCCCGAACTGGAGCGGCGCGAGCAGGCGCGCGGCGACCGGCAGACGGGCCTGGCCGCCCTGCAGTTCGACACCGTCCACGCACACGGCCCGCACGACATCGACGTCGACACCAGCGTGCACAGCCCCGCCGAGTGCGCCGCCCTGGTACGCCGGGCCCTGCACGCCGCACCCCGGCCCACGGCCTTCGAGACGCTCCGCCGCACGCTGCGCTAGAGGGCTGTCCGGCCGCTCACTCGGGCTCGCGGTGCTCGTGCGCCGCCTGCTCCAGGGCCGCGGCCTCCGCCTCGGCGACGCGGGTCTCCGCCTCGACGTCGATCGAGCGGGTCAGCCACCAGTACAGCAGCGCCGACACCGGCAGTCCGATGAACAGGGAGATGTCGGCGCCGTCCAGGGCCTTCGCGGCGGGGCCGACGAAGAGCGTGCCGACGGAGAAGAACGGGATCATGACGACGAAGCCGACCAGGTAGGAGAGGATCCCCTGCCAGCCCCAGCGGCCGTAGATGCCGTTCGGTTTGAAGATCTCGGCGATCGCGTAGTGGCCCCGGCGCACCACGTAGTAGTCCATCAGGTTCACCGAGGTCCACGGGATGAACAGGTAGAGCACCAGCAGCAGGAAGTTGTTGAAGTTCGTCAGGAAGTTCGACGTCGCGGCCAGCGCGCCGATGAGGGAGAGGGCCGCGGTCACGCCGAGGGTGACCAGGCGCACGCCCAGCGTCGGCCGTACCCGTTTGAACGAGTCGATGGCGCTGATCAGCGTGAGCGAGCCGCCGTACATGTTCAGCGCGGTGACGGAGATCAGGCCCAGGGCCGAGAACAGCAGGACGATCGCGCCGAAACCGTCGAAGATCTTGTCGCCGGCGGCGTTGATCGACGGGATCGTGTCGAAGCTGTCGCCCGCCCATCCCGCCAGCAGGGTGCCCAGCACCATCAGCCAGATACCGCCGAGCGCCGAGCCGAAGTAGGTCCAGTAGAAGGTCTTGCGGACCGTGACGTCCGGCGGCAGGTAGCGCGAGTAGTCCGAGACGTAGATGGCCCAGCTGATCTGGTAGCCGGCGACCACGCCGAACTGGGCCAGGAACGGGGTGGCCCTGAAGGCGCCGAGATCGAAGGAGCCCGCCGGGTAGTGCAGGGTGAGCAGCACGCCGACGGTGAAGATCCCGAAGACGACCAGGAAGGTGTAGGTCAGGTACCGCTCGGCCTTGTGGATGATGTCGTAGCCGACCAGCGCCACGACCAGCGCGATCGCGGTGACCACGACCACCCACAGCTTCACACCGCCGTGGATCGTGGTGTTCAGGGCCTCACCGGCCAGGATGGTGTTGAACACGTTGAAGCCCGCGTACTGCACATACGCGAACAGCCACACCAGCAGCGCCCCGACGTAACCGAACTGGGGGCGCGACTGGATCATCTGCGGCAGGCCCAGCTGCGGCCCCTGCGCGGAGTGGAACGCCATGAAGAACGTGCCGATCAGCGTGCCCGCCACGATCGCCAGCAGCGACCAGATCAGATTGCCGCCCTCCGTGATGCTGATCAGCCCCACGGCCAGGGTGGCGATCTGCGCGTTGGACATGAACCACAGCGGGCCCAGATGCCACAGCTTGCCGTGCCGCTCGTCCAGCGGCACGTAGTCGATGGACCGGACCTCCAGACCGCTCACCCGCGGTTCCGCCGATGTGCTCATGGCACCTCCCAGGGGCCGGTCCCGCCACTCTGGTCACATTCTTCCCCCGGACGGGCCCCGATGAGGCATGCGGAATTCTGATTCCGGATAGCGGAATAACCGTCCGCCGGACCGCGCCCGTCCCTGTTGCCCTGCTCACAAAGCGGGCCCGTCGTGGCGTCCGTCATGTCGCCTGACGCGTGTTTTGTCTACGTTCGCAGTTCTGTGTCCCCTCCATGTTCCCTGTCCCTTCCAGCAGAACTGCCGAGGCCCCCTGGCATGCTCAACCGCACCCTCTCCGTCGTGGCCGCGGTGGTGTCCCTGCTCGCCGGAGCCGCACCGGCGGCCCTGGCGGCCGGCACCGGCCCGGCCGCCGCGGACTTCCGCACCACCGTGCAGGCGCCGGACGCCGCGCGGGTGACCGCCGCCGTACTCGACCTCGACGGAACCGGCCGAGAACCCGTCGTCTACGGCGACGACGCGCCGTACGACACGGCCAGCATCGTCAAGGTCGACATCCTCGCCGCGCTGCTGCTGCACGCGCACGACCATCACCGCGCGCTCACCGCGCGGGAGAGCGCCCGGGCCGAGGTGATGATCCGCAACAGCGACAACGACGCGGCCAGCGCCCTGTGGAAGGCCATCGGCCAGGCGTCCGGCCTGGAGTCGGCCAACAAGCGGCTCGGACTCACCGAGACCACGGGCGGCCTCGGCGGCCGCTGGGGGCTCACCCGGACCACCGCGGCCGATCAGATACGGCTGCTGAGCGCGATCTTCGGCACCGGCGCCACGCCCCTCGACACGGCCGCCCGCACCCGTATCACCACCCTGATGAGCGAGATCTCCGCCGACCAGTCCTGGGGTGTCTCGGCTGCCGCCGACTCCGGCTGGGCGCTGAAGAACGGCTGGCTCATGCGCACCACCACCAAGCGCTGGGACATCAACAGCGTCGGACGCGTCACGGCCGGCGGCCACCACTACCTCGTCGCGGTCCTCTCCAACGGCAGCGCGACCATGCCGGACGGCGTGCAACTGGTGGAACGAGCCGCCCGTACGGCCGTCTCCGCGACGGCGGCCCACTGACCCCCTTGGCGCAGTGCACCCCGCCCGCTGCCCGAATTGCCCCTAACGTGCTCTCAAGGGCGACGGAGGCCGGCAACGGGAGGCACGGTGGCGGGTGCGGGCGGTCCGGCGGCCGGGCGGGGCCGGACGCACCGGACGCGTGACACGGCGTCCGGCACCCGGAGCGCACGGGCGGGACGGATCCCGAAGCGGGCCCGCGCTCCGCGCGCCGCCGCCTCCACGATCGTCGTCCCCGCCCTGCGGATCGCCGCCGCCTACGCCTGGCGGCTGCTCGCCGTCGGCATCGTCGTCTACGGCGTCTTCATCGTCCTCGGCCGCTTCCAGCTGATCGCCGTCGCCCTGTTCCTGGCCCTGGTGATCACCTCGGTGCTGCGTCCCCCGGCCGACCTGCTGGGCCGGTGGCTGCCGCGGCCGGTGTCCGTGGCGGTGAGCCTGGTCGGCAGCATCTGCCTGTTCTTCGGGCTGCTGGCCCTGGTGGGCAACGCGGTCGCCCAGGAGTCCGCCACCCTGGCCGACGAGTTCCGCGGCGGCATCCACCGCATCGAGGTCTGGCTCCGGCGCCCGCCCTTCCGGCTCGGCCCGGGCGCCCTGTCGCACCTCCAGCAGCAGATCGTCGACTACATCCAGTCCCACCGCTCCAACCTGGCCAGCAGGGCGCTCAGCGGCTTCGGCACACTCGTCGAGCTGGTCACCGGGGGCGCGCTCGCGCTCTTCGCCTCGGTCTTCTTCATCAACTCCGGGGAACGGCTGTGGGCCTGGACGAGCCGCGAGCTGCTGCCCGCCGGCGCCCGGTCCGCGTGGGACCGGGCGGGCCACGCCGCCTGGCGGACCTTCGCCGGCTACACCCGCGGGATCATCATCGTGGCCGCCGTCAACGCCGTGCTGGTCGGCATCGCCCTGGTGGTGCTGCGGGTGCCGCTCGCGCTGCCGCTGACCCTGCTGGAGTTCTTCGCCGCCTTCGTCCCGCTGGTGGGCTCGCCGGTCGCGCTGGGCGTGGCCACCGTGGTGGCGCTGGCCGGGCGCGGCCCGCTCACGGCCGCCGCCGTCCTGGTGCTCATCGTCGTCATCGGCCAGCTCGAAGGGCATGTGCTGCACCCCCTCGTGATGAGCTGGGCGGTACGCCTGCACCCCCTCGTCGTCGCCGTCTCCGTCATCGCGGGCAGCATCGTCGCGGGGGTGATCGGCGCCGTGGTGGCCGTGCCGTTCATCTCCGTCATCTGGGCGGTGGTGCGGGCCCTGCGCCCGGCGGCACCGCCCTGATCCAGGACTCCCGCGCTCCGGGGCTCCGGGGCTCCCGGGCTCAGATGTCCTTGGCCGGGCGACGGCCGCGCCGCGGAGCACGGCGGGGCAGCGGGGACGCCTCGGACGGACCGGGCCGCACGGGAGGAAAGCCGGACGGCGCGGCGGAGCCGGAGGGCGAGGGCGCGGGGAAGCCGGACGGCGACGGCGCGGGGGAGTTGGTCGTCGTGAATCCGTCGTCCCAGGCCTCGTGCGCGCCGAACGGGTCGGCCGGCCCGCTCGCGAGCAGGTCCGCGAGCCCGGGCGTGCCGCGCGCCTTGAGCGTCGCCAGGGCCAGCGTGTCGGCGTCCGCCTCGGTGTCGCTGTGCCAGGTGATGGTGCCGGGGAGCATCACCAGCGAGGTCGTCCCGGACTCCCCGGCGGCGGGGCGCAGCTGGACCCGGACGCCGTGCCGGTCGGCCAGCCGGCCCACCACGAACAGGCCCATGTGCTGGTAGACGTCGGCATCGGCGGTCGGCGGGTTCGCCAGCTTGTGGTTGATCAGGGCGAAGTCCTCGGGCGCCAGGCCGATGCCCTTGTCATGGATCTCGATCATGATCCGGGTGTCGGGCAGCCGGGTCGCCGTGACCCGGACCGCCGAGCGCGGCGAGGAGAAGGCGGTCGCGTTCTCCAGGAGCTCGGCGAGCAGATGCACCAGGTCGGTGACGGCACGGCCGTGGATCGCGGTCTCCGGGATGCCCGCCATCTCGATCCGCTCGTACTGCTCCACCTCGGAGGCCGCCGCCCGCAGCACGTCGACGAGGGGCAGCGGACGGTCCCACTGCTGGGTGGGCCGTTCACCGCCGAGCACCAGGAGGTTCTCGCCGTTGCGGCGCACGCGGGTGGCGAGGTGGTCCAGCCGGAACAGGTTCGACAGCTGCTCGGGGTCGGCCTCGCGCTCCTCCAGATCGGTGATCAGGGCGAGCTGGCGCTCGATCAGCGACTGGTTGCGGCGGGACAGGTTGGTGAAGATCGTGTTGATGTTGCCGCGCAGCAGGGCCTGTTCGGCCGCCAGCCGGACCGCCTCCCGGTGCACATGGTCGAAGGCGCGGGCCACCTCCCCGATCTCGTCGGTGGTGGTGATCGGGATCGGCGTGACCTTGGTGTCCACCTGGCCGGGCACGGCCTGGGACAGCTGGGTGATCACGGCCGGCAGCCGCTGCTCGGCGATCGCGATCGCCGAGGCGCTCAGCCGGCGCATGCCCCGGCTCATCGAGCGGGCCACCCAGGCCGCGAGCAGCACCGCCACCAGGACCGCGCCGAGGGCGAGCGAGCCGTTGACGATCGCGTCCCGGCGGGCGTCGTCGGCGACGCCGCGGGCGTCGGCGAGCGCCGTGTCGGTGAGGCGGACCTCGATACTCCGGTAGGCGTCGAAGACCAGCGCGTGCGCGGCGAAGAACGACTCGGGCGTGATGCCCTCGGCGGCCAGCTCCTCGGTCGACTTCCCACTGGCGATCTCGCTGATCATCTTGGCGCGGCTCGGCGGGACCACGAACGTCGCGCCCGCCGCCTTGGCCTGCTCGGCGGCCTTGGTCGTCTGCTCCACGCCCTTCTTCTGGGCGGCCGTCAGCGCCGCCCGCAGCCGGGTCATGTCACCGGCGGTGCCGGCGCCCGCGTACTCCTGCAGTCCCACCTGCTCCAGGTAGGCGTAGGAGCTGAACGAGCCCAGCTGGTTCTGCAGTTCGCCCTCCGAGAGGGCGGCGCGGTCCTCGACCAGCAGATGTGTGCCGATGGAACGCACCAGGGACTCGGCGGCCTGGGTCAGGGACATGGCGTACAGAGTGCGCCCGAAGCTCGCCTGGTTGCTGCTGCCGAAGCCCAGCTCGTTGGAGATCTCCATCAGCGGGTGCTGGACGGCGTGGTAGCTCTCCTCCGTCTGCACGCCCGTGAGCTTGGACGAGAACGCGTCGGCCCGCACCGTGGGCAACTGCTTCTCGCCCGCCCGCACCAGCTCGATCCGCCGCGTCAGGCCCGCCGTTCTGGGCGCGCGCTCCACCGCCCGGTCGAAGGCCGCCGCGTCCGCGTCGGTGACCTTGCGTGCCGCCAGCACGGCCGGCGCGTTCCGCTTGCCCTCCAGCAGCGGGATGACCGACACGTCCCGCTCGTTGATCGCGTCACTGGCGTACGCGTTGGCCGCCTGCACCAACTCCGCGACGCGCACGGCGTCGTTGGCGTCGCGGAGGGTGTCGATCGAGTTCTTCACCCGGACCCCGCCCAGAGCGAGGGCGACGAGGACGGGGATGAGCAGAATGGCCTGGAGGCGTCGTGCGACGCGCCAATTGCCGGTCAGGGGTCTGAGCTTGGACAAGATCGTCCCATTTCACAACAGGAATGGTGTGCAGGGCCGTACGCAGCCCGACGTTCAGTGGCCAAGTTCTAACACCCAGCGATCGATTTCGGCTGGTGTTTGAGTGAAGCGGTTTCTCTCAAGTGGTACAAAGCTCAACGAAAACCATGGGTGGTCAACGCACGGACCATCGGGCGGCGGTCGATACCCGGTGACCCGTCCGACGGGACGAACAGTCAGCGCTTACTCCGGTGGCGTCGGCGTGTCCGACGAGCGGTACATCGCCTGGACGTCCAGCTCCAGCTGCACCGTCGGACCCACCACCGCGATGCCGCGGGCCAGCATCGACCGCCAGTTGAGGGTGTAGTCCTCGCGGTGCAGTTCCGCCGTGGCGAGCGCGGCGCAGCGCAGCTCCTCGCCGTACCCGCCGTTGACCGTGCCCAGATAGGTGGTGTCGAGCGACACCGAGCGGCTGACACCGTGCATCGTCAGGGTGCCCAGCAGCGTCCACTTGCTGCCGCCCCGGTAGGCGAAGCGCGTGCTGACGAAGTCGATGTACGGGTACCGCTCGACGTCCAGGAAGTCGCCGGACCGCAGGTGGTTGTCGCGGGTGGTGTTCCCGGTGGTGATGCTCGACGCGTCGATGCGCACCCGGACCGTCGACCGGCTCATGTCCGGGGCGACGTCGATCGCGCCGTCGAACCGCTCGAAACGGCCGTGCACATGGGCCATGCCCACATGCTTGGCGATGAACCGGATCGCGGTGTGCGGCGGATCGAAGACCCAGCCGCCGGTCGGCGGCAACGGCAGCTGCCGGGCCGGCTGCAGCCGGATCCCGGCGGGCGCTGGGCAGTTGTCGGCGACGATCTCGATCGTCTCCCGGTGCGGGTCCAGCCCCTCGGCGATGATCAGCATGCTGTAACGCCCGGGCGGCAGCGCCGCCATGAAGAAACCGAAGGGGTCGGTGGTGCCCCGCGCGGCCACCTGGTGGGTGTCCAGCGCGGTGACCGTGACCTCGGCGCCGCCGAGCGGCTGGTCGACCGGGTCCAGGACGGTCCGGGCGACACCGCCCGCGCCGGGCGGGAGGGGCAGGGTGAGACCTGTGGTGCGGGCCGGGGCGTCCTTGGACCACCGGCGCCTGAGCAGCCCGAGGGCCATGCTGTTCACCTTTCGTGAGTGTTGGGGCCCGCGGCGGCCGGGGCGCCGCTGCCACGGCCCCGGGGGGATCGGTCAGTCACGGCCGAGGATCCGGCCGAGCGCCCGGGCCAGCACTTCCTCCGCGTCCTCGGCGGCGCTCGCGTGCCGGAAGGCCACGTACCCGTCGGGGCGTACCAGCAGCGCGCCCGCGTCGGACACCTCGCTGAGCCGGGCCCAGTCGCCGTAGGGGTCCTCGTACTCCTGGCCGGGGCCGATGACGACCGTCGCGATGTCGAGGGACCGGGCCCGCGCGGCGCGCAGCCAGCCTTCGCCGCCGATGCCGGTCAGCAGGGTGAACCGGCCCTTGCCGACGGTGTCCAGGGTGGACACCGTCCGCGTGCCCGAAGTGATCCAGGCGTGCGGGAGTTTGGCACCCGGGCGGGAACTGGGCTGGTGGTACAGCTCGGGGTCGCGGGCGAAGCCGGGGTCGGGGGTGCCGTCGGGCACGACGGCGGTCGAACTCCCGGCGGAGTAGCGCTGGTTGAGGTCGACGCCGTGCGCGTTGAACTCGTACACCTTGTGGGCGATCGCGTCCCGCAGCCGCGCCCGCTGCTTCCCGGCGGCCTCGGTGGCGTCCTTGCGGGCGGCGATGTTGGCCCAGAGCTGCTCGGGGGTCTGCGGGGTGAGGCCGTCGAGCGCCTCGAAGATCGGGGCCGTCTCGCCGATCGACTTGTTGGCGCGGGTCACGATCTGCCGGCCGACGGGCGCGCGTTCGGCCGTGTACGTGTCGAGGAGCCGGGGCCCGGCCGTGCCGTCGAGGACCAGCTTCAGCTTCCAGGCCAGGTTGTAGGAGTCCTGGACGGAGGTGTTCGAGCCGAGCCCGTTGGACGGCGGGTGCCGGTGCACGGCGTCCCCGGCGCAGAAGACCCGGCCGCTGGAGTACGTCTCGGCGTACATCTCGTTCACCGTCCACGCCGAGGACGACTTGACGGTCACCGGGATCTCGTCGTCGCCGATCAGCTGGCGGACGACCGACTCCGCGTACTCGGTGGTCAGGTCGGGGGCGCCGGCCGTGACGTCGTACCCCCACACGATCAGCCACTCGGTCCACGGGCGGACACAGCGCACCAGGCCCGCGCCGATGCCGCCGACCGTCGCGCCCGGGGCCAGCACCCAGTACAGGGTGGAGGGACGGTGGGCGGTGTACTTGCTCAGGTCGGCGTCGAAGACGATGTTGATGCTGCCCGCGACGCCCATCTGACCGCCCATCGGCAGCCCGGCGTCCTCGGCCACCTGCGAGCGCCCGCCGTCCGCGCCGATGAGGTACTTGGCCCGGATCGTGTACTCGTCACCGCGGACCCGGTCCTCGACGGTGACGGTCACCCCGTCCGCGTCCTGCGTGAACGACTTGTAGACGGTGCTGTGGCGGAAGACGGTGCCGCGGGCGATGGCCGCGTCGACCAGGACGGGCTCCATGAGGTGCTGTGGAATGTCACACATCACCGTAGGACTGGCCAGCTCGTGCGCCGCCTGCACCAGCGGCTCGTTGCCCCACGACCGCACCCGCCCCAGCTCCTCGCCGGCCAGGCTGGTGCAGAAGGTGGTGTTCCCCATCAGGTGCTGCGGGGTGGCCTTCGCGAGGGCCTCCTGCTCGACGCCGAGGTCGCGCAGGACCTCCATGGTGCGCTGGTTGGTGATGTGGGCGCGCGGGGTGTCGGCGAGGCTCGCATAACGGGTGACGACCATGTTCCGTACGCCGTAGGTGCTCAGGGCCAGCGCGGCGGAGGCGCCGGCCGGGCCGCTGCCCACGATCAGGACGTCGGTCACGACATCGGTGTGCACGGGGAACGCTCCGGAGGGGAAAGGGCGGAAACCGACCGTTCAAGATCATGAAACGTTCCGCGCCGCCATGGGTGTCTCAATCCGAGACACGCGGTGTACGGCGGAACCCGGAGGGGCAGACCGGTCGTTGCTCTTTCAACTGTTCCCGGTACGGTGAGGGACGCCATGACCACCGCAGAGCATCCCCCCACGGCCGAGCGGCACCCCTCGGCCCCTCCCACCCTGGGCCAACTGCGCCGGGCCCGCGCCCGCTTCCTCGCCGGACACCCGCTGTCCGAGGACGTGCCCGACGAGGTCGCCGCCGCCTGGCGGCGCGCCCGCTTCCACGGCGTACGGCCCGACGGCGCGGAATCCCTCACCACCCGGCCCCCGCGGACCGCCGACCCCGCCCTGCTCGACGCCGCCCGGCCGGTGCTGGAGCGGCTGCGCCCGCTGCTCGGCCACGAGCGCGCCACCCTCGTCCTCACCGACGCCCGGCTGCTGGTGCTGTGGGCCGCCGGGCACGCCCCGTACGACACGCGCTGCCCGGACCTCTCCGAACAGCGCGTCGGCCCCAACAGCGCGGCCCTGGCCCTGCGCACCGGCCACCGTGCCGAGGTGCACGGACCCGAGCACTTCCTCGACGTCTGGCAGGAGGTCTCCGCGGTGAGCGTGCCGCTGCGGGCCCCCGGCGACGGCAGGCCGGCCGGCACGGTCACCGTGGCGTCGGCCCTGTGCGCCGGCTGCGCGCCGCATCCGCAGGCCGCCCTGGCCGAGGCGGCGGCCGCCGCCGTGGAGGCGGAACTGCGCACGTACGCCCGGCCGCCGGAGCGGGCCCTGCTGGACGCCTATCTCGCGGCGGACGCAGGGCAGGACCGGCCGGTGGTGGCCTTCGCCGGTCACAGCCGGCTGGTGAACGAGGCGGCGGGCCGGCTGCTGTCGGCCCGGGACATCGACGACCTGGAACGTGCCGTGCACGCGCAGGCGTGCCGCGACACGCCCGGCACCCGGCTCCCCTACGGCGCCGAGGCCGAACCCGTCCGGCACCGGGGCGAGACCGTCGGCGCCGTCGCCGTACTGCGCCCGGCCCACGACCGCGAGCCGGCCGTTCCCGCCGGACGGCCGCCGGCCACCTTGGCCGGACAGTCGGTGCCCTGGCGGCACGCCACCGAACGCGCGGCCGAACTGGCCACCACCCGCGCCCCCTTGCTGCTCGTCGGCGAGCGGGGCACCGGAAAGACCTTCCTGGCCCGCGAGTTGCTCGACGAACCCGACCCGCTCGTCCTCGACGCGGCCGAGGGCGAGGTGCACGACGCCCTGCCCGCCGACCCGCGCGGCAGCCTCGTACTCCGCCACGCCGAGCGCCTGGCCCAGCCGGACGTGGCGGCCCTCGTCACCCTGCTCGAAGACCGCCCGGACATCCCCCTGCTGGTCACCTACACGCCGGGAGCGCCACCCGGCCCGTGCCTCCAGCGGCTCCTCGACACCCTCGCCGCCCGCTCGGTCACCCTGCCCGCGCTGCGCGAACGCCCCGAGGACATCCGGGAGCTGCTCACCGCCGTGACCCCGGCACCGGAGCCCGGGCTGCCCCCGCTCACCTGGTCACTGGACGCCCGGCGCGCACTGGAGCGGTACCCCTGGCCGGGCAACGTCACCGAACTCGCGCATGTCGTACGGTCCCTGGCGCGGCGCCGCCGGACGACGGGGCCGGTGCGCCGGGCCGAACTGCCCGATCCCGTGCGCGAGGGGCCCGCCGGGCGTGCGCTGAGCCCCATGGAACACGCGGAACGCGCCGCCATCCTGGAGGCCCTGCGCCGGCACGGCGGCAACAAGGCCCGGGCGGCGGCCGCCCTGGGCATCGGCCGCGCGACGCTGTACCGCAAGCTGCGCGCCTACGGCTCCCACGGCTGACCGGCCGGGCGGCTTTACCGTCTGAGCGATACGGCATCCGGTACCGCATGCCGATGACCGATCAAGGACACCGAGACCGCCCTCGCCGACTACCGCGAGGCCCTCGGCCGACCGTCGCTCTCCGCGCTCCACTCGACGGCCGGCGGTACGACCCGTGCGCACAGCGGCATGCCGCAGGCGTCGGTGAGCCGGAGCCGCCCGACCAGCAGACCGTCCCGCGCCGCCGCCCGGGCCACGGCGCCGGGGACGGCGTCGAGCATCAGCTTCGCCCGGCGGAACATCCGGAAGCCGCCCCCGGCGTCCACGGCCCCCCAGGACAGATAGACGAACCTGCCCCCGGGACCGCCCTGGATGTAAGGCCCCGTCAGGTCGACGCCCTCGGCCGCGACCGCCGCCGTGCAGGGCAGGGTCCAGGTCGCGGCGACGGCGTCACCGGGCTGCGGGTCCAGCAGTTCGGCGGGACGGTTCCGGCGCTGCACGGCCACATGGATGTCGCCGTAGCCGGACAGACCGCTGTCCGCGGGCGCCGGACAGGAGCGTCCGGGCAGGTCGGTGGCGTCGATGCGGATACGCATACGACCATCATCACCGACCGGCCGACGGACCGTCCGTGAGGTCCGCCGGCCGGCCCGGTGGGGTCAGCGCTTGGTGTAGATGAAGCCGACCTTGTCGAGCTCGTCGCCGGAGCGGCCGTGGAAGCCGGCGATCTGCCAGCCCGACGGCGCGGTGCGGGTCACGCAGTCGGAGGTGGTCGCACCGCCCGCGAGGGTGCGGCCCAGGTTGGTGGTGAACTTGGCGTAGAAGATGCGGGTGGTGTTGTTGTACTTGCCCTCGCACAGGTACGCCGTGGTCACGTACTCGCTGCTGCCGAGCGTCAGTGAGGACGCGGTGCCGCCGGTGCCGCCGTGGGTGAGCGTCGTACCGTCGGCGAGGGTGATGCCGACCTGGTCGACCCGGGAGCCGGTGCGCAGCGAGATGGTGGTGGCGCGGGCGCCGGCGGCCACCTTGTCGATGTCCTGGTAGTAGTCACCGTGCGGACCGCCGAACTGGTCGCTCAGCTGGAAGTTCGCGTTCTGCGTCCAGGAGAAGCCGACCGTGATCGGGTCGTGGTCGGAGAGCATCAGCCCGTCGGAGGTGAGGAACTTCGCGTGCTCGTTGTTGTACGAGGTCGCGTTCAGGGTGACGAGCTTGCTGCTGCGGTAGAGGACCTTGTCCACGACCTCGCAGGTGTTGGGCACGGTCGCCCCGGACTGGTCGCAGACCAGCGCGTCGCTGCCCTTGGCCGGTGCGCTGCCGCCGCGGATCAGCTGCACCCAGGCGTCGGTGAGCCCGTTGTTCGAGGCGAACTCCGCGATGGTGTCGGCGGAACGGGTGTACCGGGTGTTGGTGTCACCCATGACCACGACCGCGTTGCCGGCCGAGTGCGTGCCGATGAAGGAGGTCAGCTGGCTCAGGTTGTCGGCCCGGGACGCCTCGTCGCCGTCGTTCGTGCCCGCGTTGGTGTGCAGGTTGTAGAAGTCGACGTAGACGCCCTCGGCGAGCCGCTCGCGCATGAAGGTGAAGCCCTTCGGCGTGAGGCAGTCGCCCGAGTCGATCTGGCAGGAGTTCCAGCCGACACGCTCGAAGTCGTCGCCGTCCCAGGCGTAGTTCGAGACGGTGTTGAGCCCGCTCCCGATGCCCGCGCCACCGCTGGTCGCGGTGCGGTAGGGGTGGGTGTCGGTGGCGTAGAGGTACGCGTGGTAGTTGAAGTCCTCCTGGACGTTGACGATGTCGTACGGCGCGATCCGCGTGCCGATCTCGGTGGTGCTGGTGTCGCGCGGAGTGGGTGCGCTCGACAGGCCTTCGGGAAGCCCTGCGACGTTGTACGTGAGCACGCTGAACGTGCCCCCGGCCGCCGCGGCCGGAGTGGCCGCCGCCGTGAGGCCGCCGAGGGCGGCGACCGCGGCCGCCAGGCAGGCAACGAGTCTGCGCATGGGGGTGTCTCCTACGGGGAGGGTGTGCGCTGAGGGTTGTGGGCATGCCAATGAGGCATGCCGAACCGTAGCGGCAAACGCTTTCTCCCGACCCCCCCTTGTTACCAACCAGTCGGGAAATTCCACATGACACCCGGAAGATCGACTTCTGCCTCGGGGCGGCCGATCGGGCGGTGACTGTTACTCACTTTCGGGTGAACAGGGCTCTGTTCGCCCTGTGGCCGGTGGTGCGGCGGAGGCGCCACAGGCCTTTGCTCATGGGCGGATCGGCCGCCAAGGCCGGGCAAATCCGCCCATTCACCTAATAAATGGACGTTACATGCGAGAGTCATAGGAAAGCGAAGGATGTGTAATAGGCGTCGTGTGCGTCCCGAAGGTGATCGGGCCGGGTTGCAGGGTGTGGATGCGCGGCCGACCGGCCGCCACCTCGAACCCTGCAAAGGGAGACCTCGTGTCCGTTTCCGTTTCCGTGACCGCCCGTCGTCTCGGCTCCGCCACCGCCGTGGCCGCCGCCCTGGTGGGTGCGCTGGCGCTGCCGGCCGCGGCCGCCGCCCCGCACGCCGCGGCCGCGCCCCGCGACGCGGTCGTCATCAGCGCCGTCCAGCACGACGTACAGGGTCGCGCCGCCTTCTCCAACCGCGCTCTGAACCGGGAGTGGGTGGACGTCACCAACACCTCCCGCCGGGACGTGAACCTGAGCGGCTGGACGCTGTCGGACGCCGACGGTCAGAGCTACATCTTCCGTCACTACCGGCTGGAGGGCCGCTCCACGGTCCGCGTGCACACCGGGGAGGGCCGGGACACCATGACGGACCTGTACCAGGACCGCCGCCGCTCCGTGCTGAACCACGACTCCGACACGGTCACCCTGCGCACCGACCGCGGGCGTTACGTCGACTCCGCCTCCTGGGGTGTGCACCACCGCCGAGACCTGGACGACCGGCACGCCTTCGGCCACGGCCGGGACGCGGATGACCGGCACGTCGTCGACCACCGGCGTGACATGGACGACCGGCGCACCGTCGACCACCGTCGTGACGCCGACGACCACCGCGGGTTCGGGCGCGGCCGGGACGGGGACGACCGTCGCAATGTCGACCAGGGTCGCGACGCCGACGGGCACCGCGACTTCGGGCACCGTCACTGACGAGCGCGGTAGCCGTGGCCGGGCCCTGGTTTCGGGGTCCGGCTGCGGCCGTGTCCCGCGGCGGTCAGCGGACCAGCGGTCCCCTGACGGTGGAGGTGAAGACGGTCTCGCCGTCCTGGCGGCCGACGACCTCGACGGTCACCGTGTCGTCGCTCCCGGGTGTCACCCCGGTCACGTCGACCCAGCAGGGGCTGTCGAGTTCCACGTACCGGTTGAACGTCGTGGACGTGCTCGCCGGTATCAGCGCGCGGGGTGCCAGCCGGGCGCAGGCGGCCTGGCGGGCGGCCTCCAGCAGGACCATGCCCGGCAGATGGTCGCCGTCGTGGTCGAACAGGATCGGGTGGTCCAGGTCCGGGGTCAGCAGCCAGCGGTCCGGGGTGTCCGTCGATGTCAGCACCACGTCGGCGGGGGAGGTGCGGCCCACCGCGGCCGGCGGCATCGGGCCGGCGGCGACGGCCGGTCCCCCCGAAACCGGCTGCCGCTCGGGGCGGTTGGCCCGCAGCCGGGCGTAGACGGCGGGCGTGACGACGGAGTACAGCCCGTCACCGTGGGCCACCGGCCGGCCGTCCCTGCGCAGCGCGAACCCGATGTCCATCCGGCGCGCCGACGCCCTGCCGCGCGGTGCGGAGTCCGGGCAGGTCACGTCGAGGTCGAAGTCGGTCGGGCGGGAGTCGATCCGCAACTGGTCCAGATCGGCGTGGCAGCTGAGCGACCACAGCACGAAGTGATGGCCGAGCGGAACCTCGTGCTCCGCGTGGGTCACGAACATGCCCGCCTGCCGAAACGTCTCTGCCGCCTGCAGCGGATCGTGACTCGAACCGTCGGCGCTGTTGAAGAACGTATGGGCGCGCGGCCACTGTCCGGTGAGGGAGAACCGCTGCCCGCCGTCCTGGGCGGTGCACCCACTGAGGAACACCTCGGCGAGGGACGCCCGGTGGACGTACTCCTTGGGAACCGTGGTGGTCAGCCGTGGCAGCGCGGGCAGACCGACTCCGATCTCGCTGGCGGACAGGCTCATCGACAACCCCCCGTCGGAACGCTCTTCGTTGGCTTGAAGCTCTGTTCGACGCCTATAAGATACGGACCTACCGGTTTTCTCGGGTCGGCCACAAGGTAAAGGATTCACCAAGCGTGGTACGACTCGATACATGCATGACTCCGCTCGGTAGTGGTTTGGCCAAGTATTTTCGCGCTCAATCAAGTCGAAGGCACGGCGAAAAACGGACTAACTGCCAGATGTCGACGGCTGGTTATCGGCGGGTGACGAGCCCGGTTCGATTCGGCCAAAACCTGTCCTGCGGTCTCTTTCGGTCGGGCCCGGGAGACCCGGCAGCCACTGCATGATTGTCGAACGGCCTGTGGGAGGGAGACCCCGATGGAAGCGCTGCGCACTCTGCGCCTCGCCGCCGTCAACATCGACGGCGTCCTGCTCAACGACAGCTTCAGCCCCGTCCTGCACCGCCTCGTCCTCAAGTACGGCGGTACATACAGCCGGGAGCTGGAACAACGGCTCTTCTCGCAGTCCCGGCTCGCGGCCGCCCGGGTGCTGCTGGAGGAGACCGGCGCCGGGGTGAGCGAGCGGGAGGCCATCGCCGACTACTTCGCCGAACGCGAGCGCTACCTGCGCACGCACCCCGTCCACACCCTCGACGGCGCAGAGGAACTCGTGCACCGGCTGCGCGCCCTGGGCCTCGACGTCGTCTGCTACGGCGGCCTCGACGAGGACCACTTCCGCCGCCATCTCGGCGCTTGGGAGCAGCTGTTCACCGCCCCGCGCTACATCTGCACCGACGCCGTCCGCCCCGGCATCCGGGAGATCGTCCAGGACCACTTCGGCCTCGACTACCGCCAGGTCCTCTTCATCGACGACGTGGCCCGGTTCGCCGGCCACGCCAAGGAGCTGGACGTGCCGTTCGTCGGCCACCCCAGCACCTTCGAACACGGCTTCCAGCCCGAGCTGATGCGCGAGCTCGGCGTCCGGCACCTGGTCGGCGGCCTCGCCGAGATCGACGAACAGCTCCTGCGCACCGTCGACCGCGAGGCCGGACTCGGCACCGTCTGGCAGGCCGCCGGCTCGCTCACCGGCGTCTCCGAGGCGACCCGGTGACCGCCGCGGAAGGAGCCGTCCTGGCGGGCAGGGTCGCCCTCATCACCGGCGCCAGCAGCGGCATCGGCGCGGCCGCGGCCCGGGTGTTCGCCCGGCAGGGGGCCACCGTCGTCCTCACCGCCCGCCGCGACGACAAGCTGCGCGAGCTCGCCGGCGAACTGCGCGCCCGGGGAGCCGAGGCGAGCCACCGCACCCTGGACGTGCGCGACGGGGAGGAGGTGCGGCGCACCGTCGAGTTCGTCGTCGAGCGGTACGGCCGTCTCGACGCCGCCTTCAACAACGCGGGCGTCGCCCTGCCGAAGACCCCCCTGCACCTCATCGGCGACGCCGACTACGAGCGCGTCACCGAGACCAACGTGCGGGGCGTGTGGAACTGCCTGCGCCACGAGATCACGGCCATGCTGGAGAGCGGCGGCGGGTCGATCGTCAACACCAGCAGCGTGGGCGGCCTGGTCGCCTCCTCGACGGCCGCGCCGTACATCGCCTCCAAGCACGCGGTGATCGGACTGACCAAGGCGGCGGCCGTCGAGTACGCCCCGCACCACATCCGGGTGAACGCCATCGCCCCGGGCCTGACCCGCTCCGAGATGATCGACGAGTGGTTCGCCAAGTCGCCGGAGAACGAGGCCCGGGCCTACCGTTCCGCCCCGCAGGCCCGCGCCGCCGACCCGGAGGAGGTCGCGGAGGCCGCCGCCTGGCTGTGCAGTGACAGGGCGAGCTTCGTCACGGGTGCCACACTTACCGTGGACGGTGGACGCACCGCCTGGTGAACTGCCCGACGAGCCCGCGTCGACGCCCTCGCGCCGACGGCGTGGGAGCGACCGGGAATCGGCCCCGCGCGGCCGAAATATCGACCCCCGATTGGGGTAAGGTACGTCACGTCCGGTTTTGTTTTGACCAGGAGGGGGTCCGCATGGCGCGTCAGGAGCGTGCGATTCGGACCCGGCGTGCTGTTGTCGAGGCCGCGGCGGCGGTCTTCGCCGAGCGCGGGTACACGGCGGCGACCATCTCCGAGATCCTTGAGCGGGCCGGAGTCACCAAGGGCGCCCTGTACTTCCATTTCGACTCCAAGGAATCCCTCGCCCGGGGCGTGATCAACGCCCAGATCAGCGACGACTACTGGGTGCCGCGCGAGCTGAAGCTCCAGGAGTGGGTGGACATCGGCATGACGCTGGCCCACCGGATTCCCAAGGAGGTCATCCTGCTCGCCGGGATACGGCTGTCCGCCGACCTCCAGGGGCGTTCGCTGTTCGGCAGCGCCTGGCCCGCCTGGACCGAACTGGTGACGAGCAAGCTGGTGGAGGCGAAGGAGCGCGGCGAGGTGCTGCCGCACGTCGATCCCCGCGAGACCGCGGAGTGCTTCCTCGGGGCCTGGATCGGGACCCAGTTCATGTCCGAGGCGCTCTCCGACTGGACGGACCTGAACGACCGCATCTCCGTCCTGTACAACCACGTACTGCCGGCCATCGCGACCCCGGCGGCCCTGATCCGGCTGGACACCGCACCCGACCGCGGTGCCCGGGTCGTCGAGGAAGTCGAACGCCGGCGGCAGGAAGAACCGGTGACCGCCGAGGCTTGACCCGCCTCGGACCAAACCATCCGCCTGGTTTTCTTTGGGCCAGGGTTCTCAGATCGCAATTGTTGCAGGCCCAGGGGGAACCGGACCGTCCAATCCCGGATTCGCCCGGATCAACAGGGGGACGCGATGGTCAAGCAACTCAGGGCGGCCCGAACCCGCCAGGCACTCGTCCTGGCCGCCGCCGAGAACTTCGCCGACAACGGCTACGCACTGTCCTCGCTGCCCGCGATCATCCGGCGGGCGGGAGTGAGCGCCGGCGCGCTGCACTTCCACTTTCCCAGCAAGGACGCGCTCGCCTGCGAGGTGGAGGGGGCGGCCCGGCGGTCCGTCGAGCAACTGGTCGCGGGGCGGCGGCGGTCGGCCACCTCCGCACTGCGTCTGCTGATCACGGTCACCCGGGACCTGCTGGCCGCGGGCGCCACCGACGCGGTCGTCCGCGCCGGCCTCAAGCTGAGCGTCGACCCCTCGCGCAAGAACGGCACGGACTTCGGGTCCTGGTGGCGCGCCTGGGTGTGCGAACAGCTGCTGCGGGCGCAGCGCGAGGGGGACCTGGCCGACGGAGTGTCGCCGGACCGGGTCGCCGCGGTGATCGTCGCCACGACGGTCGGGTTCGAGGTGCTCGGCGCGGCGGATCACGACCGGATCTCGCCCCAGCACGTGGAACAGTTCTGGTCACTGGTGCTGCCCCAACTGGCGGCGCCCGGCAACGAGTTCGTGGGCGCCGCCCGGTCCGATTCCTGACCCAGAGTCAACAGCACGCGCGGGCACCGGAGTTCGGCCGGGCAAACCGTCCGTGCCGTATGCGGTTCCGGGGCAGGAATCGTCCCGGAGCCGTCAGGCGGCCCCGATGTGCCGGGCGATCCGGCCTGCCGCGAACTCCGTACCCGCCACGAACCGCATCATCGGCCCGAACATCGGTGCCGCGAGCGAGCCGGTGAAGTACAGACCGGGCACCGACGACTCGAAGGTCCCGCGCAGCGCGGGCGCCCTCGAACCCGGCACGCACGCCACGGCGCGCCGCACCGACGCGGACAGGAACGGCAGGGCGGCCAGGTCCAGCCGGTAACCGGTGGCCGCCAGCACATGGTCGACGGTGAGGGACTCGCGCTCCCCGCCGGGACCGGCGACGTCCAGCCGCACCGCCGGCCCGGACACCGCGGCACCGGTGACCCGGCGCGAGGTGCGCACGCGCACGACCCCCTCGACCCGGTCCCGCAGCCACCAGCCGCCCGAGGGGCCGAGCGCCCGCCGGAACAGCAGCAGCCGGGCGGCCGGCGGACACCAGCGCACACTCCCCGGCGCCGCGCAGACCGCCGCCAGGACCCAGCCGGTGCCCAGCGGCGAGGCCGGCTTGGCCAGCCGCTGGGCCCAGGGCCGGGCCAGGTCCGGGGTCATGCCCCACAGCACCTTGCGCTCACGCACCAGGACCTGCGCCTCGGCGCCCGCCTCGTGCAGCAGCGCGGCACTCTCCAGCGCCGACTGGCCACCGCCGACGACGGCCACCCGCCGCCCCGCGTACACCGACAGATCGGTGTGCTGGCTGGTGTGCGACACCCGCGCCCGGGGGTCCGGCCCCTCGGGCACCAGCTGCCGCAACTCCTGCGGGACATGGGCGAGTCCGTTCAGGCCGGTCGCCACCACCACGGCCGAGGCCGTCAACTCCTGTCCGTCGTCCAGCCGGACCAGGAAGCCGGGTCCGGACGCCGGCCGCTCGACCGCCGTCACCCGAGCCGGCTCGACCTCGCCGACGTACCGCTTCTGGAACCACTGCCCGTACCGTACGAAG
The DNA here is from genome assembly GCF_043201555.1 of Streptomyces sp. NPDC048288. NCBI lineage: Bacteria > Bacillati > Actinomycetota > Actinomycetes > Kitasatosporales > Streptomycetaceae > Streptomyces > Streptomyces sp. NPDC048288. The sequence continues at coordinate 460,731 of NZ_JBICZD010000005.1, forward strand.
ACGTCGCACGGGATCGGGGTCAGCTCGGTCAGCTCCGGCTCGCCGTGCTCGCGCCGGAAGTCCGCCAGCCGGCCACCGGGCTCCGGCGCCGACAGATCGGTCGCGGCCGGCGTCGATTTCAGGAACATCCCGGTGGCCATGGCGTGCCGCCAACTGCCCATCACGTCACCGAAGACACGGACCGGTGTCCCCGCCGCCCGTAAGTGGGCGGCCACCGACAGTCCGTACGGCCCGGCACCGACCACGACGACCGGTGACCGGCCGTGCGCGGCGAACGCCTGCTCCTGGGCAGGGCGCTGCCCCGGAAGCGACTGCGTCATGCATCCCTCCGCTGGTCTGCTCGCCGCCTTCCCCTGGGCGGCGCGACACTGCGGGATGGCACGCCCGGCGTGAATCGGCCGTGCCCGTCCCCCCTCCGCGGGTGAGTCTCTCCCACGGGCAGGCACCGGGAAACGATATCGACGCACGTTGGCCAAAACTTGGTCGAACCATACGACAAGCGACGACGACCGTGTCATTGACGTGCGTGGGGTGCCTGCTGGTGATCACCGGCCCGACAGGACCGGTCGGCCGTACGAGCTGGTCACACAGGGGAGCGGCCCGGCCGCCCGTGTACGATCGACGCGTGAACACCTACTGGCACGTCGTTCTGCCGCCGCTCTGCGCCTGACCGGGCGCACCCACCGACGGTTTGAATCCACGCTCCGGCCCGGGCCTCCCGGCGGCCGGGCGACTGTGACGTGCGCCCGTTTCGAAACCAGTCCGCAGACGGTATTCGACGACGGAAGTTCACGACTGTGCCCAACGACACCTCATCCCAGCCTTCCCCTGCCCTGACCGGCCGCGCTCTCACGCACCCGCGTGCCCGCCACGCCGGCCTGCTCACCGGGCCGCTGCCGATCCTCACGGCCGCCGTGCTGTGGGGCACCACGGGGACCGCAAGCTCACTCGCCCCCACCGGAGCACCGGCCGCCGCCGTCGGCGCCGCCGGCCTGGTCCTCGGCGGCCTCCTGCTGTTCCTGACCGCACCCGGCGGCCGCTCCCTGCCCAGGGCCTGCACCGGCGGCGAACGCGGACTGCTCGGCCTGGGCGCCCTCGCGGTGGCCGGATACCCGCTCTCCTTCTATCCCGCCGTGGCACGCACCGGCGTGGCCGTGGCCACCGTGGTCGCACTCGGCGGTGCCCCCGTCCTGGCCGGCCTGCTCGCCTGGCTCACCCGGCGGTCCCGGCCGACCGTCCGCTGGGCGGCCGCGACCGCCACGGCCGTCCTCGGCTGCGCGGCGCTCGTCCTCGGCCCCGGGCTCACCGGCGCCGGCACCCCCGTCGACCTGCCCGGTGTGCTGCTGGCAGCGGCGGCGGGTCTGTCGTACGCCGTCTACGCCCTGGTCGGCGGAGAGCTCATCGCCCGTGGACACGCCTCCGGCGCCGTGATGGGCGTGCTGTTCGGGGGAGCGGCGGTCCTCGTGCTGCCCGTGGTGCTGTGGAGCGCCGGGCCGTGGCTGCCGACGGCGCGCGGCGCGCTGGTCGTCCTCTACCTCGGGGTGGTCACCACCTTCCTCTGCTACCGGCTCTTCGGATACGGCCTGCGGCACACCACCGCCCAGACCGCGACGACCCTGACCCTGGTCGAACCCGCCGTGGCCGCCGTCCTGGGGGTCGCGGTCCTGGGTGAGCGCCTGCCTGCCGTGTCCTGGTGCGGGCTGGCGGTGCTGGCGCTGGGAGTCGTCCTGCTCACCCGGGAGGGAGCGCCGAGCTGAGCCCCAGTCAAGTAACCGACCGTAGGGTCTGTTTCTTGAGGGCCGCCGGAAGCGGGTGACTTGGCGGCCGGATGGCCGGTCGCGCGTTCGAGGTGGTGTCGGCTCGCCCCCGTGAGTCCCGAAATGGCAGTGCTGCGCGGCCATTTCGGGAAGCTCGGGGGAGGGGTGGAGTCCTCCGGCCGTTCTCCGGCGGTTCATTAGAGACGGCCTAGCGACGGGTCGGTTGACAGACCGCTCGTGCTGTTTTCTACTGGCGGGGTGTCAGGTGTGAGGATCAGGGAGACGCGTGTGGACATCGGGCTGCTGGGCGCACTGAGGGTGCGGGAGAACGGGATCTCGATCGTCCCGACCGCGCCGAAGCCCCGCCAGGTACTGGCTCTGCTCGCGGTGCGCGCCGACCAGGTGGTGCCCGTCGCGACCCTCGTCGAGGAACTGTGGGCGGGCACCCCGCCGCGCAGCGCCCGCACCACCCTGCAGACCTATGTGCTCCAGCTCCGCGACCTCATCGCGACGGCACTGCGCGAAGGAGACGGCTCCGGAAGCGCGCCGGAGCGGTCCGCGAAGGACGTCCTGACGACCCTTCCGGGCGCCTACCTGCTGGCCACCGGAGGCGGCGAAAGCGACACCGCGGAGTTCGAGCGGCTGGTCGAACTGGGCTGCCGCGCCATGGACGACGAGAACCACACCGGCGCCTCACGCATCCTGCGCCAGGCGCTGGACCTGTGGACCGGCCCGCCCTTCGCCGACGTGCACACCGGCGCCCAGCTGACCGTGGAGGCACGGCGGCTGGAGGAGAGCCGGCTGTGCGCCCTCGACCAGCGCATCGAGGCCGATCTGCACCTCGGCAGGCACCGCGAACTCCTGGCCGAACTCACCGTGCTGACCAGCCGCTACCGCTCCCACGAGAACCTGCACGCCCAGTTCATGCTGGCCCTGTACCGCTCGGGCCGGCGCAGCGAGTCCCTCCACGTCTACCAGCAGCTGCGCGCCCACCTCGTCAGAGACCTCGGCCTGGAACCCTCCCCGCGGCTGCGCCGCCTCCAGCAGGCCATCCTCACGGCCACCGCCGAGAACCCGGGCACACCGGCGCACCACGACGACCTGACAGCACCGGCACCCGGCGGAAGCCTGGCGCGGGTGCCCTGAGCCCGGGCGGGGCGTGGCCCGTGCCTGCCGGTGCGCCGTCCGGGACGGCGCACCGGCGGTGTTCAGGGCTGGAGCGGGACACACCGTACGGCGGCCGGGCCGGGCGTACTGCCCACCCTGGTCGTGAAGGCGATTCCGGCGAGGTACTCGTCGGCCGCGCACTGGCCCTTGTAGGCGCCGTACGCGTAGTCGTCGCCCGCGCCGTCGGCGGGACGGTTGTCGGACCGGTCGAACCACAGTGTCCGGCCACCGGTTCCCAGCGTCCGGCCGGCGGGCGTGCACAACGCCGCCGACACCCGCTCACCGCGCCGGCTGTACCCGATGACGAACTGGCCCGCCGGACACTGGAACTTGGTGTATCCGGAGGCCCAGTCGCCGCCCGCCGGAACGTACCGTTCGTCGGTCACGACCGTCTGGGCGGTGCCCGCGGCCCGCAGGTCGCCCGCCGTCGCGTCGGTGCACAGACCGCGCCCGCCGGAGTGCGCGAGACCGATGAGCCGCAGCCCGTCCGGGCAGACCGCCTTGGAAGCCCCCGAGTCCCAGTCGCCGTTCGTCCGCACCCGCAGCGACTCGACCTGGTCGCCGTGGTCCGTGGACAGCATGCGCCAGGTCGTCCCCGGCGCGATGTACCCGGTGCGGCCCGGGGTGTTCATCAGGTGGTCCCACGCGGTGGCCCGCCAGTCCCCTCCGTCGAGGAGGCCGGAGCGGTGCCCGGCGGTGTCGTAGCGCAGCAGCGCCCAGTCGTCGTGGCCCTCCCAGCCGACCAGTGGCCAGTAGGCGAAGTCGGTGTCGTGGTCGGCGAAGTAGTCGGTGATGTTGCCGAACCAGGTGCGGGCGGCCGTCCCGGTCTCGTTCGCCCCGATGCCGAACTCGCTGACCCATACGGGGGCGGTGTAGTGCTTGCCCTCGGTGGTGACGAAGAAGGCCTCGTCGGCGAGGGCCTGGTACAGGTCGTCGCGGCTCAGGTCCTGGTAGCGGGGATCGCTGGTCTCGCCGATGCCGGTGGCGCCGCTGTGCCGGGGACCCGTGTAGCCGTAGAAGTGCGCCGAGTAGACGAGTTTGTGGGCGTCCACCAGGGTGTTCGAGAGGGTGCGGACCGGTTTGAGGGTGGGGCGGTCGTGGGGGAGTCCGTCGACCGGCAGTCCCGTCCAGTTGATGCCCTCGATGACGATGAGGAGGTTCGGGTTGCCCTCAGTGAGGATGCGGTCGGCGGCGAGCTGGGCGGCCGCGTACCAGTCATGGGCGTCGCCCAGGCCCCAGTTGGGGTCGTCGAGCACGTCCCGGCGCACCTCGTTGTAGAGGTCGGCGCCCACGACACGGGGGTTCGTGGCGTAGCGGCGGGACATGAAGACCCAGTCGTCGGCCCACTGCTGGGTCGACTGGCTGCTGTTCCAGCGCTCGTTGCCGTCGATGCCGCAGCACCAACGGGACGTGTTGGTGTGGTTGTTGAGGATGACGGCGAAGCCGGCGCCGGTGAGGGCGGCCACGACGGCGTCGTAGACCTCCAGAGGTGTCTTTCCGCGCAGCTGCGGATTGGCCGCGACCGCGGCGTCCGGTACGGCGGCCGTCGTGTGGATCATCTCGTTCGAGAAGGGGAGCCGGACGCTGTTGATGCCGAGCGCCTGGAAATCGGCGAGGAGCTGGGGGAGCGTCGCGCGGTCCAGGCCGAGGGGGATGCCGTAGGAGTCCTGGCCGGCGTGGTGCTGGGCGGGGTCGGTGATGCTTCCGCTGCCGGTCCAGGAGCCCTGGGCGCCGTCCCAGTTGGCGGCCTTGAGCCGGAAGCGGTTCCCGTCGGCGTCGACGATGTAGCGGCCCCGGGTGGATAGCGGGGGCTGCCAGGTGGCGGTCGCCGAGGCGGCCGGTGCCAGGTCGGGGGAGCGCGACACGGTGGGCGCGGGGGCGGTTCCGGAGAATGCGAGAACCAGCAGCGTAACTGTCAGGTACGTGACAAATCTGAGTGATGTGGTGAGCGACTTCGTGATCGACATCAGCCGTCCTCAAGGTGGATGCCGCGTGGGGGCGTGGCACCTTATCAGGGCACGGGTCAGCGCAGAAGCGGCCCGTCCGTCTCGCAGGCCTCCGCAGTCCAGCCCTCGAGGCCGCGTTCGGGCCGCAGCAACCGCCTGATGGCGGCGGCGGAGGCGCGATGCCAGTCACGGCTGCGGCGGAGCATCGCGTGGTCGCCGCCCCTGAGCAGCACCATCCCGGCCTGCGCACCGGCCTCGCGGGCCCCGCGCACATAAGTGGCCGAGTCGGCGGGCTCGGTGACCCGGTCCCGGTCCCCGTGCAGGACGATGATCCGCGTTCCGGTGAGGCCGGTCAGCGGGTCGCCGGGCGGGCACCACGGCGCCAGCGCCAGCACCCCGCGCACCGACGGATCGGCCGCGGCGCGCAGTGCCGCCCGGCCGCCCATCGAGTGGCCGACCAGCACCACGGACACGTCGCCGGCCCGGCCGCGCAGCTCGTCGAGGGCACGCAGGGTGTCCTGGAGCGGGTCGGCGTCGTCGTTCCAGCCCCGGTAGCGGTAGCGCACCTGACCGATCAGCACGTCACGGGGTGAGGAGACCGAGGCCGCGGCGCTCAGGAAGGGACGCATACGCAGGGCGGCCGGCTGCCAGGGGCGGGCCGGACGGCGGCCGTTCTCCTGGCCGCCGTGCAGGACGAGCACCGCCGCGCGCGCCCTCTCCCGCGGTGCCCGACGCACCACCAGGGCGCCCCCGCCTGCCTCGACGACCCGTCCGTCGGCCACCCCGCCCACCTCTGCTTCCTCCGGCACCCAGCCTGCTCCCGCCATCAAACACTCCCACGGGAATCCGCGGCCACCGAGGGGTGTGTGCGGCCGGTGCCGTCCCCGTGAACATCAGTTAGGCTCCAGGGCGCACAGGGGACGCACAGCGGGGGTGGGGGACATGACCGACGGGATCGGCGCGCCTGAGAAGGACGGCAGACCGGTGGTTCAGGCGATCGCGGCGGTGGGGCTGTTCGCGGTCGTCATCGGGGGCCTGTGGGCCCAGAGCAAGTTCGTCCACCACAAGAGCATGACCAGCGAGCCGGCGGCCTGCTCGAAGTCGACCGACCGCCTCCCGGCCCGCTACATATCCGGCGCGCGGTTGTGCAAGGCGCTGAACCGCCCGGACCTGCCGGCCCTGCTGGGAACTCCCGGGGAGCAGGCCGAGTCTGCCAGCGGCAGCGGGGACTGGATCACCCTCGCCGGCGGCGCGAAGATCGCCGACCCCGACGCGACGGTGTCGCTGGACACCTACTCCGTGAAGCTGTCGGCGTCGTACGAGGACCTGACCGTCGCCGAGATGGGCGACCTGATGGGCGACGCGCGGAAGACGACCATCATGGGGCACCCCGCGGTCCTCTACTCCAGCCCGACCATCTCCATCGGCTTCAACCTCGGCGGCGGGAAGGCCACCACGGGACCCGGCGGCACGGCGCGCTGTGTCCTCGTCTCGAAGCACGCCAAGGACGACGGCAAGGGCACCTTCGAGGTCTCGATCTGGCGGCAGGACGACGTACTGCCCGACGACACCGCCCTCGTACGGGCCGCCGAGCGGGTCCTGCCCACCGTCCCGGGCTGGACCGGGAACTGACGGCCGCGGGGGGGGGGGGGGTGCCCCGCCCCCCCCCCCCGGCCGGGGTCTATGTAGCCAAGGCGGAGTGTGGTTGTGGGGGGGGTGTGGGGGGGGGCGGGGGCGGGACCCGCCCGG
>NZ_JBICZD010000005.1:467359-502578 GCF_043201555.1 Streptomyces sp. NPDC048288
CCCGGGGCGGGGCCCGGGGCGGGGCGCCGCCCCCCGGCCCGGGGGGCCCGGGTACAGGGCGGGCGGGGGGGGGGGGCTTTCGCCCGCCCCCCCCCGCGGGGCGGTGTCAGTGCCTCACGGTGTGACGGTCGTCGTGGCGGAGGTGAGGGTGTCCGCGGCGGGCAGCGCCGGCAGGTCGGGCACCGCGCCGAGGAGGCCGGTGACCGCGCTGAGGATCGGGGCGAGCAGCCCGGTGACGGCGCTCACCACCCCGCCGAGGTCCAGCGAGGTCAGCGAGCCGAGGAGGCCGTCGACGGCTGCCTGCACCGCGTTCAGCAGGTCCGTGACGGGATCGGCGGCTCGGGTCGGGGTCCGGTGCGCGCGGTCGGCGGCGCCGGGCTCCAGGTGCCGCAGCCGCTGCTGCACGGTGCTGCTCCACTCCCGGACCGCCTTGGCGTAGGCGGCGGCCCGGTCCGGGTCGAGACGGGTGCCGTGCCCCGTGACGAGGTCGGGCAGCGTGTCCAGAAGCGGGGTCAGGGCACGGTCGTACCGCGTCGTGTCCCTCGCCTCGACGCGGTCCAGGAGGGAGGCGAGGCCGGTGCCGGGCCGCGGAACCGTCTGCGCGACACCGGGTCCCGACGCTTCTCGGCCGGCGTCGGCGGCGGCAGCACAGGCGGCGGCCGGGCCGAGGACCAGGGCGGCGCAGACCAGGGGGGAGACGAGGAGGCCGCGGGAGACTAGGGCGCGCATGGGTTTCCTTTCGGGACTGCTGTTGTTGCGCCCACCGTGTGAAGCGGTGCGGGGCCCCGCAACCGGTACCCCGGCCCAGGCGTCGCCGCGCCTGTCGGCACCACGTCCCTGAACTGGTCTTTTGCTCAGAGTCAAGCGTCCTTCCGAGTGTCGGCGGAAGGTTCGCCCGTAAGGGTGCGCGTGGCTGCCGCCGGATCCGCGCACGCGAAGAGGCCCGCCTCCGTGAGAACGGAGGCGGGCCTCTTGTGCCGGAGCGCCGGGCAGGCCTTGCACCTGCATCTCCCCGCAGGAAGCGGGACGTCTTTCCTTGGACCACCAACGCGTCGCCCGCTGCCCCGAGTCGGGGTGTCGAGCACAAGATCGACTGTAGCGCAGACGGGTGACGCGCTCCACATCGGGAGCGCGTCACCCCGGGGCGTCAGTCCGGGATCCGGGCCAGGTCGCGCAGCCAGGCCTTCGCCGAACTGTCGGACGGGGCCCGCCAGTCGCCGCGCGGCGAGAGGGAACCGCCCGCCGAGACCTTCGGGCCGTTCGGCATGGCCGAGCGCTTGAACTGGGCGAAGGCGAAGAAGCGCCGGCAGAAGTACTCCAGCCAGTGCCGGATCTCCGCCAGGTCGTACGCCTTCCGGTCGCCCTCGGGGAAACCGGGCGGCCAGGCGCCCGCCTCCCGGTCGTGCCAGGCGTGCCAGGCCAGGAAGGCGATCTTCGACGGCCGGAACCCGTGCCGCAGCACCTGGTAGAGGGTGAAGTCGTGCAGCGCGTACGGCCCGATCTTGGACTCGGTGGACTGCAGCTCCTCGCCCGGCACCAGCTCCGGGCTGATCTCCGTGTCGAGGATCGCGGCAAGGGTCTCGCCGGTCTCCGCGTCGAACTGCTCACTGCTGATGACCCAGCGGATCAGATGCTGGATCAGCGTCTTCGGCACCCCGGAGTTCACGTTGTAGTGGCTCATCTGGTCGCCGACACCATAGGTGCACCAGCCGAGCGCCAGCTCGGACAGGTCGCCCGTGCCGAGGACGATGCCGCCGCGCTGGTTGGCGAGCCGGAACAGGTAGTCGGTGCGCAGCCCCGCCTGGACGTTCTCGAAGGTGATGTCGTACACCGGCTCGTCGGCGGCGAACGGGTGGCCCATCTCCTTGAGCATCAGCCGCGCGGTCGGCGTGATGTCCAGCTCCGCCGCGGTGACACCGAGCGAGTTCATCAGCCGGTGCGCGTTGCCCTTGGTGTGCTCGCCGGTGGCGAAGCCGGGCAGCGTGAAGGCCAGGATGTCGCTGCGCGGGCGGCCCGCCCGGTCCATCGCCCGCGCGGCCACGATCAGCGCGTGCGTGGAGTCGAGGCCGCCGGACACCCCGATGACCACCTTCGGGCCGCCGATCGCCGCCAGCCGCTGCTGGAGCGCCGCGACCTGGATGTTGTACGCCTCGTAGCAGTCGAGGGCGAGCCGCTCCGGGTCGGCCGGCACGAACGGGAAGCGCTCGACGCGGCGGCGCAGGCCCAGGTCGGCCGCCGGCGGGTCGAGCCGGAAGGCGACGGTCCGGAAGTCGCCGGTGCGGGCCGCGTGGGTACGGCGGTTGTCGTCGAAGGAGCCCATCCGGGCCCGCTCCTGGCGCAGCAGGTCCAGGTCCACGTCGGCCACCGCGTACTGGTCGCCGAGCGGGAACCGGTCCGACTCGGCGAGCAGCGCGCCGTTCTCGTAGATCATGGTCTGGCCGTCCCAGGACAGGTCGGTGGACGACTCGCCCAGACCGGCCGCCGCGTAGACGTACGCGGCCAGGCAGCGCTGCGACGCGGAGCGGCACAGCAGCTTGCGGTCCTCGGCCCTGCCGACCGTGATCGGGCTGCCCGAGAGGTTCACCAGCACGGTCGCCCCGGCGAGCGCCGCCTCCGCGCTCGGCGGCACCGGCACCCACATGTCCTCGCAGATCTCGCCGTGCAGCACCAGACCGGGCACGTCCTCCGCCTCGAACAGCAGGTCGGTCCCGAACGGCAGGCTCTCGCCGCCGATCCGGATCGTGCCGCCCCGCTCGTCGTCGCCCGAGGCGATCTGGCGCCGCTCGTAGAACTCCCGGTAGTTCGGCGGGTACGACTTGGGTGCCACCCCGAGGATCCGGCCCCGGTGCACGAACACCGCGCAGTTGTAGATCCGGTTGCGGTGACGCAGCGGGGCGCCGACGACGAGCACCGGCAGCAGGTCGGCCGACCCGGCCACCACCGTGGCGACCGCCTCCTCGACCTGGTCCAGCAGCGCGTCCTGCAGCAGCAGGTCCTCGATCGAGTAGCCGGTCAGGCCGAGCTCGGGAAAGACGGCGACGGCGGCGCCGTCCTCGGCGCAACGGCGGGCCTGGCGCAGGACCGCCTCGGCGTTGGCGAGCGGGTCGGCGATGACGGTGTGGCCCGTGCACGCGGCGACGCGCGCGAAGCCGTGCTCATAGATCGACCAGAAGTTCAACGGGGCTTCCTCGGGAGAGACGAACACGGTGCGGATGCCGGACGGAGGGTGTCGCCGTACACGGGCGGCCTCTCCTTCGACGGTCCGGCGGACTTCCTGCTCCAAGAAGCATAGATCGCCTGACGATCTCGGCCCTGACCAGGGGATTCCGCCCCAGCTGCGGGGCTGCGGGGCTGCGGGGCTGCGGGGCTGCGGGGCTGCGGGGCTGCGGGGCGGTCGGCCGGGCCCGGCGGGTCAGAGGGGGGTGGTGTCCAGGAGGTCCGCGGCCATCAGGCGGGCGGGGGCCTCGGTCTCGGCGGCGATCCGCTGGAACGTCGCCTCCGCCCGGTGGGCCGGCCAGTCGGCCGGCAGATGCCGGACGGGCAGCCGGGGGTCGGTGCGGATGATGTCCAGCCACTCGCTGACCAGCCGCAGCCGGGTGACGACCGCATCGTCGCCGGGGCCGGGCCGCCAGGCCTCCCAGCGGGTGCGGAAGTCCTCGTACCGGGCGGCGATCGACCCCAGGTCCCAGGTGTCGCGGATCATCAGGTCGATGTCCGTCGCCTCGTCGGCCAGCGCGTGGAAGATCTTGACGTGGGCGGAGAGCCCGAGTTCGGCGACGACGGCGGAGACGTCCACCCGGCCCGGTGCGATCCACAGTCCGCTGTAGAGCGGCCCGAAGCCGGACCAGCCGAGCTGTGAGCGCAGATCGTGCCGTTGCCGCTGCCAGGACTCGGGCAGCGAGAAGCCCAGCAGGGTCCAGGAGCCGTCCCAGTCGTCGTTGACGGCTCCCGTCCGCCAGATGCGGTGCCGCCCGTCCTCAAGGATCTGCGTGGCGGACGGCGTCAGGCCGAAGTACATTTTGCGGCCCTGCCGTTGCCGCTGCAGCAGGCTCCGGTTGACCATGCGGGTGAGCGTGGAGCGCACCGCCTGCTCGCCGACGCCGGCCCGCCCCAGGACCGTGATGATGCTCCCCGAGTAGACGCCCAGCGGGCCCTGCTCCAGCACGTGGTTGCCGAAGAAGGCGAGCAGCAGCGACTGCGGGCGGGGCTGCGGGGTGTCCAGGGGCTCCGGCGGCTCTGGCGCGATCTCGGCTGTCACGTCCGCAAGATTACGGCCCCCGGCCGGACGCGCGGCGGCCCGGGTGATCTCACTTCCGGTGCTGGTCGCCCGGGTGGGACGGGTCGTGCGGACGGGGGCGCTCGGCTCGCACGCGGTGCGTCATGGGCTCGGACTCCTTGGCGCGGGTGGGGCGCGCGCACCGGAGTCGGCCGCCGTTTCGGCCGCCGTTTCGGCCACCGGTTCGGCCGGACCTGCGGCCCTTCCGGCCGGCTCCCGGCGCTAGGCGCGAAGGTGTGTGCGGGCCTCCTCGATCCACCCCAGGACGGCCTTGGCGTCGCACTCCTCGGCGACCGACTCGGCCTCGTCGAGGTGCCGGAGCGCCGTCGGTACGTCACCGGTCTCGGCCGCGAGATGAGCCAGCGCCACCAGTCCGGCCGCCTCCCCCGGCCTGAAGCCGATCTCCCGGCGCAGCGCCACCGACTCGGTGAACCGCTCGCGGGCCTGGTCGAAGCGGCCCGCGTCCTTGTCGGCGAAGGCGAGATGGCGGACCGCGTAGGACATCGTCCTGCGGTCGTCGACGGAGCGCGCCAGCGTGTACGACCGCTCGAAGTACGGCCCGCCGGTGGCGCCGTCGTCCTTCACCACCTGGTGCCAGCAGCCGACCCAGAACAGCGCGTCCGCCTCACCCGGGGTGTCGCCCAGCCGCCGGTACAACTCGGCCGCGCGCTCGAACAGTTCGGGTTCCCGGCCGTTCTCCTCGCGGTCGTGGAGGAAGCGGACGTGGAGCACCTTTCCCCGCGCCATGCACAGGGCCGCCTCGACCGCGTCCAGCGCGTCGTCGGACGCGTCCAGTGCTGCCGTGTCCCCGCCGAACATCGCGGCCTCGAACAACTCTTCCGTCTGTGCGACCCAGTCCTGCCCCGGCATGAACGGCCCCTCCCCGTACGGCGACGATGACGATGCGCGGGGCGAGGCTATCTCCGTGTGTCCGGCGGGACCCGGCATTTTTCCGGGGCACTCGGGACGGGGATCTGTGGCGTCACGCGGCGGTGCCGCCCGCGTAGTCGCTGTTGAACGCGGTCTCGATGGTCGTGGCCACCGACTGCGCGACCCCCGTGCCCGTGAGGATGATCCCCAGCTCGCGGTTGTTGGAGAGGGAGTTGCTGCTGATGTTCATCGAACCGGCCTCCACCTCCTGGGTGGACAGGCCGTAGTCGGCGACCATGGCCTTGGCGTGGATGTAGAAGCCGTCGGGGTCGGAGTAGCCGACCACCGTGCCGCCGGCGTCCTCGATCTCGGAGACCTCGCTGGAGTAGTCGCCCGGCGTCTCCAGGACCACCCGCACCTTCACGCCCGCCTCGGCTCTGGCGACGATCGCGTTGACCACCGTGCTGTCGCTGAACTCCAGCTCCTCGACGTCCAGCGTCTTGGTGGCGGCGTTGATCACGGACAGCAGGCGGCTGCGCGAGTCGGTGGGGGACCAGAGGAGGTGATCGCCGTCGGTGGGGGTGATCGAGGTGCCGGCGTAGTCGGCGGCGAAGACCTTCTCGATCGCCGCGACATCGCGGGTGTCGTCGGTGAACACCCCGTAGTCCCGGCCGGTCGAGTAGTACTGCGAGGTCAGGTTGCCGGTCAGGATCAGCGACTTGGTGGCGTCCACCGTGATCGTCTTCTGGTGCGTGTAGACGAAGCTGGACGACGACCACACCACGCCCACGCCCGCGTTGGTGAGGGAGGTGTAGGCGGAGTTGTTGGCGCTCTTGTGCTGGCGGTCCAGGACGACCCGGACGGTGACGCCCTTGTTCTCCAGGGCGATGAGGTCGTTGACGGCCGTGGTGTCCTCCAGCTCGTACATCGTCATGTCGAGGGAGCTGGTGGCCGAGTTGATGAAGTCGTAGATCGTGGGCTCGCTGCTGCTGAGTGAGAAGGCGAACGCGGTGTAGCTCGCGGCGTTCGCGGGGACCGCGGTGGCGACGACGGCCGCGCTGGCGGCCAGGGCGACACCCGCGCGACCGAGAAGCTTCGACAGCATTGCGTGACTCCTAGTCGAGTAGACGCTCACGTGGGGGGTGGGTGAGCGTGTGCATGACACCACGCGCGTAGACTGCCGAGGAAGAGAGGGCTGGTGAACTCGCCGTTACCTGGGGGCCGTACCGCCGGACAAAGTAGACTCCGCGCAGGTGGCGGACGGTTCATGGGCGTCCCGCGAGAACGCAAAATCTTCGTAGCCGACCGCTGGCCGACCCGCGGGGCGGCCAGCGGGCCGCCCCCGGTGACGATGGTTCAGCGGTGGCCGAGCGCCCGGGAGATCTCGCGGGCCGCGGCGACGACGAGCGGCGCGAGCACCCGGACGCGCTGCTCGTCCAGTTCGAAGGCCATCGACGAGATGCTGATGCCGCCGATCGGGGTGTCGCGGTAGTCGTACACGGTCGCCCCGATGCACCGCGTGGACAGCTCCTTCTCCTCGCAGTGCGTGATCTCGGCGAGGTGGCGCAGCAGTTCGTCCGGGTCGTCGACGGTGTGCGGGGTCGCGGCCGGTGTCCCCGACCGTCCCAGGATGCCCCTGACCTCCTCCGCGGGGAGCGCGGCCGGCAGGGCCTTGCCGATGCCGGTGGAGTGCAGCGGGATCGCCAGGCCCACGCGGGAGCGCATCTCGTAGGCGCGCAGCCCCTCCAGCTTGTCGACGTACACGGCCTGGTCGCCGTGGCTCAGCGCCAGGTGCACGCATCCTGCCGCTGAGCCGCCCCGCACTGGCCGTCGTCGCGATCTTCTCCGTCATCTGGCGGTGGAACGACTTCCTGTGGCCGTTGCTCGTCGCTCAGGACGAGTAAAAGCAGACCCCGCCGGTGGCCATCGCCCGCTCCGCGAGAAGTGACGTCGCCTCAGCACACCGGCCGTACAGTGCACTCGCTGGACCACGACGGCTTCGTACGCGACTAGCTGATCAGCCCCGCGTGGCGCGGCGCCTGCGCCGACCTGTCGCAGGTACTCTCCGCCACCGGCAGCCCCTGGGACGACGACGGGTGCTGGGTGCACACCAACGGCTCCGACGTCGCACCGCTCAAGCGCCGCCTCTACGATTTCCACCCCCTGCTTACTGACAGGCCGCTGCCGACCTCGCCGAGGGCACCGCGTTCGACTGGACCCAGTTCTGCTTCACCCCCGAGTCCCGGCACGCCCTCGCCGGCACCGTCCTGGAGGTCGACCAGGCCGAGTACCGCGAACTAGAAGTCGCTGGCGACGGAGTGCTTGGAAAGGTCCTGGTGAGAGCCTTGATACGAGACTTCGTGCCGCCGCCCGCCGCCCGCCGGTGACAGGGATAGCGATCCATGCCGTGTGCCTGCACTGTCGGATGGTGTTGATCCGCGATCACTCGATTGCGAACTATGTTGTTAATGGTGCCCTTATGGCACTTGCTTGGCGGTATACGGCTGGTACAGCGGCAGAAGTTGTATAGCCACAGATCAAGAAGGAGCGGTGCTGTGATCGGAGGAGGCCACGGTCTTGATTGGAGGGCGTAACCGGGTGGCTGTGAGCGCGGTCGTTGAACCGTGCGGTCTGGGCTGCAGTCGCCGGCAGGTTCTTGGTCTGCTGGTGGGACAGTCCGTACAGAGGCCTTGACCTGCGTGAATGCTTGATTCGCGGAGGAGTCGGCGGGCGTCGGTCCGCGTATGGTCCGGATCTTGGTCGTGGATCCGTGAAGCCGGAGCAGCAAAGGAGTATCCCTCGGCCCTTCAGCCCGGGAGATCGTGAACGAGACGCGCGAGGTCTTGGAGCGATTTGGTGTGACCGGGCCGGTGGTCGAGGCCGCGTTTTTCCAGGCCCAGCCGGAAGAACGCGGTATCGCCGTAACCGCCGTCCGCGAGGACGAGCGGGACGTCGATGCCCTACGACGGCGGCGGGATCCTGAGTCGAGCGCAGCCGACCAGTGTTCACAGTGGTCGGCTGCGTGTCCGTTCAGGGGGTCCGGCTCAGGGCTTGACGACCTGGGAGATGATCCAGCGCTCCGCGCTCTGGCTGGTGTCGCCGCACTTCGCCACCTGGAGCCCGGCGTTGTCTTTGGCGGACCTGCCGCCGGTCACGCTGATGCACAGGTTGCTCGCGACGTTGCGGATCCAGTAGCCCTGCGGCCGCGGGTCCAGCCAGTAGAGCTGGTTGTCCGCGTTCGAGCCGTCGCACGCATGCTCGGTGATCCTCGTCTCAGGTGCGACCCTCGTGTAGTAAGGCAGGTCCATGCACAGCCCGTCCGTACGGTTCTTGATGATGAACAGGCTCGATCCCTCAGGCCCGCCGTCCGAGTCCGTCACCTTCAGGTCCCAGAGCTGGTTGTCCGTGGGAGAGCAGCTGAGGTGCTGGTTCACCGAGCCGCCCGACTTTCCCTTCCCGGAGCCGGGGAGATCGGCGCACCTGTTGGTCGCGATGTTCTTCAGCAGCACGTTGGCCCGGTTGGAGAGGGCGTTGACCAGTTGCCGGGTGGTGGGCGCGGCGGTCTTCGTCGCCTTCGTTGTGTTCGCCTCCGGGGTGGCCGTCTCCTTGGTGACCACCGGCTGCGGCGCGGCCTTCACCTCGGAGCCGGCCGTGCTGGATCCCGGCGAAACGGACTTGGACGGGGACGGGGACGGGGAGTCGGCCGGTGATGCCGGGGGCGCGGGTGACTCGGCCACATAGTCGGCGGCCGGGTCGCCGGACATGCCAGGGCCGAGCGTCGTACCGTCGATGGGTGCCGTGTTGACCTTACGGTGCCCGTCGTCGTCGCTCAGGCCGAGAACAAGGAACGGTACGGCGATCAGCAGCGCTCCCGTGATGCCGGCCGCGGCCAGCATGGGTCCGCGAGGCCGCCCCGGCGGCGCCTCGACTGGCTCGGCCCCGTCCGCACCGTTCGCGCCGTCGTCGTTCCCGGCGAGGAACGCGCCCAGGCTTGCCTCGGGCTCCGGCTCGGCGGACGCCGACTCCCGCTGCTGTCGCGCCTGTTGTTGTTCTCGCTGTTGTTGTTCTTGTTCCGGCTCGGCGGATGCCGGTTCCTGCTGCTCTGCCGCGGTGGATCGGGCGCGCCACCCTCGAAGCCGTCTGGGGGCGGGCACGCTGGGCGACGGTATCGGCACCGGGGCGGCGGAGCCGGGGCTCCGCGGGCCGAGGTCGGCGCCGAGGTCTTGGTCCGGCGCGGGCACGGCCACCGCACGGCGGACGGCAACGGATGATGCCGTCCCGTTGGCCGGGGGTTCGTGCTGAGGTGGCATGAACACTGCTCCTTGTCGGGGTGCGGGTGGTTCCGCTGGTGGGGGGGGGAGGTGGTGCGGTGTCAGTGGTCGCCGACGGGGCCGGCGCAGCGGTCCGGCCAGTCGCCCGTGCCGGGTGACAAACGGTCCGTCAGGGCATGGTCCAACCGCGCGAGCGAGGTCTCGTCCGCGCCCTCCAGGACGTTGGACGCCGTGTACGACTCGGGTAGTTGGCGCAGCAGAACCAGGGGGCCCGCGCCGTGGGAACGCACGTCGAGGACCCTGAAGGCGGTGCCAGGGGCGAACACGACCTCGTCGTCACCGTCCAGCAACTGCCGTACCCGGCAGCCGGTGATCGACCAGATCGCGAAGCCCACGCCCGCGATCCGGGTCTTGTCGGCAGGGCTGAGCGGCAGCCCGCTCAACGGCGCCGGATCCCGCAGCACCGTCCCGGGCCGCAGTTCGCCGTTGACGTCCGGGCCGCCCCGGCCGCGCAGGACCACTCCGCGATACGACGGCAGCCGCCCGAGCCCGGAGGCCAGGCATCCGGCGTACGGCACGAGGTGCCGCTCGCCGGCCCGCAGCGAACTCGTCAACTCCTCGTGGCTCAGCGGAGCTTCGCCGCCCCGGAGGTACATCCGCAGCGCGATCAGGTCGATCCGGGCCGCCTCCTGTTCCTCGCCCCGCAGCGCGCCCCGCCGATGCTGCCGGCCCGTTCCCGCCACACCTCTGCCTGCTCCCTGGAACAGTACGCGCGGCCCGGCGGCGCCCTGTCGTGGACGAACCTGCCGCCCGCGTCCGTGCACTTGGCCTCCCAGAGGCCATGACCGCGAGCAGACCCGCGAGAGCGAGGACAGGGCGAAGAAGTAGCCGCCGCCGGGGGGCGATGCAGACGATGAGGGGTGCGTCGATCAGCTGGCACCGGTGGCTTCGGAGTGCCGCTTGGCGGAGTAGGTTTCGGGGTTGTCCCTGCGCAGCCGAGCGGCCCCTTGGAGGCTCGGTACCAGGGCCCAGGGCTCAGGGCCCAGGGGTGTTCCACTACTCCGGGGTAGCCCTATGAGCGCCCGTCGGCGAGGCCGGAGCGGTGGGCGAGGACCACCAATTGGACACGGTCACGGACTCCGAGCTTGGTCAGGAGGTGTCCCACGTGGGTCTTGGCGGTTCCCTGGGTGATGTGCAGGTGCCGGGCGATCTCGGAGTTGGACAGGCCCTCGGCGACCAGGGCCAGGACTTCGTGTTCGCGTTTGGTGATGCCTGTCGGCATCGTGGGCGCGGGGGCGGACCGGGCGGCGAACTCTTTGATCAGCCGCCTGGTGATGCCCGGGGCGAGCAGTGCGTCGCCGGCGGCGACCACGCGGATGGCGGCGAGCAGATCCGCCGGCGGGGCGTCCTTGAGCAGGAAGCCGCTGGCTCCGGCGCGCAGCGCACCGTAGACGTATTCGTCCAGGTCGAAGGTGGTGAGCATGAGTACCCGTACGGTGCCCGTGCCCGTGATGAGCCGGCTGGCCTCGATGCCGTCCATGTCGGGCATCCGGACGTCCATGAGGACGACATCGGGGTGTGTGTCGAGGGCGAGGGCGACGGCTTCGGTGCCGGTGGCCGCCTCGCCGACCACTGCCAGGTCCGGTGCGGTGCCGATGATGCCGCACAAGCCGGCGCGTACCAGGGCTTGGTCGTCCGCCACGACGACGCGGACCGTCATGCGCGGCTTCCGGTGGAGTCCCGGGCGGTGAGCGGCAGTTGGACGCGGACCTGGAAACCGCCCCCGGGCACCGGCCCGGCCCGGAAGTCGCCCCCGCACATGGCGGCCCGTTCCCGCATGCCGATGAGGCCATGTCCTGGTCCCAGGTGGCCCGGGCGGCCCTGCCCCTGGTCGGTGATCTCGATGACCAGTTCGTCCGGCCCGTAGCCGATGCGGGCACCGGCTCGGGAGGTTCCGGCGTGCTTCACCACGTTGGTAAGTGCCTCCTGGACGATTCGGTACGCCGATGTGTCGATCCCGGCGGGCAGGGCGCGCGGGCTGCCGGTGATCAGCAGCTCGACCTGTACGCCCGCTTCGGCCGTCGACGCCAGCAACCGGTCCAGGTCGGCCAGCCCGGGGGCCGGGGCGAGCGCGGGGGCGGTGTCCTCCGTACGCAGCACGCCGAGCAGCCGCCGCATCTCGGTGGTGGTCTCGCGGCCTGTGGTCTCGATGACGCCGAGCGCGGCGCGGGCCCGGTCGGGCCGGTCGTCGATCACCAGGTTGCCGTAGCCCGCCTGGACGGTGATCACGCTCATGCCGTGGGCCACCACATCGTGCAGCTCCCGGGCGATCCGCAACCGTTCCTGGGCGATGGTCTGCCCGAGCAGTTCCCGCGCGTACCGGCGCCGTTGACGCACCGCGTAGCCGGTCGTCCAGGCGGTGACGAGGACCAGCCCGAAGGGGACGATCCCGCCTCGGTGCGTGAAGTCCGGCAGCGCGGTGGCCATCGCGCCGGAGAGGGAGAGCACGAGCACGAACACCGCCGTACGGATGCGGCAGCCGGTGGCCACGAGGTACAGCACCCACGCCATCGGCCCCAACGCCAGGAACCCGAGTGTCCCGCCTGGCGGGACTTCGGCCAGCGGGGTCAGCCAGAAGGCCGTCAGCGCCGCGCCGAAGGCGGCGAGGGGACAGTGCCGGCCGACCGCCCATGTCGTGGTGAGCAGTACGGCCGCGGCGGCTGCCGCCATGAGGCGAAGGCCGGTGCCGTGGGCCGGCAGAACCCAGGCCGACAGGCCGTACGCGGCGGAACCCGCGAGCTCCAGCGCGAGCCGGTGTCCGGGCCGTAGCCGGGCCGGCAGCGGGGGCCTCGGATCAGGACGCATGGCCCGAGCGTAGGCGCGCGGGGCGGGCGGGGGCATCGGCCCTGCGGCGTATGCCTCCAGGCAGATGTGCCGGGCACCGCCCGCCCGTCACCTTGAGAGCCCCCTGACGAACGGAGAAGCCCGGTGACCGACGATTCCTGCACAGCGGCGGCGTCCGCTGTCGGCCTCAGCAAGATCTACGGCGAGGGCGGGACCCGCGTCACCGCCCTGGACAACCTCGATGTCGACTTCCTGCGGGGGCAGTTCACCGCCATCATGGGGCCGTCCGGCTCCGGCAAGTCCACCCTGATGCACTGCATGGCCGGCCTGGAAGCGGTCACCGCGGGCTCCGTCCGGATCGGCGAGACCGAACTGGGTGGTCTGGACGACAAGCGGCTCACCACGGTGCGCCGGGACCGGATCGGTTTCGTCTTCCAGTCGTTCAACCTGCTGGCGACGCTCACCGCGCTGGAGAACATCACTCTTCCCCTGGCCATTGCCGGACGAAAGCCCGACCAGGCGTGGCTGGACCGGGTGGTGGCGACCGTCGGCCTGGCCGACCGCCTCGGCCACCGACCGTCCCAGCTTTCGGGCGGGCAGCAGCAGCGGGTGGCCTGCGCCCGTGCTCTGGCCTCCAGACCGGAGATCGTTTTCGCCGACGAGCCTACCGGCAACCTGGACTCGCGTGCCGGCGCGCAGATCCTCGCCTTCCTCCGCGACTGCGTACGCGACCTCGGACAGACCGTGGTGATGGTCACCCACGACCCGATCGCCGCCTCGTACGCGGACCGCGTGGTGTTCCTCGCGGACGGCCGCATCGTCGACGACCTGCGGGCCCCGACCGCGGACAGCGTCCTGGACCGGATGCGTCGTCTTGACGCCGTGGCCCGCACCAGCTGAAGAGGAGCCGACCATCATGTATCGCACCGCACTTCGCCATGTGCGGGCCCACAAGGGCCGTCTGCTGATGACGATGCTGGCCGTGCTCCTCGGCACCGCCTTCGTCGCCGGAACCCTGATCTTCTCCGACTCCATCGGGCAGTCCGCGAAGGACAGCGTCTCCAACAGTTACTCACGGATCTCGGTACAGGTCACCGACACCGCCGTGAACACGGACCCGGACTCGGGGACCGGGAATCCCCCCGGCGCCCGGAGCCCGCTGACCGAGTCCACGGTGCGCAGGATTGCCGCTCTGCCGGGAACGCGCTCGGCCCGCGGCACCGTCACCGGCTTCGCCGGGCTCTCCGACCCGCACGGCGACCTCATCGGCAGCCGCGGCAATACCCAGGGCGCCAACTGGGTTCCCTCCGCGGACGGACAGGACCCGCAGTACCCGATGACACAGGGCACCGGACCCACCTCCGCGGGCATGATCGCCATCGACCGCAGGACCGCGAGCGACAACGACTTCAAAGTCGGCGACACCGTGCGGGCGGCCGTCAACGGGCCCGTGCTGGAGATGACGGTCACCGGCATCTTCACCACCGACGACCCGCGGGTCAGGGCAGGCGGCTCACTCGTCCTGTTCGACACCGCCACCGCGCAGCGCCTCTACCTCGAACCGGGCCGGTACGACAGCATCCAGGTCGTCGCGAAGCCCGGCACCAGCCAGAACGAGCTACGCGGTGACATCCTGCCGGTCGTCCCGCACAGCGGGAACATCACGGTGAAGACCGGCGCCCGGCTCGACGCGGACACGGCCGCACAGTCGCGGAGCAGCATGTCCGGGATGAGGAACGTACTGCTGGCCTTCGCCGGGATCGCCCTGTTCGTCGGCGTCTTCCTCATCGCCAACACCTTCACCATGCTGATCGCACAGCGCACCCGCGAGCTGGCTCTGCTGCGGGCCATCGGAGCCAGTCGCCGCCAGATCACCGACTCGGTGCTGCTGGAAGCCCTGCTCGTGGGTGCCGGCGCCTCGGTGGCCGGCCTGGTCACGGGCATCGGGATCGGCGCCGCACTCCAGGGCCTCATGGGCTCCATGGGCAGCCATGTCTCCACCAGCACGCCGCTCGTCTCGCCCACCACGGTTCTGGTCACCCTGCTCACCGGGACCACGGTCACCGCCCTCGCGGCGCTGCCGCCCGCTCTGCGTGCCTCCCGCGTGGCACCGGTCGCCGCGATGCGCGGCAATGACACCCCGGCCACCCACAAAAGCCTCGTCGTTCGCAACAGCATCGGCGTCGCCCTGGCCGGAACCGGCCTGGCACTGGTCCTCTGGGGGGCCGTCAGGGGTGGCTCGGCCGGTAACCTGCTGGTCGCGGGTGGTGCGGTGAGCACGCTGGTCGGAGCGTTCGTTCTCACCCCCGCGCTGTCACGGCCGTCGATCGCGCTGGCCGGCCCGCTCTGCACCTGGCTGTTCGGGATCTCCGGCACACTGGCCCGGCAGAACGCGGTGCGCAACCCGCGGCGTACCGCCGCGACCGCCTCGGCACTCACCGTCGGTATCACCTTGATCAGCGCGTTGACGGTCCTCGGCGCGTCCGTCACCCATGCCATCGACAGGCAGGTCACCCAGAACATGAGGGCCGACTACGCGGTCAGCGCGCTGCTCAGTCTGCCGGTCGCTCCGACGCTGCTGCCCGCGATCGCCAGAACCCCGGGCGTGGCCGCGTACAGCGCAATGGACGACCAGCGCCTCCGTACGGGCGGCAAGGACCTTTCCGTCACCGGCGTCGACGCGAAGAGCTTCGACCAGCTGATCGTCCCGAACATGGTCAGCGGCTCCACCACGGCCCTCCGGCGGGGCCAGATCCTGGTCGACCAGGACCACGTGGTCAACGACGGCTGGAGCGTCGGCAGTACGGTCCCGGTGACCTATCCGGACGGCGACAGCGGCCGGTTGACGGTCGGCGGGGTCTACCAGAACAGCGAGGTACTCGGATCCGTGCTGATGAGCCGGTCGGTGCTGAGCCCGCACACCACCGCGCCGTTCTACAGCACGGTCCTGGTCAAAGGGGTCACCGGGGCCACGGCGTCACTGCAACAGGCGCTGAAGGATTCCACCGGCGACAACCCGCTCATCAACGTCCGCACCAAACAGCAGATGCGGGACCACTTCAGTTCGCAGATCAGCCTGCTGCTGGACGCCATGTACGCACTGCTCGCCATGGCCGTGCTCATCGCGGTCCTGGGCGTCGTCAACACCCTCGCCCTCGCCGTACTGGAACGGAAGCGCGAGATAGGCATGCTCAGAGCGGTCGGGCTGTCCCGCAGTGCGGTGCGGCGGATGGTCCGCCTGGAGTCGGTCCTGATCGCGTCCTTCGGCGCGGCACTGGGCATCGCCATCGGCAGCTTCCTGGCCTGGGCCGGCGTCCGGCTGCTGAGCAGTACGATGACCGGACTCACGACCGTCTTCCCCTACGAGCAGCTCGCCGCGTACGTCGCCGGTGCGGCCCTGGTGGGTCTGCTGGCGGCGCTGTGGCCGGCCCGACGGGCCGCGAGGCTGAACGTGCTGGACAGCATCAGAACGGACTAACGCACGAGGGCGGCCTGGAACGATGCCTTCGCGGTGGCTCGTAGGGCCGATGTTCCACCCCGGTACCAGGACAGGAACAGACCGACAAGTACTACGCGGGGCTGACCCTGATCAGCACGTCTGACCTGCAAGAACGGCGTGAATCGGCAATGATCGGCAAGGGCCGCCGAGATCCCTAACGGACTTTTAGCCCGCCGGCCGTGGGTTCGAGTCCGCCCCGCCCCACGGACCGTCATTTTTGCCTGAACGGACTGGATCCTCTGCTCGTGGGTTTGGTGGGCGGCGGCACTCGGTGAGCTCCAACCACCATCCTCATCCACGGCTTCCGGGGAGATCCAGGTCTTCCTCGGCTGAACACCGGACGACCGCTTCGGTCGCCAGGACCCCGGTAGGTCCTGGTGACTGGAGACGCCGACGACCGGCACGACGCTCCCTGCGACTCGACCGCCCGTTCCGGACTCAGCCGGTGCCCGTCGGTAGCGGTTCGTCCAGGAGGAAGGCCCGCAGCAGTGCGGTGTAGCGGCCGGGCTGTTCGCCTGAGATGGAGTGTCCGGCGCCCTTGACGGTCACCAACTCGGAGCCTGCGAGTGTGTGTTGGTACTCGGCGGTCACGGCGGGCTTGATGAAGTCGCACTCCCCTCGCATGATCAGAGAGGGGACGCGCAGGGTGCGCAGACGGGGCCGGGGGTCGGGAAGCTGCTCGAAGTCCCTGACGGTCATCTGGTTGCTGTAGAAGCCCTGAGGGTTGTCGTGCGCCGTGGCGGGCGCCGCGCCCTTGCACGAGGTGCTGTCCTTTCCCTGGAGGGCGACTTCGTGCATCCAGTGGTCGACCTCACGGTCGCCGACCAGTGCGTGCGCCGCGCCCGGGTTGATCTGGAGGAGCAGGCTCGCCGCGATGATGCGGGGTGCGCTGTTCAGCCGGTCGAGCCGTGCCGTCTGTGCGGGGGAGAGGCGGCTCCAGGGTTCCCCGGCTTTGTGGCCGGGGTATTGACGGCCCCACAGCGCGCCCGGAGAGGTGAAGACGGCTTTGGCGACATGCTCGCCATGGGCGGCCAGGTACTGGGCGGTGAGCGATCCGCCCCAGGACTGGCCGACCAGGATGATCCGGTCGGCGCCGAGTGTGCGCCGGATCGCTTCCAGGTCGGCGACCTGGCGGGCGACGGTGTATCCGGTGACGTCCCGCAGCCGGGTGGAGCGGCCGGCGCCGAGCTGGTCGTAGGAGTAGACGTCGAAGCCGTCCGCCGCGAGTTCACGGCCCCCGGTGGGGACGCCTTCGCCGGGGGTGCCCGGACCGCCGTGCAGGAAGATCACCGGGGTCGGTCTGGCCTTGCCTGCGGCGGGGGCGTGGACGTAGGCGATGTGTGAACCGGTCGGCAGATCCCAGAACCGCACGCCGGGCGGGGCGGGGGCGGCCGTCGTGGTGGGCATCGGATGGAGGACGGTGACGGCGGCGAGGACGGCGACGGCCGCGGTCAGGCCGACCGTGAGGAACGCGGACGCCCGCAGGGCCGGGCGGCGGGCGAGGCCGAACAGGGCGAACGCCGCCCGGCCCAGCAGCCCGCCGGCCAGGGCGCCGCAGAGGAGGCCGATGATGACCAGGGCCGGCACGCTCGCGGTGACGAATGCCGCGGCGAGGAAACCGGCCACCGCCACGGCAGGGGTCAGCAAGAGCGCGAGGAACAGCAGGACCCCGCCGGCGACACGGCGGAGAAGTATGCGTGACATGCCTTCGAGACTAGGAAGTCGACGCGGGCGATCCGTCCGGCTCAGGGACGGTCCCGCCGCGTGCGGGGGCCGCCTTGCGGCGGGGTGTCACCCCCCTCACGGCGGGGTGCCGATTCACCTCACGGCCCGCCACCGGGCCGGATCAGCCCCGTCTCGTACGCGGCGATCGTCGCCTGCACCCGGTCGCGTACGCCGAGTTTGCCGAGGATTACGGAGACATGGTCCTTCACGGTGGGCGGACTCACCCCCAGCACCGCCGAGATCTCCGCGTTGGACAACCCTCGCGCGACCTGCCGCAGCACCTCCGTCTCGCGCGGGGTGAGCAGGTCGAGCCGGGCCGCATCGAGCGGACCGGGACCGTCCGCGAACCGGTCTATCAGCTTGCGGGTCACCGCCGGATCGAGCAGCGCGGCGCCCCCGTGGACCACCCGTACCGCGTCGATCACCCGCTCCGGCTCGGTGTCCTTGAGCAGGAAACCGGCGGCCCCGGCGCGCAGCGCGGCGAACAGGTAGTCGTCGAGGCCGAAGGTGGTGAGCACCAGAACACGGGTCGCGGAGCTGCGTTGGGTGATCGCGGCGGTCGCCGCGAGCCCGCCGATCCCCGGCATGCGGATATCCATCAGCGCGACGTCCGGCCGCGCCGACAGCGCGAGTTCGACGGCCGTGTCGCCGTCCGCCGCCTGCCCCACGACGCACAGGTCGGGTTCGGCGTCGAGGATCGCCGCGATCCCGGCCCGCACGACGGCCTGGTCGTCCGCGACGGTCACTCTGATCGCCATGGGAACGCCTCCGGCAGCCACACGCGTACCGCACCGCGGTCGGTCCTCGAGAGGGTACCGCCGGCGGCGTCCGCGAGGGCGCGCAGTCGCCGCTCCACCGCGGGAACGGCGGGTGCCGGGCCGGAGACCTCCACGCCGTCGGGGAGCGTGCGCACGGTGAGAGTGACGCCCACGGCCATGAGCGCGGAGGCGGTCCGGTACGCGAAGACCTCCACGGCGGCGGGCAGCGGACGGCGTGCTCCGACGTACCGGACGACGGCGCCGTGGCGCGCGGCCAGCGCGGTGATCCCGGAGACGGTGGGCGGAAGGGCGTCGTCCGCGTCGTCCCCGGCGCGCAGCCCGGACAGCAGGTCCCGCAGCGCGGTCAGTCCGGCGCGAGCCTCTTCCCGCACGGCCCGCAGGTCCCCCTCCTCCGCCGCGGCGACGACCGCCCGCGCGTGCCGGAGCGCCGTGTCCCGCAGCCCGGTGGCGAACAGCAGACGTTGCGCGGACGCCGCCGCGTCGGCGTCCCCGTCGAGCAGGACCCGCCGCCGGGTGTCCGCGGCCCGCAGCCGCTCATGCCGCCGAGCGGTCCGGCGCCCCCATGACCAGACGGCGAGGGCGGGGAGGGCCAGCACGCCCGCCAGTACGGCCCAGGCCGCCGTACGGCCGCCGGTGATGCCGCTGCCGCTCGCCAGCGCGAGCCCGCCCACGGCGGCCACGGCGAGCGGCGCGCACAGGCCCCGGCGCCACGGCAGGCGCACCCCGACGCTGTGGACGAGCGTCAGCTCGACCCACCCGTACACCAGGAAGATGTCGCTCACCGGCGGCTGGGTCCAGCCCGCCCGGTCGCAGGCCCACCACAGCAGCAGCGCCGACAGCACCGCCGCGAGCGCTCGGCCGGGAGCTCGTGAGCGCCAGGCCAGCGGCACGGCGTGCAGGCCCGACAGCACCACGGTCACCAGCGCGGGCAGCACAGTGCCGAATGGAGCCGGTACGTCGGCCGACAGCAGGCTCGCACCGAGCGACAGCGCGATCGCCAGGGCCACCAGCGCGTAGTCGAGCGCGGCCGTCCCACGCCACAGGGGCCACCGGCGCAGGGGAAGAACCGTCGCCGCAGGCAGCGAGGCCCGCACGCTCCAGCCCGCTCCCTCACCATGAGGTCCGGCGCGGAACGTCCCGCCCGCCGCGGTGACCGTGGTCGCCAGCCCCGCGAGACCGCGCCCGGTCCCCAGGCCCGGCTCGGCGGTCGTACCGCCGTCGTCCGTGACCGTGACGACGAACAGGTGATCGCCGCCGGCCTGTACGGGCTTGTCCTGGTCGTCCGCCGGCTCGATCCGGACGCGCACTGCCGCGCCCTCGGCGTACCGGGCCGCGTTGGTCAACGCCTCCCGCACGACCCGGTACGCCGCTTCCGTACTGCCCGCCGGTGCCTTGCCGACCGTGCGCCGGTAGTCCACCAAGTGCGCGGCGGCCAGCGCGTCGACCTCGGCGAAGCCGGCCGCGGTCGCGTCCAGCCCGGTGAGGCGCTCCAGTTCGCGGACGGCCTCCCGGCCCGCCTCGTCGGCGTGGCGCAGCGCGTCACCGGTCCGTTCCCGGTCGGCGAGCCTGAGCGCGGCGCCCGCGGCCACCACGATCCCGGTCAGCCGATGCGCGGCCACGTCGTGCAGCTCCGCCGCCAGCCGGTCCCGTTCCGCCAGCGCCGCGAACAGCGGGACCGCCGCCGTGCCGGCCTCGTAGTCCGCCCGCGCGGACCGGCGGGCCGAACGGTGCCGGCGGGAGCGGCCCTTCGCCCAGACCACCGCCGCCACCCCACCGGCCGTCAGCGCGACCCCCGTCACGTAGTGCGGCGGTTCACCGCGAAGGGCGGGGATCGCGGCGACGGCCAGCGTGAGCACGACGGCTCCCGTGAGAGAGGAACCGGCGGTCCTGCGTACGGCCAGCAGATGGACCGCGATCAGCGCGCAGACCGCCGCGACGAGGGCGAGGACCCACACGTGCCCCGCGAAGCCGTTCATTGCCCCACGCCGACGGCGGGCGACCCATCGACGCTCTCCATTCCGGCAGAGTACTGACCTCCTCGGATTGTTGTCGGGAGATGCGTGAGGGGCAGTCCGGTGCCCGCAAGGCAGCCGTCGATGAGGTCGGGCCGTAGCTGGATATGACGCAGGCCGCGGCGGAGAGTTTGTTCAAGGTGTTCGTCGTCGGTGAATGCGACGCTGGCCAGGGGGCCGCGCCGCAAAAGGGACCAGATGCCCTCTAAGGGGACCTCGGCTGCAAAGAGCTACTTGTCACTTGGTTCGCCGTTCGTTGATGGCACTCCAACGTCCGAGACGGGTCATGTCCCCAGTGCGACGTCTTACCGCTGAGTGCGGGCGTCATACGCCGAAGGACCGGCGCGGTTTTGGTTTTCAACAATGTTTCCTGAAGGCGCCGCTCAGGGCATGGCATCCAGCTTTCTCAGCGCTTTGCGGGCATCAGCCGCGCCCTTTCTGTCACCGGCGGCCGTCATCAGCTTGATGCGCCAGGAGCTGCAATCGTGCGCCACCGAGCGGGTTTCCAGATCAGTCACGGCGAACGGGATCAGCGCGGCCACAGTACTGGCAATCCAAGAGGAGAGGTCAAGCGTGAGCTCACGCAGACCGTGACGCGCAGTGATCTGGGAACAGGCGAGGAGGACACGTGCCCAGGACGGGCCGTGCTCGCCCATGTTGCGGCACAGTTCGGGCAACTGCCGCTCGGCCTGGTGCGCGTAGAGAACGTGGGCTTCCAGGCCCAGTCGCAGGCTTGCGGCAGGCTCGCTTTCCCATGTCGCCGTTGCGGCAGCCGCGAACATGCCGGCGACCACTGGAGCGTCGTCACTTCTGCACCGCAGGGATGACGTGACAAGAGAACAGTCGGTGGCTGGGGCAGTCACCGCATTGGCGAACTTCCGGCTCGACGCGCCCGCCCGTTGATCACCTTCCGGTGCGACCTGCTTCAGCGCTCGGGCCAGCGTCATGTCGGCCAGCAGCGGTACGGGTGCCTCGATACTGACTGACGGCATGTGGGGGCGGGCATCCCGGACCAAGCCTCGGGCGTCTGCTGCGATGCTGGACCGGCCGAACCGTTGGTGGATGTCAGCGGCGATCAGTCCAGACTTGATGAAGGCGGGTACATACCTACTGCGTGCGTCGACAGTTCCGTTGATCTCGTCACGCCGGTTGAGGAAGGTGCGGATCGCCAAGTCCGCGGCGCCCACCGCGAGGTCGGGATCGCCCCAGCGGTGCAGCACCTCAGCGTGCTGTGACAGTGCTCTCGCCATGTCCACCGTGAACGGGTCATGGCCCTCGAAACGCTCCAGCCAGCCCTGAAGTCCGTTCTCGGCACTCACCAGGGCCGACGCGCCCTGCCCGGTGCGCAGCTTCTCGACAGCATCGTCGAGCTGCCGCTCGGGATAACCGGTTTCGACGCGACTCACGTCGCCCCGCCTTGCTGCCGACGCCAACCCATGCCACAAAGATAGGGTGTTTGCCGCTGTCCGAGGAGTTCAGTGCCTCGACGAGGTCGCTTGGTACGCCGCACCGGTCGAACGCTCATCCTCCTGGCCGTGCTCGCGAAGTCTGCCGTCCGGCGCTGAGAATCCGAAAGCAAGCGGCCCTGAGCTCCCGGGGAGTGGTCCGGCAGAGCCGGACCGACTCAGAGTGTCTGGTTTGGGTGTGGTTGGGTTGGCAGTACGCGAACGGGGGAGCTGGACTGAGACAGCACCGCTGTGTCCTTGGGGCGGAGTTCCTTGACTTTGACGATTTGTTGGCGCAGGTGGATCTCGGAGTGCGGCGTCTGCCCGCGCGCTTTGACCCGCGCGTAGAAGTCGTTCTTGAGGTCGAGGTGGCGCGGCGATCCGCACCCTCACGACCGAACTGCCGCGCCTGCCCGACACCAACCGCTACCTCTCGGGCATGATGTCCGGCCTCGACACCCGGTACCTCGGTGTCGCCCCCGGATGATCGACCTGGAGCTGACCACCGGGTCCGGCCCGACCCGGGTGAGCCGGTTGATGCACTCCGGCCGGGGCCTGCTGCTCTCGCTCGACGGCAGGCAGCGGTGCGTGGGCTACCGGTCCGACCGGGTCGAGCACGTCGCGGCGAAGACCGACGAGGACGTGGCGGGCGCCGAGGCGCTGCTGATCAGGCCCGACGGGTACGTCGCCTGGTCCACGACCGACGGCGGTCCGCTCGAAACGGCCCTCACCCGGTGGTTCGGCTGAGCGGACGCCGTAGAGCGACCAGGTCGTCGGCTCCGGGGCGGGGCGGAGCCGGAGGTCAGGCTTCGGCGATGGTGCGCCCCGGCATCGGCTCGGCGAGCGCTGCTCGCCACGCGGGTGCGCCGAAGGGGCCGGCGAAGTACTGCGTCTCGTGCACCACCTGCCGGCCGGCGAACTCCATGACGCTCACCGAGTACGACGGCTCGCCGTCGTACGTGATCACGCATTCGCTCACCCACACCTGTGCGTGGCCGGTGATGCGCAGCACGGTGAAGTGCCGGTCGGCAGGGTGCCCACCGCGTTGCGCCGCGATCGTCTCGCGGCCCCGGAAACGCTCGCCCGACTGCGGATAGTCCAGGATCGCGTCGGCGGCGTAGACGGCATGCTCGGCGGCGATGTCCCCGCGTTCCGACGCCCGCCAGTGCTCCTCGATCGCGGCCCTGATCAGGGACTCGGTATCCATGGCACCGCCCCTTTCCCGGCAGGGCCAGCCTAGCCACCTCCGGCCGGGCGGGCGCGTCGTGCCTGTGGGCGATTCCGTCAGGAATGGAGAAGCGTTGCCGCTGCTGCCCGGCTAGCGTGGCGGCCATCGACGGAGGCCTCGCGCAGCGTTTGGAGTGGGTTTGAGCATGGCCAGAAAGACCGGGACGCAGACGTCCGAGCCGCATGTGGCCGACAGCCACGGCCTGATCCGCGTGCACGGCGCGCGCGAGAACAACCTCAAGGACGTCAGCATCGAGATCCCGAAGCGCCGGCTGACCGTCTTCACCGGCGTCTCCGGCTCGGGCAAGAGCTCCCTGGTGTTCGACACCATCGCCGCCGAGTCCCAGCGGCTGATCAACGAGACCTATCCCGCCTTCGTCCAGGGCTTCATGCCGAACCTGGCCCGTCCCGAGGTCGACGTCCTCGACGGCCTCACCACCGCGATCATCGTCGACCAGCAGCGGATGGGCGGCGACCCCCGCTCCACCGTCGGCACCGCCACCGACGCCAACGCCCTGCTGCGGATCCTCTTCAGCCGCCTCGGCAAGCCGCACATCGGCTCGCCGAAGGCGTTCTCCTTCAACATCGCCTCCATCAGCGGGGCGGGCGCCGTCACCGTCGAACGCGCCGGGCAGAAGGTCAAGGAACGCCGCAGCTTCAGCATCACCGGCGGCATGTGCCCGCGCTGCGAGGGCCGTGGCGCCGTCACCGACCTCGATCTCGCCCAGCTCTACGACGAGAACCTGTCCCTCAACGAGGGCGCGATCACCGTCCCCGGCTACAAGGGCGGCGGCTGGAACTCCCGCCTCTACGCCGAGTCCGGCTTCTTCGACCCGGACAAGCCGGTCAGCAGGTTCACGAAGAAGGAGCTGCAGGACTTCCTGTACCGCGAGCCGACCCGGATGAAGATCGCCGGGATCAACATGACCTACGAGGGTCTGATCCCGCGCATCCAGAAGTCGATGCTCTCCAAGGACAAGGAGTCGATGCAGCCGCACATCCGCGAGTTCGTGGAGCGGGCGGTCACCTTCGCCACCTGCCCCGACTGCGACGGCACCCGCCTCAGCGAGGGCGCCCGCTCCTCGAAGATCGACGGGATCAGCATCGCCGACGCCTGCGCGATGCAGATCAGCGACCTGGCCGCCTGGGTCACGGGCCTGGACGAGCCCTCGGTGGCGCCCCTCCTGGAGACGCTCCGGCACACCCTCGACTCGTTCGTGGAGATCGGCCTCGGCTACCTCTCCCTCGACCGCCCCGCCGGTACCCTGTCCGGCGGCGAGGCGCAGCGCACCAAGATGATCCGCCACCTCGGCTCCTCGCTCACCGACGTCACCTATGTCTTCGACGAGCCCACCACCGGCCTGCACCCGCACGACATCCAGCGCATGAACGGCCTCCTGCTGCGGCTGCGCGACAAGGGCAACACGGTCCTCGTCGTGGAGCACAAGCCGGAGGTCATCGCGATCGCCGACCACATCGTTGACCTCGGTCCCGGCGCCGGCGCGGGCGGCGGCACCGTCTGCTTCGAGGGCACCGTCGAAGGGCTGCGCAAGGGCGGCACCATCACCGGCCGCCACTTCGACGACCGGGCCGCCCTCAAGGAGACCGTCCGCAAGCCCAGCGGAGCGCTGGAGATCCGGGGCGCGGCCACCCACAACCTCCAGGGTGTCGACGTCGACATCCCGCTCGGCGTCCTGGCCGTCGTGACCGGCGTCGCGGGCTCCGGCAAGAGCTCCCTGGTGCACGGCTCGATCCCGGCCGGCGCCGGGGTGATCTCCGTCGACCAGGGCGCCATCCGCGGCTCCCGGCGCAGCAACCCGGCCACGTACACCGGACTGCTCGAACCGATCCGCAAGGCCTTCGCCAAGGAGAACGGCGTCAAGCCCGCCCTGTTCAGCTCCAACTCCGAGGGCGCCTGCCCCACCTGCAACGGTGCCGGCGTGATCTACACCGACCTGGCGATGATGGCCGGCGTCGCCACCACCTGCGAGGAGTGCGACGGGAAGCGGTTCGAGGCGTCCGTCCTCGAATACCGCCTCGGCGGCCGCGACATCAGCGAGGTACTGGCGATGCCGGTGGCCGAGGCCGAGGAGTTCTTCGCCGCGGGCGAGGCGCACATCCCGGCCGCCCACCGCATCCTCCAGCGGCTCACCGACGTCGGCCTCGGCTACCTCACCATCGGTCAGCCCCTCACCACCCTCTCCGGCGGCGAGCGCCAGCGCCTCAAGCTGGCCACGCACATGGCCGACAAGGGCGGCGTCTACGTCCTCGACGAGCCGACCGCCGGTCTGCACCTCGCCGACGTCGAGCAACTCCTCGGCCTGCTCGACCGGTTGGTCGACTCCGGCAAGTCGGTCATCGTCGTCGAGCACCACCAGGCGGTCATGGCCCACGCCGACTGGATCATCGACCTCGGCCCCGGCGCCGGCCACGACGGCGGCCGGATCGTCTTCGAGGGCACCCCGGCCGACCTCGTCGCCGCCCGCGCCACCCTCACCGCCGAGCACCTCGCCCAGTACGTCGGCGCCTGACCGCCCCACCCGGACGCGATGCGCGGGAACCCCACCACCAGCGGCTCCCGCGCACCGTCACATGGAGCACAGGAGTCACCCCGAAACCGCAGTCCACCATGGGCATGGGGTACGTCGGGGGTGACACCGGCCCGCCGGCAGGACGGACGGGTCACGGCCGTTCCCGGGTGCGGTGCCGGGCGGTCGGCAGGGGGAGCGGGTCGGGTCCGGCGACCACGGTGTTGGAGAGGGTGCCGATGCCTTCGACGGTGAGGGTGACGGTGTCGCCGGGTTGCAGCGGTGGCGGGTCCTGCCTGCCCCGTACCCCCCACAGCTCGGCCAGGCAGCCGCCGTTGCCGCAGGTGCCCGAGCCGAGTACGTCGCCGGGGCGCACCCAGGTGCCGCGCGAGGCGTAGGCGACCATCTCCTCGAAGGTCCAGCTCATGTTGGACAGCAGGTCCTCGCCGACCACTACCCCGTTGACCGAGGCGGTGAGCGCGAGCCGCAGGAAGCCGTCCGGGTCCCGGTACTTCTCGAACTCGTCGGCGGTGACCAGGTACGGGCCCAGCGTGGTGGCGGTGTCCTTGCCCTTGCAGGGGCCGAGGTTCACCTTCATCTCGGCGGACTGCAGATCGCGGGCCGACCAGTCGTTGAAGACCGTGTAGCCGACGATGTGCTCCCGGGCCCGCTCCGGAGTGAGGTCGCGGCCCTCCCTGCCGATCACCGCGGCGACCTCGAGCTCGAAGTCCAGCACCCGCGAACCGGGCGGCACGGGGATGTCGTCGTGCGGGCCGTACACCGCGTAGGGGTTGGTGAAGTAGAAGGTCGGTGCCGCGTACCACTGCTCCGGCACGCCCGCGTTGCCGTCGACGGACCGCCGTACGCCCTCGACATGCTCCTCGAACGTCACAAAGTCCCGCACGGTGGGCGGTTCCAGCGGCGGGAGCAGCCGTACCTCCGACACGTGCGGCCCGGCCGGGACGTCGAGCGTCGCCGCGCCCGCGTCCAGGAGTTCGGGCAGCCCTCCGCACGCCCCGAGGAGCGCGGCCAGCGAGCTGACACCGGGGAGCGGATACAGCGTGCCGTCGGAGTCGACGACGGCCACCTGGCGTCGGGATCGGTACTCGTACGTGGCGAAACGCATGGGAGGTCCTGTCGTCGGGAGAGCGGGTGGCGCGGACCCGGTGGCGCGGCGGGCGGTCAGGGCGGTGACAGGGGATCGCCGCGCCCCCGGAACTCGGGGAGGTCAGACCGGCGGGGCCACGAAGACACCGCGGTCGACGTCGTTGAACGACTCCTTGGCGACCAGCTCGTTCATCGGGTTCGCGGTGCCCCACTGGTCGGTGACCTCAGGCTTGGAGAAGTCGTAGACGCTCGGGTGCCAGGTGTCCTCGTCGAGGAGTTCCAGCTCGGTCGTGTACTCGACCGTGTTGCCGTGCGGGTCGAGGAAGTAGGTGAAGGTGTTGTCGCCGGCCATGTGCCGGCCCGGGCCCCAGACCTTCTTGAAGCCGGCCCGGATCACCCGGCCGGAGCCGCGCATGTACTCGTCGATGCCGCGCATCTCGAAGGACACGTGGTGCAGCGAGGTGTGCGGGCCCTTCGCGAGCGCCATCGAGTGGTGCTGGTCGGAGATCCGCATGAAGTGCATGACCTCGCCCATGTGCGGCGAGCTCAGGGTGTCGGAGAGCCGGAAGCCGAGGTACTCCTCGTACCAGGCGCGGGTCCGGTCCAGGTCCGGCGAGTTGAGCACGACGTGCGACAGCTTGACCGGGATCGACTCCTTCTCCTCGATCCTGCGGTGCTGCCGTACCCCGACGTCCGCGGAGACCTCGATGGTGCGGCCGTCCACGTCGAAGAACCGGAAGCCGTAACCGCCCCCGGGGGTGTCGACCTTGCCCGGCTGAGAGATCAACCGCACACCGCCCGCGAGGAGTTGCTCGGCGAGGGTGTCGACGTCCGCGGTGGAGGCGGCGCCGTAGGACACCAGGTCGAGCCGCTTCTCGTCGGCCCTGCGCAGCCGGACGACGTACTGCTCGGGGGATCCCTCGGCGGCCAGGAAGGAGATGCCCGAGTCCTCGGCGACCTTGGTGAGACCCCAGACGCCGGCGTAGAAGTCCAGCTGCCTGTCGTAGTCGGGCACGGCGAGGTCGACGTGCCGGAGGTGGGTGAGCAGACGGTTGCTCATGGGGGTTCCTCCTCAGAAGAGGTTCAGGAGTACGGCGGCGGTGGCGCCGCGGACGGCGTGGAAGTCGGGGTCGGGCAGGCCGGCCGCCCGCAGCGCGCCCAGCGGGTCCTCGGTGCCCATGTCGAAGGGGAAGTCGGAGCCGAGCAGCACCCGGTCCGCGCCCGCGACCCGCACCAACTCCCGCAGTACGTGCGGGTCGTGGACGAGGGAGTCGAAGTACAGCTGCTTCAGGTAGCCGCTCGGCTCCCGCGCGCAGTCCCGGGCGTCGGGGCGGGCCCGCCAGGCGTGGTCGGAGCGGCCCAGGTGGGTCGGCAGATAGCCGCCGCCGTGCGCGGCGATCAGCTTCAGTCCCGGATGGCGGTCCAGAACACCCGAGAAGATCAGGTGCGAGAGGGCGACGGCGTTCTCGGTGGGCTGGCCGACCGTGTTGGACAGGTACCACCGGTCCAGGCGCTCGTCGAGCGTGCAGCCGAACGGGTGCAGGAAGACCAGCGCCCCCGTCTCCTCCGCCCGGGCCCAGAACGGCTCGTAGGCCGGGTCCGACAGCTCACGGCCGGGCGCGTGCGAGGAGATCTCCACACCCCGCAGCCCCTGCGCCAGCGCGTCGTCCAGCAACTCCGGCGCCAGCTCCGGGTGCTGGAGCGGGACCAGCCCGAGGCCGTACAGCCGGTCGGGGGCCTTCGCGCAGTGCCCGGCGGTGCCCTCGTTCGCCAACCGGCAGACACGGTCGGCCAGTTGTGCGTCCGCCCAGTAGTGGTAGTGCGACGGCGACGGGCTGACCAGCTGTACGTCCACGCCCTGCGCGTCCATCGCGGCCAGCCGCACGGCGACATCCGTCAGCCGGGGCACCCGCTGCCCGACCATCGGCCCGTTCACGGCCAGCGCGGCCGGCCCGTTGCGGCGGGCGTCCAGGGCGCGGGCCTCGGCCAGCCCCGGCTGCCCGGCGACGGCGTCCTCCACGTCCGGGAGCAGGAGATGAGCGTGCACGTCGATGGTCGGTGCCGACCGGGGTTCGGTCACGGCAGTTCCTTGAGAGCGGTGAGGGTACGGCCCATCAGCCCGGGCACGTCCGCGTCGCGCCGGCCTTCGAGCATCCAGTCGGTGAGCAGGCAGGAGGCGTCGACGACCAGGCGCACCCGGGGCAGCCGCCGGGCGTGGTAGCCGGTGAGCGCCCGGTCGAGGGACTCGGCGTCCCAGCCGTCCAGGCCGGTCAGCAGCTCGGCCAGGACCAGGACGTCCTCCAGGGACATCGCCGCGCCCTGGGCGAAGGTGGGCGGGCAGGCGTGCGCGGCGTCGCCGACCAGCACCACCCGGCCGCGGTGCCACGGCCCCTCCACCAAGTGCCGGTCGAACCACGTGTAGTTGACGACCGAGGGATCGGTGAACGCCTCGCGCAGTTCCGTCCAGGCGCCGCCGTAGCCCTCGCTGAGCGCGCGCATCTCGTCGGCGTACGAGGCCGGGTCGATGGTGGCGCGGTCGCGGGCCGGTTCGACGAGGTAGGTGTAGACCGTGTCCTCGCCGGTCGGGCAGTAGCCGGCTATGAAACAGCGCCCGCCGTAGATCATCTCGGTGCGGGAGACGCCGGCCGGGCGGGGTGCGGGCGCCCGCCAGATGCCCATGCCGACGGGCTCTGGCTCGTCGGTGACGCCGATCATCCGGCGGGTCGCGGAGTGCAGGCCGTCGGCGCCGACCACCAGGTCGTACCGGCGGCTCGTGCCGTCGGAGAAGGTGACGTCGACCCCCTGGTCGTCCTGCTCGAACGCGGTGGCGGTGGTGCCGAGCCGGACGTCGGCGCCCGAGGCACGCACGCGTTCGATCAGGTGCTGCTGGAGCTTGGGCCGCCGCATGCCGATGTGGGCGGGCAACTGGTCGCCGCCGGTGCGGAGTTCCTCGTGGGCGTGGATCACCGTGCCGTCGGGGGCGAGGACGGCGACCCCGTTGGCGGCGTACCCGTCCTTCTCGATGTCCTCCAGGACGCCGACCTCGCGCAGCACCCGCAGCGCGTTGCCCTGCAGGGTGATGCCGGAACCGGCGGCGGCCTTCCAGTCGGGGCTCGCCTCGACGAGATCGACGGCGATCCCGGCCCGGCGCAGCAGGACCGTCAGGGCGTTGCCGGAGGTGCCTCCGCCGACGACGAGGACGGTAGGGGTGGGGCGGTCAGCCATGTCGGGGGATACCTCCCGGGGTTGGGCCGCGCGACTTCGGGCGGCGTGGATGCGGCTCTGTGGCCCGCGCCGACGTGGGGCAGGGGGCAAGAGGGGGGGAGACAGCGGCCGTGCGGGGCTACTTGACGGCGATGGGGTTGACGGGCGAACCCACCGCCCCGGTGATGGGCAGGGGAGCGGCGGTCAGCCAGAACGCGTACGCGCCGTCGGCCGCGCAGTCCTCGGCCAGCGCGTCGAGGTCCCACATCTCGCCGATCAGCAGACCCATGTTGGGGATGGCGACCTGGTGCAGCGGCTGGAAGGCGTTCTCGAACTCGTTCGGCCGCACCTCGAACCCCCAGGTGTCGGTGGCGATCGCGGCGATCTCGGTGGAGTGCAGCCACCCGGCGGTGGTGAACGACAGCCCCGGCGCGGGCCCGCCCGCGTACTCGCCCCAGCCCTCCCGCCGGGCCCGGGCGAGCCGCCCGGTGCGGACGAGGACGATGTCCCCGCGGCCGACGGTCACCCCGTGGGCCGCGGCGGTCGCCGTCAGATGCGCCTCGGTGATGGCGAACCCGTCCGCCAACTCCCCGTCGGTGCCCACGACTCGGCCCACATCGAGCAGCACCCCGCGCCCCGCGACGTACGGTGCCATGTGCTCGATCCCGGTGACGAGGTCGCCGTCGGAGGTGACCGTGCGCGCCGCGTCCCGGCCGTTCCAGGCCTTGCCGTGGTCGAAGATGTGCCCGAGCCCGTCCCACTGGGTGGAGCACTGCAACGGCATCGCGATCACGTCGTCGGCGCCGCCGATGCCGTGCGGGAAGCCCTGGTTGCCGAGAGCCGCGTCCGTGCCGGTGTCCAGCATGGTGTGCACCGGGTTGGTCCGGCGCCGCCAGCCCTTCTGCGGGCCGTCCATGTCGAAGGCCTGCGACAGCGAGAAGCTGACCCCCCGCCGCACCAGCGCGGCCCCCTCGCGCCGTTTGGCCTCGTCCAGGAAGTTCAGGGTGCCGAGCACGTCGTCCGCGCCCCAACGCCCCCAGTTCGAGTACGCCTTGGCGGCCTCGGCGATCGCGCCCTCGGGATCCTGCCGGTTCACGCCGACTCCTTCACGCAACGGGTGCGCTGCGCACCGAGCCCGGTCACGGACCCCTCCATCACGTCGCCGTCCCGCAGCAGCCGCCCCCAGTGGATGCCGTTCCCGGCCGGGCTGCCCGTCAGCACCAGGTCCCCGGGCAGCAGCCGGGCCGTCCGCGAGATGTACGACACCAGCCGCGCGACCCCGAAGAGCATGTCCTTCGTCGACTCGTCCTGCATGGTGTCGCCGTTCAGTTTCAGCGTCACCCGCAGATCACCCGGGTCGGCGATCGAGGCGGCCGGCACCAGCCACGGCCCGAGCGGGGTGAACCCGGGCGCGTTCTTGCAGCGCAGCCAGTCGGTGCCGATGGCCTTCATGTCCCGGCGGAAGACGGTCGCGCGGTCGGTGAGGTCGTTGGCGATCGTGTACCCGGCGACGTACTCCAGGGCCTCCTCGACCGGCACCCGGTAGGCGGGCCGGGCGATGACGGCCGCCAGCTCCAGCTCCCAGTCCGGCTGCTCGGCCCACTCGGGGAGCACGACATCGTCGTACGGCCCGGCGATCGTCGTCGGCAGCCCGACGAAGACGTACGGCAGGTCCTCGGCCGCCCGCCGGTCCATCACCGCGGCGATCTCCGCCCGGGCCTCCTCGACCGTGCGCGGGTCGTCGGGGGAGCGGTGGGCGACCTCCAGGTCGATCACGTGCTGCCGGTAGTTGGCACCGGACTGGAAGATCTGCCGGGGCTCGACCGGCGCGTGCACCCGCAGACCCTCCAGCGGCCGCCAGTCCAGGGTCACGTCGTCGGCGAGGGCGTGCAGCACGGGGAGGGTCTCCTCCCACCGTTCCACCACGGCGCGCAGGCCGGTCGGCGCCCAGTCCAGCGCTCTGCCCAGGTCGAGCACCTGTTCCCGGGCCAGCAGACCGGGGAACGGCTCCCGGTCCGGGACGGAGAACGTGCCGAGCGCGAACGGGCCGGCAGGTTGCGCGAGCGTTGCCATCAGATTTCCTCCTGCGGGGTTGCGGTCTACTGTGGCCCTGATCGGCAGATCACGGAAATAGATCCTGTGGATGTGCCGAATCCACGACATGGATGGCTCTCTACGGCCCTCTACGGCTCTCTTCGGCTCTCGACTGGCTAGGCGGTACCCGGTGAACCTCTCCCGACTCGACCTCAACCTGGTCGTCGCCCTGCGCGCGCTGCTGGAGGAACGCAACGTCACCCGCGCCGGCGAACGCGTCGGACTGAGCCAGCCCGCCATGAGCGCGGCGCTGGCCCGGCTGCGCCGCCATTTCGACGACGAACTGCTCGCCCGCGCCGGCAACTCCTACGAGCTGACCCCGCTCGGCGCCTCCCTGCGCGACCGCAGCGCCACCGCCTGCGACCTGCTGGACCGCGTCTTCTCCAGCCAGCCCGACTTCGACCCGGCGGCGGAGACCCGCGAGTTCACCCTGCTCGCCTCCGACTACGGCGCGGCCGTCTTCGGCGCCCCCCTCGCCCGCGCCCTGCACCGCGAGGCACCGGGCATCCGCCTCACCTTCCGGCACACCCCGCCGAACGTCGAGGAGAACCCCGCCACCACCCTGAGCACCATCGACGGACTGCTGCTCCCGCACGGCATCATCGACGGCTTCCCCGCCGTCGACCTCCACCAGGACCGCTGGCTGTGCATGGTCGCCGACGACAACCCCGAGGTCGGCACCTCCCTCACCCTGGACCACCTGGCGCAACTGCCCTGGGCGGTCTACCAGCGCCCCTACGACGCCCCCGCCGCCCGCCAGCTCAGCATGCTCGGCATCAGCCCCCGGGTGGAGGTCTCCGTACAGACCTTCCAACTGCTCCCGTACATGGTCGAGGGCACCCGCCGCGTCGCGATGATCCAGGAACGCCTCATCCGCAAGGTCGCCCCCTCCGCCGCCGTACGCGTCCTTCCCTGCCCCTTCGAGGCCGTCCCCGTCCAGGAAGCCATGTGGTGGCACCCCGTCCACGCCCAGGACGCCGCCCACATCTGGCTCCGCAAGAAGGCAGCAGAGATCGGCGCCACACTGACGCAAGCCAAAGCGCCCCTTTAGGGGCGCGGGGAACTGCGCGATCAGCCCCCACGGCGCCGCAGCCGCCACACACACGACTGCGGCCCATCCATAGGCGCCTCCCGCCCTACGCCAACTGCTCAGGCAACGGCCGGGAATCCACCACCCCCGCGCGCCTCCGCACAACGAACAACGCACCCGCCACCACCGCACAGGCCACCCCGAGCAACCCCACAGCACCGGCGAGCGAACCGACCCCCGATTCCCCTCCCAGCAGCACCAGCGGACACACGAACTCCCCACCGAAGAACGCGGCCATCCACAGCCCCGTCCCCCGCCCCCGGTCCTCGAACGCCAGCCGCGACATCGCGCTGGTCAGCAGCGCCGGCAACAGCATCCCCGTACCCACACAGTTGACGACCGCCCCGACGACCAGCAACGGAGCGCTCCCCGCGAGGAACATCACCCCGAACCCGACCGCGCAGACGCCGAGCACGGCGGGCAGCATCGGATCGGGGGACCTCTTCAGCCGGGCGAAGGTGACCGCACCGCCCACCGTGGCCGCACTGGCGATCGCGGTGGCCAGCCCGATCACCCCGGAGTTCTTCACCCCGAGGTCGTCGAGCAGGTACGACATCTCGACCGGGACGGTGTAGAACACCATCGCCCCGAAGAAGGTCAGGACGCAGATCCCGCCCAACTGCCGCCAGGGGAACGAGCGTCGGCCCCCGGCGGAGCCGCCCGCCGCGGATGTACCGCCGGTCGCCGGGCTGGGCAGCGCGGAGGCCATCAGCGGCGCGAGGACGAGACTCACGGCGTACACCCAGAACGGCACCCGCCAGCCGGCCGACCCGGCCGCGCCGCCGAGCACGAAGAAGACGGTGGCCGAGGCGGAGGCGCACATGGTCTGCAGGGCGAGGTACTTCACCCGCCGCTGCCCGGAGTAGTAGTCGCCGATCAGCGTGGTGCAGCAGGTCATGATCGCGGCCTCGGCGACACCGACCAGCGCGCGGCCGGCGATGATCGCGCCGAGGGAGTCCAGATACAGTGGGGCGGTACCGAACACGGCGTACAACAGGGTCGCCACGACCAGCAGGCGCTTACGGCCCAGCCGGTCCACGATCACCCCGGCGAACGGCGCCAGCAGCGCCAGCGCCAGCGCCGGCACGGTCAGCGCGAGCGGCACCAGCGCCTTGGCGCCGGGCACGGACGCGAAGTGGTCCTGCATCTTCGGCAGCACGGGCGCGATCAGCACCGCGCCGAGGATCGGCAGACAGCTGCCCGCCATCAGCAGGGTCACCCGCAGCAGATGCGCGGGTCCCGACACGGCGACGGGTGACGCGGCGGCGTCTTCCGCCACGACGGGGGACGGGGGCACGGAACCGGGCATGGCGACTCCAGGGACGGCGAACGAGCGGAGTGGGCATGCCGTCGGGGACGCCACGGAAGGCGCGCGGCATGCGGGGAGGAACCCGCGCACCGGCGGCTGGTCCGGACAGCGACGTGCGGGGTACGGACGACTATGGGGCGTTCGCCGGCCCGGTCGCCATCCCCCACGCGATCCGAATCCCGTATCCGGCTCATCCACGGCATGGATGAGCAGGCCCCCGGTCAAGGTGTGAACATTCAAACGTGAATCGTTAGGGTGGGGTCATGACCGCGACGACGCCCCGCTGGCTGACCTCCGAGGAACGACGGGCGTGGCTCGCCTACGTCCAGTTCTCCACGCACCTGTCCGACCACCTGAACCGGCAGCTGCGCCGCGACGCGGGGATGACGCACGCCGACTACACCCTGCTGGCCAACCTGTCGTCGGTCAAGGAGCACTCGCTCACCATGTCCGAGCTGGCCGAACGCCTCAAGATCACCCGAAGCCGCCTCACGCACGCCGTGACCCGTCTCCAGGAGGCCGGGTACGTCGACCGCCGCGAGGACCCCGCCAGCCGGCGCAATCAGCTCGCCGTCCTCACCGAGGAGGGCGTACGCCTCCTGGAGCGCGAGGCACCCGGCCATGTGGAGGCGGTCCGCCGAGGCGTCTTCGACGCCCTCACCCCGGAGCAGGTGACCCAGTTCGCCGAGATCGGCGAGGCGATCAACGCCGCCCTCCAGCGCATGGACGCCGACAGCGACGAGCGCGAAGCCCTGCCCTGGCGGCGCCGGTAGCGGATTCTCCTTCTCCGGTGCTACGGCGTGGAAAGGAGTTCCGCCGGGCGTTCGGCCTTGAGAAGTGACGTGCGGAGCCCGCATCGGCGTGCCGCCGAACGCCCGGGGGCGGGGCCGCGCGCGCCGCCCGCCGGCGCGGGCCCCCCGGGGCGGGGGGGCGGGCGCG
>NZ_JBICZD010000005.1:502588-736521 GCF_043201555.1 Streptomyces sp. NPDC048288
CCGCGCCACCTACCCCCCCCGCGCCCCCCCCCCCCGCCCCCCCCCCCCCCCCCGCCGCCCCCCCCCGCCCGCCCCCCGGCCCCCCGCCCCCCCCCGGGTGGTGGCGGCTTCGCCGGTCAGGCCTCCTGGTTGCCTTCCGGCGCGAGCAGGATCGCCGTGTTGGTGTGGTGCGCGACGGCGTCGCTGACACGCGGGTCGAACAGCGCCTCCACGGCGCCCCGGTGATGGGGGCTGAGGACGATGAGATCGGCGGCGAACTCCTCCGCCGTCTCGGAGATGGCGGCCGCGACCTGCGTGGTGAGCCCCCGGACGAGGGTCCCCTCGGCCTTGACCCCCTGCGCGCGCAGCGCCGTCAGCGCCTCGTCGAGAACGGCCTGGGCCTCGGTGTCCTCCTCCAGGGGGACGACCGCGGCGATGGAGGCGGCGGAGGCGATGACGTGTATGACGCGGACCTCGGCGTTCGTCAGCTGCGCCAGCTCGCCGGTCAGCCGCACGGCGGAGTGGCGGGCGGGGCTGGGATCGACGGCCACCAGGATGCGCTGGAACACGGACACTCTTCTTCCCCTTCTTCCGGGGACGCGGAAGGGCGACTCGATGGTCAGGAACGCCGGATCGCGGCGTGGCGGGTCGGCGCGTCCGGCGCCGAACGAGTGCTTCCCGTCCCCACCCTGTGATCATCTCACCCACCACCGGCCGACGGCACAGTGATCCGTGTAACAGCCACTGAACTGCCGGGATCGGGACGGTGTCGGCCGTCCGGCAAGCCGTGGCCGGCGCGGGCCCGAAGGCGCCGCCCCGATCCGGCGCACGCCGCCTCGCCGTCCGCCGGATCCGGCTAGGCTGACGTGCGGAGGCGCCAAGTGGCCGTGGGGGAGCGCGAGTTGGATGAGACACCGGAGTCCACGACGGTCGTGGTGATCGGCGCCGGACCGGCCGGACTGACCGTCGCCAATCTGCTGCGCAGATCCGGCGTCGGCTGCGTGGTCCTGGAGAGCCGCAGCCAGGAGTACGTGGCGCAGCGGCAGCGGGCCGGCATCGTGGAGAGCCGCGCCGTGCGGATGTTCGCGTCCTGGGGGCTGGCCG
Organism: Streptomyces sp. NPDC048288; assembly: GCF_043201555.1. Lineage (NCBI taxonomy): Bacteria > Bacillati > Actinomycetota > Actinomycetes > Kitasatosporales > Streptomycetaceae > Streptomyces > Streptomyces sp. NPDC048288. Next base: position 503,672 of record NZ_JBICZD010000005.1, read on the forward strand.
ACCTGGTGCTGGCCGGTCCGCCGCACGACGGCATCCTGGAGTTCCGGGTGGACGGCGAGAGCCGGCTCGTCGACGACAGCGACGGTTCCGAAGGCCCCGGGGCCCGGCTCTGTCCCCAGCAGGTCCTGGTCCAGAAGCTCACCGCCGCCCACCTCGCCGACGGCGGCGATATCCGCTACGAGGTGGCCGACGTCTCCCTGCACGACCTCACCGGCGACCACCCGACCGTCCGCTACCGCTCCGCCGACGGCACCCCGCACGCGATCACCTGCGCCTTCGTCGCCGGCTGCGACGGTGATCACGGCGTCACCCGCACCGCCGTCCCCGACGACGTCCTCACCGCCCACGCCCTCGACCACGGCATCGGCTGGCTCACCGTCCTCGCCGACGCCCCGCCCCCCACCCACCCCCTGCTCGCCGTCAGCCCGCAGGGCTTCGCCGCGCACTTCCCCCGCGGACCGCACAGCAGCCGCTACTACCTCCAGTGCCCGCCCGACGACCACCCCGACGCCTGGCCCGACCATCGCGTCTGGGACGCGCTGCGCACCAGGCTCGCCGACCCCGGCCTGCCCGCCGGCCCGATCACCGAGCGCGAGACCTTCCGGCTGCGCAGCCTGGTCCACGACCCCATGCAGTACGGCCGCCTGTTCCTGGTCGGGGACGCCGCCCACATCGTGTCCCCGATGGGCGGCAAGGGAATGAACCTCGCCCTGTACGACGCCGACCTCTTCGCCCGCGCCGTCCGGGACCACGTCCGCGACCACGACGACACCGGACTGCGCACCTACTCCCAGCGCTGCCTGCGCCGCGTCTGGAACGACCAGGAGTTCTCCCACTGGCTGACCCGCACGGTCCACGACGCCGGCGACGACACGGACTCGGGCCCGTTCCTGCGCAACCTGGCCCGCGCCCGCCTCGACCGCCTCTTCACCTCCCCGACGGCCGCCCAGGCCTTCGCGGAGCTGATGACCGGCCTGGACCCGGCCCAGGACAGCCCCGTCCCCACGGATCGTTGAGCCTCCGCGAAAACCCGTTGGCGGACCGCGGCTGACGTTGCTACCTTTCCGGAGGCCGTGCGAGAGAACGAGGAGGTGGTACCCGTGAACGAATCGACATGGGTGCTTCCCTCCGGGGTCACGGTCGGGCGATAGATCGTCCGGGAGCGCCATTTCACGAGCACTCCCGAAAGGCACCACCATGGACCTTCCCTCGGCCCTTCACCTCACTTCCGAACGGCACCTCGACGACGGTGTCCGCGAACGTGAGTTCACCCTCGGCGAGATCCCCGGCATCCTGTGGACACCCGCATCGGCGGCCGCGTCCGCGCCGGTCCCGCTGATCCTGCTCGGCCACCCCCCGCTCGGGGTGCGCAAGATGTACCCCCGACTGGTGGCGCGGGCCAGGCGCGCCGCGGCGGACGGCTTCGCCGCGGCCACCATCGAGCTCCCCGGGAGCGGTGACCGGCCCCGCTGGGCCGCCGTCGAGCAGCCCCGCGCCGACATGCGCCGGGCCGTGCAGGCCGGCGAGCCGGTCAGCGACGAGATCATCGACGCCCTCGTCCTCCCGCTCGTCGACAAGGCGGTCCCGGAATGGCGGACCGCCCTCGACGCCCTCCTGTCGCTGCCGGAGATCGGCGGCCCGGTCGGGTTCTCGGGGGGAGTGATCTCCATCGGCGTCCGCCTCGCCGTCGTCGAGCCGCGCATCGCGGCCGCCGGTCTCTTCGCCGGCAGCTTCGTGCCTCGCGCCATGTTCGAGGAGGCCCGGCAGGTCACCATTCCGCTGCACGTCCTGCTGCAGTGGGACGACGAGGGGAACCACCGGCAGGCGTCCCTGGACCTCTTCGACGCCTTCGGCTCCAAGGAGAAGTCCCTGCACGCCAACATGGGCGGCCACGCCGGCGTCCCGCAGTTCGCCGGGGACGCCGCGGCGCAGTTCTTCACCCGGCATCTGAAGTGACCCGGCGCGCGCCCCTCGGATCGGGAACCACCCCGATCCGAGGGGCGCGCGTCCCACCCCGCTGACGCCACCGAGCGCAGCCGCACGCTCACAGGAGGCCGCGCCCGGGAATGGCAGACGCGTTGCCGTGTGCTAATGGTGGGAGAGAACGACGAGTACGGAGCAGGACGTGAACGTTGCGATCATCACGACGCCTGTGGTCGACACCTTGCGGGCGTGGCGGCATTCCGCGCCGGGACCGGTGTGGCTGGCCGGACCCGTCCTGCTGATCATCGCGATCCCGGTGGCCGACGGGTTCCTGCCGCCGGACATCCACCTCGCCCACCTTCTCGTCGTCGCCGTGGCGGTCACCGCGGTCGGTACCGGGCCGCGCACCACCGCGCTGATCGGGACGCTGGCGGTCCTCGCCCTGGTCGTCGCGGGCGTGGAGCGGCGGACGCTGACCACCGAGAGCGTCCTCGTCGAGCTCTCCGCACTCCTCGCCGTCTGCGCGTTCTTCGTCCTCTTCACCGGCCTGCGGGACCGGCGCGAACGGGAGCTGGCCCGGGTGCGCTCGGTGTCCGACGCGGCACAGCGCGTCGTACTGCGGCCGTTGCCGAAGCGGGCCGGCCCCGTCACCCTCGCCTCGCACTACCGCAGCGCAGAGGCCGACGCCACCATCGGCGGCGACCTGTACGCCGCCGCGCGGATCCCCGGCTCCACCCGGATCCTCATCGGGGACGTCCGCGGCAAGGGGCTTCCCTCGATCAGCGACACGGCGATCGTGCTGGGCGCCTTCCGCGCCGCCGCACACCGCCGGATCCCGCTGCCGGAACTCGTCGCCTACATCGAGGACGCCGTCCGGTGGGGACTCGCCGAGTTCTCGGAACCGGAGGAGGACGCCGCCGAGCGCTTCGTGACCGCCGCCGTCATCGACATCCCGGACGGCGCCTCCGCGCTGCACCTGATCAGCTGCGGACACCCGCCGCCCCTCCTGCTGGCAGGCCGCACCGGCACCGCACGGCTGCTGACGGTCCCCGAACCGTCGCCGCCGCTCGGCCTGGGTGTCGGGCCCGCCCACCCGGACAGCGCCGACGGCTGCTACCTGCCGGCCACCTTCCCGTTCGAGCACGGCGACCGGCTGGTCCTGTACACCGACGGCGTCAGCGAGGCCCGGAACGCGGCCGGCGACTTCTATCCGCTCGCCGAGCGCGCCACGGTCTGGGCGGACCAGGCGCCCGGCCCGCTCGTCGAACGGCTCGCCGCGGACGTCCGGGCCTACGCCGACGGCCGGCTCAACGACGACATGGCCCTGATCGTCGTACAGCGCGACTGAACCATCACCGCTGAACAGCAGCCTCAGAGCTGGAGTACGAGAGCTCCCACGGCCTGTCCGGCACATACCCCCGCCACAGCAGCACGCCGTGCCTCTTCTCCCAGCGCGCCGCGATGCCGGCCCGGATCAGCCAGTCCAGGGCCAGCGGCAGGTGGACGAGGGTCAGCCAGGGGCTCAGGGCCAGTCCCATGACCAGCGCCGGCAGCAGTAGCGAGCAGAGGAAGGACGTGCTGACCAGGTTGTGGCGGAAGGAGCGGTCGACGGGCCGGATCATTCCGGGGTCTTCCAGCGGAACCGCTGCTTCGAAGAGTCGGACCTCACCGACCACTTTGAGCCGAGTAGCCCCGAGGATTCCGAAGAACACGATGCTGCCGAACACGCCGAGGGGGACCAGCCACAGCGCGTCGTCGTCCACGGCGGGTATCCCGCGTACCCCGAAGACCACCGGCGCGCTGATGACGCAGGCGCACACCGCCATCGCGGCGCCCATCAGCTGATGGTGAACGTACCTGGTCATCGAGCCCCCGCCGGCCGTAGTGTCAGCTGCCCGGTTCAACCGCCCGCGCCTGCCGTTTCGTGCGCACCACCACGGTGACGGTGCCCACCAGGAAGCCCGCCGCGAGGAGGCCGGTCCCGATCGATCCGTCGCGGATTCCGTCGGCGTCGTGCCCGTCGAGGTAGGCGACGTGGCGGACCTCGGTGGGGTGCGACGGGTCGAACACGACGGGTATGAGGCTTCCCGGTGCTGGATCGGTCGCCGACGTGGACGGGACATCGATGTAGGCTTCCACCGCTCCGGACCCCGTGTCGTAGCGCGCGGTCACGGCGTTCACCAAGTCCTCTTCCGACCGGTCGCTGATCTTGACCACGGTCGCGTCGGTGCGTCGGCCGTGGTGCCGGAGGTCCGACAGCAGCTGGTACTCCTGGTCGGCCTGCCACCCCGCGATTCCGGCAACGGTGGCGAATATCAGGAAGCCCGCGCCGGTCATGCGGGCCTCGGTCCACCGAGGGGCCAGCAGCCACGATTCCGGACCGATCCGCAGCAGCGCGGCCACGCGGTCGGCCCCGCCCTTCGCCGCGGCCAGCACCACCGCACAGCCGAGGACGTAGAGCCACAACGGCCCGATCGGCCCGAACGCCAGCCATACCACGACGGCCGCGACGGCCACGACGGCCACGACGGCCGTCGGCATTTCCCACCCAGCGTCGCGCTCGTCCATCTGCGCCTCCACCCGTTATGAGATGAGACTCGCCGGATCGTGCCTTGGTTGTAGGGCGTCCCGCGGTACCGCGTCAGCGTGGCGTGATGCGGTAACCGACGCCGGGTGTGGTGCTGATGACGGGGGGTTGGCCGAGCTTGCGGCGCAGCCGTCCGACGGTGACGGTGACGGTGTTGGTGAACGGGTCGGCGTGTTCGTCCCAGACCTGTTCGAGCAGGTCCTCGGTGCTGAGGTGGGCGGGGCTGGCGCGGAGCAGCGCTTCGAGGAGGGCGAACTCCTTGACCGACAGTTCGAGGAGTTCGCCGTCGCGGGTGGCGGTGCGGCGGATCGGGTCGAGTTCGATGCCTGCCGCGCGCAGTGTGCGGGCCCGGGCGGCGGGCTGGCGGCGGGCCAGGGCGTGGATGCGCAGGACGAGTTCGGGGAAGTGGAAGGGTTTGGTGAGGTAGTCGTCGGCGCCCACGGACAGGCCCGCGACGCGGTCGGCGGGGGTGTCGGCCGCGGTGAGCATGAGCACCATGGCCCGCTGATGGCGCTCGGTGATCAGCCGGCAGAGCGCGTCGCCGTGGATCCCCGGCAGATCGCGGTCGAGGACGACGACGTCGTAGGCGTTGAGGTCGAGTTTCGCCGCGGCGTCCAGGCCGTCGTACGCGAGGTCCACCGCCATGCCCTGGTCGCGCAGGCCCTCGGCGACGATCGCGGCCAGCGCCCGGGCGTCCTCGACCACGAGCACCCTCATCGTGGAGACCCGGCGGGTACGGCCGAGCGGGGCAGCGTGACGGTGACGCGCAGCCCTCCCTCGGGCCGGGCGTGCAGGTCGAGGCTTCCGCCATGGGTGGCGGCGACGGCGGAGACGATCGACAGACCGAGACCGGAGCCGTGCGCGCCGCCGGTACGGTCGACACCGAGCCGGTGGAACGGCCGTGCCAGCCGGCTGACCTGCTCGCGGTCGAGCACGCTTCCCCCGGTCTCGACGAGCAGCCGGGCATCGGCCCCGTCGCCCGCCACCCCGACCCTGATCCAGCCGCCCGGGTGGTTGTGGGCGACGGCGTTGTCGATCAGGTTGTCGACCATGCGGGCCAGCAGCGCCCGGCTGCCGCGGATCCACACCCGGTCGTCGAGCCGGCTGTCGACGGTCAGCTCGATCACGGCGACATCGGCGGCGCGGACGTCGAGGGCGTCGGACACCAGACGGGCCAGCGGAACCTCGGCGAGGTCCTGCGGTGTGCCGTGCTCAGTGCGGGCCAGGGTGAGCAGTCCGTCGAGCAGGCGGTCGATCCGGTCGAGCTCGGTGCGCAGCCGGTCGGACAGGGCGGTGGTCGAGGCGGGGACGGGACCGGGCTTGGCCATGGCCACGTCCAGCGCGGCCCGCATGGTGGCCAGCGGGGTACGGAGTTCGTGGGAGGCGTTGGCGGCGAACAGCCGCTGCGCGTCGAACGCGGCCTCCAGGCGCTCCAGCAGTCCGTCGATGGTGTCGGCGAGGTCCTTGACCTCGTCGTGCGGAGCCGCGACGGCCAACCGCCGGTGCAGGTCGTCGGCGGTGATCCGGCGGGTTGCCGCGGTGATCGTACGCAACGGCCGCAGCATCCGGCCCGCGACGGTACGGCCGAGCAGCGGCGACACCACGGCCATCACGACCAGCGCGACCACCGCCCCCATGAGCAGCTGCCGCAGCTGCTGGTCCTGCAACTGGTGCACCTGGGCCTGCAGGGCCGCGATGTGCCGCTCCGCGGCCGGCGACCGCCGACCGTCGAACGGCACCGTGGCCTTGGTGTTGCGCACGAACACCGCGATGGTGATGCCCAGCAGGGCGGCACCGGAGAGCAGGAACAGGGCCATGTACAGGACGGTGAACCGCAGCCGGATGCCGTGGCCCCGCAGTCCCAGACGTGATGTGCCCTTCATTCCTGCCCTCCCCCCACACCGGTGCCCGCCCCCTGGGTGCCTCCCCCGTGCGGTCTCCAGAATGACCGGTCCGACCTAACAACGACATGACAGCGGCGGTTCCGTCGGTGTTACGGCCCGCTGCCTAGAACGTCGGTCATGACTCCACCACCCATCGAAGTCCACGAACTGCACAAGCGCTACGGCCGGTCGGTGGCCCTGCACGGCATGTCCTTCACCGTGGCGGCCGGGCAGGTCACCGGGTTCCTCGGCCCCAACGGCTCGGGGAAGTCCACCACACTGCGGGTCATCCTCGGCCTGGACGCCCCCGACGCGGGCAGCGCCCTGGTCGGCGGGCGGCCCTACCGCCGGCTGCGGCACCCGCTGCGCCACGTCGGCTCACTGCTGGACGCCTCGGCGCTGCACCCCGGCCGCAGCGGCCGGAACCACCTGCTGTGGCTGGCCCACTCCCAGCATCTGACCGCCCGCCGGGTCGACCAGGTCCTCGACCAGGTCGGGCTGTCCACGGTGGGACGCCGCCGGGCCGGCGGCTACTCGCTGGGCATGCGGCAACGGCTGGGCATCGCCGCCGCGTTGCTCGGCGACCCCGCCGTGATCCTCCTCGACGAGCCGTTCAACGGCCTCGATCCCGAGGGCATCGCGTGGATCCGCGGGCTGCTGGCCGAACTCGCCGGGCAGGGCCGTGCCGTACTGGTCTCCAGCCATCTCATGAGTGAACTCCAGGACGTGGCCACCCATGTGGTGATCGTCGGACGCGGCCGGGTCCTCGCGGACACCGGCCTGGGTGAGCTGATCGCCGCCGCGTCCGACGGGCGGGTGCGGCTGCGCAGTTCGGCGCCGGACGCGGCGGCCGCCGTACTGGAACGGGCCGGTGCCGCGGTGACCGTCCTCGGCCACGACGTCCTGACCGCGTCCGGACCGGCCGCCGAGACCGTCGTGTCGCTCCTGCACGCCCACGCGGTCCCGTTCGCCGAGGTCACCACGGAGCGGGCCACCCTCGAAGAGGCCTACTTCGACCTCACCCGCGGAGCCGCCGAGTTCACCTCCGCCTCCGACCGGAGGACCCGATGACCACCACCATCGACACCGGTACGGCCGCGGACGCGGCGGAGCGGGACGGCTTCTCGGGGCTGCTCCGGGCGGAGTGGACCAAGTTCCGTACCGTGCCCGCCTGGCGCCTCGGCATGGTCGCCGCCGTACTGGTCACCCTGGTGTTCGGGGTGCTCGCCGCGGCGGCCTCGAAGTCGGTCTGCGGCGCCGCCCCGGGCCGGACCTGCACCAGTCCCGCCGAGACGGTGGGACCGGACGGCGAACAGGTCCTCGACAAGTTCACCCTCGTGCACAAGTCCCTGACCGGCGACGGCAGCATCGTCGCCCGCGTGACCTCGCTGACCGGCATCATCACCTACCCGCGGTCCGACTCCGACGCCATCGTGCCCGGCGTCGAACCCTGGTCCAAGGCCGGGATCATCATCAAGGACGGCACCACCCCCGGCTCGCGGTACGCCGCCGTCATGGTCACCGGCGGCCACGGGGTGCGGATGCAGTACGACTACACCCACGACACGGCCGGCAGCCCCCACGCCCTCGTCTCCGCGTCCTCGCCGCGCTGGCTGCGGCTGACCCGCTCCGGCGCCACGCTCACCGGCGCCGAGTCGGACGACGGCTCCCGGTGGACCACGGTCGGCACGGTAACACTGCCCGCCTTGCCCGCGACGCTCCAGGCCGGGCTGTTCGTCACCTCGCCCTTCGACGTCCAGATCGAGCAGGGGCTCGGCAGCGGATCGGCCCGCCACTTCACCCAGGCCAGCGGGGTCTTCGACCAAGTCGGCCTGCGGGGGCGGGAATCGGGCTTCTGGCGCGGCGACACCGTCGGCGGGGCCTCGGACACCGACTGGGACCGCCACCACCGATCGGCCGGATTCACCCGGTCCGGCGGTACGTTCACGGTGACCGGCTCCGGCGACATCGCGCCCCGGCCGGACCCCGGGACACAGATCCAGCGCGCCCTCATCGGCGGGTTCGCCGGTCTGATCCCGGTGATCGTCGTGGCCACCCTCTTCATCACCAGCGAGTACCGCCGCCCGCTCATCCGCACCACCCTGGCCGCACACCCGCGCCGGGGCCGGGTCCTGGCCGCGAAGACCCTCGTGACCGGTGCGGTCGCCTTCGCCGCCGGGCTCCTCGCCGCCGGACTCGCCGTCCCGGTCTGCAGCCGGATCCTGCGCGCCAACGGAGCGCGGATCCCCCCGCTCACGGCACTCACGGCCGCGCAGGTGATCGCCGGGACCGCGGGAGTCCTCGCCCTCACCGCCGTCCTCGCCCTCGCGCTCGGCGCCCTGCTGCGGCGCAGCGCCGCGGTCGTCACCACCGTCGTCGTGGCGGTCGTCCTCCCCTACTTCCTGGCGGTCACGTCCGCGGTACCGACGACAGCCGCGCAGTGGCTGCTGCGCGTCACCCCGGCCGCCGCCTTCGCCGTCCAGCAGGCCGCCCCGCAGTACCCGCAGGTCGACGGCCCCTACACACCGTCCAACGGCTACTTCCCGCTCGCGCCCTGGGCCGGCTTCGCCGTCCTGTGCGGTTACGCCGTGCTCGCCCTCGGCCTCGCCGTCCACCGGCTGCGCCGGAGGGACGCATGAGCCCGCGCGAGGCGCTGCACGCCGAATGGACCAAGGCCCGCACCCTGTCCGGCACGATCTGGCTGCTGCTGGGCACTGTCGCCCTGACGACCGTCGCGAGCGCGGCCACGGCGGCGGCCAGCACCTGCCGCGCCGCCGACTGCGACCTCGACCCCGCCAGGATCGGCCTCGGCGGCATCCAGCTGGGCCAGACAACCGTCGCCGTCCTGGCGGTGGTCGCCGTCGCCGGCGAGTACAGCACCGGCACGATCCGGGTGAGCCTTGCCGCGATTCCCCGGCGGCCGCTCGTCCTGGCGGCCAAGGCGGCCGTGCTCACCGCTCTGGTGCTGGCCGCCGGAACCGCCGCGGTACTCGCGTCCTTCCTCGCCGGGCGGCACATCCTGCCCGGCAACGGCGTCGGCCCGGATCACGGCCTGCCGACACTCTCCCTGGCCGACGGCCCGATACTGCGGGCCGTCGTCGGGTCGGTGCTCTACCTCGTTCTCATCGCCCTGCTGGGCCTGGGCGTCGCCACCGCCGTCCGGGACTCCGCCGCCGCGATCGGGACCGTCCTCGGCCTGCTCTACCTCTTCCCGATCCTCGCCGCCGTCGTCACCGACCCCGGCTGGCACCGGCGCCTCCAGCAGATCGGCCCCATGACCGCAGGCCTCGCCGTCCAGGCCACCACCAGCCGGCCCGACCTGCCCATCGGCCCCTGGGCCGGTCTCGGCGTCCTCGCCGCCTGGGCCGCCGCCGCACTCCTCGCCGGCCTGCTCGCCCTTCGACTCCGCGACGCGTGAGCCGTCGACCCCCGGAACGCCGGAGGTGATCAGCGCTGTCAAGGGAGTTGCGAGGTCGCGCGGGGCGAACAGGTCGGGACCGGCATGGGAGACGCATTGTCCCGGCAGCGAAGGACGCGGTCGTCCTCGTCGAGAGCCTGATGTCCGGCTGTCCGACCGTGCGGGGCGGCTCGGAAGGGATCAGCAGTACAGGTTGCTGCCCGGGGACACGCCGAGGATCGAGGTGAAGCGCTGGTAGGCGTCGACGCGGCTCTGGACCTGGGCCGGGTTGCGGCCGTCGCATTCCAGGGAGCCGTTGATGGAGCGGACGGTCTGCCCGAAGCCGGTCTGGTTGACCATGGCGTTGTGGGGTGTCATCGTGCCGGGGCCGGTCTGGGTGTTCCAGTACCACAGGCCGGTCTTCCAGGCGACGGCCGAGTCGTTCTGGACCAGCCAGGGGTTGTCGAGGAGGTCGATGCCGAGCGCGTCGCCGGCGGCCTTGTAGTTGAAGTTCCAGCTGAGCTGGATCGGGCCCCGGCCGTAGTACGCGGCCTGGCCGGCCGGGCAGCCGTAGGACTGGCTCCAGTCGCAGTACGTCGGGTAGTTGGCGGTGTTCTGCTCGACGATGTACACGAGGCCGCCGGTCTCGTGGCTGACGTTGGCGAGGAAGGCGGCGGCCTCCTGCTTCTTGACGGTGTCGCTGCCGGTATTGGCGAAGCCGGGGTACGCGCTGAGCGCGGCGGTCAGGCCCTGGTAGGTGTAGAAGCCGTTCCGGTTCGGGAACATCTGGTTGAACTGGGCCTCGCTGACGACGAACCCGGACGGAGTGCCGCCACCGCTGCCGGCCGGGGCGTTCCACTTCTGGTTGGCACCGCCGGTGCACGTCCATATCTGCAGGCGGGTTCCGTTGGCGCTGTTGTTGCCCGTCACGTCGAGGCACTTGTCGGCGGCGGGGTTGACGATGTCGTGGGCGGCGGTGACGACCCACTGCTGGTTCGCGCCGCCGGAACAGTCCCAGAGCTGGACGGGGGCTCCGTCGGCCGTGCTGCGGTCGACCACGTCGAGGCACTTGCCGAGGACGCGCAGGGTGCCGTCGCCGTTGTTGGACCAGCTCTGGGCGCCGGTGCCGTTGCAGTCGTAGAGCTGTACGGCCGTGCCGTTGGCGCTGCTCGCGCCGGCCGCGTCGACGCACTTGCCGGCCAGCCCGGTGATCTGGCCGGTCGCCGCCTGGGCCGGGGCGACGGCGAACAGGGCGGACAGGACGGCGGCGAGGACGACGCCGAGGGCGAGGCGGCCGAGGGCGGAGCGCCCGCGGAGCCGGGACATGAGGAGAGAAGGACGCATGGGGGAGCTGCTCCTGACGCGAGCCGAGGGGGGTGGGAGAGCGTGACCGGGCCTGTTGCGGCGCTGGCTCAGCCGAGGACCTTCTGGGTCACGACGATGTGTCCGGCGTCGGGGTCGAGAACGCCGCCGAGCCTGTTGAACGCGCCGTCGGTCAGGTCGAGGCACTTGGGTTCCTGCGGGGTCTGGACGAACGTCCCGCGGTCGTTGACCCGCACGGTCAGGGACCGGCCGTTGGCGACGTCGGTGACCTGGACCAGCGTGCCGAAGGGCAGTTGAGGCTGACGGGAGAGGGAGGTGGCGACCGTGTCGGCGTTGTTGTCGAAGACCTCGCCACTGGCGGTCAGGGCGCCGGGTGGCTGGGGGCCGTAGTGCGTGGCCCAGCACTGTTCGCCGCTCTGGTCCGCGGGAGCGGGAGCGTTCCACTTCTGGTTGTCGGAGCCGGTGCAGCTCCAGATCTGGATCCGGGCGCCGTTGGCGGAGGAGCGGTCGGTGACGTCGAGGCACTTGTTCGCCGCCGGGTTGACGATGTCGTGGGCGGCGGTGACGGTCCATCGCTGGTTGGCGCCGCCCGTGCAGGACCACAGCTGGACCTTGGCGCCGTCGGCGGTGGAGTCGGCGGTGACGTCGAGGCATTTGCCCAGGGCGCGCAGGGTGTTGTCGGCGCCCGGGGTCCACTGCTGGGCGGCGGTGCCGTTGCAGTCGTAGAGCTGCACCGGGGTGCCGTCGGCGGAGTTGGCACCGGCGACGTCGAGGCACTTGCCGGCGAGGCCGGTGACCGGGCCGGTCGCGGCCGCTGCTGCCGTGGTCGCAGCTGTCGCCGGTGCGGCGGTCGAGGGGCTGAGCAGTAAGGCCAGCAGAGCCGTGAGAGGAGTGCCGCGTAACGCGGTGGTGAGGAGCGAGGAGCGAGCAGCCATGGGGGGTGGGGGAGCCTTTCCGGAAGGGACACGTACGTGTGGCGGAGGCCGACTGGACGCACGTCAGGATGACCTGACACCGTGAAAGCTAAAGGTCTATACCAAGCCCGTCAAGGCGTGAACATGACATATCTGTCGGCGTCCTGCGGTGGCGTATCCGTCGGGGGCGGTACCCGCTGGGGTGCGTTGCCGGGCTCAGGGCACCAGGACGGTGCGCACGCCCGGGATCTCGGGTGCGGTCCAGGCGGTTTCGACGTCGGCGAGAGGTGCCGGACGGGCGGTGACGGCGAGGCCGCCGCTCTCGATCTCCTCGACCAGCGCGGGGAGTTCCTCCAGGTAGGTCCTGGTCGACACCGCGCCCTGGCCGTTGCCCTGTAGCCGGAGGTTCGCCGAGCGCAGGGCGACCGACGGGAGTTCGATGGTGGGACCGGCCATGGCACCGATCTGGATCCAGTTCAGGGCGCGCCCGCGGTCGGCACGGGCCCGCAGCAGTGCCATGATCGCGTCCCCGGCGGGCCTGCCCCACAGGTAGTCGAGGACCAGGTCGACCTCGGCGGCGGCGTCGGCCAGCGCCGCGGAGGTGGCGTCGGCGTCGTCGGTGAGCGCGACGGTCGCGTCCGCGCCGATGCCCGGCAGGGCGGCCAGCCGGGCCCGGTCGCGGCCGGCGCCGACGACGCGGCCGGCCCCGAGGCGCTTGGCGACCTGGACGCCCATCTGGCCGGCGTTGCCGGTCGCGCCGAGGATCAGCACCGACTGCCCGGCCTTGATCGGGACGCGGCGGCGCAGCGCCACCCAGGACGACATCGCCGGGTTCATGGCCGCGGCGATCTTCACGACGTCCGCGTCGTCGGGCAGCGGGACGCTGCGGCGGCGGTCGATGACGGTCCGGGTGGCCATCGGGCCGACCATGTCGTCGTCGGCGACGAAGTACACCAGCCGCCCGTCCTCGCCCCGGCCGACCCCGTCGACACCGGGCACCATCGGCAGCTTCCCGGTGCTCGTGTAGTGGCTGCCCGATGCGCCGGTACGCACCCTCGGGTGCAGGCCCACCGCCAGGACGTCGACCAGCGCCTGGTCCTCGTCGGACGGGGCGGGCAGGTCGAACGGCTCGTAACGGGGCGGCTTGTCGAACGAGCTGACGACGGCGGCACGGATCTCCATAGCCGTTCTCCTCGGTCTTGGTGCGTGGAACGAAGGATTTAGTGTGCGTCGCGAAGGATTTAGTTCGTGACGCAAATCAAAATAGTAGGTGCCACGTACCTTTGCAAGTAGGGTCGGGACATGACGTCATCCCCTGCCATGCCGCCGCCCGGACTGTCGCCCGCGGTCGAGGACCTCGGGCTGGTCGATGCCCTGGCCCAGCTGTCGTTCCTGGTGCACAGCGCCCTGACGGAGGTCGCGGGGCAGCACGACCTGTCGGTCGTCCAGACGCGGCTGCTCGGGATCCTGCGGGACCGGAAGCCGACCATGAACCAGCTCGGCCGGCACCTCTGCCTCGACAAGTCCTCGATCAGCGGCCTGGTGGACCGTGCCCAGCGCCGCGGGCTCGTCACCCGTACGGCCAGCGAGACCGACCGACGCTCGTTCCAGGTGTCGATCACCGATGCGGGCCGGCAACTCGCCGAGCAGGTCGCGGTCCAGTTCGCCGAGCGCATCGAGAAGTGTGCCGAACCGCTTCCCGAAACCGACCGGCAGCTGCTGTCACGCATGGCGACCCGGCTCGTGACCGCCGACGCCCACCTCCGCGGCATCGACCTGCGCACCACACCCCACTGACCGAACCCGTCACCGACGTGCCCTGCCGGTCCGCGTCTCGGGACGCTCGCGGTCGCCGCACGCGTCCTCGCGGGGCCTGTCCGGTGGGGCCGTCTGTTCCCGTAAGACGCTCGCCTGGATCATGGGATGACGACGAGGGGCTGTGGAGGTGCCGAGTGACCATCTCGATCCGGTCCGCGCGATCCGGGGAAGCAGGGTTCCTGTCCGAGCTTGCGCTGCGTTCCAAGGCTCACTGGGGATACGACGTCGAGTTTCTCGCCTCGTGCCGTGCGGAGTTGACGCTCACCGACGCGGAACTCGGCATCCGCCGAACGACCGTGGCGGAGCGAGCCGGCGGCATCGTGGGCTTCACGACCTTGGAGGGCGACCCGCCGCAGGGCGTGTTGGGCATGATGTTCGTCGACCCGCGCGCGATCGGGAGGGGCATCGGCCGCCTGTTGTTCACCCATGCCGTCGAGACCGCCCAGGCCTTGGGATTCACCCGCTTCACCATCGACGCGGACCCGAACGCCGAGCCCTTCTACGAGGCCATGGGCGGGGTTCCCGTCGGCCGTGTTCCCTCCGGATCGATTCCCGGCCGAACCCTCACCCGATATCTGCGTAGCGTTCCGGGCTGAGGGGGCTGAGGGGGCTGAGGGGGCTGAGGGGCCGGCTCGAGGGCGCACCCGGTGGCCGACGGGAACAACAGCCGTCGGCCGCCGGGGAGATGTGAACTTGCAGGGTTCGATGGAAAACTTTCAGTAGGGTCAACTCGCTTGGTCGGAAGGCAAGGTGCGCTACTTGCACGTATCTTCTGCATGACCATTGAACCGCCTCATCGGCCCCTGCTAGCTTGCCGCCACTCGGCTGCCCACCCGACGTCGTCGAAGACCGGGAGTTCCGATGAAGCCCTCAAGACTCGCGCTGCTCACCGCCGTTGCCCTCCTGATGTCGACGGCCCCCGCGCTGTCGGCCGTGGCGGCGCCCGGTCAAGGCGCGGCCGCTGCGTCCGGCACCGGTACCACTGCCCCCCAACTCGCGCTGTCGGACCCGGGTTTCGAGAACGGCGGGGTGGGCTGGACCTTCAGCTCCGGTGCCGGGGTCGGTGAAGGGAACGTCCACAGCGGCAGCCGTTTCCTCTATCTCGACGCCGGTGCGGGGAAGTGGGGCAGACAGACTCTGATCGCTCCCCGCGACGGCAGTTACGACTTCTCCGCGTGGATCGGCAGCGCCGGGACCGGCGGTACGTACACGATCCGGCGCAACGGCGAGACCGTCGGCACGGTCGAGCTGCCGGAGCGCCGCGCCTACGCCCGCTACACCATCAGCCGCGTCGAACTGAAGGCAGGCGACCGGCTGGAGATCGTCTTCGGCTCCGGCACCGCCTGGGTCAACGCGGACGACCTGATGATCTCCCCGGCCGCGCCCGCGGACCCGGAGGTCACCTCGTCCGACCCGGAGGCCGTGGCGATGTTCGACTGGGCCAAGCGGAAGGCGAACAGCTGGGTGCAGCTGCCCGGCACGGTGGGCCCGGTCAACGCCGACGAGAACCACACCAGCGGCACCGGCACCGCGCCGTACGGGCCCACCTACTGGGCCGGATACGCCAACCGCAGCGCCTACTACTCCCGTGACATGACCCACCAGCTCGCCGGCGCCCACCTCATCGGCCTGGACACCGAGAACGAGACGATGCTCCGCTCGTACGCGGCGTCGGCGACCGCCGAGCACCAGTACTTCCCCGTGTGGTCCCTCAACTTCGACGCCCAGACGTATCTCAGCATCGACTACCACGGCCCGGACGACTTCGTGCGCGAGGTCCCGGCCACCTTCGAACTCGTCGAGAAGGCGGCCCAGGCCTACCTGTGGACGGGGGACCGCGGATACGTCGACGACCCGGTGCTCTGGGACTTCTACCGGCACGCCACCGAGGACTTCATCGACCTGCACAACAGCGCCGTGCCCAACGGGAAGGTCAAGGTCGCCGAGGGCACCGGCAAGGGCATCTTCTCCGGCGCGGCCAGCTACAACGAACAGGACGGCGACGGGCTCGCCGAGGCCGGCGACGGCATCGCCTCCGAATACCAGGCCTACCTGGCGATGGCCGTGCTCGCGCGCGGCAAGGGCGACACCGCGCTGGCGAAGAAGTACGACCGCAAGGCCGCCGACCTGAAGGCCTACTTCAACGACACCTGGAGCGGCACCGGCAGCGGATCCGCCATGGTCCGTGCCTACACCCTCTCCGGCACCCCGGTCACCGGCTGGGGCAAGGAGAACAGCGTCTTCATGCCGATGAAGCAGATCATCGACCCGGGCCCGCGCAACGACGCCTACCTCGACTACATCCAGGCACAGGAGCTGGGCCCGGACGGCTCGCCCAACATCGAGTCCACGACGTACCTGCCCGACATGTTCTTCCGCAACAACCGCGCCGACACCGCCTGGTGGTGGATGAAGAAGATCTACGGCGAGCGCGAACAGCAGCACGTCAACTCCCGCCAGGGCCCCGACGGCGACTACCCCGAGGTGTCCTTCACGCTGGTCAGCCAGACCGTCGAGGGCCTGATGGGCATCACCCCGAACGCCGCGGACCGCCAGGTGACCACCCAGTCCCGGCTGCCCTCGGGGATGAAGTGGCTCCAGGTGGCGGACGTGCCCATCGGCACCGGCACCGGCACCGGCACCGAGGCCGGCACGGTCACCGTGCGCCACGACGGCGCGACGAAGACCACCCTGACCAACAACTCCCGGTACGGCGCCTACACCTGGGAGGCCCGCTTCCCCGGCGCCCACAAGAAGCTCACCGTCAACGGCGTCCCCCAGCACGCCCGCACCAAGACCGTCAACGGCGTCACTTACACCTACGCGACACCCACCGTGCGCGCCGGAGCCACCACAGTCGTCCAGGTCACCGACTGACCCACCCACCACCGCGCCAACGGCCGGGCCGGCGGAACGCGACGGCAAGCCGGCTCACCGGAATCGCGCCGCGTTGGCCCGGGCCCAGTCCGCGAAGGTGCGGGGTGGCCGACCGGTGACTTCCTCGACGGACGGGAACACGGTTGCCTCGTCCAGCTTTCCGCCGGAGTAGAAGCTGAAGAACGCGTCGACGTACTGCTCGGGCATCTGGGCGAGCATCTCCGCGCGGGCCTCGTCGTCGGGCTGGGCCTCGTAGCGGATCTCGCGGCCGAGCACCTCGCCGAGGACACGGACCCGGTCTCCCGGACGCAGCGCCTCCGGGCCGGTCACCGGGTACACGCGGCCCTCGTGTTCCGCCGTGACCAGCGCTTTCGCGGCGACGGCGGCGATGTCGGCCGGGTCGACGACGGCGGCGGGAACATCCGGCCACGGTGCCCGCACCACACCGGCCTTGATCATCGGCAGCCACTGGAACGCGTTCGTCATGAACATACGCGGGCGGACCATGGTCCACGCGAGCCCGGACGCCCGCAGCGCGTCCTCGGTGTCGATCATGTAGCGGGCGACGGCGTTGGTCCGGTCCCCGGTCTCGGCCGAGCCGCCGGACATCAGGACGACGCGACGCACGCCGGCCTTCTGTGCCTCGGCGAAGACCTCTGGTGCGTAGCCGCTCAGCAGGAATAACGCCTCCGCACCGGCCAGTACCGGCGCCAGGGACGACGGGTCGGTCAGGTCCCCGGCCACGGCCTCGGCACCGGGCGGCACCGTCGCCGTAGCCGGATCCCTGGTCAGGGCCCTTACCCGCGCACCCCCGTCGACCAGTAGGCGAGCCACCTCACGCCCGACGTTCCCGGTCGCGCCCGTCACGACGATCATGCGAACTCCCCTTTTGTTAGGGATGGTTCCCTAACAAGTAGGCTACGGGTCCATCCCTTGTTCTCCGTAGGGAATCCCGGCCTTCAGGCCGGGCGGGAATACGATTCTCGGCCCGGAGGCGCGCAGCGCCGGAGATCTCTGCGTATTCGGGGTGACGGTCAGACCGGTCGTTTCTGGTTCTCGATGTACTCCTTGACGATGCTCAATGGTGCGCTGCCGCAGGATGCGGCGAAGTAGGACGGGAACCAGAACACGGATCCTGTCCCGATCCGGTTGATGCGGCCGGTGTACTCCGCCCGCAGGTACCGGGAGCTGACGCCCTTGAGGGAGTTGACGAGTTTGGACAGGGCGATTTTCGGGGGGTAGTGCACGAGCAGGTGGACGTGGTCGCCTTCGCCGTTGAATTCCAGCAGCTGCGCGCCGAAGCTCTCGCACGCGTCCCGCATGAGCGCTTCGCAGCGCGTCAGCATGTCGTCGTTGAAGATCTCACGCCGGTATGTGGTGACGAACACCAAGCGGGTGTGGAGGGTGTAGATGACGTGGGTTACCCCTTCTGATGTCGGGATCTGGTTCCCAGCGCGGTGATATGCGCCAAGTCTAGTAGGATCGAGTGGATTTGGCCGGAGGGATGGGTTGGATGATCCGTGCGTACAAGTTCCTCATCCGGCCTACCGTCCGCCAGGAGCAGGCTCTGGCCGAGATGCTGCGCGATCACTGCTCCCTCTACAACGGGGCGTTGCAGGAACGTCGCGGCGCCTGGCGGCACGTCTCGAAGACCAGCATCAAGTACGGGATGCAGTCCGCGCAGCTCAGGGAGATCCGGGCGTTCGACCCGGAGCGTCAGGGCCGATGGTCGTTCAGTTCACAGCAGGCCACCTTGCGCCGTCTCGACAAGGCGTTCGCCGCGTTCTTCCGCCGGGTCAAGTCCGGAGAGGCCCCGGGCTACCCACGTTTTCGCGGGGTGAACTGGTTCGACACGGTGGACTTTCCCAAGGACGGGGACGGCTGCCGGTGGAACTCCACCCCGCGCGATGCCGTCACCCGGGTCCGCTTCCAGGGCGTCGGCCACGTCAGGGTCAATCAGCACCGCCCGGTGGTCGGCCATGTCAAGACCGTGTCGGTGAAGCGCGAGGGCCGAAAGTGGTTCGTCGTGCTGACCGCCGAGCAGGGCCAGCCTGAACCGCTGCCCGCGACCGGCTCTGTCGTCGGCATCGATCTGGGCATCACGAACTTCCTCGCCGACTCGAACGGCGGCTTCGTGCCCGGTCCGCGCCACGGCCACCGTGCGGCCGCGAAACTGGAGTCGGCCCAGCAGGCCCTGTCCCGGTTCCCGCGATGCAAGGCGAAGGACCGAACCGCCAACCACCGGCGCGCGGTGGAGAAGGTCGCCCAGTTGCACGGTAAGGCGCGGCGCCAGCGGCTCGATCACGCACACAAGACCGCGCTCGGCCTGGTGCGTGCACATGACTTCATCGCGCACGAAGACCTCAGGATCGACAACATGAGCAAGGCCCCCGCACCGAAACCCGACCCCGACCGGCCGGGCACCTTCCTGACCAACGGGGCCGCCGCGAAGGCCGGGCTCAACAAGTCGATCAACGATGCCGGATGGGGGGTGTTCCTGACGATCCTGCACGCCAAGGCTGAAAGCGCCGGACGGGAAGTGATCGCCGTGAACCCCCGCAACACCTCCCGCACCTGCCCCGAATGCGGGCACACCGCGAAGGAGAACCGGCCCACACAGGAGAAGTTCCACTGCGTCTCGTGCGGCCACCACGCGCACGCCGACACAGTAGGAGCCGTCAACGTTCTACGGGCCGGGCTGGTCCGTCGCGACGCCAACCCGGCGTAACGAGAAGCCCCCGGCTTCAGCCGGGGGAGGAGTCACGAGACGCACTGCCCAGGAGACGCGGGAACACATCCTGACGGTGACGCACGACCTCTTCTACTGGCACAGCATCAAGGGCACCGGAGTCGACACCGTCGCCGCGGCGGCCGGTGTCGCGCCGACGACCCTCTACCGCCTGTTCGCGTCGAAGGACGATCTCGTCGCTGCGTACGTCGAACGCGCCGGCGGGCTCTACAGGCAGTGGTTCCTCGACGCGACGGCTGAAGGCTCGCCCGCCGACCGGATCCTGTCCCTGTTCGACGCGCTCATCGAGCAGGTGCAACCCGCATACTGCCGGGGCTGCCCCTTCCTGATGGCGATGGCCGAACTGCCGGACGTGTCGGTGAAAGCGCACACGCTGGCCGTCGAGACCAAGGCGTGGGTCCGCGAGCGGATCGGCGGACTCGCCCCGTCGGACGTCCTCGCGGACCAGATCTTCCTTGTCATGGAGGGGGTTTACGCCTCCGTGCAGTCACTCGGCGCCGACGGGCCCGCACGGCAGGCGCGCGGGCTCGTCGAGTCGCTGCTCAGGGCGGCGGGTTGAGGGACGGCCGGTGGCTGTTCCGGTCAGGTCTTGTCCAGGTCGTCGAGCACGGCGGGCAGGCCGACGCTCAGCATCTTCCTCCGGACGTGACCCAGGATCTGGGTCATCAGAAACCCGCCCACACCCGTGAAGCCTGTGTGGTCGTAGGTGAATCGCGTTCCCCCGCCATGGGGTTCGATGCGGTAGGCGACCTCGGTGGTCTCGCCACCGCCGGGGTCGGTCCACGAGTAGCGCAGCAGCCGGGGCTCGTCCACTTCGAGGACGACGCAGTCGACGATGCCGCTCCAGCCGGGCTTGGGCTTGGCGATGAACTGGAACCGGGCGCCGACGGTGGTGGTGAAACCCTCCGGGTGTGCCCCGGCTCCGGTCGCGGTCCACAGCGGTATGAGCCCGGGGTCGGTGACGGCGTGCCAGACCTTGGCGGGGGAGTGAGCGTAGTCGCGGACGATGTGGATGGCGCTCATGGTGCTCCTGTAGCGGTCACGAAGAAGCAGAAAGTACAGTCACTGAAAAATTATAGTAGCGGTAAATATTCTGCTGCTGCACTACTCTGGCGTCATGAGCACGGTGGACTGGACGGCATGGCGCCCGGAGGCTGCGGAGTCCGGGGCGGAAGGCTTGCGGGAGCAGAAGAAGCGCCAGTTGCGGCAACGCCTCTCCGACACCGCGACCGACATGTTCCTGGAGCGCGGCTTCGACGCTGTCCGCGTAGCAGAGATCGCCCAGGCCTGCGGAGTCTCGGAGAAGACGGTCTTCAACTACTTCCCCACCAAGGAATCGCTCATCCTGGACCGGGGCGAGACCACGATGGCCGCCCTGCGGGCCGGCCTGGCCGACCCGGACCACACTCCGGTCGAGGCCGTACTGCGGATCCTCTCCGGCGAGTTGAGCGCCATGACCTCCTGGATCGCCGCGCAGGACGACCCCGCCCACGCCACCGCCATGATCAGGCGCTTCGGCGCGCTGACCAGGTCCGCGCCCTCGCTGAGGGCCTACCACCGGGACATGACCGACCGGCTTGTCACCGTCGCGGCCGAGGTGCTGGCCCGGCGCACCCACGGAAGTCCGGACGACCCGGAACCGCAGATCGCGGCAACCGCCCTGCTCGGACTGTGGTCGATCCAGTTCCAGAGCCTCGGGAGACATCTGAACGGCGCCCACACGCCGCCACAGATCCAGGAGGCGGTGACCGCCGACGTCCGCCGCGCGGCCAAGCTCGTCGAATCCGGCCTGACTTCGCTCGAAGACGCCGCTCCGACCCGCTGACGCGCTCACGTGCTCACGTGCAAGATCACGATCTACGGCTGGAGTCCTTGGGGATGCGGCGCGGACAATCGGGAGGTGCGCGAAGGAGCTTCAGTCGGTGGGGTCGGCCTGCAGTGCGAGGACGAGCGCCAGCCGTGTCCAAGGTCAGGGCCTCCGTCGCACCGGTGCGCAGCCGGCCTTCCAGGGCGCCTTCCGGCAGTGTCCGTACTCGGGTACTTGTCGTCGGACCTCGTTCTCCATCTCATCGGCCGCCAAGGCGAGTTGGCGCCGTAACCGGCCGACGAGTTCGGGCGGTACCGATCCGGCCGGGACGCCGTCCGATGTCGGGGGTGGGGTCGGTGTGGCCATACGGGCTGCTTTGTCTCGTTCGAAGTGCGGGTAGGGTCGCGCCCATGAGCGATTCCTCCAGGGTGCCTGCCGCCGGGCCGCGTAAGCGGGTGGACTACGGGACCGGTCGTGAGGCGTTGCTCGACGCGGCCGTCCGGGTGGTGGCCCGGGGCGGCCTGCGCAAGCTCACCTACCGTGCCGTCGCGCAGGAGGCGGGCGTCACGCACGGTCTGGTGGTGCACCACTTCGGCTCGCGCGACGCGTTGATCGAGGCCGCCCTCACCCATGCGGTGCGCACCAGCGCGAGCACGAGCGCGCTGGAACCGGGTGCGGGCAATGTTGCGGACTTCGCGGCGGGGCTGTCGGACATGGTCACCCGTGAGCCGGACATGCAACTGTTCCAGTACGAGCTCATGCTCGAATCGCGCCGCAGGCCCGAGCTGCTTCCGCAGATCCGTGCGCTGTACAACGAGTACTTCGAGGCCACGGAGCGGGAGTTGTCCCGCATCCTGCCCGAGGGAGCCACCCCTGCCCTGAACCGGCTGGTCTTCGCGGCGCTCGAAGGGCTGGTGCTGCACCAGCTGGTCCTCGGCGAGCCGGAGGTCACCGAGGCCGCACTGAAGGAGCTGCGGTCCCTGCTGACTCGGAAGAGGGAAGAGGGGGCGTAGTCCCACTCGCCTTGGGCTGTACGAAATAGCAGGTCAGAACGGGTCCTCGTCGCTCAGCGGCGGGGGCTCGTTTGATTCCGAACAAGTAAAGAGCCGATCGCGGCGGCGCGAAGTATTGACGAAACTATCCGAGTGGATAATTCTCACGGGGTGGGGCTGCCGTCCGCCCGTTCCGAGGCGGCCCCTTCTCGCCCCTTCTCGCCTCTTCTCCCTCGCATCCCATACGAGGAGTGCCACGACATGACCGTCACCGCCGCCGAACCCACGTCCGCGACCGAGGATCTGCTGCCCTTCCGCGACCCCGGCTTCCGCGCGAACCCGTACCCGTACTACGCGCGGCTGCGGAAGCAGCATCCCGTCCACCGGCACTCGACCGGCCTCTACGTCATCTCCCGCTACGAGGATGTCGCCCGGCTGATCCGCAACCCCACCCTGAGCGTGCAGCAGCTCGACTTCGGGCCCGCCGACCCGATCCACGACACGATGCTCGGCAAGGACGCCCCCGACCACACCCGGCTGCGCCGGATCACCAACCGCTGGTTCACGCCCAAGGCGGTCGAGGGGTGGGCGGAGGTGATGCGGACCTCCGTGGCGGCCGTACTCGACGAGGTCGAGAAGGGCGACGGCGTCCTGGACGTGGCCGACGGGCTCGCTCTGAAGTGCACCTTCGACACCGTCTGTCACATCTTCGGTATCGAGCCGACCGACATGCTCGCCATTCAGCGCAAGACCTACGAGATCGGGCTCAGCCTCGGCCCCGGCGGCAACGAGGAGGAGGCGACGGCCACGGCGGAGGCCCTCGCCTGGTTCGCCGAACATGCCCGCCGACTCGTGGCCGTCAAGCGTGCCCACCCGGGCGAGGGTCTGATCGACGCCTTCGTCGCCGCGCAGAGCGAGGGGCGGATGACCGAGGAGGAGGTCGTCCACACGATCTTCCTGTTCTTCGCCGTCGGCCACCTCGACGTCAAGCACCTCATCAACCACGGCATCTGGATGATGACCCAGAAGCCCGAGCTGTTCGCCGCCTACCGCGACGAGCCCGAGGCGCGGCCCGGCATCATCAACGAGATCCTGCGCATCGACACCCCGGAGTCGATGGTGGTCCGCCTGGCCACCCAGGACACGGTCGTCGGCGACACGACCGTACCCGCGGGAGAGGCCCTCGCCCTGCTCATCGCCTCCGCCAACCGTGATCCCGAGGTCTTCGCCGACCCCGACACCTTCGACCACACCCGCCCGGTCGCCGCCAGCCAGCACCTCGCCTTCGGCTCCGGCATGCACGGTTGCGCCGGCCAGGTCCTGGCCCGCGCCGAGGCCGACGTCGTCTTCAGCTCGATCACCGAACGGTTCGCCGGTGTCGAACTCGCCGGCGAACCCGCCTATGCGCACACCGAGTTCCTGCGCACCATCACCCACCTCCCCGTCCGCTTCCGCTGACTTCCCCCACCCCCGCGAGAGACAGGAGCTGCCATGAAGGTCGAAGTCGACCTCAACAGGTGCCAGGACCACGGCCAGTGCGTCTACGCCGCCCCCGACCTGTTCGCGCTGGACGACGACGGACGCCTGTCCCTGCGGGCGCACGCGACCGACGTGTACACGGCCGACGTGGACGCGGCGAACGCCGAGGAGCTGTACGAGGCGGCCGAGGTCTGCCCGCTGCAGGCCATCACGGTGCACGGGTAGCCGGGCGGCGATCGCCGGCGGCGGAGGGGAATCGGCGATCGCCGAACCGATGTGGGCCAAACCCCTTGCCAAACGGATAGTTTCCGCCCAGCATGAGGCAACTCGTTTGGCCTAAAACGAAATTTCGCCCCTCTCCGTCCCCGGTAGGTGATTCGAGTGGACAGTCAGACCGCGGTCTCCACGCAAGCCGCTCAAGACGCATCCATGGCAGGCAGGCTCAAGCCCGACTCTCTCGGTGTCCTGGGCATCCTCTTCTTCGTTCTCTCCGCCCAGGCGCCGCTGACCGGTATCGCCGGGGCCGTGCCCATCGCCGTCGGCATCGGCAACGGTGCCGGGGTCCCCGCCGCCTATCTCGCGGCCGGCCTCGTCGTCCTGCTCTTCTCCGTGGGATTCGTCGCGATGGGCCGGCATGTCGTGGACGCCGGAGCCTTCTACACCTACATCGGCAAGGGGCTCGGCCGCCCGGCCGGTTCGGGCAGCGCCGGTGTCGCCCTCTTCGCCTACTGCGCGGTCCAGGCCGCCATGTACGGGCTCTACGGCGCCACGGTGAGCGGCCTGGTCGAGCACTACGGCGACGTTCATATCGCCTGGTGGGTCTGGACCCTGGTCACCATGGTGATCGTCCAGGTGCTCGGCGCATCCGGCATCGAAATGGGTGCCAGGATCCTCGCGGTCTTCGTGCTGGCGGAGTTCAGCATCCTGATCGCCTTCGCCGTCGTGACCCTCGTCAAGGGCGGCGGGCCCGCCGGGCTCGGCTTCACGGACAGCTTCTCACCGTCCGCCGCGCTCAAGGGCGCTCCGGGGGTGGCGCTGATGTTCGCCGTGGCGTCGATGTTCGGTTTCGAGGCCACCGCGATCTACGGCGAGGAGGCTCGCGAGCCCCGCAAGACCGTGCCCCGGGCCACCTATGTGTCGGTCGCCGTGGTCACCGGCTTCTTCGCCTTCGTGTCCTGGATGCTGATCTCCGCGCACGGTGCGTCCCGGGCCACCGCCGACGCGGGCAAGGCGCTGCAGAGCGGCGACGCCACCTCGTTCGTCTTCGCGCCGATCGCCGACCTCTTCGGTGGCTGGGCGAACGACGTGCTGCCGATCCTGCTGGCCACCTCCCTCTTCGCCGGCATCCTGGCCTTCCACAACTCCGCCAACCGCTATCTCTTCTCCCTCGGCCGCGAAGGGCTGCTGCCGCACGGCCTGACCGCGATCAACCGGCGGCACTCGCCCTGGGCGGCCGGCATCGTACAGACCGCGATCTCCGTGCTGCTGGTGATGCCGTTCGCGATCCTGGGCAAGGACCCGGTGCTGACCCTCTTCTCCTGGTTCAGCGGTGTGGCGGTGCTCGGCATCATGCTGCTGTACTTCCTGACCTCGGTGTCCGTGATCGTCTTCTTCCGCCGCTCGGGTGCCGACACCCGCCCGTGGAACACGCTGATCGCCCCTGTCCTGGGGGCGCTCGGCATCGCGGGTGCCATCTGGCTGATCGTCGAGAACTTCACCACGCTCATCGGCGGCGACCGGACCACGGCCATCTGGCTCCAGGCCACGGTCCCGGCGGTGCTGATCCTCGGCGTCGTCGCCGCCCGCGTGACGCGCGACAGGGCAACGGCCCGGGGCTGAGAGTTCCGTTCCCCCCCCGGCGTGGCCGACCGGTTCCCGCTCCCCCGGGGACCGGTCGGCCACACCCGACTGCCACCGGTCCACGGAGGACTTCCCTGTGTCAGCCTTGCGCGCCCGTCAGTCCGCCGCGAGCGCCACCCGGTCGAGGAACCCGTCGACCAGGCGGCGGGCGTTCGTCCGGGCCGTTCCCTCCAACTCCTGGGTCCGGGTGACCAGTTCACCGGGGTCCACGCCCTGGCGCAGGCACTGCTCCGTGCCGTCGAGCGCCAGCCACAGGCGGACCGTCTCGGCCGTGATCTCGGGGTGGAACTGCACGCCCAGGCTGCGTCCGAGCCGGAACGCCTGGGTGCACACCGAGTTCCGGGCCAGTTCCTCGGCCCCGGGCGGCGGCAGGCAGCGGTCGTAGTGCCACTGGAACCACGGGCCGGGGCCGACGATCGCGGGATCGTCGGTGTCGACCTCGACCCAGCCGATCTCGGGGCGCGGCGATGCCGCGACCGAACCGCCGAGCGCGGAGGTCAGGGCCTGTGCGCCGAAGCAGACGCCGAGTATCGGGACGCCCGAGTGGTGGGCCTTGCGGAGCAGGGCCAGTTCGCCGCCGATCCAGGTGCCGATCGCCGACTCGTCGTACACCGACCAGGGGGCGCCGAGCGACACGACCAGGTCCCAGCCGTCGGGGGAGGGGAAGTCGAAGGTCACGTCGGGCGTGAGGTGGCGCTCCTCGGGCACCACCGTCATGGCCGTCAGGTCGTATCCGCGCTCCACGAGCCGGGCCCCGACAGGGCCGGGGTCGGTCGCGTGGTCGTGCTGGATGACGAGTGCGCGCACGGCGGGCTCCTTCCTGGGTTCACGAACCGGCCTCGGGGCCCGTGAACGTGATGACTGCTCCGCACCCATCATATCGTTTGGAATCAAATAACATATTCGGAGCTATGGCACTCTTCAGTCGCAGACAACACGAACCACGCCTCGCCCCCGAACTGGACGACGTTCCGCTGGGCCGGGTGCTGAGAGGTATCGCCGCCACGCGCGGTATCGGTCCGCAGGATCTCGCGGTCGCCCAGGTGGAGCGGCTGCTGAGGGACACGGGAGACGACTGGGACCGCCGTTCCCACCGGGTCGGCGTTCTCGCGCACGCGGTGCCCGCGCTGGCCCGCGCCTGGCGTGAGCACCGGCCGCGCGATCCCGACGCGCTGGTCCTGGCCGCCTGGTCGGAGCTGGCCACCGATCCGTGGGGCGCCCTGGCGACCTGCCGCCGCGCCGCCGAGATCCGCCCGGGCGATCCGACCCCCTGGGTGGGAGCGCTGGCGGCGGTACGGATCCTGGGACGGCCGACCTCTGAACTCACCCCCGTCTGGAAGGAGATCCACGCCCGCGACCCATGGCACAGAGAGGCGCATCTGCAGATCCTGGGCTACCTCTCCCCGGAGGAGCAGGGAAGCCAGGCCGCGCTGCGGGACTTCCTCGACGACGTCGTCGCGGTCATGCCGCCGGGCGCGCCGACGGCATGCCTGCCGTTGGCCGCCGCGGTCCGGCAGTACCACCGGGACCTGGACGCCGGCGGAACGCGGACGCTGGGCATCGGCCAGTACTGGGCGCAACCGCACACCGCGCGATGGCTGGACCAGGCCCTGGCCCATTGGATGCCCCCTGGTCGGCTGCGCCACGCGGCCGCGGTGGCCGATCTGGGGCTGCTCGCCTACACCTTGAGCAGGGCGGGCCGCGCGCGTGAAGCGGGCCCTGTCTTCTCCGCCGTCGACGGGCTGGTGGCGCCCTGGCCGTGGAGTTACGAAGGGGACCCGGCGGAGTGCTACGCGCACTACGCCGGCCGTGCCTAGCAGAGCCGCCGTCGCGCGTCGGCCCGGGAGGCGACAGCGTGGAACACGGCTTCGGGCCGGGCCTGTTCGGCCCGGCCCGAAGCCGTGCGTCAGGACGAACCGCGTTCAGCGGCCTCGACGATGTTGGTCAGCAGCATGGCGCGGGTCATCGGCCCCACCCCGCCGACCGGCGGGGCGAGTGAGCCGGCGACCTGGTCGACGTCCGGGTGGACGTCGCCGAGGATGCCCTCCACGGTCCGGGTGATGCCCACGGACAGGACCGTGGCGCCCGGCTTGATCCAGTCCGGCTGGACCAGATGGGCCACGCCGGCCGCCGCCACGACCACGTCGGCGACCCGGGCATGGGCCGCGGTGTCCTGGGTTGCCTCGTGGCACAGGGTCACGGTCGCGTGCTCGGTGCTGCGGGTCAGCATCAGACCGAGCGGGCGGCCCACGGTGATACCGCAGCCGATGACGCAGAACTGCCGTCCGGTGATGGGCACCCGGTGGCGCCGCAGCAGGTCGATGATGCCGCGCGGGGTACAGGGCAGCGCCCCCGGAATGCCCAGGACCAGGCGGCCCAGGTTGGCCGGGTGGAGCCCGTCGGCGTCCTTGGCCGGGTCGATGAGTTCCAGTACGGCGTGGGTGTCGATGTGGGCGGGCAGCGGCAGTTGGACGATGAACCCGGTGCAGGCGGGATCGCCGTTGAGCCGGAGCACGGCGGCCTCGACGTCGGCCTGGGTGGCGGTGGCGGGCAACTCCACCCGGATCGAGGCGATGCCGACCTGGGCGCAGTCACGGTGCTTTCCGCCGACGTAGGAACGGCTGGCGGGATCGTCGCCGACCAGAACGGTGCCCAGGCCGGGGGCGATGCCTCGGAGCTTCAACGCCGCCACACGTTCGGCGAGTTCACGTTTGATGTCGGCTGCCGCGGCCTTGCCGTCGAGCAGTGTCGCGGTGGTCATGTCGTACGGGCCTCTCGGTAGGGGCTTCCCGGTGCGGTCGTCAGGAGAAGACGACGGTGCGGGAGCCGGTGAGGACGACGCGGTCCTCCGCGTGCAGCCGAACCGCCCGGGCCAGGACGATCCGCTCGACGTCCCGGCCGATCGAGACGAGCTCCGGCGCGGTGTGGCGGTGTCCGACGCGGACGACGTCCTGCTCGATGATCGGACCCTCGTCCAGGTCGGCGGTGACGAAGTGGGCGGTGGCGCCGATGAGTTTGACGCCCCGTTCGTGAGCCTGGTGGTAGGGCTTGGCGCCCTTGAAGCCGGGCAGGAAGGAGTGGTGGATGTTGATGACCCGGCCGGACAGCCTGCGGCACAGGTCGTCGGAGAGGACCTGCATGTACCGGGCCAGCACCACGAAGTCGACCCGGTGCTCCGTCACCAGCCGCAGCAGCTCGGCCTCCGCCTCCGGCTTGGTGTCACGGGTGACGGGGAGGTGGACGAACGGGATCCCGTACCGCTCCGCGACGGGGGCCAGGTCGGGGTGGTTGGACACGACGAGCGGGATGTCGACGGGAAGTTCGCCCAGGTCCCAGCGGTAGAGCAGGTCGACGAGGCAGTGGTCGAACCTCGACACCATCAGCAGCGCCCGCCGGCGCTGCTCCTCGGGCCGCAGGGACAGTACGGGGTCGAAGCGGGCCAGCCGCAGGGCAAGCCCGTCCCGCAGGCCTTCGGCATCGGCCCGCGGGGTCTCCAGGAGCACGCGTACGGTGAAGGTCCCGGTGCCGGGATCGGAGAACTGGGCGCTCTCCAGGATGTTTCCCTTGCTCTCGTTGATCCCCGCGGAGAGCGCGTGCACGATGCCCGGCTGGTCGGGGCAGCTCACGGTCACGATGTAGCGCTGCATGGCTCTGGCCTCCTGGTTCAGGCCCGTACGCGGGCGCGCTCGGGGTCGTACACGGGCGTGGGCCGGACCGTGGCGTCGGCCTGGGAGCCGTCGGCGGCGACGGCGGTCAGCGCGGTGCCGGACTTCACGGCGTCGCGGTGCACGCGGGCCAGCCCGAGGGTGGCGCCGTCGAGAACCGGGGAAGGCACCGCCATCGTCACGTGGCCGACGTCCCGGCCGTCCAGCTCCAGCCGGGCCCCCTCGGCGGCCTCCGGCGCGGCGTCCACGACGACACTGACGACACGTCCGGTCACCCTGTCCTTCTTGGCCAGCAGCGCGTCCCGGCCCTGGAAGGGTCCCTTGTCGAAGTCCAGCGCCCAGCCCATCCGGCACTCGAACGGCGTGACCGTGTGGTCGTACTCCAGCTCCCCCATGATCATCCCGGCCTCGGTGCGGCAGGTCAGCAGGGCGAGCGCGCCGAAGGCCCGGATGCCGAGGTCCGCCCCGGCTTCGAGGACCGCGTCCCAGAGCTCCAGCGCGCGCTCCCGCCCGACCTGGATCTCGTAGCCGAGTTCGGCCGTGAAGCCGAGCCGGCTGACCTGCGCCGGGATGCCCGCGACGAGGGTGTCCTGGAGGAAGGTGTAGTAGGGGAAGGCCTCGTTGGAGACATCGGCGTGGGTGAGGCGCCGCAGAACGGCGCGGCTGCGCGGGCCCTGCAGGGTGAGGACGGCGTACTCGTCGCGGCGCTCGGTGACCGTCGTGCCGGCGGGGGCGTGCGCGGCCAGCGCCTGCTGGGTGGTCGGGTTGCCGCCGGTGACGACCACATGGCCGGGCGCGAGGACGGCCACGGTCACGTCGTCGAGCATCATGCCGTCCGCGTCGACCACGACCCCGTACGCGATACGCCCGGCGCCGAGCCCGCTGACACTCCGTGAGAAGACGGCGTCGACGGTGGCGACGGCCTGCTCGCCCTCGACATGCCACTTGTAGAGCATCGAGTACTCCGAGGCGCCGACGGCGGTGCGGACGGCCTCGTACTCCTCGGCCGGGTCGCCGATGGCCAGCGGAACCGCGTTGCCGTAGACGTCGATCCACTCCTCGACACGGTCGGCGTAGCGGGGAGCGAACGGGGTGGTGCTCAATCCTTCGGGGACGGCCATGGGGACTCCAGTGGATAGAGAGCGTGCGGCACAGCGAGAATCTATCCATCTGGATAACTTGTCAATAGGATAGATTGGGGTCGGAGGATCACACAGGCACAGGAGGGGTACGTGACCGCCGCGTCGGAACAGGACGGTGAGACGGGCCGGGACATCAGGCCCGGCTACGGCGAAGGACGCGACGCGCTGCTGGCCGCGGCCGTCAGCGTGGTGGCCCGGGGCGGCCTGCGCAAACTGACCTACCGGTCCGTCGCCGCCGAAGCCGGCGTCACGCACGGGCTGGTCGCCCACCACTTCGGTTCACGTGACACCCTGCTCGAAGAGGCCCTGCGGTGGTGCGTCACGCGCAGCATCGACACCTCCTCGCTGGTTCCCGCCAGCGGCAGACTGGAGGACTTCGCAGCGACCCTGGCCGACTTCATCGCGGCCGACCCCGATCTGCAGGCCTTCCAGTACGAGCTCAAGCTCGAATCGAACCGGCGCCCGGAACTGCGCCGCCACGTCGACATGCTCTACGACGCCTACCGCGACGCCGTCCGCGAGGCGCTGGCCTGCTTCGACGTGCCCGAGGAAATGACGGAGATCGTCTTCGCGGCCCTCGAAGGCCTGGTGTTCCATCAGGTCACCTCCGACGGACCGGCGCGCACCAAGGAAGGCATCGACGCTCTCCGTCGGCTTCTCGCCGCCTACCGAGCCCAGACATCCGCCACGACGGAGGCCCAGACGTCCTGACGCTGTTCGGGCGGCCCCGCACCCCGGAGTCAGCAAGGTGAAGTGCCGCACCGATCACTACGGCCGTCCCGGCGGCGGTCGCGGCGCCTCACGCGCCGAGGATCTCGTCACGCAGGAGTTCGGGCGCTGGGACGACCTGTGGTGTGCGGTCTCCAGGGCGTCCTCCTCGTCGGCGGCGAGGCAGTGGGCGTTGCCGTTGGGGGTGTTGCCGGCCCGGGCGCCGCCCAGCTCCTCGGCGCTGGTGCGCTCGCCGCTCACCGCCTCGATGACGTCCGGCCCGGTGACGAACATGTGCGAGGCGCCGAACTCCCCGTGTCTTCTCGGCCTGCCCGGAGCCACCGTCGGTGCCCGACGGGCGTTCAGGTCGGCGATGCGTTCGGCAAGATCGCTGTTCTCCTTGCGGGACGTGAGTGCCGAGAGGGTGGGATTGGTGCCGACGTGGCAAGGGGACGTCGGTGGACGTCGGCGGGGCAGGAGCTAGGCCGGTGTCGGGGCGGTGGCTCGTTCCAGGCGGACGATCACGCTCTTCGACGTGGGCGTGTTGCTGATGTCCGCGACGCTGTCGAGGGGCACCAGGACGTTGGTCTCCGGGTAGTAGGCGGCCGCGGAGCCCCGGGGCGTCGGGTAGGCGACCACGCGGAAGGCGTCGGCGCGGCGCTCGGAGCCGTCGGTCCAGACACTGACGAGGTCGACGAGACTGCCGTCGTCGAGGCCCTGATCCGTGAGGTCGGCGCGGTTGACGAGGACGACACGCCGGCCGCCCTTGATGCCCCGGTAACGGTCGTCCATCGCGTACGGGATGGTGTTCCACTGGTCGTGCGAGCGCAGCGTCTGCAGCACCAGGTGACCCGGCGGTGCCTGCAGCATCGTGAAGTCGTTGACGGTGAAGACGGCCTTCCCGGCGGGGGTGCGGAACACCTTCTCGTTGACCGGGTTGGGCAGCCGGAAGCCGCCCGGCCGCCGGACCCGCTCGTTGAAGTCCCCGAAGCCGTCGACGACTCGGGCGATACGGTCGCGGACGAGGTCGTAGTCGGCCTCGAAGTCCGCCCAGGGGATGTCCGGTCCGGAGCCCAGGACCCGGCGGGCCAGCCGGCTGATGATCGACACCTCGCTGAGCAGGTGCGGGGAGGCCGGGGCGAGCCGGCCGCGGGTCGCGTGGACCTCGCTCATCGAGTCCTCGACGGTCATGAACTGCTCACCGCCGGCCTGGACGTCACGGTCGCTGCGCCCCAGCGTCGGCAGGATCAGGGCGGTGCGTCCGCACACCGCGTGGGAGCGGTTGAGCTTCGTCGATATGTGCGCCGTCAGACGGCAGTTGCGCAACGCCCGCTCGGTGGCCTCGCTGTCGGGCGACGCCCGCACGAAGTTGCCCGCGACTCCGACGAACAGCTGGGCACGGCCGTCGAGCATGGCCCGGATGGAGTCGACGGAGTCCAGGCCGTGCTGGGTCGGCGCGGTGAAACGGAACTCCCGTCCCAGCCGGTCGAGGAAGGGCTGGGGCATGCGCTCCCAGATGCCCATGGTCCGGTCGCCCTGCACGTTGCTGTGCCCCCGGACCGGACACACGCCCGCGCCCCGGCGGCCGATGTTGCCGCGCAGCAGAAGGAAGTTCACGACCTCGCGAATGGTCGGCACGCCGTGCTTGTGCTGGGTCAGCCCCATCGCCCAGCAGACGATGACACTACGGCTGGCCAGCACCCGCTCGTGCACCTGCTCGATCTCGTCCCGGCTCAGGCCGGTCGCCTCCAGGACGGCGTCCCAGGACGTCTCCCGGATGCGCTCGGCGAAGGCGTCGTAGCCGGTGGTGTGCGCCTCGATGAAGTCCCGGTCCAGGACGGTGCCCGGTTCCTTCTCCTCGGCCTCCAGGAGCAGCAGGTTCAGCGCCTGGAACAGGGCGAGGTCGCCCCCGGGCCGTATCTGCAGGAACTGGTCGGCGATGTCCGTGCCGCGGCCGATGATCCCGCGTGCCTTCTGCGGGTGCTTGAAGCGGAGCAGTCCCGCCTCGGGCAGCGGATTGACGGCGACGACACGCCCGCCGCGCCGCTTGGTCTCCTCCAGCGCGGACAGCATGCGCGGGTGGTTGGTGCCGGGGTTCTGCCCGACGACGAAGACGAGATCGGAGTCGTACAGGTCGTCCAGGCTGACGCTGCCCTTGCCGATGCCCAGGGTCTCGTTCAGCGCCGAACCACTGGACTCGTGGCACATGTTGGAGCAGTCCGGCAGGTTGTTGGTGCCGAAGGCCCGCGCGAACAGCTGGAGCAGGAAGGCCGGTTCGTTCGCCAGCCGGCCGGAGGTGTAGAAGAGCGCCTCGTCCGGGTGGTCCAGGGCGCGCAGTTCGTCGGCGAGCAGGTCCAGGGCGCCGTCCCAGCCGATCGGCTCGTAGTGAGTCGCGCCCTCGCGCAGCACCATCGGTTCGGTCAGCCGGCCCTGCTGGTTGAGCCAGTAGTCCGACTTCCGGCTCAGCTCGTCCACCGAGTACTGCCGGAAGAAGTCCGCGGTCACCCGGCGGGAGGTGGCCTCGTCACCGATGTGCTTGGCACCGTTCTCGCAGTACTCGTTGCGGTGGCGATGGTCCGGCCCGGGCTCCGGCCAGGCACAGCCCGGGCAGTCGAAGCCCTTGGTCTGGTTGATGTTCAGCAAGGTCAGCGCGGTGCGCTTCGGCGAGGTCTGCCCGAGCGCGTACTGCAAGGCGTGTACGACGGCGGGCGCACCGGTCGCCCACGTCTTGGGAGCCGTCACCGACAGCTCGGCCTCATCCGGTTCGCCGACATCCCGCATCGCACACCACGCCCCTGGACCCGCGCGGGCCAGGCACACCCCGCCCACTGTTCCCGCCCACTCTTCGGCAGCGCTTCCGGGCAGGTCAAAGCGGAAGTTCCGATCGGCTGACAGGCGCCGCCGATCACGGCCGCGTGACCGGCACCGCACGGCGGGCCGCAAGGGATCATTGAGGCGTGCTGCTGCGCCAACTCGAATACCTCGTCGCCCTCGCCCGCGCCCGCCACTTCGCGAAGGCGGCCCGGGCCTGCTACGTCTCCCAGCCGACCCTGTCCGAGGGCATCCGCAAGCTGGAGGACGAACTCGGCATCCCGCTCGTCCAGCGAGGGCGCCGATTCGACGGCCTCACACCCGAGGGCGAGCGGGTCGTCCTGTGGGCTCAGCGCATCCTCGCCGACCGCGACGCGATGCAGAGCGAGATCCAGGCACTGCGCGCCGGGCTCACCGGCCGGCTCCGCATCGGCACCGTTCCGACCGCGTCCACGGCCGTCGCGCTGCTGACCCAGCCGTTCTGCGCGGCCAACCCGCTCACGACCGTCCAGGTCTTCGCCGACCTGCAGGCCGCGGACATCGTGAACCGGCTGCGCACGTACGAACTCGACGCCGCCGTCACCTACCACAGCTCCGTCGCCGCGGACGACTTCACGTTCCTGCCGCTCTACCAGGAACGCTATGTCCTGCTGACCCAGCGCCCCGCCCCCGGCTCCGGCCCCGCCGAGATCTCCTGGGAGGAGGCCGCCCAGTACCCCCTGTGCCTGCTGCACCCCATGATGCAGGGCCGCCAAGTGCTCGACGCGGTGTTCGAAACCGCGGGAGTGACCGTGACACCGCGAGTCGAGACCGACTCCATCGCGTCCCTGTTCGCACAGGTCAGAGCCGGACACTGGGCCAGCGTCGTACCGCACGCCTGGCTGCATGTCTTCGGAGTCCCCCCAGGCATGCGCGCCGTACCCCTGGTCCGGCCCGTCCGCACCGAGCGCATCGGCCTGGTCCTCCCGGCCCGCGAACCCCGCTCCATGCTCGCCCAGGCCCTGATCGACGTGGCCGACCGGGCGGGCATCTCGGCGACGCTGGAGCGGCTCCCCGACTAGAACCGGATGGTCGGACGGGGTCTGCCGGACCGCCGACGTCAGGGCTGGAAGACCTACTTCGGGCTGACGGCGCACGCCGTCCAGGTGCTCATGGACGGCAGGGACCGCGTCCGGCTGATCCGGGCGGGCTTCGGCTCACCGCAGAACGGACTTTGGGTGGCCCCGGCCCGCGGCAGAGACCGTCTTCCGCGGCCTGGCCGGACGCCGGGAACGGCCGCCCGCGCGCGAACCTGTGCGTCCGGAACGCGGCACCGCCCGACTCAATATTGGGCATTCCATTGACGGCGATGAAAAAAGAGCCCTACATTCGCAGCGCTCTTCCGCTCGCGCCTCCCACTCGGTCCCCCCCCGATCCCCCCGATCCCCCCTCGATTCGCGGAGCCGCCGTCATGCCCCGACCCCGTTTCTCGACCTTTGCCGCCGCCTGTGCGACCGCCCTCGCGGCCACCCTGATCGGACCGGCCACCGTCGCCCGGGCCGCGACGCCCGACCACTACTCCGGCACGCTGTCCGACGGCGCCACCTGGATCGCGGACGAACCCGCACAGTGGAATGGCACCCTGCTGCTCTTCAGCCACGGCTTCGGACCGACCACCGCGGCCGACGCCCCGTCGGCCGCGGCGCGCCAGGCCCTGCTGGACGCCGGCTACGCCCTCGTCGGTTCCTCCTACGACCCGGACGGCTCGATGTGGGCGCTCGACTCGGCCGAGCGGGACCAGTTCGCCGCGCTCACCGCCTTCCGCCGGCAGGTCGGCGTGCCGAGCCGGGTCATCTCGGTGGGCCAGTCCATGGGCGGCCTCGTCAACGCCCGGATCGCCCGCGACGGCGCGGGACGCGTCGACGGCTCACTCGGCCTGTGCGGCCTGGTCGCGGGCGGCGTGGACCTGGACAACTACCAGCTGGACGCCGAGTACACCCTGGCCACGTTCTTCGACCCGGCCGACGCCGACAGGCTCGTGAACCTGGAGGGCCAGGCCGACGCCGGCGCGCTGGCCGACCGGCTCACCCAGGCCGTGGAGACGGCACAGCAGACCCCCACCGGACGCGCCCGCATCGCCCTGGCCGCCGCCTTCCTCAACCTGACCGACTGGGCTCCGGGCCAACAGCCGCCCGCTCCCGACGACTTCGCGGGCCAGGAGCAGCAGCAGTACGCATGGCTGGCCCAGGGCCTGCTCGGCTTCATCGTCCCGGCGCGCTGGTCGGTGGAGCAGTCCGCCGGCGGCAACACGTCCTGGAACAAGGGCGTCGACTACGCCGGCCTGCTGCACAAGTCCAGCCATGCCAAGCAGGTCAGGGCGCTCTACCGCGACGCCGGGCTCGACCTGCGCACGGACCTGAACCGGCTCACCCGCGGTGCGGACATCTCGGCCGACCCGGCCGCGGTGGCTCATCTGAAGCGGACCTCCACGGCCGGACAGGGACTGGCCGTGCCGCTGCTCGACATCCACACCATCGCCGACCAACTCGTGCCCGTCGAGCAGGAGTCGGCCTTCGCCGGCCGGGTGCGCGGGGCCGGAGACTCCGCGCGGCTGCGACAGGCCTATGTGGCACGCCAGAGCCACTGCAACTTCACCACCGCCGAAGTCGTCGCCGGGCTGCACGCCGTGGAACACCGGCTGGACACCGGTCACTGGGACAACTCCGCCACCAGCGCCGAACTCCAGCACAGCGCGGAGCGACTGGACCTCGGCGGCGCCGCCTTCACGGATTACCGGCCGGGCCGGCTCACCGGTACCCGCTGATTCCGATCCACCTTCACCTCACCTCACCTCACATCCCCGGCTCGCACACCTCAGGAGGCGCTGTGTCCATGACGACCGAACCTTCCGCAAGAACGGCGGCCGTCGGCCGCGGTCTGACCACCGGCACGCTGGTCGCCGGTCTCCTCGCCGTCTGCCTCGCCCAGATCGGTCTGGCCATACCGGCCACTCTCAACGGCCTGTTCCAGTCCGACCTGCACCCGGTCGGCTCGCAGCTCACCTGGATCTCCGACGCCTTCCTGCTGCCGGTCGCCGTGCTGGAGCTGACCTTCGGCCTGCTCGGCGACCTCTTCGGCCGCAAACGGCTGCTGATCGGCGGCGCCGCGCTGCTGGCCGTGGGCGAACTGGTCAGCGCCACCGCCTCCGGCGTCCACCAGCTCTGGGCCGGACAGGCCCTGGCGGGTCTGGGTGCCGCGTGCCTGTTCCCGACCTCGCTGGCCATCCTGGCCGCCGGCACCACTTCGCCCGCGCAACGGGCCCGGGTCATCGCCCTGTGGGCCGCCCTGCTCTCCACCGGCGGGTTCCTCGCCCCGCTGCTCGGGGGTGTCACCGCCACCTACGGCTCGTGGCGGTGGTCCTTCGTCGTGGTCTTCGCCGTGGCCGCGGCCAGCGCCGTCGTCAGCTCCCTCTTCGCCGTCGACTCCAGTGCTCCTGAAGGGCGGTCACTTGACCTCGCGGGCCAACTGACCATCGGTCTGGGCCTGTTCTCCCTGCTCTACGCCATCATCCAAGGCCCCACGGACGGTTGGGGCTCGCCCACGATCGTCACCGCCTTCGTCCTGGCGGCAGCGTTCCTCGCCGCCTTCGTCCTCGCCGAGAAGCGCGCCAAGTCCCCGCTCCTGCGCCTCGACCTGTTCCGCAACCGCGCCTTCGCGGTGGCCTCGGTCGTGGCCGTGGTGGGGATGTTCGCCTTCCTGGGCACCGCCTACTCGGTGAGCATCCGGCTCGGCCCGGTGCAGGACCAGGCCCCGATGCGGACGGCCATGGCCTTCGTCCTGCTCAACGGCATCACCCTGGTGATGCTGCCGCTGACGGAACGGCTGCTGAGAACCGTCGCGCCGGGACTGCTGCTGGGCACGGGGCTGCTGCTGATCGCGGCGGGCGACTACCGGGCGGCCACGCTGCCGATCACCGACACCGCCTTCACCTCGCTGATCCTGCCGCTCGGTCTGGTCGGCCTCGGCTTCGCGATCACCGTCACGTCGATCACGGCGACGGCCGTCAACACCGTGCCGGTGCACCTGGCCGGCATGGCGAGCGCCACCACCAACCTGCTGCGGGACTTCGGCTTCACCCTCGGCCCGGCCGTCATCGGCGCGGTGGCCCTGAGCCGGGCGGCCAGCGGCTTCTCCGACTCCCTGCACGACTCCGCGCTGCCGCAGGCGCTGAAGGGCGCGGGCACGGCCGTACTGGAAGAGGGCGGCCCACTCGCGGTGAACGGTGCCTCGGCGGCGTCACCGAAACTGGCCGAACTGCACCCGCTCGCCCTGGAAGCCCTCGGCCACGGATACTCGGTCGGCTTCGTCGTCTGCGGGTCGGCCGCACTGTTCTCGGCACTGCTGGCCCTCGCGACGCTCCGCGGCCGATCCCAGGAGTAGCGAAGGAGCCTCACAGACGTCGACGCCGGCGTTCGCGATCGCAACGAAACCGGTGTTCTCCGTGGTGCGGGACGACGGGTTCGGCCCGCGCCGGACGGGGGGTGTGCACCGGGCCGGTATACCTCCCATCCCCAGGCTCGATGACTGCGGACCTTGTACGTCGTTTCGGGCACTTCTTACGCTGCCGTGCAATTTAGTCGGGCCGTTTCGCTCCGTGACCCCGGCGCCGACTCGCACAGGCTCAAAGGAGAGTCCCCACGATGACCGCAAGACCAGCGACCGCGGCCACCGCCACGACGCACCGCAACCGCACAGTCCGGATCTCGGGCGCTCTCTGTGCCGCGGTCCTGCTCACCGTCACCGCGGCGGGCTGCAGCAAGAAGAGTTCCGACAGCACGAGTGCCGGTTCCGACTCCTCGTCCTCGTCCTGCGGAACCGTCCCGGCGGCGAAGTTCAACGACTCGGCCGGTCTGATCAAGGCCCTGGGCTCGGAGTACGAAGCGGCGTACAGCGGCTACTCCGGCACCGTGCAGAAGAGCGCGTGGGCGAACTGGGAGGGCAAGAAGTCCGGCACGATCACCGTCGGCATCTCCGAGTCCCAGCTGGTGAACCCCTACCAGACGCTGATCAACACCGCGCTGCAGAAGTACCTCAAGGCACAGGGCTACAAGGTCATCGACCTGGTGTCCACCAACGAGGTCACCAACCAGATCTCGCAGTTCAACCAGCTGATCACCGACAAGGTCGACCTGATCATCTACCAGCCGCTGGCCGCCGGTTTCGAGTCGGTCGTGGACAAGGCCGCCAAGGCCGGCATCCCGTCGATCTCGGTGCTGAACAACGTGGCCGACGCCAACACCGTCAACGTCGTGCCCAACGCCTTCGCGGCGGGCGAGGCGCAGGCCGCCGCCCTGGCGAAGTCGATGGGCGGGAAGGGCACGATCCTCGGCGTGCACGGCATCAAGGGCGTGCCGATCGACACCGACACCTTCAAGGGCGCCAAGGCCGCGCTGGCGAAGTGCTCCGGGATCACGCTGGACGACTCGATCTACACCGACTTCTCGCCCACCACGGCGCAGACCAAGGTCCAGCAGTACCTGGCGGCGAACCCGACCAAGACCATCGGCGGCGTCCTGGAGGGCGGCCCGATGACCACCGGCATCATCTCGGCCTTCCAGAAGTCCAACGTCACCGTGGCGCCGGTCGCCGACAACGGCCTCACCAAGGGCGGCGTGGCGTACTGGGCGGCCAACGAGAGCAGCTACAAGGGCGTCGGCCTGTACAACCCGGCCGACGGCCTGGCCAAGGCCGTCGTCCAGGTGGCCAAGCACATGCTCGACGGTGACGGGGTCAAGGCCTCGGACATCGTCATCAACCCGCCGCTCGTCACGAGCGACAACCTGTCGAAGTTCTCGAAGTCGAGTTTCAAGACCGGCGACGCCTCCACCATCACGGTGGGCGATGTCGGCCAGACATTCGCGGAGACGAGCTACATCGACGGCTTCTTCGGCTCGTAGGGAGCAAGTACGTTGAGCGAGCAGAGCCAGGTGGCCCTCGAAGTCACCGGTCTCGCCAAGTCGTTCGGAGCGACCAGGGCCTTGCGGTCCTGTTCGCTCCGGCTTCTGGCCGGCGAGGTCCATGCCCTGATGGGCGAGAACGGGTCCGGGAAGAGCACCCTGGTCAAGATTCTCACCGGGGTGCACGCCCCGGACTCCGGCGGCTACCAGGTCGGCGGCCGTGCGGTCCGCCTCGGCGGCCCGGCGGCCGCGATCGCCGCCGGGGTGATGGCCGTCTACCAGGAGGTTCTGGTGGTCGGCCCGCGCTCCGTGCTGGAGAACGTCTGGCTCGGCGCCGACGGCGTCTTCCGGCGGCGGATCTCCGAGGCGGACAAGCGGGCCAGGGCCGGCGCCGTCCTGGGCGAACTGCTCGGCGCGGCGCCCGACCTGGACACCCCGGTCGAACAGCTCTCGCTGAGCGACCGGCAGGCCTGCGGCATCGCCCGCGCGCTGGTCCGCGAGCCCAGGGTGCTGATCCTGGACGAGGCCACCAGCGCGCTCGACGTGGCCACCCGCGACCGGCTCTTCGAGGCCATCGCCCGGCGCAAGGCGGCCGGCATGGCCGTGCTGTTCGTCTCCCACCGCATGGACGAGGTCGACGCGATCTCCGACCGGGTGTCCGTGCTGCGCTCGGGCGAGTCGGTGGCCACCCTCGACGCCGACGAAGCCACCACGGCCGAGCTGGTGCGCCTGATGACCGGCGCCGAACACCTCACCGACATCCCCGAGGGCGGCACGCTCGCCCACCGCAGCGGCCCCGCCGCCGACGCGCCGGTACTGCTGCGGGTACGCGGGGTCAGGCTCCGGCCGGACGCCGAACCGGTCGACTTCGAGCTGCGGGCCGGCGAGATGGTCGGCCTGGCCGGGCTTGAGGGCCACGGTCAGGACGCCTTCATCAAGGCGCTGTGGCACGGTCCTTCGGGTGACGGGTCCGTCGCGCGCGTGGAGGTGGGCGACGAGACCCGGATCCGCTCCGAGCAGCGGGCGGCTGCGGCCGGCATCGGCTACGTACCGCGCGACCGGCGCGGCGAGGCCCTGTTCGGGACGCTCTCCATCCGGGAGAACTTCTCGGCCGCCACCCAGGACAGGGACACCCGCTTCGGGCTGCTGTCACGGGCCTCCGCGCTGGGCCGCTTCGCGGAGTACCGGTCCGGCCTCAAGGTCCGGATGGGCCGCGAGTCCGACCCCATCACCACGCTGTCCGGCGGCAACCAGCAGAAGATCGTCATCGCCCGCTGGCTCGCCCGCCGCCCGGACGTCCTCCTGCTCAACGACCCCACCCGGGGCGTGGACATCGGCGCCAAGCGCGACATCTACGCGCTCCTGGACGAGCTGACGGCGCGCGGTGTCGCGGTCGTCATGCTCTCGACGGAGGTCGACGAGCACATCGAGCTCATGGACCGCGTTCTCGTCTTCCGCGAGGGCTCGCACTCCACGACCCTCGACCGCCCGTCCCTGACCCGTCAGTCCCTGGTCGCCGCGTTCTTCGGCCGCACGGTCACCTCATCGGTCGCCGGCTCCGCCTCCCCGGATGGTGACGCATGAATGCCCTCGACTTCCTGCGGGGCCAGCTCGGCAAGCGCCCGTACGCGTTCGCCGGACTCCTCGCGCTGCTCCTGCTCGTGGTCAACACCGCCCTGCAGCCGGCGTTCCTGGCCTACGACAACTGGGCGGCGGTGCTCGCGTCCTTCGCACCGCTGGCCGTGGCGGCGATGGCCAGCACCCCGGCGATCCTCTCGGGCGGCGGCGGCATCGACATCTCGATCGGCCCGCTGCTGACCCTGATCGACATCGTCATCGTGGCGAACCTGCTGCCCAACGGCCTGACCTCGCCCTTCGTCGTGATCCCCGTCTGCCTGGCGATCGGCGCGGCCATCGGCGCGGTCAACGGCGTCCTGGTGGCCGTACTGCGCTTCCAGCCGGTGGTGGCCACGCTCTGCGCCAACATCGTCATCGGCGGCCTGGCCACCCAGGTGCAGGGCGACACCGTGCCCTCCGGCAGCACCTCGTGGACCAAGGACCTGGCCGGTTCCTTCGGCCCGGTCCCCGGCGCCCTGCTGACCATCGGCGCCCCGCTGCTGATCTGGTGGGGCCTGTCCCGGACGCCGTTCGTCAAGGCGCTGTACGCGGTCGGCGGCGACGACGCCACCGCCTTCTCCGCCGGAGTGAACGTGCCGAAGGTCCGCATCGCCGCGTACTCCCTCGGCGGCCTCTACGCGGGCATCGCCGGAATCGCCCTGATGTCCCTCATCAGCGAGGGCGCGGCCAGCATGTCGGCGCAGTACACCCTGCTCGCCATCGCCGCGGTGGCCCTCGGCGGCACCTCGCTGGCCGGCGGCCGGGGCTCCCTGTTCGGCTCGCTGCTCGGCGCGGCGAGCATCTACCTGATCAACAACCTGCTCAACGTGGTGAAGGTGTCCACTCTGTGGTCCACCGCGATCTACGGCGCGATGCTGCTGTTCGCCGTGGTCGTGGGCGCCGTGTTGACCAACGCCCGCAGGAGGGCCGTCGCATGACCACAGACACCGCGGTCGCGGACCCGGCGACGGGAGCGGGCGGGATGCCCCTGCTGCACACCCTCACCGAGTGGCAGCGCCGGTTCCCCCTGTTCCAACTGCTCGCCCTGGCGGCGCTGTACGTCTACGGCCTGAGCACCATCGAAGGCTTCGGCTCGCAGCGCGTGCTCTACGCCATCCTCGTCAACGCCTCGCTGCTGGGCCTGGCCGGCGCCGGACAGACCATCGTCGTCCTGGTGGGCGGCATCGACTTCTCGATCGCCGCGTTCATCTCGGCCGGCAACGTCATCATCGCCGAACTGTGCGGCACCGACCACTGGTCCACCGGGGCCGCGGTGGCGGTCGCG
Organism: Streptomyces sp. NPDC048288; assembly: GCF_043201555.1. NCBI lineage: Bacteria > Bacillati > Actinomycetota > Actinomycetes > Kitasatosporales > Streptomycetaceae > Streptomyces > Streptomyces sp. NPDC048288. Next base: position 546,445 of record NZ_JBICZD010000005.1, read on the forward strand.
CTGGCCGTCGGCGTGCTGGGCGGTCTCCTCAACGGAGTGCTGTCGTACCGCTTCAAGGTCGAGCCGCTCATCGTGACGCTGGGCGTCAGCGCGCTGCTGTCCGGTCTGGTGCTCAAGTGGATCAACGGCTCCGCCACCGGGGTCGCCCCGGCATGGCTGGGCAAGCTGACGGCCGCCAACGGCACCACCTTCGGCATCGGCATCCCGCCGGTGGTCGTCATCTGGGCGGTGGTGGCGATCGTCATCGGCCTGGTGCTCACCCGCACCCGCGCCGGACGGAACCTCTACCTGACCGGCGTCAACCAGCCCGCCGCCCGGCTCGCCCTGGTACGGGTCAACCGCACCTGGATCTACGCCTACGTTGCCAGCGCGGTGCTGGCCACCTGCGTGGGCATCCTGCTCGCGGGCTACTCGGGCTCGGGCAACGTCACCATCGGCGACCCCTACCTCTTCCAGTCCCTGGCGGCGGTCATCGTCGGCGGCACCATGTTCGGCGGTCGCGGCGACTACTGGCGTACGGTGCTCGGCGCGCTGGTGCTGTCGGTGGTCGCCCTGCTGCTCAGCGCCAACCAGCTCTCCTCGGCGTCCCAGGACATGATCACCGGCGGGCTGATCCTCCTCGTCGTCGGCCTCTACGGCCGCGAGAGGCGGCTGCGCGACCGCATCTGACACAGGCGTCCCTCGTCACTCCTGGACATGACCTCTATGTGGGCCGACGCGAATCAACTAACATAGTGAAATTAGATAGATGAATTCGCTGATCGTTCTCAGGGGTGGCCGTGGACTTCGGACTGACCGACGAGCAGGATCTGTTGCGCGCGACGGCACGGCAGTTCGTCGCCGACGTGTGCCCCGCGGAGAAGGCCAAGGAGTGGGACGAGCAAGGCGTCGTACCGCCCGAGCTGTTCCGGGGCATGGCCGACCTCGGCTGGTTCTCGCTGCCGTTCGGCGAGGAGGAGGGGGGTGACGGCGGTGGGCCGCTGGAGCTCATCCTCATAGCCGAGGAACTCGGGCGGGCCAGTTTCGACGTGGCCATGTGCTACATCGGGGTGCTCATCCCCGGCATCACCGTGTTCCGCTGGGGGGACGAGGAGCAGCGCCGCTTCATCCGCGAGCAGGTGATGACCGGGCGCCACCGGCTGGCCGTCGGCCTCAGCGAGCCGGACAGCGGGTCCGACGCGGCGGCGCTGCGCACCAGCGCCGAGGACCACGGCGACCACTTCCTGGTGCGCGGCCAGAAGGCCTGGTGCACCGGGGCCGGGCTGCCCCACACCACCATCGCGGCCTATGTCCGCACCGGGCCCCGGGAACCCAAGCACGGCGGGATCAGCCTCCTCCTCGTCGACCCGACCACGGAGGGCGTCGAGGTGTGCCGGACGCCGACCCTGGCCCGGCACATCCTGGGCACCAACGAGGTGTTCCTCAACGACGTCCGGGTGCCCAAGGAGAACCTCGTCGGCCCCCGTGACGAGGGCTGGAAGGTGATGCTCTCCAACATCGAACTGGAGAAGGTGATCATCAGCGGCGGGTATCTCGGCGCCGCCCAGGCCACCTTGGACGAGATGCTGGAGTACGCCCGCACCCGGCACGCCTTCGGACGTCCGATCGGCAACTTCCAGGTCCTCGCCCACGCCATGGCCGACCTGCAGACCGAGATCGACTCGGCCAGGCTGCTGGCCTACCGCGCGGCCTGGCTGCTCGCCCAGGGCAGACCCTGCACCCGGGAGGGCTCGATGGCCAAGCTGAAGGGGTCGGAGACCTACGTGGCCGCCGCCCGGCTCGGCATGCAGGTGTGCGCGGGGCACGGCTTCTCCACGGAGAGCGTGATGAGCTTCCGCTACCGGGAGTCGATCGTCGCCACCATCTCCGGCGGCACCAGCCAGATCCAGCGCAACGGCATCGCCCGCTCCATGGGCCTGCGCGGCTACTGAGCCTCCGCCTGCTCCGCGAGCCAGCGCTCGTGCCGTGCGAAATGGCCCTGGTCCCGGGTCACCCAGATCCCGGAGGCCCGGGCCAGTACGGCTTGCGTCGGCAGCAGCACCAACTCACCCGCGAGGTACCAGCGGGAGCCCTCCCGCCGCTCGACCCAGGCCCGCACGCGCAGCGGGTGCCGCACCGGAACCGGCTTGACGAAGCTCACGGTCAGCTCGGCCGTGACACTCAACACCCGGTGCAGCAGCGGAAGATGGCCGAGGCAGTCGTCCAGCACGGCCGCCGTCCAGCCGCCGTGCGCGACGTTCGGGCCGCCCTCCTGGTCCGGTGGGCAGCTGAGGTCGAACCAGGCCACCCCGTCCTCGTCGAGCCGCTCCCGCTCCACCCCCAGGTGGCAGGAGCCGGCGCCGCGACAGGCACCGCACAGGGCGACACCGCCCGGCGTGCGCGGCGGCTCCTGGAACTCCGAGGCCGCCGCCTCCGTGGCACCGGATCTTGTCGACATCGCCCAACTCCTCGTATCAGAACGCCGCAACACATCAGAACGCCGGAACACACCGGAACGTCACAGCTCAGGAACGTCAGACATCGGCCAGCAACGGCCGCAGCGTTCCCGCGATCAGCCGGACCTGGCGGGCCACCATGTCCTCCGGCATCCCGGCCAGGGACGCCCACAGAAAGACCCCCTCGGCCGGCAGGCCCTTCACGTACGACCTGACGGCCTCGGCGACGGTCTCCGGCGTGCCGTACAGGAACTGGCCGACGCCGGTCGCGGCGAGCCCCGTCTCCCGCCACCTGTCGGGGTCGATGGGGCGGGGCACGGGCTGGTCGGTGCCCTCCACCATGTAACGGCGGTAGCTGTCCCACTGGTACGAGAGGTGTCTGCGCACCACGGGCCAGTCGGCCTCCGGGTCCTCGGTGACGAAGGTGGTGAACGAGCCCTGCATCCGGGCCGCCGCGCCGTCGTACCCGCTCTCGGCCAGCCCCTCGCGGTACGGCGCGAGGAGCGCCGGGTCGAGCGAGAGCAGACCCGTGCCGAGCCGCCCGGCCCGCCGGGCACCCTGCGGGCCCTGGTAGCCGAGCCAGATCGGCAGCGGGTCCTGGACCGGGCCGGGGGTGACCCGGCCCGAGGCCCACAACTCCCGTATCTCACGAACGCGTTGATCGGTCGTGGTGTAGCGCTTGGCGAGGTCCGCGCCGTACAGCCGGTACTCCGGGACCCGGTAGCCGGTGCCGAGCCCGAGGTCCAGGCGGCCGTCGCTCAGGATGTCCACGAGGGCGGCCTGTTCGGCGATCTCGGGGGCCGCGTGCAGCGGCGCGGCCACGACGGCGGTGCCCAGGCGCAGCCGCCGGGTGCGGGCGGCGGCAGCGGCGGCCATGGTGAGGGGCTGGGGCAGGTAGCCGTCCTCGAAGCCGTGGTGCTCGGAGAACCACACCGAGTCCAGGCCGAGCCGGTCCGCCTCCTCGCACATCTCCAGCGCGAAGCCGTACAGCCGGGACCAGTTCTGTCGCCAGGGCGGGGGATTGCGCAGGTCGAAGTAGATGCCCACCTTCACCGGGAACCTCCAGGGGTGTCGTGCGTCAGGCGGACCGTCGCGCGGGTCACCGCGATCCCGGCGCCGGGCGGCAGCAGTCGTACGGGACGCAGGTCGAGGGCCGCTATCTCGGGGAGGTCCTCGACCATCGCCGACAGCCGCAGCACCGTCTCCTCCAGGGCGGCCAGATCCACGCCGGGTGCGCCCGCCCTGCCCTCCAGCAGCGGAGCCGCCCGCAGCGAGCGGACCATCTCCCGGGCGTCGCGGTCGCTCAGCGGGGTGACCCGGTGGGCGACGTCCGCCATCAGGTCGGCGTATCCGCCGGTGAGGCCGAAGGAGATGACCGGGCCGAAGACCGGGTCGGAGCCGACGGACAGGAACGCGTCCAGGCCCTGACCCTGGCCGGGGTCGTGGACGCGGATGCCGTAGGCGGCGAGCAGTTCGGCGGCTGTGCCGGTGCCTTGGCCGGCTCCGGTGAGCAGGGAACGCGCCCGGTCCACGTCGATCCCCGGCAGGTCGGGGACGACGCCCGCGGCGGTGGAGCGCCAGGCCTGGTAGGCCGCCGCATGCCCGAGCGAGGCGGCAGCCGCCTCCGGGAAGGTGTACGACGGTACGGCCAGCCCGTCCCGGCGCAGGGGGCCGGTGATGCCCGCGCTGCCCAGGAAGCTGGTCACGACCGGCTTCTCGGGTGCCGCGGCGGCGGCGTCGAGGATGGCCGACGCCACCTCGTCGGGCTGGTCCGCGAGCGGCGGCATGAACAGGACGATCGCGGCGTCGATGCCGTCGTCGGCGAGGGCCGCGTCCAGGGCCTGCCGGTAGTGGGCGGCGGTCGCCGTCGGGGTGAGGTCGACGGGGTTGCCGATCTCGGCGCCGGGCGCGAGAACGCGGCCCAGTCGCTGCCGGGTGCGCTCGCCGAGCGGGGGCACGCGCAGGCCGTTCGCCGTGCAGGCGCCGACCGTCAGCGCCGCGGGGCCGCCCGCGTTGGTGATCACCGCGACGCGGTCGCCGGGCGGCGGGGGCTGGTGGGAGAGGAGCAGGGCCACGTCGAACAGTTCCTGCAGACCGCGGGTGCGGATCACCCCGGACTGCGCGAACAAGGAACTCACCGCCGAGTCTGCCGGGCCGCCCGGGTGGACGGCGATGATCGGCTTGCGGGGCGCGATGCGGCGGGCGATGCGGGCGAAGCGGCGCGGATTTCCGAACGTCTCGACGTGCAGCAGGATCACGGAGGTGGCCGGGTCCTCCTCCCACCACCTGAGCAGGTCGTTGGTGGACACGTCCACGGCGTGGCCGACCGACACGAAGCCGGAGAAGCCGAGCCCGAGCCTGCGGGCATGGTCGAGCACGGCGAGCCCGAGCGGCCCCGACTGGCTGGACATGGCCACCCGGCCGGGCGCCGGCAGGGCGGGGGAGAAGGTCGCGGCGAGCCGCGCGGCCGGCGTCGTGTTGACGACGCCCATGCAGTTCGGGCCCACCAGCCGCATCCCGGACGCCCGCGCGAACCGGGCCAGTTCACGCTCCGCGGCCCGGCCTGCGGGACCGGTCTCGCCGAAGCCGCTGGAGACGACGACCACCGCCTTGACCCCGGCCTCGGCGCAGTCCCTTACGACCTCGGGCACGGCCTCGGCCCGGACGGCGACCAGGGCCAGGTCCGGTGCCTCGGGCAGGTCGCGGACATCCGCGTACGCCCGTGCCCCTGCGACCTGTCCGGCGTGCGGGTTGACCGGGAACACGCCGCCGGTGAAGCCGCCGCGCCGCAGGTTGGCCACGATCTCGTGGCCGATCGTCAGCGGCTCGCGGTTGGCGCCGATCACCGCGACCGACCGCGGTTCGAGCAGGGGCCGCAGGGAGCGCCGTACCGCGGTCTGCTCGCGGCGTTCGGCCCGGGCCAGGGCCTGGGCCTGCGGGTCGACGGCGATCTCGAAGTGGATGATCTGGCCGGGCGGCCCGGCCTCGACCCGGAAGCCGGAGCCGAGGAACACGTTGATCATCCGGGTGTTGTCCGCGAGGACGTCGGCCTCCAGGACCCGGATGCCACGGGCCCGGGCCGCCGCCGCGATGTGCTCCAGGAGCAGCCGGCCGAAGCCCTCGCTCTGGTGGTCGTCCCGGATGGTGAACGTGACCTCGGCGTGCTCCGGTTCCCGAGGGTCGCGGACGTAGCGTACGAGTCCCGCGATGTCGTCCCCCGCCAGGGCGACCAGCGCCAGTTCGTCGAGGTAGTCCACGTGCGCGCCGCGCCGGATGACGTCGTCGCGCACCCGGACCACGGGCCCGAGGGAGCGGTAGGCGAGGGTCTGCCGGGACAGCCCGGCGACGAAGGCGACCAGCCGGTCGGCGTCCTCGGGCCGGACCGGCCGGACGAACGTCGACCGGCCCGTCCGCACGAGTCCCGGCCGCTCCAGGTCCTCGGGGTAGGGGGGAGCGGTGCCGGGGGTGGTGCCGCTCAGACGGCCGCCTCCTGGGGAGTCTGCTCCGGCAGGCGGAACAGCTCGTTGAAGGTGCCGCGGGTGACCCGGTCGCGGATGTCGTCCGGCACCCCGTCGAACAGGTCGTGGAGCGTGGACTGGGTGTGGCCGTAGGTGCCCTCCAGGTGAGGGTAGTCGTCGCCCCACATCACGTTCCGGTAGCCGGTGGACTCGACGATCTCCACCGAGCTCTTGTCGTGCTGGAAGGAGGCGTAGACCTGCTGCCTGATGATCTCGCTGGGCAGCCGGCTCAGCTTCGGGCGGACGAACATGCCGTGCTGGCGGTAGGCCTCGTCCATGCGGTCGCCGATGGCCGGCACCCAGCCCGCGCCGCCCTCCGCGATGAGCATCCGCAGATCGGGATGCCGGTCCAGGGCGCCGCCCGCGACCATGTGGGAGATCACCCGCATGCCCGGATAGGTGGTCTCCATGTAGTTGACGACCGCGCCGCCCGGACCGCGGAAGACGACGGTCTCGGCGCCGGTGCCGATGTGGAAGCCGAGCACCAGGCCGGCCCGCTCCACCGCCGTCCACAGCGGCTCCCAGCGGTCGAGCGCGTACTCCTCGCCGGGCCGGGTCGAGCAGGGCAGGAACACCGCCTGGAAGCCGAGTTCGGCGACCCGCTCGACCTCCTTGACCGCGTCCTCGATGTTCGCGGTCGACACGCAGGCGGGGGTGATGACGCGCTTGTTCCTGCACAGGACCTCGTCGTAGGCCCAGTCGTTCCAGGCGCGCACGGTCTCCCGGGCGAGCTCGCGGTCGGTGATGGAGACGAGCCAGAACCCCATGGAGGGGAAGGCCAGCTGGCCCCACACGCCCTCCTGGTCGAGGTCCTTGAGCCGGACCTTGAGGTCCCAGGCGCCCGGCGGTCGCATGGCGTCCATGAAGTCGCCGAGCTGGCGGTCGACGCGCTGGTCGTCGATGTAGAGCACCTCGTACTTCTCGCCGCGCTCACTGCGCGGCGCCCGGGCGGCCAACCGGGGCGGCAGCGCCTCGGTCCACAGGTCGGCGGGTTCCATCACATGGGAGTCCCCTGAGTTGACCCAGAGCTTGGTCATGGCGCTCCTTCGACTGAATGGATGCAATCAGTTAGCTATTTTAGGTGGGGGAGCGTGTGGAGGGAAGACGTGAACGGGGTCGAGATCATGCCCGATCGCTTAATCAGTCGAATTGGTTGACTGATTGCGCTGATAGCTGGAAGATCTGGGCAGCTGAGCCGCGAGGAGGCGCCATGGCCGGTGATCGGGACACCGCTGACAGGTACTTCGAGCCGCTGGTGGAGACCATGCCGCGCGACCGCCTGGAGGCGCGGCAGGAGGAACAGGTCCTGGAGCTCGTCGAGTACGCCTACGGCCGCTCCGCCTTCTACCGCGAGCTGTGGGACGGACACGGGGTGCACCCCCGCGACATCCGCTGCCTGGAGGACTTCCGGGACCGGGTGCCGTTCATCACCAAGGACATGGTCCGCGCCCACCGGGCCCGCACCGGCGACCCCTTCGGGGGGCTGCTCTGCGTCCCCGTCGAGGAACTGACCTCCGTCTCCTCCAGCTCGGGCACCACCGGCGACCCGGAGTTCTTCGCCGAGATCTGGCAGGGCGCCCCGCCCCTGGTCACCGCGCAGGTGCGGGACCTGTGGGAGCTGGGCCTCCGGCCGGGGGACCGGGTGCTCAGCCCGCCCGGCACCTTCCGCAACCTCATGGACGCCGGCTACCAGGCGCTGGGCGCCGTGGTCATCGAGGTGGACACCTGGATGGGCAGGATGCAGGAGGTCGTCGACGCCCTGCGCACCTACCGGCCCGCCTACCTCCAGATGATGTATCCGCAGATGGTGGAGTTGGAACGGCTGGCCGAGAGCACGGACCTGCGGGAGGCGTTCTCGTCCCTCAAGGGCGCCTCCTGCGCCGGCCAGCCGCTCAGCCGCAGGATGCGCGCCCGGATCCGCGACGACTGGGGCATCGACGTCTACGAGTACACCAGCGCCGCCGACACCGGCACGGCCTGGGAGTGCCGCGAGCACGACGGCTTCCACCTGTGGGAGGACACCGTCTTCCCCGAGTGCGTCGAGGTCACGGAGGACGGCTGGCACGACGCCGCCGAGGGCGACCTCGGAGAACTCGTCGCCACCGACCTCGACAACCGCGCCGCACCCCTCATCCGCTACCGCAGTGAGGACCTGGTCCGCCTCGCCCGCGACACCTGCGGCTGCGGACGCACCCACGCCCGGATGTGGGTGGCAGGCCGCCGCGGCGACGAGACCGTGGTGCGCGGCCGGGCCGTCGTACTGCGGGACATCTGGCAGGCGGTGGAGGACCAGCCGGAGACGGTCGCCGGGGTGTTCCAGATCGTCCGGCAGGGCCGCGAGGTCGACGAACTGCGGCTCCGGGTCGGCTACGACCCCCACCTCACCGGCGATCCCGACGCGCTGGCCGGACGGCTGATCGAGGCCGTGCGGGAGCGGACCGGGGTCAAACCGGTGCTCGACCTGCGCACCGAAGAGGAGTTGCTGCAGACCATGACCAGCGTCGCCAAGTTCCCCCGGGTGGTGAAGAGCTGATGGCCCGCGCCGACACCCTCGCCCACGCCCGGGAACTGGAACGGCCCGAACTCGCCTACCTCGTCCGCTTCCCCACCCCCGCCGGGATGCGGGAGACCGGCCTCACCTGGGCGGAACTCGCCCGTGACACGGCCTGGGCCACCGAACGGCTGCGCGGGCACGGCCTGGCGCCCGGGCAACGGGCCCTGCTGACCGCGTCGGGCTTCGAGGGCTTCTGGGGCCAGGCGGTGATCGGCGCCCTGTGCACCCTGCGGGTGACCTACGGCATCGCCGAGGCCATGGGCTGGGACCACCGCCGCACCACGGTCTTCCACCGCGAACTCCACCCCGACGCGGTGGTCGGCCTGTCCGCGGAGACGCTGGAAGGGCTGTCCGGCACCGCCGACATCGGAGAGATGTTCCGCCCGACGCGGGTCGTGCTGGCCCGGCCCGCCGCCGTACCGGTGCTGCGTGGTGCGGGGGTGCCCGCGTGTGTGCTGGCCGCCGTCGGACCGGCCCTCGCCCTGGAGTGCCCCGAGCGCGCCGGCGCGCACGTCAACGCCGCCGAGTGGCACGTAGGCGAACGGGACGGGGAACTGCACGTGGCCGCGGGGGAGTTGCGCACCTCGCCGCTGCCCGAGACCCCGCTCGGCATCAGGGGTCGTGTGGCAAGCGGTCGCTGCGCATGTGGCAGCGAGGACCCGCGGGTGCTGCTCGCCGAGGCCGATTCGTCTTCGTCACCGAGGAGTTGAGGATGTCCGAAGCAGTGGTCGACGGCCGGGTGGTGGTCGTCACCGGCGCCGGGAACGGCATCGGCCGGGCGCACGCCCTGGCCTTCGCCGCGCAGGGAGCCAGGGTCGTGGTCAACGACCTCGGCGGGGGCCGGGACGGGGCGGGCGCCTCGGCGGGGCCCGCGCAGGCCGTGGTGGACGAGATCGTCGCCGCCGGCGGCGAGGCGGTCGCCAACACGGACGACATCGCGTCCTGGGAGGGGGCGGGCCGCCTCGTCCGGCAGGCCGTGGACACCTACGGCGGCCTGGACGTGCTGGTCAACAACGCCGGCATCCTCCGCGACCGGATGATCGTGTCGATGACCGAACGGGACTGGGACAGCGTGATCGCCGTCCATCTCAAGGGCAGCTTCGCCACCCTGCACCACGCCGCGGCCCACTGGCGCGAGCGGGCCAAGGCCGGCCGGAGCAACGACGCCCGCGTGATCAACACGACGTCACCCTCCGGTGTCTTCGGCAACCCCGGCCAGTCCAACTACGGCTCGGCCAAAGCGGGCATCGCGAGCCTGACCGTCATCGCGGCGGCCGAACTCGCCCGCTACGGCGTGACGGTGAACGCCATCGCGCCGACCGCGCTCACCCGGCTGACCGAGGACATCGACATGATGCGGGAGGCCGCGACGAGCCAGGACCTCACCCCCGAGGCCATCTCCCCGCTGGTGGTGTGGCTCGGCTCCGCCGCCTCCCGCGAGGTCACCGGCCGCGTCTTCGGCGTCGTCGGCAACCGTGTCACGGTCCTGGAGGGCTGGGTGGGCGGTCCCACCGCGAGCGCCGAATCCCGCTGGACCCAGGACGAGCTGACCTCCGCCGTCCCCAACCTGGTGGCCAAGGCGGCCCCCAACGCGGACGCGCTCGGCAACCGGAAGGGCGCCTGAGATGCCCGACATGACGGCCGGACAGATCCCGGTCACCGAAGGCCTGTTCACGGCGGGCGACTCCCCGCGCCTGATCGGATCCGAGTGCTCCTCCTGCGGACTGGTGAGCTTCCCCGCCGCCCCGGACTGCGTGCGCTGCGCCGGCACCGACACGAAGGAACGGCTCCTCGCCGACCACGGCACCCTGTGGACGTACACCACCCAGAACTTCCGGCCGCCCTCCCCGCCCTACGACGGGCCCGAGGAGTTCGAGCCGTACACCGTCGGATACGTCGAGCTGCCCGGCGAACTGCTCGTCGAGGCCCGCCTCACCGAGCCCGACCCGGCACGGCTCAGGATCGGGCAGGCCATGCGGCTGACCCTCGTGCCGTACACCGTGCGCGAGGACGGCACCGAGGTCGTCACGTTCGCGTTCGCCCCGGACGAGGAGGAGACATCGTGACCGAGGCCGTCGTCATCGGGGTGGGACTCCACCCGTTCGGCAGGTTCCCCGGGAAGCCCGCCATGGACATGGGCGCCGACGCGGTCCGCCTCGCGCTCGCCGACGCGGGCGTGACCTGGCCGCAGATCCAGGGCGGCTACATCGGCAGCTACGAGGTGGCCAACCCCGACGCGATCGTGGCCCGCCTCGGCCTGACCGGCCTGCCGCTGCGCGGGGTGTTCAACGGCTGCGCCACGGCCGGTACGGCGGTGGCACTGGCCGCCCGGGCCATCGAGACCGGCGAACACGACCTGACCATCGCCGTCGGCATGGACAAGCACCCGCGCGGCGCGTTCGCCGCCGACCCGTCCGTGGCCGGCATCCCCGCCTGGTACGGGCAGACCGGGCTCTTCCTCACCACCCACTTCTTCGGCATGAAGATCAACCGCTACCTGCACGACCACGGCATCGGCGAGCGCACGCTCGCCCGGGTGGCCGCGAAGAACTTCCGCAACGCCGCCGCCAACGACAAGGCGTGGCGCCGCACCCCCCTGTCGGAGGAGGAGATCCTCGCCTCGCCGGTGCTCAACCACCCGCTCCGGCAGTACATGTACTGCGGCCCGGACGAGGGTGCGGCGGCCGTCGTCCTGTGCCGCGCCGACCAGGCCCACAAGTACACCTCGACGCCGGTACGGATCCGCGCCACCGCCCTGCGCAGCCGCCGGCTCGGCGCCTTCGAGGTGCAGAGCCCCTCCTTCCCGCTCGGGGACGTCGTCCGGAGCCCGACCGTGGACGCCTCCCGGGAGGCGTACGAACGCGCGGGCATCGGCCCGGAGGACGTCGACGTCGCCCAGCTCCAGGACACCGACGCCGGGTCGGAGATCATCCACATGGCCGAGAACGGGCTCTGCAAGGACGGCGAGCAGGAACGCCTGATCGCCGAGGGCGCCACCGAGATCGGCGGCCGGCTCCCGGTCAACACCGACGGCGGCCTGCTCGGCAACGGCGAACCCATCGGCGCGTCCGGCCTGCGCCAGATCCACGAGGTCGTCCTCCAGCTGCGCGGCACCGCCGGATCCCGGCAGATCCCCGGCACCCCCCGAGTCGGCTACACCCACCTGTACGGCGCGCCGGGCGTGTCGGCGGTGACGATCCTCTCCACCTGACCGGAGCCCCCCCATGGACCAAGACATGCAGGACTTCGCCGCCGAGGTGCGTGGCTTCCTCGACGCGCACGCGACGAAGGCCCCCGACCGCGCCGCCTTCACCTGGGGCGAGGGCGACGACTCGATGGCCTACTTCAGCAGCCTGCCGCCCGAGGAGGAGCGGGAGGGGGTGGACCGGGCCAGGGCCTGGCAGCGCGTCCGCCACGAGCACGGCCTCGGCTGGATCACCGGCCCGCCCGAGTACGGCGGCCGGGGCCTGACCCCCGTCCACGACCTGCTCTACGACGCCATCGAGGCCGAGTACACCGTCCCCGACACCGGCGTGCTCAGTGTGATCGGCCTCGGCATGATCGGCCCGACGATCCTGGCGCACGCCCGGCCCCCGGTCAAGGAACGCTGGCTGCCCGCGATGTACCGCGGCGACGCCGTCGCCTGCCAGCTGTTCAGCGAACCCGGCGCGGGCTCCGACCTGGCGAGCGTGGCCACCAAGGCGGTCCCTGCGGGCGGCGACTGGGTGCTCAACGGGCAGAAGGTGTGGACGTCCGTCGCCCAGCACAGCAGCATCGGGCTCGCCCTCACCCGGACCAGCCCGGACGCCCCGAAACACCAGGGCCTCACCGCCTTCCTCGTCCCCATGGACGCCCCGGGCGTCGAGGTCCGCCCCCTGCGGCAGATGACCGGCGGCGCCGACTTCAACGAGGTCTTCCTCACCGACGTCCGCGTCCCCGACGACCACCGCCTCGGCGAGGTCGACGGCGGCTGGACCGTCGCCCTGACCACCCTGATGAACGAACGCGCGACCGTCGGCAGCGAGGGTGCGGGACCGGTCGCCGCCGCACTCTCCCCGGAACGGCTCTCGGCGCTCATGCGGGCCACCTGGACCTGGGACGACCGCGCCCTGCGCGGTCGGCTCGCCGAACTCCTCGTGGACGCCATGGCCACCCAGCACCTCAACAACCGGGCCCTGCGCAGGCTCCGCGCCGGGGCGACACCCGGCCCCGAGATGTCCGTGTCCAAGCTGATGTACGGTCAGAACCTCACCCGGGCCGCCCACTTCGTCGCCGACGTGCTCGGACCGCGCGCGATCGCGGACACCGGCCAGTGGGGCACGTACGCCTGGACCGAACTGCTCCTTGCCACCCCGGCCCTGCGCATCCTCGGCGGCACCGAGGAGATCATGAAGAACATCCTCGCCGAACGCGTCCTCGGCCTGCCCAAGGAGGCGCGCGCATGACCGCCGACGACCGGGAACTGAACGAACTGCGCGCAGCCGTAAGGGAGTTCCTCGACACCAAGTCGCCCGAGGACGCCGTACGCAAACTCATGGAGAGCGAACCGCGCTTCGACCCCGAGGTGTGGGCGCAGGCCTCCGACCAGCTGCGCCTGCCCGCGCTCGCCATCCCCGAGGAGTACGGTGGCGACGGCTTCGGACCGGTCGAACTCGGCGTCGTCCTGGAGGAGATGGGCCGCGCCCTGTTCTGCGCCCCCTTCTTCGCCACCGCCGTACTGGCCGCCCAGGCCCTGCTGGCCTCGGGCGACCAGGAGGCCTGCGCCCACCACCTGCCCGGCATCGCGGCCGGGACCACGACGGCCACCCTCGCCGTCGCCGAGGACCACGGCTCCTGGGACCCCGTCCTCATCTCCACCCGCGCCGTACCGGACGCGGACGGCGGATGGCGGCTGACCGGCCGCAAGTGCTTCGTCGTCGACGGTACGACGGCGGATCTGCTCCTGGTCGTGGCCCGCACGGTCGCCGGACCCTCCCTCTTCGCCGTGGACCGCGCGGCCGTCGGCGTGGCGGCCGAGCCGATGGAGACCCTGGACGCCACCCGGGCGATGGCCCGCCTGACCCTGGACGCCGTGCCGGCGACCCTCGTCGGCGTGCAGGGAGCGGGCGGGCGCCTCATGGCCGACGTGCTCGACACCGCCACGGTCGCACTCGCCGCCGAACAGGCCGGCGGGGCACGCCGGTGCCTGGAGGCGAGCACGGAGTACGCCCGTACGAGGCAGCAGTTCGGCCGGCCCATCGGCTCCTTCCAGGCGGTCAAGCACAAGTGCGCCGACATGCTCGTCCAGGTCGAACTCGCGGAGGCAGCCGCACGGGAGGCGGCGCTGCTGGCCGCCGAGGGTGCCGCGGACTTCCCGGTGGCGGCGGCCGTCGCCCACGCCTGCTGCTCCCGGGCGTACGTGGGCGTGGCCATGGAGAACATCCAGGTGCACGGCGGCATCGGCTTCACCTGGGAGCACCCGGCCCACCTGTACTTCCGGCGGGCCAAGTCCTCGCAACTGCTCTTCGGGGGACCGGCGGTCCACCACGAGCGGCTGCTGGACCGGCTGGGCATCTGAACCGGCCGGCCGTCAGCCCCAGTGCCAGGCCTGGTTGCCGTTGCCGGCGCAGCTCCACGCCTGGACGCGCTGGCCGTCCTGGCCCGAGGTGGCGGCCTCCGCGTCCAGACAGAAGCCGTCCGGCACGCTCACCAGGGCCTGGGCGCCCGGGACTCCCGAGCTGCCCAGGCTCCACCGCTGCACGGCGAGCCCGTCGCAGGCGGTGCTGTGGATGCCGTGGCCGTTCTGGCCGAGACCGGCGGCATCCGCCTCCAGGCAGCGGTGCGTGCTCCGGTTGACGGCGACGTACTGTCCGTCCCGGCCCGGCAGCGGGTACAGCGCCCACGTCTGGTGGGGCGCACCGGTGCACTCCCAGATCTGTACGGTCTGCTGCCTCAGGGTCGCCGTACCGGTGTCGGCGTCCAGGCAGCGCGCGGTCGCGACGCCGTTGACGGTCTCGGTCACCGTCAGCGTGCCGCTGCGCACGGCGCCGCGCGGCCTGCTGTACAGCATCGCCTTGGTCTCCGAGCCGACGCTGCCGTCGGCCGCGAGTCCGGCCGACGTCTGGAAGACCTTCAGGGCAGCGAGGGTCCGTGCCTCGAAGTCGCCGTCGACCGGTACGAGGTAGCCGTATCCGCCGAGGAGGTACTGGAGGGCGGCGACACAGTCCCCGTGCGCTCCTGGGGCGAGGGCGGTCCGGCAGGCGGCGGAGCGGATGTCGAGCGTCCTGGGATCGTGCGTCGCGGCCGCGGCGGAGTCCGGGGCGGCGGTGGTCGCGGAGACGGCGGCGGAGCGGGATGCCGAGGCCCGGGGGGTGGCGGACACCGTACTCGGTTCGAGGCCGGAGTCGGCGCGCGGACTGTCCGACAACGTCGTCACGGACGGCGATGCCGGCGCGGCGGACGCGGGGGAGTCGCCGCCCCGGTCCAGCAGCGCCATGGTGAGGCCTCCGGTGACCAGCGCGGCCACGGCGGCGGCCAGCACGATGTCCCGGCCCCGGCCCCGGCGATTGCGGGGGAGTCCGGTGCCGGGCGGGGCGGTGGCGGAGTCCCCCGCAGCGGCCCCGCTCGCGGGCCCGGACGCGTCGGGCCCGGACAGCCGGGCGAAGGCGGCGGGCCGCCGGGCGGGTCCGCCCGGGAGGCTGGACGGCGCGGGCCGGGGGGTTCCTCCTTCACCGTCGTCCGGGGGCGCCGCCAACTGGTGTCCGATCGCCGTCCGGAACACCGCGTCCGGTGCCGGACGTGACTCGGGGTCCTTGTACAGGCAGTGCCGCAGGTATGCGGCGAGGTCCGGGTCGAGGTCCGCCACCTTGGCGAGCAGCTCCTCGCGCGGCGGGTCGAAGGCCACCCGGTGCAGCACGTCGACGCCGGTGCCCTCACCGAACGGCGCCGCACCGGTGAGCGCGTACGTCAGCGTGGACGCCAGGGTGAAGACGTCGGACGCGGCGGTCACCTCGTGGCCGCGCACCTGCTCCGGCGACATGAAGGCGACCGTGCCCACGTGCTGCCCGGTCGTGGTGATGGAGGTGGCGTCGGCGGCGTGGGCGATGCCGAAGTCGATGACCCGGGCGCCGTCCGCGGCGAGGATCACGTTGGACGGCTTGAGGTCGCGGTGCACGATCCCCGCCCGCCAGATGGCTTCGACCGCCCGGCCCAGGTCCGCCATGAGCCGCCAGCCCGCTGCCGCGTCGAGCGGGCCGCGCCCGTCGACGGCCTCCTCCAGGGTGGGCCCCGGTATGTACTCGGTCGCCACCCACAGCAGGTCCCCCTCGTGCCCGCTGCCCATCAGCCGTACGGTGTGCGCTCCCCGGACCCGGCCCAGCGCGCCGACCTCCCGCTCGAAGCGCCTGCGGAACTTCGGGTCCTCCGCGTACTCGGGGCGGATCACCTTGACGGCGGCCGGGCCCGGCCCGCCCTGCGTGTCGCGGCCCAGGTAGACCCGGCCCATCCCGCCGCTGCCGAGGACCGACACGAGGGCGTAGGGCCCCACCCGGACGGGATCGCCGGTGCGGAGCGGGACCGGGGGCGGTGCTTCCAGGCCGAGGGCGGCGTAGGCGCGCGCGTGCGACCGGTCGAGATGTGGAGCAGACATGGGAAGGTTCAGTTCCGGGTTTCCGCGTGACGGATGAGGCGTGCGCGACGAGTGTCGGTGCCCCGGAGGTTATCGCAAACTCCTTGAAAAAAAGGCGAGTTGGTATTCGATTCAACCTCGTGTCGCGTCAGCCGCGCGTCGCGTCGCCCAGCAGTGCCCGCGCGATGATCACCTGCTGGATCTGGCTGGTGCCCTCGTAGATCCGGAAGAGCCGGGCGTCCCGGTAGAAGCGCTCGACGGCGACCCCGCGCATATAGCCCGCACCGCCGTGGATCTGCACCGCCCGGTCGGCGACGCGCCACACCATCTCGCTGGCGAAGTACTTCGTGCAGGACGGGCCGATCTTGGTGTCCGTGCCGGCGTCGAAGCCGCGGGCGGCCTCCAGGACGGTGGCGCGGCCGGCGTAGTAGTCGGTCATCGAGTCGGCGATGAGCCCCTGGACCAGCTGGAAGGAGCCGATCGGCTTCCCGGACTGCCTGCGGGTACGGGCGTACTCCACCGACTCGTCGACGAGCCGCTCGGCCATGCCGACGCACAGGGCCGAGATGTGCACGCGTCCGTGCGCGATGCAGCCCATCGCCGTGCTGAAGCCCCGGTTCAGGCCGGCCTCGCCGCCGACAAGGGCCTCGGCCGGCACCCGCACGTCGTCGAAGTACACGTCCGCCGTCCAGGCGCCGAACTGCCCCATCTTGTGGTCCCGGGGCGCCACCGTCAGGCCCGGGGTGCCGGCCGGGACCAGGAAGGTGGAGATGCCCCGGGTACGCGGAGCGTCCGGGTCGGTGCGGGCGAAGACCATGAAGACGTCCGCGAGCGGGGCATTGGTGATGTACCGCTTGGCCCCGTTGATCACCCACGCGTCGCCGTCCAGGTGCGCCCGGGTGGTCAGCGTCGACGGGTCCGACCCGGCGTCCGGCTCGGTGAGGGCGAAGGAAGCCAGCACCTCGCCGGAGGCGATCTTCGGCAGCCACTCGGCCTTCTGTTCCTCGGTGCCGCCGACCATCAGGACGTGCCCGGCGATGCCGTTGTTGGTGCCGAACATCGAGCGCAGCGACGGGGTGGTGTAGCCCAGCTCGAACATCAGCTGGGCCTCCTCGTACATCGACAGCCCGAGGCCGCCGTACTCCTCCGGCAGGGCGAAGCCGAAGAGCCCCATCTTCTTCGCCGACTCCCGGATGTCCGCCGGCATCTCGTCCTTCTCGTCGATCTCCGCCTCCAGCGGCACGACGCGTTCCCGGACGAACCGCCGGACCTCCGACAGCACCGCGGTGAAGTCCTCCGCGTCCATGTCGCCTCCCTCGCTTGCTACTTGTCTGTGTCGTGCGGCGCTTCGTGCGGCTTCTCGTCGTGCGGCTTCTCGTCAGGCCGGTAGCAGGCCGCGAGCAGTGCCGCCGCGCTCGCCATGCCCAGCCCGGCGGCGAGCAACGCGCAGCCGGATCCACGGCGTTGACGTCCCGTCAGGCCGTCCACCGAGTACCGCCCGTTGCCGAGCGCGGCCAGTGCCACGGCCGCGCCGCCCACCACGCCGACGTACTCCCAGCCGCCCTTGAAGACGAAGAAGCCCTTGCCGCGGTGGTCGGTGCGGGCCGCCACGGTCATCAGGCCGACGGCCGCCGCGGCGGGGAGCGGGTTGGCCACGCCCAGCGTGATACCCACGCCCGCGGCCAGTTCGGTGCCCGCCGCCATCCGGGCGTGCACGGCGGCGGGTCGCAGCCCCAGCGCCTCGAACCAGCCCGTCGTGCCTTTGAGCCCGCCCGGCCCGGCGACCTTGTTCCAGCCGTGCGCGACGAGCATCGGGCCGAGGGTCGCGCGCAGGGCCAGGGCGGCGGCGTCCTGAGCCTTCACTGACCGACCCCGGTGGCCCGGCCGGCGGGCGCCGCGCCGTACAACCGCGGTACGGCGTCGATGAGTTCCTCGGGAGTGAGGGCCTCGCCGGAGCGGCTCGGGTACACACCGGAGACCGTCCAGCCCTCCAGCCGGTTGAGCCGGTTGCCCTCGATGCGCAGCACCTGCCCGGTCAGCCAGGACGCGGCGTCGGAGGCGAGGTAGACGACGACACCGGAGGCGTTGGCCGGGTCGCGCGGGTCGAAGCCGTCGGTGGCCCGGAGGTTGGTGCCGACCTCCAGGCCCTCCGTCATCCGGGTGGCCGCGATGGGCGAGATGGCGTTCGCGGTGACGCCGTAGCGGCGCATCTCCAGCGCGGTGAGGATCGTGAGCCCGGCGATGCCCGCCTTCGCGGCGCCGTAGTTGGACTGGCCCTGGTTGCCGAACAGGCCTGTGCCGGAGGTGGTGTTGATGACACGGCCGGTGACCGGCTCGCCCCGCTTGGCGGCCTCCCGCCAGTACGCGCAGGCGTGCCGGGTCAGCGCGAACGTGCCCTTCAGATGGACCGCGATCACCGCGTCGAACTCGGCCTCGGTCATCGAGAACAGCATGCGGTCGCGCACGATCCCGGCGTTGTTCACGACGACGTCCAGCCGCCCGAACTCGGCGACGGTGTCCGCCACCATGGCCTCGGTCGCCCCCCAGTCGGTGACCGAGGCATGGTTGGCGACGGCCCGGCCGCCGAGCTTGGTGATCTCGGCGACGACCTCGTCGGCGGGGGAGTCTCCGGTCCGCTCGCCGTGGATGCCGGAGCCGAGGTCGTTGACCACCACGGTGGCCCCGGCCTCGGCCAGCGCCAGGCAGTGCGCCCGGCCAAGACCCCGGCCCCCGCCGGTCACGACGGCGACCTTGTCGTCCAGGATGCCCACGCCCTACCTCCCTGTTCCGTCCAGCTCGTCCAGTACTTCGTCGGTGTGCTCGCCCAGCGCCGGTGCGCCGGCGCGCGGTTTGTCGTCCACGCCCCAGAAGGCGACCGGCGTGGCCACGGTCCGCAGCGGCGGCGCGTCACCCATGCCGGGCTGCTCCACGAACGCCCCGACCGCTTCGGCCTGCGGGTCGGCCGCCACCTCGGCGAGGGTCTGCACGGGCGCCCACCACACCTCTTCGGCGTCGAACCGCTCCGCCCACTCCGCCAGCGGCAGCTTCGCGAACTCCTCGTCGAAGACGGCGATCAGCTCGCGTACGTGGCCGCGCCGGGCCTTGCCGGTGGCGAACCGCTCGTCCTGCACCAGGTCCTCCCGGCCGAGCGCCTTGACCACCCCGGGCCAGTGCCGGTTGCCCTCCAGGCCCACCAGCCAGAACCAGCGGTCGTCGGCGGTCCGGTAGCAGTTGTAGAGCGGGGACTCGTGCTCGGTGCGGGGCCGGGTCCGGCCGCGCTTGCCGAAGAAGTTCTGGAGCGCCAGGTCGTTGCCGTTGGCGTACGCCCCGGAGCGCAGCAGCGACACGTCCACCACGCCGCCCTCGCCGGTACGCGCCCGGCGCAGCAACGCGGCCAGGACACCGGCCACCAGGTTGGCGGCGGCGGTCCGGTCGCCGAGACCGGGTCGGATGCCCGGCGGAGGCTCGCCGGCAGGGTTGAGCATGGCGGCGATGCCGGGCCGGGCCCAGAAGGCGGAGACGTCGTACCCGGCCCGGTCGCGCTCGGCGCCGGTCCAGCCGTACCCCGTCAGCGTGCCGACGACGAGACGGGGGTGACGGGCGCGGATCTCGTCGGGGCCGAGGCCGAGCCGCTCCAGGGCGCCCGGGCGGAGGTTGGTGACGAACACGTCGGCGCGGGCGAGCAGTTGCTCAAGCGCTGCCTTGCCGTCCTCGGACCTGAGGTCGAGCACCACACTGCGCTTGCCCCGGTTGTCCGTCTCGAACGGGGGAGCGCTGTCGATGTCCTGGCCGACGTGGCGCAGCGTGTACCGGTTGGGGTCACCGGCCGGCGCCTCCACCTTGATCACGTCCGCGCCCCAGTCCGCCAGCATGGTGGCGGCGGCCGGAGCCGCCACCCACATGCCGAGCTCGACGACGGAAAAGCCCTCCAGTGGCCGCACGGCCCACCTCCCTGGTCGGTCAGACACCGCGGAACTCCCCGGGACGCCGGTCGCGGAAGGCCCGTAGCCCCTCGGCGCGGTCCTCGGTGGCGAACAGCACCGAGACGGTCTCCTGCTCGTAGGCGACGGCGGCCGTGAGGTCCATGCCGAGGCCGTGGTCGATCAGTCGCTTCCCTGCGGCGAGTGCGAGAGGGGCTCCGGCGGCGAGCCGGGCCGCCAGCGCCTCGGCGGCCTTGAGCGCCCCGCCCGGCTCGGTCAGCTCGTTGAGCAGGCCGAGTGCGTGGGCCCGTTCGGCGTCGAGGGGCTCGCCGGTGAGGATCATCTGCTTGGCGATCGCCGGCGGCAGCAGCCGCGGCAGCCGCTGGGTGCCGCCCGCGCCCGGCAGCACGCCGAGCTTCATCTCCGGCAGCCCCAGACGGGTCCCGCGCTCCGCCACCCGCAGGTCGCAGGCGAGCGCGAGTTCCAGTCCGCCGCCGAACGCGAACCCGTGGATCGCCGCCACCGACGGCTTGGGGAACTCCGCCAGCAGCGCGTACGTCTCCGTCAGCCGCCCCACGAAGGCCCGGAACTGCCAGGGAGTGGTGAACGACTCGATCTCGCCCAGGTCGGCACCGGCCGAGAAGGCCCGGCCCGCACCGGTCAGCACCAGGGCCCGTACGTCGTCGTCCTCGCGCACCCGGGCCAGCGCGTCCCGCAGCAGCCCGACGGTCTCGGTACCGACGGCGTTGAGGCGCTCCGGCCGGTCCAGGGTGAACACGGCCACCCG
The DNA here is from genome assembly GCF_043201555.1 of Streptomyces sp. NPDC048288. NCBI lineage: Bacteria > Bacillati > Actinomycetota > Actinomycetes > Kitasatosporales > Streptomycetaceae > Streptomyces > Streptomyces sp. NPDC048288. Next base: position 567,265 of record NZ_JBICZD010000005.1, read on the forward strand.
GTCGCGTACTTCGACGCGCAGCACGTCGCTCACCTCACACCATCGTCAGGCCGCCGCTGACCGAGAGCGTCTGCCCGGTCATGTAGGCGGCGTCGTCGGAGGCGAGGAAGGCGACCACACCGGCGATCTCGTCCGGCCGGGCGACCCGGCGCAGCGGGATCGCCCGCACGGTGGCGTCGTACATCCTCTGGCTGTAGTCGGCGACCTGGCCGAGCAGCGCGGTGTCGGTGGGGCCGGGGCAGACGCAGTTGACGGTGATGCCGTGCCGGGCGACCTCGCGGGCGAGGGCCTTGCCGAAGGCGATCACGCCGCCTTTCGTGGCGGAGTACACCACCTCGCCGGAGGAGCCGACCCGGCCGGCGTCCGAGGCGATGTGGACGATCCGGCCGCCGCCGCGCTCGATCATCGGGTCGAGGACGGCCCGGGTCACCGTGATCGTGCCGCGCAGGTTGACGGCGATGATCCGGTCCCAGGTCTCCTCGTCGCTGTCGACGAAGCGGCCGATGACGTCGACGGCCGCGTTGTTGACCAGCACGTCCACCGGTCCGAGCGCGGCGGTCACCTGCTCTACGGCCGTCCGCACGGCCGCGCTGTCGGAGATGTCCGCGCCGACTCCCGTGGTGCGGACGCCGTGCCGTTCGGCGAGGGAGGCGGCGACCTTGGCGGCGGCCTCCGCGTCCACGTCGCAGACGGCGACCGCGGCTCCGTGCGCGGCCAGCGCGTCGGCGACCGCCTCGCCGATGCCGCTGCCCGCCCCGGTCACGAGCGCCACCTTCTCCCGTACGCTCACGCGCCCTCCCTGGCCTGGATCGGAATCAGCGCTATCGTATAACTACTTCAGCTGAATAAGCGAGATGTCTGAGTGGGGAGCCGAGGATGCGCCGAGAGATCTTCACCGAGGAGCACGACCAGTTCCGGGACACGGCCCGCTCCTACTACCTGCGGGAATGCGCCCCGTTCGCCGAACAGTGGGAACGGGACGGACAGGTGAGCCGGGCCGCCTGGACCGCCGCGGGCAAGGCCGGGCTCGTCGGCTGGGAGTTCCCGGAGGAGTACGGCGGGCAGGGGATCCGGGACTTCCGGTACAACGCCATCATGGCCGAGGAGATGGCGGCCACCGGCTCGGTCGGCATCGGGCTGGGGCTGCAGAACGACGTCATCCCGCCGTACCTCATGCGGCTGACCACCCCGGAGCAGAAGGCCCGGTGGCTCCCCGGAGTGACCAGCGGCGAGACCATCTGCGCGCTCGCCCTCTCCGAACCGGCCGCCGGATCCGACCTCAAGGGCATCCGTACCACCGCCCGCCGGGACGGCGACGAGTGGGTGATCGACGGCTCCAAGACCTTCATCACCAACGGCATCCTGGCCGACCTGGTCGTCGTCGCCTGCAAGACCGATCCGGCCGCCGGCCACAAGGGCATCAGCCTGATCGTCGTCGAGCGCGGCGCGGAGGGCTTCGAGCGGGGCCGCAAGCTGGACAAGGTCGGCATGAAGGCCCAGGACACCGCCGAGCTCTTCTTCCACGAGGTCCGGGTCCCGGCCGGGAATCTCATCGGGGAGGAGGGGCGCGGTTTCTACCACATGATGGGCAACCTTCCCACCGAGCGGCTCGCCATCGCCGTCTCCGCGCTGGCCTCGGCCGAGCGTGCCTTCGACGTCACGCTGGAGTACGCCAAGGACCGCACCGCCTTCGGCCGGCCGATCGGGCAGTTCCAGGCCAACCGGTTCGCACTCGCGGACATCAGGGCCCGGCTCTCCGCCGCCCGGGTCTACGTCGACGGCTGCACGATGGCGCTGGTGCGCGGCGAGCTGACCGCCGACGAGGCCGCCGCGGCCAAGTACTGGACCACGGAGACCTGCTGGGAGGTCATCGACCGCTGCATGCAGCTGTTCGGCGGCTACGGCTACGTCAACGAGTACGAGATCGCCCGCATCTGGCGGGACAGCCGGGTCCAGCGGGTGTTCGGCGGCACCTCGGAGATCATGCAGGAGATCGTGGGCCGCTCGCTGGGTCTGTGATTGGGGCTCTCTTTATTGACTGTCTTCGCTGAATAGGTTAGCTATTTAGTCACGTGGAGGTCGATGGTCGAGGCGCGCGAGGAGGCACCCGTGGTCACGGTCGACGTACAACCGCACCCGGAACAGCCCGAGTCTGACGACACCGCACAGGAGCGATTTCAGATGGATTCCGCCCGCCGCCTGACGTTCGGCGACCTCATCCGCGAGCACCGGCGGTCCTACCCGGACCAAGTCGCCCTGGTGGACGGCGAAGTCCGGCTCACCTGGCCGCAACTGGACGAGCGCACCAACCGCCTCGCCCACGCCCTGACGGATGCCGGGGTCGGACCCGGCGACCGGATCCTGTGGCTGGGGCAGAACTCCTTCCGCATCTGGGAGCTGCTCGGCGCCGCCGCCAAGATCGGCGCCATGGTCTGCCCCGGCTACTGGCGCTGGGCCGCCCCCGAGATGGCTTTCGCCATCGAGGACTTCGACCCCCGGGTCGTCGTCTGGCAGGACGCGGAGATCGGCGACACGGTGGGCAAGGCGCGGGCCGAACTCGGCGACGGCAACCGGGCGTTGTGGCTGCGGCACGACGCCGAGGGACCCGGCGGCTACGAGTCGTTCCTCGCCGCCGGCGCGCCCGAGGACCCGGCCTGCGACGTCGACCCCGACTCCGCGCTCCTCGTCATCTACACCGCGGCGATCAGCGGACGCCAGTCCGGCTCCATGCTCTCGCACCGCAACCTGCTGGCCATGGGCGTGAGCGCTGCCTGGATGGGCGACATCGGCCGGGAGACCGCCTTCCTCGGCGCGGGCCCGATGTTCCACATCGGCAACTACCAGTTCTGGGGCATCCCGGCCTTCGTGCACGGCGGCAAGAACGTCATCGTGCGCCGCGTCGTCGCCGAGGAACTGCTCCCGCTGCTGGCGGCGGAGCGGTGCACCCACGCCTACCTCATGCCCCCGACCATCGCGCAGCTCGTCGAGCTGAACCGCGAGGCCGGTCACGACCTGTCCCACCTGCGGGCGAGCGTCGCCGCCCCGCTGTGGCAGGGCACCGTGCCCACCGACACCAGCCGCTTCACCCGCAACGGCGGCGGCGAGGGGCGCGGCTACGGGCAGACCGAGGTGACCGGCTTCGCCGTGACCGGCGCGTACGGCGGCAGCGGCCTCGGCAACGCGGGCCGCCCCGGCCCCTTCACCGCCGTCCGCATCCTCGACCCGGCAGGCCAGGAGTGCGAGGTCGGCGAGATCTGCGTCCGCGGCGACCTCGTCCACCTCGGCTACTGGAACCGCCCCGAGACCAACGAACAGCGCTTCCGCTTCGGCTGGTGGCACACCACCGACCTGGGACGGCGCGAGGCCGACGGCACGATCAGCTTCCTCGGCACCACGACCCGGATGCTCAAGTCGGCCGCCGAGAACATCTTCCCGGCCGAGGTGGAGAACTGCGTCGAGGCCCACCCGGCGGTCAGGGAGGCGGCGGTCATCGGCGTCCCCAACGAGCGCTGGGCGCAGGACGTCAAGGCCGTCGTCGTCCTCCACCCGGACGCGGACCCGGTCACCGCCGAGGACCTGATCGAGCACTGCCGGGCGCGCATCGCCTCGTACAAGAAGCCCAAGACGGTGGAGTTCGTCGATACGCTGCCGCGCACCAAGGACTACGCCAAGGACTACGACGCCCTCGACCGGCGCTTCGGCGGAGGCGGCTACCCCGGCGGCGAGCAGCTCGGCGCGGGACGGTGACCGTGACCGACCGGCGGCCCGTCGTCGTCGGTGTCCACGCCACCGAGCAGGCGCTGTCGCTGCCGCACCGCGACGCCATGGACCTCGCCCTCGAAGCGGTGACCGGAGCGATCGCGGACGCCGGGCTCACCCCGGCCGACGTCGACGGCGCCCAGGTCGACTGGCCCGGCCCCGGCGGCGTACCCGGCGAGGGCAGCTCCTGGGCCCGCCTCCTCGGCCGCGACCTGCGCTGGACCAGTGACTCGATGCTGGACAACGCCGGTTCACGCGGTGTGCTGAAGGCCGCGGCGGCGATCCGCGCCGGATACGCCGACACCGTCGTGGTCGGCGGCTGCAAACTTGTCTCGCGCGGGACCGGCCCGGTCGGCGCCGGGGTACCGCTGGAGTTCGCGGACGTCTGGGGCAGCTATGTCGTCGCCCAGTTCGCGCTGGTGGCCGCCCGGCACATGCACGAGTACGGCACCACCTCCCGCCAGCTCGCCGAGGTCGCCGCGACCATCCGCAACAACGGCACCGCCAACCCCGAGGCGATGATGTACGGGCGCGGCCCCTACACCGCCGACGACGTGCTCGCCTCCCGCATGGTCGCCACGCCCTTTCACCTCCTGGACTGCTGCATCGTGGGGGAGGGCGGCGCCGCGCTCGTGGTCACCACCGCCGAACGCGCCCGGGACCTCCCGAGGCCGCCCGTGGCCGTCCTCGGCGGCGCGATGGAGTACCACCAGGCCGCCTACGCCAACCCCGCGCTGCACCGCGAGGTCGGACAGCTCGGCCGGGACGCGGCCACCCGTGCCTACGCCATGGCCGGCATCGGCCCGCACGACGTGGACGTGTTCTCCCTCTACGACCCCAACTCCTTCGAGATCATCCGCCAGTTGGAGATCCTCGGCCTCTGCGCCGAGGGCGAGGGCGGCCCGCTGGCCGCCTCCGGTGCCCTCGCCCTCGGCGGCAAGCACCCGGTCAACCCGGACGGCGGCTGCCTCGCGTACGCGTGGAACGGAACCCAGCAGATGACCCTCAAAGTCGTCGAGGCCGTCCGGCAGTTGCGCGGCACTGCCGTGCACCAGGTCGACGGCGCAGAGGTCGCGGTCGTCGGCAACGCCGGTTCGGGCGCCCAGCACTACGAGATGAGCGTCCTGGGGAGGCTGCGATGACCGGCCGTCCGGTGCCCGTGCCCACCGCCCTGTCCGAGCCCTTCTGGGCCGCCGCCCGGCGCGGCGAACTGGTGATCCCGCACTGCCCGGCCTGCGGCCTGCGCTTCTTCACCCCCGAACCGGCCTGCCCCGGCTGCCTGTCCCGGGACTGGCGGTACGCGCCGAGCGCCGGCCGGGGCACGGTCTACTCGGTGACCGTGGTGCATCGCGCTCCCGGTCCCGGCTTCGACACCCCCTTCGCGCTGGCCGTGATCGATCTGGACGAGGGCGGCACCCTGCTGTCCCACGTCGACGCCGGCGCCCCGGACGCCGTCGCCGTCGGCATGCGCGTACGCGTGGACTTCCGGCCGCTCACGGACGGCATCACCCTGCCGTACTTCGTGCCGGAGCACACTCACTGAGAGTGGAGGTGGGCAGAGTGACGCACACACCGGTGCGGGTGCCCAAGATGGCCGAACTGGTGGCCGCCCGGCTGCGCCGCATGATCGTCCGCGGTGAGCTGACCGAAGGCGAGTCGCTGCCCTCCGAGACCGCCCTCATGGAGCAGTTCGCCGTCTCCCGGCCGACGCTGCGCGAGGCGTTCCGGGTGCTGGAGTCGGAGTCCCTGATCAACGTGCGCAGGGGCGCCCGGGGCGGGGCACGGGTCCAGATCCCGGAGGGCACGGTGGCGGCCCGGTACGCCGGGGTGGTCCTCGAATACCGGGGCACGACCCTCAAGGACGTCTACGACGCCCGTACGGTGATCGAGGCGCCGTGCGCCGGCCTGCTCGCCGAGCGGCGCACGGACGATGACCTCGAACGGCTGCGGGCCGCGGTGGCCGAGGCCGAGGGGCTCATGGACGACCCCTCGGCGTTCATCCGGGCCCACATGGAGTTCCACGCCCTCGTCGTCGAACTCGCCGGCAACCAGACCCTCGGCGTCCTCAACGGCATGGTCCGGCACATCATCGACCAGGCCAACTGGTCCCACGTCGACCTCGACGCCGGCAGCCCGGAGAACATCCGCGCCAACCGCCGCGGCTTCCGTGCCCATGTCGCGCTCGTCGACCTGGTGGCCGCCCACCGGTCCGAGGCCGCGGAGGAACTGTGGCGGGTCCACCTCCAGGAGGCCGAGGACTACCTGCTGCAGAGCAGGTCCATGACGACGGTCCTGGACCTGCTCGGCTGACCCGTTTTCGTGGATGTCGCGCGCCGCCGTCAGGGGGTGCGCAGCTCCCGCACGATCGGTTCCCACACCTCGGCGTCGATCTCGTACGCGGTGTAGAAGGACACCCGGTCGACCAGTGCCCCGTACCGCCTGCGGATCTCGCCCGCCACCCGGTCCGGCTCCGCGACCACCGCGAAGGTGTCGAGGACCTCGTCGTCCACGAGAGCGGTCATCGCCTCCCACTTGTCCTCGCGTCGGGACGTCGACAACGCGTGCAGTTCGTCGCCGAGTCCGCCCCAGCCGTGCAGTTCGAGGACACCGCGGTAGGCGGGGGTGCTGCCGTAGAAGGCGATCTGCTGCCGGGTGCCCGCCACCGCGTGGGCCATCTCCTCCTCCGTCCGCCCGGTGGCGGTGAGCAGCAGGTGGGAGACGGCGAAGTCGGCGCGGTCACGGCCCGACCTCGCGAGGCCCGCCTCGACGGTCGGGAGCGTGACCTCGCGCAGGTAGCGCTCGGTGGTGAAGCCGTGCGCGAGCAGACCGTCCGCCACCTCGCCCGCCACCCGGGTCATCGCCTCGCCGACGGCGGCCACGAACACCTTCGGCGCACCGCCTACGGCGGGCGGGGGAGAGAAGAACGGGGACATCAGTGTGTGCGTGTAGAAGTCGCCCCGGAAGTCGAGCCGTTCGTCCTCGTTCCAGGCGGCCCAGATGGCGCGCAGCGCGCTCACGTACTCCCGCATCCGGGCCGCGGGCCGGCTCCACGGCATGGCGAACCGCCGCTCGATGTGCGGCTTGATCTGACTGCCCAGGCCGAGGACGAAACGGCCGCCGGAGTAGCTCTGCAAGTCGTGCGCGGTGTAGGCGAGTTGCATGGGGGAGCGGGCGAACGCCACCGCGATGGCCGTGCCGACCTCCAGCCGGTCGGTGTGCTCGGCGGCCAGCAGCAGGGGCAGGAAGGGGTCGTGCTTGGACTCGGACGCCCACAGGCCGTCGTAGCCGGTCTTCTCGTGGTGCCGGGCCTCCTCGACCACTTCTGCGGTGCTCCACACGTTGAGCTTGCCGTCGACCTTCATACCGCTCCTTCGACCGCGTCCATGCCGATGCGCTGTGCCAGCAGTTCGCGGTGGTACGCGGGGTCGCCGAACAGCAGCTGTGATGTCTTCGCCCGCTTGAGATACAGGTGGGCGGGGTGTTCCCAGGTGAAGCCGATGCCGCCGTGCACCTGGATGTTCTGGCCCGTCGCCTGCAGACAGGCATCCGAGCAGAAGGCCTTGGCGAGGCTCGCCACGGCCGGCAGCCGCGGGTCGTCCTGTTCGGCCGCGAGCAGCGCGAAGTGCGCCGCGGCCCGCGCCGACTCCACCTCCAGGAGCACGTCGGCCAGCAGGTGCTTCACGGCCTGGAAGGAGCCGATCGGCCGCCCGAACTGGTGCCGTACCTTGGCGTAGTCCACCGCCATGTCGAGGGCGCGGGAGGCCACTCCGACCTGCTCGGCGGCGAGTGCCACCGCGGCCCGGTCGAGCACCTCGGCGACCAGGTCCCAGCCGTCGCCGTGGGTGCGCAGCCGCTCGGCCGGTACCTCGTGGTAGTCCAGGCGGGCCTGGCGGCGGGTCGGGTCCATCGTGGGCAGCGCTTCCCGGGCGAGCCCGGCCGCGTCGCCGTCCACCACGAACACCCCGATGCCGTCGTCGGCGGTCCGGGCCACGGTGAGCACGATGTCGGCGGCGGCTCCGTCGAGCACGAACGTCTTGTGCCCGGTCAGCCGCCAACTCCCCTCGCTCTCCCGGGCGGTGATCGCGACCCCGGCCGCGTCCCAGCGGGCGGAGTCCTCGGTCAGGGCCAGCGTCGCGACCAGTTCGCCCGAGGCCAGTCCAGGCAGCAGCCGCTTGCGGGCCTCCTCGTCGGCCGAGCGCAGCAGCGTGGTGGTGGCCAGCACGGTCGAGGACAGGTACGGCGCGCAGAGCAGGGCGCGGCCCGTCTCCTCCAGTACGGCGCCCACTTCGACGGGACCGCAGCCGGCGCCGCCGTATTCCTCGGGGACGGCCAGCCCCTGCAGCCCCAGTTCGCCGCCCATCCGGCGCCACAGGTCCCGGTCGAAGCCCTCGGGCGTCTCCATGAGGCGTCGTACCTCGGACTCGGGCGAGGTGTCCGCGAGGAACGCCCGTACGGTGCGGCGCAGTTCCTCCTGCTCCGCGCTGAACGCGAAGTCCATGGCCGTGTCCTCCTCTCCGGTTCAGCGACGACCGCGCGCGGCGGTGATCCGCTCGACGGCGGCGATGTGGTCCGGCGCGTGCATGGAGTCCCGCTCCGCGAGCAGGGCAGGCTCCATCACGGTGTCCAGCGTCTGCTCCAGATGCCGGTTCACCGCCCGCTTGGTCTCGCGCAGCGCCTGCGCGGGGAGCGCGGCCAGCCGTCCGGCCAGGTCCATGGCCTCGTCCCGGAGCTTGTCCTTCGGCACGGCACGGTTGGCGATGCCGAGGCGGACCGCGTCCTCGGCACTCACCCGCTCGCCGAGGAACAGCAGCTCCTTCGCCCGGACCGCGCCGACCAGCGCCGGCAGCACGAACGCCCCGCCGTCGCCCGCCACCAGCCCCACCTGGACGTGCGGGTCGGCGAGATAGGCGTCGTCGGCGACCAGCACCAGGTCGCTCAGCAGGGCCAGGCTGCAACCGAGGCCCACGGCCGGGCCGTTGACCGCCGCGATCACCGGCAGCGGGCAGCGGATCATGCCGGTGATGATCCGGCGTGCCTCCTCGACCTGCTGCTCCCGGAAGGCGGCGTCGCGCTGGACCCGGGTCATGATCTCGAAGTTCCCCCCGGCGCTGAACGCCCGCCCGCGCCCGGTGACCACGACGGCCCGCGCCTCCGGGTCGGCCGTCAGGCGTTCCCACAGACCGGCGAGGCCGGTGTGCAGCTCCTCGCTCATGGCGTTCAGCTGCCCGGGCCGGTTCAGCTCCACCAGCCGGACCGGCCCGACGGCCGTCACCAGCAGATCGGTCAGCTCCGTCATCTCCACCGCCGCAGATCACTAACGAGTAAGTAGAGTTGAATGCTATAACTAATTAAGCTCAATGAGAACCGGTCGGCGGGAGGCGGAGGACGCGCATGGCGCAGCAGCGGTACGAGACCGTACGGGCCGAGGTGGCGGACCGGATCCTCACCGTCACCCTCGACCGGCCCGAGAAGCTCAATGCCTTCAACCCGCGGATGATGCAGGACCTGCTCGACGTCCTCGACGCGGCCGACGCCGACGACGACGTCCGCGTGATCGTCGTGACCGGCGCCGGCCGGGGGTTCTGCGCGGGTGCCGACGTCAGTACCGGAGGCTCCTCCTTCGACCACCGCAAGGCCGGCGCCCGGCACCGGGACAGCGGGGGCCGGGTGGCGCTGCGGATCTTCGCCAGCACCAAGCCGGTGATCGCGGCGGTCAACGGGCCGGCGGCCGGGGTCGGGGCCAGCATGACCCTGCCCATGGACATCCGACTGGCCTCTACCGCCGCGAAGTTCGGCTTCGTCTTCGCCCGGCGCGGCATCGTGCCGGAATCCGCCGCGAGCTGGTTCCTGCCGCGTGCGGTCGGTATGCAGCGGGCCATGGAGTGGGTGGCCACCGGGCGGCTCTTCGGGCCCGACGAGGCACTGGCCGCCGGGCTGGTCCGCTCGGTGCACCCGCCCGAGGAACTGCTGCCCGCGGCGTACGCGCTGGCGCGGGAGATCGCCGAGAACACCGCGCCGGTCTCGGTCGCGCTGTCCCGGCAGATGATGTGGCGGATGCTCGGCGAGCCGCATCCGATGGCCGCCCACCGGCTCGACTCACGGATCATGAGCCAGATCGGCGGCGGCCCCGACCCGAGGGAGGGCGTGGAGTCCTTCCTCGCCAAGCGCCCACCGCAGTTCCCGGGCCGGGTGAGCACGGACCTGCCGGCCGCCTATCCGTGGTGGCGGGACGAGGAGTTCCGTCCGCTCGGAGAGTAGATCGGGCCGGTCCGTGTCCCGGGCGGGCCGCCGCCCTCCTCGCGGCAAGACGAAATCCGGCCGAAACATTGTCGTGCCCCGCGCGAGGTGTTAGCGTCCGGACGGCGGGCATTCAGCTGAATGCGTTAAACCATTCATCGCTTGGACGGTCACGATGAGCGGTGGTCTGCTGCACGAGTCCTTGCACGGTGTCGACTGGGGCGTCGCCACCGCCGACATCCTCGCGGCCCCGCCGCCGCCCGAGCCGGAACGGGGCGGGCACTTCGGGCGGTGGACCGACGACATCCACCGACTGGTCGGCGCCGCCCCGGACACCCACCGGCTGGTCGCCGGCTGGCCGCTGCTCCAGCCCGACGGCCCCGGCACCTGGGACCGGGACGCCCTGGACCACTGCGACCGGGCCCTCGACAGCCTGCTCGCGCGAGGCCTGCGGCCCCGTCTCACCCTGCTGCACCTGACACTGCCACCCTGGCTGGAGGAGGCCGGCGGCTGGCTCGCCAGGGACACCGCCCAGCACTTCGCCGCCTACGCGGCCGAGATGGGGCGCCGCTTCGGCGACCGGGTGGACGGCTGGATCACCTCCACCGACCTCGCGAGCCCCACGCTCGCCGACCACGTGGCCGGACTGTACCCGCCGAACCGCGCCATCGGCCGGGCGGGACTGCGCTCCGTGCACCACCTTCTGCTCGGCAGCGGACTGGCGACGCAGGCGCTGCGCGCGACCGGAGCGCACGGCAGGATCGGTACGACGGTCACCCTCGCCGGCGGCTACGCGGCCACCGACGACCCCTTCGACCGGATCGCCCTGGCCCGGCTGGAGAACTGGGCCAACCGCCTCTTCCTCGACCCGCTGCTGCTCGGCGAGCACATGGTGACCGAGGACGACGTCGCCCCCGTCGAGACCACCGGCTGCGTCCACCCCGGCGACCTGGAGACCATCGCCACCGCGCAGGACGTCCTCGGCCTGTCCTGGCACACGCCCTTCCGCGTCACCGCTCCGGAGAACCTGCCGCGCGCCCTGCCCGCCGGAAAGTGCCTGGGCCCGCTGAACGAGGTGAACAGCCTGCTGATGGGCCTCGGTTTCGCGGTCATCCCCTTCGACGACGTCGAGACGACCGCGTACGGCTGGCCCATCCTCCCGGAGGGTCTCGCGGACGCCGTCGCCGGACTCCACGACCTCTACGGCGACCTGCTGCCCCCGCTGGCGGTCGTCGACAACGGCATGGGCGACCTCGACCTGGTCGACGAGACCGGGCACGCCGACGACGCCCGCCGCCGCGCCCTGCTCCGTGCCCGGCTGACCTGGCTCGCCGGAGTCGTCGCCCAGGGCGTGGACGTGTGCGGCTACGAGTACTGGTCGGTGCTGGACAACGTGGAGGCCAAGTTCCGCTACACCCGCCTGTACGCGATGGCGGTCCCGGACCACGAGCGGCCCCCGTGCCCCGAGATGCCGTCCGACTGGGTGCACGGCGAAGCCTTCGGAGGCGGCGGCGCGCACCAGGTCCCCGAAACCGGCCGGACATCCGGCCGGTCACCCGGGCTGACCCTGGTGCCGGCCCCCTCCCGGCCTCAGCCGCTCTGAGCCCCGTAGTAGGCCTCGTACTCCTTCCCCCGGATCAGCCGCACCGGCGTGTAGACGAGCACCTCCTCGTCGCGCTGGTTGCGCACGGTGACGCGGCTGGTCACCACGCCCCGGCCGGGCTTGGCCGACGGGCGGCAGGCGGTGGTCTCCACGACGGCGTACAGCGTGTCGCCGACGTACACCGGGCCCAGCACGTCCAGCTCCATGTGCAGGAAGGCCAGCCCCGTGCCGTGCAGCACGTTCGTCTGGAGCACGAGTCCCTCGGCGAGGCAGTAGGTGAGCGCCCCGGGGACGAGGCGCCCGGTGTAGCCGCCGTCCGCGGCGTGCGAGGCGTCCCAGAACAGCGGCTCGGTGAAGCCGCCCCAGGTGACGAAGTTGACCAGGTCGGTCTCGGTCACGGTGCGCCGGGCGGTCCGGAAGACCTGCCCCACGGGCATCTCCTCGTACGTCAGCCCACGGACCAGCGGGTCGACATCAGCGCGTTGCGGTGTCATACCGGGATTCCTCTCCATACGTGATCCGTGATCCGTGATTCGCGGCGGGCGCGTCACAGATCGAGCGGGTGCTTGGCGGCCACGCCCTCGAAGTCCGGGGCGCGCTTCTCGCGGTGGGCGGCCAGACCCTCGACCACCTCGTGCCCGCCGAACCCGAAGAACTCCAGGCCCAGGGACGCCTCGAAGATCGGCTGAGCCGTGCGGTACCAGTGGTTGAGGGACCGCTTGGTCCAGCTGATGGCACCGGCCGGACCGGCGGCGAGGGCGGTCGCCACCCGCAGGCCCTCGGCGTGCACGTCCTCGTCGGCCACGCACTTCGAGACCAGACCGATCCGCTCGGCCTCCTCGCCGGTGAGGGTCTCGCAGGTCAGCAGGTAGTACTTGGCCTTGGCCATCCCGCACAGCAGCGGCCAGCAGATCGCGGCGTGGTCCCCGGCCGCGACGCCGAGACGGGTGTGCCCGTCGACGATCTTCGCGCTGCGGGCGGCGACGGAGACGTCCGCCAGCATGCCGACGACCAGACCCGCGCCGACGGCCGGACCATGGATCGCGGAGACCACCGGCTTGGAGCAGTTGATCACCCCGTACACCATGTCCCGGGCCTCGCGCATCACCCGGGCCCGCACCGCATAGTCCTCGGTCATCGCCTCGATGGAGTCGAAGGTCCCGCCGGCCGAGAAGGCCCGGCCCGCCCCCTGGACCAGCACCGCGCGGGTCTGCTCGTCGCGGTCGATCACCCGCCAGACGTCGGCCAGTTCACCGTGCATGCGAGGGTCCACGGCGTTGACGGGCGGCGCGTCGAGCAGGACCCGCAGCACGCCGGGTGCGGGCCGCTCGAAGGTCAGAGCCGTGAACGGCGCGTAGGGATCGGTCACGTCACCCTCCTGGTGCAATCAGTGCGGATACTATAATTATCTAACTGTATCGAGAGGTGCGCGACAAGCATGGATCTCACCTTCAGCGACGAACAGAACGAACTGCGCACGGTCGTCCGCTCGTTCCTGGCCAGGCACTCCGACGAGGCGGCCGTGCGCCGGTTGGCCGCCGACCCGCGCGGCCATGACCCGGCCGTCTGGCGACGGCTGGCCGGCGAACTCGGCGTGCAGGGCCTCGCCGTCCCCGAGGAGTACGGCGGCTCCGGCTTCGGCTACGTCGACCTCGGCGTCGTCTTCGAGGAAGCGGGCCGGGCGCTGCTCTGCGCACCCCTGTACGCCACCGTCGCCCTCGCCGCCGAGGCGCTCCTGCGCTGCCCCGACGAACGGGCCCGGCGCGACCTGCTGCCCGGCATCGCCACCGGCGACACCGTGGCCACCCTCGCGCTCACCGAGGACACCGGCCGCTGGGACGCTCCCGGCATCCGCCTCACCGCCCAGGAGACCGCCACCGGCTGGCAACTGACCGGGGCGAAGACCTACGTCCCCGACGGCCACGTCGCCGACCTGCTGCTGGTCGCCGCCCGCACCCCCGGCGGCATCAGCCTCTTCGCCGTCGACGCGGGCGCGCCGGGCCTGACCCGCACGCCCCTCGCCACCCTTGACGAGACCCGAAAGCAGGCCCGTGTGGAGTTCACCGGCACCCCCGCCCGGCTGCTCGGCACCGAGGGCACCGCGTGGCCGGTCCTGGAGCGCGCCCTCGCGACCGCCTCCGTACTGCTGGCCGCCGAACAGGTCGGGGGAGCCGCCGCCGCGCTGGACTCGGCCGTGGCCTACGCGAAGATGCGCGAACAGTACGGGCGGCCCATCGGAACCTTCCAGGGGATCAAGCACAAGTGCGCCGACATGCTCGTGGAGATCGAGGCGGCCCGCTCGGCCTGCTACGCCGGACTGTGGGCGCTGGACGCCGGGGACGAGACCGGGACCGCCGTCTCGGCGGCCCTGGCCCAGACCTTCTGCTCGGAGGCGTTCACCCGGGTCGCCGGCGACGCGATCCAGATCCACGGCGGCATCGGCTTCACCTGGGAGCACCCCGCCCACCTCTACTTCAAGCGGGCCAAGAGCTCCGAGACGCTGCTCGGCCCACCGTCCTACCACCGGGAACTGCTCGCCACCCGCCTCGGCATCTGAGCACCGCCATCCGACCACTGACCCACCGATATCTGGCCCCCGATCACTGGCATCCGATCACCTGCAAAGGAGCTGGCATGGAGATGGACTTCGGGCCCGCCGTGCGCGACTTCCGCGACGAACTGCGGGACTGGCTGGCGGACCACCTCGTGGGGGAGTTCGCCGCACACCGGGGCGTGGGCGGCCCCGTGGACGGCGCGGCCTGGGAGGTCCGGCTCGCCTGGGACCGCGAGCTGTCCGCCGGCGACTGGCTGGGCGTCGGCTGGCCGCGGGAGTACGGCGGCCGGGGGCTCGGCCTCCTTGAGGAGATCGTCTTCGAGTACGAGTACGCGCGCGCCGACGCCCCCTACCGGGCCACCGGCAACGCGCTCGACCTGCTCGGCCCGATGCTGCTCCAGACCGGCACCGAGGACCAGAAGAAGCGCTTCCTGCCGCCGATCCTCGCGGTGGAGGAACTGTGGGGCCAGGGCTTCAGCGAACCCGGCGCGGGTTCCGACCTGGCGTCCGTGCGCACCCGGGCCGAGCGCGACGGCGCGGAGTGGGTGGTCGACGGGCAGAAGGTGTGGACGTCCTTCGGCGTGCACGCCGACTGGCTGTACGTCCTCACCCGCACCGACCCGGACTCCCGTCGCCACAAGGGCCTGACCATGCTGCTCGTCCCGGCCGACCAGCCGGGCGTGGAGATCCGGCCCATCCGCAACCTGGCAGGCCAGGAGGAATTCGCCGAGGTGTTCCTGTCCGGCGCGCGCACCGGCGCGGACATGGTCGTCGGCGAGGTCGGCCAGGGCTGGCGCACCGCCATGGCCACGCTCGGCATCGAGCGCGGCGCCACCCTGCTGCCCCAGCAGCTCACCTTCGAGCGGGAGGCCGAGGCACTGATCGGCCTGGCCCGGGAGCGGGGCGCACTGGACGACCCCATGCTGCGCCGCCGGATCGTGGACGCCTGGATCTCGGTCCGCATCATGCGCACCACCAACCTGCGCACCGTCGCCGAACTCGTCGCGGGCCGCACCCCGGGCGCCCAGGCCACCACCGCCAAGCTCTACGCCTCCACCCGCCACCAGGAACTCGGCCACCTGGCCATGGAGTTGGCCGGTCCGGCCGGCCAGATCGTCGGCGCGGACTACGGCCTGGACGCGCGCCAGCGCTCCTTCCTGCTCTCCCTCGCGGAGACGATCTACGGCGGATCGAGCGAGATCCAGCGGAACATCATCGGCGAACAGGTGCTAGGTCTGCCGAAGGAACCACGCCCATGAGCACCCCGGACGACCCCTTCGACCCCCTCGAACGCCTCGACCGCATCGAGTCCCACCTCGCGATCCAGCAACTCCCCGTCCGCTACGCCCTCGCCGTGGACGGACGCGACCTCGACGCCTGGGTGGGCTGCTTCCGTCCGGACGTCGACATGGGCCGCCACGGCCGGGGACGGGACGCCCTTCGGTCGTACATCGAGCCGCTGGTCCGGGGCTTCCACCGCTCGGTCCACCAGATCTGCGGCCACCGCGTCGAGTTCACCGGCCGGGACACCGCCACCGGGTCCGTGTACTGCCGGGCCGAGCACGAGGTGGGGGAGCGGTGGATCGTCATGGCCATCCGCTACCTCGACGACTACGCGCGCGTGGACGGCGAGTGGTACTTCTCCCGGCGCCGCGAACAGCACTGGTACGCGGCGGACGTGACCGAACGCCCGCAGGCGGTCGGTTTCGAGGGCTGGCAGGGCGCCGGACGTCCGGCCCTGCCGACGGCCTTCCCCTCCTGGACGGCCTTCTGGAAGGAGACGTGATGGCACGGCTGGCAGGCAGGACCGCGCTGGTCACCGGCGGCGGGCAGGGGGTCGGCCGGGGCATCGCGCTGGCACTGGCCGCGGAGGGCGCGGCGGTGGTGATCAGCGGGCGCACCGAGACCACCCTGAAGGACACCGCCCGGGAGATCGCCGAGCGCGGCGGGCGGGTCCGCACGGTGGTCGGGGACGTCGGCGACCGCGACGACGTCGAGCACATGGTGGCCGAGACGGTACGGGAGTTCGGCGGCCTGCACGTGCTCGTCAACAACGCGCAGAGTTCCGTACAACGCCCCCTCGCCGAGACCTCGTACGACGACCTGCAACTCACCTACCGCAGCGGCCCGTTGGCCACCTTCCACGCCATGCAGGCCGCGCTGCCCCACCTCAAGGCCGGCCGGGGCAGCGTGGTGAACCTCGGCTCCTCCGCCGCGGTGCAGGGCGAGGCCACCTTCGCCGCCTACGCGATGGCCAAGGAGGCGATCCGGGGCCTGACCCGGGTGGCCGCACGGGAGTGGGGCCCCTACGGAATCCGGGTGAACGTCGTCTGCCCGGCCGCCCTGAGCCCGGCGGCGGAGGACTTCCTCGCCGCCCACCCGGACAAGGCCGAACGCGTACTGGCCGGCATCCCGCTGGGCCGCATGGGCGACCCCGAACAGGACATCGGCCGCGCCGTGGCCGCACTGGTCAGCGACGACATGGCCTACCTGACCGGAGCCACCCTGATGCTGGAGGGCGGTCGCACGCTGCTCGGGTGAGCCCGCAGGCCGACGACGGGAGCCCGCGGGCCGGCGGCGACGGTCACACCACGCCCCGCGCCCGCAGCTCCCGCAGTCGGCCCTCCGTCACCCCCGCCAGTTCGCCCAGCACCTCCGCGGTGTGCTCGCCCAGCTCCGGCGGCGGGGTGTAGCCCTCCACCGGGGTCGCCGAGAGGCGGATCGGGTTGGCGAGGAGGGGGAGGCCCGCTGCCTCGGTCAGCATGCCGCGGTGTCGGATCTGGGGGTCGGCGAAGACCTCGGGGAGTTCGTTGTAAGGGCCCGCGGGGACGTCGTGGGCGTCGAGCAGGGCCAGCCACTCGTCGCGGGGGCGGGTGCGCAGGATGTCCTGGAGCACCGGGAGGATCTCCTTGCGGTGCGCGATCCGGGCGGAGGTCGTGGCGAACCGGGGGTCCTGGAGGAGGTCGGTACGGTCGGCCGCCGCGCAGAACGCGGCGAACTGCTTGTCGTTGCCCGCGACGAGGAACAGCGGCCGGTCCTGGCACATGAACGCCTGGGAGGGGATCCCGCCGTAGCCGCCGTTGCCGCGGCGCTCCGGGACCTCGCCGGAGACCAGGTAGTTCATCGCGAAGTGCGACAGCGAGGCCAGCCCGCAGTCCAGCAGGGAGAGGTCGATGAACTGGCCCTCCCCGGTGAGGTCCCGGTGCCGCAGGGCGGCCAGTACCGCCGTGGCGGCGTAGAGCCCGGTGAGGATGTCGACCATGCTGATGCCGACCTTCATCGGCTCCTCGGGGTGCCCGGAGACGCTCATCAGGCCGGACATGGCCTGGAAGATGCCGTCGTATCCGGGCCGTTCGGCGTAGGGCCCGTTCTGGCCGAAGCCGGTGACGGACAGGTAGACCAGCCGCGGGTTGATCTTGCGCAGGCTCTCGTGGTCGAGGCCGTACTTGGCCAGGGTCCCGGCGCGGAAGTTCTCCACGAGGACGTCGGAGCGGGCCGCGAGCGTGCGGAGGATCGCCTGCCCTTCGGCGGTGGCGTGGTTGACGGTGACCGACCGCTTGTTGCGGTTGCAGGAGAGGTAGAAGGCCGCGGTGTCCGTCCCGGGGGCGAACGGCGGCCCGTAGGTGCGTGAGTCGTCGCCCGTGCCGGGCCGCTCGACCTTGACGACCTCGGCGCCCAGGTCGGCGAGCAACTGGGTGGCGAGGGGCGCGGCGAGGATGCGGGACAGGTCCAGCACGCGGACTCCGGCCAGGGCGGTCGACGGCATCGCGGGGCCTCCTCGACACAGATGAATGAGTTATATAAATAATACATACGGGGGTCCGGGTGTGATGCTGTCATGATTGCCTAACTAGCCAAATCATGTAACTATATCGACCGATCGTCGGGTCGAGACCGGAGGCGAGCGCATGACCGTCGCTGCGAGGGCCCTCACCGACCAGGAACAGCGCGAACGCCGGGAGTGGTTCCGTACTCGCTGGGAGCGTGGGGTCGCCTTCAACCGGCGCTGCCGGATGCGCATCGTGCGCTGGGACCCGGACGGCGTCGAGATGCTGCTGCCCTACGCCGAGGAACTCTCCGCCCACGAGGGCGTCTTCCACGGCGGGGTCATCTCCGCGCTGATCGACACCGCCGGCGCGGGCGCCGTCATCGCCGGGCACGACTTCGCCAAGGGGAGCCGGCTCAGCACCGTCTCGATGTCCGTGCAGTACCTCGCACCCGCCCGGGGGACGGAGGCCGTCGCCCACGCCCGCTGCGTCCGGCGCGGCGGCCGGGTGCACTTCGCCGACGTCGACGTGATCGCCGACGGCCGCGTCTGCGCCCGCGGCCAGGTGGTGGTCACCATCTCCGGGGAACGGCCGGGCGTCGGCGACCCCATCGAACCGCTCACGGAGGAGTGACGCGATGCCCGACGAGTTCGCCGAGAACGATCTGGTGCTGTACGAGGTCGACGAGGACGGCGTCGCCACCCTCACCCTCAACCGGCCCGAGCGCAGGAACGCGTGGAGCATCCCCATGGAGAACCGCTTCTTCGCGCTCCTGGACGAGGCCGCGCGCAACCCCGCCGTCCGCGTCGTGATCATCACGGGGGCGGGCCGGGCCTTCTGCCCCGGGATGGACATGCAACGCCTGGAGCAGAACTCCCGGCCCGGCCAGTCCCTGGGTCTGCACGCCCGCGTGCCCATGTACGTGAAGCGGGACATGCCCAAGCCCCTGATCGCCGCGATCAACGGCGCCTGCGCCGGTATCGGCCTGGTGCAGGCGCTGATCTGCGACGTCCGCTTCGCCGCCCGGGGCGCTCGCTTCACCACCGCCTTCACCCGCCGCGGCCTGGCCGGCGAGTACAACCTGCCGTACGTCCTGCCGCGCGTGGTCGGCGTGGAGAACGCGCTCGACCTGCTGCTGTCCGGCCGCGTCTTCGACGCCGACGAGGCGAAGGCCCTCGGCCTGGTCAGCCGTGTCGTCGACCCCGACGAGCTGCTCGACGCCGCCCGCGCCTACGCCCGTGACATCGCCCGCAACTGCTCCCCGCGCGCGATGGCCGTCGTACGCCACCAGGTGTACGGCGACCTCGACCGCACCTTCACCGACGCCCTCGCCCGCTCCTACTCCGCCATGGAGTTCTTCGCGGGCTCACCCGACTTCCGTGAGGGCGTGGCGAGCTTCACGGAGAAGCGGGAGCCCCAGTTCGAGGGGCTGCCGCCGGACTTCGACCCCGAGGACGCCACCCACGACGCGTTCCTGCCGTACTGACCGAGGAGAGAGCGAACATGTCAGGTCAGCCGTTCCCCGTCGAGGCCGGGCACATCATGATGTTCGCCCGCGCCATCGGCGACGAGAACCCGGCCTTCCAGGGCGAGGGAGCCCTCGCGCCGCCCACCTTCACCATGGCGAGCGCGCACTACGACCCCGGCTACCACCTGCGTCCCAAGCCCGACGAGGAGTGGTTCGGGTCGGGCGGCGGCCCGGGGACGATGCCCGAGGGCGGCGGCGGGCTGCACGCCGAACAGCACTTCGCGTACCACCGCCCGGTGCGGGCCGGAGAGACCCTGCACGCCCATACGGTCCCGGGCCGGGAGTGGGAGAAGCAGGGCCGTACCGGCCGGCTGCTGTTCAGCGAACGCATCACCGAGTACCGGGACGCCGACGGCGAACCCGTCGTCAGCGCCGTCACCGTGGCCGTCGTGCCCGAGGGCCCCGCCACCCGGAAGGACGCCCGATGACCGCCCTGAGCGTCACCGACGTCAAGGTCGGCGAGACCCGCGAGAGCGTCCTCGTCACCGACCTCAAACGCACCAGGATCGTGCAGTACGCCGGCGCCTCCGGCGACTTCAACCCCCTGCACACCGACGAGCGGTTCGCCGTCGAGACGGCGGGCTACCCGGGCGTGTTCGCCCACGGGATGCTGACGATGGGCATGACCGGCCGGGTCCTCACCGACTGGGTCGGTGCCGAGGCCCTGCTGCGCTACGGCGTCCGGTTCAAGGCCCAGGTGTGGCCCGGCGACACCCTGACCGCCACGGCCGCCATCGAGTCGGTCGAGGAGACCGGGGACGGGCCGGTCGCCCACTTCACCCTGCGCACCGTCAACCAGAACGGCGTCGAGGTGGTCACCGGCACCGCGGCGGCCCGCCTGGAGCCCTGAGCCGGTGACCGGCACCGAGGACACCTGGACCGGGCTGGTCGGCCGCGCCCATGACCATGCCCGCCCCGCCGTCCGCTTCGGTGACCTCACCTGGACCGGCCGCGAACTCCTCGACCGGGCGGGCGGCGCCGCGGACTGGCTGGACGCGCTCGGCCTGGCCCACGGAACCCCGGTACCCGCGCTCGTCGCCACCTCCGCCGACGCCCTCGCGCTGGTGATCGGCGGCGCGGGCTCCGGCCACCCCCTCGCTCCGCTCGGCGTCCGCATGACCGCACCCGAGATCGCCGCGGTGGTCGACGCACTGGACTCCCACGTCCTCGTCGCCCAACCCGAGTTCGCCGACCTCGCCCATCAGGTGGTCCGTCTCTCCGGCTCCCAGCTGCGCCTGGTCGGTGAACTGCCCCCGCACGGACGGGACCTGACCGCCGAACCGCAGCAACTCGCCACTGTCCTGCACACCTCCGGCACGACGGGCCGGCCCAAACCCGTCCCCATGACCCAGCGCCGGCTGGCCGCCCGGGCCCGGGTCAACGGCCGGCTGTGCGCGCTCGACCCCGACAGCTTCTACGGCGGCAGCGCGCCCTTCCACCACATCGCCGGCCTCGGCAACATCGCCGTGGCCCTCGCCGCCGGCGCCCTGATCACCGGCCTGCCCCGCTTCACCGTCGAGGGCTGGACCCAGCTCCGCCACCTCGGCATCACCCACACCAGCATGGTCCCGGCGATGCTGGAGACCCTGCACGCGGCCGGACAGGCTCGCCACGAGACCCTGCGGACCCTGCAGTACGGCGGCGCGCCGGTCCGCCCCGACACGCTGCGGCGGACGTACGAGGCCATGCCCGGCGTCCGCATGCTCAACATGTTCGGGCAGACCGAGGGTTCGCCGATCACCGTCCTCACGCCCGAGGACCACCGCGAGGCCGTCGCCGGACGCACCGAACTCCTGCGTTCCGTCGGACGGGCCGCCCCCGGCACGGAGCTGCGGGTGCACGGCGCCGGTCCCGACGGGATCGGCGAGATCCACGCGCGCGCCGACCACTTCTTCCACGTCGACCCGGAGGGCTGGCTGCACAGCGGCGACCTGGGCCGGGTGGCGGACGACGGATACGTCTACCTGTCCGGCCGGGGCAGCGACATGATCATCCGCGGCGGTGAGAACGTCCACCCGCTGGAGGTCGAGACGGTCCTGACCGCCCATCCCGGCGTCACGGACGCGGCCGTCACGGGGGCGCCGGACGAGCGCCTCGGCCAGACCGTGGTCGCGTTCGTCGTGCCCTCCGACCCCGAAGTCCCGCCGGACCCGGCGGAGTTGCGGGCCCACACCCGCGCCCGGCTGTCCGGCTACAAGGTTCCCGTGCGCTGGTGGTTCGTGTCCGAACTGCCCCGCAACCCGAACGGCAAGGTGCTGCGCCACCGGCTGCGGGAGCCGTACGAAGAAGGAGAATCACGTGCCTGACGCCGTCGACCCGCAGCGCCTCGACGTCCTGCTGAGCCGGATCCGCCGGGAGATCGAGGACGGTCCCCTGCCCTCCGCCCAGGTCGCCGTCGCCCACGACGGGCGACTGGTCGCCTTCGAGACCTACGGCGACGCGGAGCCCGGCACCCGGTACATCCTCCAGTCCGTCGGACGGTCGATCGTCGCGGGCGCCGTCTGGAAGCTGATCGGCGACGGACTGCTGGACACCGGCGAACAAGTGGCCGCGATCATCCCGGAGTTCGCGCCGAACGGGAAGGAGGCGGTGACCGTCGAGCAGGTGCTCACCCACACCGCGGGCTTCCCCTTCGCGCCACTCGGCCACCCCAAGATGCTCGACCGGGCGCAGCGGCTCGCCGCCTTCGGGCGCTGGCGCCTTGACTACCCGCCGGGCAGCCGCTTCCAGTTCCACCTCACCTCGGCGGCCTGGCTGATCGCCGAGATCACCGAACGGTGCACCGGCCTGGCCTTCGCCGACTACCTGCGCGAACGGATCACGGAGCCGCTCGGCCTGTCCTCGATCGAGCTCGGGGTGCCGGTGGACCGGCAGCCGGGCAGCGTCGCCCCGATGCTCGCCACCGACCGCACGGCCGAGGACCAGGAACCCGACCCCTGGGGTCCCTGGTACCTGTCCGACCCGCGGGTCCTGGCGGCCGGCGAGCCCAGCCACGCCCTGGTCGCCACCGCCGCCGACGTCGCCCTGTTCTTCCAGGCGCTCACCCACTCGGGCCTGTGGAAACCGCAGGCGGTGGCGGAGGGCACCCGCATCCGGCTCACGGAGCATCCCTACGGCGAGCAGATCTACGGGGGCGGCGGCGAACGCCGTACCAGCATGGGGCTGTTCGTGACGGTGGCCGGACCCGACGCGGGCAGCAACCTGCCATCCGCCGGTTCCCCGTCATTGTTCGGCAGCGCCGGAGCCGCCTATCAACTGGGCTTCATGGACCCGGAGTCCGGCCTGTCCTTCGCGTGCCTGAGCAACGGCTATCCGCTGGCCGGCTACGACCACTCCCCGCGCGGCACCGCCCTGATCGCCGACATCGCGAACCTGGCGGCGGGCCTGGTCCGATGACCGGGCCCGCCGCCAGGCGGGTTCTCGCGCGGGCGTCGCTCAGCGGGTGATGAGCTGCTGGGCGTTGTGGAACATGATGTCGTCCTGAGCGGACTCGTCGAGCTCGGCGATGAGCTTACGGAAGTCGGCCGGCTCGGCCAGCCCCTCCGCGTGCGGGAAGTCGGAGCCCATCACGATGGACTCGTGGTGGCCGAGCCGCCTGACGACGTTCACGATGTCGTCCTCCGGGTAGGGCACCACGCGCACGTGCTTGCGGAAGACCTGGCTGGGCCGCTCGTCCAACTGGCCGCCGATCCAAGGGCCGTTGCGGCCCATGCCCCGGCTCTTGTCCATGTGCCGGACGAAGTGCGGCACCCACTCGGAGCCGAACTCGGAGACCAGGACGTTGATGTCGGGGAAGCGCCCGAAGAGGTTGTCGAAGATCAGCGCGGACAGCGTCTCCTCGATCGGGCGCTGGCCGTAGGTGTTCTGCCACTGCCAGGCCGACATCCGGAAGTGGATCGGGTTCGGGTCGTAGCCCCAGGAGGGTGCCACCTGCGAGTTGTAGTAGAACTCGCTGATGTGGTAGCAGACGCTCGCCTTGGCGTCGTTGACCAGCTTCCAGAACGGGTCGAAGTACGGGTCGCCGGGGGAGCGGCCGTACACCGGCCCGGTGGGCAGCAGGATGAAGCGGGCGCCCTGCTCCAGGACGTACTCCAGCTCCTTGACCGCGTGGTCGAGGTCGCGCAGGGAGAGCAGCGCGGGGGCGTAGATGCGGCTCTGGTGGTCGAAGCCCCACACCTCGTTCATGTAGCGGTTGAACGAGTGGTAGTTGGCGTAGAGCGGCTCGACGCCCTTCACGTACTCCTCGGCGACCAGGGCCCAGCCGCCCGGGTACATGATCGACTGGTCCAGGCCCTGCTCGTCCATGACCCGCAGCCGGGCCTCGCGGTTCTGGTACGACTCGTGCATCGGCTCGAACTGGTAGGTCTCCTCGGGGTTGCCCGAGGACATCGCCTTGAGCATCTCCTTGAGCGAGCCGGGCCGGTACACCTGCCCGAACTCCGGTTCCAGGCAGACGACGATCCGGTCCCCGGCGAGGATCACCTCGCGCCCGTCCGGCAGCGTCACCGGCGCGACGGCCGCACCGAGGAACTCCTTGGGGAGGTAGCGGGTGAACGAGTCCCGCTCCTCGTACATGTGCTGGTCGCAGTCGAAGATGCGCTTGCGCTGTTCGGCCATGCCCGTCGCCTCCGGACCCCAGAGCTAATCGGTACGCCTCCTATAATTATCTAACTGTTTCTCGTAGGCAAGGGGGTGCCGTGGCGTGACTCCGCGGGGAGTGTCAGTCGATGAGTTCCAGCACGGTCTTGGGGCCCGCCCCGTTCACCACGTCGTCCGCGGCGGTGATGTGGCGCTGCCAGAGCTTCTCGGCCTCGTCCGCCTTGCCGGCCTCGATCAGGCCGACCAGGCGCACATGGGCCCGGTGACCCTTGAGGGCCTGGGCCTTCTGGGCCTCGGCGTCGGCGGCGCCCGCCGTGTACGAGGCGTTCGCCCGGTCGATGATGTTGCGCAGCATGCCGCACAGCAGGATCAGGGTCTGGTTGCCGGTGAGTTCCACGAGCAGGGCGTGAAAGGCGTCCTGGGCGTGGACCAGGTCCAGCGGGTCCTCCAGGACGGTCTTCTCGGCGGCGACCGCGTCCCGCAGTCGCTTGATGTCCTCCGCCGTGTGCTTGCCGGCGAGCTGGCGGACGCACTGCGGCTCGATGAGGGCGGCCGCGCGGTAGAGGTCGCCCAGGGTGGCGCCGCGGTACTCCAGGATCAGGCCGGCGAACCGGGCGGCGACGTCCGCGTCCGGGGCGCTCACCCGGGCGCCGCCGTGGGCCCCGCGGCGCACGGTGATGAGCGACTCCGACTCCAGGACCCGGAACGCCTCGCGCAGCGTCGGCCGCGAGATGCCGAACTGCTCCATCAGGCCCGACTCCGGAGGCAGCGCGTCGCCCGGCTTCAGCTCGCCCCGCACGATCTGCCGGCGCAGGTGGCCGGCGACCAGCTCGGCGGTCTTCGGGACCCGTACCTGGCGTCCGATGCGGCCGGGGGCGCGGACGGGCGTGCTCGGCGTCTCTGCTGCGGCTGCCTCGGCCACGGTGGACTCTCCTCGTGTGTCGCCAGGTAAATAGCAAAATGAATCTGCTTAGTGCATCGAGGGTACCAGGTCAAGGGGGGATCGGCCGGTGGTCGGAGGGAGCGGTCTGGCCTCTTCCGGCCTCCATGAGATATAGATGATTCATCTATCTATTAAGCTTGCTCGACGGATTCACGGGAGTGACCCCATGACCGAGAAACCGACCCCGGTGATCCTCACCGAGCTCACCGACGACGGGGTCCTGCTGCTCACCCTGAACCGGCCCGAGCGGCACAACGCCTGGACCCTGGAGATGGAACTGCTCTACAACGAGCTGTTCGACCGCGCCGAGGCGGACCCCGCGGTACGGGCCGTGGTGCTCACGGGCGCCGGCCGCAGCTTCTGCCCGGGCATGGACATGAGCGTGCTGGACGGCGCGTCCTCCGGAACCCGCCCCTGGCCCACGGACCGGCTGCCGCCACGAACCAGGCCCATGACCTTCCCCAAACCCCTGGTGGCGGCGATCAACGGCGCCTGCGCGGGCATCGGCTTCAACCAGGCGGTCATGTGCGACGTACGGTTCGCCGTGCCCGAGGCGAAGCTCGCCGCCGCGTTCAGCGCCCGCGG
Organism: Streptomyces sp. NPDC048288; assembly: GCF_043201555.1. Lineage (NCBI taxonomy): Bacteria > Bacillati > Actinomycetota > Actinomycetes > Kitasatosporales > Streptomycetaceae > Streptomyces > Streptomyces sp. NPDC048288. The sequence goes on from NZ_JBICZD010000005.1 coordinate 592,840, forward strand.
CCTGGTGGCCGAGGACGGGGTGTCCTGGCTCCTGCCCCGGCTCGTCGGCTACGGCAACGCCGCCGACCTGCTGCTGTCCTCGCGCCGCCTCACCGGCACGGAGGCCCTCGCCATGGGCCTGGTCAACCGCCTGGCCGCACCCGAGGACCTGCTCCCCTCGGCGCTCGCCTACGCGACCGAACTGGCCCGCACCGCAAGCCCGTACGCGATGTCCCTCATCAAGCGCCAGCTCGCCGACGACCAGACGCGCACCTTCACCGAGAGCCGCGACAGCGCCGCCGCGCTGCTGGCCACGGCCAAGCGCGCCCCGGACTACCGGGAGGGCGTGCGCAGCTTCATCGAGCGCCGCAGGCCCGAGTTCGCGGCCCTGGGAGAAGCCGTTCCGGAGGTCGCGTCGTGACCCGCGCGGCGATCCCCCTGCACCGCCGCACGATCACCTTCTCCGCCTACGAGGAGGACCGCGGCGAGATCTCGGTCGAGGCCGAACTGCGCGACGAACGACCGTGGGAGCAGCCGCCGGGCGGAGTCGTCCACCGGATGGTGCTGTCGGTGCGCGTGCGCCTCGCCGACATGGTGATCACGGCCGCCGAGGCGGGCATGCGGGACTTCCCGCACGCCGAGTGTCCGCTGATCGCCCCCGCCTTCGACGGCCTGGTCGGACTGAGCGTCGCCGCCGGCTACAACCGGACCGTCCAGGAACGCCCCCGAGGGGTCTCCGGCTGCACACACCTGCACGAACTGGCCCGCGCACTCGGCCCGGCCGTCGTCCAGTCCGCCATCTCCGCCCGCAACCGCCACGCCCCCGACCCCTCCGCCAACGACCCGCGCTCCAGCGCCTGGGTCATGAACAGCTGCCACATCTGGGCCCCGGACGGTGTAGGCCCACGCAAACTCGAAGCAGGCTGGCGCCCAGGCACCGGCCCACGCCCGGTGCCCGAACTCGGCACCTTCGAGTAGCGCTCAGTGCAGCGCCCCGAAAGGGGCGCGGGGCGGTATCAATATGCGGCTACCGCCGCGTGGGCGCGACCAGCCACGACGCAGCAGCAGACGACCGACGGCCTGCGGCCCCACACCCCGCGGACTAACCCGCACTCGCCCTCGGCTCCCGCGGCAGCCCCAGCACCTTCTCCGCCAGAATATTCCGCTGGATCTGCGAGGTCCCCGCGTAGATCGTCCCGGAGCGGGCGATCAGATACGTCGTCGACCAGGACGCCGAGGAGTTGGCGGCGCCCGGATCGTCGGCGCGATACGTCCGCAGCGGTGGCCGCCCCACCGGCACCTGCCCGTGCAGGCCCATGATGTCCATGGCGAGGTCGGTGACCTCGGTGTGGTACTCGCTCCAGTACAGCTTGGCGATCGACGTCTCGGGCCCCGGCTCCGCGCCCTTGAGCCAGCCGGTGAGGATCCGGTACCCGAGATAGCGCATGATCTCGACCTTCGACCAGCACCAGGCGATGCGCTGCCGGATCACCGGATCCCGGTCCTTCCCGTACTGCCGGGCCAACTCGACCAGGCGCTCCACCTCCGCCCGGAACAGCACGGGGTTGGTGGCCGCCTCCTCCCCGCGCTCCACGCCCAGCAGGCTCTGCGCGACCGCCCACCCGTTGTCGACGCCGCCGACGACCAGATCGGCCCGGGTGCGGGCGCCGTTGAAGAAGACCTCGTTGAAATGCAGCTGCCCGCTCATCATGCGGAACGGGCGCACCTCCACGCCGGGTTGGTCCAGCGGCACGAGCAGGAAGGAGATGCCCCGGTGCTTCGGGGCGTCCCGGTTCGTGCGCGCCAGGACGAAGATCCAGTCACTGTGGTGGGCGCCTGACGTCCACACCTTCTGGCCGTCGATCACCCACTCGTCGCCCTCCCGGACGGCGCGCGTGGTGAGGGAGGCCAGGTCCGAGCCCGCGTCCGGCTCCGAGTAGCCCTGGCACCAGGTGTCCGCACCGCTGAGGATGCGCGGCAGAAAGTGGCGCTTCTGTTCCTCCGTGCCCCAGCGCAGCAGCGTGTTCGCCAGCATCTTCACGCCGAAGGTGTCCTGGGGCAGCCCGAACGGCACGCCCGCCAGGGCCAGTTCCTCCATCAGCACCACCTGGTGGAGCTTGGACAGGCCACGGCCGCGGTACTCCTCGGGCCAGGTCAGCGAGAGATAGCCGCGCCCGGCGAGCCGTCGGCGCCAGTCGCGGGCGAAGGCCCGGGCCGGTTCCTCGTCCAGGGCTCCGACGCCCTTCCAGTCCGGTGGCAGCTCCTCGGCGAGGAAGCTCCTGACCTCGGTGCGGAACGCCTCGGTCTGCGGCGGATAACTGATGTCCACCTGGTCTGCCTCCCTGTCCGGCCGGCCCGTCGCACGGTTGATAGTTTCAGCATAATAGGTTATCTATTTAAGAGGAATAGCGACGAGTCAGGGGCGGGCCGCATGGGATTGCTGGAGGGCCGGAACGCCGTGGTCACGGGCGGCGCACAGGGCATCGGCTACGAGATCGCCGGCGTCCTCGGCGCCGCCGGCGCCCGCGTCGTCATCGGCGACATCGACGGGGCCGCCGCGGCACAGGCCGCCGCACGCCTCGGCAAGGCGGGCGTGACGGCGACCTCGGTCCGCTGCGACGTCACCGACGAGGACGAGGTGGCCGCGCTGATCGCCCACTGCGCCGACGCCTTCGGGCCGGTCGGCGTGATGGTCAACAACGCCGGTTTCACGAGGGACGCGACCCTGCGCAAGATGCCCGTGGCCGACTTCCGTGCCGTCCTCGACGTGCACCTGACCGGCGCCTGGAACGGCACCCGGTACGCGGCCGAGGCGATGCGCGCCCACGGTCAGGGCGGCAGCATCGTCAACATCTCCTCCATCGCGGGCAAGGTCGGCAACTTCGGGCAGACCAACTACAGCGCCGCCAAGGCCGGACTCGTCGGCCTGACCAAGGCCGCCGCCAAGGAACTGGCGAAGGCGGGCATCCGGGTGAACGCCGTACAGCCCGGTCTGATCCGCACCGCCATGACCGAGGCGATGCCCCGGGCGGCCTGGGACGCGAAGCTCGCCGAGATCCCGCTGGGCCGCGCGGGCGAACCCGCCGAGGTCGCCCAGACCGTCCTCTTCCTCGCCTCCGGCATGGCGAGCTACGTCACCGGAGCCGTGATCGAGGTCACCGGCGGCCGGTACATGTGATCCCCCGCCGACGAGCCCACGAGCCGACGACCAGACAGGCCGACGAGCCGACGAGCCAACGACCAGACGGGCTGACGAAAGGCATGACGGATGCGTGACGCGGTCATCTGCGAACCGATACGTACCCCGGTCGGGGGCTATGGGGGAGTGTTCCGGGACGTCACCGCGACCGAGCTGGCCGCGACCGTCGTCCGGGCCGTCCTGGACCGCACCGGCGTCCCGGCCACGGCCGTGGACGACGTGATCCTCGGCCAGTGCTACCCCAACGGCGAGGCGCCCGCCATCGGCCGGGTCGCCGCCCTCGACGCCGGACTGCCCGTGGAGGTGCCCGGACTCCAGCTCGACCGCCGCTGCGGCTCCGGCCTCCAGGCCGTCATCACGGCCGCGATGCAGGTGCAGACCGGCGCCAGCGACCTGGTCCTGGCCGGGGGCGTGGAGTCCATGAGCCAGGCCGAGTTCTACACCACCGACGCCCGCTGGGGCGTACGCGGCGCCGGCACCATGCTGCACGACCGGCTCGCCCGCGGCCGGGTCACCTCAGGCGGCGTCCACCACCCGGTCCCCGGCGGCATGCTGGAGACGGCCGAGAACCTGCGGCGCGCCTACGCCATCCCGCGCGAGGAACAGGACCAACTGGCCCTGCGCTCCCACCAGAACGCGATCTCGGCCCAGCAACAGGGCCGCTTCGCCGACGAGATCGTGCCCGTCACCGTACGGACGCGGAGGGGCGAGACGGTCGTCGACACCGACGAACACCCGCGCCCGGACTCCTCGTTGGAGAAACTCGCACGGCTGCGCCCGGTACTGGGCCGCCAGGACCCCGAGGCCACCGTCACCGCAGGGAACGCGAGCGGCCAGAACGACGGCGCCGCGATCTGCGTCGTCACCCACCCCGAACGCGCCGCCGAACTCGGCCTGCGCCCGCTGGGTCGCCTGGTTTCCTGGGCCGTCGTCGGCGTGCCGCCCGAGACGATGGGCATCGGACCGGTGCCCGCCACCGCCAAGGCCCTCGAACGTGCGGGATTGAAGCTCGCCGACATCGACCTGATCGAGCTCAACGAGGCCTTCGCCGCCCAGGTGCTGGCCTGCACCCGCGAATGGGCGCTGACCGAGGCCGACTTCGAGCGGTTCAACGTCAACGGCTCCGGCATCTCGCTCGGCCACCCCGTGGGCGCCACCGGCGGTCGCATCCTCGCCACCCTGCTGCGCGAGCTGGACCGCCGCCAGGCCCGCTTCGGCCTGGAGACCATGTGCCTCGGCGGCGGCCAGGGCCTCGCCGCGGTCTTCGAACACTCAGCCAAGGGAGGACGCTGACATGGCCGGACTGATCGCCTACGGCGCCCATGTGCCGTACCACCGCCTCGCCCGGGCCGACGTCGCCGCCGCCCTCGGCACGCCCGCCGCGAAGGGCACCCGCGCCGTGGCCGGCTACGACGAGGACACCACGTCCATGGCCGTGGAGGCCGCCCGCACGGCCCTGGCCCGGGGTGATCTGCGCCCGCGCATCGGGCAGCTGTTCCTGGCCACCGCGACGCCCGCCTACCTCGACAAGACCAACGCGACCGCCGTGCACGCGGCCCTCGGCCTGGACCCGCACGTCCTCGCCGCCGACATGGCCGGCTCCGTACGCTCCGGCCTCGGCGCGCTGGTCACCGCCGCCCGCTCCCCGGTCCCCACCCTGGCGGTCCTCTCCGACCTGCGCACCGGCCTGCCCGGTGGCGCCGAGGAGGCGGCCGGCGGTGACGGCGCGGCGGCGTTCGTCTTCGGCGGCCACCGCAACGGCACCCCCGTCCTCGCCGAACTGCTCGCCCACGACACCGTCAGCGACGAGATCCTCGACCGCTGGCGGCTGCCCGGCGCCCCCGCCTCCCGGGTCTGGGAAGAGCGCTTCGCCGAGGAGATCTACGTCTCCCTCGCGGACCAGGCGCTGACCGCCGCCCTCGACCACGCGGGCCTGGACCGCACCGCGATCGACCACCTCGTCGTCTCCGGCCTGCACGCGCGCGCCTGCGCGACGGTACGGCGGACGGCGGGTGTACGGCCCGAGACGGTCACCGCGGACCTCACCGGCACCATCGGCAACGCCGGCACCGCCCAGCCCGGCCTGCTCCTCGCCGACGTCCTCGACCGCGCCCGCCCGGGCGAGCTGATCGCGCTCGTCGTCCTCGGCGACGGCGTCGGAGTCCTGCTGCTGCGCACCACCGATGCCCTCCCGGCACACCGCAGTACCCGCCCGGTCGCCGCGCAGATCGCCGCGGGCAGCCCACCGATGCCATACGCCACCTATCTCTCCTGGCGCGGCCTCCTCGACCGCGAACCGCCCCGGCGGCCCGACCCCGAGCCGCCGTACGCCCCGCCCGCGCACCGTCGTACCGGCTGGAAGTACGGCTTCGTCGCGGCCCGGTGCGAGAAGTGCGGCACCCGCCAGCTGCCGCCGGACCGGGTGTGCGCCTCCTGTCACGCCGTCGACGCCATGACCGACGAACCCATGGACGCCGTACGGGGCACGGTGGCGACCTTCACCGTGGACCGGCTGGCGTACACGCCGAGCCCGCCGATGCTGGTCGTGGTCGTCGACTACGACGGCGGCGGCCGGTTCCGCTGCCAGCTGACCGACGCCACCGAGGCGGACGCGGTCATCGGCGCCCGGGTGGAGATGACCTTCCGGCGCACGGTCACCGCGTCCGGCATCCACAACTACTTCTGGAAGGCCCGCCCGGTGCGGCTGGGCGAGGACGAGAACGAGAACGACGACGAGGGGACGGACTGATGGGCTCGCACGGAATCCGCGACCGGGTCGCGATCGTCGGCATGGGCTGCACGCCGTTCGGCGAGCACTGGGGCAAGTCCGCCGACGACCTGCTGGTCGACTCGGTCGGCGCGGCCGTCTCCTCGGCCGGCGTCACCCTCGACGACATCGACGCGTTCTGGTTCGGCACCCAGGCCTCCGGCGTGTCCGGGCTGACCCTGAGCCGGGCCCTGCGGCTGCCCAACAAGCCGGTCACCCGCGTCGAGAACATGTGCGCGACCGGCTCCGAGGCCCTGCGCAACGCCTGCTACGCGGTCGCATCCGGCGCCTACGACATGGCGATGGCGGTCGGCGTGGAGAAGCTCAAGGACTCCGGCATGTCCGGCCTCTCCGGCACCGCGATCCCCGGCGCGGGCGACGACAGCCGCGGCGAGATCACCGCCCCCGCCAACTTCTCCCTCCTCGCCCCCGCCTACGCCGCCAAGTACGGCATATCGGAAGACGAGTTGAAGGACGTCATCACCCGCATCGCCTGGAAGAACCACGTCAACGGCGCCCGCAACCCCCGTGCCCAGTTCCGCAAGGAGGTGCCGCTGGAGCGCATCAGGTCGGCGCCGATCGTGGCCGGCCTGCTCGGCGTCTTCGACTGCTCGGGCGTCTCGGACGGTTCGGCCGCCGCGATCGTGGTCCGGGCCGAGGACGCCCACCGGTACACCGACAAGCCGGTCTTCGTGAAGGCCCTGTCCTTCGTGGCCGGCCCGGCGGACGGCCTGCTCGACCCGGAATACGACTTCACCACCTTCCCCGAGGTCGTCGCCTCCGCCCGGGAGGCCTACCGGCAGGCGGGCGTCACCGACCCGCGCACCGAACTCGCCCTCGCCGAGGTCCACGACTGCTTCACACCCACCGAACTGGTGCTGATGGAGGACCTCGGCTTCGCCGAGCGCGGCCAGGCCTGGAAGGACGTCACCAGCGGCGCGTTCGACCTGGACGGCTCGCTGCCGGTCAACCCGGACGGCGGCCTGAAGGCCTTCGGTCACCCGATCGGCGCCTCCGGCCTGCGCATGATGTTCGAGGCCTGGCTCCAGCTGCGCGGCGAGGCACCGCCGGAGCGCACCGTGCGGACGCTGGCCGAGGGCCGCTCGCTCGCCCTCACCCACAACCTCGGCGGCGGACCCGGCGAATGCGTGTCCTTCGTGTCCGTCGTCGGCAGCCAACTCTCCGACAGCCAACTCTCCGACTGAGAAAGGCGGTTCGTGCCATGGGACGACTCGACGAGAAGATCGCGATCATCACCGGGGCCGCCTCCGGCATCGGCGCGGCCACCGCCCGCCGCGTCGCCGCCGAGGGCGCCCACACGGTCGTGGCGGATCTGGACCCGGAGGGCGCGAAGGCGGTCACGGAGGAGATCCGGGCCGCCGGCGGCTCCGCGACCGCCGTCGCCGTCGACCTCGGTGACACCGACAGCGTACGGGCCATGGTGGCGGCGGCCGTCGAGACGTACGGCGGCCTCGACGTCCTGCACAACAACGCGGCGGCCACCCGGCTGGCGGCCCGTCAGGACCTCGCCGTCACCGAGGCCGACCCGGCCGTCTGGGACGACACCATGCGGATCAACCTGCGCGGGACGATGATCGCGATCCAGGCCGCCGTACCGCACCTGATCGCGCGCGGCGGCGGCTCGATCATCAACACCTCCTCGGGCGCCGGACTCGCGGGCGACCTGCGCAATCCGGCGTACGGGGCGTCCAAGGCCGCGCTGATCAACCTCACCCAGTACGTCGCGACCCAGTACGGCAAGCAGGGCGTCCGCTGCAACGCCGTCGCGCCCGGGTTCATCGTCACCCCGGCGAGCTCCGGCTCGGCCCACGCGGGCATCCGGGACGCGATGCTGCGCCACCACCTCACTCCGCGCCTGGGGCGACCGGAGGACGTGGCCGCGGCGGTGGTCTTCCTCGCCTCCGACGAGTCCGCGTTCGTCACCGGCCACACCCTGCGCGTCGACGGCGGCCTCCTGGCCCACCAGCCCTACGTCGCCGACCTGCGCGACGCGTAGCCGCCCTCAGGACAGCGCCTCCGGCTCCAGGTCGCCCAGGTAGGCCGCCCGCACCGCCGGGTCCCGGCGCACCTCCTGCGGGGTGCCGGCACAGATCCGGCGGCCGAAGTCGAGCACGACGATCTCGTCGCAGACACTCATCACCATGTCGACGTCGTGCTCGACCAGCAGCACCCCCATGCCCCACTCGTCGGCGAGCCGCCGCACCAGCCGCGCCAGCTCCCGGGTCTCGTCGTCCGACAGGGCGGCGGCCGGCTCGTCGAGGAGCAGCACGGACGGCGAGGCCGCCACCGAGCGGGCGATGGCCAGCAGTCTCCGCTCCCCGTACGACAGATCGCCCACCGGCCGGTCCAGACTGTCCTGCAGCCCGAACTCCCTTACGGCGACCAGCACATGGGCGGGCAACGGCCGACTGCCGGGACGCACCAGGTCGGTGAGGCCGGCCCACGGCCCGGGCCGGTCGCAGGCGGCGTAGAGGTTGTCCAGGACGGTCATGTCCTCGAACAGCTCCAGCGACTGGAAGGACCGGCTCAGCCCGGCCCCGGCCCGCCGGTGCACCGGCATCCGGGTCAGGTCCCGCTCGCCGAGGCACACGCTGCCGGACGCGGCCCGGGTGAACCCGGTGACGGCGTCGATGGCGGAGGTCTTTCCGGCGCCGTTCGGCCCGATCAGACCGACGACCCGGCCGGGCGCGACGTCGAAGGAGAGCCCGTCGACGGCGACGACACCGCCGTAGCGCACGGTCAACTCCCGTACCCGGAGGGGGAGCGGCGCGGCTCGGGTCACGTGGAGTTCCCCTTCGTCGGCGCTCGGCCCGGGCACGACGGCCGGGCGCTTCCGCCGCAGCTGGCGCTCAACTCCCGCGGCCTGTCTGCCGACTTCCCGCCCGATCCCGTCCTGGTTCCCCACCAGCGTCAGTACCAGCACGATCCCGCCGATCAGCGGCATCCAGTCGCTCAGCCCCGGCAGCAGCAGGTCCCCGAAGCGGGCACCGACCGTGCCCGCGGCGAACGTGGCACCGAACAGCGGGCCGACGAGGTAGCCGACCCCGCCGATGACGGCCAGTCCGAGCGCGGTGACGGAGTCGAAGCTCGCGAAGTCGGCGAAGACCACGGACGTCGAGCGGAAACCGATGAGCACGCCCGCGAGCGCGGCGATCGCCGCCGACAGGCCGAAGGCGTAGAGCTTGACCGCGCGGACGTCGATGCCGAGGGCCGCCGCCGCCCGTTCGTTGGCCCGTACGGCGACGAGCCGGCGGCCCGTGCGGCCGCGCCGGACGTTGGCGACCGCCAGCGCGGTGACGGCGAAGGCCACCAGGACCACGGCGGCGTAGCGCTGCGGATGGTCGACCCCGGAGACGGCGATGCCGAAGAGGGTCTGCTTGCCGACCGCGATGCCGTCGCTGCCCGGTGTCGTGGACAGATCGGTGTTCTGGAAGACCATCGCCTCCAGGGTGGTGCCGAGCCCGAGGGTGATGATGGCGAGGTTCACCCCACGGGTGCGGACCGCCGGGAGCGCGAACAGCAGCCCGATCGGCACGGTCCCCAACACACCCGCGATCAGGGCGAGTTCGAAGGGCCAGCCCCAGTCGGCCGCCGCGTGCCCGGCGATGAAGGCGCCGGTCCCGGCGAGGGCGTAGGCGGCGAGCGAGACCTGCCCCGCGTAACCGGTCACCACGACGATCGACAGGATGATCAGGCAGAGCACCAGGGTGTTGGTGATGGCGTCGGCCCAGAGCGGCGAGGAGACCGCGACCAGGACCAGCCCCACCACGACGGCGGCGGCCAGCGGGACCGGGCGCACCCGGCCCGTGCCCAGCGCGGGCAACCGGTCGAGGAACGTGCCCCGCAGCGGCAGCGCCCGGCCGCGGACCACCAGCACGAGGGCGATGCAGAGGAAGGGCACCGAGGAGGCGAGTCCGGTGACGCCGGAGCCGAAGCGGGTCAGCTCCGACTGGACGACCCCGATGCCCAGGCCGCCGGCCAGCGTGACGGGGAACGAGTTGAACCGGCCGACCAGGGCGGCGGCCAGCGCGCTCAGCAGCAGGGTGGTCAGCCCGGTCACCGACAGGCCGATGACCGGCACGATCAGAATGGCCGTCAGCCCCGCGAACGCCGAGCCCAGCGCCCAGTTGGCGGCGGCGACCAGACCGGGGGACCAGCCGAGCGCGGCGGCGGCACCCTCGTGCTCGGCGACCGCGGTGGTGCCCAGGCCGAACAGCGTGTGCCGGTAGACGAGATGGAGGACCACGGTCACCGCGACCGCGATGCCCAGCAGCCAGAGCCGGTCCTCGGAGACCGTCGCCCCGGCGAGCGTGAGCAGCCGGGTCGGCAGCTTGCCCGGCACCAGCTGCAGGCTGTCGCCGTACCGTTGGACGGCGACGGCGGTGAGCACGATGAACACCGCGAGCGTGCCCACCAGCCGGGCCAGTGTGGAGGCCCGGCGCAGGGGCCGGATCACCAGCAGGTGGGTCAGCAGTCCGAGCAGCGCGGAGCCGGCGACCCCGCAGGCGGCGGCCGGCCAGTACGGCATGCCGTGCCGGGTGGCCAGTTCCCACTGCAGGTAGGCCCCGGCCATGCCGATCGCCCCGTGGGCGAGGTTCAGCACGCCGGAACCCCGGTAGACCAGCACGATGCCGTGCGCGGTGAGCGCGTACAGGGCACCGAGGCCCAGTCCCAGCAGTGCGAAACGCAGGATGTCGTCCATCTGTGGCACCTCCAGACAGACAGAGTAATTATTTAAATAATTGTGTCCAGAGTACTTCACTAAACAATCCGCCGCCTCCATGCTGTTCGGCATCTCGGCCCAGCACCCTCGCGGAGGAACCATGAACCAGTCACGCCGACACAGAACCGCCGCTGCGGGCGCACTCGCCGTCACCGGAGCCCTGCTCGCCGCAGGCTGCGGAGGAGGGTCGGCCTCCGACAGCTCCGCCGAGACCTCCTCGCTCAAGGGCAGGCCCGTCAAGGTGATGGTCTGGAACCCGGAGGACACCCAGGGCAGCGCCCAGCCCGGCGTCCGGCTCACCGCACAGGCCTACGAGAAGTGGATCAACGCCAACGGCGGCATCAAGGGCGCCCCGCTGAAGGTCATCACCTGCAACGAGAAGAACGACCCCGACGAGGCGGAGAAGTGCGCCCAGCAGGCGGTCGCGGACAAGGTCGTGGCCGTCGTCGGCTCGTACAGCCTGGCCGGGGACCGTTACATGCCGATCCTCCAGAAGGCCGGCATCCCCTACCTCGGCGGGACCGGCGTCTCGGCCGCCGAGTTCTCCAACCCCCTGTCGTACCCGGTCAACGGCGGCACCCCCGCGGTGTTCGCCGCGCACGGCCGGCAACTGGTGCAGTCGGGCTGCAAGAAGATCTCCGGCGTCCGCTACGACCTCGCGGCGGCGGCCATCGTCTCGCAGTTCCTCACCCTCGGCGCGACCTCCGCCGGCGGGACCGCCCCCAAGGACCTCAAGGTGCCGGTCACGGCCACCGACCTCGCCCCGCAGGTCGCCGCCGCCACCCAGGGCAGCGACTGCGTGAGCGTCATCCTGGGCACCCACTCCGACCTGTTCGTCAAGGCGTACGTGCAGTCCGGGGCGAAGACGAAACTCGGCAGCGTCGTCGGCAACCTCACCCCCGACCTGGCCGCGAGCACCGGCGGCAGCAGCAGCCCGCTGGAGGGCGCCGTGATCACCGGCTACTACCCGCCGGTCTCCGACAAGGCATGGAAGGGCTTCACCGAGGCCGCCTCCGGCGACAAGGACATCGACACCTCCAACGGCGCCAACGAGACGACCTGGGTGGCGTTCACCGTCTTCACCGAGGCCGTCAAGAAGCTGCCGGCCATCTCGGCCGAGGCCCTCGTCAAGGAGCTGAACACCGCGCAGGGCATCAGCACCGGCGGCCTCACCCCGCCGCTGAACTGGAAGGCGTCGACGGCACTGCCGATCAAGGGACTCAACCGCATCCACAACACCACCGCCACCGAACTCACCATCCGCGACGGCAAGATCGAGTGGGCGAAGTCAGGATCCACCTTCGTCGACGTCCGCAAGATCCTGACGGCCGCGTCGGCCGGCTGACGGGAGAACGCCCGTGCACGACAACGGACATCCCCTGATCGAGACCCGTGCCGTGTCCGCCGGATACGGCACCCGGCCCGTACTGCGCGACCTCGACCTGGAGGTCCGCCCCGGCGAGGTCGTCGCCCTGCTCGGACCCAACGGCGCGGGCAAGACCACCACCCTGCGCGTGCTCGCGGGCGAACTGGCCCCCATGAGCGGCGAACTGCGCTGGCTGGGCGCCCCCGGCCGGGCACCCCTGCACCGCCGCGCCCGTGAAGGCCTCGCCTACGTCGGCGAACGGGCCGTCTTCAGCAGGCTCGACACCACGGACAACCTGCGCGTCGGCCGGGTACGGACCGACCAGGCCCTGTCCCTGTTCCCGGAACTCGAAAAACGGCTCAGGATCGGCGCGGGCATGCTCTCCGGCGGAGAACAGCAGATGCTCGCACTCGCCCGGGCCCTGGGCCGCGCCCCCAGGCTGCTGCTCGCCGACGAACTCTCCCTCGGCCTTGCCCCGCTCGTCGTGGACCGCCTCCTGCGGGTGGTCCGCGAAGCGGCCGACCAGGGTCTTGGCGCGCTCCTGGTCGAACAGCACGTGCGCAAGGTGCTCGGCATCGCCGACCGCGTCTACGTCCTGCGCCGGGGCCGCGTCGAGATGGCCGGCACCCCGGCCGAACTGCGCGCCGACCTCGACGCGCTCGAGTCCTCCTATCTGACCAAGAACCCCGCGTCATGACCGAATGAGGTGGATGCCGTGCCCAGCGCACGCGAACAGATCCGGGCCCTGGTCCGGTCCGGCGACACATTCCGTCAACCCGCCCAGGAAGTGCGGGAGTTGCAACTGGAAGCCGCGCGGGAGGCCTTCACCGCCCACCGCGAGCGGATCCCGCTGCTGCGCACCCGGGCGGAGGAGACCGGCGTCCACGAGATCACCGCTCTCCCCGACCTCGTACCGCTGCTCTTCTCCCACACGAGCTACAAGTCGTACCCCGTCTCCCTCATCGAGAACGGCCGGTGGGACCGGCTCCTGCGCTGGTACTCGACCGTCTCCGTGGTCGAACCCGACGACGTCGACGTCGAGGGCGTCACGGACATCGACGAGTGGACCGACCGCATCACCGCGGCCGGCCACCGCCCCTACATCACCAGCGGCACCTCGGGAAAGGTCTCCTTCCTCAACTGCGACACCGACGACCTCGACTTCCTGCACGCCGTCCTGGAGAACCTCACCTGCTGGCCCGACCCCCTGCCGCCGAAACCCACCCGCCGCGGCTACCTGCTGGCCCCGGCGAGCGGCCCGATGCGCTCCATCGACGGCTTCCGCTGGCACGCGGACGTCTTCGCGCGCCCGGGGGAGACCCGGCTGCTCACCGAGGCACCGCTGAAGGTGTCCGAACTGATGGGCAGCGCCCTGCTGCGCCGGCGGATGACCGAGGGCACCGCCACCCCGCGGGAGATCAGCTCCTTCGAGACCACGTCGGCCGCCCGCGAGCAGGAACTGGACGCCGCGCTGACCGCGATCGTCGACGACATCCTCGCGCACCGCGACGAACCGCTGCTGATCGCCGGCATGAACAACCAGCAGTTCACCCTGATCCAGGCCCTGCGGGCGCGGGGCGTCGCCGACGGCAGCCTGCACCCCGACACCCTGGTGCTCAGCGGCGGCGGCAACAAGGGCCGCGCCCTGCCCGACGACTACCAGCAGCAGTTCGCCGCCTTCTACGACGGCGTACGCCGGGTGCGCAGCTACGGCATGACCGAACTCCAGGGCTCCTGCCTCTCCTGCGAGAACGGCCGCTACCACGTGCCCCCATGGGTGATCCCGCTCGTCCTCGACCAGACCGGTGAGACCCTCCTGAACACCGGACACGGCGTCACGGAAGGGCGGTTCGCCTTCCTCGACGTCTCCCTGTCCGGCCGCTGGGGCGGACTCATCAGCGGCGACAAGGTCTCCGTGGACTTCTCACCCTGCGACTGCGGCAGGCCGGGACCGGCCGTGCTGCCCGACATCCAGCGCTACGGCGAACTCGGCGGCGGCGACGACAAGATCACCTGCGCCGCGACACTCGACTCCTACGTACGGGGGATGATCCACGGATGAGCGGCACGGCACTCGACGGCGCCGTGGCCGTCGTCCATGTGATCCGCGGCGAGGTCGACGAGAGCCCGCACACCCCGCACGGCCGAGGCGCCTTCACTGCACCCGCCCTCGACCTCGACCGCCTGGTGTGGCCCCGCACGGAACCCGGCCCCGCCTTCCACGTCCCCGCCGCCGAGATCGTCGACGTGCTGGTGGAGACCGGCGAGGCGCTCAGGTCGGACCGGCAGGGCCTGCTCGCCGAGGCCCTCGACCGCATGGTCCACGTCAGCACCCTCCCCGAGGAGGTGCTCGAACGCGCCTACGCCGCCCTGTGGCGCAGCTTCCGCGAGCCCGCCCTCCAGGCCCAGATCGACCACGAACTCGGCGGCACGGAGGTCCTGGACGGCTGGCTCGAGGTCCGGCTGCCCGAGGGCCGGATCGCGGCGACCCGCGCGTTCCCGCCCCGCCTGGTGCACATCATCGCCGGCAACGCCCCGGGCGTCGCCGCCCAGACCGTCGTCCGCGGGGCCCTCACCAAGGGCGTCAACCTCCTCAAACTCCCCTCCAACGACCTGTTCACCGCGACCGCGATCCTGCGCACCATGGCCGCCGTGGCCCCCGGCCATCCCGTGGTGCGCTCGTTCTCCGCCGTGTACTGGCGCGGCGGCGACGAGTCGGTGGAGAGCGTGCTGTTCCGCCCGCAGTTCTTCGACAAACTGGTCGCCTGGGGCGGCGAGGCCACCATCAGAGGCGCCCTGAAGTACGTGGGTCCCGGGTTCGAACTCGTCTCCTTCGACCCCAAGACGTCCATCTCCCTGATCGGCAGGGAGGCCTTCGCATCCGCCGAGACCCTGGCCCGGGCCGCCGACGCGGGCGCCACCGACGCCACCTTCTTCAACCAGCAGGCGTGCGTGGCCAGTCGCTTCCAGTTCGTCGAGGGCACCGAGGAGGAGGCCGACCGCTACGCCGCCCTGCTCTGCGAACGCCTGGGCGTGGCCAGGGAGTTCAGCTCCGCCGACGGTCCCCGGGTCCCGGCGGGGCTCCGCGAGGAGATCGACGTCCTGCGGTCCCTGGCACCCGACTACCGCGTCTGGGGCGGATACGACGGCCACGGCCTGGTCATCCGCTCCCCGGAGCCGGTGGACTTCCACCCCGACGGCAAGATCGTCAACGTCGTCCCGGTCGCCGCGCTGTCCGAGGCCGTCGCACACGCCGGGGTCGCCACCCAGACGGTCGGCGTGTACCCCGCCGACCGCAAGGCCGACCTGCGCGACGCCCTCGCCTGCGCCGGCGTACAGCGCGTGGTCTCCCTCGGCGGAGCGGGCGGCATGCCCCCGGGCCTCTCCCACGACGGCTTCCACCCGCTGCGCCGACTGATGCGCTGGGTCAACGACGAGTGAGCCCCCGAGCGCCTGGCAGGGGTGGCCGGGGGCGCCGTTGCCTCGGCCGTCGGGGGCGCGCGCTGCTACCGGTCGGCGGAAGCGAGCCGTGTCCCGGCGATCCGCTGGGCGGCCCGCAGCGGCGTGACGCCCGACGAAGCGGCCAGGTCGAGAAGGCGGCTGACGGTGTCACCGATCCCTTCCACGCGCTTGTGCGCCGCCCCGTAGCCGTAGCCCTCCGATTCCCGGCTGAGCGCGTAGAGGATGCCGCCGGCACCGGCGACGTAGTCGGGGATCCAGACGACGCCCTGTCCGGCCAGGTCGTCGGCGACGGACTCGTCGGTGAGCTGGTTGTTGGCCGGGCCCACGACCAGACGCGCGGCAAGCCGGTGCACGGTCGCCCCGCCGAGGACACCGCCCACGGCCGCCGGGACGAAGATGTCGGCCGGCGCGGACAGGGCCTGATCGGGCTCGACCCATCCGTACCCGCGGGCCAGAGCCGCGTCCTTGCGCGACGGCTCCACATCCGACACCACGACCCGCGCGCCCTCGGCGGCCAGACCGGCCGCGATCCCGCCGCCGACCGACCCGAACCCGCTGACGACCACTGTGCGCCCGGCACACGAGGCATCGCCGAACACATGCCGGGCACCGGCGCGCAGGGCGGCCAGCACCCCGGTGGCGGTGGGGCCACCGGAGTCGCCGGTCCCGCCGTACTCCTCGGGCGCGCAGTAGGCGTACGGCGAGAACCGCTTCAGGACCACCATGTCCTGCGGGCCGGTGCCGATGTCGGGACCGGTCCGGTACGAGCCCTCCAAGGAAGCGATCAGCTCGCCCAGGTCCTCAAGCGCGGCCTCGCGCAGCTCCGCGGTCAGTTCGGTCTCCTTGCCGAGGGCGATCACGGTCTTGCCGCCGCCGAAGTCGAGCCCGGCCACCGCCGCCTTGAAGGTCATGGCCTCTGACAGACGCAGCGCGTCCGCCAGTCCGTCCTGCCAGGTGTCGTAGCGGCGCAGTCGGCAGCCGCCCACCGCCGGTCCCAGCGCACGGGAGTGGACCGCGATGATCAGCGGCAGTCCCGATCGGACGCCACGGCGGACGATGACCTCTTCATGTGCAAATGCTTGGCTCATGGCTCAGAAGCTAGAGTGGCGCACGGACAACCGGACGTTCGGCCGAATTAAATTCGGTCCCAGGGGAGTGCAGGCAGCCATGGACGAAGTTGATTCGGCGATCGTGCACCATCTGCAGCTGGACGGTCGGCTCTCCAACCGTGCCCTCGCCGAGAAGCTCGGCATCGCACCGTCGACCTGTCTCGAACGCACCAGGCTGCTGCACAAGCGCGGCATCATCCAGGGCTACAAGGCCCAGGTCTCCCTGCGCGCGCTCAACCGTCCGGTCCAGGCGATGGTGGCCACGCAGATCCGGCCGCTGCGCCGGGACGTCGTCGCCGCCTTCGAGAAGTCGGTGACCGAACTCCCGGAGGTCGTCTCCGTGTACACGATGGCCGGCAGCGACGACTTCCTCGTCCACGTCACCGCCCAGGACATCGACCACCTGCACGCCTTCCTCCTGGACCAGTTCACCGACCGCCGCGAGATCGTCGGCTTCCGCACCTCGATCATCTATCAGCACCTCACCAACCCGGTCCTGGATCCGCTGCCCCCGACGCCGGAGCAACACACCTGAGTCGACGGTCTACGGCCGCTCCGACGACCGTCTTCACCGTTGCGGCGGAGCCCGGTCAGCCGGTCTTGGAAGTGATCTCATCAGGTCGCTGAGGACCGCATCCGCGCCGCCCGTTCCACCGGCCTGCGCAACCTGCCCTGCACGACACCCGGCTCGACGCTCTGCCCAACCCTGGCTGACCGGCAGCATCACAACCGGAGCCGTGGAACCCGGCGCCCACCCGGCACGACAGCCGGACCATCAGCCCTGCCCGCAAGCAGAAATCTTCACTCTGAACGAGCAGAGGGATCGTCAGCAAGCTGACGATCCCTCATGCAAGATCGAGGCCGACGACACCCCTTCGACTGCGTCGGGCCCTTCTGCGTGAAAGGCCGAGCCCGACCGGGGCGGGGCCCCGACGGCGAACTGTCGATCAGCGTGACGCGGGCGGGATGCTCTGCTCGTACTGGAAGACGTTGTCGGGGTCGTACTTCGCCTTGATCTCGCGCAGCCGCTCGAAGTGGCGCCGCCCCCAGTAGGCGGTCTCCCACTCCTGCATGCCGACGTTCGGCACGTTGACGTAGGCGCCGTCCACGAAGCCGCGCATCGCCTGGCTGAATTCGGCGGTCCAGGCCTGGCACGTCGAGGTGAGCGGGTCACAGACGCCTGGTGTCGTTGAAGGAGTCCCCCAGGCTGCGCCGATCTCGCCGTAGAAGATCGCGTCGCGATGCACGAACGCGGTGCCGCCCCGGGGCTCCTTCTCGATCGCCCCGCGGAAGGCATCGACGAAGTAGTTGCTCTCCTCCGTGGGAGCGTTTCGCATGTAGTAGCCGATGACGTCGATCGCCTTCTTCGGGAACAGCTTCTTGGCGAACTGTGAGAAGAACTTCACGTTGGCGGGCTCCTGCGAGCGCGGGACCTGGGCTCCGGCAAAGATGGGGCCCCAGTTACCGACCTGCACCGTCACATCGGGCGTTCCGATCGACAGGATCGGGGCCAGCAGCGTTCTGGCCTCTGCCTCCGTGCCCTCCGCGAGCCACGCGGACAGCAGGATCTGGGACTTGTGGAACTCGACTTCGGATCCGAGACGGTTGTCGGCGAACGGTACCGTGCGCTGCCATGCATCGAAGATCCCCTGCAGGTCCGTAAGGCCGTCCCAGGCCGCCTGCACATAGGCGACGCTCTTGAGCGGGTGCACCTTGTAGGTGAGTTGCGTGACGATTCCGAAGTTGCCGTTTCCCGCCCCACGGAGCGCCCAGAGCAGGTCTGAGTTGTCCTTCAGGTCGGCACGGATCACCTCGGCGCAGTCGCGACCCGACGGGACGACGACCTCGGTCCCGATCAGGCTGTCACAGGCCATGCCGAGGAAGCGGTTGAGGGGGCCGAGGCCGCCGCCGATCGTCGCACCGACCAAGCCGACGCTGCCCTCGCTTCCGGTCGTGACCGCGAGGTCCTGCTTGGCGAGCGCCGTCACCGCTTCCAACTGGGTCAGGCCGGCGCCGACCGTCGCGATACGAGCGTCGGTGTCGATGTGGACCGACTTGAGCTGGCTGACGTCGATCACGATGCCGTTGTCGATGTTCGACCAGCCCTCCAGGGCGTGGCGACCGCTGCGTACCCGCAGTGCGACGTTGTGCTGCCGCGCCCAGGTGAGGGCGTTCACCACGTCCTGGGTCTCCTGGGCGAAGACGATGACCAGCGGGTAGTGCGAGAACAGCTGGTCGTAGTCGATGCGATCATTCGTGTACGAGGCGTCACCGGGGCGGACGACGCGACCGGTCAGCTTCGCCGGCCGACATCCCGACGGCCCTACAGTCGGGTCGCTCGCGGCCAGAAGACCCGAGGTGCTCGCGGCCGCAATGTCCGGCGCGCCTGCGGCCGTAAGGCCCGGTACGACGACCGCCCCGGCGCCGGCGGCCGCTGACGTCCTGAGCAGGTAGCGGCGGGAAAAATCGCTCAAGGTCCAGATCCTCTCGATCGGGCTACGCCGCTACGCGGCTGAGAGAGCCCTTGCCCGCCAGCCGCCGGGCAGTCCTTTGTGGTCGACCCCTGCACGGTAACGGGGCGACCATGCGGTGTTTCCCGACTCGCCAATTGAGGGCAATGACGCCAGCCTGAAGGAGTAACTCAGCGGGATCCCGGGATGATGGGCTCGCCGGTCTTGCCAGTCAGGTCAGCATCTCGCAATGGCCCGACGAATCGCCTTTCCGATAAGAATTTGTGAGCGTACCCCCGCTACGATCATGAGTGCTTTCGGACCCGGACGGCGATCGTTCGGACGGGTGATGTTGAGATGACGACAGAAGCGCCGGCGATCTTGCGTGCGGCCGGAGCTGAGGGCATCGAGCACACCGGTGGAACACTGCTGGCACACCTGCAGCGAGTCAGCGCCCTTCTCGCCTCGCGGCCAACGAGTTGCCTACTTCACCTTTTCACTGGTGGGCGGCCGTTGCTGTCCGAGCCGGCGTGGGCACACTGCCGCGCAGTGCTGGACCAGGCTGATCACTGACCGTCCGCCACCAAAACCTGCCAGCCATCCACAAGAATTGACGCCCCCACCTCGACGGCGACTTTCCCACTTTCGATAACTGAACATCGCAGGACAGCTGTCGTGAGCGAGGCGCAGTTCTCCGAGTTCGTTTTCCTGGAACCACGCGATGGCATCTTGTTCGTCCAACGCGACATCGACCGGAGCCCCCGTCCAACTTTCGATCAGCCAGATCTGCAGGTCGAAAGCGTCGGTATGGATCTGCTGCATGGGCACCGGGAAGCTCTCCAGGTTCCACATGTCCACCGGGTAGGTCGCACACGTCGGGGTACCAGCGGCGCTCGGGAGATCGGTGACACAACAACACCCTGTTGCAGTCGCGCAGGAATGGATCTTTGATTCCTTCTTACCGCGATCTACGGGATTCGGACCCGTCAGATCCTCCCTTTCGCTGCGCGCATGTTCACCGAGTCGATCGCGCACCGGGACCAGTCCAGTTCCCCGCGTGCGCCGAGTTCGTCCGGGAGAAGACGGTGCAGCTTGCCCCATAGCCGGGCCCGGCTCCACTCGGTGAATCGCCGGTGTGCGGTTGGCCCGGATGGGCCGAAGACTGGCGGCAGTTGCCGCCAGGTACACCCCGTCGTGGCCACGAACAGGATCGCCGCCAGTACCGCGCGATCACCATAGCGCCGTCGTCCACCGCCCTGCGGACGCACCGGCGCAACCGGGACCACCCGCTGGAACAACTCCCACAACCCGTGCGGCACCAGATGCCCCACCATCGCCATCACGACCGCCGGTTCGCGGATCAAGCCAGTTGAGACGACCTCTTGGTTCGCCCGTAGATGCCCTCGGAGACCGCGATGTCTCGTCGACCGAACGGCGTCCTCCCGTCAGTTGGTGTCGTCGGCGAGTCGGGAAGGACCAGAAGTGCGGGAATGGGCCTGGCCCTCTCCGACCGTCGCTCCATGATCGACCACGGGGCACCCGGCCCCGATAGGGCCCAACAGTCCCTATCCCGGCCGTGGATAGGGCCGAACGGCCCTACTTCGCGCCGTTGAGCGGACATGCTGAGCGGACATGAGTGAACCGGCGGTTCGTCAGACGCTCGCCGACCGCCGATCCTTTTACCAATCCATGACGAGCCCAAAAGGATCTGCGGAACCCTCGCATCCGTACGTCTCTGTGTGCGGGATCCGATAAACCGGATCAGGAGACACGGTGCTCGTTTCACGGACGGCGGCGGGAACTCTCTTTCTGGGCGGTGCGCTCAGCATCACCCTCGGCTCCCTCCTCTACCCCTCCATGCTCGGAGTCCAGAAGGTCAGCAGCGCACCCGAGCGGGTCGTCGCCACCCCGGCGACCGGGCCGCTGACGGCGGCCGACCGGGATTTCGTGGTCAAGGTGCGCTCGGCCGGACTGTGGGAGTACCCCGTCGGCCAGAAGGCGTCGCGGAAGGGGACGACGAAGGCGGTCAGGAGCGCTGGGGAGCACCTGGTCGACGGAGACGCCGCGTTGGACGCCGCCTGCCGCGACACGGCCGACCAGTTGGGCATCGCACTGCCCAACCAGCCCTCGCCTCAACAGCAGAGCTTCACGTCCCGGCTGAACACGGAGCACGGCAAACAGTTCGACACCGACATGGCCACCACCGTGCGCGCGACGAACGGCCAGTTCCTCACCACGATCGCCGCCGTCCTCACCACCACGAGGAACTCTCTGGTCCGCGCTCTGGCCGACCAGGCCAACAGCATCGTGCTGGACCACATCACTGCCGTGGAGAAGACCGGGCTGGTCGACTTCGACCAGGTCCTCGTCCAGGAAACCACCGCACCCAATCTTCCTGCCCAGGACCTGACCCCACCGCCCGCGGTCGCGGGCCAGCCGCAGGTCGTCCTCACCACGCCGGCGAACATCACGGTGTCACCGAGTCCCACAACGGGGTGAGGACCCGCACCGATACGTCATGGTCTCGGCAGGGAGGGGGGTGTTCGACTCGCCGGCCCGGTTCCGCAGCCGAGAGAGTATGAAGATTTAAGGGAGATCCGCAGAAAGGCTCTCGGTTCGATATCAATTCATGGTATCGATTTTAACGTGGCTCCGCTCCTAATCGTCCTTCCGATGTGCGGTCGATTAGGAGATTGTCACATAGTCAATTCCTCCTTGTGGTGGATGGTGGGTCCACCCCAGGACGAGTGGCGACTGCACTTACGCGCAAATTGACCGTTTGTGCGTGTGAATTGGGGGAGAAACCGTCATGACACTCGTCGTCACCTTCACGGGCCGAGTTCCGCTCACCACACCGGGGGCGGGCTCCTGGCTGCAGGTGTGGTCGTACACGATCCAACCGACCTTGCCGACCGACCTGCTGCCGGGGCAGCGGGTCGCGCTGGCGTTGCCCGCGGACGCGGATGTGCGTGACCCCGCTCTGTTCCCCGGCGTACCGGCGTTGAACGGTACCTTCCTGGAGACCGATGACGGGATCAGCCGCCGATACGTGGGACGTGTGGTGAGCGGGACGGGCACCCAGACCGTCTCCTTCGTCGCTCCGCAGGCCCAGCAGAACCGTGAGCTGCTGCTCGTCACGCAGTCTCAGGCGGGCCGGCCCTGGTCGGTGAAGCCCTTCGCGACCAGCGCCTCGGGGCCGAGCGACAACGTCGGTACGCTGCCGGCCCCCGCCCCGGCGCCCGGTCCCGGTCCGGGCCGCCCGGTCGGCGACTTCGCGGGCACGGTCCCGTACGCGAGCGAGCTGTTCGGCGTCTACCAGCCGCTGCCGGGCTGGCTCGGCTACGCCTCGACCGCACGGGCCGCCGCGGCGCTCGGCGCACCGCTGCCGAAGGAAGCGCTGGGCGGGGACGGCCCGGGACGGCTCACGCTCGGCGAGGGGCCGCTGGCGCCGCTGGCCCCGCTGGCGGTGTGGGGCAACCGACCGCCGACGGACGGCATCCTGTCGCCGGTCGGCCTGGTCAACCTCTTCCGGGAGTACTTCTTCGAGTTCGACACCTTCCTCGGCACACCGGTCGGCCACCTGTGGCTGAGTCCGGGCGGCACCGTCGAGGTGGTGGAGACCTCGACCCGGCGCACCCTGGTCGAGAGGACCGCCGAGCAGTCCGAGACGTCCACCCACAAGACCGAGGAGGAGCTGACCGATCAGACCGACCTCGCCGACGCAGTCAAGGAGTCCAACGCCAACGAGACCTCGCTGGGCGTGACGTCGAACGCCAGTGCCAACTATGTCGGCATCGTGCACGCCGACGTCAGCGCCAGCTACAGCACCAAGAACACCACGAACAAGTCCTCCGAGGTCAGCCACAAACACTCCCGGACCCAGAGCTCCAAGGCCAGCAGCGAGATCACCCGGAACTTCAAGACCACCTTCAAGACGGTCACCGAGACCACCGACACCTCAAGCCGCCGGTACGTGGTGCAGAACACCACCGACAAGCTCATCAACTACGAACTGCGCCGCAAGATGCGCAAGGTCGGAGTCCAACTCCAGCACATCGGCACCCAGTTGAGCTGGCAGGTGTTCGTCGGCGACCCGGGCCGCGCACTGGGTCTGGGTGAACTCGTGCATGTGGTGCCCGCGCCGGACCTGACCTCTCTCAGGCAGCCGGTCAAACCCGCCCCGCTCGCCCAGGCGCACGTCACGTACTCGGACAACTACCCGATCCAGCAGACCGCGGACAGCAAGAACGCCCCGCACCAGGATGCCGACTGGGTGAAGGAGGACGGCTGGGACCGGCTGTGGCGGGGCGAGGAGGACGAGTACATCGTCGCTCACTTCGAGTACTCCGCGCCGCCGCCCGGCCCGGGCTGGAAACTCAGCACGGCGCCCGGCAACGAGATCCGCAAGGTCTCCGCGACGACCAGCAACGGCCAGGTCGCCAAGTTCCTCGCCACCTACGAGGTACTGGACCCCACGTCCGGCCGGTTCCGTGTCAACTGCACCAACGTGCACTTCGGGGGCGGCCCGTACGTCGCGTTCACCCTCGCGCTCGTCTGGGAGCCGCCGCCACCGGAGCAGGACCCCGCACTGCAGCAGTATCTCGCCGAACTCGCCGTGTACGAGCGCGAGGTGGCCAAGGTGCAGCGCGCGGCGTACGCGCAGGCGGTGCACGACCGGCTGGATCTGATCTCCAAGGTCCGGCAGCGGGACTCCGAAGACCTCCGCAAGGAAGAGCGGCACAGCGTCTTCTCCGACCTGATCGGCCAACTCGACCTGTTCCCGGGCCAGGACGCGAAGCGGCACCTGTCGGCCGAACTGATCCGCGGGATGTTCGACGTCGACCAGATGCTGTACTTCGTCGAGCCGGACTACTGGCGCCCGGCGCCCACCACGGGTACCTCCGGCGCAGAGCACACACCGCCGGCCGGCGCCGACGAGGCCGCTGCCGTATGGCCCGGAGCCGACTCGGTGGGCCGCTACCCGGTGCCTCCGCACGACTGGGAGTCCACCTCCGGCGATCCCGTCGGCGGTGCCACGGTCACCAGCCGCTTCAGCCACACCGGCTCGGTGAACCCGCCGCGCGCCACCACCGCGACACCCCAGGACCAGCTGGAGTACCGGGTCGACTACCTCATCACCGAGAACACCCCGCCCGCACCCACCGGCAGCTCCCTGGGCTGGCTGATCCAGGCCGACGGCGACGAGCGACGCAACGAGTTCCTCAACGCCTCCTGGGTCAAAGCCGTGCTTCCGGTACGTCCCGGCCATGAACTCGACGCCCTGGGCTGGCTGTCCAGCGCCCATGTCGAAGGCGACGCGGCCCTGGACAAGGACTACACCTGGCAGTCCGGCGACCCGGCCGACTGGCAGGGCAGGTCGATCGGCTGGGTCCTCCAGGCGCTCGCCGCCGAACTCCAGGCCCGTAACACCGACATCACCCGCACTCTCGCCGCCGAAAGGGTCTTCGAGACCGGCTTCGACCCCCTGGACGGCGGCTTCCGCCCCGCCGACCCCTACCAGATCTTCGACCAGTGGACCGAAGTCCTCCCCACCGACCAGGTGGTGGCCGTCGAGGTCACCTACGACCCCAAAACGGGGCGGCAGTTGTGACGGCGACGGATGCGGGCGGGTATCGCGGCGGCCTGTGCGCCCTCTGCCCCGCGCCTTCCGGGGCCCGGTGACGCCGTGCGGTTGACCGTTGTCAACGCCAACCCCGCCGTACCGCTGTGGACGCACTTCCTGCTGCAGAAGTGGACGGCCACGGTGGAGACGCGGGTCCAGGGCGCCGGTGCGGGTCGGCCCGTGCCGGTGCCCGTAGGGTCCACGGGGTTCACCGTCGACCTGGCGCCCGACACCGCCTGGCTGCGCCTGGTGATCGAGGCGAGCGTCGACGTGGACCGCACGACCTACCCGCTGCTCCGCGTCCAGCAGGAGTTCACGGTCGCGCCCGACGGCAGGCTCGTACCGCTCGGCTGGCGCAAGGGTCCGGCGTACGACCCTCTCGGCCGCCCGAAGGGGATTCCGGCGCTCCACCCGCTGCTGGACGTCACCGGCTCCACCGTGGGGCTGAACGTGCGGTTCGTCGACATCACCGACCTCTACAACGCCCTGCACGGTCGCTCGGCCTGGGCGCAGGTCATGAACCTCCTGCGCGGCACCGACCGGACGATCCGGGTCGTGGCCGGCCTGGGCGGACACCCGCTGGTCTGGTACGCGGTCCTGCCCGCCAGCACGTACCGCCTTCCCCGGATCAAGCCGGCCATCATGATCATGCCGGCCGACTACGGCGCGATCTACTACGAGAACAGCCTGGCCGGGCTACGGTCCTCGCTGCACGGTGTCTCCGTCGTCACCCCGGACAACAACCTGCAGTCGGGGTTGGAGATCCTGGCGAGACTCCTGACCGAGCCGCTCACGGACGACCGGTACGAGGAGCTGCTCGGCCCCTATGTCGAGCTGCGCAAGACGTTCCGTGGCAACCCCGCCGCGCTGCCTGGCCCCCTGCACCACTTCCGGGGCGTGCTGTCGTATCTCCCCGGCAAGGATCCGGTACCTCAGTACTGGGACGTCCCGCTCGGCTTCGAGCGGGCCATCCACGACGAGAAGCACGTGCTGCTGGTGCCGCTGATGAACGGCGGCAACGGTGGCGTCCTGCTTCAGCCCAAGCTAGACGAGCTGACGGCCAACGCCGTCAGAACCGTCTACACCCACGGCACGACACTGGACGCCGACAGCCTCGCCGTCGACAAGCCGGTGGTGATGGCCTACAGCCAGTCGGGCGGCAACGCCTTCACCAGCGCCGGCAACAACCTCAAGGGGATCGGCGGCCTTGTGCTGTTCGAGGCCGTCTACACCAACGAATACCCGCGCGATGCGACGAACCACCGGCTGATGCTGGGCAAGGACGTCATTCCCCAGCTGCTCAAGGAGAACGTCAAGGTCGTCGTGATCGGTCGATGGCGCGACCGCCCGCGCTCCTACCTGCCCGACGGCAAGCTCCTGCGAGGAATCACCGTCTTCCCCGATGCCGCCAACTACTACCTGCTGGACTATCCGCTGCCTCCCGACGGCAAGCTGGGCTCTGCGCACCCGGTCGTCGCGCTCCGCTACGCACGCCTGGTGGACGGCAAGCACGACAAGGCCCTGGACCTGATCCTCGGATTGCAGGACCTCGCTCACCTCGACGAACCCACAGCGCGGAGCGAAGCGGCGGTCGAGGCGTCGATCGCCGGATACCGGAAGGCGGGACTCGGCGACGAGTCCATCGTCCGCCGTGTGTTCTCGACGAAGTACCTGCCGGACCAGAGCGGCGCCTACTACCTGCACAACCTCATCCTGGCGGGCGGCCAGAACCTGGACGCGAAGACGAAGACGTACAGGGGCTTCATCCAGGAAGCACTGAGCCTGTTCGGGCACTGAGGTCCTTCGGCGTGGCCCAGAGAGTGTTGCTGTCGACCCTTTGGCGGGCACAGCCGACACTCAGGCGACTGTTACGGTCAAAGTGTCGACAGATTAGGGCTGTTGATGGACCATCAGCGGTGCGTAGGGACACGCGACACACCATCCTCAGGAGCCGCCATGCGCGCTACCGCCCCGAACATCAGGAGAAGAACCCTCCTCACCCTTCTCGGTCTCACCGCTGCGGGCACCCTCGTACGACCGCCCCGCGCCGCCGCCGCGACGGCGACCACGGCCACCGTCGCCGGCCAGGAGCTGGCCGCGATCGCCGCCAACCCGTCCTTCGTCTTCGCCACCGACCTGTCCGGAACGGCGGGCTCGGGCGAGTCCTCGCCCATCGACTCCGCCTACTGGCTCGGCGTCTACGAGGTCACCAACGCCCAGTACCTGGACTTCGCCACCGACACCGGCCACGACACGCCCGACTACTGGGACGGCGACACCTACCCCGACGGCAAAGCCGACCACCCCGTGCTGGCCGTCTCCCTCGACTCCGCCACGGCCTACTGCGCCTGGCTCAACGCCCAGGCCGACGCGGACGACTGGACCTTCCGCCTGCCCACCGAAGCCGAATGGGAGAACGCCGCCTCCGGCCCCGACGCCCTCACCTATCCCTGGGGCGACGCGTCCGGCACCGTCTACGACGCCCCCACCCTGACCAGCAACTACAACTACAACGCGGTCTGCGCGGCCTACGAACTCGCCGAGCACGGAGACGAGTCGGCCACCTACACCGCCACCGGATCCGACCTGTACGGGCAGAGCTTCCCGATCTCCGAGATCCTCTCCATCGGCAGCACCGGAACCGTCGCCGGCTGGAACGTCACCGCCAGTCGTACCGGCTTCATCTACACCGACGTCTACGACGCCCTGACCGCCACCGGCGGCTACACCACGCCCGTCGCCACCTACCCTGGCGGGGCGAGCGCGGACGGCGTCGTCGACCTGTGCGGCAACTGCTGGGAGTGGACCACCTCGGTCATCACTGCCACCCACGGCGGGGAGATGGGCCAGCAGGTCAATGCGGTCCGCGGCGGCTCCTGGTACGCCAACCTCAACAGCTGCACCGCCGTCTACCGCGGAGAGGGCCGCGATTCGTCCGGCCGCTATTCGACCGTCGGCTTCCGCGTCGCCGCCACCGCCCAGACGTCCGGCTGATCCCGGCACGGCCAGTCCCTCCCTCGACCTGGGCCACAGCGTTTCCAGGCGGTCGGCGGGCGCGCTGCGCGGCCCGTGCCGTGCGCCCGCCGTGACGGCTTGAACGTCCGCCACACTCGTGCGCGGGGACCGGCGCCGCTCCACCTCTATGTGCCCAGCAGGTAGCGTCGTGGCGCCGAGCGGGCCTCCGTCGGCTGTGAACCCGTGGGTCTACTTCTCGACAGTGTGTCGAGCTTTATGTAAGCATTGCTACACGACGACCGTGGCGTGAACCCGTCGGGTGGTCCAGGATCTGCCCGACGGACCTTGGTCGACGATCCGAGCAGGCCTGATCCCTGCCCCAGCGGTGCCCTGTGGCTGAATCCAGCCGCAGCTCCGTGCCCCCGACGGGCGCCGGAGCACCCTGTCGTCCATGGCCCCGATCCGCAGGCGCAGCAGGTGGTCCGATCCGCAGCCGGCCTCCTGCAGAGCCGGAGCCACTAAGGAGAGCCACTTGTCAGAGCAAGCGTCGGGACATGGACAGCCGGTGGAACATGGATGGCCCGAGGACGCGCTGGAGGGCTCTGTCTTCCGCCCCCTATGGCTCGACACCGTCCGCCCCGAGCCGCGCGGCGCCCTGCCCGCCGACTTCGAGGCCGATCTGCTCGTGGTCGGGGGCGGCTTCACGGGACTGTGGTCGGCGTTGCGCGCTGTGGAGCGGCGGCCCGGTACGCGCGTGGTGCTCATCGAGGCCGAGAGCATCGCCGAGCACGCCTCGGGCCGCAACGGGGGCTTCTGCAGCGCGAGCATCACCCACGGCGAGGGCAACGGCCGGCGAAGGTGGCCCGCCGAGTACGAGAAGCTCCATGAACTCGGCATGCGGAACCTGGACGGGATCGAGGAGACCGTCGAGCGATACGGAATCGACTGCGCGTTCGCCCGCGGCGGCACGCTCGCCGTCGCGACCCGCCCGCACGAACTCGAAGGCTTCGAGCCGGACGCGCCCGGCTTTCTCGACGCCGCCGCCGTGCGCGAACTGGTGGACTCGCCGACCTACCTGGGGGGCCGCTACGACCCTGACGAGGGAGCACTCGTCGATCCCGCGCGCTTGGCATGGGGGCTGGCGGACGCGGCGGAGGCACTCGGGGTCCGCGTTGCCGAGAACACGCGACTGCTGTCCCTGGACGGCAAGAACGACGAGGTCCTCGCGACCACCTCCACCGGAGTCATCCGGGCGCGCAAGGTGGTGCTCGCCACCAACGCCTTTCCCAGCCCCCTGCGCAGGAAGCGGCTGGCCGTCGTGCCCGTCTTCGACTACGTCCTCGCGACGGAACCCCTGACCGACGACCAGCTCGCCGCGATCAAGTGGAACCCGGCCATGGGAGTGGCCGACTCCGGGAACCAGTTCCACTACTACCGGATCACTCCCGACCGGCGGATCCTGTGGGGCGGCTACGACGCCGTGTACCACTACCGCCGTTCCTTCAGTCCGCAGCACTTCGACCGACGGGCGACGTTCCACACCCTGGCGAAGAACTTCGCGGCCACGTTCCCGCAACTGCGCGGGATCCGGTTCACCCACCGCTGGTCGGGAGTGATCGACACCTCCACGCGGTTCACCGCCTTCTACGGAACGGCCCACCGCGGACGCACCGCTTACGCGGCCGGCTTCACCGGCCTCGGGGTCGGGGCGTCCCGGTTCGCCGCGGACGTCATGCTGGACCTGATCTGGGGCGAGCGGACCGAACGCACGGAACTGGAGATGGTCCGCAAGCGGCCGCTGCCGTTTCCTCCCGAGCCGTTCGCCTGGATCGGGATCCAGATCACCCGCTGGTCACTGGCCCGCGCGGATCGCGGTGGCCGGCGAAATCTCTGGCTGCGCACCCTCGACCGCCTCGGCCTCGGATTCGATTCGTAGGAGAGCGGGGTTCGGCGGAGAGCGGCTTCGGCGCCGCGCACTTCGTCTGCGCCGGCACTCCCGGAATCCTCTCAGGAAACCGACAGGCATCTCGTCAAGGCGACAAGCATCCCGTCGCCGTCCTCAATTGCCCGCAGCTAACAGCTACGTAAAGCTCGCATGAACCTGGTGCTTATATATAGCAGGCACTATATAGTGAGCGTTATGTAAGGGCTGTCGCCCTACGCGAGGCGCTCTTGGAGCGTCGTTCCGCACACTTCTAGGAGACCTCTATGTCCCTGGCCGTGACCCCCTCTCCGCGATGTCGCAGATCGGCCCTCGCCGGCGCGGCCGTCACCTTGACCGTGCTGGTGAGTGCCTGCTCCGGCGGATCCGACAGCTCGTCCGGTACCAGCAGTGAGCAGCGCAAACTCGTCTCCATGAGCGAGGCGGCCAAGGGCGGTGTCGACCTGGTGACCTGGAATCTGACCAGCGGCGAGCCGGACACCCTCGACCCGCCCAACGCCGCCACCTACGGCGGGGGCCAGGTCGTCATGAACCTCTGCGACACACTGGTGCGCTACGACGCGGACTACCACCTGTCGGAAGGGCTGGCCACCTTCAAGCAGGAATCTCCGACCAAGCTCGTCTACAACCTGCACACGGCGAAATTCTGGGACGGGAAGCCGGTCACCGCCGAAGACGTCGTTTACAGTCTCGGCCGGGCCAAGGCCGACAGTATCGTCAGCTCCTTCTTCCAGTCCGTGAAGTCGATCAAGGCGACCGGCGACAAGGAGGTCACGGTCACCTTCTCCGAGCCGGACGAGAAGTTCAACTCGGAAATGGCCAACATCTCCGGTGTCATCGTGGAGAAGGCCTATGCCGAGAAGGCGGGCAAGAACTTCGGTACCGCCGCCGGCGGACTCATGTGCAGCGGCCCCTTCAAGCTGGACCAGTGGAAGTCCGGAAACTCGATCACGATGTCCCGCAACGACGCCTACTGGGACTCGACCCGCATCCCCAAGGCCAAGAAGGTCAAGTTCACCTTCGTCACCGACACCAACGCACTCACCCAGGCCCTCGACACCGGTGAGATCGACGGCGCCTACGAACTGCCCCCCAACGCGATCAAGGCCCTGGAGAAGTCGGAGGAAGGCCGGCTGTACTTCGGTCCGTCCACCCAGGGCACGGGTCTCAACGTCGCGAACGCGGGTGGCGTGACGGCCGACCCGAAACTCGGCGCGGCCCTGCAGCGCGCCATCGACCGTGAGGCGATCGTCAAGGCCGTCTACCACGGTGCCGGTCAGCCGCTGTACACCGGTCTGACCCCACGGACCTGGCCCTCGGACCAGACCGCTCGCTACGAGAAGGCCTACGCGAAGTTCAAGAAGGCCCGGTCCTACGACATCGACGCGGCCAAGAAGCTGGTCGAGGAGTCGAGTTACCAGGGCCAGGAGCTCATCGTCGCGTACCAGGCGGGTGACCCCACCATCGCGCGGATCGCACAGCTGATACAGCAGCAGGCCAAGCAGGCGGGCATCAACCTCAAGCTGCAGAGCATGGGAGCGCTGGCCTACCAGCAGGCGGGCTATGACGCGAGCAAGCGCACGGGTGTGGACTACCTGTTCGGCTCCAGCTTCAACTCCGTGGCCGATCCGCTGGAGCCGGCCCTCTTCAACTACCTGCCGAACTCCCCGTACAACTACACCGATTACAAGGACGCGCAGACCACGGCGCTCCTAAAGGAGGCGGTCCGCACCTTCGACGCCGCGAAGCGGGCGGAGCTGGTGATCCGGGCCCAGGACCGGTGGGAGGCCGTCAACGGAACGGTTCCGCTGGTCGCCACCGACACGGTCACGTTCCTGAACAAGCGGCTGGCCGGAGCGATCACCTCCTTCGCCTACTGGTCGATGCCGAACATGGCCTTCATCGGATCCGCGAAGTGATCCCGGGGCGGGCTCCGGCCGACCCGGCCGGAGCCCCCCACCGAGCGCCATCTGTGGAAAAGGCCCCCATCCCCGCGAAGGGCGCCTGCGGCCCGCGTCGCGCCGTCCTTTCGGGCGTGGCGACCCTGAGTCCGGATGCAAGGAAATGACAACAACCTCCCTGACCAAACGCGTCACCGCACGGACGGTCCGCCTGCCCGGCCCGCCCGTGCTGCGAGCAGCCGGGCGAAGCCTCCTCGGGGCCTGCGCCACCGTGGTCGCGGCCTCGTTCCTCATCTACGGAGCGCTCGCCCTCACCCCCGGCGACCCGGTCGACCAGATCGTCGGCCAGCGCGCCACGCAGGCACAGCGCGCCGCCGCCCGTCACCAACTCGGCCTGGACGAACCCCTGCCCGTCCGGTACGCCAGGTGGCTCCTGCACGCCGTCCAGGGCGACCTGGGACGGTCCATCACCTACCGGCAGAACGTCTCCGGGCTCGTCGGGCCGCGGATCGGCACCACGCTGACGCTGGTCGCCCTCGCCGCCCTCGTCATCGTGGTCGCCGGAGTCGCCCTCGGCGCGTTCAGCGGCTACAGCGACCGCTGGCGTCCGTTCATCAGCGGGCTCATCGGGATCGGACTGTCGGTGCCCGCCTTCGTCTCGGCGAGCATCCTCATCGGGGTCTTCGCCGTGAAGCTCGGCTGGTTCCCGACCTACGGATCCGGCGAGGGATTCACCGGGCACCTCCACCACCTGCTGCTGCCGGCCATCGCCCTGTCCCTGGGCTGGACGGCCTATGTCGCCCAGCTGACGACGGCCGCGGTGCACGAGCAGGTGAACAAGGACCACGTCGCCACCGCCGTCGGGCGCGGGCTCAGCCGCGGCATCGTCTTCCGGCGCCATGTGCTGCGCAACGCCGCGCTGCCCGTCATCACGGCGTCCGGACTGACCGTCGCGGGCCTGGTGGCCGGAGCGGTGGTGGTGGAGACCGCGTTCGCCGTCGACGGCATCGGGTCCCTGCTCATCAAGAGCGTGACCAACAAGGACTATCCCGTCGTCATGGCGATCTCGATGCTGATCGTCGTCATCTTCGTCGCCGTCACCACGGTCCTGGACATCGCCCAGATGCTCCTCGACCCGCGGTCCCGCTCGGCAGGGGGCAGGTCATGACCACTCTTCACCTGCCGCTCTCGCGCGCCTCGCGGGTGAGCCGCTCCCTCCGCACGGCCGACCCGATCCTCCTCGCCGCCGGCGTCCTGTGCGTCCTGCTCGTCCTGATGGCCCTGCTCGGCCCGCTGGTCGCGCCCTACGGGCCGAGCGAGACCGACATCCTCGCCGCGAGCCAGGGCCCGGGCCCCGACCACCTGCTGGGCACCGACGCGCTGGGCCGGGACATCCTCACCCGGATCCTGTACGGCGCCCGGCTCAGCTTCGCCGGTCCCGGCCTGATCGTCGCCCTGAGCCTCACCCTGGGCACCGGACTCGGGATCCTCGCCGCCTGGCGCGGCGGCCCCGTCGACTCGCTCCTGTCCAAGGTGTTCAACGTCCTGTTCGCCATGCCCGGGATCCTGGTCGTCATCGTCGCCGGGGCCGTGTTCGGCGGCGGCTTCTGGGCACCCGTGCTCTCCCTCTCCCTCGTCTACACCCCCTACATCGCCCGCGTCGTCCGCAGCAGCGCGCTGACCCAGCGGAACATGGCCTACGTCGAGGCCTGCCGACTCGCGGGCATGACCGGCTGGCGGATCTGCAGCCGCCACGTACTGCGCAACCTGATCCCCCTGGTGCTGGCGCAGGCGACGATCAGCTTCGGCTCCGCCCTCATGGACTTCGGCGCGGCGTCGTTCCTCGGCGTCGGCATCCAGCCGCCGCAGGCGGAATGGGGCCTGATGGTCAGCGAGGGCCAGTCCGAACTCCTCGACGGCGCCCTGCAGCAGAGCCTGTGCGCGGGCCTGATGATCCTGATCTCGGTGGTGGCGTTCAACATCCTCGGCGAACGTCTCGGCACCCGCGCTGGAGGACAGCGATGAACTCCCCACTGATCGACATCCAGAACCTCCGCATCGAACTGCCCGGCCGCGGCCGGGGCGCCGCCGCCCGCACGGTCATCCACGACGTGAGCCTGCGCATCGAACCGGGCGTCTCCGTCGGCCTCGTCGGTGAGTCCGGCTCGGGCAAGTCCATGACGACCAAGGCCATCATGGGCCTGCTGCCCAAGGGCGCGCGCACCGTCGGCGAGGTCCGGTTCCGCGGGCAGGACCTCGCGACCTACGACCGTAAACGCTGGGCCGCCTACCGCAGCCGTGACGTCTCGATGATCCACCAGGACCCCCGGTCGCACACCAACCCCCTCGTCAGGATGGGCGACTTCCTCGTCGAAGGCGTCGTCGCGTCCCAGCAGATGACCCGGGACGAGGGCCTGGACCTGGCCTGTTCGCTGCTGCGGGACGTCGGCATCCCCGACGCCGTCCGGCGTCTGGACCAGTACCCGCACGAACTCTCCGGCGGCCTGCTCCAGCGCATGATGATCGTCATGGCGCTGATGCCCTCGCCGGCCCTCGTCCTGGCCGACGAGCCCACCACGGCCCTCGACCCCACCGTCCAGTCCGAGGTGGTCGCCATCCTCTCCGAGCAGATCAGGGAACGCTCCCTGGGCATGCTCTTCATCACCCACGACCTGGACCTCGCGGCCGCCATCAACGACTCCCTGGCCGTGATGTACGCGGGTGTGGTGGTGGAGACGGGAACGGCCACCGAGATCTACTCCCACGCCCGGCACCCGTACACCGTCGGCCTGCTGCGCTCACGCCCCGGCATCGACGAGGTCGAGGAGCTCAAGCCGATCCCCGGACGCCCGCTGTCCGCGTTCGAGGCGGGCACCGGCTGCGTCTTCGCCTCACGCTGCGAGTTCGCCACCGAGCACTGCCGGCAGGAGCGCCCGGCGCTGCGCACCCTCGGCCGCCACCAGGTCGCCTGCCACCGTGCCGAAGAACTCTCCGACGTCCTGGCCAAGGAGCCCGCATGACCGACAACCTCCTTGCGGTCCGCGGCCTGCGGAAGGTCTTCACCACCAGGACCGCCGGCGGCCACCACGACCATGTCGCGGTCGACGACGTCTCCTTCGACATCCCCGAGGGCTCCTGCCTGGCGATCGTGGGGGAGTCCGGTTCCGGCAAGACCACGACCGCCCGCATCGTCGCCGGCCTGGAGTCCGCGGACGGCGGCACGGTGACCCTGGCCGGGCAGTCGGCCGACCGGCGCGGGCGGCGGCGCGGGCCCGGCAGCGCCCAGATGGTGTTCCAGGACCCGTTCGGCTCGCTCGACCCGCGCCAGCGGGTGGGCAGCGCGATCGAGGAACTCCTGCAACTCCACCACAGGCTCGGGCGTACCGAGCGGCGGGCGAGAGTCGTCGAACTGCTCACGCAGGTCGGGCTGGACGAGCGGCATGCCGGTGAACTCCCGGGCAACCTCTCCGGCGGACAGCGCCAGCGCGTGGCGATCGCGCGGGCCCTGTCCATGGAACCGAAGCTGCTGATCCTGGACGA
The DNA here is from genome assembly GCF_043201555.1 of Streptomyces sp. NPDC048288. Classification (NCBI taxonomy): domain Bacteria; kingdom Bacillati; phylum Actinomycetota; class Actinomycetes; order Kitasatosporales; family Streptomycetaceae; genus Streptomyces; species Streptomyces sp. NPDC048288. The sequence continues at coordinate 627,877 of NZ_JBICZD010000005.1, forward strand.
GGCCGTGTCGGCCCTGGACGTCAGCGTCCAGGCGCAGGTGCTCAACCTCCTCATTGGCATCCGGCGGCAGACCGGCATCACCTATCTGTTCATCTCCCACGACCTCGCCGTCGTCCGGCAGATCAGCGACCGCTGCGTGGTCATGCGCAACGGCGGGATCGTCGAGGAGGGACGGACCGCGGACGTCCTCGGCAACCCGGCCGAGGAGTACACCCGGACGCTCATCGAGGCCGTTCCCCGGCCTGGCTGGGTGCCCCGCCGCCGGCCGGCCGTTCCGGCCGGGTAGGGCGGCCCCATTTTCTCCTGTTCACATGACAAGGAGGTTCTGCATGACCGCACGGACTTCGGATACGAAAATTGTCTCCGTGCCATGGGACGACGTCCCGTCGATCGTCGGAAACGACTTCCTCGGCAGCTGGTTCAGCGCGTCCACGGAACGCAATACGGCTTTCGACGAAGTGACCTATGTCCTGGACAACGCGCACGAACTGGACGGTGGGAACTTCCCCGAAGGGCTGATGGAGGGGTTCTACGTCCTGGCCCTGCTCGACCACCTCGTCAACGAGGTCGTCCACGTCGACGACCCCGGATGGAGTGGCTGGAACTACGGCCTGGACCGGGTGCGCTTCGTCAGTCCCCTCACCGTGAACGATCGGTTCAGGGTGAGGGGAACGGTCCGCGAGGTGACCCCGCGCAACGGGGGATATCTCGTTTTCCTGGAATGCGATTACGAAGTCGAGGGCCGTGAGAGGCCGGCGATGGTCGCCGAATGGCGAGTGCTGTGGACGCTTGAGACCGGAGGATCCGAGGAATGAGCAACGAGGAAATCGTCTGGATGCCGGGACACCGTATGGCGGAGGCCATCCGGAAGAAGGAGCTGTCCCCGACCGAGGCGGTGTCCGCGGTCCTGGAACAGCTGGAGAAGGTCGAGCCGCACATCAACGCGTTCGTCACGGTCGTCGGTGAGCAGGCGCTGGAGCAGGCCGCGGAGGCGGAGCGGCGGATCGCCCGCGGCGAGGAGGTGGGGCCGCTGCACGGCGTCCCCGTCACCGTCAAGGACCTGACCGAGACCGCCGGTGTCCGCACCACCTACGGCACGGCCGCGTTCAAGGACAACGTCCCGGACCATGACGCCCTCTCCTGGACCCGGCTGAAGGCGGCCGGTGCGATCCTGATCGGGAAGACGACGACACCGCCCTTCGGGATGCTCGGTATCACCGATTCCGATCTGACCGGCAGGACCTCGACCCCGTGGGCCGCGCCGACGCACACCTCCGGTGGCTCCAGCGGTGGGGCGGCGGCGTCGGTGGCGTGTGGCGTCGCCCCGTTCGCGTGGGGTTCGGACGGGGGCGGCTCCATCCGGGTGCCCGCCGCCTGCTGCGGTGTCGTCGGCATGAAGACCACGCCCAATCTCGTGCCGGTCGTGGAACGCCCCTGGGAGTCCACCGGTGTCGAGGGCCCCCTCACCCGCAACGTCCGGGACTCCGCGCTCCTCCTCGACGTCACGGCCGGCCCGGACCCGAGGACGCCGCTCAGCTTCCCGTACGAGGTGGACAGCTTCGAGGCGGTGACCCTGAACCCGTCGGTGGCGGGGCTGCGGATCGCCTACTCCCCGGACTTCGGCAGTGCCGAGATCGACCACGAGGTCCGTGCCGTCGTGGACGAGGCCGTGCGCACCCTGGCGTCCGCCGGCGGCGCGCACGTCGAGCAGGTGGAGATGAACGTCCCCGACCCCATCGACTACTTCGGCAAGATCTACGGCCCCGCCTTCGCCGCCGGGATGGAGATGCCGACCGGGTCCGGGACCTTCGGCGACCTGCCGATCCACCCCGCGATCCGGCGCAGGGCGGAACAGGGGCGCGCCATGTCGGCCATGGAGCACTTCCACGTCGAGCAGGTGACGCGGACGGAGATCCTGCAGGCGTTCCTCGGGGTGCTGAAGGACCACGACCTCCTGGTCTCCCCGACCATGCCCGTCGCGGCCTTCCCGCACCCCGGGCCGGAGGCCGGCAACACCCACGTGAACGGCAAGCCGGTCGCCGACCCGATGCTCGACTTCCACCGGATGACCGAGTCGCCGACGCACGCCATGCTGCCCGCGATCACCGTCAACTGCGGCTTCACCAAGGCCGGTCTCCCGGTCGGCCTGCAGATCATCGGGCCGCTGCGCGCCGACGCCGCCGTCCTCGCGGCGGCCGCCGCGTTCGAGAGCCTCACCCCCTGGTCCACCCGCCGCCCCCCGATCGCCTGACACACCTGTTCCGCGGGCGCTCGCCCCCGGGCGCCCGTGGAGCACACAGCGGACCCTCGGCACCTTTATTTATTGCAGTTGCTACATAAAATCCCTCCTTCCTCGACCAAGGCAGGTCAAGGCCATGAGCCCGGGCGCACCCACCGACCCCTCACCCGTACCGGACCACGCGGCGCAGTACTTCGTCCGCATGCGCGACGGCGCGCATCTCGCCACGGACGTGTATCTGCCCCCGAACGAGGCGGAACCCGTCCAGGCGGTCCTGGTCCGCCTGCCCTACGACAAGAACAGCCGCTACGTCTTCATGGAAGCCGTCGCCCGGCGCCTGACCGCACGGGGCTACGCCCTCGTCGTCCAGGACGTGCGCGGCAAGTACCGTTCCGACGGCGAGCCGATCGGTCCGCTCACCGAGGTCAACGACGGCTACGACACCATCGACTGGATCGCCGCGCAGTGCTGGTGCGACGGCCGGGTCGGGATGTTCGGCGACTCCTACTACGGCTTCACCCAGTGGGCCGCGCTCAGCTCCGGACATCCCGCGCTGCGCGCCATCGTCCCCCGCATGACGAGCACGGACATCCCACGGTTCGCGCACGTCGAGCACGGCGGCGTGATCGACGTGCCCTGGCTCCAGTTCGTCAAGTACATCGCCCAGTGCTGGACCGGTCCCTATCTCCACGAGGCCGAGCCCGACTGGAGCCGGGCACCGCTCACCGACGTCTTCGACTCCTACTTCGACGACCGCGGCGAACGGTCACTCTGGTATGACCTGATGGTCCCGGTCGCCCTGCCCGTGCCCGTCTACCACAACGGGCATCCGCACCAGGCCCGTCCCGTGCCGACCCTGCACTGCGTCGGCTGGTTCGACAACGTCGCCAACCTCTCCATGCGGGACTACACGGCCCTGACTGCCAGGCCCACCGTCGCCCCCTTCCACTACCTGCACGCCGAGGCGACGGACCACGAGAACTACCACCTCCAGGACGTGCCGATCGGGCCCGAGAGGGACCACAACACCGACGACATCGCCCTGGAACGCATGCTCGACGGCTACCTCGGCCCGGCCCTCAAGTTCTTCGACGTCTTCCTCAAGGAGACCGCCGACCCGTCCTCCTTCCCCCGGGTCCAGTGGCGCCTCGGCCACGCCGACCTCCGGGAATCGGTCTCCTGGCCACCGCCCGGCAGCCGCACCCGCACCCTCTACCTCACCGAACTCGCCCGCGCGCAGGACGGCGGGGGGACGCTGACGGACGACGCGCCCGCCCACGGACAGGTCTGCGAGTGGCGCTACGACCCCGAGAACCTCGTCCGGTCGACGAGCGTGAACTCCTTCGCCCTCCTCTTCGAGAACCCCGACGAGGCCGGCCTCAGCGAGCATCCCGACGTGCTCGGCTTCGCGACCGAGCCGGTCACGGATCCGGTGGACCTCGCGGGCCCGGTCGACCTGTACGTCCGGGTGTCGTCCTCGGCGCCCACGACCGACATCTACGCCAAGCTGTGCGACCGCGCGCCCGACGGCACCCTGCGCCAGATCGTCCGCGGGCAGGGCATCCTCCGGACCCCCGGCGAGGACGAACCCGCCCGCATCGAGATGGGCCACACCGGCTACCGCCTGCGTCCGGGACACAGCCTCCACCTGCTCATCTCCAGCAGCGACTACCCCGAGTTCCCGCCGAACCCGGGCACGGACGAGAACCGCTGGACCGCCCGCGAGCGCGTCGGTTCCCGGCAGGTGCTGCACACCGACGGCCCGCGGCCCAGCCACCTCACGGTCACCGTCCTCCCGTAACAGCACTCCACCCGCGCCGGCCGGCACCCGGCGCTCTCCTCCGAAAGGCGAGACTCCGTGAACTTCATGCGCATCTCCCCGGGCCCCGTCCCGGAGCACGCCCAGCCGGTACGGATCCCCATGCGGGACGGCACCCTGCTGGCCGCCGACGTCTACCTGCCCTCCGGAACCGAATCCGCTCCCGCTCCCGCCGTACTGATCCGCCTGCCGTACGACAAGAACGGCCTGTACTGCTTCATGCCGGAGATCGCGGCACACATCACCGCCCGGGGCTACGCGGCCGTCGTCCAGGACGTGCGCGGCAAGTTCCGCTCCGAGGGCGCCACGGAGTTCGGCATCCACGAGGTGGCCGACGGCCACGACACCGTCGGCTGGGTCGCCGGGCGGCCCTGGTGCGACGGCTCGGTCGTCATGTGGGGCGACTCCTACTTCGGGCTGACCCAGCTCGCGGCCGCCGCCTCCGGCCATCCCGCCCTGCGCGCCATCTCCCCGCGGCTCACGGGCACCGGGCTCGCCTGCATGGCGGACGAGGGGCCCGGCGCGACGACGGTGGAACAGACCAGCCGCCGCGGCTACTTCGCCACCCACTACGTCGAACAGGACACCTACGGCTGGGAGCCCGACTGGTCCGCGCTGCCGCTCGCGGACCAGTTCGAGCGGTTCTTCGAGCAACTCGGCCGCCGGTCGGCCAGTTACGACCTCGACCTGAAGGAGCCCGAGCGGCTGCGCGGCCCGGGCATCGACGACCTGGTGAACGCCCGTCCGGTGCCCACCCTGTTCACCGTCGGATGGTTCGACAACTGTGCCGTGTGGTCGTGGCCCGACATCGAACGGCTGCTGCGGCACCCGGAGTGGGCGCGCCACCTCCACCTGCGGCTCGAAGCCGTCGACCACGAGAACAACCGGCTCGTCGACGCCCCGATCACCCCGGACATGGACCCCTCGCAGTCCGCGGACGTACGGTCCCGGCTCATCCCGAGGATCCTCGACCCCGCCCTGGAGTTCTTCGACCACTGCCTCGGACGATCCGACGCCGGCCGGCCCCCGCGCGTCACCTACGAGGTCTGCGGAGAGGGCTGGCGGACGGCCGAGGCATGGCCGCCGCCCGCCGCCGACCGCCTGGAACTGCACGCGGGCGCGACGCACGACGAGCGCACGGCCCGCTTCGGCACCGAGGTACCGCCCGCCACCGGCACCGACCTGCGCTGGTCGGCGGACCCCGAGAGCCTGGTGCCCTCGATCGCGGAGAACCCGTTCGCGCTGGTGGCCGGTCTGCGCGACCTGGCCGTCGACACCGCCAGGCCCGACGTCGCCTCGGTGGACAGCGAGCCCTTCCCGGCCGGGATCGTCCTGGCCGGGCCCGTCGACCTGTACGGCACCCTCACCGTCGAGCACCGCAGCACGGACCTGCACGCACGCCTCCTCGACCTGGCGCCGGACGGGACCGGAGCCCTGATCGCACGAGGACAGGTCCGGCTCACCGGCATCGACGGGAGCACGGACTTCCGGGTCCGTCTCCTGCACGCCGGCTACCGGCTCCGGCCGGGGCACAGCCTCCGGCTGCACCTCGCGAGCAGCGACTACCCGGAGTTCCTGTTCAACACCGGGGACGGCTCCGACGCCTGGACGGCCACCGCGGCTCCGGCCTCCACCACCACCGTCCGGCTCGGCGGAGCGGACGGTCTCCGGCTGACCCTCAGCATGCTCCCGTAACCGCGCCTCACGACCCGTCAGCGCCCCACCCGCCACCCGCCTCATGAGATGTGGACTCCGATGACCGAATCCCTCAAGATCGAACTCGCCCCGCACCACCGGGACTTCCTCGACCGGACCATCCCCGACGCCCTCGACCTCGCGGCCGAGCGCTGGGGGGACCGGCTCGCCGTCAAGGCGATCGAGGGCACGCCGACCGAGCACACCTGGTCCGAACTGCGCGAGCTGATCACGCGGGTCCGCTCCGGGCTGGAGGCCACCGGTGTCGCTCCCGGCGACAAGGTCGGCATCATGCTCGGCAACCAGCTCGAATTCCCCCTGACCTGGCTCGCCCTCATCGAAGCCGGTGCCGTCGCCGTGCCGCTCAACACCAAGTACACCGCACGCGAGGTCGACTTCATCCTCGGTGACGCGGACGCCACCTGGCTGGTCGCCGAGAGCGAGATCGTCGAACGCCTGGCGACGGACGGCGCGGTGGGCCCGGTCCGCCTCGACCGGGTGATACCGGTCGGCGCCGCCGTGGCCGGGACCGGGCCGGTCTTCGCCGACCTCAAGGCCGCGGACATCACCCCGCGCACCCACCGGGCCGGCACCCTGGACGTCGTCAACATCCAGTTCACCTCCGGGACCACCGGCCTGCCCAAGGGCTGCCTGCTCACCCACGAGTACTGGACCGAGTTCGGCGTCTACTCCAGCGCGCTGTTCGACGACCCGCAGCGCCTCCTGGCCGACCACCCCTTCTACTACATGCAGAACCAGGCGTACTTCATGATCGCCCTGGCGGGCGGCGGCGCCCTGTACCTCACCAAGGGGCTCAGCCGCCGCAAGTTCATGGGCTGGCTGACCGATCACGAGATCGACTTCGCCTGGCTGGACGACTTCATGCTGGAGGAGCCGGCCCGGGCGGCCGACCCGCGACTCGCGATCCGCAAGGCGCCGATCGCCGGGCTGTCCGCCAAGGCCCACGTCGGCCTGGAGAAGCGCTTCGACCTGCTGGCGCGCGACTGGTACGCGAGCACCGAAGCCGGCAACGGGACCTTCGTCCCCTGGGAGCGCACCGACCTCACCGGCACACCCACCATCGGTCTGGCATGGCCCACCCGCGAGACGAAGATCATCACGGAGGGCGGAGCGGAAGCGGCCCCCGGCAGCGCCGGGGAACTGTGCCTGCGGGGCAAGGGCATGATGCTCGGCTATCACAACCGGCCCGAGGCCAACGCCGAGCTGTTCCTGCCCGGCGGCTGGTACCGCACCGGAGACCTCGTGCGCAAGGATGCCGAGGGCCTGCACTACTTCGAGGGCCGCATCAAGGACATGGTCAAGCGCAGCGGCGAGAACATCTCCTGTGCCGAGGTGGAACTCCACATCATGGAGCTGCCGCAGGTACTGGAAGCCGGAGTGGTTCCGGTCCCGGACCCGGACCGGGGCGAGGAGGCCAAGGCGGTCGTGGTCCTCCAGGACGGCGCGACCCTGACCGCGGAGCGGGTCGCGGAGTGGTGCCGGGAGGGACTCGCCGCTTTCAAGGTGCCCCGCTACGTCGAGTTCCGTGACCGGCTTCCGCACACCCCGAGCGGAAAGATCGCGAAGTCGGTTCTCCGTTCGGAGCCCGAGCCGTTCGGCACCGGCGTGGTCGACCTGCGTCCGCCGGCCCCCGGAAGGGACTGACCGCCGAGACGTCCGCCACCACCCCGACTTATAGTGACCGATATACATCGGAGAAGGGGCAGACACCATGCCGCGCGTGGTCGACAGGGAACAACGGGTCCGGGAGATCGTCGAGGCCACGCTGGCCATCCTCGGCGAACAGGGCTACAAGGAGCTGACCCTCCGTAATCTGGCCCAGCGCATGGGCGGCTCCATCACCCTGATCACCCATTACTTCGCCAACCGCGACCTGCTCCTGTCCGGGGTGCTGGAGGTCGTCCTCGACGACGCGAGGAAATTCAGCGAACAGCTGATGTCGATCGAGGACCCCCATGACCGGCTGCGCGCCGTCATGCTCTGGTTCCTCCCGCTGTCCGAGGTCGAGGTGCGCAATGAGCGGGGCCGCATCAGCCTCGTCGCGCACCAGGACGCCTCTCCGGCCATCCGCGACTGGCTGGACGAGATGGAGGTCGCCATGCGGTCGGTGCTGGCCAAGGCGGTGTCGGACTTCGTCGAACCCGACGAGCGCGATGCCATCGTGGACCAGATGCGGGTGTGGGGGAGCGGCATGGTGCTCTCCGTGGCCGAACACCCGGAAATCTGGACACCGGAGCGGCAGCTGGAGGCACTCGAACGCTTCCTCAACGCGTTGAGGCTGACCGCGAACATCCGGCCGACCCCGGGCGCGGCCCGGGCGCGGGCAGGCAGAACGGCGGCCCCCGCGACGGACGAGTGACCCTCCCGCTCCCCGGCGCTGCCGAGCGGCAGCGCCGGGGAGCCGCGAGCGGGGGCTTTGTCCTCGGCCGCTCTGTGCCGTCCTGCGGCCGCCGGCATGCCCGCGCCGCGGGACTGCCGGCGGCTCACCAGCACACGGATCCCTGTCTCTGCACCCCCGATGCGCATCAGACGCACAGTCCCGCTCTTTCACCGTGCCCCTGGACCATCACCTGGGCGGACGGCAGTCTTCCCGACCATGCCGAAACCCAGCGCAAGCCGGTGTCGGCCCGTTGCCGGTCCGGCGGCTGCTCTGTAGCCAGACGCCGGTGGAGGTGGTGAACGTACACCTCTGAGCAGGGTCGATGAAGCGGGCAGGTGTCCTCGGGTCGGCGGGCTGGGCCTAAAGTGGGGGCGTGTCCTCAGGAAACGCCGTGGTGGCGCGCAACATGCGCCTTCTCAGAGAGCAGCGGGGTCTGTCCCTGGCCGAACTGGCCCGGCAGGCGGGGCTGGCGAAGCAGACCCTGTCCAAGCTGGAGCAGGGGACCGGCAACCCCACGGTGGACACGCTGTTCTCCATCGCCGCCGCCCTCGGCGTGCCCGTCACCCGGCTGGTGGCGGAGCGGGAACAGGTGATGACCGTGCAGCGCGCCGACGAGGTCGTCTGGCAGGACCACGGGAGCTACGAGTCCCGTTCGCTGGACCACATCTACGGGTCCGGTGTCATCGAGAACTACCTCGTGCGCATCGCCCGCGACCCGCAGGGCGCGGTCAAGCCGTCAGAGGCGCACCCGGTGGGAACGCTGGAGCACCTGTACGTGATCAGCGGCCGGGTCCGGGTGGGGCCGGTCGATTCCCCCGTGGAGCTGTCGGCGGGCGACTTCGTGCGCTACCCGGGGGACCGCCCCCACGCCTACGAGTCGCTGGAGGGCGAGAGCGTCGTCCACGTGGTCGTCAGTGTGCCCCGGGTGCAGCCGGGTACGGGTGGCGTCAACCTCGCCCGGACGCACGGCAACGGTCAACGCTGAAGCGCGGACCCTGCGGACCCCGCCGGTCCCGCGGTCTCCTGCCGGGACCGGGCCGCGAGGACGGCCCTGGATGCCTCGTGGGCCACGCGGCGCAGGGCCGGGGTGAAACGGGCGGGGTCGAAGCGGGCGTCGGCGCCCGCGATGGAGAGGGCGGCCACCGGCCGGCCCGCCGCCCCCATGATCGGTACGGCCACACAGGCCAGGCCCGGGGCGGCCTCCTGGCGGTCGTAGGCGACGCCGTCCTGGCGGATGCGCCGTAGCACCGCACGGAACCGGACGGGGTCCGAGAGGGTGTGCGGGGTGCGGGCGGGCAGCCCCTCGGCGACGGCCGCCTCCGCCATGTCGTGGTCGAAGGCCAGCAGAGCCTTGCCCACACCCGTGCAGTACGCCGGCAGACGTGCGCCGACCTGCGAGGGGGAGCGGGCCGCGCGATGGCCGTGGATCTTGTTGACGTACACGATGTCGGTACCGTGCAGGACGGCGAGGTGCACGGTCTCGTGGGTCAGCTCGTACAGGTCCGCGAGGTGCGGCATGAGGACGTCCCGCAGCAGCGGCGGGGTCGGGCCGTAGGCGCGGGTGCCGATGTCGAAGAGCTGGGAGCCCAGCCGGTAGTTGCTGCCCACGCGTTCCACCAGGTCGTTGCGGTGGAGGATGCCGAGCAGCCGGAACGCGGTCGACTTGGTCAACCGGGTGCGCCGGGCCAGCTCGCTCACACCGGCCTCGCCGTCCATGTCCGCGAGCGACTTGAGCAGGACGAGGGCTTTGTCGACCGCGGTCTGCTGCTCCGCCACGGGGCCGGAGAAGGGCTGCGGTACGGGCTTGGCTTGCGCCGAGAGGGGTGAGGGCACGGGCATGACGGGCTCCGGTTGCATTCCAGGCGGCCATTTCGATGGACGCACGTCCAATGTAAATGACTGCTACGGCGATGTAAACGCAGAGCCGAACCGACCGGAGTGACCGTGACCACGGCAGCGGGCGGGGAGACGACCGACCTCGTCTCCCCGCCCCGGTGGTCAGGACTTCGCGCCGCCTCTCACGCTCCGGCCGTGGCGGGCCGGAGCAGGTCCAGCGCGATGTCCACGATCATGTCCTCCTGGCCGCCGACCAGCCCCCGCTTCCCGACCTCCAGCAGAATGCTGCGGACATCGATGCCGTACTGCCGTGACGCGGTTTCGGCGTGCCGCAGGAAGCTGGAGTAGACCCCGGCGTAGCCGAGGGTGAGGGTCTCGCGGTCGACCTGGACCGGGCGGTCCTGCAGCGGTCGTACGAGATCGTCGGCCGCGTCCTGGAGTGCGAAGAGGTCGCAGCCGTGCTGCCAGCCCTGGAGGTCGGCCACCGCGACGAACGGCTCGATCGGGCAGTTGCCGGCGCCCGCGCCGTGCCCGGCCAGCGATGCGTCGATCCGGGTGACGCCCGCCTCCACCGCGACGACCGAATTGGCCACGGCCAGCGAGAGGTTCTGGTGGGCGTGGATACCGATCTGCGTCTCCGGGTCGAGGATGTCGCGGTAGGCGCGGACGCGCTCACGGACGCCGTCCATGGTGAGCCGGCCACCGGAGTCGGTGACGTACACGCAGTGCGCGCCGTACGACTCCATCAGCTTGGCCTGCTCCGCCAGCTTCCCGGCCGGGGCCATGTGACTGAGCATCAGGAAGCCCGAGACGTCCATGCCCAGTTCGCGGGCGGTGCCGATGTGCTGGGCGGCGACATCGGCCTCGGTGCAGTGGGTGGCGATGCGGATGGACCGTACGCCGAGCGAGTAGGCGTGCTTCAGCTCGGCGATGGTGCCGATGCCGGGCAGCAACAGCGTGGTGAGCGTGGCCCGTTCGAGGACCGACGCGGCGGCCTCGATCCACTCCCAGTCGGTGTGGCTGCCGGGTCCGTAGTTCAGGGAGCCGCCCGCCAGGCCGTCGCCGTGCGCCACCTCGATGGCGTCGACACCGGCCGCGTCGAGGGCGGCGACGATACGGCGCACGTCGGTGGGCTCGATGCGATGCCGTACGGCGTGCATGCCGTCCCGGAGGGTGACGTCCTGGACGTACAGGTTCGTGGTCATGCCCGGTCCCCCTGGCGTGTGTGCTGGGCGATGCGCTCGGCGGTGCGCAGGGCGGCCGAGGTCATGATGTCGAGGTTGCCCGCGTAGGCGGGGAGGTAGTGGGCGGCGCCCTCGACCTCCAGGAACACCGAGACCCGGGTGGTCACCTCGGGCGCGTCGGCGGGCAGCAGGGTGTGCACCGGCTCGTCCGGTGCTACGGCGGTGAACTGGACGTCCTGCTTGAGCCGGTAGCCGGGAACGTACTTGGCGACCTCCGCGACCATGTCGGCGACGGAGGAGCGGATCGCGTCCCGGTCCGCGTCGCCGGTCAGGCAGAAGACCGTGTCCCGCATGATGAGCGGCGGTTCGGCCGGGTTGAGGACGATGATCGCCTTGCCGCGCGCGGCTCCGCCGACCTTCTCGATGGCCGACGAGGTGGTCTCGGTGAACTCGTCGATGTTGGCGCGGGTTCCGGGTCCGGCCGACTTCGACGCGATGGAGGCGACGATCTCGGCGTACGGGACCGGCGTCACGCGGGCCACGGCGTGCACGATCGGGATCGTGGCCTGGCCGCCGCAGGTCACCATGTTGACGTTCTCGGCGTCGAGGTTCTCGTCGAGGTTCACCGGCGGGACGACGAACGGGCCGATCGCGGCGGGGGTCAGGTCGACGAGCGTCTTGCCGAAGGGCTTCAGGCGCTCCGCGTTGGCGATGTGGGCCTTGGCCGAGGTGGCGTCGAAGACGATGTCGATGTCCTCGAACCCGTCCAGGGCGATCAGGCCGTCCACCCCGTCGGACGTTGCGGGGATGCCGAGCCGTCGGGCGCGGGCGAGACCGTCGGAGTCGGGGTCGATGCCGACCATGGCCGCCATCTCCAGCGTCTCGGAGAGGCGGATGACCTTGATCATCAGGTCGGAGCCGATGTTGCCGGAGCCGATCACGGCCACCTTGGTCTTCTTCACCGCAGTCATGACGGGTCCTTCTCGCTGAACGTGGCGGAGACGGTGCCCAGGGCGGAGATCTCCGCGAGGACGGTGACGCCGGGAGTGACGGCGGCCATCGGGCCGAGCGCACCGGACAGGACGACCTGCCCGGCCCGCAGCGGCTCGCCGTAGGCGCGGGCGGTACGGGCCAGCCACAGCAGGGCGTTGAGCGGGTCGCCGAGGCAGGCGGCGCCGTCGCCCTCGGAGACCAGGACGTCGTCGAGGTACATCCGCATGGTCGCCGCGCGCGGTTCGAACGCGTCGAGCGACAGGCGCGCCTCCCCGAGGACGTACAGCCCGCTGGAGGCGTTGTCGGCGACCGTGTCGGTGAGGGTGATGTCCCAGCCGGCGATGCGGCTGTCCACGATCTCCAGCGCGGGTGCCGCGAAGGCGACCGCGGCGCGCACGTCCGCCGGGGAGAGGTCGTCGCCGTCCAGGTCCGCCGCCAGCACGAAGGCGATCTCCGCCTCGGCCTTCGGCTGCAGCAGCCGGGACATCGGCACCTCGGCGTGCGCGGAAACGTCCATGTCGGTGAAGAGCACGCCGAAGTCCGGCTGGTCCACGCCCAGTTGACGCTGCACGGCGGGGGAGGTGAGGCCGATCTTGCGGCCGCTGACGACGGCACCCTCGGCCAGCCTGACATCGAGGAGACGGCGCTGGACCTGGTAGGCGCCGTCGACGTCGACCGTGCCCAGCAGATCGCGGACCGGGGCACAGGGCTTCCGCTCGGCCGTGGCCGCGAGCAGCCGTTCCGCGGCGACCCCGATCGCCGTTTCGCGCTCGGTCATCGGTTCGGCTCCTGTTCTGCCGTGGCCACCGCGAAGCCGGCGATCCACTCGGGGATGGGTGCGTAGAAGCGGGAGGTCATGCGGTAACCGCCGGTCGCGGCGAGGGACGCGAACGCGGCGATCCAGGTGCGGACCTCGTGGGCCGAGCCGCCGCCCTCGGCGCCCATCCACTCCACGGTCCAGCCGTCCACGTCGCCGAGCCGGCCGCTCTCCAGCGTGTCGAGCACATGCGTGTCCCAGGCCGGGTTGATCGGGATCATCCGCGTCGATCCGGCCGCGTAGTCCCGGCCCGCCTGGACGACCCGCTCCTCGCCCCGGGCCCGTTGTTCAGGGGTCGGTGGGTGGCCCTCGATCAACGCGTCGGCCACGCGCGGCGGGGCGCCGTCGAGCACCGGCACCGGAGGATCGTGCGAGAGACCGCCGGAGCCGAGGAAGAGCACGCGGCGGTCCAGGCCGGCCGCCGCCTCGCCGATCGCGGCACCGAGGGCGCGGATACGGCTCACCGGCCCGAGCGGGGTGGCCACCCCGTTGACGAAGACGGGCACGACCGGGACCTTGTCGATGCCGCCGAAGAGCACCTCCAGCGGCTGGACGAAGCCGTGGTCGACGGTCATCCGGGCGGACACCGTCAGGTCGACGCCCCGGTCGAGCACACCGCGGGCGAGGGCACGCGCGGCCTCCGCGTCGACCGACAGCGGCCCCGCCGTGGAGCCGAAGTCACCGACCGCGTCGGCCGCCGTCGCCAGGCAGAAGGGCGGCATCTCCTTGTAGAAGAAGCCGTTGTAGTGGTCGGGGGCGTACAGGACGACCAGTTCGGGGTCGAAGGCGCGGACGAAGGACCGAGCGCTCTCGACGGCCTCCTCGACGGCGGCGAGGACCTTCGGAGCGGGGTCGTTCTTGCCAATGAGCGGGGAGTGGGACAGGCCGACGGCGGTAGCGGTCATGACGGCTCTCCTTGCGGGGCGGGCGGGTGGACGACGAGCTTTCCGGTCAGCCACCCGTCGATCATCAGCTGGAAGCCCTTGTGGATCTCGTTGAGCGGAAGCGTCCGGTCGATGACCGGGCACACACCGGTGGCGTCCATGAGCTTCAGCAGGCCGACCAGTTCGCTGCGGGTGCAGCCGGTCGAGCCGAGGACGCGCTGCTGGAGGTAGAAGATCCGGCCCAGGTCGGCGGGCGGGTTGGTGCCGCTGGTCGCACCGGCGATCACGATCGCGCCGCCCGGGCGCAGCGACTTCAGCGAGTGGGACCAGGTCGCTTCGCCGACCGTCTCGATCACCACGTCCACCCGTTCGGGCAGCCGCTCCCCGGTCGGTACGGCCTTGCGCGCGCCCCAGGACTCGGCCTGCGCCCGTTTCTCGGCGCTGCGGCTGGTGGCGTACACGACCGCCCCGGCGGCCACCGCCAGCTTGATCGCGGCCGAGGCGACCCCGCCCCCCGCGCCCTGCACCAGCACCCGGTCCCCGGCCCGGATCCCGGCCTGCGTGAAGAGCATGCGGTACGCGGTGCCCCAGGCGACCGGCAGACAGGCGGCCTCGTCGAAGGTGAGCCACTCCGGCTTGGGGATCAGGTTGCGGGTGGGGACGGACAGGTACTCCGCGAAGGCGCCGTCGTGCTGCTCGGAGAGCAGGGCGCGCCCCGGGTCGAGGGTCTCGTCACCGAGCCCGCCGTCCGGATCCGCGAGCACGGGGTGGACGAGGACCGCGTTGCCGTCCTCGTCGTAACCCGCCGCGTCGCAGCCCAGGACTATGGGCAGCCGCTCGGGCGGATGGCCCACCCCACGCAGGGTCCACAGGTCGTGCATGTTGAGGGAGGAGGCGACCACGCGGACGACGGACCATCCGGGGCGTGGCTCGGGCTTCGGGATCTCTCCCAGGACGAGCCCCGACAGCGGGTCCGTGGCGCTCTGGGAGATGGCGGTTGCGGCAAGCATGCGGCCACGCTCTCCCGGAGGCGGCGACCTCCGACAGCGCGTGTGCCGCAGGACGGCACGACCGATGGCACACCCTTTCGCCGGTGCTGTTGCCTGTGCCCATGACCTCGACGAACGATCCCAAGGGCGCTGCCACGGCGGCACCGCGCGGGGCGCTGCGGCGCCCCGCAGACCTGGCACGGAACCTCGACGTCTCCGGGCTCGTCGACACCGAGGGCGGACTGCTGGACCGCGTGATCTTCACCGACCAGCAGCTGTACCGGCAGGAACTGCGCCGTGTCTTCGCGCCGAGCTGGCTGTTCCTCGCGCACACCGACCAGTTCCACAAGCCGGGCGACTTCTTCACCACGTACATGGGCGAGGACCCGGTCATCGTGACCCTGGACCGCGACCGCCGGATCCGCGCCTACCTGAACTCCTGCCGCCACCGGGGCGCCCGCGTGTGCCGCGCGGACTTCGGTACGACCCGCAACTTCACGTGCACGTACCACGGTTGGTCCTTCAACCTGGACGGCTCCCTGGTGAGCGTGCCCAACAAGGAGGGCTACCCCGCCGACTTCGAAGAGGGACAGTGGGGTCTGGTCGAGGTCCCGCACGTGGAGACCTACCACGGCCTGGTCTTCGGCACCTGGAACCCGGACCCCGTCCCGCTGCGCGCGTCGCTCGGCGACATGGCCTGGTACATGGACGCCATGCTCGACCACGACGACCAGGGCACGGCCGTCGTCGGCGGCGTCCACAAGTGGGTCCTGGAGGGCAACTGGAAGCTGGCGGCCGAGCAGTTCGCCACCGACTGGTACCACGTGAACATGAGCCACGCCTCCGCGCTCATGCTGCTCGCGCCGGCCGGCAAGAAGCCCAAGGACGAGGTCGTACACCGCACCGGCCGCCAGTTCTCCGACGCGAACGGCCACGGCGCCGGCTTCCCGGTCCACCCCAGGAACCGGTTCGACGCCCAGACCGTGCACCAGTGGACGGACTACGACGCGTTGCGCGCACGCCTCGGCGAGGCCCGCGTCGAGGGACCGCTGACCAACGGCCACGCCACCGTCTTCCCCAACTTCTCCTACCTCCCCGTCAACGGCTCCATCCGCGTCTGGCACCCCAAGGGCCCGGACCGCATGGAGGTGTGGGCCTGGACCGTCGTCGACAAGTCCATGCCGGAGGAGGTCCGCGAGGCCCAACGCCTCTACAACCTGCGGACGTTCGGACCCAGCGGGATCTTCGAGCAGGACGACGGCGAGAACTGGAGCGAGGTCCAGGCCGTCGCGAACGGCTTCATCACCAACGGCGTCGCGCTCAACTACCAGATGGGTCTCGGCTCCGAACGCGAGGACGGCCGCCACCCCGGCAGGACCAGCGAGCTGTACAGCGACGCCGCGGGCCGCGCCTTCTACGGGCGCTGGCGCGAACTGATGAACACCCCTGCCTGGCACGAGACGTCGCACGAGACGTCGCACGAGACGTCGCATGAGACTTCGCACGAGGAGCAAGCATGAGCAACGGCATCCGCGTCGCGGCCCTGGACGACATCCCGCAGGGCGAGGGCATCGCCGTCGACAAGGCGGTCACCGGCACCGACGACCACATCGCCCTGCTGCGCGACACCGACGACACCGTGTACGCGCTCGACGACACCTGCACGCACGAGACCGCCTCCCTGGCCGACGGCTGGGTCGAGGACGGGTACGTCGAATGCCCGCTGCACTCCAGCAAGTTCTGCCTGAAGAGCGGTGAGGTCCAGGGCCTGCCGGCCACGAGGAACGCCTGCCCGCACCGCGTCGAGGTACGCGACGGCGAGGTCTGGCTCTTCCCGGGGGAGGCACCGTGACCGAGCGTGTGGTGATCGTCGGCGGCGGCGTGGCGGGCGTCAGCACGGCCGCCGCGCTGCGGTCGGGCGGCTTCGACGGCGACCTCACCCTCGTCGACGCGGGCGACTTCCCGTACGACCGGCCACCCCTGTCGAAGGACTTCCTGGCCGGCACCAAGGACATCAAGCAGATCGCGCTGCAACCGCCGCAGTGGTACGACGACCAGCGGGTACGCCTCATCAACCGGACCGCCGTCACCGCGCTGCGCCCCCGGGACGCGTCCGTGGAGCTCCCCGACGGGCGGCTGCTGCCCGCCGACCTGGTCGTCCTGGCCACCGGCGGCGGCGCGGCCCGCCCGCCGATCCCCGGCATCGACAGCGACCGCGTGCATGTGCTGCGCACGGCGGACGACGCCGACCGGCTGCGCCCGGCCCTCGCCCCCGGTGCCCGCGTCCTGGTGGTCGGTGCCGGCCTGATCGGCGCCGAGGTCGCCTCGACCGCCGTACGCCTCGGCTGCCAGGTCGACCTGGTCGACCCGGTGGCCGTCCCGCTGGCCGCCGTCCTCGGCCCGGAACTCGCCTCCTGGCTGCACGACCTGCACGCCCGGCACCGCATCACCACCCTGCGGGCCTCGGTCGAGTCCTTCACGGAACTTCGAACGGGCATCGAGGTGCGGCTGACCTCGGTCGCCGAACCGCGGCTGTACGACGCCGTCGTGCTCGGCGTCGGCATGGTGCCGTGCACCGAACTCGCCCAGTTCGCCGGTCTTGAGGTGGACCGCGGCATCGTCGTCGACGAACGGCACGTCACCTCGAACCCGGCCGTGCTCGCCGTCGGCGACCCGGCGCGCGTCCGCCGGGACGGGGCGCTCCTGCCGCGGACCGAGCACTGGGAGGCCGCGCGGCACGACGGCGCCCGGGCGGCCGCCACCCTGCTCGGCACCGCACCGCCGGAGCCGACGGTGCCCTGGTTCTGGACGGACCGGCACGCACGCCACGTCGAGGCGGTCGGCCACCTGGACACCGCCGAACACACCGTCGTCCGCGGTGCCTTCGACGACCCGCCCTTCGCGGTCTTCGGCCTGCGGGACGGCCTGGTGGTGGCCGCGGCCTCGGTCGACGACCCGTCCGCCGTACGCGCCGCCCGCCGCATGATCGACCGTCGGATCCCGGCCGACGCCGCCCGGCTGGCCGACCCGTCCGTGAAGCCGCGCGACCTGCTGCGCGGCTGACGTGCCGCCTGGCGGCACGGCCCCTACAGGTCCGGCCCGAAGAAGGGATCGAACGACACCGTGAGCACAGCCACCGAGCAGCACCGGGCCCGCGCCGGAGAACGCGCCGACCGGGACACGCACTTCGAGGTCGAGCAGTTCTACTACGAGGAGGCCGCCCTCCTCGACGACGGCCGCTACGCCGACTGGCTCGAACTGCTCGCCGACGACCTCGACTACTGGATGCCCACCCGCACCAACCGGCTGCGCCGCCAGCAGGCGCTGTCGGTCGCCGCCCGCGGAGAGGCCGCCTTCTACGACGAGAGCAAGGAGAGCCTCGCCTGGCGCATCCGCCGCTTCGACTCGGGCATGGCCTGGGCCGAGGACCCGCCCTCGCGGACCCGGCACCTGGTCACGAACGTGATGGTCCGGCATGCCGACCCGGCCGAACACGACGGGTTCACCGAGAACGACCTGTGGGTGCGTTCCGCGTTCCTGGTCTACCGCAACCGGCTGGAGCGCGAGGAGAACGTCTTCGCCGGCGGCCGCACCGACCTCCTGCGCCGCACCGCCGACGGAGGTCTCCGGATCGCCCGGCGGACCATCCTCCTGGACCAGAACATCCTCCAGGCCAAGAACATCTCGACCTTCTTCTGATGGGGACGTGCACCGTGACCGACCTCGAACTCAAGCACCACCGCGTCACCACCTCCCTCGGTGAGATCGCCGTGGCCGAGACCGGCGAAGGGCCGGTGCTGGTGATGCTGCACGGCGGCGGCCCGGGAGCCTCCGGCGTGAGCAACTACCGGCAGAACCTGCCCGCCCTGGCCCGGCACTTCCGTGTCGTCCTGCCCGACCAGCCCGGATTCGGGGGCAGTTACCGCCCGAGCGAGGCCGACCTGGACGAGCGGTCCATCACCCGGATCACCGTCGACGCCCTCTGCCAGGCCCTCGACTCCCTCGGCATCGACACCTTCCACCTGCTCGGCAACAGTCTCGGCGGCGCCGCCGCGATCGCCCTGGCCCAGCAGCACCCCGAGCGGGTCACCCGGCTGGTGCTGATGGCTCCCGGCGGCGGCTGGCTGCCGCTCTGCCCGACGCCCACCGAGGGACAGAAGTGGATGTTCCGCTACTACAACGGCGGCGGGCCCAGCGAGAAGAAGATGGCCGCGTTCATCCGCACCATGGTCTACGACCACCGGCAGTTCGGCGAGGACGTGGTGAAGGCCCGCTACGAGGCCTCCCTCGACGAGAGCCACATCGCCTTCTACCACCGCTACAACGCGGCCTTCGCGCAGCGCGGCGGCATGGACCCGCTCTGGCGCGACCTGCATCTGATCAAGGCTCCCACGCTGCTGCTCTGGGGCCGTGACGACCGTACGATCACGCTCGACGGCGCCCAGTTGATGCTCAAGCAGATCCGGGAGGTCCAGCTGCACGTCTTCGGCAGGTGCGGGCACTGGGTGCAGCTGGAACGGCAGCGGGAGTTCGACCGGCTGGTCACCGACTTCCTGGCGGAGGACGCCTCGTGAGCGGCGGCTGGCTGGCGGGCGACACCGCCCTGATCACCGGCGGCGGATCGGGCATCGGGCGCGCCGTCGCCGAGCGGTTCCTCGCGGAGGGCGCCTCGGTCACCGTCCTCGGCCGGGACAAGGCCCGGCTCGACGAGGTCGTCCGGGCGGCCCCCGACCCGTCCCGGATCCACGCCGTCGCGGCCGACGTGCGCGACTCGGCCGCCCTGCACGCGGCCGTCGCCGAGACGGTCGACCGCTTCGGCAAGCTCGACACGCTCGTCACCAACGCCGGCCTGTGGGACTACCAGCGCCAGCTCACCCGGCTTGGCGCCGCCGAACTCGACGCCACCTTCGACGAGATCTTCTCCGTCAACGTCAAGGGATACGCCCTTGCCGCGGAGGCCGCCTGGCGGGAGCTGGTGAAGACCCGCGGCAGCATCATCATGACCCTGTCCAACGCCTCCTTCTACGTCAACGGCGGCGGCCCCCTCTACACCGCCAGCAAGCACGCCTGCCTCGGCCTGATGCGCGAACTCGCCTACGAACTCGCCCCCAAGGTCCGCGTCAACGGCGTCGCCTGCGGTGGCATGAACACCGACCTGCGCGGCCCCGAGTCACTGGCGCTGTCCGACCGCTCGATCGCGGCCTCGTTCGCGAAGAAGGCCCCGGGCTCGCCGCCGCCGCCCATCCCGCTGCACGACTCCAGCACCGACCCCCGTGACTTCACCGGGTCCTACGTGCTGCTGGCCGCCCGCGCCCAGAGCGGCCCGATCACCGGGCACGCCATCAACGTCGACGGCGGAATCGGCGTACGCGGCTTCGCGACCGCCGCCGGCGGCGACCACCTCTGACCCCGTCCACCCCGTCCACCCCCGCCCTCCCCCGTCCACCCCCGACGAAGCCCGACGAAGCTCAACGAGGAGCCGCTCGTGACCACGCCCGCCACGATCCCGCACCCGGCCAACTCGGGCCTGCGGGTCGACCTCAACCCGGCCGCGGCGGTCGAACGCAACGCCCGCTTCCGCGGAGACACGGTCGTCGTCCGCTACGCCGGTGGCGACCTCACCTACGCCCGACTCGACGACAAGGCGGCCCGGCTGGCCTCCGTCCTGGCGGACGGGGGAATCACCGACGGGGACCGGGTCGCCTTTCTCGGCCTCAACAGCGGCTCGTACCTCGTGACCATGCTGGCCGCGTTCCGCCTCGGCGCGGTCTTCGTGCCGGTCAACTTCCGCCTCGCCGAAGCCGAGTTGGAGGCCGTGCTCAACGGCAGCGGCGCCACCGCCCTGGTCTGCGAGGAGGGCCACCGGGAGAGCGCCGACCGGATCCGCGGCCGTACGCGTCTCGCCCGTTTCCTCCTGGTGGACGACGACACCGAGGTCCCGGCGACCGGCGCCCCGGGCTGGGAGACCTGGTCGCCGCTGCTCTCCGCCGCCCTGCCCGCGGCCGACGTGGCGACCAAGGGCGCGGACGACCCCGCGATCCTGATGTTCACCTCCGGCACCACCGGCACACCCAAGGGCGTCGTGCTGACCCACGGCAACATCTGGTGGAACTCCGTGAACGTGGAGCTGCGCCTGGACACCCGCCGCGGCGACGTCACCTACGCCGCCGCGCCGCTCTTCCACGTGGGCGCCCTGAACAGCTTCGTCCTGCGCACCCTGGTGCGCGGCGGCACGGTGGTGATCCGCCGCGGCTTCGACCCCGGGCAGTGCCTGGCGGACCTGGTCACCCACCGGGTGAACTCCATGTTCGGAGTGGCCCAGATGTTCGCCGCGCTCGCCCGGGTGCCCGGGGTCTTCGAGGCCGACCTGAGCCACCTCCGCTCGGTCGTCGTCGCGGGCGCGCCGGTACCGCCCTCACTGATCGAGCTGTACGCCGGACACGGCGTCCTGCTCCAGCAGGCCTGGGGACTGACCGAGACGGCCCCCTTCGCCACCCACCTGCCGGCCGAACACACCCTGGCCAAGGTCGGCTCCGCGGGCATCCCCATGCCCTTCACCGAGGTCCGCGTCGTCGACGCCGCCACCAACCGCCCCGTCGGGACCGGCGAGGCAGGCGAGATCGTGGTCCGCGGCCCGAACGTCACCGCCGGGTACTGGAACAACCCGCGTGCGAACCAGGCCGCCTTCGACGAGGAGGGGTGGTTCCACTCGGGCGACATCGGCTACCTGGACGAGGACGGCTGTCTGTACATCGTCGACCGGCTCAAGGACATGATCATCACCGGTGGGGAGAACGTCTACCCGGCCGAGGTCGAACGCGTCCTGTCCGCGATGCCGGGCGTCCTGGACGTCGCCATCGTCGGCGTGCCCGACGAGCAGTGGGGGGAGTCGGTGGCGGCCGTGGTGAGCGTGGACGACCCGGCGGCGGTCACGCTGGAGGCCGTGCACGCGTGGGCCGCGGGGCGGCTGGCCCGCTACAAACTGCCCCGGCGCCTGACCGTCGTGCCCGCCGTGCCGAGGAACGCCTCCGGCAAGCTGGACCGGGCCGTCGTCCGCCGCCTCGCCGACGGGCAGGGCTGACATGCTCGCCGTGCCGCCGCTGCCCGTCCTGGACCTCCGGGGCGGGCGGCGGGCGACCGTCGAGTCGTGGAGCCGTGGCGCGGGAGTACTGCGCCTGCGCGACGGCGGAACCGAGGCCGTGGTGCGCGTGGAGCGCTGCGCGGCGGGACGGCTGCGGGACGCCTACCCCGTGGCGGCCCACGACGTGGAACTCGTCCTGGAGACGGACCAGCGCGCGGAGACGGTCCCCGCGTTGCTCCGGACCCTGGCCGAGGCCGTCGACGCGGCCGACCCGCGCTGCCGCCGGATCGTGTACGCGGTGCCGGAAGGCGACCGGACCGCCGCCGAGCACGCCGAGGCGGCCGGTTTCCGGTACGTCGTCGACGTCGACGTGGCGGACCGGCAGCTCAGCCTCCTGGTCCGCGAACCCGGCTGGGTCACGAGCACCGACATGGACCTGGACCACGTGCCCGGCACCTGACCGGCCGAGGCCGGGCGAGAGTCAGTGTGTGACGCGCGCCCCCGCGACGAGTGGGAGGAGAACCTGATCCACAATGCCTGCGATGTCGTCGGCGTTCAATGGGCGCTGGTCGAACAGGGGCTGATGCACCATCAGGGCGATCGCGGCGGTGATTTCCAGGCGCCCAGGATCGAGCAGTTCCTCGACGCGGGTGGCGTCCAGCTCTCCGCGTGCCGTTGCCCGGCGCAGACAGTCCGCGACGGCGGTTCGCTGGGCGTCGACGTACCTCTCACGCAGGTCGAACGTGACGTCGGGATCGCTGCGGGTGGTGGCCAGCAGGACAGCGGTCAGACGGGGGCCGCGCTTGTCGGTGCACCCGGATGTGTCCGAGAGAGTCCGCACCAGGTCGTCCCGCAGTGAAGCGGAGTGCGCCGCGTCGCTGCCGGCGGACGCGGTGAAGTCGAGGGTCTCCAGCGCGTCTGCCACCAGGTCCTGCCGGGAAGCCCAGCGCCGGTACACCGTCGCTTTGCTGACCCCGGCCCGCGCCGCGACGTCGTCCATCGTCAGATCCGGATATCCCTGCTGCGCGAGCAGGTCCAGGGCCGCCTCGATGATGCGGGCATCACGCGCGGTGTCACGCGCCGGCCCATGTGAAGCGGCCGGGCGCCGGCGCCCTGAACTGGTCCTCGTCTCCCTCATGCCGGGTACGGTGGCAGGTCGAGACTCGGCGGCGAACGGAGCCGGGAGCGCACCGGGATGGTCATGACCTGCTCGGTTCGGCCGGGGACGGTGCGGGGTCGGCGACGCGTCCGTACTGGTGCGGCGCACCGAAATGCCCGCGGAGGGTGGCTGCCTCGTAGTCCTCGTGGAACAGGCCGCGGCGCTGGAGGACGGGGACGACCCTGTCCGTGAAGGCGGGGAGGCCGTCGCTGACGACGTCGGGGGCGATGACGAAGCCGTCGCACGCACCGGCCTCTAAGAGTTCCTGCATCTCGTCGGCGATCTCCTCGGGGCTGCCGAGCAGGGTGGTGTGGAAGTCGGTGACACCGCGCAGCAGGGCCTCGTAGGGCGTGCGTCCTTCGGTCAGCAGGCGCACCGCCTTCTCTGCGTGGAGCTGGAAGGGCGCGGGGCGCAGCGAGGCGCGCTCGGACGCGGAGAGCGGGGAGTGCAGCCGGTCTGCGGGGATGCCGACGCCCACCAGTGCGGAGAGATGCCGCAGCCGCGCGTGCACGGGGGTCGGGGACAGGCGCATCAGCTCCTCGCGGCGGGCCAGCGCCTCCTCCGTGCTGTCGGCGACGGTGGTGAACGCGCCCATGAAGAGCCTGATGTCCTCGGGCGCGCGTCCCGCCCGGACGGCCGCTCCGTCGAGGGCGCGGCGGTGCTCGCGTCCCGTATCGATGTCGGTGGCCATCGAGTAGACCCCGGAGGCGTAGCTTCCGGCGACGGTGAGCGCCTCGGCGCCGCCGCCGGCCTGGAAGAGGATCGGCTGTCCCTGCGGGGAGGGAGGGATCGGCAGCGGCCCGCGGGAGGCGACATGCCGGCCCGTGAGGTCGACGGGCCGGATCTCGGTGGCGTCGGCGAACACTCCCGCGTCCGTGTCGAGCTTCAGGGCGTCCGGTCCCCAGCTTCCCCACAGGGCCTAGACCAGCTGGACGAACTCGTGCGCCCGTGCGTAACGGGTGGGCCGGTCCGCGACCGGGGAGCCGAAGTTCGCCGCGATGGCGGGTTCCTGGGTGGTGACGGCGTTCCAGCCGATACGGCCGTCACTGAGAAGGTCCAGGGCTTTGAGCTGGCGGGCCACCGTGTAGGGGAAGTTGAACGTCGTCGACTGCGTGAGCACGACGCCGATGCGGCTGGTGCGGCCGATCACATGGCCGGCGACCACGATGGGGTCGATCGTGGCCGAGGGCTTGTGGTGGGTCAGGTCCTCGCGGACGGCGGGGTGGTCGGCGATGAAGAGGAACTGCATCTTGCCGCGTTCGGCCACGGCCGCGGTCTCGGCCCAGGTGTCCGGGTCGAAGTAGGTCCGCGGGTTGGTGCCCGGCCAGCGCCAGGCGGCGTCGGCGGAGCCGTAGTTCATGACCTGTGCTCCGAGCACCATGGAACGCCGGGTGCCGGCGTCGGTCGCTGGGGTGGTCGAGTTCATGGCGTGCCTTTGTTCGTGACGGTGGGTCAGCGGGTGTGCCGCGGCCCGGCGTGGCTGCGGAGGCGGGCGGCGAGTTCACGTGCGGCGCGGCCGATGCGCTCGGAAAGGCGGGCTGCGCCGTCGGGCGCCCAGTCCCCGGGGGCGGCGAACACGGCTGTGGGGACGGTCTCGGCGCGCAGGTGGGCGAAGAGCGGCCGCAGGGAGTACTCCAGCGCGAGCTGGTGTCGCGCGGAGCCTCCCGTGGCGCCCAGGACGACGAGGCGGCCGGCCAGGGAGTCCGGACGAGCGTTTCCTCGGACGCTCCTGAGCCCGGGGGACCCGCCCCACCGAGGAACTCCGGGGAATCCGCGGATCCTCAGGAGCCGAAGTCGAGCACCAGCCGCCCCCGGACGCCGCCGGCCTCCAGTCGGCGGTGCGCGTCGCCGGCACGTTCGGCGGGCAGGATGTCCGCGACCCGCGGAGTGAGGGCGCCCCGCTCGGCGAGTTCGCGCACGCGATCCAGCCCGGCCGTGTTCCTCGCCCCGTCCTGGACGAGCGCGTTGCGGACGGTGATGCCGCGCTCGGCTTGCCAGATCCAGGGCGACGGCACGAAGATCTGCCCCTTGTCGCGGACCGCGCGCTCGATCATGCCGTTCTGCAGCGCCCCGTCGACGACGGCGTCGACGCCGTCCGGGACGACCTCCCGGACCCGTTCCGCGAAGTCGTCGCCACGGCGTACGACCTCATCGGCCCCGAGGCTTCGGATCGAGGCCTCGTCGGCGGCGGACGCGTCGGCCACCACCCGCAGCCCCTGAGCCTTCGCCATCTGCGTCACGTATCCGCCGAACGCCCCGGCCGAGCCGGTGACCGCGAGCACCTGTCCCTCGGGCAGCTCCAGGGTCGCCAGTGCCATCACGGCGGTCAGGCCGTTCATGGGCAGGGCGCACGCATGGAAGAAATCCAGGTCACGGGGGATCCGCACGACGGACTCGGCCGGCACCACGACCTCGTCCGCGTACGCCCCGCCGCCCGGCCCCCAGGGAATGACGACCGCCATGACGTGGTCTCCCACCTTCCAGGGCGCCCCTTCCCCGACCTCACTCACGACCCCGGCGGCATCCATACCCAGGACGTACGGAGGACGCCAGTGCGGATTCGGGTTCCATGCCCTGCTGCGGGTCCCGATGTCCGCCGGGTTCACCGCCGCGGCATGCACCCTGATCCGTACCTCGCCCGGACCCGGGTGCGGTTCCGGAACGTCGAGGACACGCAACTGCTCGGGACCACCGAACTCGGTCAAACCTACGATGCGCATACTGCTCTCCTTCGTCGGATCACGGGCGGGCGCGGTCGGTCTTCGGGAGCTGTCCCACGACGGAGAACCGCCCCCACGCGATCAGCCCGTCGCCGTGCGGGTCCGTGCCGTGTGTTCCAGGGCTGCCGCCGACCCAAATCGCGCCGTGACCGGCGTTCTCCAACTGACAGGCGACGTCGTCCAGTTCCGTACCGCGGCAAGGTCCGGGTTCGTGTTCGGCACGTCAGCCATTCGTTCTCCTCCTTCGGGCAGGGCCGGCAGGGACGCGAGCGGTGGAAGCCACGTGGCGCCGCCTCGCCCGGATCAGGTGAGGAGGATCCGGCCGAGGCGGCGCCAGCCTTCTCGCAACCGGCTGTCCAGTGGCTGACCCGCGGCCTGGTAATCCATCACCGGCGGTGCGTCGGTGAGGAGTTGGACGGCGACATGGCCGGCGCCCGCGGCGAAGAAGGCGTCGAGGCGTTCCTTGACGCGGACTTCGTCGCCCCAGACGACGATCGCGTCGACGAGCCGGTCACTGCCTCCGCCCGCCAGGTCCTCCTCGGTGAAACCGGACCGCAGGAAACTGTTGGCGTAGTTCGGAGCCGTCAGACTCGGCCGGACGTGCAGCCGGGCGACGGCGCGGGCCCGGCTCGGATCGGACTCCAGGACGACCTTCACCTCCGGGGCGAGCAGGGGGCCGTCGCCGAGGATCTCGCGGGCCTTCGCGATGTGCGCGGTCGTGGTCATGTAGGGGAACGCGCCGATCGACCGGTCGCGGGCGAGTCTCAGCATCTTCGGCCCGAGGGCCGCCAGGAATCGGCGCTCGCCGGGCTGGCCGCACGCGTCGAGGGCATCCAGATAGCCGACCATCGCGGAGTAGGGCCGGTGGTACTGCTCGACCGCACCGGCATGTCCCACCCCCAGGCCGAGCAGGAACCTGTCGGGATGGGCCGCCTGCAACTCGGCGAACTCCCTTGCCACATCAATCGCCTCGTGGTCCCAGATGCGCTGGATGCTGGTGCCGACCGTCAGACGCGAGGTCTCCTCGATCACCGTCCGGGCGTGCCGGACGGAGCCACCGCCGACCCATGCCGCGCGGTAGCCGATGTCTTCCAGTTCCCTCGCCGCTTCCCCCAGAGCGGAGCGCACGGCCCGATCCTCCACGCGCAGAGCCAAGCTCCAGATCCCATAGCGCCCGATGGATTCCTTGAGGGCGCCGAGATCGGGATTCGTGGTCCTTGCGTCGTCCATCAGCACTTCCTCCGGGTCGGTCGCCGGCACACCCACTGAACGGAGAGTGGCGTCGACCGGGTTTCTGTCGCCCCTGGGCTGTCAACCTCGACCTTGCAGGCGTCACGTTACAGTCGTAAGGTGACGCCTGTCAGGTCATGGTAGGGCGATGCGGGCCGTGCCTGCAAGGCATGAAATCGGCCTACGGGAAAGGTAGTTGGATGAAGATCACGGTCGATGAAGAGAAGTGCTGTGCAGCCGGGCAATGCGTGCTGGTGGCCCCGGAGGTGTTCGATCAGCGGGACGAGGACGGCATCGTGGTGCTGCTCGAACCGTCGCCCGGGGCGGACCAGGAGGCCGCCGCGCGAGAGGCCGCGCAGGTGTGTCCGGCCGCCGCGATCCTGATCGAGGAGGGCTGACGTGACGCCCGCTCCGCGACCACGACGAATCGTCGTGGTCGGTGCGTCGGCCGCGGGTCTGGCCGTGGCGGAGGAGGTGCGGCGCCGGGGGTTCACCGGCGGGGTGACCTTGATCGGTGACGAGCCCGGCCTGCCGTACGACCGTCCGCCCCTGTCGAAGCAGCTGCTGGCGGGCGAGTGGGAGACGGACCGGTTGCTGTTGCGACCGCGTGAACAGTGGGCAGCGCTCGACGTCACACATCTTCCCGGGGTGGCGGCCGTGGGATTGGACGTCCAGGCCCGCCGGGTGCGTCTGGCCGACGGCACCACGTGTGAGTACGACGCGCTGGTGATCGCCACCGGAGCGGCCGCCGTGCATCCCGTCTCACTGGGCGCGGGCCTGGCCGGCGCCCAGGTGCTGCGCAACCTCCCGGACGCGCTCGGACTCCGCGGCGCACTCGCCCAGGGCGGTCGCCTGGCCGTCGTCGGCGCGGGATTCGTCGGAGCCGAGGCGGCCGCCGTCGCTCGCGGCATGGGTGTACCGGTGACGATGGTCGACCCGCTGCCCCTTCCCATGGTCAACGTCCTGGGCGAGGAGGTGTCGGGGATGCTCGCCGGACGCCACCGGGCGGCCGGAGTGGACCTGCGGTGCGGTGTCGGCGTCACCGAGGTGATCTCCGCAGCCGGCAGGACCACGGGAGTGGTTCTGGACGACGGCAGTGTCGTCGACGCCACGAACGTACTGGTCGCCGTCGGCGCTCGCCCGGCCGTGGGCTGGCTTGCGGACTCGGGTGTGCCACTCGGCGACCGGAAACGCGACGGTGTCGAGGGCGTGCTGTGCGACGCCTCCGGGCAGGCCGGCGAGGGGATCTGGGCGGCGGGCGACGTGGCCGCCTGGTTCGGCCCGGAGGACGGGCGGCACCGGCGCAGCGAACACCGGCTCGCCGCCACGGAGGAAGGGCGTGCCGTGGCCGCCGCAGTGCTGGGCGAGGAACTCCCGAAACCCTCGCTGCCGTACTTCTGGTCCGACCAGTACGACCTGAAACTCCAGTCCTACGGCACGACCGGGCGGGACATGGCCTTCACGGTCGTGGAGGGCTCACTCGCCGAGGGCAGGTTCATCGGCGTCTACGGCCATCGCGGCGGCGACGGCCGGCCGCGCACGGTGGACGGCGTGCTGGGCAACGGCATGGCCCGGTCCCTGCGCACCTGGCGCCAGGCCGTGCTCGACCGGGCGCCCTGGCCCGAGGCCGCGCCGTCCGCCGCATAGGCGCCGACCGCGTCGGTTCCACAACTCCTCTGCAGAACAAAGACGTTCGAAGGAAGGCAAGGCGACATGACCACCTCCGCACCCCCCACCCCGGTACCCGACAACGAGGTTCCCTTCTTCCCGACCCCGCGCAGCTGTCCCTTCAGCGCCCCGCCCCAGCACGTCGAGTTCCGTGAGGCCGGCGGTCTGCACAAGGTCACCATCTGGGACGGTTCGCAGCACTGGCTCGCCACCCGGCACGAGGACGTGCGGGCCGTGCTGGGCAGCCAGTCCTTCAGCGCCGACGTGCGCCACCCCGCGTACCCCCTCGACTGGTCCACTCAGCGCGACGAGCAGGGCGGCCTCTTCCTCCGCCTCGACGACCCCGAGCACGCCAGGCTGCGGCAGATGCTCACCCGGGAGTTCAGTGTCAGGCGCACCCGGGCGATGCGCGACGAACTCCTGCGGATCACCGACGAGCTGATCGACGGCATCCTCGCCAAGGAGGGGCCCGTCGACTTCGTCCAGGAGTTCGCGCTCGCCCTGCCGTCCCGGGCCATCTGCCTCGTCCTGGGCGTTCCCTACGAGGACCGCGAGGTCTTCCAGAAGCACGCGGACCTCGGTACCGACCTGACCGCCACCCACGAGGAGCGCGTCCAGGGACAGGTGGCGGCGATCGCCTATTACACGGACCTCATCGAGCGCAAGCGCCGCGCGCCCGGCGACGACATGATCAGCCGCCTCCTCGCCGATCACTCCGGGCCGGACGGATTCCCGCCCGAGACCATGCCCGGTCTGGTCGCGCTCCTCACCGGAGCAGGGCACGAGACCACCGCGAACATGCTGGGTCTGGGCCTGACCGCGCTGCTCGTCGACGACGGCCAGCGCGAGCGGCTGATCGCCCACCCCGAACTGGCGGCCGGCACCGTCGAGGAGATGCTGCGGTACTGGAGCATCGTCGCCGTGAACCCGCGCCGTGTGGCTCTCGACGACGTGGAGATCGGCGGGCAGTTGGTACGCGAGGGCGAGGGTGTCATCGTCTCGCTGGTCGCCGGCAACCACGACCCGCGCGCCTTCAACACGGACGAGTGCCCCGCCGACCAGGTCGACATCGGCCGCAACCCCCGCAACCACATCGCCTTCGGCTTCGGCACCCACCAGTGCCTCGGCCAGAACCTGGCGCGCGTCGAGATGGAGGTGGCCTGGCCCCGCCTGCTCGAAAGGATCCCCGGGCTGCGACTCGCCGTCGAGAAGGACGAGCTGGACTTCAAGAGCGAGACCGCCGTGTACGGCCTCAAGACCCTGCCGGTGACCTGGTGAGCGCCGGGACGTACGCCGTCGGCGGCTACCTCGACGGCCACGGCAGCCGTATGGCGGGCCACGCCGCGCTGATCACGGGCGCCGGCAGCAGCGGCGACTTCCTCGGCACGGGAGCCGCGACCGCCCTGCTGCTGGCCGCGCAGGGGGCCACGGTCGGGATCCTCGACGTCAGCGAGGAGCGTGCCGCGCACACCCGCACACGGATCGAGGGGGAGGGCGGCAAGGCCGTCACCGTGGTGGCCGACATCACCGACGAGGACGCCGTACGCGACGCGGTGGACTCCTTCGCGTTCATGGCGGGCCGGCTCGACGCGGTCGTCAACAACGCGGCCGTCACCCCCAGGGGCGACATCCGGACCGTGGACCGCGCCGACTGGGACCGGGTCTTCGCCGTCAACGCCACCGCCCCCATGCTGGTGGCCCGCGCCGCCCACCCGCACCTCGTGCGCAGCGGCGGTGGCGCGGTCGTCAACATCTCCTCCATCGCCGGCCTGCGCGGCTTCGGCACCGGCGCCTACGGCGCGAGCAAGGGCGCCCTGCAGTCCATGACCGTCGACCTCGCCCATGCCTGGGGACCGGACAACATCCGCGTCAACTGCCTGGTACCCGGTCACCTTTACACCCCCATGGGGGACCAGGGCGGCGTGCAGGGCCGGGAACTGCGCCGCAAGGCCAACCTGCTCGGCCGGGAGGGCACCGCCTGGGACCTGGCCTGGGCCGCCTTGTTCATGACCGGCCCGGAGTCACGGTGGATCACCGGCACGGTGCTTCCCGTGGACGCCGGGACCACCACCGCCACCGGCCTGGGCATGCTGTCCCGCCTGACCGCACCCGAGAACGGAGAACCGGCATGAGCCAGACCGAGGGCGCAGAGGACGCCGAGTCCGTCGGCGCTGCTGACGCGGACCTCACGGCAGCCGCGCGGCGGGCGGCGGGCGAAGGCGTCGTCGCGGAGATGCTGGGCAAGGACTTCCTGGCCGCGAACATGAAGGCCATGCAGGCGGGAGAAGGGGCCGTGGCCGGCATGGGCCGGCTGGCGCTGGAGCATGTCTTCGGCGACATCTGGACCCGTCCGGGGCTCACCCGGCGTGACCGGAGCCTGATCACCCTGGGTGTGCTGATGGCCCAGGGGCATCAGACGGAGATCGGCAACCACGTCATGGCGGGCCGGGCCAACGGACTCAGCCCGGAGGAGATCATGGAAGCCGTCCTGCACACCGTCCCGTACATCGGCTATCCCGCGGCGGGTCAGGCGATGGCCACCGCCACCCGTGTCCTCGGGGCGGCGTAGCCGACATCGGGCGGGTGGTCCGGCCGGACCACCCGCCCGCCGGCCCATGCGACACAATGAGAAAGGTGAATGAGCAGCCAACCGCCACCGTACGAAGTCGCAACCCCCGGGGCCAGGGCGAGCGTCTGCGCCAGGACATCCTCGCGGCAGTCGCCCGCCTGCTCGACGAGAAGGTGGCGAACGACGCCCTCCCCGTCTCCCTGCGCGAGGTCGCACGCGAGGTCGGCATCGCCGCCCAGAGCATGTACCTGCACTTCTCGGACAAGGACGAGCTGGCCCGAGCGGTCGTCGCGGACGGGTACGAGCGCCTCGTGACCGTCATGCGCGACGCCGACGCCGAGGCGGCGGCCCACGGAGGCGACGCACGGGAGAGGCTGACAGCACAGGCGGAGGCCTTCTGCGAGTTCGCCCGCACCCAGCGGGGTGTCTACCGCCTCATGTTCGGCTACGACGCCACCGCCTTCGGCGTGCCGCGGGAGGAGCACCCTTCCCTCGACCTGTGGCAGCAGTGGCTGGACGCCTTCCATACCTGCGAGGACGAAGGTCTGAGCTGGCCCAAGGGGACCAAGCACGCCGCCATCACCCTCTGGTCGGCGCTCTTCGGCCGGTTCGCCCTGTGGACCTCGACGTTCGGACGGCAGGACCCGGAGGAACTCACCACCTTCGCACGCTGCATGGTCGACACCGTGCTCCGCGACGGGACCAGGTGACACAGGGCGGAACCGCAGCACCGCCGGGCCTCGTCCACACCTGAGGCACCTGCGTGGACGAAGCCCGGCCGCCTCTCAGAAGACGCGCCCGACGTCCTGACGGACGATCGCCGCCATGCTGTGCTCGGCGAGGGCCGCGATGGTCATGGAAGGGTTGCAGGCACCGGTGGACCCGGGGATCCGGGCGCCGTCGAGGACGTAGAGGCCACGATGGCCCAGAACCCGGCCCTGGAGGTCGACGGCGTCGCCCATGGGCACTCCGCCCAGGGCGTGCCAGGTGGACGGCGCCGCGGCGTTGGTGTCGATCATCATGCCCCCGCCCGCCTGGGCGAGCGCCTGCATGCGTGCCGCGACGAGCTGTTGCAGCGCGGCGTCACCGGAGGACGGCCAGGTCAGTACGGCGTCGTCCTTGTCCGCGTCGTACGCCCAACTGCCGGCGGCCTCCACGACGCCGAAGCCGATGACCGACATCGCCTTGACGCCCGGCTGCTGGATCGGGGACCCGGCGTGCACGATGGTGAGCGGGATCGGGCTGTCCTGGGCCCGGCCGCCCACACAGGCGGGGCCGCCCTGCTGGGTGCCGATGTCCCCGTCCATCCCGATCCAGGCGTAGATCCGGTCGCCGTTGTTGCCCCACTGCGTGCCGATGGCGTCGGGCAGGTCGGGCACCAGGCCCTTGGCACGCGACTTGACCAGGAGCCGGGTCGTGCCGGGGGAGCCGGCGTTGAGGAACACGGCGTCGGCGACGATCCGCTTCGTTTCCTGGACGGTTCCCCCGGTGTCGATGCGGTCGACGGACAGCACCCAGCGCTGATTCGCGTCGAGCGCGATGTCACGGACGACGTGCAGGGGCGCCACCTCGACGAGTCCGGTCGATTCGGCCTGGGCGAGGTAGGTGACGTCGATCGAGTGCTTGCCGCCGTTGTCGACGCCGAAGGCGATGTCGCTGGTGGTGTACGTCGCCTCGTACTGGCCGTACAACTCGCCGCGGACATAACTCCAGTCGATGGGCAGCGGCACATGGAACGGCGTGAGGCCGGCGTCGGGTGCGGTGCTCTCGAACAGCCGGGACGACGCGTAGGGATCGCTGGCCAGGACGTCGTACGGAATGGTGGAGATGCCCAGGGCGCGGGCCACGGTGGGGTAGGCCCACCGGTCCAGATCGTCGTACAGGCCGGCCGCCACGGGGAGGGACGCGGCGAACTCCTCCTCGCCCGGCTGCAACGTCATCCCGTGGTACATGATCGACCCGCCGCCGACCGCGGCCCCGCACATGGCGGTCATGCCGTCGCCCGCCACGGCCTCCAGGACACCGGTGTAGGGCGTCCACGTCTTGTCCACGCCGGGGATGACGCTGTGGTCGGTGAGCCACGCGGACCGGTTGTCCATGGTGGCGAAGCGGCAGAACGTGGTGGCGTTCGGGCCGGTGGGCCAGCGTCGTCCGCGTTCCAGAACCAGGGTGGACACCCCGGCCTGGGCCAGCCGCAAGGCGGTCACGCCACCGCCGAAGCCGGTGCCCACGACGACGGCTCGCGCGCGCTGTTCCGTCACCCGGACGGACGAGAGGGGCGTCGACGCGGAGGTCGTGGCCCGTGCCGTGGTGGCACCGGCCACGGATCCGGTGACGGCGGTCGCGCCGAACAAGGCCGCGCCGAGCAGTTGTCGGCGACCGATACCGGTCGCGGACCGAGCGGAAGCACTGTCAGGCATGGGGAGTCCCATCGGATGGGCCACTCATGGGCTGCGGGCCCACGGGGCCGGCGGTGTGGGGAGGGGGACCTGTGAGCCGATGCAGCAGGAGTGCAGGGCTATTGTCATGCTCATGTCTCCTGCTGGTGTCGTCACCGTAGCACCGCCTGTCGCAGTGTGCCAGAAAGTCGCAGTGTGACGTGAACTAAGATCGGCGCAACCGAGCCGAGGGGGAGGCGCGTGTCCGGGAGACCTCAAGGACGTGCCGGGCGACCGCCGTTGACGGAACGGCGCCGTAACGCGACGCGCATGGAGATCGCCGACGAGGCGGTACGCCTCTTCGCCGCGCACGGCGTGGCGACGACCACCGCGGAGGACATCGCCTCCGCCGCGGGAGTCTCCACACGCACTCTGTGGCGCTACTTCCGTTCCAAGGAGGAGTGCGTTCGCCCCCTTCTCGCGGCGGGCATCGAGATGGTGACCGAGCGTCTGCGGGCCCACTGGAGGGGTGACGGCTCGTTCGCCCACGCGATCTCGAGTTTCGACGATCCCGGCACGGTCGCCGCACAACCCATCGAGGCGCTGCGTGACCTCGTGCGGCTCAGCCGAGACGAGCCAGGGCTGCGCGCCGTCTGGCTCGAAGCGCACTTCGATGCCGAAGGGGTGTTCGCCGACGTGATCGCCGAGGGCACGGGCCGCTCTCCGCACGACCTCGCGGTTCGGGTGGAAGCCGGCATGCTCAACGCCGCGTTGCGCGTCGCCGTCGAGGACTGGGCCGTGCAGCCCGACCAGGCGGCGGGGCCGCCCCTCGGCGAATCCCTGGCGACCGCGCTCTACGTGGTGGCCCAACTCTTCGAGACCGACTCCACCGGGGACTCCGGCGGGAGGCGGCTGCTCCGCCTTCCCGCGCACCCTCCGAGCCCCGAGCAGCCCACAAGTTCGCCGCGACAGTAAGTCCGTCATCGGGGCGTACCGCAGTCGTTGGTTGCCCGTGCGAGGGCCGTGTGTCCGTGTCCGTGTCCTCTCCCGCCGAGGCTGCCCTGCTCGGATGCCGGGGAGCCTCGGCCCGGGTGGTCGGCCTTGCCTGCACCCGGGTCGGTTGTGCCTGTCAGCGCTGGGTAGCGGGATTCGGTACGGGAAGGGCGTTCAGTCGCGTGCGGGTGGGGTGTAGAAGTCGCCGACGGATGTCCAGACACCGTTCTTGTCGACGACGCGCTGGACGCTGCGGGTGCCCAGATGGTTGCTCGCGCTGAAGTTCATGACGGGTGACACGCCGGGGTCCACCTTGGACGCCTTCTGATAGGCGGCGGTGATGGCCTGGGACGTGACGGGGCCCTTGATGGTCTTCGTGATCTGGGCGAACACCTTCGCGTTGCTCCAGCCCCACAGGGCGAGGAAGCCGGCGGTCTGTCCGGGCTCGTACTTGGCCATCGCGGTCCGGAACTCCTGGACGGAGGGGTCCTTGTCGGACGGTGGCTTCACCAACTGGACCGCTTTGAGGCCTTCGGCGGCATCCTTGGCGAGCGAGACCGTCGACTCGGCGGCGACGGGCGCGTACGCGTACGTGGGCAGGGAGAGCCCCTGGAGTTCGGCCTCCTTGAGGAAGGCGGCGGCTTCGGGGGAGGTGAGGATCAGGATCACGGCCTGGGGTTCGGCGGACTTCACCTTGCTGATCACGGGTGTGTAGTCGGTGGTCTGGTACTTGACCGGCAGCCGGTCCACCTCGACCGACGGGTCCACCTTCTTCGCGACGGGCTCGACCTGCTTGGCCACGTCCACGAACGCGGCCGGATCGCTGTGCACGACGAGGATCTTCTTCGCACCGTCCTGCACCGCCCAGGCGGCGACCGCCGCGGCCTGGTCCTCGTAGAGGGTCTGCGTGCCGAACAGGCCCGGGCGCGGCGGCTCGTACCAGTTCTCGGCGCCGCCCACCTCGTTGAGGACGGGCACCTTGGACTGGTTCAGGACGAACGGGAAGGCGGCCTCCGCCTGCGAGGTGCCGTTCGCGTTGACGATGGCCACGACCTTGTCCTGGCCGACCAGTTCACGGGCGATCTGCACGGTCTGCTGCGGGTCGGCCGCGTTGTCCTTGACGGTCCACAGGACCTTGCGCCCGTTGATGCCTCCCTGCGCGTTGAGCATCTTGAAGTAGGCGTCGGCGCCCGCCTTCTCGGCGACGCCGTACGTGGCGGTGGCACCGGTGAGCGGGAGCCACGCCCCGATGTGGATCTCAGAGGAGCTGCCGCCGGCGGCTCCGGAGGAGTTCTGGCCGGCGCACGCGTTGGCGGTCAGCGCCACCACGGCCAGCACTGCTGTCGTTCCCGCGGCACGGCGGAACCTTCTTGTTGTCCGGTACACAATCCACCTCGTTCACAACGGGTTTCGACTTGACTCAGGAGGTCCCGGCGGCGGCCGCCGGGGTAGCGGCGGCCACCGGGCCGCCGTTGAAGTACGCCGCTTCGGCCAGGGCCTCGAACGCGGGGTCGCCCGGCCGCCCGTGGGCCGCGACGACGCCCTCGTGCAGCACGGCCACCTCGTGGCACACGGACATGGCCCGGCTCAGCAACTGTTCGAGCAGGACGACCGTCAGACCGTCGCGGGCCAGCCCGGCCAGCCGGTCGTACACCTCGTCCACCAGGGCCGGTGCCAGGCCGAGCGCCGGTTCGTCGACGATCAGGACGTCCGGCCCGACGATCAGGGCCCGGGCGATGGCGAGCATCTGCTGTTCCCCACCGGACAGCGCGCCGGCCGGGGCGGACATGCGGTCGCGCAGCCGGGGCGGCAGCCACTGCACCGTCTCCTCCAGCCGCTCGCGCAGTGACGGACCGGTGATGCCCGCCGCGTACGCCGCGACTTCGAGGTTCTCGCGCAGGGACAGCGTCTTGAACAGGGCCCGCCCCTCGGGCGCCAGACTGGTGCGCACGGTGCCGGTCGTCTCGCGGCCGCCGCGGGTCGGCGCGAGCGAGCCGTGCAGGATGCCGGCCAGCGTGCTCTTGCCCGCTCCGTTGGCCCCGGCGATGCCCAGCACGACACCCTGGCGGACGTCGAGTTCGACATCGCGCAGAGCGATCACGCCGCCGTACGCGTGGCCGACCCCGTGCAGCCGGACCATGCTCCGTTCGCCCGTGTGCTCGGGCGGCCGGGACCTGCCGTCGACGTTTCCCAAGTACGACGAACGCACCTTGGGATCCCGCAGCACGGCGTCCGGGGTGCCCTCGCCGATCGTGCGGCCGAAGTCGAAGGCGAGCACCCGGTGGGCGACGGAGAAGAGGTCGTCGAGGACGTGGTCGATGACGACCACGGCCGTGCCGTCGGAGTGCAACCGGCGGATGTGCCCTGCCAGCAGGGCGCGTTCAGCCGTGTCGAGGCCACCGAACGGCTCGTCCAGGATCAGCAGCTTCGGTCGCTCGGCCAGGGCACGGGCCAGGTCGAGACGCTTGCGCAGCCCGAACGGCAGCTCGGCGGGGCGGCGTTCGGCGACGTCCGCCAGACCGACGGAGCGCAGCAGCCGCGCGACCTCGGCCCGATGCCGGGCGGTGATACGGCGGCGGGTGCACAGGACGTTCTCCGCGACGGTCAGTTCGGAGAAGACCTCCGCGTGCTGGAACGTACGGCCGATGCCCAGCCGCCGCCGTGCGGTGGCCCTGGCCCCGAGGAGCGGGCGACCGGCGAAGTCGGCGGTCCCGCTCACCCGGCCGTTGCCGGTCAGTCCCGACAGAACGTTCAACAGGGTCGTCTTTCCCGCCCCGTTGGGACCGATGACGGCCAGGACCTCGTTCTGCCGGAGAGTCAGCGAGGCGTCTTCCAGGGCCTTGAGACCGCCGTACGAGACCGACACATGCTCCAGGTGCAGCAGCACGGGGGCGCCGTCCGCGGCCTCGGACGGGGGCGCGACCGGTGCCAGGTCCTCCGCCGCTTGGGAAGGTGACGGCTCCTCGGAGTCCGGTCGGCGCGGCAGGCGTCGCAGGACGCTCCGGGCGGGCTTGGCGAGGAACGGTACGACTCCGCCGGGCAGGAAGAGGAGCACTCCGACCAGGACGATGCCCTGCACGACCGGCTGGGGCAGCCCGACGGCGGACGACAGCGAAGGGTTCCAGGTGAGATAGATCCCGCCGGCCATGGCGCCGACGATCGTGCCGACCCCGCCGAGCACACAGGCCGCGATCAGCGAGATACCGAAGGCGAGGGAGAAGGGTTCCGGGCTGACGAACCCGGTGAGCAGCCCGAGCAGCACGCCCGCGAAGCACGTGCACGCCCCGCTCACGGCGAACGACAGCGAGGACTGTGCCTCCGGCGCGATGCCGATCGTACGGGCGGCCAGGGGATGCGACTTGGCGGCCACCAGCCGCATCCGCAGCCCCGAGGCGGCGGCCGGCACGGCCAGCGCGAGGACCACGGCGGCGGCCCCGACCGCGAGGTACTGGGCCCCGGCGCCACCGCCCAGGACGGTGCCCAGACCGAGCGCGCTGCGCAACTGGACCACCGGCACTCCCTGGTCGCCGCCGGTCACACCGCTCCAGCGGTTGACCAGTTCCAGGGTCACCGTGGTGAAGGCGAGGGTCAGCAGGGCGATGTACAGCATCGAGAACCGGGCACCCGCGTATCCCAGGAAGGCGCCCAGGGCGGCGCCGGTGGCGACGGCACCGAGGACCACCGCCTCCAGCGACCAGTCGTGACCGCTGCCGTACGCGGCGAAGTAGGCGCCGATGGCGAAGAACGCGGGGTGGCCCACCGACCAGATGCCGGACCAGCCGGCGAGCAGGCCGACCGACAGTACGACGATCGTGTACACGGCCGCGAGCCCCACCGAGTACATCTGGTACGCGGGGATCGCGCCGGCGGCCATGAACACCATGAGCAGCGCACCGGCCGCCGGGCCGAGGGCGGCCCTCGCCAGGAGGGAACGGTTGAAGACCATGGACGTGACTCCTCAGACCCGTTGGAAGGTGCGGGTGCCGAACATGCCTTGCGGACGGATCAGCAGGACCAGCACGGTGAACGAGAACACGAACGTGTCCCGGAAGCTGGCGGAGACGTAGTTCGCCGCAAGGTTGTCCAGGACGCCGATGGTCAGCCCGCCGATGACGGCGCCGTACATGCTGGTCAGACCGCCCAGGAAGATGCCGGCGAAGGCCCGGAACAGGGGCGCGACGAGCGCGGTGGGCACCAGGCCGGCGCGGGGCGCGTACAAGCAGGCGGCGAGCGCGGCGAGGCCGAGGCCCAGTGCCCAGGAGATCCTGGCCAGGCGCTGCGCGCTCAGCCCGACCACGCGGGCGGTGTCGGCGGACTCGGCCACGGCGCGCATGGCGGAGCCGAGTGTGGTGCGGGCGAAGAGATAGCCGACCAGGGCCATGGCCCCGGCGGCGACGGCGATGGTCAGGAGGCTCTGCACCGGCACCGCGGCGCCGGACCAGCGCACGGACCCGTCGACCAGGTTGGGAAAAGCCCTGGGCTGGTCGCCCCAGATCGATCCGGCCGTGCTCTCGGCGACCAGGGACACGCCCATCGTCACGACGAGAGCGGAGAACAACTGCCCCTGGCCCAGCGGCCGGATCACCGTCTCCCGGACCAGCAGGCCCGCCGCCACGGTGATCGCGACGGCGGCGAGGACGCCCAGCAGCGTCGCCACACCGCGGTCGTGCAGGGAGACCGCTACGTACAGGCCCAGCGTCGCGAGCGAGGCCATCGCGAAGTTCACGACGTCCGTGGCCCGGTAGATGATGACCAGCCCGAGGCCCAGAAGACCGTATACGGCTCCACTGGCCACGCCGCTGACCAGGACGAGCAGGAACTGACTCACAGCCCCTCCTTCGGAAAAGAGCGTGTTCGCGCCAGGCGTGCGAGCTGCATGATCACCTCACGAACCGCAGAGTCAAAGTGAACTCAATTCAGTAAGCTAGACATTCCGGCGCCGGGCGGGCAAGCCTCGTGCACGGGATTTGTGCCGCGCGGTCGTGGCGGACGCCGGTGACCGGAGGGCGACGGGGTTCAGCCGCCGACGGCCGGCGGTGTTCCGGTGAGCGCGGTCCGGGCCGCCGCCAGGCCGAACACCAGCGCGGGGGCGAGGCCGCCCGCGTACGCGCGCCGGTACAGCCCGCCCGCGTCGGCGCCGGCCGCGAGCAGACCCGGGACCGGGGTCCGGCCGTCGGAGCCCGCGGACAGGACCTGTGCCTGGGCGTCGATCAGCAGGCCGCCGAAGGTGAACGTGATCGCCGGGGCCGCCTCGACGACGTAGAACGGTGGTTCGTCGAGGGGTCGGCGATCCAGGAGCCGGCCGGGCACCGTGGTGCCGCCCGCGCCCATGGCGGCGTTGAACTCCTCGATACGGTCCCTGATCGTGGCGCCGGGATAGCCCCACTCCTCGGGCATCGACGTGAAGTCGTCCAGGCTGTCCGCCACCGCCGCGCGGGCGCCGGCGCGGTGGCACAGCTGGAACTTGTCCACGCCGGGGATGCCTTCCACGTACGAGGCGCTGATCCACTCGCGGTGCACGCGCGCGTCGGCGACCAGAAGACCGCGGGACTCCGGGCGTTCGAGCAGCGCCATGGTGGTCAGATGGTCCCCGGCCGTCTCGTCGACGAAGCGCTCGCCCGTCGTGTCGAACAGCAGGGCGTGCTCGCTGTAGTAGAGGGCGAGGTCGACGAAGCGTGCCGGATCGGCGAGGGAGACGCCCGCCGGCATCAGGTGCCCGTAGAACCCCGCGTCCTTCCGGCCGAACGCCGCGCCCGCCGTACGCCCGAGTGTCAGACCGTCACCCCGGCTGTCCGGGTTGGCCCGCACCCCCATGTCCGCGGCGTGCGGGTGGACATGCTCCGCGCGCAGGTGCCGGTCGCCCTGGAAGCCCCCGCTCGCCAACAGGGTCCAGGTGGCGTCGAACCGGCGCGAAGAACCGTCCGGCAGTACACACTCCGCCCCCTTGACCGCGCCGTTCTCCGTGACCAGAGAGCGGGTCGAGGTACCCGTCAGCACCTCCTGGCCCCGGTCGCGGATCAGTCGCTCGCACGTGTCCAGGTAGTGGTTCGTGTCGACCTGGTGCCCTCGGCCGAAACCCAGTACGGGCACCGGCGGCCGGCACTCCACGCCGAGCGACCGGATCCAGGCCACCCCGTCGGCGAACCCGTCCACCAGGGCGGTGGCCAGCTCCGGGTCGCCGTCCGGATTGACCCGGCGCATCTCCTCGACGCTCGGCGTCGTCCATACGAAACCGGCGAAGCGCGCGGAACCGCCGGTGCGTTCCGCCTTCTCCACCACGACCACGGTGCCGCCCTCGGAGGCCACCCGCGCGGCGGCCGAGAGCCCGGCCATGCCGCCGCCTATCACCAGCAGATCCACTGTCTCCGCACCCATAGCGGGTCCCACCGCCTTCGCGTTGCCGAGTGTGGGGCACGACACTAATTGAACTCACTTCTGGAGTCGATAGGAGTGCGGGTGCGGGCTGCACGGGATGGGTTTCGGCCGCACCGGCCGAGGACCGGGACGTTGTCAGGGGGGCGGGATGTTGTCGGGCGGGACCGGGACGGTGTCTGGCGGGGGCCGGGGTGTTGTCAGGCGGGGGCCTGGCCTGTCAGTCGGGGACCAGGACCGCGCGCCCCCGTACCTCGCCCGAGCGGAGCCGCGTGATCGCCCGTGCCGCGTCGGAGAGGGCGAACTGCTCGACGCGCACCCTCAGTGAGCCCTGGAGCGCGAGGCCGACCACGGCCTCCAGCTCGGGCAGAGTCCCCCAGAAGGGCAACGAGATCCGCGTTCCGGGAGGCAGCGCGCCGGGCTTGCGGACCGTCAGCTCCCCGTCGCCGCTGCCCACCACGGCCAGTTCCCCGCCCGCCCGCAGCACGTCCACCGCCAGGCCCAGACTGGACGGGTCGCCGACGAAGTCGAGCACCGCCGCCGCCCCGGACCCGCCCGTCCGCTTCCGGAGCGCCGCCGCCGTGCCGGGGTGGAGCAGCGTGGTGAAGTGCGCGCCGCACTCGGCGGCCAGGGCGAGAGCCTCCTCCCGTACATCAACGGCCAGCACCTGCGCGCTCGTCGTGGCGCGCAGAACCTGGACGGCCAGATGCCCGAGCCCGCCGACGCCGAGGACGACCACGCTCGCACTCGCCTCGTCGCGAAGGGCGGGCCGGACGGTGGCCACGGCGTGATAGGCGGTGAGCCCGGCATCCGAAAGGGGCGCCGCCTGCACGGCGGCCAGGCCGTTCACCGGGACCAGCAGCCGACCGGAGGGCACGAGCATCAGGTCGGCCATCCCGCCGTCGCGCCCGAGCCCCGCCCCCGTACCGGCAAGCCCGGCATCCAGGAGTGCGCGCCGGTCGCAGTAGTTCTCCGCTCCGGCGGCACAGTTTGCGCAACTCCCGCAGCCCCAGGGGCCGTAGACGACCACGCGCTCGCCGACCGTCGGCCCCGCTGCTGTCGGACCGCGTTCCAGTACCCGGCCCGCGACCTCGTGTCCGAGGGTGAAGGGGAGGCGATAGGGGAGATCGTCTTCGCGCGCGTCGATCACATGGAGGTCGGAACGGCAGAGGCCGGCCGCCTCCACCCGGATCAGGACCTCTTCGCCCGTGGGGACGGGCCGTGCCGCCTCGGTGAGGATCGGCGGGCCGCCCCAGCGGGTCAGTCGCAGTGCTCTCGTCCTGCCTGTTGACATACGGGCGACAGTAACAAAAATGAAGTCAGTTCAGTAACCCGGGATGAGGTGGTGACCGCAGATGGGCGGCGAGCACACGGGGCGCTTCGACGGGCGGATCGCGCTCGTCACCGGCGCGGGATCCGGCATCGGGGCGGCGGTCGCCCGGCGACTCGCCGCGCAGGGAGCGGAAGTCTTCGCGGCGGACGTCGACGGCCCCGCGGCGCAATCCGTCGCGAAGGAACTGCGGGGCGCGCAGCCGCTGACCGTCGACGTGGCCGACCCGAGACAGGTCGACACCGCGTTCGGCGAGATCGTACGACGGCACGGCCGGCTCGACGTCCTGGTGCACGCGGCCGGGGTCGACGACCCCACGGCCAAGGAATGGATCGCCGAGGCGCTGGTCGCGGACCGGCCGCCGGAGGTGACGGGCCGACTCGGCGACGACGCCTGGCGGCACGTCATGCGCGTCAACCTGGACGGCACGTTCCATGTGCTGCGTGCCGCCCTGCGGGTCATGGCGCCACGCCGGTCCGGGGCCGTCGTCACCGTCGGCTCCTCCTCGGCCTTCGATGCGCAGGCCGGCTATCCGCACTACGCGGCCTCGAAGTCCGGCGCACACGCGCTGAGCCAGTCCGTCGCCAAGGAGGCGATCGCCTTCGGCGTCCGCGTCAACACGGTGGCACCGGGACCGACCGAGACCGGCATGGCGGCACGGACTCCCGAGGCACTTCGCCGAGGGTTCGCCGATCCACGCGTCCGTCCGTACGCCACGCCGGAGGAGATCGCCGATGTCGCCCTGTTTCTGGCGAGCGAGGAGGCGGCGAACCTCGTGGGGGCCGTGCTGCTCGCCAATGGCGGGCGGTTCACGGCGTGAGGGCCCGTCCGCCGCGTGCGGCCACGGGTCGTTCATGGTCGGCCCCCGCCGCGCGCCCGACCGTGCATCCCTGGGGCGGTGCGATCGAAGGAGATGTGGATGTTCCGGCTCGATGCCGATCCCTCGCTGCTGGTGGAGACCGATGAGCAGCGCCAACTGCGGGCAGTTCTCCGGGACCTGCTCGCCGAGACCTGCGCGATCGATGAAGTCCGCAGACAGGCCGAGAGCCCGCGCGGACACGACCGGGCGCTCTGGCACCGGCTCGCCGCCGAGATCGGTGTGCAGGGACTGGCCCTGCCCGAGGAGTACGGCGGCGCGGGCGGCACCTTCGCGGACCTCGCCGTGGCGCTGGAGGAGAGCGGCCGGGTGCTGTGTCCCGCTCCGCTGCTCAGCACGGTCGTCCTCGCCGGACATGCCTTGCTCGCCGGCGGCGACCGGCAGGCCTGCGCGCGCTGGCTGCCGGGCATCGCCACCGGTGCGCTCACGGCGACGGTCGCCGGTTTCCTGCATCCGGCGGACGTGACCGCCGAGCAGGGCGCGGGCGGCTGGGTGCTGCGCGGCGAGGCCGATTTCGTGCCCGACGGAGAGGGGGCCGAGCTGCTGCTGGTCGTGGCACGCGCACCGGACGGGGAGCGGCTGTTCGCCTGCGAGCCGGACGACGCGACCTGCGACCGTATCGCCCGCCCGGTCCTCGATCCCACGCGCCGCCAGGCGCTCGTCCGTCTCCGGGGGCAGCCCGCCGAACCGGTGGGGGAGTCCGGATGGGCGGCGGAGGTCGTCGACGCCGTACTCGACGCCGGGCGGGTGGGGTTGGCGGCCGAGCACGTCGGCGGCATCGCGCATGCCCTGGACGCCCTGCTGGCGTATGTGTCCCAGCGGACTCAGTTCGGGCGGGCCATCGGCTCGTTCCAGGCGGTCAAGCACCGGCTGGCCGATCTGCTGGTCGAGGCCGAGGGTGCGCGGTCGGCCTCGGCGTACGCGAGTGCCTGCCTCGCCGAGCGGGCGGTGTCGGGGACGTCGGACGTATCGGTGGCGGCGAGCGCCGCGGCGGTGGCCTGTACCGGCGCCTACCGGCTGGCCACCGCGGAATACGTCCAGCTCCACGGCGGGATCGGCTTCACCTGGGAGCACCCCGCCCATCGCTACCTGCGCCGGGCACGGGCCGACGAGGCGCTGTTCGGCACGGGCGACGACCACCGGCTGCGCCTGGCCGGTCTGCTCGGCCTCACCGGCCGTACCGGCTGATCGCACCGGCCGTACCGGCTGATCGCTCGGAGCGGTCGCCGCTCGCCGGTCCATTGACAGGGGCAACCACTGCCCACAGAATCGAACTCAATTCAGTTCAGTTTGGAGGAGCTCATGGCAGTCGAGGACGAGATCCAGTTCGAGCGGGACGGTCACGTGGCGCGGGTCTGGCTGAACCGCCCGCACAAGAAGAACTGCGTGACCGTACCGATCCTCAACCGGCTGGACGAGATCATCACCGAGGTCGACGCGGACCCCGAACTGCGCGTACTGGTACTGCGCGGCCGAGGCAACACCTTCTGCTCCGGGTTCGACCTGGACAGCCTCAAGGCCGACTTCGTCGGCAGGTCCAACGCCATCGACGTCGCCGTGCTGTCGGCCAAGGTCTGCGACCGGCTCTACTCGATGCGGACCCCGTCGATCGCCGTCCTCGAGGGCCATGTCACCGCGGGCGGCTTCGAGTTGATGATCTCCTGCGACTTCGCGATCGCCGCAGACGACGCGCT
Source organism: Streptomyces sp. NPDC048288 (assembly GCF_043201555.1). Taxonomy (NCBI): domain Bacteria; kingdom Bacillati; phylum Actinomycetota; class Actinomycetes; order Kitasatosporales; family Streptomycetaceae; genus Streptomyces; species Streptomyces sp. NPDC048288. The sequence continues at coordinate 672,805 of NZ_JBICZD010000005.1, forward strand.
GATCGGGGACTTTCACATCCGCCGCGCACTGTTCGGCGGCGCCGGACCGATCTACCGGGTGCCGCGCATGATCGGCGTCCGCAAGACCAAGGAGCTGATGCTCACCGGCAAGCTGCTCACCGGGGTCGAGGCGGCCGAGTTCGACCTCATCAACGCCTCGGCACCCGCCGACAAGCTGGACGCCACGGTCGAGGAGTTCGCCGACCAGCTCATCGACAAGAGCCCGTTCACCATGTGGATCACCAAGATGACCATCGACCGCAGCCTCGACGCCGACATCCAGTCGCTGATGGTCATGGAGCACCTCGCGGTCGGCGTGATGCTCAACTCCGAGGACGCGGCGGAGGGCGTGGCGGCCTTCCTGGACAAGCGGGAACCGCAGTGGAAGGGCCGCTGAACTCTGGCGCGGGGACCGGGGGCCGGCTGCGCGGCTCCCGGTGCGCGGACTGCGCGGTGGCCGTCTACCCCGCCGGCCCGGCGTGCCCGCGCTGCGGGGGTCCGGCCGAACCGGTCGTGCTCTCCGGCACGGGCACGCTGTGGACCTGGACCGTGCAGCGGTACGCGCCCAAGTCGCCGCCGTACGCGCCGCCCGCCGACGGATTCACGCCGTTCGCCGTCGGATACGTCGAACTGCCGGAGGGGGTAAGGGTGTTGGCGGCCCTTGACATCCGCCCCGAGGAAGCCGAGATCGGCATGCCGCTCACCGTCACCGCGGGGGACGGAGTGCCGAGGGCCGCGGGAGCCGTCGTATGAGCGGAGCGGACGTGTTCGTCTGCGGCGTGGGGATCACCTCCTTCGCCCGTACGGAGGTGAGCGGCCGGGAGCTGGCCGTGCGGGCCGTACGGGCGGCTCTCGCCGACGCCGGTCTGCCGTGGTCGCGTGTACAGGCCGCCTACGGCGGCAGCGACACCGGCGGGAACGCGGACACACTGGTCGCCGAACTGGGCCTGACGGGAGTGCCGTTCACCAACGTGCGCAACGGCTGCGCGACCGGCGGCAGCGCGCTGGTCGCGGCCACGAACGCGATCCGGTCCGGGGCGGCGGACGTGGCCCTCGCCGTCGGCTTCGACAAACACCCGCGCGGCGCCTTCGACCCACGGCCCGCCGACTGGGGACTCGACGAGGCCTACGGCCGCGACGGACTGATGGTGACCACACAGTTCTTCGCCATGAAGATCCAGCGCTACATGCACGACCACGGCATCAGCGCCCGCACCCTCGCGCTGGTCGCCGAGAAGGCGTACGCGAACGGCGTGCTCACCCCGTACGCCTGGCGCCGAAAGCCGCTCGACGCGGCGGAGATCCTGGCGTCCGGCATGGTCAACGACCCCCTGACCCGGTACATGTTCTGCTCGCCCGGCCAGGGCGCGGTCGCCGTAGTCCTGTGCGGTCGTGCCGCGGCCCGCGAACTCGGCGGCACACCGATCGCGCTGCGGGCGGCCGTCGTACGGACCCGCCGGTTCGGTTCCTTCGAGGTGTTCAGCCCCTGGGCACCGCCCGGGACGCCGACGAGCGTGAGCGCGGACGCCGCACAACACGCCTTCGAGGAGGCCGGACTGGGTCCGGCCGACATCGACGTGTGCCAGCTGCAGGACACCGAGAGCGGCGCCGAGGTGATGCACCTGGCCGAGTGCGGGTTCTGCGAGCACGGCGAACAGGAGTCACTCATCCCCTTCGGGGCGACCCGGATCGACGGCTCGCTCCCCGTCAACACCGACGGCGGGTGCATTGCCAACGGCGAACCCATCGGCGCCTCCGGCCTGCGCCAGGTCCACGAGATCGTCCAGCAGTTGCGGGGCCGGGCGGGCGAGCGGCAGGTGCCGAACGAGCCGTCGACCGGCTTCACCCATGTCTACGGGGCGCCGGGCGTCAGCGCCTGCACCGTGCTGACCCGCTGAAAGGAGGACCATGGACGGCATACCCGGCCCGGACGAGTTCCGCGCCGAGGCCCGCAGCTGGCTCAAGGGCATGGCACCGGCGCGCCCCGCACGTAAGGAGTGGGGCAGCGGCGACGACTCGGTGGCCGTCTTCGAGAACTGGACGGAAGCCGAGGAACGCGCCAGGACGGATCAGACACGGGACTGGGAACGCACCCGTTACGACCAGGGCTGGGGCGCGCTCGCCTGGCCGCCGGAGTACGGGGGCCGTGAACTGCCCGCCCACTACGAGCAGTTGTACCGGTCCGAGGAGTCGGCCTTCGACGTGCCACGGCGCACCGAGATCTTCCCGGTCACCCAGCAGCTCGTCGCCCCCGCCGTCCGCGTCTGGGGCACCGAGGAGCAGCGGCGGCGCTGGCTGCGCCCGATGCTGCGCACCGACGAACTCGCCTGCCAGCTGTTCTCGGAGACCGAGGCCGGCTCGGATCTCGCCGCCGTCCGTACCCGCGCCGTACGGGACGGCGACGGCTGGATCCTGACCGGCCACAAGATCTGGACCTCCGGCGCGCGCGTCGCCACCTGGGGCGTCGCCGTCTGCCGCACCGACCCGGACGTGCCCCGACACGCGGGCATCACGGTGTTCCTGGTCCGGATGGACGCGCCGGGCGTCACCGTACGGCCGATCCGGCAGATGACCGGCGGCTCCAGCTTCAACGAGGTCTACCTGGACGACGTGTTCGTCCCGGACACCGACCGGCTCGGCCCGGTCGGCGAGGGCTGGCGGGTCACGCTGACCGTGCTGGCCGCCGAGCGCCTCGACTCCGGCGGACTCGGCCTGGACAACGCCGACCGCGCCCTCGACCTCGCCCGGCACCTGCCCCGCCCGCTCACCGACAGCGAACGCCGGCAGGCGGCCGACCTGTTCGTCCGCACCCTCGTCCAGCGGCTCACCGGGCTGCGCGTGACGTCGGCACTGGCGGCGGGCCGCGAACCGGGAGCCGAGGCATCGGTCGGCAAGCTCCATGCCACCGCGACGATGCGTGCCACCACCGACCTCGTCCAGCAACTCCTCGGGCCGCGACTGGCCGCCGACACGGGGGAGTGGGGCACGTTCGCCTGGACCGAGCACCTGCTCGGCGCCCCCGGCTACCGCATCGCCGGCGGCAGCGACGAGATCCAGCGCAACATCCTCGCCGAACGGGTGCTGGGCCTGCCCAAGGAACCGAAGGGAGGCGGACGTTGACCACCACGACCGAGGTGACCCGACTCGCGCGACGGGTCCGGGAGCGACTGACGGAGCGACATCCCGGCGAGACACCGGGGGACCTGCGCACCCTGCCCGGCGGCCACTCGGGCCTCACGTACTCCATCACGGCGGGACCGGTCTCGTACGTCGTGAAAGCCGTGCCGCCGGGCCAACGCCCCGTCGGCCGCAACGACGTGCTGCGCCAGGCCCGCGTGCTGCGCGCCCTCGCCGGGTCACCGGTACCCGTGCCGGGCGTTGTCGCCGCCGACGAGAACGAACCCGCCTGGTTCGCCGTGGAGTTCGTCACCGGCGAGGCGATCGAGCCGGTCCTGGACGAGCACCGGCTCGATCCCGGACTGTGCCGGACGCGGATGCTGGCCCTGGCCGACGTGCTGCGCGACCTGCACGACTGGCGGATCGCGGAGACGTCCGAAGTTCTGCACCCGGAAGGGGAGTTGGAGAGGTGGAGTCGCACCATGCGTGCCGTGCCGGCCGAACTCCGCCCCGGAGCCGAGAACGTGCTGGAAGCCCTGGCCGCCCGCATCCCCGACAGCGTGCCACCCGCCCTCGTCCACGGCGACTTCCGCCTCGGCAACGTCCTGTGCCAGGGCGCACGACCGGCCGCCGTCGTCGACTGGGAGATCTGGGGATACGGCGACCCCCGCATCGACCTCGCCTGGTTCCTCCTCTTCACCGACCACCGCAACTTCCCCCGGCTGGGCCGCGCCGTCCCCGGCCTGCCCGACGAGGAAGAACTGCTCACCGCCTATCTCGACGGCCGTCCCGAACCTCCCGCCCTCGACTGGTTCCGCGCCCTGGCCCGCACCAAGATGGCCGCGATCATGGGCCACAACCTGCGCCGGCACCGCGAGGGCAAGCACCACGACCCCGACCAGGAACGGCTGCCGCCGACCATCGCGGAGATGATCCGCACTGCCGGCCACATCCTCGCCCGACGGCCATGAAGGAGCGCCACCATGGATTTCGGACTCTCCCTCCGGGCCGACGAACTCCGTTCGCGCATGGCCGCGTTCATGGAGGAGTACGTCCTGCCCGCCGAGCCCGTCTACGACCGGCAGCTCGCCGAGGCCGACGACCCACACGAACTGCCCCCGGTCATGCGGGAGTTGAAGGAGAAGGCGCGCGCCGAGGGCCTGTGGAACCTCTTTCTCGCGCACGGCGGCCTGGGCGCGGGCCTCACCCATCTCGAATACGCGCCGCTCGCCGAGCTGGCCGGACGGTCGGTGATCGGGCCCGAGGTGTTCAACTGCTCCGCCCCCGACACCGGCAACATGGAGCTGCTCGCCCTCTTCGGCACACCGGAGCAACAAGAGCGCTGGCTGCGGCCGTTGCTGGCCGCCGAGATCCGGTCCTGCTTCGCCATGACCGAGCCCGCGGTGGCCAGCTCCGACGCGCGCAACATCCGCACCCGGATCACCCGGGACGGCGACGAGTACGTCGTCGACGGACACAAGTGGTACACGTCCGGGATCCTCGACCCGGACTGCCGGCTGATCATCCTCATGGGAGTGACCGACCCCGACGCACCGACGTACCGGCAGCAGAGCATGCTGCTGATCCCGCGCGACACCCCCGGCATCACCGTCCTGCGCGATCTGCCGATGTTCGGCTACACCGACCGCTGCGGCCACGGCGACGTGCTCTTCGAGGAGGTACGGGTGCCGGCGTCGGCGATGCTGGGCGGCGAGGGAGAGGGATTCGCCCTCGCCCAGGGACGCCTGGGTCCCGGCCGTATGCACTACGCCATGCGCGCGGTCGGATTCGCCGAACGGGCACTGGAGTTGATGTGCCGCCGGACCCTCACCCGCACTGCCTTCGGCGGCACGCTCGCCGAACAGGGCGTCGTGCGCGAGTGGATCGCCCGCAGCCGTATCGAGATCGAACAACTGCGGCTGCTGGTCCTCAAGGCGGCCTGGCTGATGGACACCTCGGGCAACGCGGCCGCCCGGACCGAGGTCGCCGCGATCAAGGTGGCCGCGCTGGAGGTCGCCCACCGGGTGGTCGACAGGGCCGTTCAGGCACACGGCGCCGCGGGGGTCAGCGACGACACCGTACTGGCACGGCTGTACGCGATCACCCGGGCGCTGCGGATCGCCGACGGACCGGACGAGGTGCATCTACGGACGGTCGCCCGGCGTGAACTGGCCAAGTACCCGGAGGAATCGGCGTGAACGGACAGCAACTCCAGGGACGGGTCGCCCTGATCACCGGCGGCTCGCGGGGCATCGGCCTCGGTATCGCCCGGGTCTACCGGGAGGCGGGCGCCCATGTGGTGATCGCCGCCCGGAAGCCGGCCGGGCTGTCCGCGGCGCGCGAGGAACTGCTGCGGGTCAAGGGGGACGGCGACGTCCACGAGGTCGTCGCCAACGCGGGGGAGCCCGAGGACGCCGAGCGCTGCGTCGAGGAGACCGTGTCCCGCCTCGGCGCGCTCGACATCCTGGTCAACAACGCGGCCACCAACCCCTACATGGGCGACCTCCTCGACCTCGACCTGCCGCGCGCCGAGAAGACCGTCCGGGTCAACCAGTACGGCATGGTCGCCTGGACCCGATGCGCCTGGCGGGCGTGGATGAGCGAGCACGGGGGAGCGGTCGTCAACATCGCCTCCGTCGGGGGACTGGTCGTCGACCCCCACATCGGCTGGTACAACGCCACCAAGGCGGCCATGCTGCACATGACCCGGCAACTCGCCTACGAACTCGGACCGAAGGCACGGGTGAACGCGATCGCGCCCGGCCTGATCAAGACCGAACTGGCCCGGGCGGTCTGGGAACCGAGGGAGCCGATCCTCACGGCCAGACTGCCGCTGCGCCGACTCGGGACGGTGGAGGACGTGGCCCACGCGGCCCTGTTCCTGGCGTCCGGGGCCTCCTCCTGGATGACGGGACAGACGCTGGTCCTGGACGGCGGGGCGACCGTGCTGCCGATCGGGGTGGCGGAGTGACCCCCGCCCCCGATCCGGTGGCGCAGCTGTTCTCGCTGCACGGGCGGACCGCCGTGGTCACCGGGGCGTCGTCCGGCCTCGGGGCCCGGTTCGCCACCGTCCTCGCGTCGGCCGGCGCGACCGTCTACGCCGCCGCCCGTCGCCTGGAGAAGCTGAAGCGGATCGCCGACGAGGACCCGCGTATCCATCCCGTCGGCTGTGACGTCTCGCGGGAGGCGGACCGCGTGCGGCTGATGGAGACGGCACGGGACGAGAGCGGTCGTATCGACGTCCTCGTCAACAACGCGGGCGTACCCGGCGTCGTACACGCCGAGGACGAGAGCGCCGACGACTTCGCGGACGTCCTTGCGGTGAACCTCGTGGCCCCCTTCCACCTCGCACGCCTGCTGACCGAGGCCCCGACCTCCGGCTCAGGCCGTTCGCGAGCGGTCGTGAACGTCTCGTCCGTCCTGGGGCTGGTCTCCGGCGCCCCGCTGGGCGGTGCGGCCTACGCCGCGTCCAAGGCCGGGCTCGTCGGGCTGACCCGGGAACTGGCCGGACAGTGGGGCGCGGCGGGGGTACGGGTCAACGCGCTCGCGCCCGGGTGGTTCCGCTCGGAGATGACCGAAGGGCTGTTCGCCGACGAGCGGTCCCGGCGCTGGGTCGAGCGCGGCACCATGCTGGGGCGCGGCGGTGAACAGGGGGAACTGGACGGGGCACTGCTCTATCTGGCGTCGGACGCGTCGTCGTACTGCACCGGGCACGTCCTCACCGTGGACGGTGGGTGGACGGCGCGATGAGGGACGACGATGCGAGGAGGGCCAGCAATGCAACGAGGACCGAGGGTGCGATGAGGGTCTTGGTCGAGGTGGCGGGTGGCGGTCTGGCGCGGGTCGAGATGTGCCGTGGGGAGGGCAATGCGATCGACCTGGCGATGGCACGCGCGCTGCTCGGCGCCGCGCGGGAGTGCGAGAAGGTGCGGGCGCGGGCGGTGCTGCTCACCGGGCGGGGACGGTCCTTCTGCGTCGGCGGTGACCTGAAGGAGTTCGCCGCGCTGCCCGGAGAACGCCTCGCGGCGCACCTCACGGACGTCACCGACGCGCTCCACGGGGCGCTGCGGATCCTCGCCGGGCTGGACGCCCCGCTGGTGGTCGCCGCGCAGGGGGCCGTCGCGGGCGCCGGGCTGGGGCTCGTGGCGGCGGCGGACGTGAGTCTCGCGGCGGCCGACGCCGGCTTCACGGCCGCGTACACCGCGATCGGGTACACACCGGACGCCGGGGTCAGCTGGGCGCTGCCCCGGCTCGTCGGACCGCAGCGGGCCGCGGACCTGCTGCTGACCAATCGCCGTGTCACGGCTGCCGAGGCGGCGCAGATGGGTCTGGTGAGCCGGGTCGTCGAGCCGGAGCGGCTGATGGCGGAAGCGGTGCGGACGGCGGATGGCCTGGCGCGCGGTGCCACGGCCGCGTACGGGGTGACACGACGGCTGGTTCGCGGGGCGTTCGCCACCGGGCTGGACGAACACCTCGACGCGGAGGCGCGTCAGCTGGCCGCCGCCGCGGTGTCGTCGGAGGGCCGGGAAGGAGTGGCGGCGTTTCTCGCCGGGCGCCGCCCCGACTTCACCGGGCACGAGGCCGCGCCACCCGGGCCACCGAACCTTGATTCGTACCCGACTTGAACTTGGGTCTAGTCTCGGACGACCGGACGGTGATCGGTACGGTCCGTCAAGGAGAGGGAGAGACGATGGCGAGGGCACGGATCGTGGATCCGGAGGAGGGGCCCAGGTCGAAGCGCGGGGCGATCCTCGTGGCCGCCGTGGAGCGGTTCGGGGAGGACGGCTACGAGAACACCAAGTGGTCGGAGGTCGCGGACCGGGTCGGCATCGGGCAGACGGCCCTCTACCACTACTTCGAGTCCAAGGCCCACTGCCTGCTCACCATCATGCGGCTGGAGCTCCAGCGCTCGCACGACCAGTTCGTCGAGGCCACGGGCGAGGAGACGGACCCCGTGGAGGAGCTGCGCGCCGCCGTCCGCGCGGCGTTCGCGGTGAGCGAGCAGGAGATCCGTCAGATGCGCATCCTGCAGGCCAACATGTCGCTGCTCGCCAACCCTCGCAAGTCCAAGCGCGAGGAGACCGAGCGGGTCGCGGCGCGCCAGCTGGTGCAGATGGTCGAGCGGGACTGGACGAGCCTGCTGATGCGCGGCATGTCGAAGGGCGCCTTCCCGGTCCGGGACGCTCACACCCTCGGACTTGCGGTCCTCGGCATGATCGTCAGTGTCTGGCGGTGGTACCGGCCGACAGGCGCGATGCCGCTGTCGGAGATCAGCGAGATGATCGAAGGGTGCGTGGTGCGGATGGTCGCGGAATAGCGCCGCACCACAAGGTCACGTCCTGCCCATTGTCGACGGCAGGGCGGCGGCCTTACAGTCAAACTGAACTGAACTCAGGTTGCTTCATGTGATTCACGCTTGTCGGCTCATGGCGCTGAGAGGGAGCGATCAGCAATGGTGCTTCGCGAATACATGGCCAGAATGGACGGCCAGGACCCGGAAAAGGCCCTCGAACTCCTGGAACCCGGCTTCCGGTTCCTCATCTCCCTCCCGGGCGGGCAGCGCGCGGGTACCTCCCGCGAGGACTTCGCGGGCTACATCGCCGGGCGGAACGCGGTGGACCGCAGGCACGAGATCGTGCGGTACGCGGTCGACGGCGACGTCGAGACGGCGTACGGCTTCGTGGTCGACGCGGGCGTGACGACGGGGGCGTTCCTGTCCGCCGTACAGGTGTCGGCCGGCGGACTGATGGCCAGCTACCAGTCGTTCTTCACGCCCGACTTCGACCTCGTGGACCGGCCGTGAGCGCCCCGTCCACGTCCGCCGCCCCGTTCCTGACCACCTGGTTCGGGATCCTGGACAGCGACGACGCCGACCGCATCCTCGACCTGATCAGCGACGACTTCTCCTTCTCCATCCTGTTCTCCACCGGAGGCGACACCGGCACCGACTTCCACGGCGGCCGGGCCGCGCTGGAGGGGTACCTCGCCCAGCGCACGGTGGGCGTCCGCACGCACCACCTGCTCACCGCGTCCACCGTCGGCCTGGACGAGCTGTATCTCGGCGAGGTGCGCAGGTCCGGTGTACCCGAGGCGACGTTCGTGGCCTCCGCCCGGCTGGACGACCAGGGCCGGGTACGACGGCTGCTGATCGGGCGCTCGCCCGCGGTCCTGTTCACCTGAAATGGCGCGATGCCTGAGAAGGGACACCATGTACAACCTCGTCCTGCTGGCCGCCCGGCCGCCCGAGTGGACCCACGAACGGTTCATCGCCTGGTGGCGCGGTGAACACGCCGAACTCACCCGGCACCTTCCCGGCCTCAGGTCCTGGCGGCACACCGACATCGACACGGCCCTCGAGCCGCGCTCGGAGGGATGGGACGGCATGTCCGTCCTGGGCTTCGACAGCGCCGAGGACCTGCGCAAGGCCCTGCGGAGCCCGGAGTGGGCGGCGGCCGTCGCCCAGGTCGGCGACATGCGCGGACGCCGGATCGCCGTCATGGGCGGCGAGATGGAGATGTACGGCGGCTGAGCGCGGCGCCGCCGACCGCCTTCCCTGAACTGAATGAATCCCTTCGCAACGAGGCGAGGAAGTGGATGCGACAGACAGTGCGGGAGTTCCAAGAACGGGCCGAGCAGGCCGACTTCACCGCGGTCGTCGACGATCACGGACGCCACGGCGCGCGCGATCTCCTGCGACGGGCGGCGGACCTGGCCGAGGCGATGAGCCCGGACGGCACCCCCGGGAGCACCCCGAACAGCACACAGGGCGGCACCGTCCTCCTCCAGGCCGACAACTCGTGGCGCACGGTCGCGGCGACCCTCGCCGTCGGCCGGGCGGGCGGTGTTCTGGCCCTGGTCAACCGGCATACGACCCGGGCCGAGTTCGCCGCCGCCGTCGAGGACATCAGGCCGGACGTCCTGGTCGCCGCACCGTCCGCTATCGCGGAGTGGAACGCCGAACGGGCCCTGCCGGACACACGGTCGGCCGAGGCCCTCGACGGCTGGGCGGTCCGCGCCGGTCGAGGGCCCCGCGATGTCTCCCGCTGGTCCGGCGGCACCGTCATCGGCCTCACCTCCGGCTCCACGGGCCGGCCCAAGGGCGTCGTACAGTCCGAGAGCGCCCTGCGGTACGCGTGCTCCTGCACGATCGACGTCAACGGCCTGCACGCCGGGGACGCCGTGGCCGCCGTCGTGCCGCTCTCCTCGACCGCCGCCTACTGCTTCGGTGTCTGTCTCGCGCTCATGCTGGGTGGACCGCTCGTCCTGTCCGGCCGCTGGGACCGCGAGGAAGCACTCTCCCGCATGGCTGAACACGACGTCCGGTGGACCATGTGCGTGCCGACCATGGCCCTCCAGATGGGCTCGGCAGCCGCCGGCTCGCGGATCCTCGACGGAGTCCGCTCGATCACCGTCGGCGGCGGGCCGATGGACCAGGGCGCGCTCGCCCGCGCCGAGCGCTCGCTGGGCACGAGAATCCTGCGCGTCTTCGGGATGTCCGAGTGCCTCGGGCACACCTCGCCCCGGCCCGACGACCCCGAGGAGATCCGCCTCGGCCGGGACGGACGGCCGTTCCCCGGCACCGACCTCAGGGCCGTCGCCGCGGACGGCAGCGTCCTGGGGCCCGGGGAGACCGGGCAGGCCCAGGTCCGCGGCTCCTCCCTCTTCCTCGGCTACGCCCGCGACGGCAAGGTCGAGCCGCCGGCCCTCACCCCGGACGGCTACTTCCCGACCGGAGACCTGCTGGTGACCGGTGAGGACGGCACGGTGACCGTCATGGGCCGGGAGAAGGACGTGATCATCCGTGGCGGACGCAACCTCGACATCACCGAGATCGAACGTGCCGTGGCCGCACACCCCGCCGTGGCCCGCGTCTGCGTCGCCCCCGTACCCGACCCGCTCCTCGGCGAACGCGCCGCCGTGCTGGTCGTGGTCGAGGACGGCAGCGGCGAACTCGGCCTCGACGAGATCACCGCCCACCTCGCCCGCACCGGCCTCTCCAAGGCCAAGTGGCCCGAATTCGCGTTCACGGTCAGCGAGTTGCCCCAGACGACCGTCGGCAAGCTCGACCGTTCGGGAGCCCGCAGGCTCGCCCACGACCTGCACACCGGGCTCGCCGCACACCCCGGACAGCACCGGCAAGGAGATGCATGACCACCCCCACGACCCGCACCCCTCGCTCTGACCGCTCCGACCGCTTCGACCGCGGCCGTTGGGCGCAGGGCGGACCCGAGACCGTACACCCCGGCGTCCACCGCGTTCCCCTCCCACTGCCGGAGGACGGACTGCGGGCCGTCAACGTCTACGCGCTCGAAGGACTCACGGACGACGGACTGGTCCTGATCGACGGAGGCTGGTCGATCCCGGAGTCACGCAAGGCCCTTGAGGACGCCCTGGCCGAACTCGGCCACGACCTCGGCGAGATCAGCCACATCCTCGTCACGCACATCCACCGCGACCACTACACCCAGGCCGTCGAACTCCGCAGGCTGCTGGGCTCCCGGGTCTACCTCGGCGCCGGCGAACGGCGCGGCCTGGAACTGCTGGGGGAGCTGCGCACGGACGAACCGGTCAGCTCGCTCGCCACACTGCGCCGGGCCGGCGCCCACGACCTCGCCGAGCGCCTCACCGCCATGTACCAGGGAGACTTCGACGCCACCGTGTGGGAGGCGCCGGACCGCTGGCTGCGGGCGGAGGAACTCCGCTTCGGGGACACGAGGTTGACGGTGATCCCCACCCCCGGCCACACCCAGGGGCACGTCGTCTACCTCGACCAGGCACGGGGACTGCTGTTCTCCGGAGACCACGTCCTGCCGCACATCACCCCGTCCATCGGCTTCGAACTCGGCGACGCCGCACTGCCGTTGGGCGACTACCTGGACTCCCTGCACCTGATGACGACGCTCGCCGACGCGCGGCTGCTGCCCGCCCACGGCCCGGTCGGCGACAGTGTGCACGCACGGGTCGGGGAGCTGTTGACCCACCACGACGACCGGCTCGCCGAGACTTTGGCCGCCCTCGGCGACCGTACGCGCACCGCGCACGAGGTGGCGGGGGAACTGGGGTGGACTCGGCGCAAGGTCGCCTTCGCGGAGCTGGGCGCCTTCGACCAGATGCTCGCCGTCAACGAGACGGCCGCGCACCTGGACGTGCTCGTGGCCCGCGCGCAGGCCCGGTGCACGGAGGCGGACGGAGTCAACCGGTATGCGGTCGCCGCAGCCTGAGGCCGCCGAGCGGCGGGCGGCTCAACGCGCCGTCCAGCCTCCGTCGACGTAGAGCTCCGAGCCGGTCATGAAGCTCGCGTCGTCGGAGGCGAGGAACGCGACGGCGGCCGCCACCTCCTCCGGCGCACCGAGCCGGCCGAGCGGCGTCCCCTCGACCATCGCCGTCAACCGGGGCGTTCCGCGCCACAGTTCGCGTGAGCGCGGCGTCTCGATGAAGCCGGGGTGCAGGGAGTTCACCCGAACGCCACGCCCGGCCCAGTGCAGCGCGGCGTTCTTCGTCATCAGCCGTACGGCACCCTTCGCCGCGTGGTACGAGAACTGGGCGCCGAAGCCGCCGACCGTGCCGAAGATCGACGCGACGTTGACGATCGAACCGCCCCCGGCGCGTTCGATGGACGGGCCGACATGCTTCATGCCGAGCCAGACCCCCGTCTGCGTCACGCCCAGAACCCGGTCCCAGGAATCCATGGTCTCGCTCTCCACCGTGTGCATCGTGGCGATGCCCGCGTTGTTGACCAGCACGGACAACTCGCCCAGCACGCCGGTCGCCTGGGCCACCGCATCGCGCCACGCCGACTCGTCCGACACGTCGAGGGCCAGCCCCAGCGCCCCGCCCCCGACCTCATCGGCCAACTTCGCGCATCCATCGACGTCGAGGTCGGTCACCACGACCGTCGCGCCCTCGGCCGCGAGCCGTCGCACGACGGCCTCACCGATGCCTCCCGTCGCACCCGTCACCAACGCCGTCTTCCCGGTCAGCCTCGCCTGCATCGGGCCCCTCGCTCCCCTTGGAGTATCTCGGTCCATTCCGACGGCCGTCAGTCCCGTACACCGAGCCAGGCCAGGGCGCCACCGTCGATCACATACGACGACCCCGTGATGAACGCGGCGTCGTCGGAGGCCAGGAAGCACGCCAGCCTCGCGACCTCCTCCGGCCGCCCGAGCCGCTCCACCAGCTGCGGCGAGGTCAGTTCGTGCTCCATGGCGTCACGGTCCGGCGCGGCGGCCAAGTACTTCTGGGTCAGCCGGGTGTCGATGACGCCAGGACAGAAGCAGTTGCAGCGCACCGGGGCCAGGTCGACGGCGGTGACCTTGGTCAGATGGATCACGCCGGCCTTCGTGACACCGTAGGCGGGGGCATTGGGAAACCCGGTGAGGCCGGAGACGGACGCCGTGTTGACGATGGCGGGCCCGCGCGACGAGCGACGCAGATACGGCGCGGCGAACTTGGTCGTCAGCCAAACCGCCTTCAGGTTGACCTCATAGACCGCATCCCAGACCTCCTCCGGAAGCGAGTCGACGCCGCGTTCCGGCGCGGCCGTGAACGCTGTCTCGATCACCCCCGCGTTGTTGACCAGAACATCGAGCCCCCCGAAACACCCCGCCGCGTACGCCACCATGTCCGCGATGTCGCCCCGGACCCGCAGATCACAGACGACCGCCTCGGCACGCGCCCCAGCCGCCCGTACCAGCTCCGCGGCCTCGTACGCGGTCTTCTCGTCCCGATCGGCGACGACCACCGCGGACGCACCCTGCCGGGCCATCTCCACGGCGATCGCCCGCCCGATGCCCTGCCCCGCACCGGTGACGAGCGCGGTCTTGCCGTCCAAGGAACCCACCACGAGTCTGCTCCCGAATCCCCGCCCCGTTACCATTACCTGAACTGAACTTGCTTCACTTTTCCGAGTCTAGGTTGGAGGCCGGTACGCCACAAGACTCGTGACGGTCCCGCTTGTGCCGATCAGCGCACGCCCACGAACGGGTTGTGGACTTCGGGCGGCAGATCCGGGGAGGGGGGCTCAGAGGACCAGGGCGGGTGTACTTCGGCTGGCGCCGCGGCGACGCGAGCACGTGGCCTGCGGCAGCGGAGGCTTGGTTCTGGGCGTTGGGCGCCCGTGTTCTGGACGCGGTAGAGCTCCGGCGGCCTTCCGGCTTCACCCGTGAGGTGGTGTTCCGGCGGTGCGGCCGAAAGATCCGAAGCACTGCCGGGAATCAGGCCGCGACGAGCTCCTTCTCGCGGTCCGGCGTCTTGGCCTTCGGCTTCTTGTTCGGCAGCGAGAGCCGGAAGACCTTGTGCCACGCGGAGAACACCTGCTTGGGCAGCGGCCCGGTGACGTACTCCAGCTCGTACTTTTCGAACAGCGCGCGCACCTTCACCGCGACCTCGGCGTACCGGTTGCTCGGCAGGTCCGGGAACAGGTGGTGCTCGATCTGGTGGGACAGGTTGCCGGTCATGAAGTGCATGGCCTTGCTGCCGCTGATGTTCGCCGAGCCCATCATCTGGCGCAGGTACCACTGGCCGCGCGTCTCGCCCTTGATCGACCGGCGCTCGAAGACCTGTACGCCCTCGGGGAAGTGCCCGCACATGATCACCGAGTGGGACCAGAGGTTGCGGACCAGGTTCGCGGTGAACGTGGCGGCGAGCGTGGTGAGGAACGACGGGCCCGACAGCAGCGGGTGGATGACGTAGTCCTTGAGCACCTGCTTGCGGATCTTGCGGCCCACGGCCTTGGCCCGCGCGCGGAACTCCGGGTCCTTGCGGCGGCGCTTGCGCAGGTTCTTGCCGAGCTCCAGGTCGTACGCCGCGATGCCGTACTCGAAGAAGCAGGCGTTGATGAAGTTCCACAGCGGCTGGCCGAGGTGGAACGGATGCCACCGCTGGTCCTCGTCGACGCGCATGATGCCGTAGCCGAGGTCGTTGTCCTTGCCGATCACGTTGGTGTACGTGTGGTGCAACTCGTTGTGCGAGTGCTTCCACTGCTCGGACGGCGAGACGTGGTCCCACTCCCAGGTGGTGGAGTGGATCTTCGGGTCCCGCATCCAGTCCCACTGGCCGTGCAGAATGTTGTGGCCGATCTCCATGTTGTCCATGATCTTCGCCACGGACAGCCCGGCGGTGCCGATCAGCCACGCGGGCGGGAAGAACGAGAACAACAGCACGCCCCGGCTGACCAGTTCGAGCTTGCGCTGCGCCGAGATGACCTTGCGGATGTAGGCGGCGTCCTGCTCGCCGCGGGTGGCGATCACCTCGTCGCGGATCGCGTCCAGCTCGCGGCCGAGCTCCTCGATCTGCTCCGCGGTCAGGTGGGCGGTGGGGTCGATGGCGGTCAAGGTGTTCCTACCGTTCGATGTCGCAGGGGCCCGCGGCGGCGGACACGCAGGTCTGGATGAGGACGCCCGGCTCGGCCTCGGTGATCTCGCCGGTGCGCAGGTCGCGGACGGCGCCCGCCTTGAGCGGCGTAACGCAGCCGAAGCAGATGCCCATGCGGCACCCGGAGGGCATGAGCACGCCGGCCTCCTCGCCGATGTCCAGCAACGGCGTGGCGCCGTCCGCGTCGACGGTCCTGCCGGTGGCGCTGAACGTGACCTCGCCGCCGTCGCCGGTGACGACGATGCCGGGGCGGAAGCGTTCGGTGTGCAGGCGCTCCTGGACGCCGTGGTCGTTCCAGTGCTTCTCGGCGGCGTCGAGCAGGCCCGCGGGCCCGCAAGCCCAGGTCTCGCGCTCCGCCCAGTCAGGCACGAGTTCGCCGAGACGGGCGATGTCGAGCAGGCCGTCCGTGGCGGTGTGCACTTCGGTGAGCCGCAGCTTCCTGTCCGCGGCCAGGTCGTGCAGTTCGTTGCGGAAGATCACGTCGTGCGGCCGCGGCGCGCAGTGGACCAGGACGGCGTCGTCGAACTCGGTGTCGCGCAGCATGCCCATCACGGGCGTGATGCCGCTGCCGGCCGTCAGGTAGAGCACCTTGGCGGGCTTGGCCCGCGGCAGCACGAAGTCGCCGGTCGCCTGGTCGAGTTGGATCAGCGTGCCCGGTGTCGCCCGGCGGACGAGGTGGTTGCTGACCTTGCCGTCCGGGATCGCCTTCACGGTGATCGTGACGCGGCCGTCCTGGCGGTTCGTCGGCGAGGTGATGGAGTAGGCACGCCACAGGCGCACCCCGTCGACGTCGACCCCGATCCGCACGTACTGACCGGCGGTGTGGCCGCGCCAGCCTCGCCCCGGCCTGATCACGATGGTCGCGGCGTCACCCGTCTCGGGGTGCACGGCCTCGATGCGCCCCCGCAGGTCGGCGCCCGCACGCAGCGGGCTGACCAGGTCGAGGTAGTCCGACGGCAGCAGCGGCGTCGTGACCATCTCCAGCAGTTTCCACGCCCTGCTGCGGAGGGCTGTACTCGTCATGGTTCCAGCTTGCTGTGCCTCAGGGCGTAAGGTCCTGACCGCAGGACGTAAATCTGAACGGTAGAATTGTTCGCAGGGAATAAAACGTGAACCATGTGATCCGGAGGGCCAGCGAACTGGCCCTGGACGAGACGACGGTCACCGTACTTCGGGCCGGGCTGAAGGCCACCGCCGACGAGGTCGTCCAGGCGATCATCGACGAGGTCCCTCCCTACGCCAACGCCCTTACAGGCCACATGGGCGCCACCATCCGCCGAGCCGTCCGCACGGCCCTGGGGCACTACCTGGACCTCGCGAGCGGGAACGCCACAGGCGGCGACGGCGGTGACGCGGCCTACGAGCTCGGCCGCGGCGAGGTGCGCGACGGCCGTTCGATGGACGCCCTGCTCAGCGCCTACCGCGTCGGCGCCCGCGTGGCCTGGCGATGCCTGGCAGCGGGTGCCGTACCCGCAGGTCTGCCCGCCGCCGAGGTCGCCAAGTTCGCCGAGCTGACCTTCGCGTACATCGACGAGCTGTCCGCCGCGAGCGCGGCGGGCCACGCCGACGAACTGGCCGCCCGGGGCAGGGATCACGAGCGCCACCTGGAGCAGCTGGCCCGCGACCTTCTCGCCGGCGCGAGCCCGGACGTGCTGCTGGCCTCGGCTCAACGGGCCGGGTGGCCACCTCCGGTTTCGCTGACCGCGGTCCTGCTGCCCGCCGCCCAGGCCCGGCCTGCCTACCGCGCGTTCGACCCGAGCACCCTCGTCCTCGACGATCTGCCGGACGCCACCGGTGTGCTGCTCGTCCCCGATGCCGACCGGTCACATCTTCTGCGGCAGCTGACCGACCGCACCGCCGTGGTCGGCCCGGCCCGGCCATGGACGCGTGCGTCCGCCTCGTACGCACGAGCCGTACGCGCGCGCACCCTCTCCTCCGATGTGCGCGACACCGAGGACCACCTGCCCGAACTGGTGCTGAGCGCCGACGTGGACGCGTTCGCAGACCTGCGTGCCCGAGCCCTCGCACCGTTGCGGACCTTGCCCGTTACGACCGCACGGCGGCTGGAGGAGACGCTGCGGGCGTGGCTGCTGCACCAGGGCAGGCGGGACGAGGTGGCGGCGGCGTTGTTCGTCCATCCCCAGACGGTCCGGTACCGGATGTCGCAGCTGCGCGAGCTGTTTCCGGATCTCGCATCGCCACACCGGGTCCTCGAACTGACGCTGGCGGTCGGTCTTCGGGTCAGCTGACGCGGCCCGGATAGCTGATCCATGGGTGCCCGGCGGGCTGCGACCGGGTGACCGACCTGGCACACCGCGCGAGGGATGATGGGGACGGAATGACGGAACGTGAGGTCAGGAGCTTCCATGACGAAACGGGTTCACCGACCTCGTGAGGACGCGGAGTTCAATTTCATCCTCGGGATGAGCGGAGTTCCGGTCCTCGCATACTTCACCGGGACCTGGCCCAAGGCGATCGAGTCCTGCCGGGCGATGGACCTCGTCGTGGGTGGCATCGCCGACGACTACACGGGCCGCCTGACGGTCGTCCGCGCCGACATCACGCGTTGTCCGGCCGTAACCGAGCGATACGGGATCACCGGAGCCCCGTCCTACGTCCTGCTGAAGGAGGGAGGGGCGGTGGCGCACGCCACGGGGCCCATGACCACCGCAGAGGTACGCAAGTTCCTGGACGGCCACCTCTGAACGGCCGCCGCCTGGACACCCTTCTGAGTGCTCTCGGTGTCCCCGAGACGGCCCTCCACCTGTCGAGCAGCTTCTGCTTTCCCCGGTGAGTCCGCTGTCATGCGCCACGTCTCCCCTTCACCCGCGGCTGCGGATGCCCGTCGGGCGGCGGCTCAGTCCGCCGGGCCGCCGACCGGGATGCCGAGCCGGTCGGCGATGGTCGTCAGGGCCGGTCCCAGCGGGAGGGCGACCCGGGTGAGGGCGTGCGGGTCGCCCCGGGTGGGGTCCCGGTTGACGATCAGGACCGGCTTGCCCTCCTGGGACGCCTGACGGACGAAACGCAGCCCGGACATCACCGTCAGCGACGAGCCGAGGACCAGCAGCGAGGCCGCCTCCCGGACCAGGCGCCGGCAGTGCTCGACGCGCTGTGGCGGCACCGCCTCGCCGAAGAACACCACGTCCGGTTTGAGAATGCCGCCGCAGTCGGCGCACGGCACGACGCGGAAGTCGCCGACCTGCGCGTCGGTGAGGTCGGCGTCACCGTCCGGGTTGATCCCGGCGGCCACCGGGTCGAAGCCCGGGTTCTCGGCCTCCAGGCGCCGGGCGAGCTCGCGGCGCCGGCTGAAGGCGCGGCAGGAGAGGCAGACGACCCGGTCCAGGCTGCCGTGCAGCTCCACGACCCCCTCGCTGCCCGCGGCCTGGTGCAGACCGTCGACGTTCTGGGTGATCACACCCGAGACACGGGCGTCCCTGGCGAAGGCGGCCACCGCCAGGTGCCCCGCGTTGGGGCGGGCCCGCCCGAAGGTGCGCCACCCGAGGTGGCTGCGCGCCCAGTACCGGCGGCGCGCGTGGGCGCTCCCGGTGAAGTCCTGGTAGGTCATCGGCGTGTGCCGGCTCAGGCTCCCGCCCTCGCCCCGGTAGTCGGGGATGCCCGACTCCGTGGAGATGCCCGCCCCGCTGAGCACCAGCACACCGCCGGCGCCGAGTGCGTCGACGACCGGCTCCAGGTCGGTGGTGCCCGGCGGCAGGTCCGCGGCGGGGGTCCAGCTCAGCGTGGGGCGCATGCGCATGCCGCAAGGGTACGGAATCGATGGCGGCCCGGGACGGGTGTGCGGCCGCCGGGGAACCGGTCCTCGGCCCGCCGCGGGCAAACCGGCGCCCGGCGCACCGGGCGGGCGCGTGGGCGCGCGGGTCCCGGTCGCGGTGAGCGCGAGCGCCGTTGAGGGGCGGTCGCCCGCGGAAAGCATGTCCTCAGCACTGCGCGTGAGGAGGCATGTGATGTCCAGCGAGTTCCAGCGGACCAAGCTCCAGGCCATGTTCGAGGCGTTCGACGCGGACGGCAACGGCTATCTGGAGGAGGCGGACTTCGTGGCCCTGGCCGACCGCTGGAGCCGGCTGCCCCGGGTGAGGGAGGGATCGGAACTGGCGGAGCGCGTGGACGGCGTGCTGAAGGGCTGGTGGCGGCAGCTGTCGGAGACCGTGGACACGGACCGGGACGGCCGGATCGACATGGACGACCTCCTCGCCATGGTGGACCTGCTGCCGACCATCCCGGAAGCCGTCACCGCCACCGCCGACACCATCTTCGACGCGGTCGACGAGAACGCCGACGGGCGTATCTCGCGCGGCGAGCACCAGCGCCTGGTCGACACCTGGCACGGGCGGCCCGTGGCGACCGGCGGTGTCTTCGACCGGCTCGACCAGGATGCCGACGGCTACCTCAGCCGCCCCGAGTTCGCCGCGCTGTGGACCCAGTTCTGGACCAGCGACGACCCCGGCGAACCCGGCAACCTGATGTGCGGCCCGATCGGCGCCGGGTGAGGCACCGGCACCGCCGGCCGCTCAGAGCCAGCCGCGGCGGGCCGCCTGCCAGGCGAGCTGCATACGCGTCGTGGCCCCGGCGAGTGACATCATCCGCTGGATGTGGCGCTGGATGGTGCGCCGACTGAGCCCCATCTGACTGGCGATGGCCTTGTCCGCGATGCCCGCCACCACCGGCGTGCCCACGGCCGTTCCCGAGGCGCGGGCCGCGACGATTCCCACGCCGGGCGCGGTCACGTCGGGCTTCACGGCCTTGTCGCTCAGGCGCGGGCCGCCGCTGGAGAAGGGCGCCAGGGAATCGTCCCGGTCCACGGCACCCACGGTGAGCGCGGCGTCGGCCGCACCGGGCGAACCGATGGTCGACGCGCCCTGGTCACCTGCGTTGCCGGCGGCGACCACGAACAGCGTCTGCCCGGAGGCGGACAGGGTGTCGACGGCCTGGCTCATGGGGTCGGTGCCGTCCGTGGGCGCGTCCGAACCCAGGCTCATGTTGACGACCTTGGCGTGCTCCGCGGTCGCCCACTCCATGCCGGCGATGACCTGCGACTCGGAGCCGTACCCGTCGTCGCCCAGCACCTTGCCGATCAGCAGGTCCGCCCGCGCCGCTTATCGGAGGATGCCGCTCCGTTGCCGCCGACGATCGACGCGACATGCGTGCCGTGCCCGAAGTGGTCGGTCACGCTGCCGCTGTCCGAGAAGTCCCTGGACTCGGCGATCCGGCCCGCCAGGTCCGGGTGGCCGGCGTCCACACCGGTGTCCAGGACGGCCACCTTGACGCCCTGCCCCTCGAAACCGGCCTTCCAGGCCGCAGGCGCGCCGATCTGCGCCGTACTGCGGTCCGGCGCCGGTGCCACCCTGCCGTCCAGCCACACCCGGGGGGTCCGCACGAGCCGGGCCGTGTCCGCGGGGCGCAGAGTCTTCCAGAACGCGCCGAGATCGTCGTCGTCCACCCGCAGGGCCGTCGCGTCGATGCCCTCCAGGCGGCGCTCCGGCACGGACGCCGTGTTGACCGCGGTGAGCCGGTCCGCGGTCGCCGCCGCTGCCTTGCGGCTCGCCGCCCCTCCGGCCGTCACGCCGCCCGGCTCGGGGGAAACGATCAGCGGGAGCGCCGAGGTGCCGGCCTCGTCGTAGCCCTGGGCGATGAGGGCGGTGACGTCGAACAGGCGCCGGTCCAGCGTCCCGGCGGCGACCAACTCCGCCGCGTCGGACGGGAGTACGGTCATGGTGCCGGTCGTCCTGCTCGTACGTGCGGAAGACGATGCCGCGGCGGTCCGGACCGGGTTCCACCGAGGCGGTGCGCCGGCCGTCGCCGCCGGGTGTCACCGTCACCCGGTCACCGGTCACCAGCCTCACGGTGGACGCCGCCGCGGCGGCGCCCCTCGCCTCGGCCGTGCCGGGGGACGACGCCCGCCCGGAGGCCGACGACAGCCCTCCCGTGGTCAGCACCAGTGCCGTCGATATCGCCGCCGTCAGACGGTTCCATGCCATCAGCCACACACCTTTCGTGCAACGCCTGATCACGCGCTGTCCGAAAGAATCTGCCGAGCCGATGAGCATGTCACGACCCCACGATGTCGCGACTGCGACATGTCCCAACTCCGCCACCCGGTCCGGCAGACCGGCGAAGGCCGCGGCCGCCGCCGCGAGGGGCCGGCGTCCCACAGCGCGGCTCAGCCCTGACGCGCAGCCAGGCGTGTTGCCCGCTCCGCGCCCGGGGAGGTGTCCCGTACGACGGTCGCCAACTCGGCGCTACGCAGCGCTATTACAGCGTCGGCGAGAAACGCCGACGGGACGCGGCCGAGCGTGTCACGGCGATGCAGTTCTCCGCCCCGGGACGGCTACTGCTTGCCGCCACCGAGGATTTGCTCCAGCAGTTCGCCGAGGCCACCAGAGCCCGCGCCGGGAGCCGCGCCGCTTGAGTGGGCCGCCCCCGGGGCCGCCTCGGGGGCGGCGCCCTTGGTGGCGGCCGCGCGCTTGGCGAAGACGGCCATCACCACGGGAATGAGCACTCTGATGATCCGGTCGACGTTCGCGGCGGGAATGCCGGTCTTCTTGGACACCGCCTGGGCGATGGGCCTGCTCATCTTGGTGAGCAGGCCGGCCATCAGGCCCCCGGCGAGGCCACCGCCCAGGGTGGCCACGCCCTGGAGCGGAGGTTCGGCGACTTCGGAGAGGGCCTCGCGTACCTCCGCGGCGTCATCGTCGTCGGCGACGGCCTTCTGCCGCAGCTGGCTGCTCATCGCGCCGGCGGTCTCGGCCACCGCCTCGCGCGCCCCGTCGGTGTCGGTGCCCAGGAGACCCGCGATCTCGTTGAGGTCGCGGTCGCCGAGTCCGTCCAGTACGTCGTCCTGAAATGAGGATTCAGTCATGCCGCAAACGCTAATGCGGCACATTCATGACATCTCGCGCCACACCGGACACCTCCTGTAGATGAGTGCCTGTGCCTGCCGCCCACGGTGCGAGGCGTCCGGTGCGCGTTCAGGCGATGGTCGCCTTCGGGGCCTCCTTGCGGGCGAGGAGGCCGGAGGCGGTCACCTGTGCTGTCCGGCGCACGGCGTCGGCGAAGTCGATACGCATCATCGCGAGCGTGGGATCGGAGGCGTAGGCGGCGAGAACGGCCTGTGGGGGACGGCTGCACGGCCAGGCGGCCATGGCCATCAGGAGCGTCGTCTCCACGAGGGCCGCGGCACCGTCGTCGCCGAGTTCCGGCAGGTACCGGCCGGCGAGGGCGACCAGGTTTCCCAGGGACTTCCGGGCGGCCTGCTTGTGCCGGATCGCGACCTCGGCGGAGATGTTGTGTTCCAGCACCGAGGCCTGCGAGCTGAGCAGGTCGCACAGAACGGGCCGGCGTGCCATCGAGGAGGCCAGGAGTTCGGCGAGTCGGTCCCCGCGCTCCCCGCTGCCGCCGCCCGTGGGGACGGCTTCGCGTTCCAGCTCCGCGACCCAGTCGGTGACCTGGGTCTCCAGCAGCTCCAGCAGGACCGCCTCGCGTGACTCGAAGTAGCGCAGGACGTTGGCCTTGGCCAGGCAGACCCGGCGGCTCAGGGCGGTGAGGCTCAGCTCGGCCACGGTCATCTCGGTCAGCATCGCGTCCGCGGCGTCGAGGATCTGCCGCCGCCGCTCGCTGCGCTGCTCATCGGTTCGCGCTCGCTGGAAGGTCACCTACCCATCTTACAGACCGACGGTACTTTACTAACGGACCGCCGGTACGTTATGTTGGTCGCAAGACAAGATACCGGCAGTACTTTATGGAGTGCGTCATGTACCAGATCCCCGACCAGCAGGGAAAGCTCGCCGTCGTCACCGGCGCGAACAGTGGCACGGGCAAGGAGGCGGCCACACGCCTCGCAGCGGCAGGAGCCGACATCGTCCTCGCGGTGCGCACCGAGGCGAAGGGGGAGCAGGCGAAGGCGGAGATCCTGGCCGCACACCCCGGCGCCCGGGCGGAGGTCCGCCGCCTGGACCTCGCCGACCAGGCCTCGGTGCGGGCGTTCGCCGACGGCCTGATCGCCGCCGGCCGCCCGCTGGACGTGCTGGTGAACAACGCCGGCGTGATGAACGTGCCCGCGCGCACGGAAACCGTCGACGGCTTCGAACTGCAGCTGGCCAGCAACTTCCTCGGCCCCTTCGCGCTCACGGTCCGGCTCCTGCCGCTCCTGCTGTCCGCCCCCGCGCCGCGCGTCGCCACGATGAGCAGCGGCGTGGCGACCCGGGCGCGGATCGACTTCGACGACCTGCAGTCCGCCCGCCGCTACAGCCCGACCCGGGCATACGCCCAGTCGAAGCTGGCCGACCTGCTGCTGATGACCCACCTGGCCGACCTCGCCGCGGAGCGCGGCTGGCCCCTGCTCTCGGCGGGTGCGCACCCGGGCTACACCCGCACCAACCTGATGACCTCCGGCCCGAACCTCAACGGCGGCCGCCCCGGCCTGATCGAAGCCCTGGCCTACAGGATCGTCCCCTCCCAGGGACCCGAGCAGGGCGCCGAACCCCTCCTCTACGCCGCGGCCGACCCCGGCGCCACCCCCGGCGGCTACTACGGTCCCCGCTGGGCGGTCGTCGGCCCGACCAAGCCCGTCGCACTGCCGCGCCCCGGCCGGGACAAGGCCGTCGCGGCCCGACTGTGGCGGGAGGCCGAACACCTCACGGGTCAGTCCCTCCCCGCCCGGGCGACCACATGAGCGACGCCCCTCCCGCTGCCGACCGACGGCGACGCCTTCCGAACAGCCTTCCGAACCTTCCGGACAACCTCAGGCCGGCTCCACTCACCCGGCCCCGGGCCCCTTGGAATCGATCACCTAGGCTGGCGTGGTGACTGATGAACAGGAGCGGACGCGGCCGTCCGGAGTGTGGGCCACAGCCGTGGGGGTGGCCAGAGTACGGGCGTTGGAAACCGCGCGCGAGAACGCGCTGTTCCACGACCCACTGGCAAAGGCCTTCGCCGCCGCGGGCGGCCTGTGGCCCACCTCGCCGCCGCTGCCCGACGACGAGGCCGCGCGCCGCCGCCGGCTGGGCGTGGCGTTCTCCATCGTCATCAGGACGAAGTTCCTCGACGAGCTGTTGCGGCAGGCCTCTGCGTCCGGGGTCCGGCAGGTCGTGCTGCTCGGGGCCGGCATGGACAGCCGGGCCTTCCGGATGGACTGGCCCGAGGGCACCCGGCTCTTCGAGGTCGACACCGCCGTTCCACTGGACTTCAAGGCCTCGGTGCTGCGCCAGGAACGGGCCGTCGCGCGCTGCGAGCGGATCACCGTCCCGGTGGATCTACGTGAGGACTGGCCCGGCGCGCTGGCCGCGGCGGGGCACGACCCGGCCGAGCCGACCGCCTGGATCGCCGAGGGGCTGCTCATCTATCTCCCCGAGGACGCGGTGGAACTCCTGCTGGCCCGCATCGGCGCGCAGTCGGCGCCGGGCAGTCGGATGGGCCTGACGTTGGGCTCGCGCGGCGTGATCGAGCGCTTCGGCGCGGACGCCGAGCCGGGATCCGCGGCATCCATGTGGGTCTCGGAGATGCCCGACGACCCGGTCGCCTGGCTGGCCGGGCACGGCTGGGACGCCGACACCCACACCCTGCGCGAACGCGCCGCCGCCTACGGCCGCCCGATCAACACCCCGCCGCGGCAGGAGGAACGGCCCGGCGGACTGATCTCGGCGGTCCGCCGCTAGGCCGTCCGGAGCGAACACGCACCTCCTGCCGGACGCTTCCCCGCGATCCGCCCACGGCCGGCAGCCACTCCGCCCGCCAGAAGTCGGTACGTGCGATGATCTCGGCCACCGGCCACCAGCACCCGGCCCGGACGGCCGTTCGTCCCTCCTCGCCGAGTACCACCGCCCGCTCAACGCCTACCTCACCGCGGCCCTCCCGCTGGGTTTCCGGGTCCGGCACTGTGAGGAACTCCGCCGCCCACGTGGCTCCCTGACCGACCTGTGCGGCCTCGGGTAGCGGTGGGCCGCCTCGACGGGACGGAGAAGAGTTGCCCATCGTCAGTGCGGGAACGCCCGCGGCGGGCGCTGGCGCGGCAGCGTGCTGCGGAACTCCTCGATCACCGAACTCACCTGCCGCATCAGCGAAGTCCGTTCCAGCAGACCGAGGTAGAGATTGCGGCGGGCCAGCCCGGGCAGGTCCACGCAGAAGTACAGGGCCATGAGCGGGTTGATGAACAGCTCGCCGCCCTTGGTCCTCTCTGTGAACCGGACGTCGCCGAAGTCACCGCGCACGGCGGCGGCGACGGAGCCGTTCACGATGCTCGGGTGGCTCGGGGTGTGGCGCTGGGCGTGCGCCACCGCGTCGAGATACAGCGCACCCTCCTGCCCCGCCCCGAGCAGCGAGAACGCGCCGAGATAGGCGCCGTCCCGGTCCAGGGCGGCCAGGTTCTCCAGTACGAGCGAGTGGTTCACGCCGTGATACGCGTCCACTCCGAAGCCGAGGCAGGCCACCAGCCGGTGCGGGACCTCGTCGAGCCCGCTCACGGCGGCCAGGCTCGCCATGTCCTCCTCCGGTGTGCCGAGACCGTGTTCGTCGCCGCGCATCAGGATGTCGGTCCCGCCGTCCACCAGCACGACCGCGTCGACGCCGCCGAGATGCGTGATCAGCGTCCGGTAGGCGGCCCGCAGCGGACCGACCCCGATGCTCGGGAACGCGTACACGGTCGACGGCAGGTCCTGCGTCGCGAGCCACTGCGCGAGCGTCCGTTCGGGGAAGTAGTCGCCGCGCAGGGGCGTTTCGGGCCCGACGGCGGCGACGTCCTGGTCCACCCACACGTCGAGGTCCAGGCCGTAGAGGTCGGCGAAGGACAGGTTGGCGAGGTGTACTTCCTTACCCGAGGTCCGGAGCGCGAGGGCGAGCGGCAGCCCGGCGTACACGTCGAAGCCGCCGCCCGCACCGGCGATGAGCACCCGCCGCGCGTCGCGCAGGCGGGTGAAGAAGGCTGGTTCCCCCAGAGAGATCACCGCAGGACGCTAGCAGGAGGGCGTGTTCCCTCCTCACTCGCCGCAACAGGACCTGCGGTACTCGCCGTGTTCGCCGCGAATCCTCAGATTGCGCGCTGTGCGGGTTGACGGCCTGAGGCCTGGCCGATGTCGGCGGAACCGGCTGCCCCACCGCCCAGAATCGTCAACAATTTCGTTGACCAATCTTGCGCCCCTGTAGATCGCGGGACTACGGTCCTCGCCGTACCGCCCCTGTGAAGCCGCAGTTGCCAGGGGCCGGGTGGGGGCCGCGAGGTGCGGCGGTGTGCTCCGGGACAGGCAGCCCGAACAGGATGCCCCGCGCACCGCTGCGACGGTCGCTCGCCTCGGCTCAGCGATCGAACGGAGACCGAGTATGCGTATGCTCCCCAGATGGTGCCGGCGGAAGTCCACCGCCTTCATGGCCGCCCTGGCCGCCGCCCTCGCCCTCGTGACCGGGGTGAGCATCACTCTCGCCGGCGCGACGCCTGGCAGCGCGTACACCTACGGTTCCGCCGCGGCGGTCAACGCGGCCACCACCACCTCCGGCATCGCCCCGGCGATGACGTGTTCCGGCGTGACCTCCCTCGACCTGGCCGCCGCCGTGCCCGGGGTGCCGTTCGAGGTCGGCTCGGCCGCGGAGGTCGCCGCGAGCAGCAACACCCTCGGAAACTGGGGGTACTGCGATGTACAGGGTGTCATCGCCCCGCAGATCCACTTCGAGCTGCGGCTGCCCGACACGGGCTGGCAGGCGAACTACCTACAGCTGGGCTGCGGCGGCCTGTGCGGCAGCGTCAACACCGGTAACGCCGCCGCGTCCTACGGCTGTGTCCCGCTGACGGACGGCGCCTTCGCGGTGGGCTCCAGCGACGAGGGCCACTCCCAGGGCGGCGGGCTGTTCTCCACCGACCCGAGCCTGCGTGCGGACTTCGGCTACAAGTCCGACCACCTGCTCGCCCAGGTCGCCAAGGTCCTGGTCAAGCAGTACTACGGCCGGGCGGCCACGCACTCCTACTTCGACGGCTGCTCGCAGGGCGGCCACCAGGCCCTGACCGAGGCCCAGCGCTACCCGACCGACTTCGACGGCATCGTCGCCGGCGCCCCGGCCAACAACTTCACCGCGCTGAACACCTTCTCGCACGCCTGGACCGCCCAGTCCGTGTACCTCGACGGCGGCCCGGCCACCATCACCACCGCCGACCTCGCCCCCATCCACGCCGCCGTCCTCAAGGGCTGCGACGCACCGGCCGACGGCATCATCGCCGACCCGCTGGCCTGCACCTGGGACCCGGCGAGCATCCAGTGCAAGGCCGGGCAGACCTCCACGTCCGACGACTACTGCCTGACCGCCGACCAGGTCACCACACTGCGCCGCATCTACTCCGGCCCAACCGACGAGCACGGTCGACTCCTCTACCCGGGCTACCAGTTGCGCGGCTCGGAGCTGAACTGGGCCGGAATCATCGTGCCCACCTCGGCGACCGGCACCACCGGTGACCAGAGCTTCGTGCGCGAGACCCTGCGCTACCAGATCTTCGACAGCCCGCGGCCCGCCCTCACCTACAAGGACATCAAGTTCACGGCCGCCTCCTACAAGAAGGTCATGGAGCTGGGCGCGGGCATCTACGACGCCACCGACCCCGACCTCACCGCCTTCAAGAAGGCGGGTGGCAAGCTGATCCTCTGGCACGGGCTGGGCGACCAGCACATCCCGGCGGTCGGAACGATGGCCTACTACAAGGCAGTTGAGAAGGTGATGGGCGGCGAGGCGGCCACCACGAGCTTCGCCCGGCTGTTCCTGCTTCCCGGCGTCGCCCACTGCGGCGGCGGCCAGGGCCCGGACAAGCTGGACGCGCTGACCGCGATCACCGACTGGGTCACCCAGGGCAAGGCCCCGGCCGACCTGCTGACGTCGACGGTCGACAGCACGGGCAAGGTCACCTCGTCCCGGCCCACATACCCCTTCCCGGCCATCGCCAAGAACACCACGGGCGGCTCGGCCGACGACCCCTCCAGCTACACCGCGGTCAAGTCCTCGGCCGAGGCGAACCTGACCCTGAACTGGCTCGGCTCCTTCCGCTCCGGCTACGAGCAGGTCGGCAACTGGATCCACGGCAAGTGGGTGATCAGCAAGGGCAAGGCCTGACCTGACCCCGTAGGCCGGCCCGGAACCCGTACATCCACCGTTGCCGCGTGCAGCCCGCCCTTCCTTCCGAAGGGCGGGCCCGCGGCCATGGCGAGGTGCAGCGCCGACTTGGCATCACCGACACCCCCGCGCCTTGATCCGCCGGGCGGGCCCCATGACGATGGGTCAGCACGGGGCATCGCCCCGCGCGGGCTGTCCACCGTTGGGCGACGACAGCGGTGCCGAGGGGGAGAAGGCTGAAGTGACGGACGAGGCGGCGCGAGAAGCGATCGACGGCGGACGGTACCTGCTGGTCCGGCAGATCGCCTCCGGCGGCATGGGGACGATCTGGGAGGGGTACGACACCCGCCTCGATCGGACGGTCGCGATCAAAGAGGTGTCCCTGGGCCTGATACCGCCCATCCATCAGAAGGAGTTCCTGGATCGGGCCGTCCTCGAAGGGCGCAACGCGGCCGCCCTGGCGGATCACCCCAACATCGTCACCGTCCATGACGTCGTGATCGAACGCGGCATGCCGTGGACAGTCATGCAGTTCGTCCGCGGTCGCTCGCTGGCCGAACTGCTCGGGGCCGCCCTGCCGGTGGACCAGGTTGCCGCGGTGGCCGGACAGATGCTGTCCGCTCTGGGCTTCGCACACGAGGCCGGAATCATCCATCGGGACGTGAAACCGCACAACATCATGGTCAACGAGGCGGACGGGCGGGCGCTGCTCACCGACTTCGGGATCGCCAAGAGCGACCGTGACAACGGCCTCACCCGCACCGGCGTGGTCATCGGTTCCGCGCCCTACATGGCGCCGGAGCGCTATGAGGGCAGGTCAGGTGACCCGTCGTCCGATCTGTTCAGCCTCGGGGTGAGCCTCTTCGAGGCGGTGGAGGGGTACTCGCCGTTCGCAAAGGAGACCCGGACCGGCACCGTCACCGCGATCCTGGTCGGGCCGCTTCCCGTAATGAGACGCGCGGGCCGCCTCGCACCGCTCATCCAGGCGTTGACCGAGAAGGACCCGTCCCGTCGTGCGACCATGCCCGAGGCCTTGGCACTGCTGGACGGCATGCCGACGGCCCGCACGTGGACCGCCGTGAACACCATGCTGGGAAGAACCCTGACGGACACCCGCCCGCAGATCGCGATGAACATCCGGAACACCACGATGCCCGTCGCGTCACGGCAGGCGTCCGGGCCGGTCAGCCTCACACCGCCGTTCGCGAAACGCCTGCACACCGTCGCGCTCAGCCCCGACGCCACGGTGATGGCGAGTGCCAGCGGGGACCTGCATCTGTGGGACCTGACCGAGAACCGCCATGTGGCGCATCTCCTCGGCCACGTCAATCCGGTGGATCCGCTCGTGTTCAGTGCGGACAGCAGCGTGCTGGCAGGGGCCGGCCGGGCCGTGTGGCTGTGGGATCTCACCACCGGCGACCGACAGGCCGCCCGGAAGATCAAGATCAGCCACCCGAAGGCGATCGCGCTCAGCCCCGACGGCAGGACACTGGCGGCGTGCACGAAGAAGACGGTGGGGCTCTGGGACGTCGGCAGTGGCCTGCAGACCGTCGCGTTGAAGTCCGTCAGTGCCCAGGCGACGACCTGCCTCGCGTTCAGCCCCGACGGCACGACGCTGGCGGTCGGCGGGGCCGGCACGACGGTGTCCTTGTGGGATGCCGCCGACGGCGGCCGTGTGGACACCCTCACGCATCCGGGCGCCGGCATCAGCTCACTCGCCTTCGGACCGGACGGCCGGACCCTGGCGGGCGTCGGAGGAGGCACGGCGAGCATCGTCCTGTGGGACCTCGCATCAGGACACTGCGTCGCCGTACCCGGCCTGACCGGCGGCAGGGCCCGTCAGCCCGCGTTGTTCAGCCCGGACGGCGCAATTCTCGCCGCAGGCGGCAACACCGCGTTCTACCTGTGCGACCTCGCCACCGGCGACGTGACCGCCATCAAGATCGGCCTCCAGAAGGTCACCTCGCTCGCCTTCGGGCCGGACAACAGAGCCATGGCATCCTCCGCCGACGGCGAACTCGTTCGTCTCTGGTACGACTCCGAGTGACCGGCCGCGGCCGGGGGAGCGTTCGTCGAGGAAGATCACCGGCGAGTTCCCGATGGGGCTGATCGCGATGGCCGGCCGGCGGCGCACCCCACCCGAATACGTGGACACGCGCCGCGCGCCCGCATCGCTCAGCGAGAGACACCGCGCAGCAGGTCGTCCGCGCCCCCGCCCGGGTCCTTGAGACGGCGCAGCGCAGCGACGGGAACGAGGTTCTCCCGAGCAGGAGGCACCGAACAGCGGGCCGAGGTGCCGCATCGTCAGGTTCGCGCGGTAGTACACGGCAACCAGCAGCACCCGCTCGGCCGGCGACAGCGACCACGGCCGTCCCGGCAAGGCGCCGTTCCCGCCCCGCTCCCGTACCACCTTCAGCAGACGCCCAGCTCGGAGCCCTGTGCAACACCCTTCGGACGCGTGGTCCCAGAGTGTTCAGCCATCGCAGGTGATCAGTGAGCAGGTGACCGGTGTATCGATCAGAATGCTCCTGCGGACCGGAAACCGAATCGCTCGACCACTGGCGACCCGCCCAGCGGGCCACCATCACGGGTAAGGCTGCTCGGCCCAGATGACCTTGCCGTCGCCGGTGTACCGCGTGCCCCAGCGATTGGTGAGCTGGGCGACCAGGAACAGGCCTCGGCCGCCCTCGTCGGTGTTCTTGGCACGGCGCAGCCGCGGGGAGGTGCTGCTGCCGTCGGTCACCTCGCAGATCAGCGCGCGGTCACGGAGCAGCCGTACCTGGATCGGGGCACCGCCGTAGCGGATGGCGTTGGTGGCCAGCTCGCTGACGGCCAGCTCGGTGGTGAACGCCAGCTCTTGCAGCCCCCACTCGGCGAGCTGTCCGGTCACGGCCGAGCGCAGACCGGAGACGGCGGCCGGGTCGACAGGCAGATCCCACTGCGCCACCTGCTTGTCGTCCAGGGCACGGGTGCGCGCGACCAGCAGCGCCACGTCGTCCTGGGGGCCGGCGGGGAGCAGTGTCTCCAGCAGCGTGTGGCAGACCTGTTCCGGGGTGCGGGCGGGGCCGGCGAGCGCCTCGCGCATCGCCGTGAGCATGGTGTCGGCGTCCCAGGAGCGGTCGCGGAGCAGGCCGTTGGTGAAGAGCACCAGCTCACTGCCCTCGTCCAGGTGCATATCGATGGTCTCGAACGGACCGCCGCCGAGGCCCAGGGGCGGCCCGGTCGGCACTTCGGCACAGTCGACGGCGCCGTCCGGGCGGATCAGAACCGGTGCCGGGTTTCCGGCGTTGGCCATGGTGAGGCGTCGGCAGGCCGGGTCGTAGACCGCGTACATGCAGGTGGCGCCCGCGATCACCTCCCCGGCACGTCCCCGCCCCTCCTGTTCGGAATCGAGGCGCGCGACCAGGTCGTCGAGGTGGGCCAGGACCTCGTCGGTCGGCAGGTCGAGATCGGAGAAGTTGCGTACCGCCGTGCACAGCCGCCCCATCGTGGCCGAGGCGCGCACTCCGCGGCCGACCACGTCGCCGACGACCAGTGCCACCCGGGCCCCGGACAGTGGGATGACGTCGAACCAGTCACCGCTGGCTCCGCCGCGCGCGGGCAGATAGCGGTGGGCGACCTCGACGGCGTTCTGCTGGGGTAGTTCGTGGAGCAGCAGGCTGGTCTGCAGGGCGAGGGCGGCGGAGTGCTCGCGGGTGTAGCGGCGGGCGTTGTCGATGCAGACCGCCGCGCGGCTGACGAGTTCCTCGGCGAGTGAGAGGTCGTCCCCCTGGAAGGGGCCCGGTTGCCGTGAGCGGTAGAAGCTGACCACGCCCAGGACCGCGCCCCGGGCACGCAGCGGCACCGTGATGAGTGAGTGGATGCCGGCTTCACGGATCCGGGCGGCGCGGCCCGGGTCCTGGGCGGTCCACCCGGGCGCGGCGTTGAGGTCCGGTTCGAGGACCGATTCCTCGGTGGTCAGGCTGATCGCCTGTGGGGTGGCCGGGGACGGTGTGATCAGCGTGCCCACCTCGTGCAGCGACGAGTTCGGGTGGACTCCCCTCAGCGCGACGCGACGGGTCGGCTCACTCGGGCCGGGCGGTTCCTCTCCGGCGAGCACCGCATCGGGCAGGTCGACGGCGGCGAAGTCGGCGAACTTCGGGACCACGACCTCGGTCAGCTCTTCGGCGGTATGCGTCACATCGAGCGTGGAGCCGATTCGGCACCCGGCTTCGGTGAGCAGCGACAGACGCTGCCGGGACAGCAGTGCGAGGCGCCCCACACCCGCTTCGCCCACAGCGACCAGCCATCGGGTGGTGGCCGGTGGGGCAGAGGGGGGCGGTCTACGCGCAGGGGTGGCCCGCCGCAGCGGCGGCAGCACCGTCTGCGCGTCGCGTGGGACGGAGCCATCAGCGGATTCGATGATCGTCTCGGTGGATCTTCTTGCTGTGGAGTCCAGCCGGCGCAGCGTCCCGTCGGGCAGCACCGCCTCCACGGCCAGCCCGGTCACCCCGGTGAGGCTGTGCACCTGCCGGCTCAGCAGAAGGGCGACACGGCCATGGGCGAGCTGGGCCTCGGCGAGGCTGGTGCGTCCCGTGGAGATCATTTCGGCTGCTCTCTCCAGCAGCAGGATGCGGTCGCGCTGCTCCAGCAGGTCATCGGGAAGCAATCCGATGGTCACCGGCTCGCCGGACCAGTCCTCCCCGGTGCCCGCTTGGCGGCGGGCCCGCAGGA
Organism: Streptomyces sp. NPDC048288; assembly: GCF_043201555.1. Taxonomy (NCBI): domain Bacteria; kingdom Bacillati; phylum Actinomycetota; class Actinomycetes; order Kitasatosporales; family Streptomycetaceae; genus Streptomyces; species Streptomyces sp. NPDC048288. The sequence continues at coordinate 706,102 of NZ_JBICZD010000005.1, forward strand.
AGGCGGACAGCAGAGCCCGTTCACGGCTGCGGATCTGTCCGAGCAGGCGCTGTTCGATGATCTCCGCTGTCGCGCTGACCAGGTCCAGCATGGAGACCTCGGCGTCTTTGTGGTCGCAGGTCAGGTCAAGCGCACCCAGGATCCGCCCGCTGAGCGGGTCGCGTATGGGGGTGGCGGCGCAGGCGAAGGGGCGCATGATGTCGGCGTAGTGCTCGCGCCCGCAGATGAACGACGGGCGCCTGGCCGCGAGCGCGGTGCCCATCCCGTTGGTGCCGACACCCGGCTCGGGGAAGCCGAAGCCGGGCGCGAGCTGAATGGTGTCGAGGAAGCCGTTGAGCGAGGGTTCGCCGACGCGGCGCGCCAGTACGCGTGCCTGCTCGTCGCAGAGGGCGATGCACACCCTGATACCGGAGACCCTCGACGCGAGCTCGTCCAGAACCGGCCCGGCGAGCTGGTCGAGCAGGCCGCCGAAGTCCAGATCCTGGTGGTAGACGACATCGATGTGATCGGCCGCGACTCCCCGTGACCGGGATCGCTGCCAGGAGCGCAGAACCGACGCACGGACACTGCCGCCCACCGGACGCTCGCCCAGGAAGCGGTCGTGGGCGTGGCTCAGAGCTTCGGTGTCATCCCACTTGACCGTCACCTGGGCCTGCTTCCCGAGCCCCGGTGCCGCCTGGGCTCACTCCGCATATCACCTGCCAATACTTGAGCATATCGTTACTTTTCGGCCTGCGGAGTGGACGCTGAGCCAGCTCTCCATCCGTCAAGATCCTCCGGGCTTTCCGATGGATTTTGGAAGATTCAGCCGCGCCCCCGCCACCGCAGCCCGCATCCGGGCTCGGCGGCCGGACAGTCCGCCGGCCGGGCTTGCCCAACACCTGTGCGCGTGGCTGACTCCGCCAGTGCCCCTGGTCAGTCCGTGCCGGGGGCTCGTTCGGGGAGCCACACGCGCATGGCGCCGCTGTCCCGGTTACCCCAGACGCCGTACGGGACGGCGGTGAGCTGGACCTCGTCTCCCGCCGTGTCGGCCTTCCCGTCGGCGCGGTAGGGCCACCAGTCGTCGTGGCTGGTCCGCCGTCGTCGGCCGCGCAGCGTCACCGTGTTCACCCCGCCGAGGAGGTTGGGCCGCGCGGTCACCGTGGCCGCTACGGCCGGGTCCACGACGATCTCCTCCAGGTCCAGCCCCGGGATCTGGTCGGCGTCCTCCAGGCAGTACACCAGGGGCCCGCGTTCGAGCGCGCGCATGCCGCGCAGTGCGTCGACGCGAGGATCGGGCCGAGTGAAACGGACCGGCATGCCGAGGTCGAGTACGAGCGTGTCGTCGGGCGCGAAAGCACGGGAGACGGTCACCCAGCCGTCACGGGCCGAGACGTCCACAGCCGCGCCGTTGACCTTGACCTGGAACCGGTCGCACCATGCGGGGATGCGCAGGCTGAAGCCGGTGACGCTCGGTGGTGCCTGCTCGACCGTCGCTGTGATCCGTCCTTCCCACGGGTATCTGGTCGCCACGCGCACAGTGAAGTGGCCGCTGCCGTAGACGCCGGTCGCGTACTGGTGCAGCTGGAATCCCTCGCTGTTGTGGGTGGCGAAGTAGTGGGGGAGTCCGGCGAGCAGCCGCATGGCGTTCGGGGGGCAGCACGCGCACCGGAACCATTCGGTGCGGGTGGCGGTCTGGTCGCCGGGGCGTTCGTGGGCGCGGGCGCGCCGGTGCAGCGGGTTCACGTAGAGCCAGTGCAGTCCGTCGAGGCCGACACCGCTGAGGAAGCCGTTGTAGAGGGTGCGCTCGATCAGGTCCGAGTAGCGGGCCCGGCCGGTGAGCAGGGCCATCCGCCAGCTGAAGTGGACGGAGGCGATGGCGGCACAGGTCTCGTTGTAGGAGCGGTCGGCGGGCAGTTCGTAGGGATCACCGAACGCCTCCCAGTCGTAGCGTGCGCCGACGCCCCCTGTGAGGGACGTCTTCGCGCCGGCCATGTCCTGCCAGAGGGCTTCCAGTTTCGCGGTGAGCGCGGTGTCGCCGGTCTCGATGGCGAGGTCGGCGGCTCCGGCGAGGAGGTAGAGCTGGCGTACGGCGTGGCCCACCACCTCGTCGGCCTGGAGGATGGGGAGGTGGTCCTGCCAGAACTCCGGGCCGGGGTCGCGGTCGTGTCCACGGTCCGCGCCGGCGGAGAGCGTTCCGTGACCGCGGCGGTCGAGGAAGTAGCGCGCCAGGTCCAGGTGGTGCTTCCCGCCGGTGGTCCGGTACAGCTCGACCAGGGCGGTCTCCACCTGGGGGTGCCCGCAGACACCGTCGACGGCCGCACCGGGGCCGAAGGTGGCGGCGATGTGGTCGGCGAACCGTACTGCCACGTCCAGCAGCTCGGTGCCGCCGGTCGCACGGTGGTGGGCGACGGCGGCCTGCATCAGGTGTCCCGCGCAGTACAGTTCATGGCCCCAGCCGAGTTCGGTCCACGGGGTGCCGCCGCCGAGCTGGTAGTAGGTCTGCAGGTAGCCGTCGGGGCGCTGGGCTGCCCCGACCTGGGCGATGATCTGCTCCACCGCAGCCGCGAGGTCGGGAGTGGGGCTGTCGGCAAGCTGCCAGCCGGCGGCCTCCAGCCACTTGTAGACGTCGGAGTCCTGGAACTGGAAGTCGCCGGCGAACGCGGCGTGCCCGGGATCCGTGTCCGCCGCCGCCCGGAAGTTGGCGAGGTTCCCTGCCTCTTCGAGCCGCCGGGGTCCGTCCGCGATCGAGATGTCGGCGTTGGTGGTCCTGCGCTGGGCCCAGAAGCCCCCGGTCACCCGGCCCGCGGCGGGACGCAGAGCGACGGCGGCATGCGGAGTGGGCGCGATGGGGCCGAGGCTGGTGACGGGTGTCTGCTCAGGCGACACGGGAGAGTTCCTCCTGGTGGACGCGGTGCAGCAGCGGGAGGCCGTCGACCAGGCGCTGGGCCTCGTCGACCACGGTCTGCCCGAGGCGCTCCAGTTCGTTGCCGAGCGAGCCGGCGATGTGCGGGGTGAGGAAGACGTTCGGCAGGTGATGCAGGGGAGAGGACACCGGCAGGGGCTCGGGGTCGGACACGTCGAGTACGGCGCTCAGACGCCCCCACTCCAGCTCGGCGGTCAACGCGTCATGGTCGATCAGGGCGCCCCGGGCGGTGTTGATGAGCACGGCGCCGTCGGGGATCAGCGCCAGCCGCCGTTCGTCCAGAAGGTGGTGGGTCTCGGGGAGGGACGGCGCGTGGACGCTGACGATGTCGCTGGTGCGCAACAGGTCGTCCAAGGGGAGCAGTCCGACACCGAGCCGGGCGGCCTCCGCCTCGTCGACATAGGGATCGCTGAGGGAGACGACGAAGTCGAACGGGCGCAGCAGTTCCACGAGCCGCCGCCCGACCCGGGAGGCGCCGATGATGCCCACCCGCCGGCGGTAGTTGCCGATACCGGCCAGCTGCGGCGCGGCCGCATACGCTGCGTTGCGGGCGTACCAGTGGTTGAGCGCGAAGGCGTTCTTGCCGGACAGCAGGATGGCCGCGAGCGTGTACTCGGCCACCGGCCCGGCATTCGCCTGCACCGCCGAGGAGACGGCGATGCCGCGCTTCCAGCCGGCCTCGGCGAGGAGGTGGCGCACGCTGCCCGCGGAGTGCAGCACCGTGTGCAGCCGGGGCGCCGCCGCCAGCAGGGCCTCGTCGAGAGGCGGACAGCCCCAGCCGGTGATGAGCACTTCGGCATGGGCCAGTGCGGCCTTCGCCTCGGCTTCCTCGAACCGGTCGAAGGCCCGCAGCTCGCGGACGTCCAAGAGGTCGTCCAGGCGGTTCATGAGCCCGGGGGGAAACAGGCCGGGCAGGTGCTGGGGGTCCATGGCGAAAAGCGCCGTCGTTCGGTCAGCCACGCGGGGCGCTCCAGATGAGAGATCGAGGTATGGGAATCGTTTACTACTCTAGGAAGGGCGGCGGGCTCTGGTCAATATGTCTGGGACGAAGCGGACCCGTGTAACGTCTCATGCGACGCTGACGTGGCATTTCTTCCGCGATCGCAGACCTCACGGACATCTTCGCGACAAATCCCGGCAACAAAATTCGCGTCGACCTCTTGCTCGACGGCTTGCCCGGCCCTACCTTCGGCAGCAATCGTTTTCAGCCGCCTGTCAGGGCGGCCTGCTCCCCGCCCCGGCCCGCGCTGGTCTGGGCAACAGTGAGGATTGCCATGTCCGGAGCCACACGCCGGGGTGTGCGCGCCATTGGCGTCATGCCGACGCCCGGCGTCCACCCTGGGCTCATCGCCTGCAGCAGCGGCCCCCCGTCCACCGCGGTCGCCGCGCCCGTTCCCCCAGGCTGCTTCCCTGATCGCGTGGGTACGCGACAGATCGCCTCCGAGGGTCTGCGGCAGTCGCTTCCCGCACCGGCACGCCGGCGCTGAGGAACCTCTCCCCGCTCCCGCCCCATCAGAGGCTGCCCGTTTCCGGCGGTCGCTTCGATCCCGGTTGCCTCACCGTCCGAGACGCGCCGCGCCTCCAGGGTGAGCCATCGGCTCTCTGATCCGCCCCCCACGTGCGCGATCAGAATCCATGCCCACCCCCGGAGCGCGGTCAGCGCGTGGGGGTGGCCCGCTGCCATCGCTTACACCGCTGTTGCTTCCCGCGCCGATCCACTGTCCCCGGCGCAGCAGGTCGAGGCCCGCCACCGTGCCGACCACGGCGCACCCACCGATCACCCGCGTCGCGCCGGCCGGCCGGCCCGGTTCGGCTGCTCTTTGACGCCCGCGTCCCCGCGCGGCCATCCGCCCAGAAAGGCCCCCGTCATGCCCAACGAACTCGGCCGCCGCACCGTTCTGCAGTGCGCCACCGTCGCCGGCGCCGTCATCGCCGGGGCCGGCTGGATCGGCGCCGCGCCGGCCACCGCGTCCTCGGACAGCTCCAGTACGACCGGCTGCGGGCCCCTCGACGTCGTCGTCCTCGGCGACACCACGTCGGAGGACGCCCACAACCTCACCGCCACCCTGTCCGACGTGACCACCGGAGGGCTCGGGCAGAGTGCCCGCGTACTGAACCCCAGCGACCCGGTGTCCTTCTGGGGCGGCACGCTCGCCTTCGACGTCGCCGTCGCCCCCAAGGGCGTCACCTATGTGACCGTCCGGCTCTGGGGCGACGACCACGACTCCACCTCGGTGAACGCCGGAGCCGGCACCGACATGTGGCGCCTCATGCTGTTCTGCGACGGCCTCCAGGTCGGCCACGAGGACCAGGGCGCCGTGGACTGCCTCGACATCATGGACACCTCGCCCCGCGCTCTCGGGCGGTTCTTCTTCCACACCCTGCCACTGCCGGAGAAGCTGACCGAGGGCAAGGAGACGGTCCGGCTGGAGATCCGGTCGATGGGCCGCATCTGGTCCTACGGCGCCACACAGGCGAAGCTCTACTACAACATGACCACCGCGTCCCGGGGCATCTACCGGATCTACACCCACACTTCCCCGTACTTCGTCCCGTCGTCCGGCGAGGCGCAGGGCGCCGCGCCGGAGAATGCGACCCGCACCTCTCCCGGCGCGGAGGTCATGGACACGATCAAGGCCCGGGTGCAGAGCGATCAGACCGGACTCCTCGACTACAACAACCCGTGGGGCCTGGACGCCTGGGGATTCCAGAGCATGGCCGAGGGCTATCTGTGGTCCGGCAGCCCCGCGTACGGGCAGGAGGCGGCTCTCCGGCAGGTGCTGCAGGCCATCGACGGCCGCTATCTCGCCTGGCAGGACTCCGCTGCCGTACTGACCGGCTCGGACCAGCAGTGGCAGGGTTTCGGCCGGGTGGGCCTGGTCCTGGCCCTGCTGTGGGAGCACCTGGGCGACCTGCTCGACGAACCGCTGACCGGCTCCCTCTCCGAACTGGTCAATCCCGGATTCGAGAACGGTTACACCCTGCCGACCGGCTGGAAGAAGAACACCTGGAGCGGCGCCGGCACCTTCACCCGGGACACGTCCGTCTCCCGGAGCGGAACCGCCTCCGCCTGCCTGAGCGTCCCCAGCGCCGGCACCATCGGGTTCATCCCGACCCGCAGGCTCGCCGTGGAGCAGGGTGACTACACCTACACCGCCTGGATCAAGACCTCCGGCGTCGCGTCCAAGGGCGCCTACATCGACGTCTTCTTCTACGACTCCTCCGGCACCCGTATCGGCAGCGACCACAAGGCGTACGTGTCGTCCGGCACCCATGACTGGGAACAGGCCGGCATCACCCTCACGACTCCGGCCAGTGCCTCGTACGCGGAGGTCCAGATCCGTGTGTCCGGCGCCGGCACCGCATGGTTCGACGATCTCGCCTTCACCGCACCCGACGGTGTCACCGCCACCGAAGTACCCACCCGCCGCGCGGCCTACGAGGAGATGCTGAAGGCCAGCCTCTCGTACTGGCGTCAGCACTTCCCGCACTACAGCAACCAGGTCATCATCTGCGCGATCGGCCTGTACCAGGCCAACCGAGGACTTCGCCTGCTCGGCTCGGACGCGGCACTGTCCGAGGACAGGATCCTCGGCTATGTCAGGCAAGCAGTCGGTCTGGATCCGTGGCTGGGCCGGGAGGACGCCGACGGCAACCCGTCCAAGATCCTCGGCGAGAACTACTACGTCGTCACCGATGCCGGTCTCACCCGCGAACTGGGCTACGTGGGCAGCTACGGCGAGGTGCTCGACTGGCTGGTGATGCTATGGGAGTCGATCACCCGCGGCTACAGCCCGCAGGACCCCCCGGCCGAGATCCGCAAGCAGATCATCAAGATCATCAAGACGCGCGGCCTGTTCCGTGTCGTCGACGTGGACGGCGACGGATACAAGATCGCCAAGCTGGAGTCGGTCATCGGCTGGCGCAACGAGGTCTACCCCAGCGAGGTCGCCTACGCCTCCCGCATCGCCTGGGACTCCCACCCGGTGATGAGCGCCGCCGTCTTCCCCGACCCGGACATCGTCGGCTGGACGCAGGAAATGTGCGACGACGGCCAGTTCTACGACCAGCTCGACCTGCTGGTCTCCAACACCAGCAGGCGGGTGGGCCTCAACGCCCTGCGGCTGGTCTCCCGCGACTGGGACGCCTTCCAGGCCCTGCCCAGCCGCCCGGCCACCCTCCCCACCCGATGGGACGCCGACGACTTCGCCTTCACCGACGAGGAGAACGGCGTCGTCGCCCTGAAGAACGGGCAGGAGATCCTCTTCGCCTCCCTCTACTTCCGCGCCCGCCAGGCCGTCAACAACTACGCCCGCATCCACCATCTGACGCCCACCGACCAACGCTCCGGCACCATCCGCCAGCACACGGCGGGCCTCACGGACGACACCTACACGGTCCAGGACTGGATCCTGTGGGACTACGCCATCAACGACCCGAGCGCCACGCTCCCGGCCGGCGGCTACCCGCCCCCCGGCGACACCCTGGAGCAGGCGCTCGCGGGCGACGTCCACCAACTGGCCCCCATCCCCTCGGACGTGAAGGACCCGGCCCTCGGCAGCACCACCTACGGGGTCGAGAAGCTGATGGTGGGCCGGGCACCGCTGTACTACTGCGAGTACGGCGACTACCTCATCGCCATGAACACCACCACCGACAAGGTCTTCACCCTCCCCGCCCACGCGGGATTCGGCCCGGCCAAGGACCTGGTCGGCGGGAAGACGATCGGCAAGGGACAGCGGCCCAAGATCGGCCCCCGCACGACCATGGTCCTGTACCGCAAGAACACCTCCTCCAGCTGAAACCGGGAAACGGGACGGGCATCGGCATCCTTCAGGGCCCCCGCTTCCGGCCGCGTCGATCCGGACTCGACCCACGACACGCCGGCCGTGCCACGTGCCCACACCGGCCCCGCGCGGACTTCGCGGCGAGGGCCGGCTCCTCCTTTCTCATCCCTCGCAACGCCTTGCGTCACCACTTCTCCAGAGCCGAAAGGACGTTCACCGTGTCCGAATCCCTCCAGCGCAGATCGCTGCTCAAGGCGGCGGCCGGCGCCACCGCCGCGGGCTGGCTGTGGCAGGGCGGCATCCGCCCACAGGCAGCCGCCGCCGACGCTTCCTGCGCCGGCCCGCTCGACACGCTGGTCCTCGGGGACACGGCTTCGGAGCGCGCCCACGGCCTGAGCGCAACCCTCTCCGACACCGTCTCGGGCGCACTGGACCAGACCGGCCGGGTGCTCAACGCCCCCGACAGCGCGGGCTTCTGGGGCGGCACTGTCTCCGCGACCCTGGCCTGCAAGCCCAAAGGCGCCACCTACGTCACCATCAAGCTGTGGGGCTCGGAGAGCGGCGCCGATCTCGGCCGGCTGCAGCTGTACGCCGAGGGCAAGCAGATCGGCCACATGCACCTCGGTGCCGTCGACCCGCTGGACATCGCGAGCGAGGACCCGCGTACCCCGGAACGCTTCTACTTCCACACCCTGCCGCTGCCCGCCGACCTGACGGCCGGCAAGACGTCCGTCGCCCTGGAGATCCGCTCCATGGGATACATCGCCGTCTACGCGACCTCGGCCGACACGTACTACCAGGACATGTCCGGTCCCAGCCGCACCCTGTACCGGCTCTACACCCACGACGAGCCGTACTTCGACCCCGCCGCCGACGACGTCACCGGAGCCCTGCCGACCCCGGCCGTCCGCACCTCCCCGGGCAGCGAGGTCATCGACACGATCAACACCCGGGTTCTCGCCCAGGCCGCGAGCGAGGCGGCCCGCACCACCGCTCAGACCGAGCCGTGGTACCTGGACTTCCTCGCCCGCGCCTACAACATGCCGGCGACGGCCGCCTACCAGAACATCGCCGTTCCGCCGCAGATCGCACGCAGCCTGGACGGCATCTACTGGAAGTACGACGCCAGCTCGACGGTGATGACCGGCTCCAGCCAGCAGTGGATGGGCCTGGGCCGGCTCGGTCTGGTCCTGCTCGGCGTCGCCGACGACCTCGCGCCGCTGCTGGACGAGCCGGTACTCGGCTCGACCTACGGTCTGACCAACCCCGGCTTCGAGTTCGGCACGACCGGCTGGAAGGCGTCCACCTGGACCGGCAGTGGCACCGCCGCCCGCGACACCACCGTCCACCGCACCGGCCACGCCTCCGCCAAGATGACCGTCCCCAGCTCGGGCGTGGTGGGCTACACCACATCGACCAAACTCCCCGTCGACCAGGGAACCTACACCTACGGCGCCTGGATCAAGACGGACGGCGTCGGCAGCAACAGCGCCTACCTGGACATCCTCTTCTACAACGACAGCGGCACCCTGGTCGGCAGCGACCACAAGTACTACGCCTCCTCCGGCACCCACGACTGGGAACACGTCACCGCCTCCCTCGACACACCGAGCGCGGCCACCCAGGCCACGATCAGCATCCGCCTGTCCGGCGCGGGCACCGCCTGGTTCGACGACCTGACCATGACCGAGCCGGACGGCTCCAGCTACACGCCGGTCGTACGCCGGGACGCCTGGACGAAGATGCTGCTGGACAGCCGCGAATACTGGCGCCGGCACATACCGCAGTACACCAACCAGGCCATCATCTGCTCCATCGGCCTCTACCTCGCCGACCGCGGCCTCACCTACCTCGGCTCCGCCGACGCCTGGGGGGAGGAGAAGGCCCGCGACTACCTCTACCAGGCTCTCGGCCTGGTCCCCTGGCTCGGCCCGGAGGAGGAGGACGGCACCCCGACGAAGCCGCTGGGCGGCTCGTACTACCAGGTGACCAAGAAGGGCATCTCCAAGGAGCTCGGATACGCCGGCAACTACGGTGAACTCCAGGAATGGCTCTCCCTGGCCTACGACGCGGTCATCGGTATCGGCGGCGTCGACGACAGCACCCTGCACGACCACCTCCTCAAGATCGTCAAAGCGCGCGCGGTCTTCCACTACCCGGCCCTGGACCGGGACGGCTACCAGTCGATGCGGCTGGAGGCGCTCATCGGCTGGCGCGACGTCATCTACCCCGGGGTGGTGTCCTACGACGAGGGCAACAAGTGGGACGGCCACCCGCTGCGCCTGGCCGCCCTGCTGAAGGACCCCGACCTCACCTCGTACACCCAGCAGTCCATCGCCGACCACCAGATCTTCAACGTCCTGCAGGACACCTATGAGCTGACCGTCTCGGCCCGCACCAACCTCAACCTGCTCTCCACGGCCGACGACTACGCCTACATCTCAGGAGCCACCGGCAGCGGCGCCCAACTGCCCATGACGCAGGGCGGGCCCGACTTCGTCTTCGCTGACCCGGAGAACGGCCTGGTGGCCGTCAAACACGGCGACGACATCCTGTACGCGTCGCTGTACTGGCGGGCCCGCTGGGGCGTCAACCGGCTCGCCCGGATCCACCACATCACCGCGGCGGGGCTGGAGCGGTCGGCCACCGTCTGGCAGGACGTGAAGTACATCCCGGACGGCCGTGCCTTCACCGAACCCGACTGGGTCAATTGGGAGTTCACCGTCACCGACAACGACATCCCCGACGGGGGCTTCACCCCGCCGGGCGACACGCTGCACCAGGCGTTCGCCGGCCAGGTCCTGCCCCTGGCCAAGGCCCCCGACGACGCCCCGGAGCGGGCCACGGGCGTGGAGAGCCCGTACGCCGGCCGTGCCTCCTTCTACCGGTGCGAGTACGGCCCGTACCTGATCGCGATGAACACCACCGAGGACCGCACCTACACCCTGGCCATGAAGGGCTTCGGCGCGTCGACGGACCTGGTGACCGGGGCGAAAGTGAGCGGGAACGCCGAACTGAGCGTCCAGCCCGGCACCACGGTGGTGCTGTACAAGCGGTGAGACCCTGAAGTGCGGCGCCGGCCCCCGGAGTTGCTCCGCAGGCCGGCGCCGTCGTGTCCGGAAGCCGGGACGCCCGGCCCGGCCGGTGTCCGGCCGGTCCACGGGCGGGGAGGTGTCACCGACGGATCATGGCCGTTCGGGGTCGGTCGCCCGGTGGGGCGTCGAGCGCGATCAGCACCGCCGAGTCCTCGGCCGGCAGCTCGGCCCGCAGGGCCCGCCCGCACTCGTCCCATTGGAGCCGGACCGGCTCACCCGCTTCGAACAGCACCCTCGGCCGTCCGGCTTCGGGCAGCGGGATCGTCACCGTGGGCGGTGCCCCGGCCCGCCGCCACAGGGCGAGCAGCGCTGTACCGTCCGGGGCGCCCAGGGCGAGGGCGAGCCAGCCGTCCCGCCAGCCCGGCAGGCCCAGCGGCCAGTACGGGCGGGCGGCGGGCAGCAGATGCCGGTAGGTCTTGTAGACGGCCAGAGCCTCGCACACCAGGGCCATCTGGTCACTGCTGAGCCGGTCGGGGCGGCCGCTGAGGTGGATACGGCCGAGCATGGCGGACACCAGCACCATGCTCAGCTGGGCGTCGGTGTGTTCTGCCTGCGGGTAGGCCCAGACCGCGGCCTGCTCCGGGGCGACGGCGGTCGGCGCGGCGGCGGCGATCGCGGGGATCAGGCGGAAGTCCTGCTGGTCGGTCACGGAGTGGATGGGCAGCCGGGAGAGGATCGCGTGGTCGGTACGGCTGCCGCCGGCCGCGCAGCTCTCCAGGACCAGCCCGGGATGGCGGTCGAGGACGCCGTCGAGCCAGTCGAGGTAGGCACGGTTGTGGCCGAGCAGGCCGTCGCCGGGGCTGTCCGCGCCCCGAGGTCCGTCGGTGCCCGGGCCGATGTCGATGTTGTAGTCGAGCTTGAGATATCCGATGCGGTAAGTGTTCACCAGGCGGTCCACGACCGCGTCCAGATGCGCACGGGCGGCCGGGTGCCGCAGGTCGAGCTGATGACGTCCCCACTCCGCGAGGCGGATCCCGTCCCGCCGGAAGAACGCCCCGTCGGGCAGCGCTGCCGCGACCGCGCCCCGCACACCCACGACCTCGGGCTCCAGCCACAGTCCGGGGATCATCCCGGCCTCCCGGATCCGGCCGGTCACCTCCTCCAGCCCACCGGGAAACCTCGGTGCCGCCTCCTGCCACTCGCCTACCGCGTCCCACCAGCCCGGTACTCCGCCTGGGCCCGCGGCGCGGGTCGGCTCGGCGTCGAACCAGCCGGCGTCGATGCAGAACACCTCCGCTCCCGCCGCCGCTGCCGCGTCGACCAGAGGCAGCAGCGCCTTGGTGCTGGGGTCGCCCATCAGGCAGTTCATGAAGTCGTTGAAGACGACGGGAAGCCGTTCGAGGTCACGGTGCGGGCGGCGGGTGGTGCGCCGGTGGTCCAGCAGGGCGCCGACCGCCTTCTGGAGGCCACCGTCCGCTACGACGGCCACGGCTGCGGGGACCGTACGGAAAGCCCCGCCGGGCGCCAGGCGGCGGCGCCACTGGTGTTCGCGGTCGGTGGGGCCGGACAGCGCGAGATAGACGTCGTCGAAGCGGTCGCCGAGCTCGGCGTGCCAGGAACCGTTGTGCTCGATCTGCCACAGCAGCGCACGGCCGCTCCCGCCGTCCTCCAGGCAGCCCATCGGCAGGTATTCGGAGGAGGACCAGGAGCCGGTGCTGGTCACGGCGATGCGGTTCTTCGAGCCCGTCTGCCCGTACGCCACCATGCCGACGTCGTACAGACCCCGCTCGGCGAGGGTGGCACGGGACCACCGGAACTCACCACTCCACGGGTTCGCGGCCAGCCACAGCGACAGCCCGTCCTCCCAGCGAGTCCCGTCCGGGAGGCGGCGGGCGAGGTTGGACAGGGTGAGGGAGGAGACGTACTCCAAGGTCACCGGGGCGCGGCCGGCGTTCTCCAGCAAGGCCTCGGACCGCAGGACGGGCACCCCGGTACGCAGCCGGTACACGGCCGTCACTTCCAGGCCCGTCGTGTCGTGCACCATCCGGACGCGCAAGGTGCGCACACCCGCGGCGTCTTCGTCCTGCTGGTGGCCGATGCAGCGCAGGCCACCGGAGAGCGCTCCGTCCACATGGCGTTTTCCCGACGTGCCCCAGCGCCCGCCGCCCGCGGCCTGGATCTCGACCAGGGGGAGCGCACCGCGGACCAGGCGCTCGCACGCGTCCGCCTCACGCTCCGGATCCGGCAAGGCGGCCAACGCGTCCAGCGCGAGCAGGCGCGCGGGACCGGCCGTGTCGAGCGAAACGAGGAGCGACAGTTCATCGGTCCCCCAGCGGAGCATGGTGATGGGCATGTGAGGCTCCGACCGTGGTGGGGGACGCAGACAGCAGAGGCAAGTGTGACAAACGATTACTGCACAGCAACGCTAGCTTCTGCTCTGCGGCTGCCGCAAGGCGCCCGGCATGCAGTAACGTCGAGCCGTGACGGACAACGGGAACCACGAGTCGCGGACCACGCGGTCCGGCGCCCCCGCAAGGCGGAACAGGGCCAACGGCGCGCAGGCCGCCAAGGAGCGGCCGAGCACGATCCGGGACGTCGCCCGCGAGGCCGGCGTGTCCGTAGCGACCGTTTCCCGAGCCCTGGCCGGGAACTATCCGGTCTCCAAGGAGACCCGCGCCCGGATCATGGCCGCTGTCAACTCGCTGCACTACGTGATCAACGTGCACGCCAAGGCGCTGTCGGGGCAGGTCGCCGGTCCGGTGGCCCTGGTTCTCAAGGACATCACCGGCCCGTCGCTGGCCCATGTCGCGGCCGGCGTGGAACAGGAGGCCGCCGACCGTGGCCGGCTGAGTCTGGTGTGCGCCACGCACGACGACCCGGCCCGCGAGGACGACCTTGTACAGCTCATGCGGCAGCAGCACGCGGCCGCCGTCCTGCTCGTCGGCGGCGCGGTACCCGACGACGCCTACAACCGGCGCATGTCCGGCTACGCGAAGGCGCTGGATGCCGCCGGGTCCCGCCTGGTCCTGGTCGGCCGCCCCGCTCCGGTGGACCAGGACCTGCCGGCGACTGTCGTCGACTACGACAACCGGGGCGGCGCCTTCCAGGCCGTCTCCCATCTGCTTGCCTCCGGCCACCGACGGATTCTCTTCCTCGGCGGGGAGCCCGATCTGAGCAGCGCGGAGGAGCGCCGGTCCGGCTACCTGGACGCCCTGCGCGCGCACGGCGCCGACCACGTCGAGGAACTGGACACCGACGGGACCTACACCCGGGCCTCGGGCTACACCCGCACCCGCGACGCGCTGCGTGCCGGTGTGGACTTCACGGCGGTGTTCGCGGCCACGGACATGATCGCCCTGGGCGCCATCTCCGCCATACGCGACGCCGGCCTCGACGTACCGGGTGACGTGTCGGTCGTGGGCTTCGACGACGTGCCCTTCGCCGCCGACCTGACTCCGTCACTGACCACGGTCCGGGTGCCCTACGAGGAACTCGGCCGCACCGCCGTACGCCTTGCCCTGGAACGTGAGAACGTCCGCACCGGGGACGACCGCGTGATGCTCGGAGCCCAGCTGGTCATCCGGCAGTCCGTGCGCAGAATCGACTGGTCCACCACCGCTCCGCCCCGGCCGAGGGACTGAACGCAGCAGTCCTCACGGAGGACGGCGCTCTCAGGGGAAACCGTTTGCGTGTGGAAGCGATGAGCTCCTCGGGCCGAACGGCGCCAGCGCCCCGACAGGGTGGCACCTCGGTGCGGCCGAGCCGCCGGGCACGGCAATTCGCTCCTGGTCCGCCCTGAGGTCCTCCTGCCCGTCTCCGAGTCGCCTTCGTGTTCTGACCTGCAACGGGGCATGCAAGCCTGCGGTTCACCTGCAGCCTGCCGCGATAACCAGACGGACAAGTCGTCGCAACATTTCGGACCCCACCTCTTGATAATGGGCCCGGGCGCCCGTAACGTCCGCAGCAATCGTTTTCTACGGCTTCTGCTGAGGCGGTCTCCGTGACCGCGGCCGAGATGCGAGGCCCGTCGTTTCGGCCTCCGGCCCTTTCTCCCTTCTCCGCTCGCGCACTCCAGCCCAAAGGATCAAGGCCAATGAAGTCCACCACCCCTCGTGGAAGAGTCCTGCACCTCACCGTCGCCGGCCTCGCGCTGACGGGTCTGCTCACCGCCTGTGGCACGTCGGGCTCCGGCAACGACACCAAGTCCTCCGGTCCGGTCACCCTGCCCTTCTGGGGATGGGCCAACGGCCAGGAGACGGTCGTCAAGGCGTTCAACGCCTCGCACAAGGACATCCAGCTGAAGTACACGAAGGTCACCGACCAGCTGACCATGCAGAAGCAGCTGGCCAACGCCGTGAAGGCGGGCAACGCCCCCTGTCTGCTGCAGAACACCGCCGAGTACGTCACGAGCTGGGTCGCCCAGGGCGCGCTCGCCGACATCAGCCAGTACGTCGACTCCAGCAAGGACAAGTTCAACGCCGGCGCCTGGGCGAGCGCCCAGGTGCAGGGCAAGAGCTACGGCGTCCCCACCAGCTCGGCACCGCAGTTCACGATCTACCGCACCGACATCTTCCAGAAGTACGGCATCAACCCCCCGTCGACCTGGGACGACTTCATCGCCGCTGGCAAGGTCCTCAAGAAGCACGGCATCAAGATCACCAACTACGCCGGCGAGGACCCCAGCACCCTGGAGGTGCTGGCGATGCAGGCCGGCGCCCACTGGTACGCGATCGACGGGAACTCCTGGAAGGTGAACTTCCAGGACGCGGGCAGCCTGAAGGCGGCCAAGGTGATCCAGGAGATCATCGACAACGACCTGAACTCGAAGCTGTCGTTCGCCGACTACGCGGCCGTGCAGCGCAACTTCGACAACGGCGGCACGGCGACCCGGCAGATCTCCACCTGGCAGATGGCCGGCATGGTCAACAACTTCACGAAGTCCTTCGGCAAGTGGGCGCTGTCCCCCTGGCCGACCTACACGGGTGAGGCGGCCAAGACCCCGGCCGGCACCAACCTCACCGGCAGCGTCACCCTGGTCACCAAGCAGTGCAAGAACGTCAAGCAGGCCGCCGAGGCCGCGCTGTGGATGTCGACCGACACCGGCGCGGTCAAGACCATGGCCGACCCCACCACCGGCAACGGCGTGATGCCCGCCCTCGCGGACAGCCAGTCCTACGTCGCCGGGGCGATCTCCGAGAAGCTCCTCGGCAAGAACTACCAGTCGGCTCAGAAGACCGTGACCGACAGCCTGAACACGGTCACCACCGACTGGGCCTTCGGCCCGGACTGGACGGCGATGTTCACCGAGCTGCAGGCGGGCTGGGGCAAGGTGGTCGGCAAGCAGGAGACGGTCACCGATCTGCTCGCGCACATGCAGGAGTGGACGGTCAACGACCTCAAGTCCCGCGGCATCAGCGTCGAGGGCTAGCGGCCACGGACAAGGACCACCACTGATGATTCGCTCACTGCGCTGGAAGGGTGCCGCGTTCACGGTGCCCTTCCAGCTCGGCTTCGTCTTCCTCTACCTGCTCCCGATCGGATACGCGGTCTACCAGTCGCTCTACCGGTCGCAGTCCTCCGGACTCGGCCTCGGCGGCACCACCGACACCTTCTCGGGACTGGACAACTACCGGCAGGGCCTGACCGACTCGGCGTTCATGGGATCGGTCCTGCGGGTGGTGCTGTTCGCCTGCGTCCAGATCCCGCTGATGCTGCTGATCAGCCTGGCCCTGGCCCTGTTCCTGGACGTGCTCGCCTCGAAGGCGGCAAGCCGCTTCCGCATCCTGCTGCTGGTGCCGTACATGATCCCCGGAGTTGTCGCCGCCCTCGTCTGGATCAACCTGTACAGCCCGGACGTCGGCCCGCTGACCCCGCTGGGCAAGGTCTTCGGCTTCGACTGGAACTTCTTCGCCCCGTCCATGGTGTGGCCCTCGATCGGCAACCTGCTCACCTGGCACGGAGTCGGCTACAACATGGTGATCATCTACTCCGCGCTCCAGGGCGTCCCGCGCGAGCTGTTCGAGGCCGCCCGCCTCGACGGGGCCTCCGAACGGCGGATCGCGCTCAGTATCAAGATCCCCTACGTCCGCGGGGCACTGGTGCTCACCGGCATGCTGTCGATCATCCAGATGCTCCAGATCTTCAACGAGCCCGCCCTGTTCCGGAACGTGACCCCCCAGACGGTGGACGACAGCTTCACCCCCATCATGATCATCTATAACCAGGCGTTCAACGCCGGCAACTACCACTACGCCGCGGCCCTGTCCGTCCTGCTCGCCCTGATCCTGGGCCTCGCCTCCTTCCTCTTCTACCGGCTGACCGCGAAGGAGGCCGACTGATGACCCTGACCGAAGAGACCCCTGAGGTGGTTCACGTGCGGCGCCTCACCCGGCCTGATCCGGTGTCCCGTTCACGGGGCGGCCAGCGCTTCCTCCTCGTGGGCCTGTCCCTGGCCAGCGTGTACAGCCTGTTCCCGGTGTGGTGGCTGATCGTCGCCTCCACCAAGGACCGCACGAGCCTGTACCAGTCCAACGGCCTGTGGTTCTCCGGCTGGCACCTGTGGGCCAACCTGCACCAGCTGTTCACCTACGAGAACGGCATCTTCCTGCGCTGGACCGCCAACTCGCTGCTCTACGCGGGCGTCGGTTCCCTCGGCGGCACCCTCCTGGCCCTCGCGACGGGCTACGGCCTCGCGCGGTTCCAGTTCCCGGGCCGCAACCTGGTGTTCGCGTGCGTGGTCGCGTCGTTCCTGGTCCCGATCGCCCTGCTCACCCTTCCGCTGTACCTGCTCTTCTCGAAGATCGGCCTGGTGGACACCCCCTGGGCGATGCTGATCCCCTGCCTGATCAACCCGTTCAGCGTCTACCTGGCGAAGGTGTACACCGAGGCGACGGTCCCGTACGAACTCCTCGAAGCGGCCCGCATCGACGGCGCCGGCGAGCTGCGCATCTTCTTCTCGATCGTCCTGCGCATGATGACGACGGGCGGTGCGACGGTCTTCCTGCTGGCCTTCGTCAACACCTGGAACGCCTTCTTCCTCCCCCTCACCGTCCTGCGCGGCGAGCAGAACTGGACCCTCAACCTGGGCCTGTACAACTGGTCCGGCAAGCGCCTGGAATCCGGCGTCGACCTGACCAGCCTGGTCCTGACCGGCGCCCTGCTCTCCATCGTCCCGATGGCGATCATGATGGTGGCGATGCGCCGCTACTGGCGCACGGGCGTCACCCTGGGCGCGCTGAAATGACCCTGCTCCGCAACCCGGTGATCCGGGGTTTCGCCCCCGACCCGTCCCTGGCCAGGGTGGGGGACCGCTACTACGTGGCGACCAGTTCCTTCGAGTGGTTCCCGACCATCCCCATCCACAGCTCCGTCGACCTTGCCCACTGGGAGTACGCGGGTCATGTCCGCGGCGCAGCCCCCGGCGACTCGCTGGCCGGGATCCCCGACTCGGGCGGCATCTGGGCCCCTTCGCTGAGCTGGGACGGCGAGCGATTCTGGGTGGTGTACGCGATCGTCCGCTCGGTGGGTACGCCCTACTTCGACACGGACACCTACGTCAGCACGGCAACCGATGTGACGGGCAGGTGGACACCCGCGCGCCGGATCGCGAGCCACGGCTTCGACCCCGCGCTCTTCCACCACGAGGGCCGGCTGTGGCTGCTCAACCTGCAGAACGACCACCGCCCCGGCGGCAGACGTTTCGCGGGTATCGTCCTGACGGAACTGGACCGGCACACGCTGAGACCGACCGGAGGCACGCACCTTCTCCTGCAGCACGACCGGCTCATCGAGGGACCCAAGCTCCTGCACCACGACGGCTGGTACTTCCTCCTCCTCGCGGAGGGCGGGACCGGGTTCGAGCACGGAGTGCGGGTGGCACGCGGCCGCACGCTCACCGGCCCGTACGAACTCGACGACCGCCCGCTGCTCACCTCGCGCGACGACCCCTCGCTGCCCCTGCAGAAAGCCGGTCACGGAGAACTGGTCCGGACCGCCGAGGGCGACTGGGTCCTGAGCCATCTCACCGCCCGTCCGCTCCACACCCCTTCCGGCCCACGCTGCACTCTCGGCCGGGAGACCGCGATCCAGTCCGTGACCTGGGACGAGGAGGGCTGGCCCAGGCTGGCCCAGGGGGGACACCATCCTGCGGTCGAGGTCGCCGTGCCGACGCGAGCACAGGCACCGACAGCGCAGGTACGCGAGGGACTGGGCTGGCCCTGGAGCACCCTGCGCGCTGCCCCCGATCCCTCCTGGGCCGACACCACCGCCCGGCCCGGCTGGATCCGGCTGCGCGGCCGGCAAGGTCCCGAGTCACGCTGGGCGTACAGCCTGCTGGCCCAGCGCATCACCGAGCACCGGGCCGAGGCCGAGGTCACCGTCGAAGCCCGGCCGAGCACCTTCACACAGGCCGCCGGCCTGGTCCTGCGGTACGACGCGCAGGCGTACCTGACCCTCGATCTCACCTGGGCCGAGAAGGACGGTGAGGAACAGCGCGGGCAGCAATGGCAGGACGGCGGCCGGCGCGTGCTGCGACTGGTGGAACGCGACGACACGGACACCCGCCAGGTCGCCGTGGTGGACATCGCCGCCGACGCACCGGTGACGCTGGGTGTGACGGTCGAAGAGGCCAAGGCCCAGTTCTGGTACCTGCGGCACGGAGTGCGTACGCCGGTGGGAGCGCCACTGGACTTCGGCAAACTCTCCGACGACCACGGTACGAGGCTCCGGTTCACCGGCGCCATGGCCGGCATCCACGCGATCGACCTCGTCGACGCGGAGTTCACCGCCTGCTTCCGGGACTTCAGGCTCACCTGCACGCCGGCGCACCCTGCCGTGCGAAACGCCAGTCCAACCGCGGGGAAGTGAAGCCGTCACCCGGACGTCGGCCGTATCGGCGGTATCTGGGAGACCAGGAAGCTGACCGCCGCCTCCCTCCAGGTCGGGTTCACCTCCCCGAACTTCAAGATCCTGGAGCACTTCAACGACTTCGCGGACGCCGAGATCAAGAAGGTCGTCAAGGGCGCGCCGGAGGTCGTGGACGGGTACTTCCACCTGTCCGAGGAGCCCGGTCTCGGGGTCGGGTTCGACGCGGACGCGGCGGCGGAGTTCCCGCAGCAGCAGGCCCGTTTCAGCCTCTGGGCGGACGGCTGGGAGCAGCGCAAGCCGCTACCAGGCCACGGTGCTGATCGCGGTGATTAATGAGTGGATATGAGTGGCACCGGCGCGTCCATGATCGCTAGCCTCGCCGGCTATGAAGCAGCGCCGCCAGAAGAAGCTCTCCCGCAGCCTCTTCGAGGCCGTCCAGACAGGTGACGCCAGGACCGTGAAGGCCCTTTTGCGCCGTGGAGCATGTCCGGAAAGAGGGAAGAGCGGCGGCACGACACCCCTGTATCTGGCATCCGTGCAGGGCGAAGCCGAAATAGCCCGCCTACTGTTGGAAGCGGGCGCTTCCCCCGACACGGAAAGCGCCGGTCCGGGCTCGGAGGGCACACCACTGTGCGCAGCCTCGTGCTGGGGACACACGGAAACGGTCCGCCGGCTGTTGGCGTATGGAGCCGATCCCAACCTCCGCGAAGACCATGGCACAGGCAGGACTCCGCTGGAGTGGGCGGATGGCGGAGCTCACCTCGCCACCGCTGAAGTCCTACGGGCAACAGGAGCACTACCGACGCCATGAGGCAGTACAGCCCCAGTACTCATGGTCGCAACAGGCCCTACAGGCGGTTCCGGAAAGGGGCTGTGCTGATCGTGGACGGCACTTTGGTGCCCACCCGCGACCACACGGTGGCCGAGCAGTCAAAGAACTACCGGTGCCCGCCGGATGCTCCACCCCGGGCGTCCACCGCGTCCCACACGATGGACACCCCGCAGCGTCGTACGCCTTCCTCAAGGCCGTCACCCTGGCCCGCACCCGACGGACGTGGTGCCACTGCCTGGAGCTACAGACCGCCCAGCAAAACCGTGCCCGTGGGCCGGCGTCCAGCCGCAGCCGTTCACCACAAGCCGGGCAGTACCGGACCGCCGACCGGCCGTCACCATCGGCCACCCCACCGGGCCAGGCCCGCGAAGAGATCACTTCAGTGACTTCAGAAGCGGGCACTTAGCCTGGCGCTTTCATGAATTGGGCTGTCCGGTCGGTGACGGGCTGACTGAAGAGTGCCTCTGACCAGTGGGAATGGGGTTTTTCAGGTCCTGCTTCCCGGACCAAGGCCACCAAGCACAGCCATGGCCCTCCGTCATGATCTTGGCGACGGCCGTCCCCCGCGACTCAGCAGAGAACACCATCGCGCGGACCGAGTCGTGCTGGGTCACAAGGGGTCCTTCCGGTGCTCGCGATCCCGCCGCCGGCCTGGCGCGCGGGCCTGGGCCGCGGAGCGTTGGCGAGGGCCTTGAGCATGTGGGTCATCAGCGGATCGGGTCTGCCGTCTTTCCGGGACGCGACGACGGCGGTGTGCGGCAGAATGACGCCCACCGATGTGCCGTAGTGCAGCAGTGACCGCAAGTGCCTGATTTCATGCGGTCTTTGGGCGTGCGAGGAGAGGAAGACGTGAGCGAGAACCAGAGTGCCAACGCCGCAGTGCAGCGACTTGATACGGGGACGGCGCACAACGCTCGCGTGTGGAACTACTGGCAGGGAGGCAAGGACAACTACCAGGTCGACCAGCAGGTGGGCGATCACGTTGCCGGAATGATCCCCGTCATCCGCGACATCGCGCGAGCCGACCGGGAGTTCCTCGGCCGCGCCGTGCGCTGCCTGGCAGAGGAGCACGGCATCCGTCAGTTCCTCGACATCGGCACCGGCCTGCCGGCCCTGGAGAACACTCACGAGATCGCCCAGCGGATCGCCCCCGAGTCGCAGATCGTGTACGTCGACAACGACCCCATCGTGCTCGCGCACGCCCGCGCCCTGCTGACCAGTACCCCGGAAGGCGCAACCGACTACATCGACGCCGATGTGCACGACCCGGACACCATTCTGCGCATCGCCGGACGGACACTCGACTTCACCAAGCCCACCGCACTCATGCTGCTCGGCATCCTCAACTTCATCCTTGACGCTGACGAGGCGCGGGGCATCGCCCGTCGGCTCGTGGAGGCACTGTCCCCCGGCAGCTTCCTCGTACTGACCCATCCCACCACGGAGCCCGAACTCGGCGGCGACCTCCAGCTTGAGGCGATGGATTTCTGGAACGCCAACGCCAAACCGCCGGTCACCGCCCGCAGCGGCGAGGAAGTCGCCCAGTATTTCGACGGGCTCACGTTCCTGGAGCCCGGGCTCGTGTCCTGCTCGCTGTGGCGGCCGGAGCCCGGCGAAGTGCCCACGGTCGTGCCCCAGCTGGGAGCCGTGGCGCTGAAGCCGTGATCGTTTGCTTCACCTCGCTGCCGCACCCACTCACAGGCAGGCCAGCTCCCGTTCCCGACGGCGACCTGCCTGCCTGTCACCACACCCTGCTCGACCGCATCTGCCAGGGCAGGGCTACTCGGGCTGTCCGCCCCGGCAGCCGGTCGCAGATCTCACGGCCCTTCCTGGTTCCTTCGGCTACCGTCCGAGGGAAGCAGGGGGCGAATTCGGCGAAATCTGCATGAGGGAAGACGGGACGCCCGCGTCTGGAGCAGTACGCCACCAAGCCCGACGGCGCCACGTCCTACACCGCCACAGCCAAACGCACCTACGCCTACGACGACTTCGGCCGCCTCAAGAGCGACACCGCCACCACACCCGACGGCGCCACGACGATCGCCTCCACGGGGTACGGCTACGACCTGGACGACAACCTGACGTCCAAGACGACGACCGGCACGGTGGGCGCGGGCACCCCCGAGCCGGCGCAGTGCGATGAGTTGCGGTTTGCCGAGTGCAAGGTGTGCGGCGCCCGGTATGGCGTCGCCTTGGGCAGGACCTGTCAGCAGTGCTGGGTGGTCTCCCAGGCCATCGGAGGCAAGCAGTACCTGTCACTGACCTGGCCCGGTCTCAACGAGGGCAAGATGCCCCCTGCGAAAGCGGTGTGTGCCCGCGCCAGTATGCCCAAGGGCCGGAACGAGGGTGTCGGTGGCGAGCTGGGACGCGAGACCAAGCGGTGGCGTCTGCTGGGCGGAGACGCATACTGGGTCGACGCCGGGAGCAAGCAGTATCTGCCGCACACAACCACTGCTGCCCGGCCCTTGTGGCCGGGCAGCCGGCAAGCAGCCCACGGACCCTTCGCCGAGGCCATGATGAGCACCGAGACCCTCCCGAACATGCGGCTGTACCAGTTCGGGTACTGCACGATCTTCGCCAAGGATGTTTCCCCCGTCGAGCTCCTCACCCGCGCGGCCGGCGCCCCCGCCCAGCCGATCGCCCTGAGCCGGGCCGAAGCCGAGACCATCACGATGCTCGGCGAAGACCTCACCGAGGACGACCTGCCCGACCTGGATGCCGACGCTCTCGAGGAGGCCGGACTTCTCGCAGCAGGCAGCACGCTGCTGCGCGCCGGCACGTACGGTGGCTGGTCCTTCGTCATCGAGCCGGAGAGCACCTACCTGGCTGCCGATGAGATCCTTGCCGCGATCTCCCATGGCACGGCGGCCCTGTCCCTACGCGAGAGCGAGTCGGGATCGTCCTGGATCGCCTACGCCGAAAACGGGGACCTCCTCTCCTCCTTCGACCCGCTCTACCCCGACACCGACTACGGAACGAACCCTCACCGACTGGCGCAGCTCACCGGATACCGGGAAGCCGTCAGCACCGGCGAGCGCGCCGAGGCCTTCGTCAACGCCGCGCACGCCATCCAGCAAGCGCTGCTTTGCGCTGTTCCCGCCGCGGCCGACGCCGACCGGATACTGGCGATCGGTATCGCCGACGGCAACTGACAGCCGGACCGGCTCGTGTCGAGCCGGGAGTTTATGGCGGTGGGAGTTCAGTGGTCCTCTGGCAATTGCACATCGCTCTGGTCGGGAGGGCCTCCGATCACCGCGCAATCGCCGCTTGCCGAGCACCAGACGTCTGCATTTGCCATTTCCGAGGCGATTTCCACCTCGAGTTTCCTCGCTTTCGCCTCGGTTTGTTTTTCGATAGTGCGTTCCCGCATGGTGATGGCGAGGTAGGAGGCAGTCATCGTGATGGCAAGCAGTGTGGAAAGGGCGATGACGGCGAGGCGGAGCCGTCGTACGCGGCGTTTTTCGCGGCGCTGTTCGTCGACTTCCCGCTTCTGGGAGGCATCCGGGAAGTCCCTCACCAGCGATCCTGCTGTCCACGGGTGGCGGTCGGCCCAGTCCTGGGCGATGGCGAGTCGACTGCCCCGGTAGAGGAGGTCGCGATCGCGATCGGCGTGGGCCCACTGATCGGCGGCCTCGGACAGCTGCGCCGGTTTACGGCAGTGCGGGCCGGCCTCTGTGGCTGACGGTGCTCGCGGCAGTGTGCAGGAACGCGGTCAGCTCCCCGGCGAGTGCGGTCGGCCTGCGACGGTAGACAAGGCTGATCTCGCGTGCAGGGGCATGCCCTCGCAGGTTGTGGACCGCGACCTGGCGGCGGTCAACGTCGGCCAGCACGCTCTCGGGGACAAGAGCGATTCCCAGTCCTGCGCCGATCAGCGCCAGAATGACGTGGTAGTCGGCGGACTCATAGGCGATGTGAGGCTCGATTCCGGCCTGGCGGGCCAGGGCTTCCAGGCAGATTCTGTTCGGGATCCCGGGTGCGCCTGAAATCCACGTTTCGCTCGTGAGCTGAGTGGGGTCGATGCCCTGGGGTTCCGTTTCTCGGGCGAGCCGGTGGCCGGCTGGAATCACCAGCCGAAGCGGGTCGTTGAGCAGCTTCTCCCGGTCCAGCCCCGGGTGCGGTGTCGCCGTCACGCCGGGGTAGCGGTGGGTGATCAGCACATCGAGGTCGCCTGACGTCACCAGGCCGTAGCCGTCCGGCGGTTCGATGTCGACGAGTGACAATTCGGCCCGCGGGTAGCGGCGTTGGAGTTCTGCGAGTGCGGTTGGCACCAGCGTTTGTGCTGCGGTGGCGAAGGAGCCCAGGGCCAGGCGCTGTGGCTGGGCTCCCATTGCGGCGTCGACTGCGGAGCGCGTTTGCCGGAGCTCGCCGATCACGCGTTCGGCGTGCTCCACCAGGACCACGCCGACCGGAGTCAGGGTGATGCCGCCCGGGCGGCGTTCCAGCAACCGGGTACCGAGCTCCGCCTCCAGCTTGGCGATCTGCTGTGAGAGCGCCGAAGGCGTGAAGGCGAGCGTGCGTGCCGCCTCGGCAATCGACTTGGCGTGCGCCACCTCCACCATGACCCGCAGCCGGTTGACGTCCAGTTCTCGCACCATGCCTCCATCGTAAGCATCACTAACGTCGGCTTACCAATCGTCGCTTGTGCTAACGACTCAGCGCGTGAAGCATGGACGGCATGAAGAGTCCGACCCTGGGTCCGGCCCACGCGCTTCCGCCCGATGATGCGCGCTCCGGGCCGGCGGAATCCGTTCCTGCGGCCGTCGAGCCCTCATCGCCGTGGTGCCGGAGTGGTGCTGCTGTGTGCGTGACGCGCTTGGCGTGGGCAGGCCCACGGAGCAGGGCGGTCGATTCCGCGGCCGCCTCGGCGACCGGAGCGAGCCGGGGTCGGTGAGACCCCTTTCCATTTCGCCGTCCTGGCAGCTCACGCCATGTCACCGCGCTGGTCGGCGGCGGGCCGGATCGTGCAAATTGGGCAAAATGGGTGTTCGTTTTAGTAAACGTATCGATTAGTCGTATGGAGAGTGTGATGCAGGTCAAGACCTACCTCGAAGACACATACGCGGGGCAGGCCGACACACGGGTCATCGCCGTGGGCCAGCACGATGGGCGCCCCTGGGCCGCCGTGGAGAACTGCCTCTTCCACCCCCAGGGCGGCGGCCAGCCCGCCGACCGCGGATGGCTGGAGGATGTCGAGATCGTCCCCGTCCGTGACGAGCAGCCGGGGCTCATCGTGGCCGTCCCCGCATCCGGGGACGCCGCGTGGCCGGAGTTCACTGCCGGTCAGCCCGTGCGGGCCCGCATCGACATGGAGACGCGGCTGACGCACGCAGCCCTGCATACCGCCGGGCACCTGGTCGAGGCCGCCGGCCGCGCCCAGGGGTGGGAACTGGCCGGGAACAACCACTTCCCCGGCCAGGCCCGCATTGAGTTCACCGCGCCGCGGCCGGACCCCCGGCTGGCCGAGCCCGAGGGACGCGAGGAGGTCCTTGCCGAACTGCGCAAGGCGGTCGCGGCGGCCATCGCTGAGAACCTGCCGGTGACAGCGGAGGTGGACAGTGCGGGAATGCGCGTGGTGTCTCTGGGCTCCCTGCATTCCGCACCCTGTGGCGGCACCCACGTAGGCAGCCTCGCAGACCTGCACGATCTCGTCTTGCCTGCGCTGAAGGTCAAGCGGGGCCGTATCAAGGTGTCGTACGCCGCCGCTCACGTACCCCGCTGATGACCCCGCCGCCCGCGCGGTCGACGAGCAGCACTGCCGCCGCGAGCAGCGCGGGATGGACGGCTCCGAGCTGGCGTACCGCGCCGGCCCGAGTAAGGCGACGCTGTCGCAGCTGGAGGCCGCCAAGGGCAACCCGATGATCGATCCGCCCGACGCGCTCAGGATCCCGCTCACCGGCCTGCTGACCCGCGACACCGACCCCGGCCCCGTGTTTGTTGCAGGCACCGACCTGGCCCAGGACGAGGTCGGCCGGGAACCGCTGTACGGGATCAGCAGCGGTCACAGCCCGGAGATCCGGCGGCTGCGGACGCTCGCCCACACCGAGCTGCCGGGCGCGCCCCACGCGACCGGCACTGCGGAGCACCTGCTCGTCGCCACCGGCCGGCTCACCGCCGCACCCACCGGCGCCCCGCTCAAGCTGACGGCGGGCGACCTGCTCGCTTTCGCAGGCGACGCCCCACCGATCTACCGCACGGAGAGTGAACCGGCGGACGTCACCGTCGTCATCGCCTCGCTCATCGTCCTTCGAAGACCACCACAAGCAACTGAGAGTCAGACTGCCCCATGACTACGACCACTCCCTACGCCCACGCCTTCACCAGCGACAACGTCGCCGGAGCGTCCCCCGAGATCATCGAAGCGGTCGCCCGGGCCGCCGCCGGACCGGCCGCGCCCTACGGCGCGGACAGCATCACCGCCCGCGTCCGGCGCCGCCTGCGCGAGATATTCGAACGCGACGTCGACGTGCTGCCCGTCTCCACCGGCTCCGCGGCCAACGCCCTGAGCCTGGCCGCCCTGACCCCGCCCTGGGGCAGCGTGCTGTGTCACCGCGACAGCCACATCAACCACGACGAGTGCGGCGCTCCCGAGTTCTACACCGCGGGCGCCAAGCTCGTCCCGCTGCCCGGCGACAACGCCAAAATCGACCCCGACGCACTGCGGGCAGCCGCCCGGCACAAGCGGGGCGACGTCCACAGCGTCGAGCCGTCCGTGGTGAGCATCACCCAGGCCACCGAGACCGGTGCCGTCTACACCCTCGACGAACTCCACACCCTCGGGTCCATCACCAAGTCGGCGGGCCTGCGCCTGCATATGGACGGTGCCCGCTTCGCCGGTGCCGTCGCCGCTCTCGGCTGCACCCCTGCCGAGATGACCTGGCAGGCCGGCGTCGACCTGCTGTCCTTCGGGGCCACCAAGAACGGCACGATGACGACCGACGCCGTCGTTGTCTTCGACCGCTCCCTGACCCCCGAACTGTCCTTCCGCGCCAAGCGCGCCGGCCAGCTCGCCTCCAAGATGCGCTTCCACGCCGCCCAACTCGAGGCCTACCTCGCCGACGGCCTGTGGCTGCGCAACGCCACCCACGCCAATGCCATGGCCGCGCGCCTCCAAGAAGGCCTCAAAGCCCTGCCGGGCGTCCACCTCCCCGGCATCGCCGAGGCCAACATCGTCTTCTGCCACCTGCCCCAGCACGTCATCGAAGCACTCCTGTCCGAGGGCTACGCCTTCTACCACGACCGCTGGGAACAGGGAGTCGTCCGCTTCGTCACCTCCTTCGCGACGACACTGGAGGACGTCGACGCCCTGGTGAACGCCGTTCGCCGATTCCTCCCCTGACCGACCTGCAGTTGAGCGGAGTTGGACCCACCAGCGGGCAGACGACCGGTCCGTTCTGGCTCGCGCCGCAGGGCGGCCCGGCGCAGAACGCGGTCCGAGCGTATCCGTCTGGGCACCTGCAACGGCAGGTCCTTGAGGAGGAAGGCCAGGCGAGGGGTGTCGTAGTCGGCGTCGACCACGATGAGGACGTCCAGGTCGCCCGGACGCCATGGTCCGGCCTTGATGAGCCGCTCGATGAGCTCGGGCACCTGACGCGCGGTTACCGTGGCGCCGTCGTCGCCCGGAGCCGGCAGCAGCGTGTCCAGCGGTGCGGTCCAGGAGCTGCGGCCCGTCTCCAGTGCGCAGATCACCGAGTTCGGCGAGTCCGGAACGGGAATGTGCTGGTCTTTGCCACGACCGTAGGTGTGACACAAGATCCGCTCAGGCGAGGTATGCGCGTCCGGCCGCAGCCAGCTGGTGATGTCGGCGGCCAGCGCCAGCGGGCCGTCGGCCGCCCGCGACCAAGGAACCCCGGTCACGGCCCGCCGCAACCGGGACACGTCCATCCGACCCGAAGCCAGAGCGGAGTACAGGCTGCCGTGCCCACGGCGATGCTCGCCCACCAGCGACAACTCGACCAGCGGCCTGACCGGGCCGTCCGCACGCAACACCGCATCCGCCAACGCGAACAGGGCATCCGCACGCGAGGTCAGACACAAGTAGAACTCGCCCCGGAAGCCGGACAGTTCAGCGAACGGCTCCGCCGGAGCAGCGTTGTGCAACAGACTCATCCCACGGCCTTCGTGTTGAGCATGTGTGTCCTTGGTCGGAGCACATGATCAACCGAAGGCCGCCTGCACGTACGGGAGTCACCACCACGTGTGATCAAGTTCGTGGCCGCATTCGACCCACAACGTTAAAGATCGAGCTTAAGGAACTCGGCGACTGCGTCGGCGAGGGGAACGCCTTGTGAGTGCTGGGACAGACCAAACAACAAAGGGGGCTGGCCGCGCACTTTCTGCAGGCCGCCGCTGCTCTGGCCTGGGCCTTCCACGCCAAGGCCACCACCGGCACCTTGCAAGCCCACCTGGTCCGCATCCCTGGGCATGGTGAGGCGGATACGACAGACATCCGCGAGGCCTGGAGAAACGAAGGCAGCCTGATCCAGACTGATGGATGCCAGCCTCCGAATGAGGAGCGCGAGTCGGGGCACGATCGGAGTCTTTGAGGGTGAAGCACATCGTGGCTGCGACGACCGTGGTCGTCGGCGTCCTCGTCTTGGCCGTCATGGTCTGGTACGAGCGCCGGGTGCCGCGCCGCAAGCGGATCGGCTACCGCATCCAGATGGACACCTCGCTCGGCGACGACGCACGGTTCGGCAGAGCCAACCTACGACTGGGCCTGTTCGGCGAGGCGCCCGAGATGCCCGACACCACCCTCGTCCTGCTCCGCATCGAGAACGACGGCTTCCAGAGCATCGACCGCGACGACTACACCGGCCCCGAAGCCCACGGCCTGACCGCGGTGTTCACCGAGCGCTCCATCCGCGGTGTCTCGGTCATCCAGCCGGACGACACCATCCACCTGTTGGCCCACTTCACCGACGCCCGCAGCTTCGGCTACGACGGCGACACCCTGCGCATCCCGCGCGTACCGCTCAACCACGGCGACCACTTCAAGCTGCTTGTGCTGCTGTCCGGCGGCGCCGTGGGTAGTCCGATGCGGCTCATAGGCGGCATCCGCGAGGGCGGGGTACGCCCCAACCGCAGCGCCACCCCGGACGAGAAGCCGCTGCTATTCAGCTGGGCCGCCCAGCTGATCGCTGCGCTGCTCACACTGTGCATTTTCGCGCTCGTCGCAATGGTCTTCGGTTTTGACCGCTTGTGGGTGCTGTCGGCGGTTGCGGCAGGCACCGTTGCTGTGATGAGCGCTGCTGGTCTCGTCGTAGGAAATCTACGGGCCGGCCCTGCGTCACCAGGTAAGAAACGGCTCTCCGGGGACGCGTACAGCAACGAACGTGCACGGCAGCGCAGCGAGATAAGGCTGCTGCTTGTGGTGGCGCTACTTGGCTATGCAATCGCTTACTTTGCCGCTTCGCCGCTGTTTCGGGAGCCCCATCCTCTCGGCTTCTCCCCATCCGAGACCGCGCAAATGATCGCGGCCGTTGCTGGACTTACTTCGGCTGTCGCAGCCGGCGCCGCTGCAGTCATCAAGGCGGTGGCATACCTCACCTACGCTCGGGCGGACATGGTACGGGCCAAGGCCGCACTGCCTTCATCGGAAACCACGGAACCTGCCGCAGACCCACAGGCTCAAGTGCAATCCGACGCCGGGGAGTGATCTCGCACCAGCGCCTTCAGGAGTGCGAATGTTCACGCAACGTCGTTCTGAAACTCCGCCCTGGAGCACCTCTCACACACGGACGACCTTTACAAACTGGCCTGGGCCGCCCGTGCCCGGTACCGCCTGCGGTGGGCCGACCTGCTGTGATGGCGCTCTTTGACTCTGGATCTGTCCGCGGAACTCCACGGCGAGCCGCTGGGGCCCGCGTGCCTTGCGCAGTTTTGGCGAGTCAGCCGGGAAGGGGGTGTGGGTTTCGGCTTGGTGGTTGCTGCTGTGACGGCTGCTGCTGTGAATGTTGTGCTGCCGGGTCTGGCGGGCATGGCTGGTGCTGCCAGCAG